>NZ_MVFY01000010.1 GCF_002042885.1 Citrobacter portucalensis
GAATATAATTTGTAGACTTGCAAACTGATAATTTTTAGATATAAATTAGATATATCTAAATAACATCAGGAGACGATGATGCAAAACCATCATGAAGGTTGCTGTAAGCACACAGAGCACCAACACGAAGGCTGCTGCAAGGGTGAAGGACATCACCATGAAGGCCGCCACAACGAGCACCATGCAGGTTGCTGCAAAGGTGAAGAACATCGCCATGAAGGTTGTAACAAAGAACATCACCACGAGCAGGGTTGCGGACATCGCCACGGTCGTGGTGGCGGCGGTGGTCGTCGTCAGCGGTTCTTTGGCCACGGCGAATTACGCCTGGTGATTCTGGATATCTTGACCCGCGACGCCAGCCACGGCTATGAGCTGATTAAAGCGATTGAAACCCTGACCCAGGGTAATTACACCCCAAGCCCGGGCGTTATCTATCCAACGCTGGATTTCTTGCAGGATCAGGCACTGATCACCGTCAGCGACGAGGAAGGTGGGCGTAAACAGATTGCGATCACGACTCAGGGCCAGCAGTGGCTGGATGAGAACCGTGAACATCTGGAACATATCCACGAACGGATTAAAGCCCGCTGCGTAGGTTTTGAATTACGCAAAAATCCACAGATGAAACGCGCGCTGGAAAACTTCAAAGCCGTGCTGGATCTACGCGTCAATCATGGTGATACCAGCGATGCGCAGATCAAAAAAATCATCGGTATTATCGATCGCGCTGCGCTGGATATTACTCAGCTGGATTAATCTGCACAGCAGGCGGAACCCATATGCCTGACGTTCCGCCTGTATTTTTAGTATTAATGCAGCACCGTAACCGCATCTTCCAGACGACCCGCGCGATGTTTCACCATCGCGGAAATCTGCGCACTCTCTTCAACCAGTTCGGCGTTTTTCTGTGTAATGTTGCTCAGCTCATTCACCGCACGGGTCAGGCTGGAAAGACCATCTGACTGTTCCAGCGTGGAGTGGCTGATTTGGGCGATCAGCTGAGTGACGTTTTGCACCTGCGCCACAATATCGTCCATCGTGCGTCCTGCGGCGTGAACCTGGTCAGATCCGGACTGCACCTTGTCAGCGCTGGCATCAATCAGCTTGCGGATATCATTGGCTGCACTGGCGCTACGGCTAGCAAGATGACGTACTTCTCCCGCCACCACGGCGAACCCTTTCCCTTGCTCGCCCGCCCGCGCGGCTTCAACAGCGGCATTCAAAGCCAGAATGTTGGTCTGGAAGGCAATATCGTTAATCAGCGTCGTAATGGTGCCGATCCGCTGGGTGCTGTTGGCGATATCGTCCATGGTTTTGATGACGGTATCCATCGCCTCACCGCCGTGCGTTGCCGCGCTACTGGCGGCAATAGAGAGCTTATCGGCCGCGGCGGCGGTCTCTGAGTTTTGTTTCACCGATGCCGCCATCTGATTCATGGTGGTCACCGTTTCCTGCACGTTCTCGACAGTCTGCTGCGTATGCTTGTTTAAATCATCGCTGCCTTTCGCCAGCGTTTCGCTGTCGCTGCGCACGCAACTCACCTGGCTGGAGACGTCGTGAATGAGCCAGCGACACATTAACCCAAGCTGGCCCACTGCTCGTAGCATCAGGCCTAGTTCATCACTACGGTTAAGATGCGACACGCTGTTCCGCTCACCGGTCGCCACTTTCAGCGCCTGACGGGTGACATTCTCAATAGGACGCACAATTTGCCATTCGAAAATAGCCGTTCCCAGCACCATCACCAACGCGCTCATCAGCAGTAACGGCCATTCGGCGCCCATTTGCTGCAATGCGACCGCTAGCAGGACAAACAGGAATGCCATCACGCTGCGCACCCGCCAGCGAATCGGCATCGCCGGCAGTTTACCCAGCCAGCCTTTGCGTACCACCAGCCCTTTATGAATACGCCGGTTGCAACGTCCTTCGTTCAGCGCTTTATATAAAGGCTCTACCGCCGCAATTTCCTCGTCAGTTGCCCGGGTACGAATCGACATATACCCGGTCACGCGTCCTTCCCGCACCATCGGCACCGCATTGGCCCTCACCCAGTAGTGATCGCCATTCTTACGCCGGTTTTTCACAATCCCGCTCCATGGCTCGCCCTGCTTCAGGGTGTACCACATATCCGCAAACGCCGCTTTTGGCATGTCCGGATGACGAACCTGATTGTGCGGCTTATCGAGCAATTCATTCAGCTGATAGCCACTGACCTGGACAAATGTATCGTTCGCATGGGTGATATAGCTTTGTAAATCGGTGGTAGACATGAGGGTGATATCATCATCCAGCGGTGTATTTTGCTGACTAACGTAGGGATGAGAAGACATGATTGCGTCCTGTGCAGGTTATCTGGTTGTTAACTCTTTCGGCTTATGTTATTTCGGCGATAATTTTTTTATCTTTAGTTGTTAAATTTGATTTAGATCGCAATTTGCGATTAAACCTCAAAATCTGTACGCATTCTAATCCATTGATTTAAAATACTTTCATCTAGTAACTATTCAACGTCACTTCTACCAGCGCACCGTCACAGTGCAAATATTGCCCATTTTTAGCGCAAATTTGCGTTTACTCGATCTGTTTTCAGGCTTCTGACCTGGGCAAAATGCCAGCAAATGTTAAAATATGGCATTAAATGTTGCGCAAATGAGATGATTCCTGGTATTTATCCCGATTTTTGCTAAGCGCGCCGGAATGGCGCAATCCCTGCAATACTTAAATCAGTATCATGTGATACGCGAGCTCCGGGAGCATATTTTGAACAGGTTACCTTCCAGCGCATCGGCCCTGGCCTGCAGCGCACACGCACTGAATCTCATCGAAAAGCGCACGCTTGATCATGAGGAAATGAAATCGTTAAACCGAGAGGTGATTGAGTACTTCAAGGAGCATGTCAATCCGGGGTTCTTAGAGTATCGAAAATCTGTAACTGCAGGCGGGGATTACGGAGCCGTAGAGTGGCAAGCGGGAAGCCTGAATACGCTTGTCGACACCCAGGGGCAGGAGTTCGTCGATTGCCTGGGTGGTTTTGGAATTTTCAACGTGGGGCACCGTAATCCAGTCGTGGTTTCCGCCGTACAGAATCAACTCGCGAAACAACCTCTGCACAGCCAGGAGTTACTTGACCCTCTGCGGGCCATGCTGGCAAAAACCCTCGCCGCACTGGCGCCCGGTAAACTGAAATACAGTTTTTTCTGTAACAGCGGGACCGAGTCGGTTGAAGCCGCCCTGAAGCTGGCGAAAGCATATCAATCGCCGCGCGGTAAATTTACGTTTATTGCCACCAGCGGCGCATTCCACGGTAAATCACTGGGCGCGCTGTCCGCTACGGCTAAATCCACCTTCCGTAAACCTTTTATGCCGCTGCTGCCGGGCTTCCGTCATGTGCCGTTTGGCGATATTAACGCAATGCGCACCATGCTCAGCGAGTGTAAAAAGACCGGTGACGATGTCGCAGCTGTGATCCTCGAGCCGATCCAGGGTGAAGGAGGAGTGATCCTGCCGCCGCAAGGTTATTTGACCGCCGTTCGTAAACTTTGCGATGAGTTTGGCGCGCTGATGATCCTTGACGAAGTGCAAACCGGCATGGGGCGTACCGGCAAGATGTTCGCCTGCGAACACGAAAACGTGCAACCCGACATTATGTGCCTGGCCAAAGCGTTGGGCGGCGGTGTGATGCCAATTGGCGCGACCATTGCCACCGAAGAGGTGTTCTCCGTCCTGTTCGACAATCCTTTCCTGCATACCACCACGTTTGGCGGCAACCCGCTCGCTTGTGCGGCTGCGCTGGCCACCATTAACGTCCTGCTGGAGCAAAACTTACCGGCTCAGGCGGAGCAGAAAGGCGATATGTTGCTGGATGGTTTCCGCCAGCTTGCGCGGGAATACCCGGACCTGGTGCATGATGTACGCGGTAAGGGCATGCTGATGGCGATTGAGTTTGTCGATAATGAAATCGGCTACAACTTTGCCAGTGAGATGTTCCGCCAGCGGGTGTTGGTTGCCGGCACGCTTAACAATGCAAAGACGATCCGCATCGAACCGCCGTTGACGTTAACGATCGAGCAATGCGATCTGGTATTGCGATCGACACGCAAAGCCCTGGCAGCATTACGGGTGAGCGTGGAGCAAATGTAACAACCTTACCCGGCCTATAAAAGACACTCTTTTGTAGGCCGGATAAGGCGCAGCCGCCATCCGGCAATTAGCCTAACTTAAACAATCCGCACACCAGCAGGCATAAGGCGTTCTGGCGTCAACAGTACGCTTTCACTACCGTCGTCGGTTTCCGCACACAGCAGCATGCACTCTGATGTCTCACCGCGCATTTTGGCCTTTTGCAGATTACACAGCACCACCACCGTTTTGCCCATCAACTCCTCTTCACTGTAGTAAGGCACCAGGCTGGTTACGGTTTGCAGCGTACGCTCTCCCACATCTACCTGTACGATATACAGCTTATCGGCATTGTCATGGCGCTTTACCTGTGCGATTTTTCCAACACGTATTTCCATTCGGGCAAAATCAGCAAATGCGACGGTATCCATTGTTTTCTCCTTTGGTAAAATTTTACTAAATACTAGCAAAATATTTTCCGGGCATTGTTCTCAAAAGCGGGGAAATGACGTACTCATCACACTCTGAAAGCCCAGTTTTACCCCGAGCATGTCAATTAATCATGCTTTTTTTACTGAAAACAGATGAATAGATAAGCACTTCATTTACAATGCGCAGGTAACTCAGGGAAAAGGCAAACATGGCAACACTTAAAGACATCGCAATCGAAGCTGGCGTGTCCCTGGCGACAGTGTCCCGGGTTTTAAACGATGACCCCACGCTGAATGTAAAAGAAGAGACTAAGCATCGCATTCTGGAGATCGCGGAAAAGCTGGAGTACAAAACCAGCAGCGCCCGAAAGAACCAGACCAGCGCGCTCGGCACCCAGCATATTCTGGCGCTCTACAGCTATCAGCAAGATTTGGAAATCAACGATCCTTACTACCTCGCGATCCGCCATGGGATTGAAACCCAGTGTGAGAAACTCGGGATCGAACTGACCAACTGCTATGAGCACAGTGGTCTGCCGGAGGGCAAACACATTACCGGCATTCTTATTGTCGGCAAGCCTTCTCCCGCTCTGCGCGAGGCGGCAACAGCGCTTACCGACAACATCTGCTTTATCGATTTCCATGAATCCGGCAGCGAATATGACGCCGTCGATATCGATCTGGCCCGCATCAGCAAAGAGAGCATCGACTTCTTCATTGCCCAGGGCGTCACCCGCATTGGTTTCATCGGTGGCGAAGACCAGCCAGGCAAGGCCGATATCCGCGAAGCCGCGTTTGTCGAATACGGTCGTCTACAGCAGGTCGTTTCTGAACAGGATATCTATCGCGGCGGTTTCTCCAGTTCATCAGGCTATGAACTGGCTAAAGAAATGCTGGCGAAACCCGACTATCCCAGCGCCTTGTTTGTGGCTTCAGACTCGATTGCCATTGGCGTTCTGCGCGCCATCCACGAGCGTGGTCTGAATATTCCGCAGGATATTTCGCTGATTAGCGTTAATGATATCCCAACGGCGCGTTTCACCTTTCCTCCGCTTTCCACCATTCGCATTCATTCGGAAATGATGGGCAGTCAGGGCGTCAACCTGCTGTTCGAAAAAGCCCGTGACGGGCGTGCGCTTCCCCTGCTGGTTTTTGTTCCCAGCAAGCTAAAACTGCGCGGCACCACCCGCTGAAATCCCCCGTTAACCCGCCCGGTTTCTTCTGATGCCGGGCGCGCATTGTCATGCATTCTTTTCCGCGTCCGAATTATTTTCGTGATCCAGTTAAAGTAAATCACCTCACCCGCTATATTTTAGTAAAACTTTTACTAAAATCACCATCAATTACACTTACCCACCATTACAATGAATGGTTCCGATTTTTCTCCACCGGGAGGCCTTATGAATCGCTGGGAAAACATTCAGCTCACCCACGAAAATCGACTGGCGCCACGCGCATATTTTTTCTCTTACGACTCCGTTGCGCAGGCTCGCTCGTTTGCCCGCGAAACCAGCAGTCTCTTTCAGCTGCTAAGCGGTCAGTGGAATTTTCAGTTCTTTGAGCATCCGCTGCAGGTGCCGGAAGCCTTTACGTCGCAGTTTATGAGTGACTGGGGCAGCATCACCGTCCCCGGCATGTGGCAGATGGAAGGACACGGCAAGCTGCAGTATACCGACGAAGGTTTTCCTTTCCCGATTGATGTCCCCTACGTTCCGACCAATAACCCCACCGGGGCCTATCAGCGTATTTTCACCCTCAGCGAAGGCTGGCAGGGCAAACAGACGCTGATTAAGTTTGATGGCGTAGAAACCTACTTCGAAGTTTACGTGAATGGTCAGTACGTTGGCTTCAGCAAAGGCAGTCGCCTGACGGCCGAATTTGATATCAGCGCGGTGGTGAAGACCGGTGATAACCTGCTGTGCGTTCGCGTAATGCAATGGGCTGATTCCACCTACGTTGAAGACCAGGATATGTGGTGGTCGGCGGGAATTTTCCGCGACGTCTATCTGGTCGGCAAACAGGCGACCCACATTCAAGATTTTACCGTTCGCACCGAGTTCGATGATGACTATCGCGACGCCACCCTCTCCTGCGACATTGCGCTGGAAAACCTGGCCTCCACGCCAGCGATAGCGTCGCTCGAATACACCTTGTTTGACGGTGAGAAGGCACTGCATAGCGGTGTGATTAACGCCCTGAAAGTGGATAAACAAACGCAGACCGCTTTTCATTTCAAGGTTAGCGCGCCGCAGCAGTGGTCTGCGGAATCGCCGTATCTCTACCATCTGGTGATGACGCTGAAAGATGCCAGCGGCAACATCCTTGAGGTCGTGCCACAGCGCGTTGGATTCCGCGATATTAAAGTTCGCGACGGTCTGTTTTACATCAATAACCGCTACGTGATGCTGCATGGCGTTAACCGCCACGATAACGATCATCTTAAGGGCCGCGCGGTCGGTATGGATCGCGTTGAAAAAGATCTGCTGTTAATGAAGCAGCACAACATCAACTCCGTACGCACCGCCCATTACCCGAACGATCCGCGTTTCTATGAATTGTGCGATATCTACGGCCTGTTCGTGATGGCCGAAACAGACGTTGAATCTCACGGCTTCGCCAATATCGGCGATATCAGTCGGATCACCGACGATCCACTGTGGGAAAATGTCTACGTTGAGCGCATCGTGCGCCACGTCCATGCGCAGAAAAATCACCCTTCGATCATCATCTGGTCGCTCGGTAACGAATCCGGATACGGCTGTAACATCCGCGCCATGTATCACGCTGCGAAAGCGCTGGATGACACGCGTCTGATCCATTACGAAGAAGATCGTGACGCTGAAGTGGTGGATATCATCTCCACCATGTACACCCGCGTGCCGCTGATGAATGAGTTTGGTGAATATCCGCATCCTAAACCGCGCATCATCTGTGAATATGCTCACGCCATGGGCAACGGTCCCGGCGGGCTAACGGAATATCAGAACGTCTTCTATCAGCATGATTGCATTCAGGGGCACTATGTCTGGGAGTGGTGCGATCACGGGATTCAGGCTAAAGATGACGACGGCAACGTCTGGTACAAATATGGCGGCGACTACGGCGACTATCCGAACAACTACAACTTCTGCCTTGATGGCCTGATTTATTCCGATCAAACCCCAGGACCGGGACTGAAAGAGTACAAGCAGGTAATTGCGCCGGTGAAAGTGCGCGCACAGGATCTGGCCCGCGGCGAGCTACGGGTAGAAAACAAACTCTGGTTCACCACGCTTGACGACTACACCTTGCATATTGAGGTTCGCGCCGAAGGAGATACGCTCTCTGTTCAGCAGATAAAACTGCGCGACGTTCCTCCCAACAGCGACGCGCTGCTGCAATGCGCACTGCCGGAGCTGGATGCGCGCGAAGCGTTCCTTAACGTCACCGTGACGAAAGATTCCCGCACGTCATACAGCGAAGCCGGGCATCACATCGCGACTTATCAGTTCCCGCTGAAGGCCAGAACGGCGGCTGCCGTACCGTTTAGCCTGCAAAACGCCAACCCTCTGACGCTGGAAGACAGCCGCCAGAGCTGCACCGTTCGCGGTTATAACTTCCATCTGACCTTTTCAAAGCTGACCGGTAAACCGATCGCCTGGAACGTCAATGGCGAAGAGCTGATTACCCGCGAGCCGAAGATTAATTTCTTCAAACCGACCATTGATAACCACAAGCAAGAGTTCGAAGGCCTCTGGCAGCCGAATCATTTACAGATTATGCAGGAGCATCTGCGCGAATTTACCCTTGAGCAAACCGATGATGCGCTGCTGATAACCAGCCAGACCATTATCGCCCCGCCGGTATTCGATTTCGGTATGCGCTGCACCTATCGCTGGCGCATTGCCGCGGACGGTCAGCTGAATGTGGAACTTTCTGGCCAGCCTTACGGCGAGTACCGGGACATTATTCCGTGCATCGGTTTCACGATGGGCATCAACGGTGATTTGGGCCAGGTGGCGTATTACGGACGTGGTCCCGGTGAAAACTATGCCGATAGCCAGCAGGCCAACATCATCGACATCTGGCGCAGCAGCGTGGATGAGATGTTCGAAAATTATCCTTTCCCGCAAAACAACGGCAATCGTCAGGACGTGCGTTGGGCAACGCTAACCAACCGCCACGGCAACGGCCTGCTGGTGGTCCCGCAGCGCCCTGTCAACCTGAGCGCCTGGCGCTATACGCCGGAAAATATCTTTGCCGCACAACACTGCAACGCGCTACAGCGTAGCGATGACATCACCCTGAATCTGGACAACCAGTTGCTGGGCTTAGGTTCCAACTCGTGGGGAAGTGAAGTACTCGATTCCTGGCGCGTCTGGTTTACGTCATTCAGCTACGGCTTCACGTTGTTGCCGGTTTCCGGCAGCGAATCTGGCGCTCAAACCACCGCCAACCGCGCCTTTGGCACCGGGTTCTTTTCCACGAATATGCACAGCGAGAATACAAAATGAGGATCATCGACAACTTAGAGCAGTTCCAGCAACGCTATGCTTCAGGTCGGAAATGGCAACGCTGCGTCGAGGCTATTGAAAATATTGACAATATTCAGCCAGGCGTCGCCCACTCTATCGGTGATTCCCTGAGCTACCGCGTGGAGACAGACTCCGCGACCGATGCGCTGTTTACCGGTCATCGTCGTTATTTTGAGATCCATTACTACCTGCAAGGGCAGCAAAAAATAGAGTATGCCGCCAAAGAGGATCTCCAGGTGGTTGAATATTATCGCGATGAAACCGATCGCGAATATCTGAAAGGTTGTGGAAAAACCGTCGAAGTGCACGAAGGACAAATGGTTATTTGTGACAACCATGAAGCCTATCGTTTTATTTGTAATAACGCAGTGAAAAAAGTCGTACTCAAAGTCACCATCGAAGATGGTTATTTTCATAATAAATAAAAACACAGGCGGCGCCGACGTTGCGCCGCCAGTACCCTATAATAATCAGGAATCGGAGATGTGCTATGTCTGATACCAAACGTAATACCATCGGCAAGTTCGGCTTACTTTCACTCACCTTTGCCGCGGTTTATAGTTTTAATAACGTAATCAACAATAATATTGAGCTTGGTCTGGCATCCGCACCGATGTTTTTCCTCGCGACGATTTTCTACTTTATTCCGTTTTGCTTAATCATCGCCGAATTTGTTTCGCTGAATAAAAACTCCGAAGCCGGTGTCTACGCATGGGTAAAAAGTTCGCTGGGTGGACGTTGGGCATTTATTACTGCCTACACCTACTGGTTCGTTAACCTGTTCTTTTTTACCTCGCTTTTGCCCCGCGTTATTGCCTACGCCTCATATGCTTTTTTAGGCTACGAATACATTCTGACGCCGTTCGCAACCACCGTGTTAAGTATGGTGCTGTTTGCCTTCTCCACCTGGGTTTCGACCAATGGTGCAAAAATGTTAGGGCCGATTACCTCGGTCACCTCCACGTTGATGCTGCTGCTGACGCTGTCCTATATTTTACTGGCAGGTACGGCGCTGGTTGGTGGCGTACAGCCTGCTGACCCTATCACCGTAGACGCAATGATCCCGAATTTTAACTGGGCCTTCCTCGGTATCACCACCTGGATTTTTATGGCGGCAGGCGGCGCGGAGTCGGTGGCGGTTTACGTCAACGACGTCAAGGGCGGCTCCAAATCATTCGTGAAGGTCATTATCATTGCCGGAATTTTTATCGGCGTACTCTATTCCATCTCCTCGGTGCTGATTAACGTCTTCGTCAGCAGCAAAGAGCTGAAGTTTACCGGTGGATCGGTGCAGGTATTCCACGGCCTGGCGGCATATTTCGGCCTGCCGGAGTTGGTCGTGAACCGCTTTGTCGGCCTGGTCTCCTTTACCGCGATGTTCGGCTCCCTGCTGATGTGGACCGCAACGCCGGTGAAGATCTTCTTCTCTGAAATTCCGGCGGGTATTTTCGGTAAAAAAACCGTCGAACTGAATGAAAACGGCGTCCCGGCCCGTGCAGCATGGATCCAGTTCCTGATCGTTATCCCGCTGATGATTATCCCGACGCTCGGTTCCAATACCGTGCAGGATTTAATGAACACTATCATCAACATGACCGCCGCCGCCTCGATGCTGCCGCCGCTGTTTATTATGCTGGCTTACCTGAATCTGCGTGCAAAACTGGACCACTTACCGCGCGACTTCCGTATGGGTTCGCAAAAAACCGGCATTGTTGTGGTGTCGATGCTGATCGTTCTTTTCACCATCGGATTTATTGCCTCTACCTTCCCAACCGGCGGCAATATCATAACCATTATTTTCTATAACGTCGGTGGGATTGTTATTTTCCTCGGTTTTGCCTGGTGGAAATACAGTAAATATATCAAAGGGCTAACCAAAGAAGAAAAAGCTGTTGAGGCGGCCCCTGCTTCAGATATCAATTAATGACTAAAACATAATAACAATAAATAATACTCGCCAAGGCTATAACCAAAATAATTCGAGTTGCATGAAGGCGGCAAGTGAGTGAATTCCCAGGAGCATAGATAACTATGTGACTGAGGTGAACGAACGTAGCTAACGCACATGCAGCTTGAAGTATGACGGGTATATAACAATAAAAATTAAATTTTATTTGCTTAGGATCGAAGCATGAAAAACATTAGCCATTGTTGCAGGGCAATTATTGCCCTGCCCTTTTTCTGCGTCTCCTCTCTGGGTGCAGAAGAAGTTCGCCCTGCAGAACACGACGACACGAAAACGCCAGAAATATCTTCCCCCTCATTTCGCTTTTATGGCGAATTGGGCATGGGAGGATATATGGATTTAGAAGGACAAGACAAACATAAATACAGTGATGGTACCTATATAGAAGGTGGCCTGGAGATAAAACACGGCTCTTGGTTTGGTCTGATCTACGGCGAGGGCTGGACCGTGCAGGCCGACCATCAGGGCAATGCCTGGGTTCCTGACCATAGCTGGGGCGGATTCGAGGGCGGGATCAACCGCTTTTACGGCGGTTATCGTACCAATGACAGAACGGAGCTGATGCTCAGCCTGCGCCAGGACTCTTCGCTGGATGACCTGCAATGGTGGGGGGATTTCACTCCAGACCTGGGCTACGTTATTCCCAACACCCGTGACATCATGACTGCCATTAAGGTGCAAAACCTGACCGGTCCTTTGCGCTACAGCGTGACAGCAACGCCCGCCGGACACCACGACGAGAGCAAAGCCTGGCTGCACTTTGGTAAATACGATCGCTACGACGATAAATATACCTATCCAGCCATGATGAACGGCTATATCCAGTACGACCTGACTGAAGGCGTAACCTGGATGAACGGCCTGGAGATAACAGATGGTACCGGACAGCTGTTCCTGACCGGCATCCTTTCGCCCAACTTCGCCGCCCGCGCCTGGCACCACACGGGCCGCGCCGACGGGCTGGATGTGCCCGGCACCGAAACCGGCTACATGGTCAGCGCGATGTATGAAGCGCTAAAAGGCGTTTACCTCTCCACTGCTTATAGCTACGCCAAACACCAACCGGATCGCGCCGAGGACGAAACCACTTCCTTTATGCAGTTCGGTATCTGGTATGAATACGGCGGCGGCCGTTTCGCTACCGCCTTCGACAGTCGGTTCTATATGCAGAATGCATCTGGCGACCCGAGCGACCAAATCTTCCTGATGCAATATTTCTATTGGTAACAAGGACCGGAACACCATGAACATGAAACCTATTCTTACGCCGCTGGCCTGTATCCTGCTGATGAACTTCTCCGCACATGCCGCCAGTGCTAACGACTTTAAAAACATCATTAATCGCACCGGTGCGCCGGGCTACATGCATGACTACGATCACGACGACCACCAGCGCTTTAATCCATTTTTCGATCTCGGCGCCTGGCACGGTCATTTGCTCCCGGACGGCCCTGCAACGATGGGCGGCTTTCCAGGCGTGGCGTTGCTGACCGAAGAATACATCAATTTTATGGCCAATAATTTTGACCGTCTGACGGTGTACCAGCACGGTAAAAAGGTCGATTTCGCGCTTGAGGCCTACAGCATTCCCGGCGCGCTGGTGCAAAAGCTGTCATCTAAGCATGTGCAAATAGAGATGACGCTGCGTTTTGCCAGCCCGCGCACCTCGCTGCTGGAAACCAAAATCACCAGCAACACGCCGCTGGATCTGGTGTGGGACGGCGAGCTGCTGGAGAAACTGGAAGCCAAAGAGGGAAAAGCGCTGTCGGATAAAACCATTGATAGCGAATTCCCTGGCTATCAGCGCAAAATCACCGCCACGCACGACGGTCTGAAAGTCACCTTCGGCAAAGTGCGCTCAACCTGGGATCTGCTCACCTCCGGTGAGTCGGAGTATCAGGTGCATAAATCTGTCGCTATGAAAACCACGGTTAACGGTCATCGCTTTACGGGGAAGGCCCATATCAGTGGTTCGACAACCATTTACACCACCTGGTCTCATCTGCTTACCGCCGAGGATGTGGCGAAAGAGCAGCCGCAGATCCGCGATATTCTGGCGCGCCCGGCCTGGTATCTTGCTGCATCACAAAAGCGCTGGGCAGATTATCTGCAAAAAGGCTTAACCAACCCGGATGCCACAACGGAACAAACCCGGGTCGCGGTAAAAGCTATTGAAACGCTAAACGGCAACTGGCGCTCGCCAGGCGGTGCGGTAAAACACAATACCGTGACGCCATCGGTCACCGGCCGCTGGTTCTCCGGCAACCAAACCTGGCCGTGGGACACCTGGAAGCAGGCCTTCGCTATGGCGCACTTTAACCCGGAGATCGCCAAAGAGAATATTCGCGCCGTCTTTTCATGGCAGGTTAAACCCGGTGATCCGGTTCGCCCGCAGGATGCCGGATTCATTCCCGACCTGATTGCCTGGAATCTCAGCCCGGAACGCGGCGGCGACGGCGGTAACTGGAACGAGCGCAACACCAAACCCAGCCTGGCGGCGTGGTCGGTGATGGAAGTCTACAACGTTACCAAAGACAAGGCCTGGCTGGAGGAGATGTATCCGAAGCTGGTGGCGTACCACGACTGGTGGTTGCGTAACCGCGATCACAACGGCAACGGCGTGCCGGAATACGGTGCTACCCGCGATAAAGCCCACAATACTGACCGCGGCGAAATGTTGTTTACGGTGAAAAAAGGCGACAAGGAAGAAACGCTCTCCGGGCTTAACAACTACGCCACCGTGATCGATAAGGGTCAGTATGACAGCCTGGAGATCCCAGCACAGGTTGCCGCCTCGTGGGAGTCCGGTCGTGACGATGCGGCTGTATTCGGTTTTATCGATAAAGATCAACTGGATAAATACGTCGCTGGCGGTGGAAAACGCAGCGACTGGGTGGTGAAATTTGCCGAAAACCGCAGTAAAGACGGTAACTTGCTGGGTTACTCGCTGTTGCAGGAGTCAGTCGATCAGGCCAGCTACATGTACAGCGACAACCATTATCTGGCGCAGATGGCGACCCTGCTCGGCAAACACCAAGAGGCGCAGCGCTATCGCCAGTTGGCGCAAAACCTCGCAGATTACATCAACACCTGCATGTTCGACCCGGCAACAAAATTCTTTTACGACGTTCGTATTGAGGAGCAACCGCTGGCAAACGGCTGTGCGGGTAAACCGATCGTCGAACGTGGCAAAGGGCCGGAAGGCTGGTCGCCGCTGTTTAACGGCGCAGCAACGCAGCCCCATGCGGACGCGGTGGTTAAGGTGATGCTCGACCCCAAAGAGTTCAACACCTTTGTCCCGCTTGGCACGGCGGCGCTGACCAACCCGGCTTTCGGCGCGGATATCTACTGGCGCGGGCGCGTCTGGGTGGATCAGTTCTGGTTCGGGCTAAAAGGGATGGAGCGTTACGGCTATCGCGATGACGCGTTAAAACTGGCGGATACCTTCTTCAGCCACGCCAAAGGCCTCACCGCTGACGGTCCGATTCAGGAAAACTATAACCCGCTGACCGGCGCACAGCAGGGTGCACCGAATTTCTCCTGGAGCGCGGCGCATCTCTATATGCTGTATAACGATTTTCTTAAAAAACAGTAATCTGTGACATAACGCCGGATGGCGCTTCGCTTATCCGGCCTACAAAGACACATTTTCACAGGCCGGATTAGGTGCTTGCACCGATATCCGGCATATTCGTCCTCTGGCTCCACTCCTTTTTTGAATCCCATCACAATCACGGCATTCCCCTTTTCCCTTTTACGCGGCGACGGCTAAATTATTAACTCATCCGACCACATAACAATAATTTTACATACTGGACACCTTTATGAGCTATCCGTCGCTGTTCGCCCCGCTCGATTTAGGCTTCACCACGCTTAAAAACCGCGTGCTGATGGGTTCAATGCATACCGGGCTGGAAGAGTATCCTGATGGTGCAGAACGGCTGGCCGCGTTCTACGCCGAGCGCGCCCGTCACGGCGTAGCGTTAATTGTGAGTGGAGGCATTGCGCCTGCGCTTTCCGGCGTGGGAATGGAAGGCGGTGCGATGCTGAACGACACCAGCCAGCTTGCTCACCATCGAGTCATTACTGATGCTGTGCATGATGAAGGCGGTAAAATCGCCCTGCAGATCCTGCACACCGGACGTTATAGCTACCAGCCGCATCTGGTGGCACCTTCTGCTATTCAGGCACCCATTAACCGCTTTACGCCACATGAATTAACGCACGATGAAGTGCTGCAGTTGATTGAAGATTTTGCCCACTGCGCACAGCTGGCGCGGGAAGCGGGCTACGATGGCGTGGAAGTGATGGGGTCGGAAGGGTATCTCATCAACGAATTCCTGACACTGCGTACCAACCAGCGCGATGACCAATGGGGCGGTGAGTATGCCAACCGCATGCGGTTTGCCGTTGAGGTAGTGCGAGCGGTACGTCAGCGTGCCGGGAATGACTTTATTATTATCTTCCGCCTGTCGATGCTCGATCTGGTGGAAAACGGCGGAACCTTCGACGAAACCGTTCAGTTGGCGCAGGCTATAGAAGCCGCGGGGGCCACCATTATTAACACCGGTATTGGCTGGCATGAGGCGCGTATTCCCACTATCGCTACCCCGGTACCGCGCGGCGCGTTTAGTTGGGTGACGCGTAAGCTAAAAGGGCATGTGACAATCCCACTGGTCACCACCAACCGCATTAACGATCCCCAGGTCGCCGATGACATTCTGGCCCAAGGCGATGCCGATATGGTGTCGATGGCCCGTCCGTTCCTCGCCGATGCCGAGCTGCTGTCAAAAGCGCAAACCGGACGCGCAGATGAGATCAACACCTGTATCGGCTGTAACCAGGCCTGTCTGGATCAGATCTTCGTCGGCAAAGTCACCTCTTGCCTGGTCAATCCGCGCGCCTGCCATGAAACCAAAATGCCGATCGTTGCGGCAGCTGTGCCGAAAAATCTGGCGGTTGTCGGTGCGGGGCCTGCGGGCCTCGCCTTCGCCATTAATGCCGCAGCGCGCGGGCATCACGTGACGCTGTTTGACGCACATGGCGAGATTGGCGGGCAGTTTAATATCGCCAAACAGATCCCCGGCAAAGAAGAATTTTATGAAACCCTGCGCTACTACCGCCGAATGATCGACGTGACTGGCGTGACCCTGAAGCTGAATCACTTTGTCAGCGCACACGATCTGCACACCTTCGACGAAGTGATCCTTGCCAGTGGGATCGAGCCACGCATGCCGCCGATCGAGGGGATCGATCATCCTAAAGTGCTGAGCTATCTCGACGTGCTGCGCGATAAAACGCCGGTGGGTAAACGCGTGGCGATCGTGGGCTGCGGCGGGATCGGTTTCGATACCGCAATGTATCTGAGTCAACCCGGTGAACCCACCAGCCAGAACATTGCGGAGTTCTGCGTGGAATGGGGGATCGACACCAGCCTGCAACAACCTGGCGGCTTACGCCCGGAAGGTCCGCACCTATCCCGCAGCCCTCGCCAGATAGTGATGTTACAGCGAAAAGCCAGCAAACCGGGGCAAGGTTTAGGTAAAACGACGGGCTGGATCCATCGCGCCACCCTGCTCTCACGCGGCGTGAAAATGATCCCGGCAGTCAGCTATCAGAAGATTGATGATGATGGGTTACACGTTGTGTTGAACGGTGAACCGGTGATCTTTAACGTGGATAACGTGGTGATTTGCGCCGGACAAGAGCCGCGCCGTGAACTGGTCGATCCGCTGCACGCGGCAGGTAAAACGGTGCATCTGATCGGCGGCTGCGATGTGGCGATGGAACTGGATGCCCGACGCGCTATTGCGCAAGGCACCAGGCTGGCACTGGAAATTTAACAGGATGTATTTCGTAGGCCGGATAAGGCGTTAGCCGCATCCGGCACCCGCTATTACCGACGGCGACCGGTTTTGACCGCTTTCAGCACCACGAATTTATTATTGGTGGCGATGGTTACGCAGTTGCCGAAAATCTTCTTCAGCTTGTGGAAGTAGTCGAGGTGACGGTTAGCCACAATATACAGCTCACCGTTGATTTTCAGGCAGCGACGGGCGTGGTGGAACATTTCCCAGGCAATGTTATCCGTCAGCGCGTGCTTCTGGTGGAACGGTGGGTTGCACAGCACGGCGTTAAAGCGGAACGGTTCGACGCCAGACAGCGCGTTGTTAATCATAAACTCGCAGCGATCCAGTGCTTCAGGCATGTTACTTTCCACGTTCAGGCGGCTTGAAGCCACCGCCATTGGCGATTCATCAACAAATACCACACTGGCTTCTGGGTTTTTCGCCAGCAGCGTCATACCGATAACACCGTTACCGCAGCCAAGGTCAACAATCTCCCCTTCGAGGTTTTCCGGCAGATGCTCGATAAAAAAGCGCGCGCCGATATCCAGCCCGGTACGGGAGAAGACATTGGCGTGGTTATGGATAGTCCAGTCGGTGCCTTCCAGCTTCCAGCTTAACGTTTGCGAGGCAGCGGCCAGCTCCGGTTTGCTAAACGTACAGTTGATCAATCGGGCTTTTTTCCACGCCAGCGTAGTGGTGGTTGGACCCAGCACTTTTTCAAACAGTTCCAGCGTCGAGGTATGTACATCACGCGCTTTTGCCCCGGCGATGATGCGCGTTTCTGGTGTTACCACTTCGCGCAGCGCACGCAGTTGCTGCTCCAGCAGCGCCATGGTTTTTGGCAGCTTAATCAGCACCACGCCCGGCGCCTGCGGATAGTCAGCGGTACTGTCGAGGAACTTGACGCTCGACTCGGCAATATCGTTGTGACGCAGGTTCTCGCGCGTGGCAAGCTCGCTGAGATAGGAATCGCCGATGCTGTACGGCGTATGTTCCGCCAGCGCACAGCCCAGCGCGCCGAAGGTATCATTCAGGATCAGCACCGGGCCGCTAATCTCGGTATCGTCCAGCTGTTGCAGCAGATATTCATCTGCAGCTTCCCACGCCAGCAGCGGGTTAACGTCATCCGTTTCCGGGAAACGTTTAAGTGACAGCGAACGGAAACCGTTGTCTATGTGGCTCATCGGCCCTCCTGAATGGTAAAATTTCGGCGTATCCCTGAAAAGGGTGCGTGAGTATACACTTTTATGATTTGCGTGGACATGAATGAACCAACTAACTTACCTCCAGGGCTACCCGGAACATTTGCTTTCTCAAGTGAGAACGCTGATTGCTGAGCAACGCCTGGGCGCAGTGCTGGAGAAGCGCTATCCGGGTACGCATGACTTCGCGACCGACAAAGCGCTCTGGCAATATACTCAGGATCTGAAAAATCAGTTTCTGCGTAACGCCCCGCCGCTGAATAAAGTCATGTATGACAGCAAGATCCACGTTCTGAAGAATGCGTTGGGGCTGCATACCGCCGTCTCTCGCGTGCAGGGCGGTAAGCTCAAAGCCAAAGCGGAGATCCGCGTCGCCACCGTGTTTCGCAGCGCCCCAGAACCCTTTTTACGCATGATCGTCGTTCATGAACTGGCGCATCTGAAGGAAAAAGAGCACGACAAAGCGTTTTACCAGCTTTGCTGTCATATGGAGCCTCAGTATCATCAACTGGAGTTCGATACCCGCCTGTGGTTAACGCAACAATCGTTAAAGCAAACTGCGTAGTCGCGCACTGGCTTTGTCTTCAGGGCATGCTAAATTGACGAAAGAATCCCTTTTCGCAGCCTGAAGGCCTTTATGATACGTTTCGCAGTAATTGGCACAAACTGGATCACCCGCCAGTTTGTCGATGCCGCCCATGAAACCGGCAAGTATAAGTTAACCGCAGTCTATTCCCGTAGCCTTGAGCAGGCACAGACCTTCGCCAACGATTACCCTGTCGAACATCTGTTTACCTCACTGGAAGCGATGGCGCAAAGCGAGGCAATCGACGCTGTCTATATCGCCAGCCCGAACTCCCTGCACTTTCCACAGACTGAGCTGTTTTTGCGGCACAAAAAGCATGTTATTTGCGAAAAGCCGCTGGCCTCCAATCTGGCGCAAGCCGAAGCCGCTATCGCCTGCGCGCGTGAGAATCAGGTCGTGCTGTTTGAAGCGTTTAAAACCGCCTACCTGCCTAATTTCCTGCAGTTACAGCAATCACTACCCAGAGTAGGAAAAATCAGGAAAGCGTTTATCAATTACTGCCAGTACTCCTCGCGTTACCAGCGCTATCTGGACGGTGAAAATCCGAACACGTTTAATCCGGCATTCTCCAATGGCTCGATTATGGATATCGGTTTTTACTGCCTGGCCTCAGCGGTTGCGCTGTGGGGCGAACCGCTGAGCGTTCAGGCCAGCGCCAGCCTGCTGGAAAGTGGCGTGGATGCCCACGGCGTGGTGGTGCTGAATTACGGTGATTTCAGCGTTACTCTCCAGCACTCAAAAGTAAGCGACTCGGTATTAGCCAGTGAAATTCAGGGCGAGTCGGGATCGCTGGTCATCGAGCATATCTCCGAATGCCAAAAGGTGTGCTTCGTGCCACGCGGTGGGAAAACGCAGGATCTGACGACGCCTCAACACATCAATACTATGCTGTATGAGGCAGAGGCGTTTGCCCATTTGGTTGAATCCGGCGAAGTGGATCACCCGGCACTGGCTGTCAGCTGTATCACCGCCAAACTGCAAACGGAGATTCGCCGCCAGACCGGCGTGGTTTTCCCGGCAGACGAAGCGGAAACATCGCTGACTGCGTAAAGGTGTGTAAAACGAATGTTGCAGGCCATTGACTGAAAGCATGGCCTGTAATATTTTGTAACCCGCAAAGGGGAGTAACTTCGTTGTCGGTTGATCGTCATTACGATGTGTGAAAAACCACATCCGGTCACCGGGCGATAACAAAGGAATACGCCACCGTATTCCTTTGTTGTTGTAAGTGAGACCTTGCCGAATGGCAAGGTCTATGCATAAAAAGCAGCGGCTAACGTCATTCGGCGTTGGCCGTTTTTTTTATGCATGGGGAAATACAATGAATACTGTCGGCACACCGTTGTTATGGGGTGGCTTCGCTGTCGTAGTGGTAATTATGCTGGCCATCGACCTGCTGTTGCAGGGGCGTCGTGGCGCGCATACGATGTCAATGAAGCAGGCTGCGGCCTGGTCAATCGTCTGGGTAACGCTGTCGTTACTGTTTAACGCTGCCTTCTGGTGGTACCTGGCGGAAACCCAGGGGCGAGCCGTTGCCGACCCACAGGCGCTGGCGTTCCTTACCGGCTATTTGATCGAAAAATCACTGGCAGTAGATAACGTCTTTGTCTGGTTGATGCTCTTCAGCTACTTCTCCGTGCCGCCTGCGTTGCAGCGTCGGGTACTGGTGTATGGCGTGCTGGGTGCGATTGTGCTGCGTACGATCATGATCTTCGCGGGCAGCTGGCTTATCACCCAGTTTGAGTGGCTGTTGTACGTGTTCGGCGCGTTCCTGTTGTTTACCGGCGTGAAGATGGCGCTGGCGAAAGAAGATGCCTCCGGTATTGGCGACAGACCGTTAGTACGCTGGCTGCGCGGTCATTTGCGCATGACCGATACCATCGAAGATGAAAAATTCTTCGTGCGTAAAAACGGCCTGCTGTTTGTTACGCCGCTGATGCTGGTGTTGATTCTGGTTGAGCTGAGCGATGTGATTTTTGCCGTCGACAGTATTCCGGCTATCTTTGCCGTGACCACCGACCCGTTCATCGTGCTGACCTCGAACCTGTTTGCTATTTTGGGTCTGCGTGCGATGTACTTCCTGCTGGCGGGCGTGGCGGAGCGTTTCTCCATGCTGAAGTACGGCTTGTCGGTCATTCTGGTGTTTATCGGTATTAAGATGCTGATCGTCGATTTCTACCATATCCCGATCGCTATCTCGTTAGGCGTGGTATTTGGCATTCTGTTTGTGACGCTGGTTGTTAACGCTTGGGTCAACCACCAGCACGATAAAAAGCAGCAAATACAGTAAGTTTCATCTGCTAGCTGAAAAGCCCGACAGCACACTGCGTGCGTCGGGCTTTTTGTTTATCATGTCAAAATAATGTTAAGTCAAAGTTATAAAATATGATCTCAACGCGGAATCCAGGATATTTCGCTTCCAGAACCCTGTTCTTTCCTTATACTCAGCCATGCAAACATTTGCCCGATCCTGAAAGATGCGTCAACAGAACGCACAAAGGTAAGGCAACAACACAATGAAAGGATTACTACATGACTACGCAACGTTCATCGGGGCTACTCTCGCGTTTGGCGCAAGGGAGCCTGGTTAAACAAATTTTGATCGGTTTGGTACTGGGGATTTTACTGGCACTGGTGTCAAAACCTGCGGCTGAAGCCGTTGGTCTGCTGGGTACGCTGTTCGTCGGCGCATTAAAAGCCGTCGCGCCAATTCTGGTTCTGATGCTGGTGATGGCTTCTATCGCCAACCACCAGCACGGGCAAAAAACCAATATCCGCCCCATTCTGTTCCTCTACCTGCTCGGAACATTTTCAGCGGCATTAACCGCCGTTGTCTTCAGCTTTGCTTTCCCATCAACACTGCATCTTTCCAGCAGCGCGGGGGATATCGTACCGCCATCCGGGATTGTGGAAGTGATGCGTAGCCTGCTGATGAGCATGGTTTCTAACCCAGTTGATGCTCTGCTGAACGCCAACTATATTGGTATTCTGGTATGGGCTGTCGGCCTGGGCTTTGCGCTGCGCCACGGCAATGAAACGACCAAAAATCTGGTCAATGATATGTCCAACGCCGTCACCTTTATGGTGAAGCTGGTGATTCGTTTCGCGCCAATCGGTATCTTTGGTCTGGTCTCCTCCACGCTGGCAACCACCGGTTTCGCCACGCTTTGGGGCTACGCCCAACTGCTGACCGTACTGGTAGGCTGTATGCTGCTGGTGGCGTTTGTGGTCAACCCACTGCTGGTCTTCTGGAAAATTCGCCGTAACCCGTATCCGCTGGTGCTGGCCTGTCTGCGTGAAAGTGGCGTGTATGCCTTCTTTACCCGCAGTTCGGCGGCAAATATTCCGGTGAACATGGCACTGTGTGAGAAGCTGAATCTGGATCGTGATACCTATTCGGTGTCTATTCCGCTTGGAGCCACCATCAATATGGCGGGCGCGGCGATCACCATTACCGTACTGACGCTGGCGGCGGTGAATACGCTGGGTATTCCGGTTGATTTACCAACGGCGCTGTTACTGAGCGTGGTGGCTTCACTGTGTGCCTGCGGTGCATCGGGCGTGGCGGGCGGTTCTCTGCTGCTGATCCCGCTGGCGTGCAACATGTTCGGTATCCCGAATGACATCGCCATGCAGGTTGTTGCCGTTGGCTTTATCATCGGCGTATTGCAGGACTCATGTGAAACGGCGTTGAACTCTTCTACAGACGTCCTGTTTACCGCTGCAGCCTGCCAGGCAGAAGACGAGCGTCTGGCAAATAACGCCCTGCGCGGATAATCTCTAAGCCCCTCCGTCATCGGGCGGAGGGGTTCTTTTCTTGTACGCTTTTTTCAAGTTTGAACGGATCAATTCCGCGTTTTTGCATCCGCCGGAAGCGAATAATGTTCAGGCCGTTCATTACCAGAAAACTCCCTTCGATCATCGTCCCGCCAATCGATCCCAGCCAGAAATTATGGATAACCCAACAGGCGGTTGCGCACCACATGACGCAGCGCACGGTTAACCCTTTGCAGCGAAACAGCGCCCAGGTGCTGGCCAGCGTGCCAATTATCGGCAACAGCTCCATCGCATGCTGTAATTTCGCCAGCCCGAGAACCAGGGTGAGGATAATAAAAACGGTCATTACCCACAGTTTGCGGGTATGCATTGAGACAAGTGTGCGGATGGTGTTGAGTTCTGCGCTCATGCCTGCAGGCCAGGCGCCCATCAGGAAAAAATGCACGCCGATGGTGGCGCTATAGACAGCGAGTTGCAGCCGGAACCGGCGCTCATCGCGATTGAAAAAGGTGGTAATGCCGATCAGAAAGGCGATGACACCTACGCCCTGGGCCAGCCAATACGCGGTCATGCAAGCAACCCCAATTCTATCTCGTAGGCCGGATAAGGCGAGTTCGCCGCCATCCGGCAACGGTTTGTGCCTGATGGCGCTGCGCTTATCAGGCCTACGGTTTGCGCAGACCTGCATGCAGGTACCATCAGGTATTTACTACAACGTTACGCCGCTTTTAAATATCGCTAACTCTCTAAAATCATTCCGCTCGTTGCAGGTTTGCTTGCCGTTGGCGAAATCGACGATGGTATCGACAAATTCTTCCAGTAACTGCGGCATCGCTTTACCATGGATCAACTGTCCAGCGTCAAAATCGATCCAGTGCTTTTTCTTCGCCGCCAGCTCGCTGTTGGTGGCAATTTTCACCGTCGGCACAAAACCACCGTAAGGTGTACCGCGACCGGTACTGAACAGCACCATATGACAGCCCGCGCCCGCCAGGGCACTGGTCGCCACCGCATCGTTACCCGGTGCGCTCAGTAGATTCAGACCATGCGTCTTCAGACGTTCGCCGTAGCGCAGTACGTCCACCACCTGGCTGGAGCCTGCTTTTTGCGTGCAGCCGAGAGATTTATCTTCCAGCGTGGTGATACCGCCCGCTTTGTTGCCCGGCGATGGGTTCTCGTAGATCGGCTGGTCGTGAGCAATGAAGTACTGCTTGAAGTCATTGACCATGGTGACCAGCTTGCCAAAGGTTTCTTCATCGCGGCAGTGGTCCATCAGCAGTTGCTCGGCGCCGAACATTTCCGGTACTTCGGTCAGTACGGTGGTGCCGCCGTTGGCAATCACGTAGTCGGAGAAACGACCCAGCATCGGGTTGGCGGTAATACCAGACAGGCCGTCAGAGCCGCCGCATTCCAGACCAAACTTCAGCTCGCCCAGCTTACCCGGCTCACGCTTATCGTTACGCATCACGTTGTACAACTGGTGAAGATGTTCAATCCCCGCTTCCACTTCGTCTTCCTGATGTTGGCAGACCATGAAGTGAACGCGCTCAGGATCGTACTCGCCTAAGGTTTCGCGGAAGGCATCAACCTGGTTGTTTTCACAACCAAGGCCAACCACCAGCACCGCACCCGCATTCGGGTGACGCACCATGTTTTGCAGCATGGTGCGGGTGTTAATGTGGTCGTCGCCGAGCTGTGAACAGCCGTAGGTGTGGCTGAAGAGATGTACGCCGTCGATTCCTTCGGCATCGTTAGTCTCTTTCAGAAAACGGTTCTGCATCTGGCGCGCCATGGCGTTAACACAGCCAACCGTCGGTAGGATCCACAGTTCGTTGCGCACGCCAACATCGCCGTTGGCACGACGGTAGATCTGCACATCGCGATCCGCCGGTTGTGCAACTTCCGCCTGAAAATCAGGGTGGTAGCTATACGTGTCCAGGTCGCTCAGATTAGTGCGCGTGTTGTGAGCATGAATATGCTCACCCGCCGCAACGTCCACCAGCGTATGACCAATTGGCAAACCGTATTTAATGACGTTTTCGCCTTTCGCAATATCACGTAAAGCGAATTTGTGGCCACGAGAGACCGCCTGACGCAGGGTTACCGCCTGCCCATCAACGGTGACTTCGGTTCCTTCAGCCAAATCAGCGAGCGCTACCGCGACGTTATCCAGCGCATGGATCTTGATGTATTGCATACCTTCACCCGGGCCTTAGTTCAGTTCAATGGCGAAGTAATCACGCGCATTGTTAAAGCAAATATTTCTGACCATTTCACCCAGCAACTGGATATCTGCCGGTGCTTCACCTGCAGCAACCCAACGGCCAATCATCTGGCACAGAATGCGACGGAAGTATTCATGGCGCGTGTATGACAGGAAGCTACGGCTATCGGTCAGCATGCCGACGAAACGGCTCAGCAGGCCGAGCTGGGCCAGTTGCGTCATCTGACGTTCCATCCCGTCTTTCTGATCGTTGAACCACCAGCCGGAACCGAACTGCATCTTGCCCGGCATACCTTCGCCCTGGAAGTTGCCGATCATGGTGCCCAGCACTTCGTTATCACGCGGGTTCAGGCAGTAGAGAATGGTTTTCGGCAGCAGGTTCTGTTCGTTCTGCTTGCTCAGCAGTTTGGACAGTTCTTCAGCCATCGGACGGTCATTGATGGAGTCGAAGCCAACATCCGCGCCCAACAGTTTGAACTGGCGCAGGTTGTTATTACGCAGCGCGCCGATGTGGTACTGCTGTACCCATTCGCGACGAGCATATTCCGCACCAAGGAACACCAGCACGGCGGTTTTAAACTGGGCAATTTCATGCTCACTCAGGGTTTCACCCGCCAGGCGACGCGCCAGAATGCTATCCAGTTCAGATTCGTTAGATTCGGCAAACAGCACCACGTCCAGCGCGTGGTCAGAAACTTTACAGCCGTGAGCCGCAAAGTGATCCAGACGTTTGGTCAGTGCAGCTTGCAGATCGCTGAAGCGGCGGATATCCGTGTCAGACACTTCACCGAGCTTCGCCATGTAGTCATTAAAGGTCGCCAGCTCAATGTTAAAGGCTTTATCCGGACGCCAGCTCGGCAGCACTTTCACATCAAAGCTTCCGTCTTTAGCAACGGCCGCATGATGCTCCAGAGAGTCGATCGGGTCATCGGTAGTGCCGACCATTTTCACATTCATCTGCTGCATGATGCCGCGCGCGGAGAATTTATCCTGCGCCAGCAGCTCGTTGCACTGGTTCCAGATTTCATCAGCAGTCGCAGGAGAAAGCAGCTTACCTGTAATACCAAACGGGCGGCGTAATTCGAGGTGGGTCCAGTGGTACAGCGGGTTACCGATAGTGTGCGGAACCGTGGCGGCCCATGCGTCAAACTTCTCGCGATCGGACGCATCGCCGGTACACAAGCGCTCAGCGACGCCATTGGTACGCATCGCACGCCATTTGTAGTGATCACCCTTCAGCCAGATGTCATACAGGTTATTAAAACGGTAGTTTTCAGCGATTTGTTGCGGTGGTAAATGGCAGTGGTAATCGAAGATCGGCTGGTCTTTGGCGTAATCGTGGTACAGACGGCGGGCAAATTCGGTGTCCAGCAGGAAATCTTCAGTCATAAACGGGGTCATTATCGTCTTCCTCTCAACGAGTGCGTCAGATTGCTTATGTTTTGATGTTGACAAAGTTATCACACCAATTTCCATACACTGAAGATATTTTCGTGAGTTAGATCAACAAATGGTGACAAAAAAATTACTCTCAAAGAGGTAAATCACGCGTCAAGCCGCGCCAGTGCTGGCTTTGCTGAATCGAAATAATGACCACACGAAGATTCACACTTTTGTGATGGCACTCACCTTTTAAAGCTGTATGACAAGTTATCTTTTGGCCGTCGCGATACATAAGCCGACGGAATGCAAATTACCGATGTATCACCATCGGATTGACCGGTACGGAAACCGAATTAGCACAATTATTGACATGGCAAAGTTCGGGGAGTACCGGCTTTTTTTCGGTCCCCCCTCGTAAAAGAACATCCTCCGCCCTGAACTGGAAGATGACCGCTCGTTCGCGGACATAACAAAACGATGAGGTTTTACATGCGTAAAATTAAAGGGTTACGTTGGTACATGATTGCACTGGTGACGCTTGGCACCGTGCTGGGTTACCTGACACGTAACACTGTGGCGGCAGCTGCGCCAACTCTGATGGAAGAGTTACACATCTCCACTCAACAGTATTCCTATATCATCGCAGCGTATTCTGCTGCTTACACCGTAATGCAACCCGTTGCCGGCTACGTGCTCGATGTGCTCGGCACAAAAGTTGGTTACGCGATGTTCGCCGTTCTGTGGGCCGTCTTCTGCGGCGCGACCGCACTGGCTGGCAGTTGGGGTGGACTGGCGCTGGCGCGTGGCGCGGTAGGTGCCGCTGAAGCCGCAATGATCCCTGCGGGTTTGAAAGCCAGTTCTGAATGGTTCCCGGCAAAAGAACGTTCAATTGCCGTGGGGTACTTTAACGTCGGCTCTTCTATCGGTGCGATGATTGCTCCGCCGCTGGTCGTCTGGGCAATCGTCATGCACAGCTGGCAGATGGCATTCATTATTTCCGGTGCGCTGAGCTTCATCTGGGCGATGTGCTGGCTTGTGTTCTACAAACACCCGCGCGACCAGAAAAAACTGTCTGATGAAGAACGTGATTACATTCTGAATGGTCAGGAATCACAGCATAAAAACGCGACCTCGAAAAAAATGTCGCTCGGTCAGATCCTGCGTAACCGCCAGTTCTGGGGCATCGCGCTGCCGCGTTTCCTGGCAGAGCCAGCCTGGGGTACCTTCAACGCCTGGATCCCGCTGTTCATGTTTAAAGTCTACGGCTTTAACCTGAAAGAGATTGCGATGTTTGCCTGGATGCCGATGCTGTTTGCTGACCTGGGCTGTATCGTTGGGGGCTACTTACCGCCGCTGTTCCAGCGCTGGTTCGGCGTTAACCTGATCGTTTCACGTAAAATGGTCGTCACCATGGGCGCATTGCTGATGATTGGCCCAGGGATGATTGGTCTGTTCACCAGCCCGTACATTGCTATCGCCCTGCTGTGCGTCGGAGGCTTTGCTCACCAGGCGCTGTCCGGTGCGCTGATTACGCTTTCTTCTGACGTATTTGGTCGTAATGAAGTGGCAACCGCAAACGGTCTGACCGGTATGTCCGCCTGGCTTGCCAGTACGCTGTTTGCACTGGTTGTTGGCGCACTGGCTGACACTATCGGCTTTAGCCCGCTGTTCGCCGTACTGGCGGTATTCGACCTGCTCGGCGCACTCGTTATCTGGACGGTCTTGCAAAACAAATCGGCCAGCGAGGTCGACTCGGGATCACAGACTGGCGATCCCGCTCCGCAAAATTAACCCGCTGCTTTTCATCAAGGGTATATAATGCAAAGCCGCCAGTCATCTGGCGGCTTTTTTATCGCCGCGAGTGGAGCAGTAATCGCAAAAGTGGTATAACAAATATAGTCTGCCGTATCATGCCTGGAGCGCATATGGAAATCACCGAACCACGACGTTTGTACCAACAACTTGCAGCTGATCTGAAAGAACGCATTGAGCAAGGCGTCTATCTGGTGGGTGACAAACTCCCTGCCGAGCGCTTTATCGCCGATGAAAAAAATGTCAGCCGTACCGTGGTTCGTGAAGCAATTATCATGCTCGAGGTAGAGGGTTACGTTGAGGTGCGCAAAGGATCGGGGATCCACGTCATTTCCAACCAACCCAGACACTATGTCGCGCCAGATGAAAACCTGGAATTTGCCAGCTACGGTCCTTTCGAGCTGCTCCAGGCGCGTCAGCTCATAGAAAGCAACATTGCCGAGTTTGCCGCCACGCAGGTGACCAAACAGGACATCATGAAGCTGATGGAGATTCAGGAGAAATCACGTAACGAAAAAAGCTTTCGTGACTCCGAGTGGGATCTCCAGTTCCATGTGCAGGTTGCCCTGGCAACGCAGAACTCGGCTCTGGCCGCGATTGTTGAAAAAATGTGGACTCAGCGCATTCATAACCCCTACTGGAAGAAACTGCACGACCACATCGACCTGCGCACGGTTGATAACTGGTGTGATGACCATGACCAGATCCTTCGGGCGCTGATTCGCAAAGATCCTCATGCCGCCAAACTGGCGATGTGGCAGCATCTTGAGAACACGAAGCAGATGCTGTTTAACGAAACCAGCGATGATTTTGAGTTCAATGCGGACCGTTATCTATTTACCGAAAATCCGGTCGTTCACCTCGATACAGCGGCTAACAGCGCAAAATAAACAATCTTATCAATGCAGGCGCGACCACGCGCCTGTTTCTGACACTTGGTAAGCATTAGGTATAAAATGTCAGCCTGTGTAAATCCTCTCGCCACCCTCCATTGCGATAAGCAAAATCACAGTTCAACAACCGTAATTTCTATAACGGACTACGTTGACCTTTGTTACAATTAGATGCTGTTTGAATTTTTGTGTTTAAGAGCTTGCTAACTTCACAACTTTACAGGGAATAGTTCAGGCCGTGAGTTTGTAACAGACCACAAGTCATGTAAAAAATATTAATAAAATCGTGGTGTTACAAAATCCAGAAAACCGGCATGACGACAACCGATTCTCCAGGAATATTGAATGGAACTACTGACTCAATTACTAAATGCTTTATGGGCTCAGGATTTTGAAACGCTGGCCAATCCTTCCATGATTGGCATGCTCTATTTTGTACTCTTTACCATTTTGTTTCTGGAAAACGGACTGCTGCCAGCAGCCTTTTTACCTGGCGACAGTTTGCTGGTACTGGTCGGCGTACTTATTGCCAAAGGCGCAATGGGTTTTCCGCAAACGGTACTGCTGCTCACCACCGCAGCCAGCCTTGGTTGCTGGCTCAGCTATATACAAGGTCGATGGTTGGGTAATACCCGCACCGTGCAAAACTGGTTATCTCATCTTCCTGCACATTATCATCAGCGTGCGCATCATCTGTTCCATAAGCATGGCTTGTCTGCGCTGCTGGTCGGCCGCTTTATCGCGTTTGTCAGAACATTACTGCCGACCATCGCAGGATTGTCCGGCCTGAACAATGCGCGCTTTCAGTTCTTCAACTGGATGAGCGGACTGCTTTGGGTCCTTATTCTCACATCGCTGGGCTATCTGCTGGGCAAAACACCGGTGTTTCTCAAATATGAAGATCAGCTGATGTCTTGCCTGATGCTGCTTCCTGTGGTGTTACTGGTGTTTGGTCTGGCAGGTTCACTGGTTGTTCTTTGGAAAAAGAAATACGGGAACCGAGGGTAAATTATGCTGAAATCATGCATAACGCTCCGACGACTTGCCTGGTCCACCACTTTTATGTTGTTCATCGGCGCGTTGCTCCTGACCTGGTCGGTCATTCGCCAGCAGGAGTCAACGCTTGCCATTCGTGCCGTAAACCAGGGAGTCAGCATGCCTGATGGCTTCTCTATCTGGCATCACCTGGATGCCAACGGCATTCGTTTTAAAAGCATCACTCCGCAAAATGACGCCCTGCTGATTACCTTTGATTCCAGTGCACAGAGCGCAGCGGCGAAGGTCGTACTGGATCGAACGTTACCGCACGGTTTCGTTATCGCTCAGCAGGATGATAATAATCAGGCGGTTCAGTGGTTATCCCGCTTACGTGAGACCCCACACCGTTTTGGTTAATTTCCAGGAATCTGAATTAGATCACTCACTTTGGTGATTTCACCGTTTAGCGCCTATGATTAATAAACTGGGTTTATGACCCAACGCTTTATTATTCTGGAGCATCGACCCTAAACGACGAGGTCGAATCACAATGGAAGGTTCAAGAATGAAATACCGCATCGCTTTGGCAATTAGCCTTTTCGCTCTCAGTGCCGGCAGCTACGCCACCACCCTCTGTCAGGAAAAAGAACAAGACATTCAGCGGGAGATTAGCTATGCCGAAAAACACAACAATCAGAGCCGTATCAATGGGCTGAACAAAGCACTGAGCGAAGTCAGAGCAAACTGTACTGACAGCAAACTGCGCGCCAACCATCAGAAAAAAATCGCCGAGCAGAAAAATGAGATTGCCGAGCGTCAACGTGACTTAGCCGAAGCTAAGCAAAAAGGCGATGCGGATAAGGTAGCAAAGCGTGAACACAAGCTTGCTGAAGCCCAGCAAGAGCTAAAAGAACTCGAGACCCGCGATTACTAAGTACGGTAACTAGCCACTCAACTGGAGAAAACTATGTCGAAAGATAATGCTACGGAAAATCTGCGCGCTGAGCTGAAATCTCTTGCGGATACGCTTGAAGAAGTACTTAGCTCCTCTGGCGATAAGTCGAAGGAAGAGATGAGTAAAATTCGCAGCAAAGCCGAACATGCGCTGCGCGAGAGCCGCCATCGTCTGAGTGAAACCAGCGATGTAATTGCCAAACAGACCCGTGAGGCCGCGGCTAAAGCCGATAACTACGTGCGCGAAAACCCATGGACAGGCGTCGGCATTGGCGCTGCAGTCGGTGTGGTGCTTGGTGTACTGCTGTCGCGCCGTTAACAATGGCTGATTCTCAACACGCACAAGGTCCAGGCAAAGGCGTACTGGGTATTGGACAGCGGATCCTGACGATTCTCGTTGAGATCGTAGAAACACGGCTGCGGCTGGCCGTCGTTGAGCTGGAAGAGGAAAAAGCCAATCTCATCCAGATCCTGCTGATGCTTGGGCTGACTATGCTGTTCGCGGCGTTTGGCCTGATGAGCCTGATGGTGCTTATCATCTGGGCCATTGACCCTCAATACCGCCTGAACGCCATGATTGCTACCACCGTTGTGCTGTTGCTGTTAGCGCTGATTGGCGGGATATGGACGCTGCGTAAAGCACGTAAAACAACGCTGCTACGCCATACACGCCAGGAACTCGCTAATGACAGGCAAGCCCTGGAGGATGATGCATAATGAGCAGCAAAGTCGAACGTCAAAAGCGTAAGGCGCAACTGCTTGGACAGATCCAGCAGCAACGGCTGGATCTGTCTGCGACTCGCCGCGACTGGCTGGAAGCCACCGAGGTCTACGATCGTGGCTGGAAGACGCTACTGAACCTGCGTGGCTGGGTGTTGGTCGGGAGCAGTATTATGGCGGTTCGCACCATCCGCAACCCGAATCTGCTGGTACGCTGGGCTAAGCGCGGCTTTAGCGTCTGGAGTATCTGGCGTCTGGTGAAATCGACCATCAGACAGCAGCAACTGCGCGGCTAATCCTTTCCTTACCCCCAACCTCAAAATTTTTGAAAAATACTGACAGTTTTCCTTGCTAACAATTCTCATTAAGCACGTTTATGATTCTCTCCATCGACAGCAACGACGCGCTCTGCAGCGTCGATGCACAAAAAAACACAATAAGCCGCCTGAGTGGTTTCCTGGAGAGTATGATGAAGAAATTAGAAGATGTTGGTGTACTGGTAGCGCGCATTCTGATGCCAATCCTGTTTATTACCGCAGGTTGGGGAAAAATCACCGGATATGCGGGTACCCAACAGTACATGGAAGCCATGGGCGTCCCAGGATTTATGCTGCCGCTGGTGATTCTGCTTGAGTTTGGCGGCGGTCTGGCAATTCTGTTCGGTTTCCTGACCCGTACAACCGCGCTGTTCACCGCAGGCTTCACATTGCTGACGGCGTTCCTCTTCCACAGCAACTTTGCGGAAGGTGTGAACTCTCTGATGTTCATGAAAAACCTGACCATCGCAGGCGGTTTCCTGCTGCTGGCTATCACCGGTCCAGGCGCATTTAGTATTGACCGCGTACTGAATAAAAAGTGGTAAGCAAACTATACTGAACACATCAAAAAGCGAGGAGATATCTCCTCGCTTTTGCTATCTGAGGAGGCGAAAATCATGGGACAACTGATTGACGGCGTCTGGCATGACACCTGGTACGATACCAAATCAACCGGTGGAAAATTTCAACGTTCTGCATCGGCTTTCCGTAACTGGCTCACCGCGGATGGCGCGCCTGGCCCTACCGGTGAAGGTGGCTTTGCTGCCGAAAAAGACCGCTATCATCTGTACGTTTCTCTGGCCTGTCCGTGGGCGCATCGCACGCTGATTTTGCGCAAACTCAAAGGGCTGGAACCGTTTATTTCCGTTTCTGTTGTGCATCCGCTGATGCTGGAAAACGGCTGGACCTTTGACGATAACTTCCCGGCGGCAACCGGCGATACCCTGTATCAGCACGAATTTCTTTATCAGCTCTATTTACACGCCGATCCGCACTACAGTGGTCGGGTCACCGTTCCGGTGCTGTGGGATAAAAAGAACCACACCATTGTCAGCAACGAATCTGCAGAAATCATCCGCATGTTTAACACCGCGTTTGATGCGCTGGGCGCGAAAGCCGGAGATTACTATCCCCCTGCCCTGCAAAGCAAAATCGACGAGCTGAACGGCTGGATTTATGACAACGTTAATAACGGCGTGTATAAAGCCGGATTTGCCACCAGTCAGGAAGCCTACGACGACGCCGTGGATAACGTCTTTCAATCTCTGGCACGACTGGAGCAGATCCTTGGGCAACATCGCTACCTGACCGGCGACCAGTTAACCGAGGCCGACATTCGCCTGTGGACCACGCTGGTACGCTTTGATCCCGTGTATGTCACCCACTTCAAGTGCGACAAACACCGGATTAGCGACTATCTGAACCTGTACGGTTTCCTGCGTGATATCTACCAGATGCCGGGTATTGCGGAAACCGTCAATTTCGATCACATCCGCAATCACTACTTCCGTAGCCACAAAACCATTAACCCGACCGGCATTATTTCTGTTGGGCCGTGGCAGGACCTCAACGAACCTCATGGGCGTGACGAGCGTTTCGCATGATATACACGGGTCCACTTTGGGGTTAGGCCGATTAGTTAAGCATGTATGGCGAACATGTGATTTTTGCTCAGGGTTCCGTTCACCTCAGCGGTGTCATTTCTCTGAAACGCCGTTACCCGTGAACGTGCAAGGGAGGCTCACCGCCGCCTCCCTTGCAACCCAGGCTCCCGGCGGGATTGTAAAGGGCGTGGCGGAGAACGCCCTTTACACGTTCACATGAACCAATGCTTAAGAGAAGCGATGAACATAAGGTGAACGGAACCCTTTCTCTGAGAGCGCATATTCATTACTCCCGCCAACACAGGTTGATACTTTCTGAAACTGAGGCGTTCACTGATAATTATTACCCATCAGAGGACCAAATAATTAACACCGCAAATATTTACCATCATTCCATTCACGGCTATTCTTAATTTGATTACTTTAAAAACAAGTAATTGAATGCAGAACGAGGCAAAAATGGATTGGTATTTAAACGTATTAAAGAATTACTTTGGTTTTGGTGGCCGCGCACGTCGTAAAGAATACTGGATGTTTGTGCTGGTCAACATCATCTTCACATTCGTGCTGGGTATTCTGGACAGAATGTTTGGCTGGGAGCGCGCCGGTGGAGAAGGCATATTAACGACGATTTACGGGGTTCTGGTCTTTATTCCGTGGTGGGCGGTACAGTTCCGGCGTTTACATGACACCGATCGTTCAGCCTGGTGGCTACTGGTGCTGCTGATCCCGATCGTAGGCTGGCTGGTGATCATCATTTTCAACTGTCAAAACGGTACTCAAGGGAGCAACCGCTTCGGGCCCGATCCCAAACAGTTATCCTGACGTAGCATATGTAGATGCCTGATGGCGCCGCGCTTATCAGGCCTACAACATACTCCGTCTTCCATGCCGGATAAGGTGCTTCGCACCGCATCCGGCGTAACAGTCAGGCTATTTACCCGCAAACAGCTTGGGGATTTCCCGCAGACACCAGGATTTCGCCTCGCCCATGCTGTCACGACGCCAGGCCATAATAATATCTATCTCGCTTGTCGATTCCGGACTAACGACCCGCAGCCGACCAGCCGCAATATCCTCTTCCACCAGTGGGTACGGCATCGTCGCCACGCCAAGTCCTGCCAACAGCGCCTGACGTTTATCTTCTATCGTACTCACCGTCAGACGCGGCTGCTTATCCAGCAGTTGAACCGTCAGCACTGGACGTTCACGGGCGGTATCCGCTACCGCGATCCCACGGTATTTAACGCGGGTGACTTCCGATAACGGTTCCGGCTCCTGATGGATGGGATGATCCGGGGCCGCTACATAGACGTTCATCAGCGAGTACAGCTTGCGCGAGTTGATTTCTGAGGATGAGCGAAAATGCATATCCGGCGCAATCACGATATCCGCCCGCCCCTGCTCAAGACGCTCCCACGCCCCGGCCAGAACTTCGGTAATAACGGAAAGCTGGGTATTGGCCTTCCCGGCAAGCCTGTCGATCAGCGGGAAAAACGCCGCCGTCGGCACCAGCGCTTCGGTAACGATAGTCAGATGCGTTTCCCAACCGCGAGCCAATGCTTCGGCATCGGTAGTCAGTTTATCCGCAGCTTCCAGCAGTACGCGCCCGCGCTCCAGCAACATACGCCCAACGTTAGTGAATTTTGTGCGGTGGCCTGAACGGTCAAACAGCACCACGTCCAGCTCTTCCTCCAGCTTCTGCATGGTATAGCTAAGTGCGGAAGGCACGCGTCCCAGTTCGTCTGCCGCAGCAGCAAAACTACCGCGTCTGTCTATTGCGTCCATGACGCGTAACGCTTCAAGCGTTAAAGCCCTTTCTTTGGCCATCTCGTTCTCATTCAGGAAATTTGAACATACCGGGCAGAATATCTGGCTAACAATGCAGCGTCTAGCCATTTAACATAAAAGGAAGTAAAGAGAGGTCAAGAACTATGATTACTACCCGTACAGCCAAACAATGCGGGCAAGCAGACTACGGCTGGCTGCAGGCCCGTTATACCTTCTCCTTTGGACACTATTTTGATCCTAAACTGCTGGGTTATGCCTCGCTGCGTGTTCTGAACCAGGAAGTTCTGGCACCGGGGGCCTCTTTCCAGCCACGGACCTATCCGAAGGTGGATATCGTCAATCTGATCCTCGAAGGGGAAGCGGAGTACCGAGACAGCGAAGGCAACCATATCAAGGCCAAAGCAGGTGAAGTTTTACTGCTCGCGACACAGCCCGGGATTAGCTATAGCGAACACAATATCAGCAAAGACAAACCGTTAACCCGGATGCAGCTCTGGTTGGACGCCTGCCCGCAGCGTGAAAACGCCTGTGTACAGAAAGCCACGCTGGGCACCGGTAAGCATCAGCTGCTGGCCTCGCCGGACGGTGAACAAGGCAGCCTACATCTGCGCCAACAGGTATGGGTGCACCACGTTGAGCTGCAGCAAGGTGAATCGTTGAGTTTTCAGTTACATGGGCCACGTGCTTATTTACAGTCGATTCACGGCAGATTCCATGCGGTGACGTCTGGCGCCGAAAAAGAAGCGCTCACCTGTGGCGATGGGGCATTTATTCGTGACGAAACTAACATAACGTTAGTCGCCGATACTCCGCTGCGCGCTTTGCTGATAGATTTGCCCGTATAGTCAGGGAAAACAATGGAGTACGACTATTGAGCAAGAAATCATCAAAAAAACGCCAGCCTCAGGTTGAGCCGAAAAAACAGGAAACAGTTACCTTCGGCTATGAAGAAATGCTGACAGAGCTGGAAGCGATTGTGGCCGATGCCGAACTACGGCTGGAAGACGAAGAAGCCGCCTGAACAGGCGGCTTAGACTTATGCCGGGTGGCGTCAACGCCTTACCCGGCCTATAGATTAATGTGCCTTACTGGCCATGATCTCAATAATCTGCTTGTCGGTTTCCTGCATTGAACGACACGCCAGCGCACACAGGTTAGCGATAGATTGTTCAACGTTATGCGCCACAATCCCTTCGTTGCCGGTTACAGCAGTATCATCCAGCGCCATCAGTACCGCTTTCCACGCCGCGGAAGCACTGGTTGAGACTTTCATCGCGCAGCTGTTTGAAGCGCCATCACAAATCATTCCGCTCACGTCGCCAATCATGCTACTGATCGCCATCGCGATGGTGTTGTAGCGACCATCTACGATCCATGCCATCCCCGCAGCTGCCCCCATCGCCGCCGTGGTTGCTGCACACAGTGCAGACAAACGCGGAAGCTGATGATGGATGTAGATAGCGCTCAGATGAGACAACATTAGCGCACGTGCCAGTTTCTCCTCATCCGCGCCAAAGTGCTCGGCCACCACCATCACCGGAACAGTCGCGGTAATGCCCTGATTACCGGAGCCGGAGTTACTCATGGCCGGCAGCGTCGCCCCGCCCATTCGCGCATCCGACGCCGCACTGGTACGGATCAGAATAGAGGTGGAGAGATCGTTCGCCAGCAGGCCACGCGCACACTGCTTCTCAAGCGTGGTTCCGATGTGCAAGCCCCAGTTACCGCGCAGCCCTTCCTGAGACAGCGCACCGTTCAGTTTTGCCGCATCGAGGATAAAGCGGATCGACTCAAACGGTACCGCATTCACGAACGCCAGAATCTCTTCCAGCGAGGTGTGAGACAGTATCGCCAGCGGCGACTCCTGTTCCTCTTCCTGAGCATTCTGTTCTGTGGTGAACACTACGCCCTTATTGGTCTCGATGTGCACAATGTTGGTATGACCGCCCACAATCGTCACGCACGCCCATCCTTCAGCGCTGTAAACCTTCGCGCGGGAAAAGAGGATGTCCTCGCAAGGCTCCTGCAGCATCACCGCAACCTTGCCAGCGCTCAGCATCGCTTTCGCATCGGCGATCGCTTGTGGCGACGCATCTTTCAGTACCTCTAAACCGGCACGGGCATTTCCCCCCAGCGCACCCAGCGCCGCCGCGACAGGTAACCCGACCATTCCGGTACCCGGCACGGTAACACCCATGCCGTTTTTCATCAGGTTCGGTGAGACCCACGCGTCAATGCGTTCAACCGCGCCGTCCAGCTCAGAGGATGCAACCGCCGCCGCCAGAGCCAGAGAGATAGGTTCTGTACAGCCCAACGCAGGCTTAACTTCTTCCTGCACCGCGCGGATAAAACTATCCCATAATGGATTCAATGTAGTCTCAAACATAACAACAACCTTTGCTCAAATATCTCAGGAAAATGCCAGGAACGGAGAAACGCACAACAGCAGGCCCGTGAAAATAATCAGATACAGGGAAGCGCCTTTGTATTTGTGCAGTGCAGGAACTTTGTAGACCAGCCAGGCCGGGATCAGACAACCCACCATGCCGAAGATAGGGCTACAAATAGAGGTGAAGCTCAGCACCGGCGCGTTGAGCACAATTGCGCTCCAGGCCAGCAGGATGGCAAAAATCATAATGCCGCGCTGAACAAAGGTCTCGTTGATTTTCTCAGCCGGCATATAGCGGCGCAGAATGTTCATCACGATCCCTTGAGTCGCTTCACGGAAACCTAAGTAGACACCGAAGAAAGCGGTCATAACGGCGAAAATGTTCAGAATAACGCTGACGATTTTCACCCAGCCAGCACCCGCACCATTGATAAATTGCGCGGCAATCGCCAGAGCGGAAATGTTCTGCTCATAAGCTTTAACCGCTTCGTCGTGGCCCATCGCCAACGTGAAGGAAACGGCGTAGAAAAAGACGGTAACAAACAGAATACCGAACGCGATGTTCATGGCACGCAGGGCTTTATGGCGCGCCACTTCGATGGATTTGTTGCGTGAACGGTATGAGATAACCATCGGGCTTAAGGTCTGAATAAACAGAATCGAGGTCAGCGTAAACGGCAGAGTGATGATCGCATTTTTGATCAGCAGCGCCATCGGCGGCAGTGAACCCGCGTTATGCAGATGCCACATCCCTACCATCGACACGCCAAGCGCTGCCACAACCAGCAGCTTGGTCATTACCATGCCGGTGGAGATTTTAAACAGCATTTGTTCCCCGCGTGACGAGATAGCCACCAGGATGCAAATCAGTACCAGGCCATAGAACGGGCTGTCGGACAGTAAACCTTCCGTCACACCAAACGTGTGCAGATAGGAGGCGCTGTCATTGGTGATGGCGGTGGAATAAACGAACATCCAGATAACCAGCATCACAAAATACAACGCACCTAACAGGATGCCCCAGTTCTTACCCAGATAGCCGCTGATCACGCTCGGGTAGTCTTTACACTCTGGGGACTCAGCCAGCGTGTTGATAAACAGGCGCTGGAACAGGTACATGGCTGGGTAGCCGATGATAGAGGAGAGCAAGAACACCCACAGCCCCATCAATCCTACCTGGACAGGAAGAAAAACAATCCCCGCGCCAATTGCCATACCGATACTCATAATGACCCAGCCGGTGTCCGTGCTGTCGAATTTAATGGCTTCACGCCATTCGCTTTCGGTCATTCCCGCCCGACGTGCCGGAGCAGATGCGTCGAGTATTACGCTACTATTCGTTGCCGTTTCCATAATTTCCCGCTCAATATGTAGGTAGAGGTTTTTATATTTTTTTCGTACTGCATCAATGCGATACGCAGTACTTAGGTGCAGGTGAGCTATTGGAGTAATGAAGAAATCATACGCGCAGGATCAGAGAAAAACTTCACAAATAAACCCCTGTAATTTCTAAAAGTTAAGAAATATTTTCTATTTTATATGCATATGTAGGATTTAAATTCTATTTTTGAAGCAGATCACAACAAAAAATGTACACCAAAGTGCTAATGCTGATCAGTTAACACCTCACCTTCTGCGTTTTTTGTTAAAACAGCAAAACAGATTTAACTGGAAGTCAGAGGGTTGAAGCGATGACCCCGGTCCGGCTGAAAATCGATGAGGCGTTGACGGCTGACCGGGACTGCCCGCAGGGATGCGGGCAGAGGGGACGGCCTGCATGGATGTAGGCTCGGCCCGACCCGACAGGCAGACGGAATAAGACGAATAGCTCGCGCAGCGACGATTTTCCCGCCGGGAGCCTGGGATGCAAGGGAGGCGGCGGTGAGCCTCCCTTGCACGTTCACGGGTAACGGCGTTTCAGAGAGATGACACCGCTGAGGTGAACGGAACCCTGAGCAAGAATCACATACTCACCATACATACTTAGCTGAGAGGTATTACACCAAAGTGCACTTTTTTATCATGCCGTATTGATGAATTCATTGCCGGATGGCGGCGCTTACGCCTTATCCGGCCTACAAACGCACCTTTTCATCTCAGGTACAGACCACTTTAATCGCCAGACCACCGCGTGACGTTTCGCGGTATTTGTCGTTCATATCTTTGCCCGTTTCATACATGGTCTCGATCACTTTATCGAGCGAAACGCGTGGCTCAGATGTGCGACGTAGCGCCATACGCGCGGCGTTGACGGCTTTTACCGCGTTGATCGCATTACGCTCAATGCAAGGTATTTGCACCTGTCCAGCAACCGGATCGCAGGTCAGCCCCAGGTTATGCTCCATGGCGATTTCAGCCGCAATACAAACCTGCGACGGGCTACCGCCGAGCAACTCGGTCAGCCCGGCTGCCGCCATTGAACAGGCTACGCCAATTTCACCCTGGCAGCCGACTTCGGCACCAGAAATAGAGGCGTTCATCTTATACAGCGCCCCTATCGCCCCCGCGGCCAGCAAGTAACGGGCAATGGAGTTTGCATTCACCGGACGGCGGAACTTGTCGTAATAGGCCAATACGGCAGGGATAATTCCACATGCGCCGTTGGTCGGTGCCGTCACAACCCGGCATCCGGCGGCGTTTTCTTCGCTCACGGCCAGCGCAAACATGTTGATCCAGTCAATAACGTTCATCGGGTCGCTGGACAGGTTATCGCTGGAAACCAGCAACCGGCGTAATGCCACAGCGCGGCGCGGGACGTTAAGCGGGCCAGGCAGGACGCCTTCGGTGTTCATGCCGCGCTCAATTCCGGCATGCATGACGTCCCAGATGGCGGCAAAACCAGCATCGATTTCTTCTTTGCTACGCATCGCCAGTTCGTTCTGCATCATCAGACCGGAAACGGATAGCCCGTTGCGCTCGCACAGTTTCAGCAGTTCGCTGGCGGAATGAAAATTGTAGGGCACGTGTGCTTCAACATCATGCGCCTGACCAAATTGTTCCTCTTCAACGATAAAACCACCGCCGACGGAGTAATAGGTTTTGCTTAATAGCGTCTCGGTACCGTTCCATGCGGTGATACGCATGCCATTTTCATGGCGCGGCAGCGTTTCGGCGTGAAAGAGGATATTTTTGTCTGGGGAGAAATCGACAATATGCGTGCCCTCTGCAACCGGTAAACGTCCGGTACGGGCCACTTCCTGAGTAAAACCAGCGATAGAATCTATATTAACGTTTTGCGGACTGTTACCGGCCAGCCCCATCATGATGGCGACATCTGTCGCATGACCTTTTCCAGTCAGGGAAAGTGATCCATAAAGATCGACCACAATATGCGTAGCCTTGGGGAGTTCCCCGCTGCTGACCAACAGATCGATAAAGCTTTTACCTGCGTTCATTGGCCCCACGGTATGGGAGCTGGAAGGTCCAATGCCAATCTTAAAAATATCGAATGCGCTAATCATATCCACACCCTCGGATTGCCGTTCAGTGAAGACCAGGTTTCACACTCATTAAGGATCGGGGCGATCCTTAGATCGCCCCGCAAGGGATTACAGCGTGTCGCCACGTACGGCGATGGCTTCAATCTCCAGCTTCACATCCTTTGGTAAGCGGGCGACCTGCACGCAACTGCGCGTGGGGTAGATTGCCTTATGCTCATCAAAGAACTGCTGGTACACCTGATTAATGGTGGCGAAGTCGTTCAGGTCAGAAACGAAAACGGTCGTCTTCACGATATCGCTCACTTTCAAACCTGCGGACTCGACGATCGCTTTCACGTTTTCCAGGCTTTGACGCGCCTGATCGGCCACGTTTTCAGCCACTTCACCGGTCTGTGGACACACCGGGATTTGACCTGACGTCAACACCATGCTGCCCAGATCCACACCCTGTACGTAAGGCCCAATCGCCCCTGGCGCACATTCGGTTGCAATTACTTTTCTCATAGTCCCTCCGGCGTCAGAGCGCCTGGGTGAAAGTACGTGAAATAACATCCTGCTGCTGTTCGCGGGTCAGCGCGTTGAAGCGCACCGCATAGCCAGACACGCGGATCGTCAGGTTCGGATAGTTTTCCGGGTGCTCAATGGCATCCATCAACATTTCACGGTTCATAACGTTAACGTTTAGATGCTGACCACCTTCCACATGTGCTTCATGGTGGAAGTAACCGTCCAGCAGACCGACCAGGTTGGTTTTACGCACTCCATCCTCTTTGCCCAGCGCTGCCGGCACAATGGAGAAGGTGTACGAGATACCGTCTTTGGCATAGGTGAACGGCAGTTTGGCAACCGAGGTTAACGACGCCACCGCACCTTTACGATCGCGGCCGTGCATCGGGTTCGCCCCTGGCGCAAACGGCGTACCTGCGCGACGTCCGTCCGGCGTGTTACCGGTTTTCTGTCCGTACACCACGTTGGAGGTAATGGTCAGAATGGACTGCGTCGGCACCGCGTTACGGTAGGTTGGCAACACCTTAATTTTCTTCATAAAGCGTTCGACCAGGTCGCAGGCAATGCTGTCTACGCGCTCGTCGTTGTTACCGTATTGCGGATAGTCGCCTTCGATTTCGAAATCAACTGCCAGACCATTTTCATCACGAATCGGTTTCACGCGAGCGTATTTGATAGCCGACAGAGAATCCGCCGCCACGGACAGACCCGCCATACCACAGGCCATCGTGCGATAGACATCACGATCGTGCAGCGCCATCAGCGAAGCTTCGTAGCTGTACTTGTCGTGCATGTAGTGGATGATGTTCAGCGCACTGATGTACTGCACGGCCAGCCAGTCCATAAAGTGGTCCAGGCTCTCCATCACCGTGTCGTAGTCCAACACGTCATCCATCAGCGGTGCCGTTTTCGGCCCGACCTGGATTTTCAGCTTCTCATCCACGCCGCCGTTGATTGCATACAGCAACGTTTTGGCGAGGTTGGCACGCGCCCCGAAGAACTGCATTTGCTTGCCGATAACCATCGGGCTGACACAGCAGGCAATGGCATAGTCATCGCTGTCAAAGTCGGCACGCATCAAATCGTCGTTTTCATACTGCAAAGACGAAGTGATGATAGACACCTGGGCGGCGTACTTTTTGAAGGCTATCGGTAGCTGCTCAGACCACAGCACCGTCAGGTTCGGCTCAGGTGCCGGGCCCATGGTGTGTAGCGTATGCAGGTAGCGGAACGAGTTTTTCGTCACCAGCGTGCGGCCATCCAGTCCCATACCGCCGATAACTTCGGTCGCCCAGATTGGGTCGCCTGAGAACAGGGTGTCGAATTCCGGCGTACGCAGGAAGCGCACCATACGGATCTTCATAATGAAGTGGTCGATCAGCTCCTGCGCCTGCTGCTCGTTTAAAATTCCCGCTTTGAAATCGCGCTCAATGTAGATGTCGAGGAACGATGCGGTACGGCCCAGCGACATAGCACCACCGTTCTGAGATTTCACCGCAGCCAGGTAAGCAAAGTACACCCACTGCACCGCTTCCTGCGCATTACGCGCCGGACGGGAGATATCGCAGCCGTATTTCGCCGCCATTTCCTGCATTTGCAGCAGGGCGCGACGGTGTTCAGACAGCTCTTCGCGCAGACGAATCGTGGCTTCAAGATTCTGGCCCCACTCCAGGTTCGACTGGAGATCGGCAAACTGCAGTTCACGCTCACGCACCAGATAGCGGATACCGTACAGCGCGACGCGGCGATAATCACCGATGATACGACCACGACCGTAACCATCCGGCAGGCCGGTCAGCACGCCGGATTTACGGCAGCGCAGCATATCCGGAGAGTAGGCGTCGAATACGCCCTGGTTATGGGTTTTACGCAGTTCAGTAAACTGGTATTCAAAATCAGCATCCATCTCACGACCATAAGCATCAAAAGAGCTTTTGATCATATTGATGCCGCCAAACGGATGCAGAGCACGCTTGAGCGGCTTATCCGTTTGCAGACCGACGATTTTTTCCAGTTCTTGTTCAATATAACCCGCATCATGCGCGGTTATCGTGGTAGCAATATTGGTATCGAAATCAACCGGCGCGTGCGTCGAGTTTTCAATACGGATGCCCGCCATGACTTTTTCCCACAATGCAGTGGTCGCAGGCGTTGCTTCGGCGAGGAAAGATTCATCCCCTTCATAAGGCGTATAGTTGTGCTGAATAAAATCACGGACATTAATTTCTTCTTTCCAGTCCGTACCTTTAAAGCCATTCCAGGCTTCGGCATACAGCATATCGCTGGTATCGATATTTACCTTCATGAAAAATAATCTCTCTGCTGAAATTTAATTATGCAAATTCTACTGGTGTATTAATTTTGCCTAAGGCAATGGCATCACGCGCAATCATTTTCTCTTCATTTGTGGGAATAACCGCACAAAAAACACGAGCATCTTTATTAGAGATAATTCTTTCGCCATGGGAATTTGGCAGGCTATTCATTTCGCTGTCGATATTCACCCCTAAAACGGAGAGATGTTCAATAACCAGACGACGAATTAATACCGAGTTCTCACCAATTCCGCCGGTGAAAATAATCCCATCAAGACGATGCAGCGATGCGGCATGTCCGGCGATATGGCGTGCAATACGATGCACAAACGTTTTAATCGCCAGCTGCGCACGCTCATGTCCTTCGTGCCAGGCTTTTTCTAACGTACGTAAGTCAGAGGACAAACCGGAAATACCCAGTAAACCGGACTCTTTATTCACTACGCGCTCAAGGTCGCTCAGCGTCTGGTTGGTTTCGCTGGCAATCCACGCCATCGCGCCGAAATCGACGTCGCCGCTGCGTGTGCCCATCATCAGCCCTTCCAGCGGCGTCATGCCCATTGAGGTATCAACGCTCTGTCCATTACGTACCGCACAGATTGACGCGCCGTTGCCCAGGTGCGCTACAACCAGACCGGAGTCATCACTCTGCAGTTCGAGAAGCTCATGCGCTCGCTGAGAAACATAGCGATGCGACGTGCCGTGGAAGCCATAACGACGAACGCCCAACTCCTCATAATATTTCCACGGTAAACCGTACAGATAGGCCTCAGGGGCCATCGTCTGGTGGAAGCTGGTATCAAATACCGCGACCTGCTGCACGCCTGGGAAAAGGTGCTGAGCAGATTCAATCCCGCTCAGGTTCGCATAATTATGTAGCGGTGCTAATGGCGATACCCGGCGAATATTGTCGATAACTTCGTCAGTAATAATTGCTGATTCGGTAAAGATATTTCCGCCGTGGGCAATGCGGTGGCCAATTAAGGCCACGCTGTCCATTAAATTACGTTTCTCCAGTTCAACGGCAATTGCTTTTAATGCGTCTTCGTAGCTGTGGTGAGCCAGCTTAGCTGGCTCTCCTCCATTAATTGCTATGAACGCATTTTCAGAGTTAATACCGTCTGCAATTCCCGCCATTAAAACTTCACAGTTTGCTGCATCCAGCACTGAGAATTTAATGGAAGACGAACCACAGTTAATAACCAGTACTACCGGAAACTCATTCATTTCACTACTCCGCTCATCCTGAGCTTAAGGATTAAAACAGTTTGTAGACGATGTTCAGGATGGTCAGCAGACCAATCACGGTAACAAACACGTTATCCAGACGGCCACGGTATTTCGCCAGTGATGGCGCTTTACGGATGGCATACATCGGCAGCAGGCAGAGCAGAGAGGCAATAATCGGCGCGCCCATTGCTTCAATCAGGTCCAGGATGTTCGGGTTGGCGTAAGCCACAACCCAGGTGGATCCCATGATGAAGATCATGCTGATGGTATTAAGTTTGCCGGCAGAAACTTTCGTTTTATCGCCTTTATAACCAAACTTCAGCACCAGACCATTCAGACCTTCCAGCGTGCCCAGATAGTGGCCGAAGAAAGATTTGAAGATAGCAACCAGGGCGATGATTGAAGCACCGTACTCCAGAACAGTTGCGAAGGTGGACTTCGTACCGGACAGTGAAGCGAAGTGGTTTGCCAGGTAAGACAGCACAGGAATGTTTTGCGCTTTCGCATCCGCCATGTTTGCCGGAGACAGCGTGAACAGGCAGCTAAAGGCGAAGAACATTACCACCGCAACCATCAGCATACTGGCGCGGGAGATGATTTTGGAACACTTCTGCTCGGTAAATTCACGACCGTAATCTTTCTCATACTCTTCACGTTTAGAGACGACGAAGGAAGAAACGATTGGCGAGAAGTTGAAAGAGAACACCATGATGGAAATACCCAGCCATACGGTAACCAGGATGCCGTCATGGCCAGTCAGGGCGATATTGCTGATATCAACCTGATCGATAACCGCAGAGTTCCAGTAAGGGATCAGGGACAGAGAAATAAGCACCAGGCTGGCAATGAACGGCCATACCAGGTAGCTCATCACTTTAACCATCAGATCTTTACCAAACCAGATGACGAATGCCATCAGCAGCAACAGGAACAACGCCACGAAGCCACGGTTCAGCGCGGGCATCTGCAGCTGGTTTTCCCAGAAGGTCATAAAGGTGTTGGTAATGGTGACGCCATAAATCCACAGCAGCGGACAAATCGCAAAGAAGTAGAGGAACGTGATAACCACGCCGCCCGTTTTACCAAAGTGCTCTTCAACCGTTTCTGTGATGTTGCCGGAAGGGTTAGAACCGGAAAGACACAGGCGTGCCAGCGCACGGTGGCAATAGAAAGCGATGGGGTATGCTAACACCAGCATGATCAGAATGGGGATCAGTCCGCCAAAACCTGCGCGGATAGGGAAGAACAGCACCCCAGCGCCGATGGCTGTACCAAATAAACCCAGTGTCCAGGTGGTGTCCGATTTGCGCCAGGACGACTGTTTTGTCTGGCTGGATACAATGCTATCAGTAGTACTCATATCCTATCCTCAACGAAGTATATTAAGCGTCAACTAAACCAGTAATTTGAGATACACGAGAAAGGTCGATATTACCGCCAGAAATAATGCTGACTGTTTTTCTGTTCTGGATATAGCTATCTAATTTCCCGCTTAATAATGCTGCGCATGCCAGCGCGCCGGCACCTTCAGTCACAACTTTATTTCGCTGAATTAATGCCACCATGCTGTTGCGAATTTCATCTTCGCTGACCAGGACAATGTCATCCACCAACTCACGAACAATTTCATACGTTAAAGTACCCGGGCGGGAAACGTCACAACCATCCGCCAGGGTGCCGGTCGTTCGGTGCGTGGTTATTTCTCCAGCGTGGAAAGAAGCCGCCATGCCGTGAACGTTTTCAGACTGCACGCCAATAATTTTAATGGTCGGGTTAATAGACTTAATTGCCACCGCAATACCAGCAATCAGTCCACCACCGCCAATTGGCACAATCACGTTATCGACATCGTACAAGTCTTCCAGAATTTCCAGACCAATAGTGCCCTGACCAGCAATAACTTTCGGGTCATCATAGGGTGGAATAAAGATGCGGCCTTCAGTTTCCACAATCTCGCTAACCTTAGCGATGGTGTCGTTGAAGTTGTCGCCGTGCAGTACAACTTCTGCGGAATAATCGCAGGTTGCCGCTACTTTAGACTTCGGTGCGCCTTTCGGCATCACCACTTTGCCGTCGATTCCGAGCATAGCGCAGGAGAGAGAAACACCTTGCGCATGGTTACCTGCAGAGCAAGCCACCACGCCCTTACATCTTTCAGCTTCGGTTAATGAACTGAGCTTGTTAAAAGCACCACGGATTTTAAATGAACCGGTACGCTGCATGTTTTCAAACTTGAGGAAAATTTCCCCTTTGCAACGTTCACTAAAATAGTTAGAGCGAGGCATTCCCGTTTTATAAATTTTCCCCGCAAGTCTTTTTTTCGCTTCGAGGATATCTTCAATTGCAACTGGGAGATCGTATGTAATGTGCATTAGAACCTCTTACCTGGGTATTAAAGTAAATAGATAGCCGTGACCATTGTCAGATATAGACAAATGGCGTTTATTTCGTGTTAAAACAAATTCAATCTTTAATCAATTTCAATTAATTGCCTTCGTCTCCGACAATTATATGATGAATATTCTTTGGCTAATTCCACCAAAATAGATGCTGCTTTTTTAATTCGATAATTTTTCGACCACACGGCGGCATAGCGCGCGACGGGTAAGGTTTCTTCTACCGGGATAGTAATAAACTGGTTTGAGCCAAACGGTGTGGTCATATCGCAGGGAATTACTGTTAAGAAATCAGCATTGAGAACAAGATTATAAATCGTAACGACAGAGTCTGTTTTAACGATGTTTTCACTGCTGATGCCATTATTCTGTAACGTGGTAAGAAGTTCGCTGTAGTACCCCATATTCGTTTGTGGCAACACCCACTGTTCGTTTTTCAACGCGCTCAGCGAGGTGATGCCGGTGCATGTTCGGGACTTGCTGGCAACCAGGATAAAGTCTGACTCAAAGAGCGGCTCAACATGCAGATCGTGCAGTTTCATCTCATCACTCAGCGTACCGATGGCGAAATCCAGACGTCCGTCACGGATTGCCGGTAAGAAGGAGGAGAGCTGAGCTTCATACATAGAAACCTGCGCCTTCGGGAACACTTCTTTGAATTTTTTAATCATGCCGGACATGATGGTGAAGGCAATCAGTGAAGGAAAGCCAAACGACACATCAACGACCGCGTTGCTCGTCATGCTGTTCATCTCATCAACCATGTTTTTCATTTCACGGGTAATAGATTCAGACCATGAGAGCATCACCTGCCCTGCCTGAGTCAATGTCACACCAGTATTTTTACGTACAACTAACTCAATACCGAAATAAGCCTCTACATCATTAATGATTTTGCTGACAGCCGGTTGAGTTAAACCTAATTCTTTTGCAGCTGAGCCGATAGAACCGCTTCTAATGACTTCCTGAAAGACCACTAAGTGCTGTGTTTTAGGGAGTGTAATAGTATTCATATCGACCTGCGTTAATTACTTTGTTGACGGCAGGAAGTGTACCAAATTAAGCGAACAAGGATATGTGCTACCCCTCACAAATCCCCTTGACTTACATTTTGTAAGACTATCGTTAAAATTTAAATCACTTAATAATCATATAGATATGAATTATCGATCTCACTTTATCCTGACTTTAGTCAAAAAAAGATGGGGGGATAACGATTTTTTATGGCTATAACACCCCCATTTTTTCCACTATTTTTTAAAACCATGAAAGGCTATATTTCAATCAATTACAGAACAATTATCAGGCAAGATGGCGCTTAAATTTAATAAACAACTTATCAAATTTAATTATATTTTAATGATTATGGCGATTAAATAACGTTATGCATCACATTTTTTCGCCACATTTGTTTGTAAAGAAACATTGCATTTATTAAAATTCAATCTAAAAAATACAAACAATTATCATATGCAACATTATATTAACACTGATTTTGTGCGATTTATTAGCAAGTAATTTTGTGATGGCGATCGATTGCGTTCGATTATTCTCGAGAAAAACGTATCTCACAGCGTTTTGTGTTGGCCGTCACAAAATTAGAAATATCCACCGACAAATTCCCCTCAGATAAAAGAAATTCGGTACCTAAATAATAGGGATATAAAAATTAGATAAGAAGGAAATAAGCGCCTGCATCCTCGAAAACCAATCTCAATGCTCGCTGTAAAACTTCTGCCGGATGGCGGTGTAAACACCTTATCCGGCCTACAAAACCACTCTCTCCCCCAGTAGGCCTGATAAGCGCAGCGCCATCAGGCATGGCAACCTGCCCAGAAAGCAAAAACCCCGCCGAAGCGAGGCCTTATAAAGAGTGAAGCTGACCGATAAGCCGCGTTCTTTTGAGCATAGCGTCGTGGACAGTCATTCATCTGGCTTACCCAGAAAGCAAAAACCCCGCCGAAGCGGGGTTTTATTAAAGAGTGAAGCTGACCGATAAGCCGGGTTCTGTCGTGGACAGTCATTCATCTAGGCCAGCAATCGCTCACTGGCTCAAGCAGCCTACCCGGGTTCAGTACGGGCCGTACCTTGTGAACCCCTATTTGGCCTTGCTCCGGGTGGAGTTTACCGTGCCACGGACTGTTACCAGCCGCGCGGTGCGCTCTTACCGCACCCTTTCACCCTTACCTGATCCCACTTGCGTGGGCCATCGGCGGTTTGCTCTCTGTTGCACTGGTCGTGGGTTTCCCCCCCAGGCGTTACCTGGCACCCTGCCCTATGGAGCCCGGACTTTCCTCCCCTCCGCCCGTCTCCCCCGAAGAGGACGACGACGAAGCGGCGACTGTCTGGTCAGCTTCGGCGCGCAGTATAGAGGGTTTGCGGGGCAATGTCACCCCGCACTGCGCATTCCTATCGCTAACGTGGCAGCGATGTTTCTTGAGGCGCGATAAATATTATCAAATGCCCCACGGAAGGCCTCTTCCAGCGTGCTGATGCTGGTCAATACGCTAAATACCGCATCGATACCATATTGATGCACTACCTCCACATCGCGCGTCAGGCTGCCGCCAATACCAATAACCGGCTTGTGGTACTTCTTCGCGACATTCGCCACGCCTACCGGCACTTTGCCGTGAATGCTCTGGCTGTCGATCCGCCCTTCGCCGGTCACCACCAGCGTACAGTCGTGAATATGCTCTTCCAGATTGAGCGCCTGGGTCACAATCTCGATACCGCTGCGCAGCTCGGCGCCTAAAAAAGCCATTAATGCCGCGCCCATTCCGCCTGCTGCACCGGAGCCTGGCACATCTTTCACATCGACCCGCAGCGATTTTTTAATGATGTCGGCATAATGAGACAGATTACGGTCCAGTTCGAGAATGCGTTCTTCCGTCGCCCCTTTCTGCGGGCCAAAAATGCGCGAAGCGCCAGAATCGCCGATGAGTGGATTAGTCACATCACAGGCCACGCGAATGGAACAGGTTTTTAAGCGCGGATCCAGACCCGAGATATCGATGGAGTTCAGACTCATCAGGCTTCCACCACCATAGCCAATTTCTGTCCCGTTGGCGTCGCAAAGTTTTGCCCCCAGCGCCTGCACCATACCCGCGCCACCGTCGTTGGTGGCACTGCCGCCGATGCCAATAATGATGCTCTGCGCACCGCTATCCAGCGCCTGCAAAATCAGCTCTCCGGTACCTCGTGACGTAGTGACTAAAGGGTTGCGCTTTTCAGGAGGCACCAACGCCAGACCGCTGGCTGCCGCCATTTCGATAAACGCAGTTTTACCATCTCCAGACATGCCCCAGCAGGCATTCACTTTTTCGCCCAGCGGCCCCGTTACTTGCGCTGAATGTTCACTCCCTTGCGTCGCGGCAATCATGGCTTCAACCGTTCCTTCGCCGCCATCGGCAACCGGAACAGAAACATATTGCGCATCGGGGAAAATTTCCCGAAATCCTTTTTCTATTGCCTGAGCTACCTCGGTGGCAGAAAGGCTTTCTTTATAAGAGTCTGGGGCAATTACGATTTTCATAGTTATGTAGCCTGACTGTGCCGCGCAAGGCAAGAAATACAGGGCGCACATCCGCGCCCTTCTTGTTAGCGAGTGACTTCCACTTTCGCCAGTTTTTCGTAGTAGCATGCGAGCGCACTGTGATCGGCAGTACCCAATCCATCTGCGCGTAGCGCCTGCATCATCTCCATGACTGCTGCAGTCAGCGGCAACTGAGCGCCAACGCCATGAGAGGTATCCAGCGCGTTCGCCAGGTCTTTGATATGCAGGTCAATACGGAAACCTGGTTTAAAGTTGCGATCCATCACCATCGGCGCTTTTGCATCCAGCACGGTGCTGCCTGCCAGCCCGCCACGGATCGCCTGATACACCAGATCCGGATTCACACCCGCTTTGGTCGCCAGCGTCAGCGCTTCAGACATCGCGGCAATGTTCAGCGCCACAATCACCTGATTCGCCAGCTTGGTGACGTTACCCGCGCCAATTTCACCGGTATGCACCACGGAGCCTGCCATCGCTTTCAGCAGATCGTAGTACTTGTCGAAAATCGCTTTATCGCCGCCGACCATCACCGACAACGTGCCGTCAATCGCTTTTGGCTCGCCGCCGCTGACCGGCGCATCCAGCATATCCACGCCTTTCGCTTTCAGCGCATCGCTAATTTCACGGCTGGCTAACGGCGCGATGGAGCTCATGTCGATAAGCACTGTGCCCGGTTTCGCCCCTTCAATAATGCCGCCTTCACCCAGTGCCACTTCCTTAACATGCGGAGAGTTCGGCAGCATGGTGATGATCACATCACACTGCTCAGCGATATCTTTCGCCGTGGCGGCAGTTTCAGCGCCTGCGGCAATTACTTCCGCAATGGATTCCGGGTTACGGTCAGCAACCACCAGCGAGTAACCTGCCTTGAGGAGGTTTTTACTCATTGGTTTACCCATAATACCAAGGCCAATAAAACCAACTTTCATTGTCATGTCTTTATCTCTCTCTACTGTCGATGGTGGTTATTTCTTAAAAGAATCAGCCAGTTTCTGCGTGGCTGAACGGAACACGCCAAGGTCGCTGCCAACAGCAACAAACGTCGCGCCCCACTCCAGATAACGACGCGCATCCGCCTCTACCGGGGCCAGAATGCCGCTTGGTTTGCCGTGTGCTTTCGCGCGGGCAAAAATGTGCTGGATAGCTTTCTGCACATCAGGATGTGACGCATTGCCGAGGTGACCTAGCGCCGCGGCCAGATCGCTTGGTCCGACGAAGACACCGTCAACGCCTTCTGTCGCCGCGATTGCGTCAACGTTATCAACGCCCTGCTGACTTTCGATCTGCACGATGATGGTGATGTTCTTATTCGACTGCGCAAAGTAGTCCGGTACGGTGCCAAACATATTGGCGCGATGGGATACGGACACGCCGCGAATACCTTCCGGCGGATAGCGGGTCGACGCCACAGCGTTAACCGCTTCTTCTTCCGTCTCAACGAACGGGATCAGGAAGTTGTAAAACCCGATATCCAGCAGACGCTTGATAATTACCGGCTCGTTGGTTGGTACACGCACTACCGCCGCGCTGTCGCTGCCTTTCAGCGCCATCAATTGCGGAATAAACGTCGAGATATCATTCGGCGCATGTTCGCCATCCAGTACCAGCCAGTCAAAACCTGCCAGGCCTAAAACTTCGGTACTGATTGGGCTGGCCAATGCAGACCAGCAGCCAATCTGAATTTGTTGCGCCGCGAGGGCCGCTTTAAACTTATTCGGGAAAATCGTGTTATTCATCGCCTATACCTTTGTTTATTTCTGCAATTCCATACGTTTAATGTCACCGACAATAAACAGGTAGCAAACCATTGCCATCAGCGCCGAGCACCCTACAAACATCAGCGCAGCATTAAATGAGTGCAGCTCGCTCACCAGATACCCAATCACCAGCGGGGTGACGATGGAAGCCACGTTGCCAAATACGTTAAATACCCCACCGCACAGACCGACAATCTCTTTCGGCGCGGTATCGGAAATCACCGGCCAACCCAGCGCGCCGAAACCTTTACCGAAGAACGCCAGCGCCATCAGCGCCACCACAAGAGCGGTATTATCGGTGTAGTTACACAGAATAATGGTCGATGCGAGCAACATGCCGAGCACTATCGGCAGCTTACGCGCCAGGGTAATGCTGAAACCACGTTTAATCAGATAATCAGAGAACACGCCGCCGAGCACGCCACCGAAAAACCCACACAGTGCCGGAATCGAAGCCACCAGGCCCACTTTCAGAATCGACATACCTTTTTCCTGAACCAGGTAAATCGGGAACCAGGTGAGAAAAAACCAGGTAATAGTGTTGATAAAATACTGGCCAAAGAACACACCAAGCATCATACGGTTCGTGAGCAACTGCTTGATATAATGCAGTTTAGGACCACCTGACTTCACATCGCCCGGCTTTTTATGGTCCATATCCACGACCGCGCCGTTTTCAGAGATAAACTTCAACTCTTCTTGCGACATGCGCGGGTGATCGGTTGGGTTATGAATAAACTTTACCCACAGTCCGGTAAGCACAAAACCAATCACGCCCATCACGGTAAAGACGTGCTCCCAGCCCCAGGCGAAGGTCAGCCAGCCGAGCAGCGGGGAAAACAGCGCCAGGGAGAAATACTGTGCGGAGTTAAAAATCGCGGATGCCGTGCCGCGCTCTTTCGTTGGGAACCAGGCTGCCACGATACGGGCATTAGCCGGGAAGGATGGCGCTTCCGAGAAGCCCAGCATAAAGCGCATGATGAACATTGAAATACCCGCCCAGGCCAGCGGGAACATGTCCACAAAGCCCTGCAGGAAGGTAAACAGTGACCAGAAGAACAAACTGTAGGTGTAGACTTTCTTCGAGCCGAATTTATCCAGCAGCCAGCCGCCGGGGATTTGCATCAACAGGTAAGCCCAGCCGAAGGCTGAGAAAATGTAACCCATTGAGATGGCGCTGAGATGTAACTCTTTCGCCACTTCAGTTCCGGCAATAGACAGCGTCGCACGGTCCGCATAGTTAACGGCTGTAACAATAAATATTATCAGCAATATTAAATAACGGGTGTGCGTACCTTTCTTTTTCTCGACAACTGTATCCAATATCATTCTATTTACCTCGGGCACATAAAAGGTTTTTATTATTATTTTGTGGGTGTTTCTCGTGATAAATTACCGATAATAAAAATAGATAATAATTTATCAGACGTTATGAAACCGTGATTTAGTATAATCATCAGCACAACGTTAATCATTGTGCAAGTGCTCATTAAATACACGTTATTAAATTAATGTTTTGGGCATATGCACACAAGCATGGGCGCTAATGCACACATTTACGTATTGCTACCACTGGTGACGCGGCCTTACTGAGTTTAAGTGATCATCGTCACATTCTTCACGTTAAACTCCTGACATTCTTATTTCACGATACCGAATCTTTATTACTTACAATTAGATTCAAAATATAAATATCCACACTATTATCACCACCTTGTTGGAGAATACTGGACAATGGCCGACATCGAAATCAGACAAGAATCGCCAACGGCGTTTTATATTAAAGTTCACGAAACAGATAATGTGGCGATAATTGTCAATGACAATGGTCTGAAAGCCGGAACGCGTTTTCCGGACGGACTGGAACTCATTGAACATATTCCCCAGGGTCATAAAGTGGCGCTATTGGATATTCCTGTTCATGGCGAAATCGTGCGTTATGGCGAAGTGATAGGCTATGCCGTTCGCGATATCCCACGCGGCAGCTGGATTGATGAATCAATGGTTGAGCTGCCCAAAGCCCCGCCGCTGGAGACGCTGCCGCTGGCAACTAAAGTGCCAGAGCCGCTGCCGCCTCTTGAGGGTTATACCTTTGAAGGTTACCGCAATGCTGACGGTAGCGTTGGTACCAAAAATCTACTCGGTATCTCCACCAGCGTGCACTGCGTAGCGGGCGTGGTGGATTATGTGGTGAAAATCATTGAGCGCGATCTGCTGCCTAAATACCCGAACGTCGACGGTGTGGTGGGGCTCAATCATCTCTACGGCTGCGGCGTGGCGATCAATGCTCCAGCCGCCATCGTGCCGATTCGCACCATTCACAATATTGCGCTTAACCCAAATTTTGGCGGTGAAGTGATGGTCATCGGCCTCGGTTGCGAAAAACTGCAGCCAGAGCGGTTGCTGGAAGGCACGTACGACGTGAAAAGTATTCCGGTCGACAGCGCCAGTATCGTCAGCCTGCAGGATGAAAAGCACGTCGGCTTTCAATCGATGGTCACCGATATTCTGCAGGTGGCCGAACGTCACCTGGCAAAACTCAATCAGCGCCAACGTGAAACCTGTCCGGCTTCAGAACTGGTGGTCGGCATGCAGTGCGGCGGTAGCGATGCGTTCTCCGGCGTGACGGCCAACCCGGCGGTGGGTTATGCCTCCGACCTGTTAGTACGCTGCGGCGCGACCGTAATGTTCTCTGAAGTAACCGAAGTGCGCGATGCCATCCACCTTCTGACCCCACGTGCGATTAACGAAGAAGTAGGTAAACGCCTGCTCGAAGAGATGGCCTGGTACGATAACTACCTTGATATGGGCAAAACGGATCGCAGCGCCAACCCTTCTCCGGGCAACAAGAAAGGCGGCCTGGCAAACGTGGTGGAAAAGGCGCTGGGTTCGATTGCCAAGTCTGGCAAGAGCGCGATTGTCGAAGTATTGTCGCCGGGTCAGCGTCCAACCAAACGTGGCCTGATTTACGCTGCAACCCCCGCCAGTGATTTTGTTTGCGGTACACAGCAGGTCGCTTCCGGGATCACCGTGCAGGTGTTCACCACCGGTCGCGGTACGCCGTATGGCCTGATGGCCGTGCCGGTGATTAAAATGGCGACACGCACCGAGCTGGCCAACCGTTGGTTTGACCTGATGGACATTAACGCGGGCACCATCGCCACCGGAGAAGAAACCATTGAAGATGTGGGTCTGAAACTGTTCGAATTTATTCTCGACGTCGCCAGCGGGCGTAAGAAAACCTTCTCGGACCAGTGGGGACTGCATAACCAGCTGGCGGTGTTTAACCCGGCGCCAGTGACCTGATTATCGAAACGAAAGCCAACGAAAAAACGGGGATTTATCCCCGTTTTTTATGTCTATGTAACAACAAATAAAGTGATAACGTTCGCATTTTAAGAGGTTTTTTTAAACATCTGTTTTTTTCGATTCAAACCCACAAAATGAACCTAACAACATGAAATTAAACGAAATAACATCGCCATTGTTTTATGTTATATTTTCGTTTTGATAAAAGAGAAACCTACCGAAAGACGACCTTGTTTTAATGCGATAATCCCCTATTTTTTACCGCTTTGACTTTCTCCGATGTAAAACAGATTATTCATAGGCTCCTGTAATTTACCTCATAAGCATTCTGACCTGAATAAAGAGGGAAGTTATGTATACCCTGAATAAAAATAATGTCGCATTGGCCTGTCTTATTTCCTGTTTACTGGCAACTCCTGTCGTCGCGAGTGCTGAAGGCCAATCGGACGCAAAGCCTGTTAAATTACGCTACACGTTATGGGACCGTAATCAACTCCCTGGCGAACAACAGCTCGTTAATGAATTCGAAAAAAACAACCCTGGCATCAAAGTCGAAATTGAATTAACACCTTATGACCAATATTTTATCAAGCTAAGTTCAGCAGTCGGTGGAAATGTAGCACCGGATGTATTCTGGATGAATATGCCTAATTTCCAGCAATATGTTAAAAATGGCATGCTGGAACCACTGAGCAATTATCTGAAAGAGAAATCAGCGCCGAAACTGGATGATTTTGTTAAAAGTTCAGTCGATGCCTATCAATACCAGTCGCAGCAATATGCCATCCCAAGGGATATTGATGCAATTGCCGTCTGGTACAACAAAAAAATGTTCGATCAGGCTGGCGTGAGCTATCCCGATAAAAACTGGACATGGGACGATTTAAAACAAAAATCAGCGCAGTTGCGTAAAGGGCTGGATAAACAGTCTTATCCACTGGCAATGGAATTCAGCAGCGGACAGGACAGTTATTTTAACCTGCTATTACAGGCTGGCGATAAGATTGTCCTGCCTGAGGGCAAAACGGATGTTGCCAATGACAAAGCCATCGCCGTCTATCGCGATGTTCAAGGCATGCTGAACGCGGGACTAATCCAACCGCCAGGCGAGATGGAAGCCTCGGATGTCTTCCAGTCAAACCGGGTAGCCATGGTCTACGCAGGCTCATGGTGGGCATTACCCTTCTCTCAAAATGAGCTGATTAAGGATCACATCGGCGTGGTACCAATGCCTAAAATGGCAGAGCAGGCAGGTGTATCCCATAGCCTGGCATTTGCCATGTCAGCAAAAAGTCAGCATAAAGATGCGGCGTGGAAGTTCATTGAGTTCATGAGTTCTGAGCATGCGCAGCAGACGCTGGCTACGGGAAAAGTCGTGATCCCTGCGAACCAAAAAGTGGCCAAAGAGTGGGCTGAAGGCTTTAAGGGTATTGATGTTTCAGCCTATATCGATTCATTGGCTTTCTCACATAAATATCCAACCGCAGGCTCCAATACCGCCAAGTGGAATAGCATCCTGAATGATGGCTTGAAAAAAGTCTGGACGGGTACTGACCCAGAAAAAGTCATGCCTGGTGTTGCAAAACGCGTTGAACGAGAAATGCAGAAATAATCCTGAGGGAGCCATGCTCCCTCTCGCTTTCGCCCACGCAATATATTTTGGTTGCACAGTGAGCATCCCGGAGTCTGTATGAGCTATTCAGATGAAGCTGCATCCCCACAATTACCAGCCAGGGAAGTGCACAAAAAATCCCTGACCAAGCTGGAAAAAGAAGAACGCTTCTGGGGATGGATAATGATTATGCCGTTACTGGCGGGGTTAATTGTTTTTTACTTTACTCCATTCTTCCAGAACGTTTTTTATAGTTTCACCGACCTGGGCGAGTTTCAGATCTGGACGACGATCAGCTTAGATAACTATATTAATTTATTCAGCGATGATGAGTTTCGTTCAGCAATATATAACACCCTGGCCTATGTTTTTATTTGCGTACCGATAATCACCGTTTTGTCATTACTGCTCGCAATTGGCCTGAATCAGGCGATTCGCGGTCAGTGGTTGTTTCGCACGCTGTTATTTCTACCCGCTGTCACTATGCCTGCGGCCATTGCTATGGTCTGGCAGTGGTTGATGAACCGAAACTTCGGCTTAATTAATCAGATCCTGGCTTTTTTCGATCTTCCGTCCATCGGTTGGTTATCCGATCCCGATGTCGTCCGCCTGAGCGCCTCGTTGGTTATCATCTGGTCGGCTATTGCGTTGAAGATGATCATTCTGCTCGCTGGATTGCAGGGGATCCCCAAACAAATTTATGAAGCGATGTCGCTGGATGGAATCAGCAAATTGCGTGGATTCTGGTCTATTACCTTACCGCTAATGATCCCAACGCTGTTTTTCGTACTGGTGATCTCTTTTATCGAAACGCTGCAAATTTTCGATGTGGTTTATCTGCTGTTTGGCAGTTCATCCATGGTGGACGATCAGACGATGACCATCGCCTATCTCTTCTATAAATACGCCTTTATCTACCATGAAAAAGGGTATGCCTCAGCAATCGCCGTGGTGATTTTCGTTATCACGATGGTCCTGACGCTGCTGCAAATATGGATTGGTAAACGACTTAAAGCACAGTGAGGCACCACGATGCTCATGACAAAACGTGAAAAATGGCTAATTTACGGCCTGATGATCCTCGCGACGCTGGTAACGGTGGTTCCGTTTATCTGGATGATCATCACCTCTTTTAAAACCCAGGCAGAAAGCATCGCCTTTCCGCCGATACTGCTACCCGCCAACCCAGGGTTTCAGGCTTACGGTAAAATCTTGCATGAAATGCCTTTTGGCAGCTTTTACTTTAACTCGATCGTCTCCACGCTGGTCATCATCATTTTGCAGACGCTGATTGCGGCAATGGCAGCGTACGGTTTCTCCCGACTGCGTTTCAAAGGACGAGATGTCCTGTTTATGCTGTGTATTTCAATTCTGATGGTGCCCGGTCAGATCTTTTTAATCCCACAGTTTTTAACCGTTGAAAAAATCGGTTTGCTGAACTCAATTCCTGGACTGGTGTTACCGGGTTTATTCAGCATATATAGCGCCTTTTTATTACGTCAGTTTTTTCTGTCAGTACCTAAAGAACTGGAAGAGGCAGCCATTATGGATGGGTATAACCATCTGACTATTTTCTTCAAAATTATGCTGCCATTAATTAAACCGGGACTGATTGCCTGCGTCATTATTAACGGACTGTGGAGCTGGAATAATTTAATGTGGCCACTGATCGTCAACACCTCCATGGATAAAATGACATTACCAGTAGGATTAGCCTCACTTTCTGGCCGTTCAGGCGTGGAATATCCGATGTTAATGGCGGGCGCATTGCTGGCGATTATCCCGATGTTGTTACTTTATATCTTCTTCCAGCGCTATTTTATTCGCGGCATCGCTGGTGCCGGAATTAAAGGATAAGGGGCAGTGTTATGTCAGGTATTCAATTACAGGCAGTAAGCAAAGTCTATCCCAATGGCTTTCAGGCGATCCATGGCGTTGATCTTGAAATCCACGACGGCGAATTCATGGTGTTTGTCGGGCCATCAGGCTGCGCCAAATCAACGCTGCTACGCATGATTGCAGGTCTGGAAGATATCACTCATGGCCATATCGCAATCGGAGAGAAGTGCGTCAACGACCTGCTACCAAAGGAGCGAGGCGTTGCCATGGTCTTCCAGAATTATGCCCTCTATCCCCACATGACGATTTATAAAAATATGGCATTCAGTCTGTTAGGGAAAATGAGCAAAGAAGAGATTGATATCCGCGTCCGGGAAGCTGCACACAAGCTGGAAATCGAAACATTGCTCGACAAAAAGCCCGGTCAGCTTTCAGGCGGTCAATGCCAGCGAGTAGCCGTTGGCAGGGCCATCGTGCGTAAGCCAGACGTTTTTTTGTTTGATGAGCCGCTGTCCAACCTGGATGCAAAACTGCGTGTTTCAATGCGCGTGCGGCTGACAGAACTGCATCGACAACTGCGTCACGAAGGCGTGAGCGCAACCATGGTGTACGTCACGCACGATCAGATTGAAGCAATGACGATGGGAGACAGGATTTGCGTTCTAAATGGCGGTCGTATTATGCAGGTGGATACCCCAGGGAATATTTACCATCACCCCAGGAACAAATTTGTTGCTGGTTTTATTGGTAATCCGGCAATGAATATTATGCTGCTTGATATTGACCCCAGCACTCGTGGCCTGCGCCTGGCTGATAATTTAATCCTGCCATTAAATACGCGCTTGAGTAACCTACTGGAGCAATATCCGCACTCCAGCGTCTGGTTTGGCATCCGCTCAGAGGCCATTCAGTTAGCCTCGCAGCATGATGCCTCTGCGTTCGATGCGCACATTACCAACGTAGAAAGGATGGGCAACGAAGACCTTCTGCATTTTGATATTGGTGAGCAACATATGATCTTACGTATTAACTCCTCACCCGACTGGACCCCACTTCCCGGTGAATCTATCAAAGTGAAATTTAATCTGGATGCCGCCTTTTTGTTTGATAAAAAACATGAAGAAAATTTGGCCTGACCGTTATTCAGGCTAAGTGAAAAATGAGAGGTTTATATGTGTGCGAATAAAGTGACCGTATTAGTGGTAGGGGCTGGTGCGCGCGGAGAAATATATTCTCGCTATGCGCTTGAACATCCAGACAGAATGCAGGTGGTAGGCGTTGCCGAGCCCAGAGAGGCATACCGCCAGCAGTTTGTCGCACAGCATAAGATTGACCCAAATAACGTGTTTTGCGACTGGCAAGAAGCTGCGGCCCAACCCAAAATGGCCGATGTGGTACTTATTTGCACGCAGGATAGTATGCACAAAGATCCTGCCGTGGCGTTTGCTAATCTCGGCTATCACATTCTGCTGGAAAAACCGCTCGCCCCTACGCCAGAAGATTGCCGGATCATTATTGATGCGGTCAAACGCAACAACGTATTACTGGCCGTCGCGCACGTCCTGCGTTACACCCGCTATACGCAAAAGCTGAAATCACTGCTTGATGATGGCGTAATTGGCGATATTGTCAGCATGCAGCATCTCGAACCCGTAGGTTACTGGCATCAGGCGCACTCGTTTGTACGTGGTAACTGGCGCAATGAAGCAGAATCGTCATTTATGTTGTTACAGAAATCCTGTCATGATTTGGACTGGATCCGCTACATCATGAGCGACAACTGCCAGGACGTAGGATCATTTGGTAGCCTGAGTCACTTTGTGAAAGAGAATCAGCCTGCTGGTGCCGCCGACCGCTGCCTTGATTGTCAGGTTGAATCAACCTGTCCCTGGTCTGCCTGCAAAATTTATCTGGGTGAAAACCACAAATGCACTCCACACTTCCGTCGGGTGCTGACTGCAGATCCTAGCGAAGAGAATGTTCGCCAGGCGCTGCGCGATGGGCCTTATGGTCGTTGCGTTTATCGTTGTGATAATGATGTGGTGGATCATCAGATTGTTAACTTACGTTTTGCCCACCAGCAGACAGTGACCTTTACCATGACCGCGTTTACCAAAATGGAAGATCGAAAAACGCGCCTGTTTGGTACCAGAGGTTATCTGGAAGGCGATGGCGAGCAGATCCGGGTGTTTGATTTCCTGACAGACAAAGAAACAGTGCATCAGATCGAGGAGATCGCCGCTGGCACACAAACCCAGATGGGGGGGCATGGTGGTGGCGATTACTACCTGATGGATCGCTTCATCCACGCAGTGATGGCCAACGATCAAAATATGATCCTTTCTGGCCCGGATGAATCACTGGAAAGTCACTTAATGGTCTTTGCCGCAGAGCGCGCTCGCAAGGAAAACTGTCTGGTTACGCTGTGAAGCCGGAGGAGATGAGGCATGTTTTACGGTGTTGATATTGGTGGAACCAAAACTGAAATTGTCGCTTTTGATAAGGAAATGCAGGTTTGCTGGCGTAAGCGCGTCGCCACGCCAGTGCAGGATTATGAACTCTTTCTTTCGACCTTTACTTCACTTATTGATACCGCCGACTGGGCGACTGGAACGCAAGGAAAAATTGGCATCGGCATGCCCGGTCTTATGGACAGACATACCGGAAAATTACTGTCATCTAACGTGCCTTGCCTCACAGGACGCCAGGTGATGAACGATCTGGCCCACCGCCTCAATCGTTCGGTTGAACTGGACAATGACTGCTGCTGTTTTGCACTCTCGGAAGCCCATACCCAGCAGGCTCGCCAGTTCTCCCGAATTTTTGGTGCCATTATTGGCACCGGCATGGGTGGAGGGTTAGTCATTGACGGTCAGTTGTATCGGGGTCGCAACCGAATGGCCAGTGAGTTCGGCCATTTACCGCTTCCGGCAACGTTTATGCGTCGTTATCACTTGCCGGAGTTGAAGTGCGGCTGTGGCTTACAAGGGTGTCTGGAACGCTATCAATCCGGTCCTGGTTTACTGTGGCTCCACAAACACTTCAGTGGAGAACAACTCAAAATGGAGACCCTGCTGGAGCATTATCGTCATGGCAATGTCAGCGCCGTTACAACCATAGAAGCATGGATTGATATGTTGGGTTGTACGCTGGCGCAATTGCAGTTGATTCTGGATGTCGATGCTTTTGTTCTCGGCGGTGGAGTTTCCAACATCGAGGAAATTTATACGTTGCTGCCGCAGGCCATGTCACGTTACTTGTTCCCGGGATTAGAGCCTGCCCGCGTATTCCCGGCCATCCATGGTGCATCCAGCGGGGTTCGCGGTGCCGCATTGCTGCTGGTTGAACAGGGTACGCTGACCCACTAAAACACTGCTGGCGAGAAAATCTCGCCAGCAGTTTCAGTTATTCATCCGCAATCACCACATCCACCCCAAGCTGGATTAACGTCCGGTGATAATTTTCAGGGATACCGCTGTCGGTAATCACCCGGTCAATCCCGCTGATTTCGCTAATCATACAGAAACTTTTGCGGCCAAACTTGCTGGAGTCAGCGACTACCGTGACCTCCTGTGCAACCTCACACATTACCTGATTCAGATGTGCTTCTCCCGGATGTGGCGTGGTAATCCCCGCTTCCAGGCAGAATCCATCAACGCCCAAAAAAAGCTTATCAAACCGGTATTGTCTGAGCTGGTGTTCTGCTGAAGGGCCATACAATGAATAGACGCTTTGCCTGACGTTCCCTCCCAGGATCATGACGTCTACGCGCTCAAAATTCGCCAGTTCCCACGCAATGTTGAGCGCATTGGTCATCACCACCAGATCGCGGCGATTCTTTAACATTGGAGGAATGAGCGTGGTGGTCGAACCGGAATCGAGGATTAACGTGTCACCATCTTTCACAAAGCTGGCTGCTTTTTCGGCAATACGCGTTTTCACATCGCGATTCAGCCGGTCCTTATCCTGCAAAGGCCGGTCAAGGGCAAAGTGCTGATTGAGAACCGCCCCGCCGTAGGAGCGCATGACGCATCCTTTCTGCTCCAGATAACGTAAGTCGTTGCGGATCGTGACCGATGACACACCAAAATGGACGCTCAGTGGCTCGACACGAACGCTACCCTGATCGCACAGCAGATCAATTATTTGCTCGCGACGTCTTAAGTTATCCAGCATTTCTATTGCTCCATCAAATATTCATGTTGTTTTGTTTTAGCGCTTTAGCACTTTCGTTTTCTTTTGAATATATTACATCAGAAGCAATAAGGTGAATTTGTGCGCACAGACTCAGCGTTTAATTTAACCAAAACTGACTATTTTCTTTCGTTTTAGCAAACCGAAACGAAGAAAACCGAAAAAATGAAAAGACTCAAAGCGGGTAAGATGCGAGAAAGAGACGGGAAGCATGCAAAAAAACGAAAGCGAGCTACTAAAAAAGCTCGCTTATGGTTTGTTTTTGTTTAATTGAATGGGATCACATTTTTGAATTTTAGAGCGGGACTACTCAACAATGATCACTTCAACACCGCTGCGGCGTAGTTCCTGCAAACTTTCCTCTGGGATACCTTCATCAACAATGATGGTATGGATCCTCTGGGTATCAATGATCTTATGCAGGCTGGAGCGGTTAAACTTCGTCGAGTCGGTAACAACAATAATACGTTCAGCCACTTCACACATCCGACGGTTGAGACGCGCTTCATCTTCGTTGTGCGTACTAACACCACGCTCTAAATCAATAGCATCAACGCCAAGAAACAGCATGTCGAAGTGATAATTTTGTAGCGACTGCTCAGCCTGATCGCCATAAAACGATTGTGACTGACGACGCAAATGACCGCCGGTCATCAGCAGCTCAACCCCTTCGGCTTCCAGTAGCGCATTGGCGACATTCATACCGTTGGTCATAGCAATGACATTAGTATGCTGGCGCATCAGGCGGGCAATTTCATAGGTCGTGGTACCGGAGTCAAGGATCACGCGGTGTCCCGGTTGAATCAGCTCTGCGGCGGCTCTGGCAATACTGCGTTTTACTGCCGTATTAAGTGAACTCTTATCTTCAACAGAAGGCTCCACAACAGGCGCATTGCTTTCGCAAATCAGCGCTCCGCCATAGGCACGTACCGCAATCCCCTGCTTTTCCAGAAAAGCGAGGTCGTTGCGAATAGTGACCGTGGAGACGCCAAAAAATAAGGAGAGATCGTTAACCTGAACGCTTCCCTGCTGCCGTAACCGCTGGATGATCTGCTCACGTCTTTCGCTGGTGCCAATAACGCGCTTGTCTGCAGAGGACTCGGTGTTACTCATAAGAAATCCTTTAGTTGAACCTTTCGTTTTATTTCGTTTTGTCTATTAACGCCTTTCTTTTACGCGAATGCAAGCCCCGCAAGCAGGGAAGAGCCGGACGAACTTACGCTGAAACCTTTCATTGCGTTTCTTTTGTGAAACAGATCGGAAAACTATTATCTTTCGTTTTATTTTTATAACACCATGATGCAGTATTAAATGAAACAAAACGAAAGATTGATGTCGCAGTAATCTGACCTGGAGAGGAAAGTGAAACATCTAACTAAAATGGTCGAGCAGCATAAACGGGGGAAGGCAAACGGGATTTATGCCGTTTGTTCCGCGCATCCAATCGTACTGGAAGCCGCAATACGCTACGCCCATGCCAATCATACACCGCTGTTGATCGAAGCAACCTCTAATCAGGTTGACCAGTTTGGCGGTTATACAGGTATGACGCCAGCCGATTTTCGCAGTTTTGTCTGCCGATTAGCTGACTCGCTTGATTTTTCTCAGGATATGCTGATTCTCGGCGGAGACCATCTCGGGCCAAACCGTTGGCAAAATCTGCCTGCGGAACAGGCAATGGCCAATGCTGACGATCTGATCAAGAGCTATGTCGCCGCAGGCTTTAAAAAAATCCACCTCGATTGCAGCATGTCTTGTGCCAACGACCCGGTTCCACTGACGGATGAAATCGTCGCTGAGCGCGCCGCACGCCTGGCCAAAGTCGCCGAAGAAACCTGTATGGCACATTTTGGCGAGTCTGACCTGGTCTATGTGATTGGCACAGAAGTTCCGGTTCCTGGTGGCGCACACGAAGCGTTAACCGAACTGGCGGTAACAACGCCAGATGCCGCACGTGCAACGCTGCAGGCCCACTATCACGCCTTTGAAAAGCGGGGGCTGGAAGGTATATGGGCACGTATTATCGCCCTGGTCGTGCAACCTGGCGTTGAATTCGACCACACGCACATCATTGATTATCAACCGCAGAAAGCCGTGGCACTCAGCAAAATGGTGGAAGACTACGACACGCTGGTTTTTGAAGCGCATTCTACCGATTACCAAACGCCACAGTCCTTGCGCCAACTGGTGATAGACCACTTCGCTATTCTGAAAGTGGGACCCGCGCTTACCTTCGCCCTGCGCGAAGCGCTGTTTTCGTTAGCGGCCATTGAAGAAGAATTGCTGCCTGCAAAAGCCAGCTCGGGCCTGCGACATGTGCTGGAAAGCGTAATGCTTGATAGACCAGAGTACTGGCAGAGCCATTATCACGGTGATGGCAACGCACGCCGTCTGGCCCGTGGATACAGCTACTCTGATCGGGTTCGTTACTACTGGCCGGACAGCCAGATTGATGAAGCATTTGAACGTCTGGTACGTAACCTGGCGGACGACCCCATTCCACTACCGCTGATTAGCCAGTATTTACCCTTGCAGTACGTAAAAGTGCGCGAGGGAGATCTCAGCGCCACGCCGCGAGAACTCATCATTAACCATATTCAGGACATACTGCAGCAATATCACTGCGCCTGCCTGGGTGCTCCAGATCGTAACGCATAACAAAAAAGAGAAAAATACCATGCCAAACATTGTATTAAGTCGCATTGATGAACGTCTGATTCACGGTCAGGTTGGTGTGCAATGGGTCGGGTTTGCGGGGGCAAACCTGGTGCTGGTCGCTAATGATGAGGTGGCTGAAGATCCAGTGCAGCAAAACCTGATGGAAATGGTACTGGCAGAAGGGATCGCCGTACGCTTCTGGTCACTACAAAAAGTGATCGACAATATTCACCGTGCCGCCGATCGCCAGAAAATTCTGCTGGTCTGCAAATCGCCTGCGGATTTCTTCCGTCTGGTCGAAGGCGGTGTTCCTGTTAACCGTATCAACGTTGGCAATATGCACTACGCCAACGGCAAGCAACAAATCGCCAAAACGGTTTCTGTAGACGCTGCCGATATTACGGCGTTCAACGGGCTCAAAGCCGCTGGAGTGGAATGCTTCGTTCAGGGCGTTCCAACAGAACCCGCCCAGGACCTCTATAAACTTCTCTGAGGGATTCACAATGGAAATCAGTCTGTTGCAGGCTTTTGCGTTGGGTATTCTCGCCTTTATTGCAGGCCTGGATATGTTCAACGGGTTAACGCACATGCACCGCCCGGTTGTTCTCGGGCCGCTGGTCGGCCTGATTCTGGGCGATCTGCATACCGGTATTTTAACAGGTGGCACGCTGGAACTGGTGTGGATGGGTCTTGCCCCACTAGCGGGAGCTCAACCGCCAAACGTTATTATCGGCACTATCGTGGGAACCACGTTTGCCATAACGACCGGAGTGAAACCTGAAGTTGCCGTAGGTGTGGCGGTACCGTTCGCTGTAGCAGTACAGATGGGGATTACCTTCCTGTTCTCTGTGATGTCCGGGGTGATGGCTCGCTGCGATCGCATGGCAGCGAATGCCGATACCGCCGGGATTGAGAGGGTCAACTATCTGGCGTTGCTCGCGTTGGGGACCTTCTACTTCTTATGCGCGTTCCTGCCGATTTACTTTGGCGCGGAACATGCCAAAACCGCGATAGATGTTCTGCCGACGCGTCTGATTGACGGCCTGGGTGTGGCAGGCGGCATCATGCCAGCTATCGGCTTCGCCGTACTGCTGAAAATCATGATGAAAAACGTCTATATCCCCTACTTCATCCTGGGTTTTGTAGCAGCTGCCTGGCTCAAACTCCCTGTGCTGGCGATCGCCGCCGCAGCACTGGCAATGGCGCTGATCGATTTTCTGCGTAAATCACCTGAACCTACAGCTCCCGCAGCACAAAAAGAGGAATTCGAAGATGGCATCTAATCAAACGGCTCTGCCGAACGTTTCCGAAACCGAAGAAACGCTGCTGTCCGGCACCAATGAAAACGTCTACGAAGACCAGAATATCGGTGCCGAGCTGACGAAAAAAGATATCAACCGTGTTGCCTGGCGTTCAATGCTGTTGCAGGCCTCTTTTAACTACGAACGTATGCAGGCATCAGGATGGCTGTACGGCCTGTTACCTGCTCTGAAAAAGATCCATACCAATAAGCGCGATCTGGCGCGTTCGATGAAAGGCCATATGGGCTTCTTCAACACGCACCCGTTCCTGGTCACGTTTGTTATCGGGATTATCCTGGCGATGGAACGCTCCAAGCAGGATGTGAACAGTATTCAAAGCACCAAGATTGCCGTGGGTGCGCCGCTTGGCGGCATCGGCGATGCCATGTTCTGGTTAACGTTACTGCCTATTTGCGGCGGTATCGGGGCCAGTCTGGCGCTGCAAGGCTCTATTCTTGGCGCAGTTGTCTTTATTGTTATGTTCAACGTGGTTCATCTTGGTCTGCGCTTTGGGCTGGCACACTATGCTTATCGAATGGGCGTTGCTGCCATTCCGCTGATTAAAGCTAACACCAAAAAGGTTGGACATGCGGCATCCATCGTTGGGATGACGGTGATTGGTGCGCTGGTAGCGACCTATGTTCGCCTGAGCACTACGCTGGAAATCACTGCTGGCGATGCGGTAGTGAAACTGCAAACAGACGTGATAGACAAGCTGATGCCTGCTTTTTTGCCGCTGGTCTACACATTAACCATGTTCTGGCTGGTCCGCCGTGGCTGGAGTCCTCTGCGCCTTATCGCCATTACCGTGGTGCTCGGCGTCGTAGGTAAGTTCTGTCATTTCCTGTAAATATAAGGGGTTGTAGATGTTAGGTATTATTTTGACGGGTCATGGCGGGTTTGCCAGCGGAATGGAAAAAGCGATGAAACAGATTCTGGGTGAGCAGACTCAGTTCATTGCCATCGACTTTCCGGAAACCTCAACCACTGCCTTGCTCACCTCACAACTTGAACAGGCGGTGGGTGAACTGGATGCGCAGCAAGACATCGTGTTTCTGACTGATTTGTTGGGCGGAACGCCATTTCGCGTCGCTTCCACACTAGCCATGCAAAGGCAAGGTACTGAAGTGATCACCGGTACCAATCTACAACTGCTACTGGAGATGGTGCTGGAGCGCGACGACCTGAGCAGCGAAGCGTTTCGTTTGCAGGCGCTGGAGTGCGGGCACCGGGGTTTAACCAGCCTGGTGGACGAGCTGGGACGCTGCCGTGAGGAAAAGCCCGTTGAGGAAGGGATATGACACTGCTACTGCGCGCCAGACGTCTACTGACCGAACAGGGTTGGCTGGACGATCATCAATTGCATATTGAAGACGGTATCATTGCGGCAATAGAGCCAATTCCTTCCGGCGTTATGGTCCGCGATGCTGAACTGCTCTGTCCGGCATACATTGATACCCACGTACACGGGGGCGCGGGTGCCGATGTGATGGATGAAGCACCGGATACACTCGACAAACTGGCGATGCACAAAGCACGTGAAGGGGTAGCCAACTGGCTACCCACTACCGTCACCGCTCCATTACCGGATATTCACAAGGCGCTTGAGCGTATCGCCCATCGCTACCATTCCGGAGGGCCAGGCGCACAGGTGCTGGGCAGTTATCTTGAAGGCCCGTACTTTACGCCGCAGAACAAAGGGGCGCACCCGCCTGAGCTTTTCAGAGAACTGGAACTCAGTGAACTGGATGAACTGATTGCGATTTCCCAGCAAACATTGCGCGTCGTTGCGCTGGCACCAGAAAAACCCGGTGCATTGCAGGCCATCGAACATCTGAAGCAGCGCAACGTACGGGTGATGTTGGGACACAGCGCAGCTACCTGGGAACAAACCCGCGCAGCCTTTGACGCCGGCGCTGACGGACTGGTTCACTGCTACAACGGTATGACCGGCTTACATCATCGGGAGCCAGGAATGGTTGGCGTAGGGTTAACCGACCCTCGCGCCTGGCTGGAACTTATCGCTGACGGACACCATGTCCACCCGGCGGCCATGAAGCTCTGCTGCTGTTGCGCCAAAGACAGGCTGGTGCTGATCACCGATGCCATGCAGGCTGCAGGAATGCCAGACGGGCGCTATACGCTCTGCGGTGAGGAAGTAGAAATGCACAGTGGTATTGTGCGTACCGCTTCCGGTGGCCTGGCTGGTAGCACGCTCTCGGTTGACGCAGCCGTACGTAATATGGTCGAGCTCACCGGGATAACGGCAGAAGAGGCAATTCATATGGCCTCTCTCCACCCCGCACGTCTGTTGGGTATCGATCGCCAACTGGGATCGTTAGCAGTGGGAAAACGTGCAGACGCGATCGCGCTCAATAGCGGGCTACATTTACAACAGATCTGGATTCAGGGTCAGGCTCTCCCCCTTTGACCTTTCATTTTGTCTCGTATTGGCCTGCGGTCTTCGATCGCAAGGCCTTTCTTTTCCTTTCGCTTGAGTAAATATCTAACCATCCTACAACAAGCCTACTTCTTATAGATCAATAAGATAACTACACCTTTCGTTCTCACGATCACAAATTTCGTTTTATTTCATTTTGGATTATTGATCTTTCGATTTCTTTTCTATAAATTTTAATCAATCGACAAGATGAACAAGTGAAACGAAACGAAAGATAGCGACATTCTCGCCAGCGTCTTATGTGGAATTTACAAGACTAAGGACTTAAGTTATGCCAGAAACCTATACCCCTGTTACCGCGGTAACGGGCACCTGGACCGAAGAAGAGATCCGTCAACAACCTGCCAGTTGGATCCGTTCCCTTACGAATATCGACAACATTCGATCTGCCATTGACAGCTTTCTCGCGCCATTACTGCGCAAAAACGATCTGCGGATCATACTGACCGGGGCTGGAACATCAGCATTCATTGGCGACATCATCGCTCCCTGGCTGGCAAGCTACACCGGAAAAAATATCAGCGCTGTGCCGACCACCGATCTGGTCACCAATCCGATGGATTACCTGAATCCCGCACATCCGCTGCTGCTCATTTCTTTCGCTCGCTCAGGTAACAGCCCTGAAAGCGTTGCAGCAGTGGAACTGGCTAATCAGTTTGTGCCTGAGTGTTATCACCTGCCGATCACCTGCAACGAAGCAGGTAGCCTCTATCAAAACGCAGTTGCAAGCGACAATGCCTTTGCTCTGTTAATGCCCGCAGAGACACATGATCGTGGCTTCGCGATGACCAGCAGCATTACCACCATGATGGCCAGCTGCCTGGCAGTATTTGCCCCAGAGAAAATCAACAGCCAGACCTTCCGTGACGTGGCCGATCGATGCCAGACGATTCTGACTTCGCTGGGCGATTTCAGCGACGGTGTATTTGGCAATGAACCCTGGAAACGGATCGTTTACCTCGGTAGCGGTGGATTACAGGGAGCAGCGCGGGAATCGGCACTGAAAGTCCTGGAGCTGACTGCAGGCAAACTGGCCGCATTCTATGACTCCCCGACAGGCTTTCGTCACGGTCCAAAGTCGCTGGTTGATAACGAAACGCTGGTAGTGGTCTTTGTTTCCAGCCATCCGTATACACGTCAATACGATCTCGATCTGCTGGCAGAGTTACGCCGCGATCGGCAGGCATTGCGGGTTGTCGCGATTGCCGCACAAACCCATGAGGTGATTGAAGCAGGCCCACATATTCTGCTGCCACCAGCACGCTCTTTCATCGATATGGAATTGGCGTTCTGCTTCCTGATCTACGCCCAGGTTTTTGCTTTGACGCAATCCATCAATATCGGCAATACACCGGATACGCCTTCTGCCAGCGGCACTGTGAACCGCGTTGTACAGGGCGTTGTTATTCATCCCTGGAACGCCTAAAAGGATCGTTTTATGAGCATTATTTCCACGAAATACCTCCTGCTGGATGCCCAAAAAAAGGGTTATGCCGTACCTGCCTTTAACATTCATAACGCCGAGACGATCCAGGCGATCCTTGAAGTGTGCTATGAAATGCAATCGCCGGTGATCCTGGCAGGAACGCCGGGTACCTTTAAGCATATCGCGCTGGAAGAGATCTACGCGCTGTGCAGCGCTTATTCCACCAGCTACGGTATACCGCTGGCGCTGCACCTCGATCACCATGAGTCGCTGGACGACATTCGTCGTAAAGTGAATGCAGGAGTGCGCAGCGCAATGATTGACGGCAGCCACTTTCCGTTTGAAGAAAACGTGAAGCTGGTGAAATCCGTTGTGGATTTTTGCCATGCCAAAGATTGCAGCGTGGAAGCTGAGCTGGGTCGCCTCGGTGGCGTAGAAGATGATATGAGTGTGGATGCAGAAAGCGCCTTCCTCACCGATCCACAAGAAGCTAAACGGTTTGTTGAGCGTACTGGCGTAGATAGCCTTGCTGTTGCCATCGGCACAGCACACGGTTTGTACACCAAGACGCCCAAAATCGATTTCCAGCGGCTGGGTGAAATTCGTGAGGTAGTCGACGTTCCGCTGGTGCTACATGGCGCAAGCGATGTCCCTGACGAATACGTCCGCCGCACGATCGAGCTTGGCGTTTGCAAAGTTAACGTCGCGACCGAACTGAAAATCGCTTTTGCCGATGCGGTCAAAGCGTGGTTTGCGGAGAATCCGCAGGGCAACGATCCTCGCTATTACATGCGGGTCGGTATGGATGCGATGAAAGAAGTGGTGCGTAGCAAAATCACTGTATGCGGGTCAGCAAACCGCTTATTAATCAGTGAAACTGCCGCTCAGTCTTAAGCACTGTGTTAGCTAATGGCCATACCCTTGTCGGTTTGGCCATCAGCAATCGGGCTTACTCTCCCTGCTGTTCCAGCGCGTACTTATACAACGCATTCTTTTTCACGCCATGGATTTCAGCAGCCAGCGCGGCGGCCTTTTTCAGCGGCAGTTCTGCCTGCAATAAGGCCAACGTACGCAGCGCATCGGCAGGAAGGTCGTCTTCCTGCGCTTTATGCCCTTCGACAATCAGCACCATTTCACCTTTACGACGGTTTTCATCTTCCTTGACCCACGCCAGCAATTCACCGACCGGTGCACCGTGAATAGTTTCCCAGGTTTTGGTCAGCTCGCGCGCCAGCACCACGTAACGGGATTCGCCCCACACGGCAACCATGTCTTCCAGGCTATCCAGCAAGCGGTGGGTAGATTCATAAAAAATAAGCGTACGCGGTTCGGCCTCAATGGCTTTCATCGCATCACGACGCCCTTTCGATTTGGCAGGCAGAAATCCTTCATAGCAAAAACGGTCTGAAGGCAGGCCTGCAGCGCTCAGGGCAGCAATCGCCGCACAAGGACCAGGCAGGGGAACAACGCGGATCCCTGCTTCACGACAGGTACGCACCAGATGGTAGCCAGGATCGTTAATCAGCGGCGTTCCGGCATCGGAAACCAGCGCAATGTTTTGTCCTTCTTTGAGCTTCGCGACCAGCGTTTCGGCCTTTTGCTGCTCGTTGTGGTCATGTAGCGCGAACAGACGCGCGTTAATCGCGAAGTGTTGTAACAATAATCCTGTATGACGAGTGTCTTCAGCGGCAATCAAATCAACGGCTTGTAAAACTTCGAGCGCTCGTTGGGTAATATCAGCCAAATTTCCTATAGGAGTAGGTACAATAAAGAGTTGGCCTTGAGAATTATCCGCCGATTCGTGTTGTTTCATTGTGTCGTCCGTATTGCCGATTTAATATTGAGCATTGAGTAAAAAAATATCACTGGATACAGTATGGTACCCTCAACATTTTCTCGTTTGAAAGCCGCACGCGCGCTACCAGTCATTCTGGCAGCACTGATTTTCGCAGGCTGTGGCACCCAGGCGCCAGACCAGAGTGCAGCCCATATGCAGGGCACTGCGCAGGCTGATTCCGGCTTTTATCTGCAACAAATGCAGCAAAGCTCAGATGATAGCAAGACCAACTGGCAATTACTCGCCATTCGTGCACTGCTGAAAGAAGGCAAGAGCCAGCAGGCTATCGAACTGTTTAACCAGCTACCGCAGAAGCTAAGCGATGCCCAGCAGCGTGAGCAGTCACTGCTGGCCGTCGAGATTAAGCTCGCGCAGAAAGATGTCGCTGGCGCACAGGCCCTGCTGGATAAGTTAACTCCCGCCGATTTCGATCAAAACCAACAGGCACGCTACTGGCAGGCGCAAATCGACGTCAACCAGGGTCGCCCATCTCTGACGCTGCTGCGCGCCCTGATCGCGCAGGAACCGCTGCTGGCCGCGAATGCTAAGCAGAAAAATATGGACGCCACCTGGCAGGCGCTGTCGTCCATGACCCAGGAGCAAGCGCAAGCGCTGGTCATCAATGCTGATGAAAACGTGCTGCAAGGCTGGCTGGATCTCCAGCGCGTATGGTTCGATAACCGTAACGATCCGGACATGATGAAAGCTGGTATTGCGGACTGGCAGAAACGTTATCCGCAAAACCCAGGAGCAAAACTGTTACCAACACAGTTGGTTAACGTGCAGAGCTTTAAGCCCGCCTCCACCAGCAAAATCGCTCTGCTGTTACCACTGAACGGTCAGGCCGCTGTATTTGGCCGTACTATTCAGCAAGGCTTTGAAGCTGCGAAAAACATGGGCACTCAACCTGTCGCAGCCCCTGTTGCTGTCACACCTGCCGCAGTTCCAGCTGCCGCGACCACCACAGAACAGCCGCAAACGACTGACGGCGTTGCCAGCCCGTCTCAGGCGTCAGTAAGCGATCTGACCAACGAGACGCCGGCTCAGCCAGAAACACCTGCTGTGCAGCCCGCAGCACCCGCTCAGCCAACAACCTCCAGCGCACCGGCGAATCCATCCGCTGAGCTGAAAATCTACGACACTTCATCACAGCCGCTGAACCAGATCCTGACTCAGGTTCAGCAGGATGGCGCCAGCATCGTGGTTGGCCCACTGTTGAAGAACAATGTTGAAGAGCTGATGAAAAGCAACACGCCATTGAACGTCCTGGCGCTTAACCAGCCGGAGTCGGTGAAAAATCTGCCGAACGTCTGCTACTTCGCCCTGTCGCCAGAAGATGAAGCGCGCGACGCCGCGCGCCACATCCGCGATCAGGGAAAACAGACGCCGCTGTTGTTGATTCCACGGAGTTCATTAGGCGATCGCGTTGCCAACGCCTTTGCACAGGAATGGCAAAAACTGGGTGGCGGCGTGGTATTGCAGCAGAAGTTCGGCTCCACCGCTGAACTTAAAATGGGCGTCAACGGCGGCTCGGGGATTTCCCTGACAGGCAGCCCGGTGGCCTCCTCTGTGCCAGCCCAACCCGGCGTGACGATTGGTGGTCTGACCATCCCGGCAGCACCTACCGATGCGCAAATCACCGGCGGCAGCGGTCGTGTTGATGCCGTGTATATTCTGGCGACGCCGGAAGAAATTGCATTTATTAAGCCGATGATCGCCATGCGCAACGGCAGCCAGAGCGGAGCAACGCTGTACGCCAGTTCTCGTAGTGCGCAGGGCACTGCCGGCCCGGATTTCCGTCTGGAGATGGAAGGTTTGCAGTACAGCGAAATTCCGATGCTGGCAGGCGCTAATGCACCTCTTATGCAGCAGGCGCTTGGCGCGGTTCGTAACGACTACTCGCTGGCGCGTATGTATGCCATGGGTGTCGATGCCTGGTCGCTTGCCAACCACTTCTCGCAAATGCGTCAGGTGCAGGGTTTCGAAATTAACGGTAATACCGGGGCCTTAACCGCAACGCAGGATTGTGTGATTAACAGGAAGTTATCATGGCTCAAATACCAGCAAGGACAAGTCGTCCCCGCCAGTTAACGAGTAAACAGACCGGTGACGCGTGGGAATCCACCGCGCTTGACTGGCTGCTGAGCAAGGGACTGCATTTTATCGCCGCCAACGTGCGTGAACGTGGTGGCGAAATCGACCTGATAATGCGTGAAGGCAACACCACCGTATTTGTTGAGGTTCGCTACCGACGCTCAGCACAGTTCGGTGGTGCGGCGGCGAGTGTGACCCGGAGCAAACAACACAAATTATTACAGACCGCCCGCTTGTGGCTTGCGCGCCACAATGGGAGTTTTGATACTGTGGATTGCCGGTTCGATGTGTTAGCCTTCACCGGAAATGATGTTGAGTGGTTTAAGGACGCGTTCAACGACCGCTCATAGTTGAAGATTCAGAGCCTGGTTCTTAAGGATTAGCGTGTTAGATAGAATTAAAGTCTGCTTTACAGAAAGCATTCAAACTCAGATAGCTGCGGCTGAAGCACTTCCGGATGCAATCTCCCGTGCCGCCATGACGCTGGTTCAGTCCCTGCTCAATGGCAACAAAATTCTCTGTTGTGGTAATGGGACGTCCGCTGCCAACGCACAGCATTTTGCTGCCAGCATGATCAATCGTTTTGAAACAGAACGCCCAAGTTTACCTGCGATTGCACTAAATACTGATAATGTGGTCTTAACTGCGATTGCCAACGATCGCCTGCACGACGAAGTTTATGCAAAACAAGTCCGTGCGCTGGGACATGCAGGTGATGTTCTGCTGGCAATCTCTACGCGTGGTAATAGCCGCGATATCGTAAAAGCCGTTGAAGCCGCCGTGACACGCGACATGACAATCGTCGCGCTGACCGGGTATGACGGAGGGGAACTGGCCGGATTACTGGGGCCACAGGATGTTGAAATCCGTATACCCTCACACCACAGCGCTCGCGTTCAGGAAATGCACATGCTGACGGTCAACTGCCTTTGCGATCTTATCGATAACACGCTTTTCCCTCACCAGGATGATTAAGGAGTACACATGAAGGCATTTTCGCCGCTTGCTGTGATTATCGCTGCACTGCTGCTGCAAGGCTGTGTCGCTGCCGCCGTTGTTGGAACTGCAGCTGTCGGGACTAAAGCCGCGACGGATCCTCGTAGTGTCGGCACCCAGGTTGATGACAGTACCCTGGAATTACGCGTCAATACGGCGTTGTCGAAAGATGCCCAGATCAAGAAAGAAGCGCGAATCAACGTGAGCGCATATCAGGGTAAAGTGCTGCTGGTCGGCCAGTCGCCGAATAGCGAACTGTCTGCACGTGCAAAACAGATTGCGATGGGCGTAGAAGGTACGACTGAGGTCTTTAATGAGATCCGTCAGGGCCAGCCAATCGGTCTGGGCGATGCGTCCAACGATACCTGGATAACCACCAAAGTACGTTCCCAGTTACTGACCAGCGATCAGGTGAAATCCTCTAACGTGAAAGTAACGACTGAGAACGGAGAAGTGTTCCTGTTAGGTCTGGTGACCGAGCGTGAAGCGAAGGCGGCGGCGGATATCGCCAGCCGGGTAAGCGGCGTGAAACGCGTCACGACGGCCTTTACGTTTATTAAGTAACACGCCTGTAGATGGCATCTTATCCGGCCTACAGAACGTAATCGTTTGTAGGCCGGATAAGCGTCAGCGCCATCCGGCATTTTTTTATTTAGCCCTTTCGCGTAGCTCGGAAGAGGTCAGGATCGAAACCCCTTCATGCCCAGGTGCCAACGCTTCTGCCAGCATTGCCCGAGCAACATCGCGCGCTTCAATCGACTTCCAGTTACCCGGCAGCAGCCTGAACAACGGCGCTAAAAACATCTCATTCGTCCGCTGTTTGTCCCTATCACCCAGTAGCATTGAAGGCCGGACAATCGTCAGCCGTGGCCAATTCTGCGCGATCAGCGCCTGCTCCATTTCACCTTTCACCCGATTATAAAAAAACGGTGAATTCGCATTGGCGCCCATCGAACTCACCACCAGCATATGCTGGGCGCCTAACCTACGTCCCGTCAGGGCTGTATCTACCACCAGCGTATAGTCAGCATGGATAAACGCCTCTTTGCTGCCCGCTTCACGCCGGGTAGTCCCCAAACAACAAAAGACAATATCGACCGGATCGGTGACCTGTGCCAGAGCATCGGTTAGCTGCGGATCATGGGGGTTATAGATACCAACCGTATCTGCCAGCGGTCGACGCGTTGGTGCCGTGATGGCATTGACCCGGGGTTCATTGAGCAGCATACGCAGCAAATGTCCGCCCACCAGCCCCGTGGCTCCCGTTATTAACACCTGACTCATCGCTTATCTTCCCCAGGTCTTCAATCACTGTTCTAACTATAGATCACGTAACCAATGCATCTTTTTACCAAAGCCCAGCGTGTTGTCCGTGAATTTGACTTCATCCAGTCGAATCTCCCATACGGGCGCTGGCAGCATTCTGGCGACGGGGAAACGGCGGTTGTAGGCTTTACGCGCAGCTTCGCTCTCCTGCCCTTCAAGACGCCGGATTTCCCCTTTAAACTGTACGCCACGAATCAGAGCGACGGTTTTAGGCTGACCGTTTACTGTACCGGCAATCGGTGCGCGTGGTCCGGACATCTGCGCATGCCGCGTTTTCTCTTCGGTCAGCACATAGAACACCATCTTCTGCGCATCAAACAGGTAAAACGCATTGGCGCACCATAATTCACCTTCATGATGTACGCACCAGGTCACGACGTGCTGCTTTGCCAGCCAGCGGGTCACCGCAGTCAGTGTTTCCATTTCTGTTCTCTTTTATACTGTAGGCCTGAAAATTATCACGTCGATGGTAACAATGACACCCTGGTATCTGTACCTGATCCGTACCGCTGACAACGCCTTATACACTGGAATAACCACCGATGTGCAGCGTCGCTATAAGCAGCATCAAAGTGGGAAAGGCGCGAAGGCGCTACGCGGAAAGGGGGAACTCACGTTGGCATTTGCGGCGCAGGTCGGCGACCGTTCGCTGGCCCTGCGCATAGAGTATCGCGTTAAACAGCTCACCAAGCGGCAGAAAGAGCGCCTTGTCGAAGGCGAAGGGTTTGAGGCGCTATTAAGCAGCCTGCAAACCCCGGAAGCTTAAAAGCGATTGAAGTGGTCGTGGTATTCCACAAGTCCCGTCACGCCATCCAGCGCATCGTCCGCCAGGCGATGAACCTGGAACGCGCTTTCGGTGCCCGGCCAGCGGCAACGCAGGTCATGATGGGCCGCCAGCTCAAAGCCAAAGCGGCTGTACAGGGCCGGATCCCCCAGCGTAACCACCGCTGCGTAGCCAAACTCATTCAGTGAATCGAGTCCTTCATAGACCAGCTGACGCGCCAGGCCCTGCCCCCGGTAGTTTTCATCCACCGCGAGCGGCGCCATGCCGACCCATTGCAGATCTTCACCCTGAACATCAACTGGGCTGAACGCGACGTAACCCACTACCTGACCTTCGTCATCGGTAGCAACCAGACCCAGCGTTAATAAACCATCTTCACGCAGGTCGTGCACTAATTTCGCTTCCGCATCGCTCTCAAATGAACGGCGCAGCAGCGCATCAATACCAGGGGCATCAATGGGAATTTCAACTCGAATCAGCATGGCTCACCTACCGAGGTCTGTTTGGTTTCTGGCGACGTTTTCATCCCCGCCTCAACAAAATCCGCCAACTGCATCAGCATGACGCGCAACGCTTTAGGCATCTGCTCCAGTTCGATGGCATCCATCAGATTTTTTACGTATAGCCCTAATTCTGTATCACCTTCAATCACCAGACGACGCTGGAAGAAAAGCGTATCCGGATCCTGCTTGCGGGCCACGATCATCAGCAGATCGCTGGCATCGGCGCTAAAACTCACATCCGCATCTGCATTCTGGCTGACGATAAGTTTATCGTTCTCAACAGAGGTATACCATTTGAGGTCAATGTCACGCACATGAATGCTCAGCCAGCGACCTTCGAGAAACTCCAGCTCCCCATCGGCCAGCGCCTGACTAAACTGCCAGCTCAGGACCTGCTCCAGAACCTGGCGCTTCAGCGCAAAGGGCGTCAGTTTAACTGGTACACTCATCAGAGAAGGACCAAATTGTACTAAGCGTGAACGCAGTTTATCCAACACGAGCTTTACTCCCTGTTTCAATAGTCCTGCTATTTTGCCATATCAAATAAACGACATAGCGGCATAAATCAACAATTCGATGCGAAATTGTTACCTCTTTATTGGTGTCACCAATACGACTTTAACTGCCTCAAATCAAAAATTGTCTCAGCAAGGTTAACTAAAATCCCCATTCGTTAACATTTCTGCGCCCATCACGGCGCAACGTTCAGGATAAATTATGGAGCTGCTCTGCCCTGCCGGAAACCTACCGGCGCTTAAGGCGGCCATCGAGAACGGCGCTGATGCTGTCTACATCGGGCTGAAAGATGATACCAACGCCCGTCATTTCGCCGGCCTTAATTTTACCGAGAAAAAATTGCAGGAAGCGGTGAGTTTTGTCCATCAGCACCGCCGTAAGCTGCACATTGCGATTAACACCTTTGCGCACCCGGATGGTTACGCGCGCTGGCAACGTGCCGTTGATATGGCAGCGCAACTGGGTGCAGACGCGCTGATCCTTGCCGACCTCGCCATGCTTGAGTATGCCGCAGAGCGCTACCCGCATATTGAGCGCCATGTCTCTGTTCAGGCATCTGCAACCAATGAAGAGGCAATTAATTTCTATCATCGCAACTTTGACGTCGCCCGCGTGGTGCTGCCGCGCGTGCTGTCTATTCATCAGGTGAAGCAGCTCGCTCGCGTCACGCCAGTTCCCCTGGAAGTGTTCGCCTTCGGTAGCCTGTGCATTATGGCGGAAGGCCGTTGCTATCTTTCGTCCTATCTGACGGGTGAGTCTCCTAACACGGTTGGTGCCTGCTCGCCTGCCCGTTTTGTCCGCTGGCAACAGACCCAACAAGGGCTGGAATCCCGTCTTAATGAAGTGCTGATCGACCGCTATCAGGACGGGGAAAACGCCGGTTATCCGACGCTATGCAAAGGCCGCTATCTGGTTGACGGCGAGCGTTATCATGCGCTGGAAGAACCCACCAGCCTGAACACGCTGGAGCTGCTGCCAGAACTGCTGGCTGCCAATATTGCCTCGGTGAAAATCGAAGGACGTCAGCGCAGCCCGGCCTATGTCAGTCAGGTGGCGAAAGTGTGGCGTCAGGCGATCGACCGCTGTATGGCCGACCCGCAAAACTACGTCCCGCAGGCCGCGTGGATGGAAACGCTCGGTTCTATGTCCGAAGGCACGCAGACCACGCTTGGCGCGTATCACCGTAAATGGCAGTGAGAGAAGCAATGAAATATTCCTTAGGGCCGGTGCTGTGGTACTGGCCGAAAGAAACGCTGGAAGATTTTTATCAGCAGGCTGCCGTAAGCCAGGCCGACGTTATCTATCTTGGCGAAGCGGTATGCAGTAAACGCCGCGCCACCAAAGTGGGCGACTGGCTCGATATGGCGAAATCGCTCGCTGGCAGCGGTAAACAGGTTGTGCTGTCAACACTGGCGCTGGTGCAGGCCTCTTCTGAACTGGGAGAGCTGAAGCGCTATGTCGAAAACGGTGACTTTCTGCTGGAAGCCAGCGATCTCGGCGTAGTAAACATGTGCGCCGAGCGTAAGCTGCCGTTTGTCGCCGGGCATGCGCTCAACTGCTACAACGCGGTTACCCTGCGTATCCTGCTCAAACAAGGCATGGTGCGCTGGTGTATGCCGGTAGAGCTTTCCCGCGACTGGCTGGCAAACCTGCTCAACCAGTGTGATGAGCTGGGTATTCGCAATCAGTTTGAAGTTGAGGTGCTGAGCTACGGGCATCTGCCGCTGGCGTACTCTGCCCGCTGCTTTACCGCGCGCTCTGAAGACCGTCCAAAAGACGAGTGTGAAACCTGCTGCATCAAATATCCGAACGGGCGCGATGTGCTGTCGCAGGAGAATCAGCAGGTCTTTGTCCTCAACGGGATCCAGACCATGAGCGGCTATGTTTACAACCTCGGCAACGAACTGACATCGATGCAGGGGCTAGTTGATATTGTGCGTCTGTCCCCTTCAGGCACTGAAACATTCGCCATGCTCGACGCCTTCCGCGCCAATGAAAATGGCAGTGCTCCATTACCGCTTGCCGCCCACAGTGACTGTAACGGCTACTGGAAGCGACTGGCTGGACTGGAGCTGCAGGCCTAGCCGGATGCGGCATAAATGCCTTATCGGGCCTACAAATAGCGATCCCGTAGGCCCGATAAGCGCAGCGCCATCGGGCATGTTATATTCGGTGCCCGCCGTATAAAGCTCACTTTGTTAACAACATTCGCTAATCTTTAATGCAGTATTAAAAGATTAACCGGTAACAAAGTGAGCCGTTATGACTGACAAAACTATTCCGTTCTCGGTGCTGGATCTGGCGCCGATCCCTGAAGGATCCTCGGCAAAAGAGGCCTTCACACACTCGCTTGATCTCGCTCAACTGGCCGAAAAACGCGGCTACCACCGCTACTGGCTGGCGGAACATCACAACATGACCGGCATCGCCAGCGCAGCAACCTCAGTGCTGATTGGTTATCTGGCTGCCAATACCACCACGCTGCATCTCGGGTCTGGCGGCGTGATGTTGCCTAACCATTCGCCGCTGGTGATCGCCGAGCAGTTCGGTACCCTGAACACGCTATATCCGGGACGAATCGATCTCGGGCTTGGTCGCGCACCGGGCAGCGATCAGCCAACCATGCGCGCACTGCGCCGCCATATGAGCGGTGATATCGATAACTTCCCACGCGACGTCGCTGAACTGGTGGACTGGTTCGACGCCCGCGATCCTAACCCCCATGTACGTCCGGTTCCCGGCTACGGCGAGCAGATCCCCGTCTGGTTATTAGGCTCCAGCCTGTACAGCGCACAACTGGCGGCCCAGCTTGGTCTGCCGTTTGCCTTCGCCTCGCACTTTGCTCCGGATATGCTGCACCAGGCACTGCATCTGTATCGCAGCCAATTCAAGCCCTCAGCGCGTCTGGCAAAACCGTATGCGATGGTGTGCATCAACATTATTGCCGCCGACAGCAATCGCGACGCCGAGTTTCTTTTCACCTCCATGCAGCAGGCCTTTGTGAAGCTGCGTCGTGGCGAAACCGGCCAGCTACCGCCGCCGGTAGAGAATATGCATCAGCTGTGGTCCGCTTCTGAGCAGTACGGCGTACAACAGGCGCTGAGCATGTCGCTGGTCGGTGATAAGGCAAAAGTGCGGCATGGTCTCGACGCCATTTTGCGTGAAACCCAGGCTGATGAGATTATGGTTAACGGCCAGATTTTTGATCATCAGGCACGCCTACATTCGTTTGATTTGGCGATGGATGTGAAGCAGGAATTATTGGGGTAGTACTATTTGTGCCGGATGGCGGCTGCGCCTTATCCGGCCTACTCAATCTCTGTGGGCCCGGTAAGCGTAGCGCCACCGGGCAATTGTTCTACTGGTATACAGGCAACAGATTCACGCTCGACAGAATATGGATAACCGCGTTGCCGATACCGAATACCAGGATCAGCGCAATCATCGGCTTGCCGCCCCAGACACGGAATTTCGGGCTACCGAAACGCTCGCGGGATTTACGTGCCAGCAGCGCCGGAACAATGGCGGCCCAGATGGTTGCCGCGAGTCCTGCATAGCCAATGGCGTACAGGAAACCGTTCGGCCATAGCAAGCCACCGATAATTGGCGGGACAAACGTCAGCAATGCCGTTTTGAAACGTCCCATTGCCGAGTCATCAAAGCCAAACAGATCCGCCAGATAGTCAAACAGACCGAGCGTAACGCCGAGGAATGAACTCGCCACCGCAAAGTTGGAGAACACCACCAGCAGCAGATCCAGACTGCGGCTGTTTAGTACACCGCTCAGCGCCTGTACCAGCACATCTATGTTACCGCCCTGCTGCGCAATACCGATAAACTCCGGACGCGGAATGTTACCCATCGTCCCCAGCAACCATACGGTATACAGCACCAGCGCCAGCAGCGTGCCGTACACCAGACACTTAACGATGGTCTTCGGATCTTTACCGTAGTACTTCATCAGGCTCGGGACGTTGCCGTGATAGCCGAATGAGGCCAGACAGAACGGCAGCGTCATCAGCAGGTACGGCGTATACGAAGCATTGCTTTCCGCCACGTTAAACAACGTTGTGGGCTGAACGTGTCCCAATAAGCTGCCGAAGGTCAGGAAAAAGGTAATCACCTTCGCGCCCAGCACAATTGCCGTCATGCGGCTCACCGCTTTGGTACTTAACCACACCACAAACGCCACCAGTAACGCAAAGCCAAGACCTGCCGCACGCGCCGGAACGTTCAACGACATCTCGGAGAAGGTGTGATGCAGGATCGACCCGCTCGCCGAGATATACGCGTAGGTCAGAATATAGAGAACGAAAGCAATCGAGATGCCGTTCACCACGTTCCAGCCTTTGCCCAGCAGATCTTTGGTAATGGTGTCGAAACTGGAGCCAATGCGGTAATTGAGGTTAGCTTCAAGGATCATCAGCCCGGAGTGCAGCATGCAGAACCAGGTAAAGATCAGCGCCGCCATTGACCAGAAGAACCACGCCCCGGACATGACCACTGGCAGAGAAAACATCCCCGCGCCAATAATGGTGCCGCCGATGATCACCACGCCGCCGAGCAGCGAAGGTGATGTTTGGGTGGTGGTTAGTGTTGCCATTTAGCCATCTCTCCAGTCATTTATATTGTGACTACATCTCAATGCGCTGCACTGTACCAGTACACGAGTACAATTGAAATAAAAAAAGCCCCGATTGTTGAGATCGGGGCCGTATATTTTACTTTACAGCTATAAAGCTAAAAGGTTTATGCATCACCGCCGAAACGACGACGACCAGCAGAGTCATCACGACGCGGAGCAGAAGAATCGTCACGACGCGGACCGCGGTTGCCTTCACGACGTTCGCCGCTGAAACGACGACCATCGCCACGACCGCCTTCACGACGTTCGCCGCTAAAGTTACGACCTTCACCGCGACCGCCTTCACGACGCTCACCGCTGAAACGACCACCGCCACGACGCTCACCACCGGTGTGCGGAACTGCATCGCCAACCAGCTGCATGTTCATCGGCTTGTTCAGGATGCGAGTACGGGTAAAGTGCTGCAGCACGTCGCCCGGCATACCTTTCGGCAGTTCGATGGTGGAGTGGGAAGCAAACAGCTTGATGTTACCGATGTAACGGCTGCTGATATCACCTTCGTTAGCAATCGCACCAACGATATGACGAACTTCAACACCGTCATCACGGCCCACTTCAATGCGGTACAGCTGCATGTCACCAACGTCACGACGTTCACGACGCGGACGGTCTTCACCACCACGGTCATTACGGTCACGAGGGCCACGATCGTTGCGGTCACGCGGACCACGATCATCACGGTCGCGGAATTCGCGTTTCGGACGCATCGGCGCATCTGGCGGCAGGATCAGAGGACGTTCGCCCTGAGCCATTTTCAGCAGTGCAGCTGCCAGCGTTTCGATATCCAGCTCTTCTTCCGGCTGCATTTTCGCCAGCAGAGCACGGTATTGATCCAGATCGCTGCTTTCCAGCTGCTGCTGTACTTTAGCAGCGAATTTTTCCAGACGGCGTTTGCCCAGCAGATCTGCGTTCGGCAGTTCTACTTCCGGAATAGTCAGCTTCATGGTGCGTTCGATGTTACGCAGCAGACGACGCTCGCGGTTCTCAACGAACAGCAGCGCACGACCCGCACGACCCGCACGACCGGTACGGCCGATACGGTGAACGTAAGACTCGGAATCCATCGGGATGTCGTAGTTGACAACCAGGCTGATACGCTCAACGTCCAGGCCACGGGCCGCAACGTCGGTTGCAATCAGAATATCCAGACGGCCATCTTTCAGACGCTCCAGAGTCTGCTCACGCAGGGACTGGTTCATGTCGCCGTTCAGTGCAGCGCTGCTATAACCGCTACGCTCCAGCGCTTCTGCTACTTCCAGGGTCGCATTTTTGGTACGAACGAAGATAATCGCCGCATCAAAGTCTTCTGCTTCCAGGAAACGCACCAGCGCTTCATTTTTACGCATGCCCCACACAGTCCAGTAGCTCTGGCTGATGTCAGGACGGGTAGTAACGCTGGACTGAATACGTACTTCCTGCGGCTCTTTCATAAAGCGGCGGGTAATACGACGAATCGCTTCCGGCATGGTTGCAGAGAACAGAGCGGTCTGATGACCTTCCGGGATCTGTGCCATGATGGTTTCAACGTCTTCGATGAAGCCCATACGCAGCATTTCGTCAGCTTCGTCCAGTACCAGACCGCTCAGTTTGGAGAGGTCCAGAGTACCGCGCTTCAGGTGATCCAGCAGACGACCCGGCGTACCGACGACGATCTGTGGCCCCTGACGCAGGGCACGTAATTGCACGTCATAACGCTGACCGCCGTACAGGGCAACCACGTTCACGCCGCGCATGTGTTTAGAGAAATCCGTCATGGCTTCTGCTACCTGAACCGCCAGTTCGCGGGTCGGTGCCAGCACCAGAATCTGAGGTGCCTTCAGCTCAGGATCAAGATTGTTGAGCAGCGGTAAAGAGAACGCTGCAGTTTTGCCGCTACCTGTCTGGGCCATACCCAGAACATCGCGGCCGCCCAGCAGATGCGGAATGCACTCTGCCTGGATTGGAGATGGTTTTTCGTAACCCAGATCGTTAAGGGCTTCAAGGATAGGAGCCTTCAGGCCCAGATCTGCAAAAGTGGTTTCGAATTCAGCCATGTAGTACGTGTGCCTCAAAATTAATGGCGGCCAGTCTACATAACTCATCATGAAATTGATCTGCAATTTTCATTGAAAAGTGTGAACCGGCTCAAAGTAGGTGTATTAACGAACAACAACGCCCTCACCCGTGAAGGTGATGGCAATCAAAAAAGATTACGGGCTGATGTGTACGTCAGCTATTGCTGGTCCGATTCTGCCAGGTCATCTTGGTCCTGGCCCAGGAGCGATAATTCCAACAATGCGTATCGGTGCTCAACAAAGTTATGAACGTTGTTAGCCACCGCCAGTTTGAACAATGCCGTAGCGTTGTCCAAATCCCCCAGACTTAGGTAGTACTTACCTAAATAGAAGTTGGTTTCACTGAGATGCTCAGCGAGCGAGGTGTTATCCGTTGCGTCCGCCTTCAGGCGTTCCATCAGCGTTGCTTCGCTAATGTTGCCCAGGTAGAACTCGACAATGTTCCATCCCCATTGCTCTTTATCCGATTTCTCAAAGCGTTGCTTCAACGCTTCTTTAGCCTGCTTCTCATCGAGCTTCTGCTCGGCAAGATAAAGCCACAGACTACGGAAAGGATCATTGGGATCGTCTTGATAAAACGCTAGCAGATCATCTTGCGCTAACTTGTCGCGACCGCCGTAATACAATGCGATACCGCGATTTAAGTGCGCGTAGTTGTAAGTTGGATCAAGCTCAAGTACAGAATCAAACGCTTCATAGGCAGCATCAAAATTGCCTGCCTGCGTTAAATATATACCTAAGTAATTGAATACTTCAGGCATATCTGGTCGGATTGCCAGCGCTTGTGAAAAATCATTTCGCGCCAGTGCCCTCAGACCGAGACTATCATACAACACTCCGCGCTCATATAAAAGCTGTGCGCGTTCGTCATCGGTTAAAGCCCGACTGGCAAGAATTTGTTCCATACGTGCCAGAATCACTTCCTGCTGCAAAGTCGGTTGCAATGGTACTGCGAGGACTTCACTCTTTCGCCAGGCGGAATTACTGCATCCAGCCAGCGTGAGTGCTGTCGCAACGAAACACCAGCGCAAAAAAGGCTTCATTTCCCACTCCCGAAGACAACGATTGAATGAACGTCCAGGTTCCCCGGTTGCTAACAAGGCATCCTGCCGGGTTAAAGGCCCTCCGCTTTCACGGAGGGCAATGGCAACCTTACTCGCCCTGGCTTGCCGGAGCTTCCGGTTCGCCTGCAGGCTGAGACTGCTCAGTTGCTTCTTTAATGCTCAGACGTACACGGCCCTGGCGATCAACTTCCAGAACTTTGACCGGTACTTCCTGGCCCATCTGCAGGTAGTCGGTCACTTTCTCAACGCGCTTGTCAGCGATCTGAGATATGTGTACCAGACCTTCTTTACCGCCACCGATGGCAACGAATGCGCCAAAGTCAACGATACGGGTCACTTTACCATTGTAGATACGGCCTACTTCGATCTCTGCGGTGATCTCTTCGATACGACGGATAGCATATTTCGCTTTCTCACCGTCGGTCGCAGCAATCTTCACGGTACCATCATCTTCGATTTCAATGGTGGTGCCGGTTTCTTCGGTCAGAGCACGGATAACAGAGCCGCCTTTACCGATAACGTCTTTGATCTTGTCCGGGCTGATCTTGATAGTGTGGATACGCGGAGCGAACTGAGAAATATCGCCACGCGGAGCGTTGATCGCTTGTTCCATAACACCCAGGATGTGCAGACGCGCACCTTTAGCCTGGTTCAGAGCAACCTGCATGATTTCTTTGGTGATACCTTCAATTTTGATATCCATCTGCAGTGCAGAGATACCGTCGCGGGAACCCGCCACTTTGAAGTCCATATCGCCCAGGTGGTCTTCGTCGCCCAGAATGTCAGACAGAACAACAAAGTTGTCGCCTTCTTTCACCAGACCCATCGCGATACCCGCAACGGCTGCTTTGATCGGCACGCCTGCGTCCATCAGCGCCAGGGAAGCACCACATACGGAAGCCATGGAAGAAGAACCGTTAGATTCGGTGATTTCAGAAACCACACGTACGGTGTACGGGAATTTATCCAGTTCCGGCATTACTGCCAGTACGCCACGCTTCGCCAGACGGCCGTGACCAATCTCACGACGCTTCGGAGAACCGACCATACCGGTTTCACCTACGCAGTACGGAGGGAAGTTGTAGTGGAACAGGAAGTTGTCAGTACGCTCGCCCATCAGTTCGTCGAGGTTCTGCGCATCACGCGTGGTGCCCAGGGTCGCAGTAACCAGCGCCTGAGTTTCGCCACGGGTGAACAGTGCGGAACCGTGGGTACGCGGCAGAACGCCAGTACGCACGTCCAGGCCACGGATCATGTCTTTTTCACGGCCATCGATGCGCGGCTCGCCTGCCAGTACGCGGCTACGAACAACGTTTTTCTCGATAGCGTGCAGGATTTCACCCAGTTCGTTAGCGTCCAGGGTTTCGTCTTCAGCCACCAGAGTCGCGATGGTTTCAGACTTGATCACGTCAACCTGAGCATAACGCTCTTGTTTGTCAGTGATACGGTAAGCATCGCTCAGGCGAGCTTCTGCCAGTGCGGCAACGCGTGCGTTCAGCGCTTCGTTGACGGCTTCTGGCTGCCAGTCCCAACGCGGTTTGCCAGCTTCTTTCGCCAGCTCGTTGATCGCCTGAATCACAACCTGCTGCTGTTCGTGACCGAACACAACAGCGCCCAGCATCTGATCTTCGCTCAGCAGTTCAGCTTCGGATTCAACCATCAGTACGGCTGCTTCAGTACCTGCAACAACCAGGTCCAGCTTGCTTTCTTTCAGTTCGTCCTGAGTCGGGTTCAGTACGTACTGGTCATTGATGTAACCAACACGTGCAGCACCGATCGGGCCGTTGAATGGGATACCAGACAGAGTCAGCGCAGCAGATGCACCAATCATTGCCACGATGTCCGGGTTAACCTGCGGGTTAACGGAAACAACGGTCGCGATAACCTGAACTTCGTTAACGAAGCCTTCCGGGAACAGCGGGCGAACCGGGCGGTCAATCAGACGCGCGATCAGGGTTTCGCCTTCGCTCGGACGGCCTTCACGACGGAAGAAGCTACCCGGGATACGGCCAGCAGCGTAGGTACGCTCCTGATAGTTAACGGTCAGCGGGAAAAAGTCCTGGCCTGGTTTCGCTTTTTTCTGACCAACAACGGTAACGAATACCGCGGTGTCATCCATGCTAACCATAACAGCGGCAGTCGCCTGACGCGCCATCATGCCGGTTTCCAGCGTAACGGTATGCTGACCGTACTGGAATTTACGAACGATCGGATTAAGCAAAATAATATCCTTTCTCTATTTTTTGACGGCACATTTTTGCGCCATCGTTAATACCCGATCTTCTGCGCATCCTCGCGACTAATGACAACCCTAACCCATAAGCATGAGTAAAGCCTCTCATTAGCCGCGCGAACCTCTGCAACGGAAGATCATTCATAGCAACAATACATTAGTTTCCAGCGAATTGCTGCCATCTGCTGGAAAAAAGGGGCCATGAAGGCCCCCTCTTTCTGAAACTCGAAAGAATTAGCGACGCAGGCCCAGACGCTCGATCAGCGCGGTGTAACGTGCAACATCTTTACGTTTCAGGTAGTCGAGCAGTTTACGACGCTGAGAAACCATGCGCAGCAGACCACGACGGCTGTGGTGATCTTTTTTGTGCTCTGCAAAGTGGCCCTGCAGGTGGTTAATCTGTGCAGTCAACAGAGCAACCTGAACATCGGTAGAACCGGTGTCATTTGCATCACGACCAAACTCAGAAACGATTTTAGCGGTAGCTTCAGTACTTAGAGACATTTTAAAACTCCAAAGTGATAAGAATGAAAGGATGCCGATCTCTAATTCAGCTATCCCAGTGTATACACTTTATCCTTCAAACTGACTCTGCGTTGGCTGCGTCCGCTCACCTCAGTCACTTACCTAAGTAAGCTCCTGAGAATCCTCAGACTTGCCGCCTTGATGCAGCTCGAATGATTTTGTGTATACGCCACGCAGATTGTTAAACAATTCACGCGACGTTAAGCGGCAGTATTCTACTCGCAGCGCCCTTTTATCGCAAGACAGAGAGCGCTATGCAGGATACTCAACCACCAGGCGGCGGGGGGCGACACGACCTTCATCGTCCATCTCCCCCATGCCAATAAACTTGCCGTCATCGCCTTCCGTCACGCGTACCAGCCCTTCCAGCGGGGCGCCTGTCGTCCGTACCGGATTACCATTTTTAAAGTAAACCGACGATGTTAAAGGCAAATTAACAACAGGATAGTCCGATGCCGGACTGTCCATTGGCATCAGCAAAGGATCAAGCAACTGAGCCGCCGGAATGTTCTGCTGTTCTGCCTGTTCGACCAGCTCACGCAGGTGTTCCAGCGTGACCATACGATCCACCGGATACTTGCTGACCGTCAAACGACGCAGATACGTTACGTGCGCGCCGCAGCCCAGCTTCTCACCGAGATCGTCAACGATGGTACGAATATAGGTGCCTTTGGAGCAGTGAACTTCCAGCTCCAGTTCGTTACCTTCATGACGGATAAACAGCAGCTCATAGACGGTAATCGGGCGCGCTTCACGCGGCACTTCAATGCCCTGACGCGCATATTCGTACAGCTTCTTACCCTGATACTTCAGCGCCGAATACATCGACGGAATCTGCTCGATATCGCCGCGGAAAGTCTCCAGCGCGCTCGCCAGTTGTTCTGCGGTGAAGGTTACCGGACGCTCCTGCACGATCTGCCCATCGGCATCGGAAGTGTCAGTACGCTGGCCCAGACGGGCAACCACGCGATAGCGTTTGTCAGAATCCAGCAAATACTGTGAAAACTTTGTCGCTTCACCAAGGCAGATAGGCAGCATGCCTGTCGCCAGCGGATCCAACGCGCCGGTATGTCCCGCGCGGTTGGCATTGTAGATGCGCTTTACTTTTTGCAGCACGTCATTGCTGGACATGCCCTGCGGCTTATCCAGCAGCAGGACACCATGAATATCGCGACCACGACGACGAGGACGACTCATCAGTCCTCCTTGCTGTCGTCCGCTGGGTTCACACGACGCTCATCGTCATGTTTCACCACGCTGGTCACCAGGTTGGACATGCGCATCCCTTCAACCAACGAGTTGTCGTAGAAGAAGGTCAGCTCAGGCACGATACGCAGACGCATTGCTTTACCCAGCAGAGAGCGGATAAAACCAGAGGCTTCCTGCAGTGCCTTAATGCCGTTTTTCACGGCAGCTTCGTCCTGATCGTTGAGGAAAGTCACGAATACTTTGGCATATGCCAGATCACGAGACATCTCAACACCCGATACGGTGGTCATCATGCCAACACGCGGGTCTTTGATTTCGCGTTGCAGGATGAGTGCGATTTCTTTCTGCATCTCCTGCGCGACACGCTGCGGGCGACCAAATTCTTTCGCCATAATAAATTCTCCAGACAAAAAAGGGGCATTCAGCCCCTTTTGAAAATAATTCGGTGATTAGGCTGTAGGCCTGATAAGCGTAGCGCCATCAGGCATTACATTGCCGGATGTCGGCGTAAACGCCTTATCCGGCCTACACCCGAACAACCTTAAGCAATTGTACGTTTGATCTCGATGATCTCGAACACTTCGATCATATCGCCAACGCGAACGTCGTTGTAGTTCTTAACGCCGATACCACATTCCATACCGTTACGGACTTCGTTAACGTCATCTTTGAAGCGGCGCAGGGACTCCAGCTCGCCTTCATAGATAACCACGTTGTCGCGCAGTACGCGGATTGGGTTGTGACGTTTAATCGTGCCTTCGGTAACCATACAGCCTGCGATAGCGCCGAATTTCGGTGATTTGAACACATCACGAACCTCAGCCAGACCAATGATCTGCTGTTTCAGTTCCGGAGACAGCATGCCGCTCATCGCTGCTTTCACTTCGTCGATCAGATGATAGATGACGGAGTAGTAACGCAGATCCAGACTTTCTGATTCGATAACTTTACGTGCAGAGGCATCAGCACGTACGTTGAAGCCAACCAGAATCGCGTTGGATGCCGCAGCCAGGGTTGCGTCGGTTTCGGTGATACCACCTACGCCAGAACCGATGATCTTCACTTTTACTTCGTCGGTAGACAGTTTCAGTAAAGAGTCGGAAATCGCTTCTACAGAACCCTGTACGTCAGCCTTCAGCACGATGTTCACTTCGTGAACTTCGCCTTCGGTCATGTTGGCGAACATGTTCTCAAGTTTAGATTTCTGCTGACGAGCCAGTTTAACTTCACGGAATTTGCCCTGACGGTACAGTGCAACTTCACGCGCTTTCTTCTCGTCACGAACGACGGTCACTTCATCACCGGCAGCCGGAACACCGGACAGACCGAGGATTTCCACCGGAATGGACGGACCGGCTTCCAGTACTTCCTGACCCAGTTCGTTACGCATCGCACGAACGCGGCCATATTCGAAGCCACACAGAACGATATCGCCCTTGTTCAGGGTACCTTCGCGAACCAGGACGGTAGCGACCGGGCCACGACCTTTATCCAGGAAGGATTCGATAACCGCACCGCTCGCCATACCTTTACGGATAGCTTTCAGTTCCAGTACTTCGGCCTGCAGCAGGATAGCATCCAGCAGTTCGTCGATACCGGTACCCGCTTTCGCAGAAACGTGAACGAACTGGCTCTCGCCGCCCCACTCTTCCGGCATGATGCCGTACTGGGACAGTTCGTTTTTAACGCGATCTGGATCCGCTTCCGGTTTATCGATTTTGTTGACTGCAACAACTACCGGCACACCTGCCGCTTTCGCGTGCTGGATAGCTTCGATAGTCTGCGGCATCACGCCGTCGTCTGCTGCAACAACCAGAACAACGATATCCGTTGCCTGAGCACCACGAGCACGCATGGAGGTAAACGCGGCGTGACCCGGGGTGTCCAGGAAGGTGATCATACCGTTGTCAGTTTCAACGTGGTACGCACCGATGTGCTGAGTAATGCCGCCCGCTTCGCCAGAGGCCACTTTCGTTGAACGAATGTAGTCCAGCAGAGACGTTTTACCGTGGTCAACGTGACCCATGATGGTCACTACCGGTGCGCGCGGTTCTGCCGCAGCGCCGGTGTCACGGTCGCTCATTACTGCTTCTTCCAGCTCGTTTTCACGACGCAGGATAACTTTGTGGCCCATCTCTTCGGCAACCAGCTGTGCGGTTTCCTGGTCGATGACCTGGTTGATGGTCGCCATTGCGCCCAGTTTCATCATTGCTTTGATGACCTGAGAGCCTTTAACCGCCATCTTGTTCGCCAGATCTCCAACGGTGATGGTTTCGCCGATCACAACGTCACGGTTAACAGCCTGAGCTGGCTTCTGGAAGCCCTGCTGCAGAGCGGAACCTTTACGCTGCTTGCCGCCTTTACCACCGCGAACCGCTGCACGTGCTTCTTCACGGTCAGCTTTAGATTCAGCGTGTTTATTGCCTTTCTTCGCCGGACGCGCGGCTTTAGTGCTGCGAGTACGACCACGACCGCCTTCAACTTCACGATCGTTCTCGTCTTCAGCCTGGCGAGCATGCTGAGAGGTGGTGACGTGATAATCACTGGTGTCTTCGACAGGTTCAGCGTTATTCACACCATTTTTCTCGTTTTCTTCCGCCATACGGCGAGCTTCTTCCGCTACGCGGCGCGCTTCTTCTTCAAGCTTGCGACGTGCTTCTTCTTCCGCTTTACGCTTCAGTTCTGCGGCTTCATTTTCACGGCGGGCTTTTTCGGCCTGGGCGGTTTTAGTCATATCGTCGGTCTGTTGATTGCTCACTTTGTCTTTTTCCGCAGCTTCACGTTTCGCTTTATCAGCGGCTTCACGCTTAGCTTGTTCTGCGGCCTCACGTTCGGCTTTTTGTTGCGCCTCGCGTTTGGCAGCTTCTTCTGCCTCACGACGGGCTTGCTCTTCCGCTTCACGCTGCGCCTGCTCTTCCGCGGCAAGGCGTTCAGCCTCTTGCGGATCGCGTTTCACAAAGGTGCGTGTCTTGCGGACTTCGATTTGTACCGATTTGCTTTTTCCACCGGTACCTGGAATATTGAGAGTACTGCGCGTTTTACGCTGCAATGTCAACTTATCCGGCGCTGAGCCGTTTTCACGGTTCAAATGCGCCAGTAAGGTTTGTTTCTCTTGTGCGGACACAGAGTCGTCAGCAGACTTCGGGATACCGGCATCAGCAAATTGCTGTACCAGGCGATCTACGGAAGTCTGTATCTCTGCAGCCAGCGTTTTTACGGTTACATCTGTCATACTGTTCCTTCCTGCTACAGTTTATTACGCTTCGTCGCCGAACCAGCAAATATTACGGGCAGCCATAATCAGCTCACCGGCTTTTTCGTCGGTCAACCCTTCGATATCAGCCAGATCATCAATGCCCTGTTCAGCGAGATCTTCCAGCGTACAAACACCACGGGCCGCCAGTTTGAAGGCCATCTCACGATCCAATCCTTCCAGATTCAGCAGATCGTCAGCCGGTTTGTTATCACCGAGGCTTTCTTCCTGGGCCAGTGCCAGAGTGGTCAGTGCGTTTTTAGCACGCTCGCGCAGCGCTTCAACGGTCTGTTCATCCAGGCCGTCAATTTCCAGCAGTTCTTTCATTGGCACGTAGGCCAGTTCTTCCAGCGTCGCAAAACCTTCTTCCACCAGAACAGTCGCGAAATCTTCATCGATATCGAGATATTTGGTGAAGGTATCGATGGCAGCATGTGCTTCAGCCTGATGCTTCGCTTGCAGGTCATCAACGGTCATCACGTTGAGTTCCCAACCGCTCAGTTGTGAAGCCAGGCGGACGTTCTGACCATTACGTCCAATCGCCTGAGCCAGGTTACCGGCTTCAACCGCGATATCCATGGTGTGTTTGTCTTCATCCACCACGATAGAAGCGACGTCTGCTGGCGCCATTGCGTTAATCACGAACTGCGCCGGGTTATCATCCCACAGGACGATATCGATACGCTCGCCGCCCAGTTCGGTAGAAACCGCCTGAACGCGCGCACCGCGCATACCAACACAGGCGCCGACCGGATCAATACGCTTGTCGTTGGTCTTAACGGCGATTTTCGCACGCGATCCCGGATCGCGAGCAGCCGCTTTAATTTCGATAACTTCTTCGCCGATTTCCGGCACTTCAATGCGGAACAGCTCAATCAGCATTTCCGGCTTGGAACGGGTTACGAACAGCTGTGCACCGCGCGCTTCCGGGCGAACTGAGTACAGAACACCACGAATACGGTCACCAGGGCGGAAGTTTTCACGCGGCAGCATGTCTTCACGCAGGATCACAGCTTCAGCATTGCTGCCCAGATCCAGAGAAATGTTGTCGCGGTTTACTTTCTTCACCACACCGGTGACGATTTCGCCTTCGTGTTCGCGGAACTGATCAACAACCATTGCGCGTTCAGCTTCACGTACTTTCTGTACGATAACCTGCTTCGCGGTCTGGGTGGTGATACGGTCAAAGGTGACAGATTCAATCTGATCTTCAACATATTCGCCCACGTTCAGACTTTCGTCTTCGAAGCGTGCCGCTTCCAGCGTAATTTCTTTGGTCGGCTGAGTAACTTCTTCTACGATTACCCAACGACGGAAAGTATCGAAATCACCGCTTTTACGATCGATTTCTACGCGAACGTCGATCTCTTGCTCATATTTTTTCTTTGTTGCTGTAGCCAGCGCACTTTCCAGCGCTTCAAAAATTTTCTCGCGTGGCAGCGCTTTTTCGTTGGATACGGCTTCAACAACAGCCAAAATTTCTTTGTTCATCGCGGGCTTTTCACCTCAATCCAGACTGTTAAAAGTGGGGAACCAGGTTCGCCTTCTGGATATTACTCAGCGCGAACACTTCATCTTTGCCTTCGACTGTGACCGTGATCATCTCACCGTCCACCGCTTTGATAACGCCCTGCCATTTACGACGGTTTTGTACCGCCATACGAAGAACCAGCGTGACTTCTTCACCCAGGAAACGCACGTAGTGTTCAGCTGTGAACAGAGGACGGTCGAGACCCGGAGAGGAGACTTCCAGGTTATAGGCAACGGTGATTGGGTCTTCGACATCCATCACGGCGCTTACCTGATGGCTCACATCAGCACAATCATCAACATTGATGCCATCTTCACTATCAATATAGATGCGCAGTGTGGATGTGCGACCACGAATAAATTCGATGCCGACCAGTTCGTAGCCCAGGGCTTCAACTGGCGCTGTAATCATCTCTGTTAATTTTTGCTCTAATGTGGACAAGCCCACCCCCAAGACATAAAAAAAGGGCCTAAAGCCCAGTTATTCTGTAGTCAGATAACAAAAAACCCCGATAAATCGGGGCTTTAGATAACTGAACCCTATAACCGCACCTGCGGTTCGGAGAACCTTCCGAAAGAATTTTTTTCAAATCCAGCTACGAAGGCCTAAGTCTTCACAGTATATTTGAAAAAGAACTCTAAGGGAAAGTGGTTGCGGGGGCCGGATTTGAACCGACGACCTTCGGGTTATGAGCCCGACGAGCTACCAGGCTGCTCCACCCCGCGCCTGAAACGTGGCAAATTTTACTCGTTTTGGGTAAAAAATGCAAATACTGCTGGGATTTGGTACCGAGACGGGACGTAAAATCTGCGCACAGTATATTGATTCACTATGCGTTATGTCAACCTTGTTACGACTATGCAAATCAATGAATGCTGCCCAGCGCTAGCCCAGCAAGATAAATATGCCGCCCACGCCGTTATTTAACGAAATTATCACTAAACTCTTCCTGTCATCCAGAAAAGATGATTAAATGAAAACTCATTTATTTTGCATAAAAATGCAATTAGTATAATAAGCCGACCTCTTCACCAGTCTATCAAGCAGGGTTTTATTTTATGACGACGATTCTCAAGCATCTCCCGGTAGGTCAACGTATTGGTATCGCTTTTTCCGGCGGCCTGGACACCAGTGCAGCACTGCTGTGGATGCGACAAAAAGGGGCTGTCCCATATGCATATACTGCGAATTTGGGCCAGCCGGATGAGGATGACTATGACGCCATTCCTCGCCGTGCAATGGAATATGGTGCTGAGAATGCTCGCCTGGTAGATTGCCGTAAGCAGCTGGTTGCCGAAGGGATCGCTGCCATTCAGTGCGGTGCATTCCACAACACCACCGGCGGACTGACCTATTTCAATACCACCCCGCTGGGCCGTGCCGTGACCGGCACCATGCTGGTTGCCGCCATGAAAGAAGATGGCGTAAATATCTGGGGCGACGGTAGCACCTATAAAGGTAACGATATTGAACGTTTCTATCGTTACGGTCTGCTGACCAACGCCGAACTGCAGATTTACAAACCATGGCTGGATACCGATTTTATCGATGAACTCGGTGGTCGCCATGAGATGTCCGAATTTATGATTGCCTGTGGTTTCGACTACAAAATGTCCGTTGAGAAAGCGTACTCAACAGACTCCAATATGCTCGGTGCGACTCACGAAGCAAAAGATCTGGAATTCCTGAACTCCAGTGTCAAAATCGTCAACCCGATTATGGGCGTGAAGTTCTGGGATGAGAGCGTGAAGATCCCGGCAGAAGAAGTGACCGTGCGTTTTGAACAGGGTCATCCGGTTGCTCTTAACGGTAAAACCTTCAGCGACGACGTTGAGATGATGCTGGAAGCCAACCGTATCGGCGGCCGTCACGGTCTGGGTATGAGCGATCAGATTGAAAACCGTATCATTGAAGCGAAGAGCCGTGGCATCTACGAAGCCCCGGGGATGGCATTGCTGCACATCGCTTACGAGCGTCTGCTGACCGGTATCCATAACGAAGACACCATTGAGCAATATCACTCTCATGGTCGTCAGTTGGGCAAACTGCTGTATCAGGGCCGTTGGTTCGACTCGCAGGCATTGATGCTGCGTGACGGTCTGCAGCGTTGGGTTGCCAGCCAGATTACCGGTGAAGTGACGCTGGAACTGCGTCGCGGTAATGACTACTCAATCCTCAACACCGTGTCTGACAATCTGACGTACAAACCAGAACGTCTGACGATGGAAAAAGGCGACTCCGTATTCTCTCCGGACGACCGTATCGGTCAGTTGACCATGCGTAATCTGGATATCACCGATACCCGCGAGAAGCTGTTCGGCTATGCGCAGTCTGGCCTGCTGACCGCCTCTTCCGCAACCGGCCTGCCGCAGGTTGAGAATCTGGAAAATAAGGCGAAGTAAAGATTCACTATCTTAAGGCCGCGTAAGCGGCCTTTTTTATGCGCGGAATATAAGGTGTCTGTAGGCCTGATAAGCGTAGCGCCATCAGGCGTTGTAATAATGTCGGATGGCGGCGTTAACGCCTTATCCGACCTACAGGATAGCCACAAATAACAGACGAAAAAAAAGACGCTTTGCAGCGTCTTTTTTTTGGAATTTGGTACCGAGGATGGGACTCGAACCCACAAGCCCGTTAGGGCACTACCACCTCAAGGTAGCGTGTCTACCAATTCCACCACCTCGGTACAGAATACTTAGCGTGGGATATCGCTGGTCGGCTGAGCCGGAGCAGCTGGCTGAGTTTGCTCGGTTTTCGCCGGTGCGCTCAGATTTTCCCACTCACTTCCTTTATTGGTCTTGTTGCTGTTCATGTTACCCAGCACCAGACTGATGATGAAGAACAAGGTTCCCAATACAGCTGTCATACGGGTCATGAAGTTACCAGAACCACTTGAACCAAACAGAGTACCAGAAGCGCCTGCGCCAAAAGAGGCTCCCATATCAGCGCCTTTGCCTTGCTGCAGCATGATCAAGCCTACCAGACCAATTGCCACAATAAGGAAAACTACTAAAAGAGCTTCGTGCATAATCAACCTGTTCCTTGCGGAGTTGCCGCGTACAATGCTTCGACCATTAAAGCGGGAATATTTACTGTTTCCCACTGAAGCGGGTGTGAATACTAACCAAAGCGAATAACCTTCGCAAGGGCAATTTGTTAGCATTGTATCAACTGCGGAAAAAATCGCCATATCAATCAAAAACGCAGCAACTTCTCCCAGCATCTCTGCATAACGGCACGTTGATCTTCAAGATTCGCCCATACCACAACGGGGATTTCACAAATCAGGTCTGTATTTTCTGGCCAGCAGTGAATAATTTGCTGATTCACCAACTCTTCCGCAACCATCGATTCAGGTAACCAGGCCATTCCCATATGGCGCAGTACCATTTCTCGTATCGTTTCGCTTAAACCACTCTCAAATACTTTTTTTAGCCGTGGGCGGACGCGTTGTTCTGCCGACTCAATAATACGTCTGACAAAGGTGTAGTCGCTGTAGCATAGCCACGGAATCGGAGCATGCGGATCATTAAGCGCATCAGCCAACTGGGCTGAAATAACCGGTATAAATCGCTCATACCGCCATAGGGAACGTTTTAACCCTCCGGCGATCTCCAGCCCCGGCTGGGCAGACGGTAAATCGTAGGTTACCAGTAAATCAATTTGCCGGTTCATCAGGGCATTGAAGTGGTTGTCTATCCCCTGGATACTGGCGTGTACCGTAAAGTTTAACTGCGGCTCACTCTGTCGCAGGTAGTTGATCATATCCGGCAGGATATTCACCGACAGCGTATGCAGGCTGACCATCACCAGCGTGTTATCCGTTGCTGGCGTCATCGCCGACAGCTCATGGCGTGCCTCTGTTAACGTGCTGAGAACGTGCCGGGCATAAGGTTCAAAGCGTTCACCATAGCGCGTCAGCGTGACAGGGGTCGTTGTCCGGTCAAACAAAGGCACGCCCAGCACCTCTTCCAGCGCCTTTATACGCCGACTCAACGCAGGTTGAGTAATATGCCGCTGCGCCGCGGCCTGAGAGTAGTTTCCATGCTGGCTCAAGGCCAGAAAATCTTCCAGCCACTTACAATCCACGTTGTGCTCTCCGCCATGCCATAACCGCATCCTCCAATAACAAATCGGTAATAGTCATAGTTATAGTAATGGCTTTATGGTGGGCATCATAACAACAATATTTCGTTTCACCTGCCGACTCTCACCCTCGACGTTTGACAGGACCGCTATGTTTACTTTATTGACCAATGCCCGTGTTTTTTCTCCTGAGGATTTAGGCCTCTGCTCCCTGCTCATTCATGCCGACCGAATTGTGGCGGTAGAAAAAGATATTTCATTGTTTGATGGCATCAACGAGGTCATCGATTGTCGGGGTAAATGGGTTATCCCTGGTATCATCGATCAGCATGTTCATCTTACCGGTGGCGGTGGTGAAGCCGGATTTGCCAGTCGGACGCCCGCCGTCAAGCTGCGCGACCTGATTCAGGCAGGTATTACCACGGTGGTTGGCGTGTTAGGCACCGATGCCATTTCTCGTTCACCCAAAGACCTCTACGCAAAAATGCAGTCTCTCAACCTTGAGGGATTACGTGCGTTTATGCACACGGGAGCCTACGCCGTTCCCAGCCCAACTATTACGCGATCCATCCGCGATGATATGGCCTTCATTCCGGCAATTCTTGGTGTAAAAATCGCCCTCGCCGATCACCGCGGTTCTTACCCCTCTTTCCAGGAGTTGCTGAGGATAGTGAGCGATATTCGCGTCGCTTCCCTGCTGGCTGGGAAAAAAGGCTTGCTGCATGTGCACCTGGGGAATCTGCCGGAAGGGATGTCGCAACTTATTGAGCTGTGTGATGCGGGTATTCCGATTCACCATATTTCACCGACGCATGTTGCGAGAACTGAGCCCTTGTTCGAACAGGCGATTGCTTTCGCCCATCGCGGCGGCCATATCGATGTTACGTCCGGTGGCAGTCGTTTTATGCCTCAGGAGCAAGCGATTCTCCACGCACTCGAAGCACAGGTTCCGGCGGAGCGCATCACGATCAGTTCTGACGGCAATGGCAGCGTTCCGCGCTTTAACGCTCAGGGTATCGTTGAAGGTTTAAGCGCAGCACCGGTCGCAGGCAATCTTAACCTGCTTCCTCGCCTGATTGATGTCGGGATTCCGGTGCCACAGGCCATCGCGATGCTGACGGCAAACGTTGCGCGCTCGCTGGGTATTTCCGGGGGCGTGCTCTGCGCCGGAGAACGTGCTGATATCTGTGTACTCAATGATGACCTCTCGCTGGCCCATCTGTTTGCCGCGGGTAAACCGTTGCTGCGGGATGGCGAGTGCCTGGTTACCGGCAACTTCGAGTAAGGGGGCAAGAATGTCATTGCTACTGGCGCTAATCGCCATCATTTTTGCCGGACGTCTGATCCTCAAAAAATATCACCCCCAGTCGGTACTGTTATTGACCGGGATTGTGCTGTTGCTTATCGCGCATTTTAGCGGAATGACCTCACTCAGTGGCCTGGTGAAAAAGAGCACCGGATTTGGCCCCTTTGACGCCTTTGAGTTTATTCGCGATACCCTGAGCGTGCGTCTCGGCGGCCTCGGTCTGCAAATTATGCTGATTGGTGGTTTTGCCACTTATATGTCGGCCATTGGCGCAAGCCAGGTGCTGGTTCGGGTGACTTCTCGTCCGTTGCAGCGTCTGAACTCGCCTTATCTGCTGCTGGGGCTGGCACTGCTATTGGGTCAATTCCTGTCGCTGTTTATCAGCAGCGCCACCGGATTGGGTCTGCTGTTGATGGCGACGCTTTACCCGCTGCTTACCCGTCTTGGCTGTAGCCGCGCCGCGGTTGCCGCCGTTATCGCCAGTACCTGTGCGGTTGAGTTTGGCCCCGGCTCCGGCAACTCTGTTCTCGCCGCCAAAACTGCAGGCATCGAGGTCGTGAACTATTTCGTGCAGGATCAGTTGCCAATCGTTGTGCCCGTCATTCTTTTCATCGCCCTACTGCATATTGTTGTGCAACGCTTTTTTGACCGTCGGGAAAGTGGCGACAATGCCGCTCAGCAAATGCAGACATTAACGGCGACTGATGAAGCCGACGCACCTATCGCCTGGCTGTTTCTGCCCATGCTGCCGCTGGTATTGATGCTGGTGTGCAGCGATTTAGTATTCAGCTCTCTCAAGATCACGCTGGATACCGCTGTACTGATAAGCCTCGCTATTACGCTGGTTTGTGAGTACTGCCGTCATCGCAAGGCGCGTGAGGTGATGGCTGGCGTACAAAAGGTTTTTGACAGCATGGGCAGCGTTTTTGCCACCGTCGTGACGCTGATTATCGCCGGTGAAGTCTTTTCCGCCGGACTGAAAGCCATTGGTGCCGTTGACGCACTGTTGTCACTTTCCGGTGAATTTGGCCTCAGCGCCGCCTCTATTATCCTGCTGATGACCCTGATCACCTTCGCAATTTCAGCGCTGATGGGCTCCGGGAATGCGGCATTTTTCTCCTTCGCACCCATGGTGCCGGACATCAGCCGTCATATCGGTAGCGATATCGCTGTCATGATGTTGCCTATCCAGATCTCGGCGGGTATTGGTCGTACGCTATCGCCCATCGCCGGCGTAATCATTGCTATCGCAGGGATTGCAGGTGTCTCGCCTGTGGATATTGTTAAGCGTACCGCGATTCCGATGCTGGGCGGTTGGCTACTGATGATTGCGTTAACCTTTGCCCGGTCTGGGCATCTGCTGGCGGTTCTGCCGTGGCTGGCAGTCCTTGTGCTACTGATGGTCGGTGGTTACTTCTGGCAGCGCCGACGTAAACAGCCGCTTGCCGTACAGTAAAAAAAAGCCGGAGTCTCAGACTCCGGCTTTCACTTTCTTCGGAATTACGCCGCTTTCACAGCATCGGCAATACGGTGGGCGAATTCAGTCACCTGCGCTTCGTCTTCACCTTCAACCATCACACGAATTAACGGTTCGGTACCAGACTTACGCAGCAGGACGCGTCCACGGTTACCCAGCGCCGCTTCCACTTCCGCCATCACCGCTTTCACGTTTTCATGTTCCAGTGGATCGCCGCTACCTGCTGTGTATCGTACGTTAACCAGCAGTTGTGGGAACATTTTCATGCCGCTGCACAGGTCGTGCAGGCTCATATGGTTGCGTACCATCGCCGCCAGCACCTGCAGACCCGCCACGATACCGTCACCAGTGGTGGTTTTGTCCAGCAGGATCACATGACCTGAGTTTTCGGCACCGATACGCCAGCCTTTTTCCTGCATTTTTTCCAGCACATAGCGGTCGCCAACTTTTGCACGGGCAAACGGAATACCCAGCTGTTTCAGCGCCAGCTCGAGGCCCATGTTGCTCATCAGCGTACCTACCGCGCCACCGCGCAGCTGACCCTGACGCAGGGCTTCACGGGCGATGATATACATGATCTGATCGCCATCGACCTTATTACCTTCGTGATCAACCATAATGACGCGGTCGCCATCGCCATCCAGCGCAATACCCAGATCGGCTTTTTCCGCAATCACGCGCGCCTGCAGGGCACGGACGTCGGTGGCGCCGACTTCTTCATTGATATTCACACCGTTTGGCTCACAGCCAATGGCAATCACGTTTGCACCCAGTTCACGCAGTACATTTGGCGCAATGTGGTACGTCGCACCGTTAGCGCAATCCACCACAATTTTAAGCTCATTCAGACTCAGTTCGTTCGGGAAGGTGCCTTTGCAAAACTCGATATAGCGACCGGCAGCATCAACGATACGCGTGGCTTTACCCAGTTCAGCGGAATCCACGCAGGTGATCGCTTTTTCCATCTCGGCTTCAATGGCTTCTTCCACTGCATCCGGCAGTTTAGTCCCGTCGGTAGAGAAGAATTTAATCCCGTTGTCATAGTACGGGTTGTGCGAAGCGGAAATAACAATCCCGGCCTCAGCACGGAAGGCGCGCGTCAGATACGCAACGGCGGGTGTTGGCATTGGCCCTGTGAATGAGGCTGAGAGTCCGGCGGCAGCCAGGCCCGCTTCCAGCGCAGACTCCAGCATATAGCCGGAAATACGCGTATCTTTACCGATAATAATTTTACGTGAACCATGACGAGCAAGCACTTTCCCTGCAGCCCAGCCCAGCTTGAGCACAAAGTCAGGAGTAATTGGGGCATCGCCTACGCGACCGCGGATCCCATCAGTGCCAAAATATTTACGATTACTCATAGCGTTTTTTTTCCTTTGCAGACAATGTGGCTTCCACCACACGCATCGCTTCTACGGTTTCTTTGACGTCATGGACACGAACGATCTGCGCCCCCTGCATTGCGGCAATCACCGCGCACGCAAGGCTACCGCTCAGGCGTTCAGATGGCCCCACATTCAGTAACTGGCCAACCATTGATTTTCGTGACATCCCAACCAGCAATGGCAGATTAAAATGATGAAACTCAGACAAACGTGCCAGTAATGTGTAGTTGTGAGTGAGATTTTTACCGAATCCGAATCCGGGGTCGAGCAACAATTTATCTTTTGTGATTCCAGCCCGCTCGCAACGTGCTATTTGCTCAACAAAGTAACGGTTTACCTCAGCAAAAACATCCTCATACTTTGGTGCTTCCTGCATGGTTTTCGGCTGCCCCTGCATATGCATCAGGCAAACCGGTAATCCGGTCTCCGCTGCGGCTTCCAGCGCTCCAGGCTCCGAGAGCGAGCGAATATCATTGATGATATGCGCGCCAACTCTGGCGCATTCGCGAATCACTTCGGGTTTTGAGGTATCGACCGAAATCCACACTTCAAAACGCTGAGCAATCGCCTCGACCACTGGGATCACTCGCTGCAACTCTTCTTCCACACTCACATCAGCCGCGCCCGGACGCGTGGACTCACCGCCCACATCAATGATAGTCGCCCCGGCGTTAATCATCAGGTTTGCGTGTTTTACCGCCTCAACCAGAGAGTTGTGCGCTCCACCATCGGAAAATGAGTCTGGCGTGACGTTCAAAATCCCCATGACGTGCGGATGGCTGAGATCCAGTGAAGAACCCTGAGCAAAGAGTTTCATAGTTTTATCCCTGGTAAAATCTTGAATATGCAGATAAGAAAAACCCCGGAGCAAGCCCCAGGGTTTTCAATTAAAACACGGTCATCATCAACGATAACTTATTTGTCGCCCAGTTGCTCTGACATAGTGCCAGAGTCCGGCGCACGCGGTTCATCAACCGGACGCGGTGCACTCGGTTTGCCGGTGCTGCCAGAGTTATTGTTAGAAGAACCCGGTTCTTCCCAACCCGCTGGCGGACGCACGTCGCGGCGAGCCATCAGATCGTCAATCTGCGGCGCATCGATGGTCTCATATTTCATGAGCGCATCTTTCATCGAGTGCAGAATGTCCATGTTTTCGTTCAGCAAACGACGTGCACGGTCATAGTTACGTTCAATCAGCAGCTTAACTTCCTGATCGATAATGCGAGCGGTTTCATCGGACATGTGTTTCGCTTTCGCCACAGAACGTCCCAGGAACACTTCGCCTTCTTCTTCAGCGTACAGCAACGGACCGAGTTTATCGGAGAAGCCCCACTGAGTAACCATGTTACGCGCCAGGTTAGTCGCGACTTTAATGTCGTTCGACGCACCGGTAGAAACATGTTCAGCACCGTAGATGATCTCTTCCGCCAGACGGCCACCGTACAGTGTGGAGATCTGACTTTCCAGTTTCTGACGGCTGGCGCTGATTGCGTCGCCTTCAGGCAGGAAGAAGGTCACACCCAGCGCACGACCGCGCGGGATAATCGTTACTTTGTGCACCGGATCGTGTTCCGGTACCAGGCGACCGATAATCGCGTGGCCAGCTTCGTGATACGCGGTAGATTCTTTCTGCGCTTCCGTCATCACCATGGAGCGACGTTCCGCACCCATCATGATTTTGTCTTTCGCTTTTTCGAACTCAACCATCGACACTACGCGCTTGTTGCCACGAGCAGCAAACAGCGCCGCTTCGTTCACCAGGTTCGCGAGGTCCGCACCGGAGAAGCCAGGCGTGCCACGTGCAATGATTGCCGCATCGATATCCGGAGACAGCGGTACGCGACGCATATGCACTTTCAGGATCTGTTCACGACCGCGAACGTCTGGCAAACCAACCACAACCTGACGGTCGAAACGGCCTGGACGCAGCAGCGCAGGGTCAAGAACGTCCGGACGGTTAGTTGCTGCGATAACGATAATACCTTCGTTACCTTCGAAGCCGTCCATCTCAACCAGCATCTGGTTCAGCGTCTGTTCACGTTCATCGTGACCACCGCCCAGACCTGCGCCACGCTGGCGACCTACGGCGTCGATTTCATCGATGAAGATGATGCACGGTGCCGCTTTCTTGGCTTGTTCGAACATGTCACGCACACGAGATGCACCGACACCCACGAACATTTCCACGAAATCAGAACCGGAAATTGTGAAGAATGGAACCTTCGCTTCACCTGCGATAGCTTTCGCCAGCAGGGTTTTACCCGTACCCGGAGGACCAACCATCAGGACGCCTTTCGGGATTTTACCGCCCAGTTTCTGGAAACGGCTCGGTTCGCGCAGATACTCAACCAGCTCAGCGACTTCTTCTTTTGCTTCGTCACAACCCGCAACGTCAGCAAAAGTCGTTTTGATCTGATCTTCCGTTAGCATGCGCGCTTTGCTCTTGCCGAACGACATGGCACCTTTGCCACCACCGCCCTGCATCTGACGCATGAAGAAGATCCAGACACCAATCAGCAGCAGCATTGGGAACCAGGAAATGAAGATAGAAGCCAGCAGGCTCGGCTCTTCAGGTGGTTCGCCAACAACCTTGACGTTTTTGGTCAGCAGGTTATCAAGCAGCTTCGGATCGTTAACCGGGATGTAGGTCGTGTAACGGTTACTATCTTTCTTGGTAACGTTAATCTCACGTCCGTTGATCTTCGCTTCACGAACCTGGTCCTGATTGACCTCTTGCAGGAAGGTAGAGTAATCAACCTTACGGCCATTAGACTCGCTGGGCCCAAAGCTCTGGAATACTGACATCAGCACAACGGCAATGACCAGCCAGAGAATTAGGTTTTTCGCCATGTCACTCAAGGGATTAACCTCATATTACAACTGTGTTAAAAACAGCGTCAGGATACTCTATATCCAGTTTCTTTCAAACTTTCGTTTGAAATCTGCCGGTTATGGTTTACGCCCGGTCGCTACAATATACACTTCACGCGAACGGGCGCGAGAAGAGTCCGGCTTACGAACTTTGACCTTCGTAAACAGGGAGCGAATCTCTCTTAGATACTCATCGAAGCCTTCGCCCTGGAACACCTTCACTACAAAACTACCACCTGGCGCTAATACATCACGAGCCATTCCAAGCGCCAGCTCTACCAGATACATGGCCCGGGGAATATCCACCGCCGGTGTTCCACACATATTTGGCGCCATATCAGACATGACAACTTGTACTTTACTGTCACCTACGCGTTCAAGTAACGCTTTCAGGACTAATTCATCACGAAAGTCGCCCTGAAGGAAGTCCACACCAACGATTGGATCCATAGGTAAAAGATCGCAAGCGATAATGCGGCCGGTGTTGCCGATCTGCGTAACTGCATATTGCGACCAGCCACCGGGTGCAGCACCGAGATCAACTATCGTCATCCCCGGTTTAAAAATTTTGTCACTTTGCTGTATTTCATCAAGTTTAAACCAGGCACGGGAACGTAACCCCTTTTTCTGCGCCTGTTGAACATATTTATCGCTAAAGTGTTCCTGAAGCCAGCGACTCGAGCTGGCAGAACGCTTTTTACCTGTCATTTCACATTCCCAAAGGGCAGTTCATCGTAACCAATGGTGTAAATTTCTACACAGCTATTTGGTGATATATGGGAGATGGCGGTAGAATGACCCGTTTTCAATCCCAACGTAAGCAAAAATATACGATGAATCTGAGTACTAAACAAAAACAGCACCTGAAAGGTCTGGCACATCCGCTCAAGCCTGTAGTTATGCTTGGCAATAATGGTTTGACCGAAGGGGTACTGGCCGAGATTGAACAAGCGTTAGAGCACCATGAACTTATCAAGGTGAAAATCGCCTCGGAAGATCGCGATACTAAAACCTTGATCGTGGAAGCTATCGTACGCGAAACCGGCGCCTGCAATGTACAGGTCATCGGCAAAACGCTGGTACTGTATCGCCCGACTAAAGAACGTAAAATCTCGCTGCCACGCTAAGAATATCCCAAAGTTGCACACGAAGTTTGTGTAAAACGCGGGGTTTTCCGCTAGCAGGAGAGCAAAATGCCACGCTCTCTTCGTTGATAAAAGGCCGCTATGCGGCCTTTTTCCTTTCTTTACAATGTATCAACATCTTAACCAAGATGCGAATTACAGGTATTCTACCTTCGTCACTTCATATTCCACTTCGCCGCCCGGCGTTTTGATAACTACGACGTCATCCTGCTCTTTACCGATCAGGCCACGAGCGATAGGCGAGTTCACTGAAATCAGGTTCTGTTTAAAATCGGCTTCATCATCGCCGACAATACGCCAGGTCTGCTCTTCATCGTTATCGAGATTCAGAACGGTAACCGTCGCACCGAAAACAACGCGGCCATTGTTCGGCATTTTAGTAACGTCGATTACCTGCGCGTTGGACAGTTTAGCTTCGATATCTTTAATGCGTCCTTCGCAGAAACCCTGCTGTTCGCGCGCCGCGTGATACTCCGCGTTCTCTTTCAGGTCACCGTGCTCACGCGCTTCAGCGATAGCGGCAATAATTTCAGGACGGCGCACAGATTTCAGAAAATCCAGCTCTTCGCGCAGTTTTTCAGCACCACGTAAGGTCATCGGGATAGCTTGCATTTGTTATACCTCTTGAACATTCCTGTAGGGGGTAGTTGCTCTCACCCCGGCTGCTAAGCCCACCCTGGCGTGTGTCATGCCAGAGTCAGAAGCAAAAAAATACCGACCCGGGGCTCAAGGTCCCAGGTCAGCTACAATTCTCTATTTGATGATCATTTTACCCTGGAGTTCCTTATGGGTCATCGTTTACTTTTTGGGGCGTTGCGCCGTAGTATGACGGCCTGTTTCCAGGTTGTTAGCGCGAGATTATGCGATTTTCCAGATTTACCATCGGATTGACTGCCAGTATAGCGTTCAGCGTTCAGGCTGCGAACGTCGACGAGTATATCAATCAGCTCCCTGCCGGGGCCAACCTCGCCCTTATGGTACAGAAGGTTGGCGCACCTGCACCCGCTATTGATTTTCATAGCCAGCAGATGGCGCTGCCCGCCAGTACCCAGAAAGTAATCACCGCGCTGGCGGCATTGATTCAGCTCGGGCCTGACTTTCGTTTTACCACCACGCTCGAGACCAAAGGCAGCGTGGAAGGCGGCGTATTGAAAGGTGACTTAGTGGCACGATTTGGTGCCGATCCGACGCTAAAACGCCAGGATATTCGCAATATGGTGGCAACCCTGAAAAAATCAGGTGTGACGCAAATTGCCGGGAATATCCTGATCGACACCTCTATTTTTGCCAGTCATGATAAAGCGCCCGGCTGGCCCTGGAACGACATGACGCAGTGTTTTAGTGCACCGCCCGCAGCGGCTATTGTCGATAGAAACTGTTTCTCGGTTTCACTCTACAGCGCGCAAAAACCCAACGATCTCGCCTTTATTCGCGTGGCATCTTATTACCCGGTCACCATGTTCAGTCAGGTGCGAACTCTCGCCCGAGGTTCTGCGGAAGCGCAATATTGTGAACTGGATGTAGTTCCCGGCGATCTCAACCGCTATACGCTGACCGGATGCCTGCCACAACGAGCCGATCCGCTGCCGCTGGCGTTCGCCATTCAGGACGGTGCCAGCTATGCAGGGGCAATTATCAAAGATGAGCTAAAACAAGCAGGTATCACCTACAGCGGTACGCTGCTGCGCCAGACGTTGGTCAACGAACCAGGAACGGTGGTCGCCAGTAAACAGTCTGCGCCGCTACATGACCTGCTTAAGATTATGCTGAAAAAATCGGACAACATGATTGCCGATACCGTTTTCCGTATGATTGGTCATGCCCGATTTAACGTGCCGGGCACCTGGCGGGCGGGTTCTGATGCCGTGCGCCAGATTTTACGTCAGCAGGCAGGCGTTGATATCGGCAACACCATTATTGCCGACGGTTCTGGCCTCTCCCGCCATAACCTGATTGCCCCAGCGACCATGATGCAGGTGCTGCAATATATCGCTCAACACGATAACGAGCTGAACTTTATCACTATGCTGCCGCTGGCGGGTCACGACGGCTCTCTGCAATACCGTGCGGGTCTGCATCAGGCTGGTGTGGATGGCAAAGTATCGGCGAAGACAGGCTCGCTGCAGGGGGTTTATAACCTCGCAGGTTTCATCACCACGGCAAGCGGCCAACGCATGGCATTCGTGCAGTATTTATCTGGTTATGCGGTAGAGCCAGCTGACCAGCGTAATCGCCGTATTCCGTTGGTGCGCTTCGAGAGCCGGTTGTACAAGGATATTTATCAGAATAACTGAGTGCATTATTGCCGGATGTCGACGCTAACGCGTCTTATCCGGCCTACGATATGATGCCGTCCGTAGGCCGGATAAGCGCTAGCGCCATCCGGCGACGAGATTAACGCTTGTAGATGAACTCAACGCCTTCTTCGTCGTCTTCGTCCCAATCGTCATCCCAGTCATCTTCCGCTTCGTCTTCGACTTCAGCGAGCTGCTGGCGGTGATAATCATCCCACATGAACTCAACTTTCTCTGGCTGTTTCGCTTCTTCAGCCTGAACAATCGGGTTCTCGATGATAAAGGTCATCACATCCCAGCAGAGATCTTTCACGCCCAGCTGGCTGGCGGCAGAGATCAGGTAATATTTACCTTCCCAACCCAACGCTTCGGCGATAGCTTTCGCTTTCTCTTCCGCTTCAGCCTTGTCCATCAAATCAATTTTGTTGAACACTAACCAGCGCGGTTTAGATGCCAGATCCTGACTGTATTTTTCCAGTTCGCCAATAATGATACGGGCGTTTTCAACTGGATCAGAGCCATCAATCGGATCGATATCGATGAGGTGAAGCAGTACACGGCAACGTTCCAGGTGTTTCAGGAAGCGGATGCCCAGGCCTGCGCCTTCAGCCGCGCCTTCAATCAGTCCCGGAATGTCGGCAACCACGAAGCTCTTTTCGTTGTCCATACGCACCACGCCCAGGCTCGGCACCAGGGTGGTAAACGGATAATCAGCGACTTTCGGCTTCGCCGCGGACACCGCACGGATAAACGTCGATTTCCCAGCGTTTGGCATGCCCAGCATACCCACGTCCGCCAGCAGCATCAGCTCCAGCATCAGATCGCGCTTATCACCCGGCGTACCCATTGTTTTCTGACGCGGAGTACGGTTAACCGAGGATTTGAAACGGGTGTTGCCCAGACCGTGCCAGCCACCTTTAGCGACCATCAGACGCTGACCGTGTTTGGTCATGTCGCCCATGGTTTCGCCCGTGCCCTGATCGATAACACGCGTACCAACAGGTACTTTAATGGTAACGTCTTTGCCACGCTTACCGGTGCAATCACGGCTCGCGCCATTCTGACCACGTTCCGCACGGAATGATTTTTCAAAACGGTAATCGATCAGTGTGTTCAGGTTTTCGTCGGCTTCCAGCCAAACGTCACCACCGTCACCACCATCACCACCGTCCGGACCGCCTTTTGGGATGTACTTTTCGCGGCGGAAGCTGACGCAACCATTACCGCCATCACCTGCAACGACCAGAATCGATGCTTCATCAACAAACTTCATTTTACTCTCCGTAAATCATTCGCCTGAGCGGGGTTGCGAAACCACCGTTTCATGCTTACGTAAACCGCCCCAAATTCGATGACCAATGGCGGAATACATCGCGCCCGCAACCACGATAAACGCACCGAGATAACCTAATAGGTTTAGCATCGGTCTGGCGAAGAAATCGGGCCAGGCCAGTGATAATAAATCTGAAAATAACAACGTAAACAGCGGTGTGAGCGTGATAAGAGCGCTCACCTGCGCCGCCTGCCAACGCGCCATCGCTTCCGCGAGAGCGCCATATCCTACCAGCGTATTCAGGCCGCAGAATATCAGGCATGCCAGCTGCCAGTCGCTGAGCTGCGTGATGACACCGGGTTTAGCCAGCGGCAACAACGCGATCGTACATAAAGTGTACAGTAAAAACAGGATCTGCGGTGATGCCAGGCGGCGCAATAACACCTTTTGCGCGACCCCATAGCTCACCCAGACCATCGCCGCACCGACACCAAAGATAACGCCCCAGGTGTAATCGGTGAGTCGGGTAAAAATTTCGATCAGACTGGTATTAAAAAACAGGACCAGACCGCTCAGAAGCATAATGGCGCCAATCACCTGCGTGCCGCGCATCTTTTCTTTCAGGATAAAGACGCTGGCGATCATCATACCAACCGGTGACAGCTGACCGATAACCTGCGAAGCCGTTGGGCTCAAATACTGCAAGGATGAACTAAACAGAATGAAGTTACCGAACAACCCACCGGTTGCGATAGCCAGCAACACCAGCCAACGCGCTTTGCGAAAAATACGCAACGGAGGGAGCTTTTTTTTAACCGCAAGAATAGCGCCAAGGCCAACGCTTGCCATTAAAAAACGGTAGAACACCACGGTAGGAGGCTCCATCACCTCCAGCACTTGCTTCATTGCTATTGGCAAAGCGCCCCAACATACCGCCGTTGTGAGTGCTAACAGAATACCAATGCCTGCCTGCTGCTTCATGCCGTATTCCCTGCAAGGGCTCGTTTCCGGGTTGTCACGGCGCGACGAGCGTATTTACCAGCCGTCGAATGTAAAAAGCCCCGCAACGTGTTGCGGGGCTTTTATCCGTTACCGGGACGCGAAAAACTTATTCAGCAACGATGCTGATGAATTTACGGTTTTTCGGGCCTTTCACTTCAAATTTCACTTTACCGTCTGCTTTAGCAAACAGAGTGTGGTCTTTGCCGCAACCAACGTTGGAGCCAGCGTGGAATTTAGTACCACGTTGACGAACGATGATGCTACCAGCCAGAACTGTTTCACCGCCGAAGCGTTTTACGCCCAGACGTTTAGCTTCTGAATCGCGACCGTTACGAGTCGAGCCGCCAGCCTTTTTATGTGCCATTTAATCTGCTCCCCTTAACTTAAGCGCTGATGCCAGTGATTTTCACATCAGTGAACCACTGACGATGGCCCTGCTGCTTACGGTAGTGTTTACGACGACGAAACTTAACAATTTTAACTTTCTCGCCACGACCGTGAGCAACGACTTCAGCTTTGATAACGCCGCCATCAACGAAAGGAACGCCGATTTTGACTTCTTCACCGTTTGCGATCATCAGAACTTCTGCGAATTCAACAGATTCGCCAGTTGCGATGTCCAGCTTTTCCAGGCGAACGGTCTGACCTTCGCTTACTCGGTGTTGTTTACCACCACTTTGGAAAACCGCGTACATAAAAAACTCCGCTTCCGCGCACACCTTTTTGATGATTCAGAGTGCGCTATAAATATTCACAATAGGGCGCGAATATTACGCAAAACGCGAGCCTTTGACAAGTGCTACCGTCAATACATGAAGAAAAAAAACACAACACGTACGGTAACGTTTATCTACGGCGTTTTTTCAGTACAATCAGCATATATTTATAACCCTAAACCCGACGTTACCTTCCCACACAGTAAGGTAATCGGGGCGAGAAGCCCGGCTTTTGCGATGAATTTAGAAAAAATCAATGAGTTAACCGCGCAAGATATGGCGGGGGTCAATGCGACAATCCTTGAACAGCTCAATTCCGACGTTCAGTTGATCAATCAACTGGGGTACTACATCGTTAGCGGCGGCGGAAAACGCATTCGCCCAATGATCGCCGTCCTCGCCGCGCGGGCCGTTGGCTACCAGGAAAATGCGCACGTTACGATTGCGGCCCTCATCGAGTTTATCCACACAGCGACCCTACTGCACGACGATGTTGTGGATGAGTCAGACATGCGCCGTGGGAAAGCTACGGCAAATGCGGCGTTTGGTAATGCGGCCAGCGTGCTGGTTGGCGATTTTATCTATACCCGTGCATTTCAGATGATGACCAGCCTTGGCTCGTTGAAAGTGCTGGAAGTCATGTCGAAAGCAGTCAACGTCATTGCCGAAGGTGAAGTCTTGCAGTTGATGAACGTCAACGACCCGGACATCACCGAAGAAAACTATATGCGCGTCATCTACAGTAAGACCGCGCGTTTGTTTGAAGCGGCAGCCCAATGTTCAGGTATTCTGGCTGGCTGTAGCGAAGAACAAGAAAAAGGGTTGCAGGATTATGGCCGTTATCTCGGTACCGCTTTCCAGTTAATTGACGATTTGCTGGATTACAGCGCAGATGGCGAGCAGCTGGGTAAAAACGTCGGTGATGACCTCAACGAGGGTAAACCAACGCTACCACTGCTGCATGCCATGCGCCACGGCACCCCAGAACAAGCGCTAATGATCCGCCAGGCCATTGAGCAAGGTAATGGTCGTCACCTTCTGGAACCGGTTCTGGAAGCGATGAACGCCTGTGGTTCTCTGGAATGGACCCGTCAGCGGGCAGAAGAAGAGGCTGATAAAGCCATCGCTGCGCTGCAGGTGCTGCCCGATACACCGTGGAGAGAAGCGCTGATTGGTCTGGCACATATCGCCGTGCAGCGCGACCGTTAATTCCCTACAGCATCCTCCCTCATCCCGTGCACTGCACGGGATTTTCTTATAAGTTCCAGTAAGCCTTTCCCTCTCCAGAAAATCACGCAGAATCTTGGCATATTCTGAATATACGCACACTTTACATGAACATTTTAGAACAATCGTTCTTCGGGCGTTATAGTGTCGGCACAACCGATCGTGAAACCGTAAGCCGTTAACCAAAGGAGAGATGAATTGATGGAAAGCAAGCTGATTGACTGGCATCCGGCCGACATCATCGCCGGACTGCGCAAGAAAGGGACCTCAATGGCCGCTGAATCACGTAAAAATGGATTGAGTTCATCAACGCTGGCCAATGCGTTAACGAGACCATGGCCAAAAGGTGAGTTGATTATCGCCCGGGCACTGGGAACTGACCCCTGGGTGATTTGGCCGTCACGCTATCACGATGCCAAAACGCATGAGTTCATCGACAGAACGCGGATGATGAGGAGTCGCAGAGAGAAAAAGAATCCGGAATGAACATTGAGCTGTAACCCCCGGCCAACTGAACTGGGGGTTACAAGAGACGTTGACGATTACTCGCCTTTCACGCGCTCAATGTTTGCGCCCAGCGCACGCAGTTTATCTTCGATGCGCTCATAGCCGCGATCGATGTGATAAATACGGTCGACTACCGTCGTACCTTCAGCAATACACCCTGCCAGCACCAGGCTTGCAGATGCGCGCAGATCGGTCGCCATAACCTGTGCGCCAGAGAGCGTTTCCACGCCGTGGCAAATCACGGTATTGCTTTCGATTTCTGCGTGAGCGCCCATACGGCTCAGCTCAGGCACGTGCATAAAGCGGTTCTCAAACACGGTTTCCGTGATGAAGCCGGTCCCTTCAGCTACCAGGTTCAGCAACGTGAACTGGGCCTGCATGTCGGTAGGGAATGCCGGATGCGGTGCAGTACGCACATTGACGGCTTTCGGACGTTTACCGTGCATATCAAGGCTGATCCAATCATCACCCACTTCAATATCCGCACCCGCATCACGCAGCTTCGCCAGAACGGCATCCAGCGTGTCCGGCTGTGCATTACGGCAGATAATTTTGCCGCGAGAAATTGCCGCCGCCACCAGGAAGGTACCGGTTTCGATACGATCTGGCAGAACGCGATAAACACCACCGCCAAGACGCTCAACGCCTTCGATGGTAATACGATCGGTGCCCTGACCCGTGATCTTCGCGCCCAGCGCAATCAGGAAGTTCGCGGTATCCACGATCTCCGGCTCGCGCGCGGCGTTTTCGATGATGGTAGTGCCTTCGGCAAGCGTTGCTGCGCACATGATGGTGACCGTCGCGCCGACGCTCACTTTGTCCATGACGATATGCGCGCCTTTCAGACGGCCCTCAACGGACGCCTTCACATAGCCTTCTTCCAGCTTAATAGTCGCGCCTAACTGCTCCAGGCCGGTAATGTGCAGGTCAACCGGACGTGCGCCGATGGTGCAGCCGCCCGGCAGTGAAACCTGGCCCTGACCAAAGCGGGCAACCAGCGGCCCGAGCGCCCAAATGGATGCACGCATGGTTTTCACCAGATCGTACGGCGCACAGAAGACGTTCACATCACGCGCATCGATGTGCACAGAACCATTACGCTCAACTTTCGCACCCAGCTGGCTCAGCAGCTTCATTGATGTGTCAACGTCCTTCAGTTTCGGGACGTTTTGGATCTCTACAGGTTCTTCAGCCAGCAGCGCCGCAAACAGGATCGGCAGTGCGGCGTTTTTAGCGCCTGAAATTGTGACTTCGCCCTGGAGCTTAGTTGGCCCCTGAACACGAAATTTATCCATTATTCTGTTCTCTGTTAAGAATTTATCTTCGCTACCGGCACATCACCCGTAGCTCAAAAACCGTTAAGTTTGCGATCGCGCGCCCATTCCGCTGGGGTAAACGCCTTAATCGACACGGCATGAATGCGGTTGTCCGCAATGTACTCCATCAACGGGCCATAGACCGATTGCTGCTTCTTGACCCGGCTCATGCCTTCAAACATCTCACCCACGGCAATAACCTGAAAGTGACTGCCGTCGCCAGAAACGTGGACTTCCTGGAGGGAGAGTGCATTCATCAGCACGCTCTGAATTTCATTATTTTCCATGGGCTCTTCATTCGTCAGATAGTGAAAACAGCCCAACATCTTAGAGCAAAGTGGCGCTGTCATAAATAAGCAAAAAGCCTCGCTGATAAATCAGACAAGGCTTTAGTGGCAGATCCCCCTCAGGGGTTTTGCCGGATAGCGGCACAAGACCTTATCCGGCCTGGAAAAATTAACGCGGAAGGACGTCGTCAGGCAGATTGTAAAGCTGCGCCAGCGTGTACACTTTATCGTTAACACCAGTGAGTGAAACGCTGTTTCCCTGCTGCTTGCCCTGATTAATCAGATGCAACAGTAACGCCAGACCGCCGGTATCTACCCGGGATACCTGGTTCAGGTCGATGCAGGACACCCCTTTCATCGCCTCAATTCGCGCATCCCATAATGGGTTTAACACGTCCTGATCCAGCTCCCCCACCAGCACCAGCTTGTCACCTTCACGCGACCAGGTGAGTGACTGCGTCATTATTTTTTCTCTTCCAGAGTGATTTTCTGCTGAGCAATAGATTTCAGCTGCGCCGTCAGGCCATCAATACCTTTGGTACGCAGCAGATCGCTCCACTCATTTTGTTTGGTGGTGATCATACTTACGCCTTCAGCAATCATGTCATAAGCCTGCCAGTTACCGGTCTGGGAGTTTTTACGCCACTGGAAATCCAAACGTACCGGAGGACGACCGTTTGGATCGATGATGGTTACGCGGATAGGCACGATGGTCGCATCACCCAGCGGTTGCTCTGGTGCAATTTCATAAGTCTGGCCATGGTACATCGCCAGAGCCTGGCCGTAGGCCTGCTTCAGATATTCACGAAATGCGGCAAAATAGGCTTCACGCTGAGCAGGGGTCGCATCTTTGTAGTAGCGACCCAGTACCAGCGCACCCGCATATTTAACCTGCACGTATGGCAACAGTTCCTGATCGACAACCTGGCGCAGGTAATCCGGGTTTGCGCGGATTTTAGGTTGTTCATTCTTCAGACGGTCAAATGTCTTCTGCGCCGCCTCATTCATCTGTTTGTACGGGTTCGTTTGGTCGGCTGCAGTAGCTGCGCTAAGCGGAGCAATCACCAGCATAGCCACCATCATCAATCGTTTAAACATACGTCGATTCTCCTGAGATTATTTCGTTGCGCCCGCAGGCGTAGTGGCTTCATTATTGCCGTCAGTTGCGGCTGGCGCATCGCCAGAATTCTTATTGTCATCACCTTTACTGTTGCTGTTGTAAAGGAACTGACCAATCATATCTTCCAGCACCATCGCGGATTTCGTGTCCTGAATCGTACCGCCATCTTTGAGGATAGACGTTCCCAGCTCAGGATCTTCAAAACCCACATTCAATGCCAGATACTGTTCGCCCAGCAGACCGGAAGTACGGATGCTCAGAGAACTGGTGTCAGGAATATGGTTAAAACGCGATTCGATTTCCAGCGTCACGCGCGGCAGGTACGTTTTCGGATCTAACGAGATGTCCGATACGCGTCCAACTACCACTCCGCCAATCCGCACCGGAGAACGCTCTCTCAGGCCGCCGATATTATCAAAGGTCGCATAAATCGTGTAAGTCGGCTCAGTACGCATTGAGGTAACGTTCGCCGCCTTCAGGCAAACAAACAGCGCTGCCAGCAGCGCAACCAACAGGAATAACCCGACCCAAATTTCATTTTTTTTCGTTTGCATGAACTCAATTCCCAAACATCAGTGCGGTCAGCACAAAATCCAGCCCCAGAACGGCAAGAGAGGCGTGCACAACGGTGCGTGTCGTTGCCCGGCTAATCCCGGCAGAGGTCGGGATCGCATCATAACCATTGAACAATGCAATCCAGGTGACCGTAATGGCGAACACCACGCTCTTAATCAGACAGTTAACCAGGTCCAGACGCCAGTCGACGGCATTTTGCATAGCCGACCAGAAGAAGCCTGCATCAATACCCTTCCAGCTTACGCCAACCAGTGAACCACCCCAGATACCCACTGCGACAAAAATAATCGTCAGCAACGGCAATGAAATGACGCCAGCCCAAAAACGTGGGGAAATCACCCGGCGCAGTGGATCGACGGCCATCATCTCCAGACTGGAAAGCTGTTCGGTCGCCCGCATCAGGCCAATTTCTGCGGTTAAGGCCGACCCGGCCCGCCCGGCAAACAGCAGCGCCGCAACAACCGGTCCCAACTCACGTAACAATGACAGTGCCACCAGCATACCGAGGCTGGTTTCCGCGCTGTAGGTGGTCAGCACCAGGTATCCCTGCAACCCCAGCACCATACCGATGAACACGCCAGAAACAATAATGATCAGCATCGATAAGACACCGACATTATAGAGCTGGCGTATCAGCAGCGGCGCATGTTTGCGAAACTCCGGCTTGCCGACAACCGCATTGAACAACATTAATCCGGCTCGCCCGAACGTCCTGAGGGTTTTTATTCCCCGATGTCCGAGTGATGCCAGCGCATTTAACAACATGGGTGGCTTAACTCCCTGTTTTGAGTAAATCGATGTGGTAGTCGCCCGCCGGGTAACGGAACGGAACCGGTCCATCGGCAATGCCGTCCAGGAACTGGCGTACGCGCGGATCGGCATTTTCTTGTAGTGCCTGAGCACTACCGTAGGCCACTATTTTTTTGTCCGCCATTATATAGGCGTAATCCGCAATACTCAGTACCTCAGGCACATCATGGGATACCACCACACAGGTGACGCCCAGCGCGCTGTTCAGTTCTGAAATCAGCTTTACAAGAACGCCCATGGTGATGGGATCCTGGCCGACGAACGGCTCATCAAACATGATGAGGTCTGGCTCCAGCGCGATAGCACGTGCTAACGCGGCGCGACGCGCCATCCCACCGGATAATTCAGAAGGCATTAATTTGGCCGCACCCCGCAGGCCGACGGCCTCGAGCTTCATCATCACCGTGCTCTTCAGCAACGGCGCTGGCAACGTCGTATGCTCGCGCAGAGGGTACGCGACGTTGTCAAACACATTCATGTCGGTAAATAGCGCACCAGACTGAAACAGCATACTCATGCGCTTACGCACGGTAAATAAACGCGAACGGGACATGGCCGAGACGTTCTCACCGTCAAACAGGATCTCGCCCTTATCCGGGGGGATCTGTCCGCCAATCAGACGCAACAGCGTCGTTTTGCCGATGCCTGATGGCCCCATGATCGCCGTCACCTTACCGCGCGGTACCGTCAGGGAAATATTATCAAAGATGCAGCGGTCACCCCGGGAAAAGCTGACATCGCGCATATCGACTAGATTCGCCACAGACTGCCCCATTGATTCATCCTTTACTATTGCCTCGTTGATCGAAGAGTTTGGCGCTCAATTTAGCCCTGAACTCAACATATTTACAGATTATTGCCTGTCCTGGTTAGCGAAAGCTGGCATTTGTTTTACTTTTTAGCCGCATAAAGTCAAAATTAAGACTTCGTTACGGCTTCCAGAAGATCCTTCAAGTGGACCGGCGAGTATACCTGAAGAAAGGACTTTAGATGCTTTTAGCGACGGCGCTGTTAATAATTGGTTTACTTCTGGTGGTCTACGGTGCCGACCGTCTGGTATTTGCCGCATCCATTTTATGTCGAAACTTCGGTATTCCTCCCATTATCATCGGAATGACCGTGGTCAGCATGGGTACATCGTTACCCGAGATAATTGTCTCCGTTGCCGCATCGATGAATGGGCAACTCGATCTGGCTGTCGGGACCGCCATCGGTTCTAACATCACCAACATTCTGCTTATTTTAGGCCTGTCGGCGCTGATTCATCCTTTTACCGTGCATTCTGATGTTCTGCGTCGTGAATTACCGCTAATGTTGCTGGTAAGTATTTTAGCTGCATCCGTCCTGTATGACGGGCAGTTAAGCCGCAGCGACGGTTTCTTTCTTCTGCTTCTGGCCGTGCTATGGCTGCTATTCATTGTTAAAATCGCCCGTCTGGCCGAGCGACAAGGCAATGACAGCCTGACACGTGAGCAGATAGCTGAGCTGCCGCGCGAAGGCGGATTACCGGTCGCATTTTTGTGGTTGGGCATTGCGCTGATTATCATGCCAATGGCAACACGTATGGTGGTGGACAACGCGACCGTACTGGCGAACTATTTCGCCATGAGCGAACTTACTATCGGGCTGACAGTGGTCGCCATTGGTACCAGCCTGCCGGAGCTGGCAACAGCGATTGCGGGTCTGCGTAAAGGTGAAAATGATATTGCCGTCGGTAACATTATCGGCGCAAACATTTTTAATATCGTTATCGTCCTCGGGCTACCGGCGCTGATTACGCCGGGTGAAGTCAATCCGATGGCCTTCACCCGTGACTATAGCGTCATGCTGCTGGTGAGCGTGATTTTTGCACTACTCTGCTGGCGACGTCCGCGCCAGATTGGTCGCGGCGCAGGTGCGCTGCTGACCGGCGGTTTTATCATATGGCTGGCGATGCTGTATTGGTTATCGCCACTTCTCGTTGGATAACTGGAAACGCATTATGTCGCACTTAGAGTTGCAACCGGGTTTTGACTTTCAGCAAGCAGGCAAGGAAGTCCTGGCAATTGAACGTGAAGGCCTGGCGGAGCTTGATCAGTACATCAACCAAAATTTTACCCTCGCATGCGAGAAAATATTCAGCTGCCCGGGCAAAGTGGTGGTGATGGGAATGGGGAAATCCGGCCATATCGGGCGGAAAATGGCAGCCACATTTGCCAGCACCGGCACCCCCTCATTTTTTGTACACCCAGGCGAAGCCGCACATGGCGATCTGGGTATGGTCTCGCCGCAGGATGTGGTCATCGCCATCTCTAACTCCGGTGAATCCAATGAGATAGCGGCGCTGATCCCGGTATTAAAACGTCTTCATGTACCGCTTATTTGCATGACCGGTCGTCCTGAAAGCAGTATGGCGCGTGCGGCAGATGTGCATCTGTGTGTTAAAGTGCCCAAGGAAGCTTGTCCGTTAGGCCTGGCGCCGACCAGCAGTACGACAGCAACACTGGTGATGGGCGATGCCCTAGCGGTGGCATTATTAAAAGCGCGCGGCTTTACCGCGGAAGATTTTGCGTTGTCTCATCCCGGTGGCGCACTGGGCCGTAAGCTTTTACTGCGCGTTAACGATATTATGCATACGGGCGACGAGATCCCGCATGTGACCAAAAACGCCAGCCTGCGTGACGCCTTAATTGAGATCACGCGTAAAAATCTCGGCATGACCGTCATTTGCGATGATGCCATGAAGATTGACGGTATTTTCACCGATGGCGATTTACGTCGTGTCTTCGATATGGGCGTTGATGTACGCCAGTTAGGCATTGCCGATGTGATGACCCCTGGAGGCATTCGCGTGCGTCCGGGTATTCTTGCCGTCGATGCCCTGAACTTAATGCAGTCCCGCCATATCACCTCGGTAATGGTTGCTGATGGCGACCAATTACTCGGTGTGTTACATATGCATGATCTGCTGCGTGCAGGTGTAGTGTAAGAAACTCAAGGATAACGAAAATGAGTAAAGCAGGTGCGTCGCTTGCGACCTGTTATGGACCCGTCAGCGCAGACGTTATCACCCGGGCAGAAAACATCCGTTTGCTGATCCTGGATGTGGATGGCGTACTGTCTGATGGTCTGATTTATATGGGCAACAACGGTGAAGAGCTGAAGGCTTTTAACGTCCGTGATGGTTACGGAATTCGCTGTGCGCTCACTTCCGGTATTGAGGTTGCCATTATTACCGGACGAAAGGCTAAACTTGTAGAAGATCGCTGTGCCACTTTGGGGATCACCCACCTGTATCAGGGGCAGTCAGACAAACTGGTTGCCTTTGGCGATCTCCTTAGCAAACTGGCGATCGCGCCGGAGAATGTCGCCTACGTTGGCGATGACCTGATCGACTGGCCGGTGATGGCTAAAGTGGGATTAAGCGTCGCGGTGGCAGATGCCCACCCTTTGCTGATCCCGCGAGCTGATTATGTCACCCACATTGATGGGGGACGTGGCGCTGTGCGTGAAGTCTGCGATTTATTACTCCTGGCGCAGGGCAAACTGGACGAGGCCAAAGGGCAATCGATATGAGCAAAACCAGACGTTGGGTTATCATTCTACTGTCGCTGGCTGTCCTTGTGATGATTGGTATTAATCTGGCAGACAAAGATGACACCGCTCAGGTCGTCGTCAATAACAACGAGCCAACCTATAAGAGCGAACATACTGATACCGTCGTGTATAGTCCGGAAGGCGCGCTGAGCTATCACTTGATCGCACAACACGTTGAATATTATTCGGAACAAGCGGTTTCGTGGTTTACTCAACCAGTATTAACCACGTTTGATAAGGATAAAGTACCGACCTGGACGATCAAGGCCGACAAAGCCAAATTGACCAACGATCGGATGCTGTATCTGTACGGCCATGTTGAGGTTAACGCCCTGGTGCCTGACTCTCAACTACGCAGAATTACGACCGATAACGCGCAGATTAACCTGGTGACACAAGACGTCACTTCCGATGATCTGGTGACGTTGTATGGCACAACATTTAACTCCAGCGGACTGAAGATGCGCGGCAACTTACGCAGCAAGAACGCCGAGCTGATTGAAAAGGTTAGAACCTCATATGAAATCCAAAACAAACAAACTCAGCCTTAATCTTGTACTTGCCAGCTCACTTCTGGCCGCCAGCATTCCGGCATTTGCCGTCACCGGCGATACCGAGCAGCCGATTCACATTGAATCGGACCAGCAGTCCCTGGATATGCAGGGCAACGTGGTGACGTTTACTGGCAACGTGATTGTGACTCAGGGCACCATCAAAATTAACGCCGATAAAGTCGTCGTGACCCGTCCTGGCGGTGAAGACGGCAAAGAAGTGATTGATGGCTATGGCAATCCAGCGACGTTTTACCAGATGCAGGACAACGGTAAACCGGTTAAAGGCCACGCCTCTCAGATGCACTATGAACTGGCGAAAGACTTTGTCGTTCTCACCGGCAAGGCGTATCTGGAACAGCTCGATAGCAACATCACGGGCGATAAGATCACTTATCTGGTAAAAGAGCAGAAAATGCAGGCCTTCAGCGATAAAGGCAAACGCGTCACCACCGTTCTGGTTCCGTCGCAGTTGCAGGACAAAAACAAGGCTCCGGCAGAGAAAAAAGGTAACTGATTCGTTATGGCAACATTAACTGCAAAGAACCTTGCAAAAGCCTATAAAGGCCGTCGTGTGGTTGAAGATGTCAGTCTGACCGTCAACTCCGGGGAGATCGTCGGTCTGCTCGGTCCTAACGGTGCAGGCAAGACAACAACCTTTTACATGGTAGTCGGCATTGTCCCGCGCGATGCGGGCAACATTATCATTGATGACGAAGACATCAGTCTGCTGCCTCTGCATGCGCGCGCGCGTCGCGGCATCGGCTACTTACCGCAGGAAGCGTCTATTTTCCGTCGCCTGAGCGTGTTTGATAACCTGATGGCGGTGCTGCAAATTCGTGACGATCTGACCAGCGAGCAGCGGGAAGATCGCGCCAACGAGCTGATGGAAGAATTCCACATCGAGCACCTGCGTGACAGCTTAGGTCAGTCGCTCTCCGGTGGTGAACGACGCCGCGTGGAGATCGCTCGCGCACTGGCCGCTAATCCGAAATTTATCCTGCTGGATGAACCGTTTGCCGGTGTTGACCCGATTTCTGTTATTGATATTAAACGGATCATCGAACACCTGCGCGACAGCGGCCTTGGCGTGCTGATTACCGACCACAACGTCCGCGAAACGCTGGCAGTGTGTGAGCGCGCCTATATCGTAAGTCAAGGACACCTGATCGCGCACGGCACGCCAACAGAAATACTGCAGGATGAGCACGTTAAGCGCGTATACCTTGGGGAAGACTTCAGACTCTGATAGGGTAGAAGACTTCACGTCACTGCAGGAGAAAACAACTCTGAACATGAAGCAAGGTTTGCAACTCAGGCTTAGCCAACAACTGGCGATGACGCCTCAGCTACAACAGGCTATCCGTCTGTTGCAGCTGTCCACGCTGGAACTTCAGCAAGAACTTCAGCAAGCGCTGGAAAGTAACCCACTGCTAGAGCAAACCGATCTTCACGACGAAATTGATACCCAGGAAAAACAGGACAGCGAAACCCTCGACACCGCAGATGCACTCGAACAAAAAGAGATGCCTGAGGAGTTACCGCTTGACGCCAGTTGGGATGAAATATACACCGCCGGGACGCCTTCGGGCACCAGCGGGGATTACATCGACGACGAACTGCCTGTGTATCAGGGTGAGACCACGCAATCACTACAGGATTACCTGATGTGGCAAGTGGAACTGACCCCGTTCTCGGATACCGATCGCGCCATTGCGACATCCATTGTGGATGCGGTAGACGAAACCGGTTATCTCACCGTGACCCTGGACGATATTCTCGAAAGCATGGGCGATGACGACGTCGGTATGGACGAAATCGAAGCCGTGCTTAAACGCGTTCAGCGCTTTGATCCCGTTGGCGTGGCCGCCAAAGATCTCCGTGACTGCTTACTGATCCAACTTTCGCAGTTTGATAAAGCCACGCCGTGGCTGGAAGAAGCGCGTCTGATCATCAGCGATCACCTCGATCTGTTAGCCAACCATGACTTCCGCACCCTGATGCGCGTGACCCGGCTGAAAGAAGACGTGCTGAAAGAAGCCGTCAATCTTATTCAGTCGCTGGATCCAAGACCTGGACAATCGATCCAGACCGGCGAGCCGGAGTACGTTATTCCGGATGTGCTGGTGCGTAAGCATAACGATCGCTGGGTGGTCGAACTCAACGGCGACAGCATTCCGCGCTTACAGATTAACCAGCACTACGCCGCGATGTGCAATAGCGCGCGCAACGATGCCGACAGCCAGTTTATTCGTAGCAATCTGCAAGATGCGAAGTGGCTGATTAAAAGCCTGGAAAGCCGCAATGATACGTTGCTGCGCGTCAGCCGCTGCATCGTTGAGCAGCAGCAAGCTTTCTTTGAGCAAGGCGAAGAGTATATGAAACCGATGGTGCTGGCGGATATCGCCCAGGCCGTCGAGATGCACGAATCGACCATTTCCCGTGTGACCACGCAAAAGTATCTGCACAGTCCGCGCGGCATTTTTGAATTGAAGTATTTCTTTTCCAGTCACGTTAACACTGAAGGCGGAGGTGAAGCCTCATCCACAGCTATCCGTGCGCTGGTGAAGAAATTAATTGCTGCGGAAAACCCCGCGAAACCGCTGAGTGACAGCAAGTTAACCTCTATGCTGTCAGAACAGGGTATCATGGTGGCACGCCGCACCGTTGCGAAGTACCGAGAGTCTTTATCCATTCCGCCGTCTAACCAGCGCAAACAGCTGGTGTGACCCAACCGATAAGGAAGACACTATGCAGCTCAACATCACTGGAAACAACGTCGAAATCACCGAAGCCCTGCGCGATTTTGTGAATACAAAATTTGCCAAGCTCGAACAATATTTCGACCGGATTAATCAGGTCTATATTGTGTTGAAAGTGGAGAAGGTTACACATATCTCGGATGCAACACTGCATGTGAACGGTGGCGAAATTCATGCCAGCGCGGAAGGTCAGGATATGTACGCCGCCATTGACGGTTTAATTGATAAACTGGCTCGGCAGTTAACAAAACATAAAGATAAACTGAAACAGCACTAACTTGTCCGGGCAGTTAGCGGGTGCAGGACGGCCTGTTGTGTAGCACAACGGGCCATTTGTACAGTTAGCGCTTAGGTGAAATTATGACAAATAACGATACGACTCTACAACTGAGCACTGTTCTTAACCAGGAATGTACACGCGCAGGCGTTCACTGCCAAAGCAAAAAACGCGCACTGGAAATCATCAGCGAACTTGCGGCAAAACAGCTTAGCTTGCCTTCTCAGGTGGTATTTGAAGCCATTCTGACGCGTGAAAAAATGGGCAGTACCGGCATCGGTAATGGTATTGCTATCCCGCACGGAAAGCTGGAAGAAGACACGATGCGCGCGGTTGGTGTGTTTGTTCAACTCGAAACACCCATCGCCTTCGACGCCATTGATAATCAACCTGTCGATCTGCTTTTCGCCCTGCTGGTCCCGGCAGACCAAACCAAGACGCATTTGCATACGTTGTCACTGGTCGCAAAACGTCTGGCAGATAAAACCATCTGTCGTCGTCTGCGCGCCGCGCAGAGTGACCAGGAGTTGTATCAAATCATCACGGACACCGAAGGTGGACAGGATGAAGCATAACAACCCAATGGCATCCTTTTTTGTCGTTGTGAGGAGAAACAGTACATGGTACTGATGATCGTCAGCGGCCGTTCAGGGTCAGGTAAATCTGTCGCCCTGCGTGCGCTGGAAGATATGGGTTTTTACTGCGTGGATAACCTTCCCGTAGTGCTGTTGCCCGATCTGGCTCGTACACTGGCCGATCGCCAGATTTCTGCGGCCGTCAGCATTGATGTGCGCAACATGCCTGAGTCCCCGGAAATTTTTGAGCAGGCAATGAATAATCTGCCTGAGGGTTTCTCACCACAGCTGCTGTTCCTTGATGCAGACCGTAACACGCTGATTCGTCGCTACAGCGACACGCGCCGTTTACACCCGCTCTCCAGCAAGAACTTGTCTCTGGAAAGCGCTATCGATAAGGAAAGCGATTTGCTGGAGCCACTGCGCTCTCGCGCTGACCTGATCGTTGATACCTCCGAAATGTCCGTACACGAACTGGCGGAAATGTTACGTACCCGACTGCTGGGTAAACGTGAACGTGAATTGACGATGGTATTCGAATCCTTTGGTTTCAAACACGGTATCCCGATTGATGCGGATTACGTCTTTGACGTGCGCTTTCTGCCTAACCCACACTGGGATCCGAAGCTGCGCCCAATGACCGGTCTTGACCGCCCCGTCGCCGCATTCCTCGACAGGCACACAGAAGTACACAATTTTATCTACCAGACTCGCAGCTATCTTGAGCTATGGTTACCCATGCTGGAGACCAACAACCGTAGCTACCTTACCGTAGCCATCGGCTGTACCGGCGGGAAACACCGTTCGGTGTATATTGCAGAGCAGCTGGCAGACTACTTCCGCTCACGCGGTAAAAACGTGCAGTCACGCCATCGTACGCTGGAAAAACGTAAATCATGACCGTGAAGCAAACCGTTGAAATCACCAATAAGCTGGGCATGCATGCCCGCCCAGCGATGAAACTGTTTGAATTGATGCAGGGTTTCGAAGCAGAAGTTTTGCTGCGCAATGATGAAGGAACGGAAGCCGAGGCCAACAGCGTTATCGCTCTGCTGATGCTGGATTCAGCCAAAGGGCGTCAGATAGAAGTCGAAGCCACGGGACCACAGGAAGTAGAAGCCCTGGCCGCAGTGATTGCCCTGTTTAATTCAGGGTTTGATGAAGATTAATCGAGTACACAGAACGTAGCCAGTAGGCCGGATAAGGCGTTTACGCCGCATCCGGCAATAACTACGCTAATACAGCTTATTTTCCCGCATAAACGACTCACCACCTAACTGGCGCATTTGGCGCATAATCCAGGCCTGGCGGTTACGCACATAACCAGAAGGCGCATTCGTCTTAAAACGCAAAGGATTGGGCAATACTGCCGCCAGCAAGGCCGCTTCAGACAGGCTCAACCGACTGGCCGGTTTATGAAAATACCGTTGCGCCGCCGCCTCCACGCCAAATATCCCATCGCCAAACTCGGCGATATTCAAATAGACGGTCAGAATACGTTTCTTACTCCAGACGGTTTCCATACCCAGCGTTAGCCCGGCTTCGAGACCTTTACGCACCCAGCTACGTCCATCCCACAAAAAGAGGTTTTTCGCCGTCTGTTGCGATAACGTTGACGCCCCGCGAATGCGGTTTTCATTGCGTTCATTGTGCGCCAGCGCTTTCTCTATGGCGGTGACGTCAAACCCCCAGTGGTCTGGAAACTTCTGGTCCTCCGCAGCAATCACCGCCAGCCCCATCCACGGTGAGATCTCATCCATACTCACCCAGTCCGAGTGCGCCACATAGCCGAAATCACCGGACAGCCATGCGCCCAGCTGTCGCTCGACCATTACCGCCGAGAAAGGCACAGGCATCACGCTGAAAAGTGCAATGCCCCCGCCCCAGAATACGGCGAGGACAACCACCGCCCGCAGAAAAATACGTCGCAGAAAGGCGGTTACTCCTTTTCTCATTCAGTCAGCACCAGCACACGCGATACCAGTTTATCGATGCCACTCGCAGCCTGAGCGATGTCCTGCGCCAGCATATAGGCAGGCGTGGTGACGATTTTGTTGTCTTCATCGACGACAATATCATCAACCGGACAAGGCACATGCTCAGCGCCCATCTCTTCCAGCACCTCTGCCGTGTCGATATCAGTGCCGATGGTCAGACGCAGCGGGAAGTCAAAAATTTTAGGTAACATGGCAGGCGCAATGCACATAAACCCCAACGGCTTACCCGCCTGATGCATGGCCACCGCCAGCGCGGCTAAATCGCTGTCAACCCGGCATTCGCTGCCCTGACTGGCAAAATTGCTCAGATTTTTGGCCGCACCAAACCCACCCGGCACGATCAACGCATCCAGTTCCGATGAGACTGCCTGCGCAAGTGGGCGAATATCGCCACGTGTGATACGCGCGGCTTCAATCAGCACATTGCGAGTTTCCAGCATCGGCTCGCCGGTCAGATGATTAATCACATCCGCTTGTTGTTTATCAGGTGCGAAACAGACTGCCTGAGCGCCGTTGCGGGCAATGGCCAGAAGCGTGAGAACAGTTTCATGGATCTCTGCACCGTCATACACGCCGCATCCGCTGAGCACTACACCCACTTTTTTCATCGTAATACTCCTTTCTCAACTGGCTGAAACATATTAGTTATTATGATTTAAATGCTACGCTTCACACATTTAACTGATTCATGTAACAAATTATTTAAGATTTGCTATCTTAACTGCGTGCGGCCTGAAAATTAGGGCTGCGCCCTTGTAAACAATGATAATAATTTACGGCGCAGCCACGATTTCCCTGGTGTTGGCGCAGTATTCGCGCACCCCGGTCAAGCCGGGGTCATTTTTTTTCCACACTCGCCACCCAGGCTTTTAATACTGCCACGTCGTGTTGCCACTCCTGCTTCATCTCTTCAATCCATTCAGCAACGTTATCTTCCCAGGCAGGAAGATCCGGCGACTGGATTTGCTGACCTAGCTGTTGCAGGTGACGCAGCCCCACTGAACCTGCTGCGCCTTTAATTTTATGGCCTTCCTCAACAACACCTTTTTTATCCCGTGCCGTCAGGTTGGACTCCAGCACGCTCAAATATCCCGGCATCATCTTCTCAAACACCGCCAGCCCGTCGGTAATTAACTTCGGTCCCACCAGCTCGAGGTATTGTTCCAACATAGGAATATCTAACAGCGCTTGCGATTTACTGCTTTCTTCAGATGTCACAGTGCTCTCCTCTTCGTTTCGGGTATCCCAGTATTTTTTGATCATGGCGGTTAGCGCCGGAACCGACAGCGGCTTACTCAGCACGTCGTCCATGCCTGCGTCCAGATACTCTTTTTTATCTTTCAGTACGTTGGCGGTGAGTGCAACCAGCGGTGGCAGATCTTCACGGGCGTATTTTTGCGTGAGCTCCCGCGAGATATCCAGACCGGTCATATCCGGTAGCTGAATATCCAACAGCACCAGGTCATATTCACCCGGCGTAAACATTTCCAGCGCGGCTTTCCCGGTCATCGCGACATCCACGCTGTTGCCTAATTTTTCCAGCACGGAGCGCGCAACAATAACGTTCAGCTCAATGTCTTCTACCAGCAGCACATTCAGGGCTGGCAGCGGCATTTCATCGTCTTCAAAAGCATCTTCAATCTCTTCCGCTACCGCGGGGGCATGCACGGTTAGCGTAAAGATGGACCCTTTTCCTGCCTGGCTGGAAACCGTAATGTCACCGCCCATGTTTTTCGCCAGACGCTTCGACACGGCCAAACCAATCCCTGTCCCCGTTGCCGGTTTACCGCCGTTACTGTCCTTCACCTGATAATACATAGCGAAGATTTTATCCTGCTCATCCTGCGGAATGCCGATGCCAGAATCTTCAACTTCGAAATGCAGCATATTCCCCTGGTCATAGCGCGCCCGCACGGTCACCTGCCCCTGCTGGGTAAACTTCACGGCGTTGCTGATCAGATTCCACAGGATCTGACGCAGACGCGTTCCGTCGGTAATGACCTTATGCGGCAGCGGTAACGTCGGCTCAAGCACAAAACGCAGCCCCTTTTGCTGCGCCTGTAGGCCAGAGAGGTTTTCCAGATCCGCCATAAAACTGGTGAAATCGATCGGCTGGTTATCGAGCTGGACTTTACGTCGCTCCATCTTATCCATGTCGATAATATCGTTGAAAATATTCCCCAGCGTCACAGCAGAGACGTGGATTGTTTTAAGGTATTTTTCCTGCTCCGCAGTCAGATCCGTATCCAGCAGGATCCGGCTTAAGCCGACAATGCCGTTAAGCGGGGTGCGCAACTCGTGGCTGATGGTAGAAATAAAGGTGGTCTTATCGCGGCTGGCGCGCTCAAGCGCATCCTGATAACGCTTACGCTCGGTAATATCGCGCCCAAAGCCCATCAGACCATGTCGCTTACCTACGCGGTCATAGTAAGGCACTTTGCGAATTTCAAAGCAGGCTTTGCGCCCGTCCGGGTAGTCCAGCCACTGTTCGTAGGTGAGCGAAACATTATGGCGGAACACCTTCTCGTCGGTCTCAATCACCTTTTCAGCCGCTTCAGGAGAGTAAACGTCAGCCGGTTTTAAGTTCACCAGCTGCTTTTCGCTTTTGCCAGTCAGCAGCTCCATAGCACGGTTACAGCCGGAAAACTCCTTATCTTCATTGCGATAAAAAACCAGATCCGGCGAGGCATCAAGGAAAGAGCGTAAAAAGGAAGACTGTTGCTCAAGCTGGATCTGCGCCTCTTCGCGCTCTTTGATTTCAACCTTCAGTTGCTCGAATGTTTCCTGGCGCTCTGCTTCGGCTTTTTCACGCTCAACAATTTCCTGATTGAGCTGGGCAATATTATCTTTCAGCTGCACATTGAGCTTGAGATCGCGCTCGCGCATCTCTTCCAGCTTTTGTACCAGTCGTGACAGGCGTTGCCGGGACTCCTCAAGTTGCTCCACCACCACAGACAAGAAATAGACGGCCCAGGGGGTAATTAACAGACCAAAAAAGATAGAACGGATGACATCAATGCTTTCTACCTGGCCATGCAGCACCATGGTGACAGCCATCTGCACCACAATTGCCAACACGACCAGAGCCAGCGCCAACAGCAGCGAAAAGCGCACCAGACCTAACTTCATCATCAGGTCGACGTAATATTGCGCCAGCATACGGATTTGCTTCATAGAGGGTTCCTTCACGACAACTTGGCACAATAATACTCAATTCTCAGCGTGACGTTGAAGATTGTGCAAGAAATGCGGAGGTTATCGGTGAAATGACCGCGGAGAGGCCATCGTAGGCCTGATAAGCAACGCGCCATCAGGCAATGTGCGCCGGGCCGCCTGATGGCGCTTCGCTTATCAGGCCTACATGACTACGGAGAGTTAGTTCTCAGGCAGCACCCATGGCGTACCGAGCGCCGAGCCTTGCACACCGTACTTGTTAAGGTACTTATCCAGTTCGACCATGCCGGTCCAGCGGTTTTCACACCATAGCGGTGCCAACAGCGTTGGGCGACGCGCGCTGGCGGAAATTCGATGATAAATCACCTCTGGCGGCGTATGACGGATCATCTCTCCGGCGGTAACCGTATAGTCGTCCAGTTCAATTCCGTTCAGCCGCCCGGCTTCCCAGGCTTTCGCCATCGTACTGCCTTTCACAATATGCAGCGGGTGCAGCTTAATACCGTCAACACCCGTCTCCACTACACGTTCCATGGTTTGCAGGCATTCTGCCTGCCCTTCTCCCGGCAGACCGACAATCAGGTGCGAGCACACTTTCAGCCCACGCTCGCGTGCCAGTCGCGTAGTGCGTTGGTAGCAGGCAAAATCATGGCCGCGGTTAATACGATGCAGGGTTTTGTCATGCGCAGTTTGCAAACCGAGTTCCAGCCATACCTCATAGCCGAGGTCTTTATACTCGCAAAGCAGATCGAGTACCGCATCCGGCACGCAGTCGGGGCGCGTCCCAACGCATAACCCGACGATACTGGCCTGGCTAACAGCCTGCTGATACATCGAACGCAGCACCTGCACTTCAGCAAAGGTGCTGGTATAGGCCTGGAAATAGGCCAGATAGCGTTTCGCGCGATTGACCAGATGCGCCTGATGCTCAAGCTGCTTGGCAATAGAATGGTGCTGCTGTGCTTCATCGGCAAACGAGGCAACATTGCAGAAAGTACATCCACCACGTCCGATGGTGCCATCACGATTTGGACAGCTAAAGCCGCCGTGAAGCGTGAGTTTATGAACCTTTTGCCCATAACGGCGAGAAAGATCCCCACCAAACATATTGACTAATTTCTGTAACTGCATAATCTGGTAGACCGCGCCTTGAAAAGAGGCCAAAGCCTGCCATTTTTTGCCCCAGTCGGCGATGACCTGGATCAATCGCCCTGGCGTGCCTTTATTCATTGCATAACAAATCAAAATAATCGAAATTTCATTCATTCAAAATGAAATTACTTTTCCTTATATCCGACTGTTTTTTTTATCTTCTTATACTCTCAGCATAAAAACAGTATCTTTAAGACGCCAAAACTCTAAAAACCAGCATAAAATGCCAAGCATAGCGATAAACAAAGGGAGGTCGGGGGATATACAGCCTTTCTGACAGTGAGACAGATCACACTTCGCTCTCCATTCTCCTTGCGTTAAATCAATGTAAAAAAGCCTTAAATTTCAACATATTCATAAAGTTAATCGCCCTATAGCACATTTTTGCATAAATAAGATTGCCATTTGACCTGTGTGTGGATTCCCGATAACGTGGAAATCCGCTGGAAGCTTTCTGGATGAGCAGTCTGCTCATCATATTTATGCAGTAATTGAGATTCCCTCTGAAGCAAGTCCTCAAACTTGTTTGACCTATGCGAAAAGGATAAAGAGGGCGAATGCGAGGTAAGCGTATGACACGCAAACCCCGTCGCCATGCTCTTGGTGTGCCCGTGCGCAACGGTCCAGATGGGAATCCCGCAGAGCCTGGGGAGGTTCACTGATATGTTGTACGATAAATCCCTTGAGAGGGATAACTGTGGTTTCGGCCTGATCGCCCACATAGAAGGCGAACCTAGCCACAAGGTAGTGCGTACCGCCATACACGCACTGGCCCGCATGCAGCACCGTGGCGCAATTCTGGCCGATGGTAAAACCGGCGATGGTTGCGGTTTGCTGTTACAAAAACCTGACCGCTTTTTCCGCATCGTGGCGCAAGAGCGCGGCTGGCGTTTAGCTAAAAACTACGCCGTCGGCATGATCTTTTTAAATAAAGACGCTGAACTGGCTGCGGCTTCTCGTCGCATTGTCGAAGAAGAATTACAGCAGGAGACCCTGTCGATTGTCGGCTGGCGCGACGTGCCGACCAACGAAGGTGTTCTCGGTGAAATCGCCCTCTCCTCCCTGCCTCGTATCGAGCAAATTTTTGTCAACGCCCCTGCGGGCTGGCGTCCGCGTGATATGGAGCGTCGCCTGTTCATCGCGCGCCGTCGCATCGAAAAACGCCTCCAGGACGATAAAGACTTCTACGTCTGTAGCTTGTCGAACCTGGTCAATATCTATAAAGGTCTGTGTATGCCGGCGGATCTGCCGCGCTTTTACCTGGATCTGGCGGATCTGCGTCTGGAATCGGCCATCTGCCTGTTCCACCAGCGCTTCTCCACCAATACCGTACCGCGCTGGCCGCTGGCGCAACCGTTCCGCTACCTGGCGCATAACGGTGAAATCAACACCATCACCGGCAACCGCCAGTGGGCACGCGCACGTACCTATAAATTCCAGACGCCACTGATCCCAGACCTGCACGACGCCGCACCGTTCGTTAACGAAACCGGCTCCGACTCCAGCTCAATGGATAACATGCTGGAACTGCTGCTGGCTGGCGGGATGGACATTATCCGTGCCATGCGTTTACTGGTGCCGCCGGCCTGGCAGAACAACCCGGATATGGACCCGGAGCTGCGCGCGTTCTTTGACTTTAACTCCATGCACATGGAGCCGTGGGATGGCCCGGCGGGCATTGTTATGTCCGACGGCCGTTTTGCCGCCTGTAACCTTGACCGTAACGGCCTGCGTCCGGCGCGCTACGTCATCACCAAAGACAAGCTGATTACCTGTGCCTCTGAAGTTGGGATCTGGGATTATCAGCCGGATGAAGTCGTCGAGAAAGGTCGCGTCGGCCCTGGCGAGCTGATGGTTATCGATACCCGCAGCGGGCGCATTCTGCACTCCGCCGAAACCGATGACGATCTGAAAAGCCGCCATCCGTACAAAGAGTGGATGGAGAAGAACGTCCGCCGTCTGGTGCCGTTCGAAGACCTCGCAGACGATCAGGTCGGCAGCCGCGAACTGGACGATGACACGCTCGCCAGCTATCAGAAACAGTTTAACTACAGTGCCGAAGAGCTGGATTCCGTGATCCGCGTGCTCGGTGAAAACGGTCAGGAAGCGGTCGGCTCAATGGGTGATGATACCCCGTTTGCGGTGCTCTCAAGCCAGCCACGCATCATTTATGACTACTTCCGCCAGCAGTTCGCGCAGGTGACTAACCCGCCGATCGACCCGCTGCGTGAAGCGCATGTTATGTCGCTGGCCACCAGCATCGGTCGTGAGATGAACGTCTTCTGCGAAGCCGAAGGTCAGGCACACCGCCTGAGCTTTAAATCGCCGATCCTGCTGTACTCCGATTTCACCCAGCTCACCACCATGAAAGAGGAGCATTACCGCGCCGACCGCCTGGATATCACTTTCGACGTGACCGAAACCACGCTCGAAGAGACCGTCAAAGCATTGTGCGATAAGGCGGAACAGATGGTGCGTAACGGTACGGTGCTGCTGGTGCTCTCTGACCGTAACATCGCGAAAAACCGCCTGCCGGTTCCGGCACCGATGGCCGTAGGCGCAGTGCAAACGCGTCTGGTAGAACAAAGCCTGCGTTGCGACGCCAACATCATCGTTGAAACCGCCAGTGCCCGCGACCCGCACCATTTTGCTGTCCTGCTTGGCTTTGGCGCGACGGCCATTTATCCGTATCTCGCGTATGAAACGCTGGGACGACTGATCGACACTCAGGCGATTGCCAAAGATTACCGGACCGTGATGCTGAACTACCGTAACGGCATCAACAAAGGTCTGTACAAAATCATGTCCAAAATGGGCATCTCGACCATTGCCTCTTACCGCTGCTCGAAGCTGTTTGAAGCCGTTGGTCTGCACGATGATGTCGTGGCGCTGTGCTTCCAGGGCGTGGTCAGCCGCATCAGCGGCGCAGGGTTTAGCGACTTCCAGCAGGATCTGCTGAACCTCTCCAAACATGCATGGCTGGCACGTAAACCTATCAGCCAGGGCGGTTTGCTCAAATACGTCCACGGCGGCGAATACCATGCCTACAACCCGGACGTGGTGCGCACGCTGCAACAGGCGGTACAAAGCGGCGAGTACAGCGACTATCAGGAATATGCCAAGCTGGTCAATGAGCGTCCGGCGGCCACGCTGCGCGATCTACTGGCGATTACGCCTGGCGATGAAGCCGTAAGCATTAGCGAAGTAGAACCCGCGACCGAACTGTTTAAACGCTTTGATACCGCAGCTATGTCCATCGGCGCATTAAGCCCCGAAGCACACGAAGCGTTGGCCGAAGCCATGAACAGCATCGGCGGCAACTCGAACTCCGGTGAAGGCGGTGAAGACCCGGCGCGCTATGGCACCAATAAAGTGTCGCGCATTAAGCAGGTTGCTTCCGGACGCTTTGGCGTAACCCCGGCGTATCTGGTCAACGCCGATGTCATCCAGATTAAAGTCGCTCAGGGCGCGAAACCTGGCGAAGGCGGTCAGTTACCGGGTGATAAAGTCACCCCGTACATCGCCAAACTGCGCTATTCGGTACCGGGCGTGACGCTGATCTCCCCGCCGCCGCACCACGATATCTACTCTATCGAGGACTTAGCGCAGCTGATTTTCGACCTCAAACAGGTCAACCCGAAAGCGATGATCTCCGTGAAGCTGGTTTCCGAACCAGGCGTTGGCACCATCGCCACAGGCGTGGCGAAAGCCTATGCGGATCTGATCACCATTGCCGGCTACGATGGCGGTACCGGCGCAAGCCCGCTCTCCTCGGTGAAATATGCGGGCTGCCCGTGGGAACTCGGTCTGGTGGAAACCCAGCAGGCGCTGGTCGCTAACGGTCTGCGTCACAAGATTCGTCTGCAGGTTGATGGCGGTCTGAAAACCGGTGTCGATATCATTAAAGCGGCGATTCTGGGTGCGGAAAGCTTCGGCTTCGGTACCGGTCCAATGGTGGCGCTGGGCTGTAAATACCTGCGTATTTGCCACCTGAACAACTGCGCAACCGGCGTGGCGACTCAGGATGACAAACTGCGTAAGAATCACTATCACGGCCTGCCGTTCAAAGTGACTAACTACTTTGAATTTATCGCCCGCGAAGTCCGTGAGCTGATGGCGCAACTGGGTGTGAAGCGTCTGGTGGATCTGATTGGTCGTACCGACCTGCTCAAAGAGCTGGAAGGGTTTACCGCCAAGCAGCAGAAACTGGAACTGTCTCGTCTGCTGGAAACCGCCGAACCGCATCCGGGTAAAGCGCTGCATTGCACCGAGAACAACCCGCCGTTTGATAACGGCGTGCTGAACGCTCAGTTGTTACAGCAAGCGAAACCGTTTGTCGACGAGCGCCAGAGTAAAACCTTCTGGTTCGATATCCGCAACACCGACCGTTCCGTTGGCGCGTCGCTGTCGGGCTATATCGCGCAAACGCATGGCGATCAGGGGCTGGCGTCTGACCCAATCAAAGCGCACTTCAGCGGTACCGCAGGCCAGAGCTTCGGCGTGTGGAACGCGGGCGGCGTGGAGTTGTATCTGACCGGTGATGCCAACGACTATGTCGGTAAAGGTATGGCGGGCGGTCTGCTGGCAGTTCGTCCTCCGGTTGGCTCTGCTTTCCGTAGCCATGAGGCGAGCATCATTGGTAACACCTGTCTGTATGGCGCCACCGGTGGCCGCCTGTTTGCCGCGGGTCGTGCAGGTGAGCGCTTTGCAGTACGTAACTCCGGCGCAATCACCGTGGTTGAAGGTATTGGCGACAACGGCTGCGAATATATGACCGGCGGCATCGTCTGTATTCTCGGAAAAACGGGCGTCAACTTCGGAGCGGGTATGACGGGTGGATTCGCCTACGTGCTCGACGAAGACGGTGAGTTCCGCAAACGCGTGAACCCGGAACTGGTAGAAGTGCTGAACGTGGACTCGCTGGCTATCCACGAGGAACACCTGCGCGGTTTGATTACCGAGCACGTACAGCATACCGGCTCTTCACACGGCGAAGAGATCCTGGCTAACTGGCCAGCATTCTCGGCGAAATTCGCGCTGGTAAAACCAAAATCCAGTGATGTGAAAGCACTGTTGGGTCACCGTAGTCGTAGCGCAGCAGAGCTGCGTGTGCAGGCGCAGTAAGGGGTAGCAGCAATGAGTCAGAACGTATACCAATTTATCGACCTGCAGCGCGTTGATCCGCCTAAGAAGCCGCTGAAGATCCGTAAGATCGAGTTTATCGAGATCTACGAGCCGTTTTCCGAAGGCCAGGCCAAAGCACAGGCAGACCGCTGCCTGTCCTGCGGTAACCCGTACTGCGAGTGGAAGTGTCCGGTGCATAACTACATCCCGAACTGGCTGAAACTGGCGAACGAGGGGCGTATTTTTGAAGCGGCAGAACTGTCGCACCAGACCAACACTCTGCCGGAAGTCTGTGGCCGCGTGTGCCCGCAGGATCGTCTGTGTGAAGGATCCTGTACGCTGAACGATGAGTTCGGCGCGGTGACTATCGGTAACATCGAGCGCTATATCAACGATAAAGCATTCGAAATGGGCTGGCGCCCGGATATGACTGGCGTGCGTCAAACCGACAAGCGCGTGGCGATCATCGGTGCCGGTCCGGCAGGCCTGGCCTGTGCTGATGTGCTGACCCGCAACGGCGTGAAGGCGGTGGTATTTGACCGCCACCCGGAAATCGGCGGTCTGCTGACCTTCGGTATTCCAGCCTTCAAACTGGAAAAAGAGGTGATGACCCGCCGTCGTGAAATCTTCACCGATATGGGCATTGAGTTCAAATTGAACGTGGAAGTGGGCCGCGATGTACAGCTTGACGATCTGCTGAAAGATTATGACGCCGTGTTCCTTGGCGTAGGTACCTATCAGTCGATGCGCGGTGGGCTGGAAAACGAAGACGCTTCCGGTGTGTTTGATGCCCTGCCGTTCCTGATCGCCAATACCAAACAGTTGATGGGCTTTGGCGAAAGCAGCGACGAGCCGTACATCAGCATGGAAGGCAAACGCGTCGTCGTTCTCGGCGGTGGCGATACCGCGATGGACTGCGTGCGGACCTCGGTTCGCCAGAACGCAGCACATGTCATCTGCGCTTATCGTCGTGACGAAGAGAACATGCCGGGTTCCAAACGCGAAGTGAAAAATGCGCGTGAAGAAGGCGTCGAATTCCAGTTCAACGTCCAGCCTTTAGGCGTGGAAGTGAACGCCAACGGTAAGGTATGCGGTGTGAAAATGGCGCGTACCGAAATGGGTGAACCGGATGCGAAGGGCCGTCGCCGTGCGGAGATCGTCGCCGGTTCCGAACACGTTGTTCCGGCAGATGCGGTGGTACTGGCGTTTGGCTTCCGTCCGCACAGTATGGAGTGGCTGGCAAAACACAGCGTCGAACTGGATTCTCAGGGCCGCATTATTGCTCCAGAGCGCAGCGACAACGCCTTCCAGACCAGCAACCCGAAAATCTTCGCCGGTGGCGACATCGTGCGCGGTTCGGATCTGGTAGTCACCGCGATTGCCGAAGGTCGTAAAGCGGCAGACGGTATCCTGAACTACCTGGAAGTGTAATACAGCCTCTTAAGGCATCTCATCTGCCCGGGTGGGTGAGATGCCAAATTCCTGCCGCAATACCGCCAAACCTGCCGATTAAGCCAGTCTGACAACACGTTTAGTAAACAGGGCAAATAACCTTAACACCCCAAACAGATCAATAGCATGAATAATAACCATGTAAAAATCAGACGAAAACGTTTGCTTTACGTTGAGAACTGTATATTATGCGGCGGATTTTTTGGGCAAAATTCATGGAGGCGTTGTGTCGCAAGACAACAATTATAGCCAGGGCCCCGTCCCTCTGGCGGCGCGAAAAGGCGTAGTTCCACTAACATTTGTCATGTTGGGACTCACATTCTTTTCCGCCAGTATGTGGACCGGTGGCACACTCGGTACCGGTCTTTCTTATAATGATTTCTTCCTGGCAGTTCTCTTCGGTAATCTTCTCCTCGGTATTTACACTGCATTTCTCGGTTTTATCGGCGCAAAAACAGGGCTCTCAACCCACCTTCTGGCGCGTTACTCATTTGGTGTGAAAGGTTCATGGCTTCCCTCTCTGCTGTTAGGCGGCACACAGGTAGGCTGGTTTGGCGTTGGTGTGGCCATGTTTGCTATCCCGGTTGGCAAAGCGACGGGAATTGACGTCAATATCCTGATTGCGGTTTCCGGTCTGTTGATGACCCTGACCATCTTTTTTGGCATCTCAGCGCTGACCGTTTTATCTATCATCGCCGTGCCTGCCATCGTCGTACTTGGCAGCTACTCCGTCTGGCTGGCAGTGAGCGATGTCGGCGGTTTGGAGCATTTAAAAGCGATAGTGCCGCAAACGCCGCTGGATTTCTCCACCGCACTGGCGCTGGTAGTCGGCTCGTTTGTCAGCGCAGGGACATTAACCGCTGACTTCGTCCGTTTTGGCCGCAACGCCAAAGGCGCGGTGCTGATCGCCATGGTGGCGTTTTTCCTTGGCAACTCCTTGATGTTCATCTTCGGCGCTGCGGGCGCGGCTGCGGTTGGACAGGCGGATATCTCTGACGTGATGATTGCCCAGGGACTGCTGCTGCCCGCGATCATCGTTCTCGGCCTGAATATCTGGACCACCAACGATAATGCGCTGTACGCATCGGGCCTGGGATTTGCCAATATTACCGGCCTTTCCAGCCGTACGCTGTCGGTGGCTAACGGTATTATTGGCACACTGTGCGCGCTGTGGCTTTACAATAACTTTGTCGGCTGGCTGACATTTCTGTCGGCAGCGATTCCCCCGATTGGCGGGGTGATCATCGCCGACTATTTGCTGAACCATCGCCGCTATGCCGACTTCAGCAAAGCGCAATTTATTTCCGTAAACTGGATAGCGATCCTGTCCGTTGCACTGGGCATCGCCGCAGGTCACTATATTCCCGGCATCGTGCCCGTCAATGCCGTACTCGGCGGCGTATTCAGCTATATCCTGCTGAATCCACTTTTCAATCGCAGCCTTGCTAAATCCCCGGAGGTCAGCCATGCAGAATAATAACATCACCATTCATCAGGCGCGTTTACAGGGACGTGAAGGGTTATGGCAAATCACGATTGAAAACGGGCGCTTTAGCCGTATTGAGCCTCAAGACGCAGCGACGTTACCACAGGGTGAAGTGCTTGATGCTGAAGGCGGTCTGGCTATCCCACCGTTCGTTGAGCCACATATCCATCTGGACACTACACAAACCGCGGGCGAGCCGAGCTGGAATCAGTCTGGTACGCTGTTTGAGGGGATTGAACGCTGGGCTGAACGTAAGGCAATGCTCACTCACGAAGACGTCAAAGCGCGCGCCATGCAGACCCTGAAGTGGCAGATGGCCAACGGCATCCAGCATGTCCGTACTCACGTTGACGTTTCCGACCCAACGCTGACGGCGCTAAAAGCCATGCTGGAGGTGAAGCAAGAAGTCGCTCCGTGGGTAGAGCTACAGATTGTCGCGTTCCCCCAAGAAGGCATTCTTTCTTATCCCAACGGTGAAGCGCTCCTGGAGGAAGCCGTGCGTCTGGGCGCTGACGTCATTGGCGCGATCCCGCACTTTGAATTCACGCGTGAATATGGCGTAGAGTCGCTGCATAAGATTTTCGCTCTGGCGCAAAAATACGACAAACTTATCGACGTGCACTGTGACGAAATCGATGATGAGCAATCCCGCTTTGTTGAAACCGTTGCGGCGCTGGCGCATCGCTACAATATGGGCGAGCGCGTGACCGCCAGCCATACCACGGCGATGCATTCCTACAACGGCGCGTATGCTTCCCGTCTTTTCCGCCTGTTGAAAATGTCCGGCATTAACTTTGTCGCAAATCCACTGGTGAATATTCACCTGCAAGGGCGCTTTGACACTTATCCTAAGCGTCGTGGTGTTACGCGCGTCAAAGAGATGCTGGAAGCGGAGATCAACGTCTGCTTCGGTCATGATGACGTCTTCGATCCGTGGTACCCGCTGGGCACTGCGAATATGCTGCAGGTGCTGCATATGGGATTACACGTGTGCCAACTGATGGGATACGGACAAATTAACGATGGGTTGAACCTGGTCACCAGCCACAGCGCGAAAACCCTGCACCTGCAGGACTACGGTCTGAACGTGGGGAATTCTGCGAATCTGGTGATTTTGCCTGCAGAAAATGGGTTTGACGCGGTTCGTCGCCAGACGCCTGCCCGTTATTCCATTCGTCATGGTCGAGTCATTGCCGAGACGGTCCCAAGCCAAACCACACTGCATCTGACGCAGCCAGAAACGGTGACGTTTAAGCGCTAGGTCGTTACATTCCATGTCGGATGGCGTTAGCCCTGCCATCCGACACAGTCTCTCATTCTCAAGCTTGTAATAAGCTGGCGCGGACTTTGATCACCACCTTTTTGATGTCCATCGGGGTCTGCACCACACAACCCGGTTTATGCGGCTCGCCCGGCATAAAAATCACAAATTTTCCCGGCTTCAGTACCATAGCCTGTTCATCGGCAATCTGGCTGCACAGCTGATAATCATCCTCGATGTGCATCTCTTCGCAGTGACGAGCAGAATCGGTCATCCCGAACAGAATCCGTTCTTCGCCGGACAACAGCATCTGAATATCAATGTACTGCTGATGCAGCTCCGCTTTCTTATGCTCTGGGCTCTGCGTTGTAAATTGCATGACATTCATAAAAATATTCTCGCCCTGCAACGTGTAGCGCCCAGGCGTCTTCTCCTGCGGATTCGCCGCAATGGCAAGCGTTAACGCCTGCTGCAAGACCGGATGTAATCCGGCAGAAGGCAGTGAATTCAACGCATCTGATATCATCATCATTCTCCCTGGACCAACAGCGCGGCCCCCAGTAATCCAGCGTCATGACGGCAATGCGCCGCCAGCAATTCAACGTGATAGGCCAAAGGCTCTTGTGCCAGATAATGTTCCACCAGCGCCAGATACCCTTCAGCCAGCCCAACGCTGCCGCCAATCACCACAATCTGGCAATCGGTCGTGGCCTTCACATCGGCAACAAGCCTTGCCAAAGTACGCGCCGAGCGATGGATCAACCGGCTTGCCTGCTCATCCCCCTGCCCGGCACAGCTAAAAATAGTTTTGGCGTCGCATCCGGCTAGCGCGCCTTCGGCAGCCGCCGCTATTCCACGACCGGATGCGATCGCCTCAACGCAGCCCACACGCCCGCAGCCGCACATGGGTCCATGGGGATCGGCCAGCGTATGTCCCAGATGCCCAGCCAGACCGCCGACTCCAGTCAGCAGTTTCCCACCGCTGACGACTCCCCCGCCCACGCCTGTGGAGACGGTAATAAACACCAGATCGCGGTACTCACCACCAAGCGCATGGTACTCAGCCCACGCCGCTGCCTGTGCGTCATTGACGGCCAGCGTCGGCAGGCCGGTGATTTGTTCCAGCGTTTGTGTCAGCGGAAAATGCATCAATCCGCCGAGGTTATGCGGATTCAGCGCCAGTAAAGCCCCCTCACGGATAATCCCCGTCGAGGCGATCGCCACCCAATTAGCACGCCCCTGTAGCGGTGCAACCAGTGTTTGTAACGTGGCGCGCAGCGCTTGCGGCGTTTTACTGGCAGGCGTCGGCAGTTCACGCCGCTCGCGGACTTGCAGATTGTTGTCTATCAGCGCGGCAGCCAATTTGGTGCCGCCAATATCAATCGCCAGTGTGGTCATGACGCCGCCTCATGCATCGTGGTGGCGCTCTGTAGCTCAAAGAACGACATATTCTTCCCTTACGGCTATTGCCCGGTTCAGCACCGGGCAACTGGATTAACTTTTGGATTTCACCATAGTGCTTTTGTCACCGCCGAACGGCACGGCACCGCTAAACGGTCGACCATCAATGGCATCATGCGTACGCAACGCTTCAGGACGCAGCCAGCGCTGTACACGGGACGGCATATCAAGACCAATCAGCAGGATCACTACAAATGTCAGGCCGAAAGAGAGCGATCCCAGCGCGGTACCCAGATCCAGACGTTGGGCAATCAGCGCGCCGATGATCGGTGCCAGAGCCCCGCCCAGTGCGCCTACGTTATAGGTGAAGCCCAGTCCCGCCGCACGCTGATCGGTATCGAAATAACCGCCAATCAGTTTTGGTAAGATCCCGGAGATCCCCTGGCCGAGCATTTGTTGGAAAAACAGCAGCAAACCCAGTACCCAGACGTTTGAACCGCCTATCGCAAACACCGGAATAATCAGCAACTGCGAGGCCAGCAGACTGCAGACATAAGCTTTACGCGTGCCCAGCCAGTCACCAAGAAAACCGCCGACGCAACACCCAACCGCCGCACCAAAACCGCTAAAGAAGAGCACTCTGGCCACCGTGGAAGGATCGTACAGCAGTTCGGTTTTCAGATAGGTTGGCAACAGCGCCTGAATCGGCCACGAGTACAGGAAGGCGAATAGCACGACCACCATCAGCATCACGCCCGTCGGCCAGCGTTTCCCGCTGCTTTGCACCATAAAGCTAATGAAGATAAAGGCGCATATCAGTCCAAGAACCGCCACGATAGCCGCATTTTGCAGGTTGCCAGCAAAGCAGAACCACAGCGCAGTTGCAGCGGCGAGCGTCATCAGAATATTAATTACCCGATGCTCGCCCCGGTAGAGAATGTCCACCATCGTGCGCACTGGCGCTTTGCCTTCGTGTTTCTCTTTCCAGTCTTCCGCTTCCGGAATATTTTTACGCAGCCAGAGGGCGAAGATAATTGGCAGGATGCCGATGAAGAACAGCGCGCGCCATCCCCAGACCGGGACCACCAGACTGTAAACCTGGGCGGCGATCACGGCACCAACGGAAAAGCCGGAAATCAGGAAACCACTGGCTTTGTTTCGCAGGTGTTTAGGCCAACTTTCAATAACATAGGTTGCGCTGGAACCATACTCACCGGCCATTCCCATACCGATAACCAGGCGGGCGATAAACATGGTGGTGTAGCCCGGCGCGAAACCGCAGGCCAGCGTTCCCACAGAGAACAGAATGATGCTGGTGACCATTGCCAAGCGGCGTCCGTAGCGGTCGCCCATTGCCCCCAGCATTAACCCGCCAAACCAACGGGAGATAAAGGCGGCCGAGATCAGGCTGGCAGCCTGCACCGTCGTCAGTCCGAATTCGCCCTGCACTTCTGTCAGCACCAGGGCGATTAACACAAAATCGAAACCATCAAGCAAATATCCCAGCCAGGCGGCGGAAAATGCCCGCCATTGTGCCCGATTGAGATGGCGATACCACGGGATGCTTTGGGTAGAAGTACTCATTTTACTCTCCCGACGATTTTTGTTGTTGTGCCGGGTGGTGGCTTTGCCTTACCCGGCCTACGGTCGAAAATCCAGGCCGGGCAAGCGAAACGCCCCCGGCGACCCGTGATTACGCCTTTTCCGCCAGCAGTTGGTTTGCCAGCGCTTTCAGTTCCGGCAGATAGTGTTCATCTACCGGGGCAAAGGGTTTACGGCACAGTGGGACAGAAACCACATCCATATAGTGCAATACTGTTTTCAGGCCGCGGAACACGCCAACCTTAATAAGCAGATCGATAACCTTATTGCACTCGGTTTGCAGCTTTTGCGCCGTGCGGATGTCACCTTCTTTGAGCGCTTTCACAATTCCCTGATAGCGCCACCCCATGATGTTGTAAGTGCTACCGATACCGCCATCTGCGCCCGCAAGCAGTCCGGAAGCAAAGATCTCGTCATAGCCGTTATAAAGCACCAGATCGGGATGAGCGCGGCGGATCTGTTCCATCTGATAGAGATCGCCCGAAGTTTGCTTCAGTGCGCCAACGCCTGGCAGCGTTACCAGCGTGTTGATCTGATCCAGCGTCAGTTTTACGCCGCTCAGCGCCGGGATGTTATAGACCACCATCGGCAATCCATTAGCTGAATCAATAATTGCGCGGTAGTGGTCGCAATGCTCTTCAAAGCTGAACGGATAGTAAAACGGCGTGACGGCCGAAACGGCATCAAAGCCGTAACGATGCGCGGCGCTCGCCAGCTGTTGGCTTTCTTCGGTGCTCACCGTGCCAACATGGGCGATCAGCGTCACCTTACCTTTCGCCTCTTCGGCAACAATTTCCAGCACCTGCTCTCTTTCAACGCGGTTTTGGACAAAGGCCTCACCCGTTGAGCCACCGACATAGAGCCCGTCTACACCCTGACCAATGTTGAAACGCACCAGGCGGCGCAAACTCTCGATGTCCAGTCTCTGTTGGTTATCGAATGGGGTTAACAACGCTGGCATTACGCCTTTTAAATCTCTTGCCATAACGACCTCTGACGATGATTAGTGTTATCTAACTGCATACCTTTATACCTGTTATACCAGATCAAATAAGCAGCAATACAATACAGAACGCTTATAGTGCGATCTACTTCACTAAACACTTCATCCTTCGAGCCGCCTCTGCGTTAGCTGCGTTCGCTCACCCCTGTCACATAGTTATCTATGCTCCAGGGAACTCGCTCTCTTGCCGCCTTGATGCAACTTGAATGATTTTGTGTTTAAACGATCGTCGGGATCGCGATCACTTACGCAACTTTTTACTTTTGCTGAAGGCATGCCAGGTCGCGGAAACGCTATTGAGGTGTTCTTGCAGTGCGCGGTCAGCTTCTTCAGGATCGCGCTGGCGAATTGCGTCGACAATCGCGATATGCTGCTGATAACTCACGTTGTTGTGCTCATACAACTCTTGATCGGCGACGGTCGGACGGGCGGCAATCAGCCAGTCTAACAGCGCAACATGGATAGCCATAAAGATAGGATTGCCCGGGATCTCAGCCAGTACACGGTGAAAATCAACGTCCGAGCGGATGAACAACGTATTGTCATCGAGCGACTGGCTGTTGATCTCCAGTGCTTTAGCCAGTCTGTCGATTTGCTCATCTGTCGCATGTTCGGCAGCGTATCGTACCAGGCTGGATTCAAAGAACAGTCTCAACTGCTCGAAGTGGGCAATGCCGCCGGGATGTGCGAGGAAATCTTTCGCCATACCAGACAGCTCGCTGATGATGGTATCAGCTGAAGGACGCGAAACGCGGGCGCGCTCGCCGTTGTTGATTTGTACCAGACCTTTGCGTTTTAACGCGGCCAGCGCTTCTCGTACTGAAGGACGGCCCACGTTAAAGAAGGCCATCAGCTCCCGCTCAGACGGCAACTGTTCGCCCTCGCCAAATTCCCGACGACGAATCATCTGCTCCAGTTCTTCTTCAACCATTTCAGACAGTTTTTTACGCGCCAACGGGCGATTGCGTAAGCTACGGCCAATGGTGGATGGAGAGTCTTCAGCTTGCGAATCAAATGCGTTCATAGGGTCCATTCAGCTAAGTCGTGGTGACAAACAACAGCGGGTTTATCCTAACACAGGATCGAAAGCAGGGTGAAATGATGGACGATCTGATCCGGCTGGCTTATTGATAATATACGTAACAGCAATATTATTTTAAGCGAGTATCTTCTGCCTCATTTTAATTGAATGGAGTTAAATAGCTTCATGAAAATTATGAATATGAACGTGATAATTTATCATAACCTTCTATTTTATAACGATAAATAATTACATCATCGAATTAAAAATAAGATATTCACTCCATAAAAAATGCCCAGAAAAATATAACATCCGTTTTGACAACAGCGTTATTACCGGATTTATCTTCTTCTCTGGCATGGAGTGAAACAATGTTCGGCATCATTATCTCTGTCATCGTTTTATTAACGATGGGTTACCTGATCCTCAAAAACTACAAACCGCAGGTCGTGCTGGCCGCCGCCGGGATCTTCCTGATGATCTGCGGCGTCTGGCTGGGCTACGGCGCGTTGGTCGCTAACGACAAAAGCAGTGGCTATCTACTGGTCGATATTTACAATGAAATTTTGCGTATGCTCTCCAACCGCGCAGCCGGGCTGGGGTTATCAATCATGGCGGTGGGCGGTTATGCCCGTTATATGGACAGAATGGGGGCCAGCAGAGCGATGGTTAGCCTGTTAAGCCGCCCGCTCAAGCTAATCCGTTCACCCTATGTAGTGCTTGCCGCCACCTATGTGATTGGTCAGATCATGGCGCAGTTCATTACCAGCGCATCCGGGTTAGGTATGTTACTGATGGTGACGCTGTTCCCAACGCTGGTTAGCCTTGGCGTGAGCCGTTTATCCGCTGTTGCGGTCATTGCCACTTCGATGTCGATTGAATGGGGCATTCTGGAAACCAACTCTATTTTTGCCGCGCAGGTCGCGGGCATGAAAATCGCCACCTATTTCTTTCAATACCAGTTGCCCGTCGCGTCGTGTGTCATTGTCGCCGTCGCCATTGCGCATTTTTTCGTTCAGCGTCAATTTGATAAAAAAGCCGCACCGGAAAGTAACGGATTTGCGGAACAAAAGACGCTGGAAAACGTACCCCCGCTCTATTACGCCATTTTGCCGGTGATGCCGCTGATCCTGATGCTGGGCTCGCTTTCCCTTGCACAAATGGGGCTAATGAAAGCAGAGTTGAATCTGGTGGTGGTAATGTTGATGAGCATGACGCTGACTATGTTTGTTGAATTCCTGCATAAACATAATTTGCGCGAAACGATGGATGATGTGCAGGCTTTTTTTGACGGCATGGGGACACAGTTTGCCAACGTTGTTACCCTGGTGGTCGCCGGTGAAATCTTTGCGAAAGGGTTGACGACTATCGGGACTGTCGACGCCGTAATAAAAGGCGCAGAGCATTCCGGTCTTGGCGGTATCGGCGTGATGATCATCATGGCGGTGGTCATCGCCGCCTGCGCAATCGTCATGGGGTCAGGCAACGCGCCGTTTATGTCTTTTGCCAGCCTCATTCCGGATATTGCCGCCGGGCTGCATATTCCTGCCGTAGTAATGATTATGCCGATGCATTTTGCCACTACGCTTGCCCGCGCGGTGTCACCCATAACCGCTGTAATTGTCGTGACATCGGGTATTGCCGGCGTATCGCCCTTTGAAGTGGTAAAACGTACAGCAATCCCGATGGCAGTAGGATTTGTGGTGAATATGGTAGCCACCATCGCGCTGTTTTATTGATACCAAAGCCAGAAAACAGAACAGGCCCCAAAGGGCCTGTTTTTTATTTCACTACTTATTTCACTACGCGCAGCGCTGGACGCCCACCGCGAGGCGGTGGCGGAGTATCATCCGGATCGTTGTCGTCGCCATTATCAGGTTTATCGCCATCAATGACCGACATGACCGTTTCACTCTCAAAACCAGACGCGTCGTTGTCGTCATCATTTAAGCTGGCAACATCTTCGTCGTAGGCGGCTTCCGGTTCGAACATCGTACCGGCGCCATTTTCACGTGCATAAATTGCCAGAACGGCAGCCAACGGCACAGACACCTGACGCGGCACGCCACCGAAACGCGCGTTAAAGCGCACTTCATCGTTAGCCAGTTCCAGGTTGCCCACCGCACGCGGTGCAATATTCAGAACAATTTGCCCGTCACGCGCATATTCCATTGGAACCTGCACGTCCTGGAGCGTCACATCCACCACCAGATGCGGCGTGAGCTGGTTGTCCAGCAACCACTCATAGAACGCGCGCAGCAGATACGGACGGCGTGGTGTTAGCTGTGGCAAATCCATACAGGTTAACCCCGGCCCAGACGCATTTCACGTTCAGGCTCAGTCAGAGAAGCCAGGAAAGAGTCACGTTCGAAGACGCGAGTCATGTACCCTTTCAGTTCTTTCGAACCTGCACCGTTGAATTCAATACCCAACTGCGGTAAACGCCACAGCAGCGGCGCCAGGTAGCAGTCTACCAGGCTGAACTCATCGCTCAGGAAGTAAGGTTTCTGGCCAAATACTGGCGCGATTGCCAGCAGTTCTTCGCGCAGACGCTTACGCGCGACTTCGGCTTCAGATGCAGAACCGTTCACGATGACGTTCATCAGCGTGTACCAGTCTTTTTCAATACGCTGCATGTACAGGCGGCTTTCACCACGCGCAACCGGGTAAACCGGCATCAGCGGCGGATGCGGGAAGCGCTCATCCAGGTATTCCATAATGATGCGAGATTCCCACAGGGTCAGCTCACGATCCACCAGTGTCGGTACGCTCTGATTCGGGTTGAGGTCGATCAGATCCTGAGGTGGATTGTCCTTCTCCACATGCTCAATCTCGAAACTAACACCTTTCTCAGCCAGCACAATGCGGACCTGATGGCTATAGATGTCAGTAGGACCAGAAAACAGCGTCATTACCGAACGTTTGTTGGCAGCGACAGCCATGAAAACCTCCAGGTATATTCAGAATTTTTACTGCTACCAGCCACTCAGTGGCCAGCCAGAAGTGATGTCACCCAGACTCGGGAAAGTCATTACTGTTCAAAATACAAACAAAAAATGAACGATACCGGACATTTGGGCAGAAAATTGGATGATAGTTTACCAGATTTTGTGACCTTTGTGGTGAGTCGATTCTTGAAATGGGGAAAAAGAGGTGGCAATCAGCGGATTACCGTGGATCTGAGGCGAGAAATAACGATAAAAAAACCCGCCGAAGCGGGTTTTTTCGCAAATTGTCGTCTGCCGAAGCAGAGTACAATTAACGTTTGGAGAACTGAGGACGACGACGTGCTTTACGCAGACCGACTTTCTTACGTTCAACCTGACGAGCATCACGAGTAACGAAGCCAGCTTTACGCAGTTCGCCACGCAGGGATTCGTCGTACTCCATCAGAGCGCGGGTGATACCGTGACGGATCGCACCAGCCTGACCAGAGATACCACCACCTTTAACAGTGATGTACAGATCCAGTTTCTCAACCATGTCGACCAGTTCCAGCGGCTGACGAACTACCATGCGGGCAGTTTCACGACCGAAGTACTGTTCCAGAGAACGTTGGTTGATTACGATTTTACCACTGCCCGGTTTGATGAAAACGCGAGCTGCGGAACTTTTGCGGCGACCAGTGCCGTAGTATTGATTTTCAGCCATTGCCTATAATCCCGATTAGATGTCAAGAACTTGCGGTTGCTGTGCCGCGTGGTTGTGCTCGTTGCCAGCGTAAACTTTCAGTTTACGGAACATAGCACGACCCAGCGGGCCTTTTGGCAGCATGCCTTTAACCGCGATTTCAAGCACACGCTCAGGACGGCGAGCAATCATCTCTTCAAAGGTCGCTTGTTTGATACCACCGATGTGGCCGGTGTGGTGATAGTACACTTTGTCAGTACGCTTGTTGCCGGTTACAGCAACTTTGTCAGCGTTCAGAACGATGATGTAATCACCGGTATCTACGTGCGGAGTGTATTCCGCTTTGTGCTTACCGCGCAGGCGCAGAGCCAGTTCGGAAGCCAGACGGCCCAGAGTTTTACCGGTCGCGTCAACAACATACCAGTCGCGTTTTACGGTTTCTGGTTTAGCTGTAAAAGTTTTCATTAAAAGCTTACCCAAATAAATAAGTTACACGTTGGTGAACACCCAAACGTTTTGTCAGTTGAGGTTCACACGACATTGTCCAGCAAACCTACCCCTTCGAATAGCCTATGCCGGCGCATAGAAAGTTTTGGGAAAAAAACTCTCTCGTAACGTGGGGTCGCAAGATTATAGAGAAGTCAGGGTCAAAGATCGACCCCTTTATGTGATTTGCGGCAGGTTTAACCGGCTAAATGTTCCCGCTTCAGATACTCTTCGCTTTGCATCTCCTGCAAACGCGACAAACAACGCTGAAATTCAAACTTCAGACGCTCGCCCTGATAAATTTCATAGAGGGGTGATGCCGCACTGACCACCAGCTTGACGTGGCGTTCGTAGAACTCATCCACCAATGCGATAAAGCGTCGCGCTTCACTCTCCATCAGCGGGGTCATGACCGGCACATCAGACAACAGCACCGTGTGAAACAGACGCGACAGCGCAATGTAGTCATGCTGACTCCGGGCATCAACGCAGAGCGTGGTAAACGACACCGCCAGCGTTTGGTTTTCGACGGCCAGCGTCTGCATCGGACGATGATTGATCTCCAGCGTTGGCGCATGTTCACCTTTGGTTCCCGCTAATGCCAGCCAAAGCTTATCCATCTGCTGGCGGGTTTCCTCATTCAATGGCGACAACCACAAATGCGCCTGCGTTAAGGTGCGCAGACGATAATCGACGCCGGCATCGACATTCATGATGTCGCAATGCTGTTTGATCGCATCAATGGCAGGAAGAAAACGCGTGCGTTGCAAACCGTTGCGATATAGCTCATCTGGCGGAATATTGGAGGTCGCCACCAGCGTAATGCCACGGGCAAACAGCGCTTTCATCAGGCCGCCGAGCAGCATGGCGTCGGTGATATCAGAAACAAAAAATTCGTCGAAGCACAGCACGTCCGTTTCGGCCTTAAAGCGGTCGGCGATGATTTCCAGCGGATCGCTCTGCCCCTGTAAGGCAGTAAGCTCTTCATGCACGCGCAGCATAAAACGGTGAAAGTGCAAACGCTGTTTACGTTCGCCCGGCAGGCTATGGTAGAACAGATCCATCAGCCAGGTTTTTCCGCGCCCAACTCCGCCCCACATATATAAACCACGCACCGGCGCGTTGATCGGTGACTCACGCTTGCCCAGCAACTTACCAAAACGCGCCATCAGTCCACTCTCCTGCGGCGCAGGACGTGCTGGCGTCGTAAGCGCCTGGAAAATGGTTTCCAGTCGATTCACGGCTTCGAGTTGTACGTTGTCGGGTTGATGACTGCCGTCGTTGAGGGCTTGCTGGTAACGCGATGTAGGGGAAAAGCTTTGCATGATGTTATTGTTATTCCTTGAGAATCGATGTGCCGTCGCTCACGGTTGACGAAAAAAAGGCCGTTCTACATTACGTGATATAAACACGGGATTCCACTTCTACGGGATTAGCGGTTATAGTGGCATAATCAGGCGCAGGCATGGAGCCTAAAGCCAACACCCTACGGAAACACAAGACAACGGGAGATGTTCATGACCTGGGAATATGCGCTAATTGGGTTAGTCGTCGGTATCATTATTGGTGCTGTAGCCATGCGTTTTGGTAATCGTAAATTACGCCAACAGCAGGCATTGCAGTACGAACTGGAAAAAAATAAAGCTGAGCTGGAAGAGTACCGCGAAGAGCTGGTGAGCCACTTTGCCCGCAGCGCTGAATTGCTGGATAACATGGCGGACGATTATCGTCAGATTTACCAGCACATGGCGAAAAGCTCCAGCAACCTGCTGCCGGGTATGTCGCCGGAAAACAACCCGTTCCGTAACCGTCTGGCAGAGTCTGAAGCAGGCAACGATCAGGCGCCGGTTCAGATGCCACGTGACTATTCTGAAGGGGCTTCCGGCCTGCTGCGTAGCGGCGCAAAGCGCGACTAACCGCACATCGTTAAGAAATTTATTGGGCGCAGCAATTGCGCCCTCCGCTTCTCTTCCTGTCCCAGCTATTATTTAGTCGTTAGCCGCATTGTGACCAAACCGAAAATTCAATAACATCAACCTGTTTTGAATCATCTTCCGTTTACTCAAGGTACGAGAGCAGGATCCATGAAAAAACAAACCCAGCTGTTGAGTGCATTAGCGTTAAGTGTCGGGTTAACTCTCTCGGCGCCATTCCCGGCCGCAGCGTCTATCCCCGGCCAGGTTCCCGGTCAGGCTGCGCTTCCCAGCCTCGCTCCGATGCTGGAGAAAGTGTTACCTGCCGTGGTGAGCGTAAGGGTTGAAGGCACCGCCACTCAGGGGCAGAAAGTCCCGGAAGAGTTCAAAAAGTTTTTTGGTGATGAACTTCCCGATCAACCGTCACAACCCTTTGAAGGGCTGGGTTCAGGGGTCATCATTGACGCAGCCAAAGGCTACGTTCTGACCAATAACCACGTTATTAATCAGGCGCAAAAAATCAGCGTTCAGCTTAATGATGGCCGTGAGTTCGACGCTAAGCTTATCGGCAGCGACGATCAGAGCGATATCGCACTGCTACAAATTCAGCACCCCAGCAACCTGACGCAAATTGCCATTGCTGACTCCGACAAACTCCGCGTGGGTGATTTCGCGGTGGCTGTGGGTAACCCGTTCGGTTTGGGTCAAACAGCCACCTCCGGCATTGTATCTGCCTTGGGTCGCAGTGGGTTGAACCTGGAAGGTCTGGAAAACTTTATTCAGACTGACGCCTCTATCAACCGCGGTAACTCCGGCGGCGCATTGCTCAACCTGAACGGTGAGCTGATCGGTATTAACACTGCGATTCTGGCCCCCGGCGGCGGCAGCATCGGGATTGGTTTTGCAATCCCGAGCAACATGGCGCGCACGCTGGCACAGCAGCTGATGCAGTTTGGTGAAATCAAACGCGGTCTGTTGGGTATCAAAGGCACCGAAATGACCTCGGATATCGCCAAAGCGTTCAAACTGGACGTACAGCGTGGCGCGTTTGTCAGTGAGGTTCTGCCTAACTCCGGCTCCGCAAAAGCAGGGGTGAAATCAGGTGACGTCATTACCAGCCTCAACGGTAAACCGCTCAACAGCTTCGCCGAACTGCGTTCACGCATTGCGACAACTGAACCTGGGACCAAGGTCAAACTGGGCCTGCTGCGTAACGGTAAACCGCTGGAGGTTGAAGTCACCCTCGATACCAGCACATCATCGTCCGCCAGCGCAGAGATGATTGCGCCTGCGTTGCAAGGGGCTACGCTCAGCGACGGTCAGTTAAAAGACGGCACCAAAGGCATCAGAATTGATAACGTAGAAAAAAGCAGCCCTGCCGCACAGGCCGGTCTGCATAAAGATGACGTTATCATTGGCGTTAACCGCGATCGCGTAAACTCAATCGCCGAAATGCGAAAAGTGCTGGAAGCGAAACCGTCGATCATTGCTCTGCAGGTGGTGCGCGGTAACGAGAGTATTTACCTGCTCCTGCGTTAACGCATGCAACCGGACATCAGCCCCTCGTGTGATGTCCGGTTAACTCGTGATATGCTGCTGCCGTTCCCTTTTTTAATGACGCCGCCATCATGTTTGTGAAGCTTTTACGTTCGGTCGCGATTGGTTTAATCGTCGGCGCCATTCTGCTGGCGGCGATGCCCTCTCTGCGAAAAATTAATACGCTTACCGCACCGCAGTTCGACAGTGCAGATGAAACGCCCGCTAGCTATAACCCGGCGGTTCGCCGCGCAGCGCCTGCCGTCGTTAACGTTTATAACCGCAGTATGAACAGCACAGCACATAACCAGCTTGAGATCCGCACACTCGGCTCAGGCGTTATCATGGATCAGCGCGGCTATATCATTACCAATAAGCACGTCATTAACGATGCCGACCAAATCATCGTCGCATTGCAGGACGGCCGCGTATTTGAAGCGCTGCTTGTGGGGTCTGATACGTTAACCGACCTTGCGGTGCTGAAAATCAACGCCACTGGCGGGCTGCCAACAATCCCAATTAATAACAAACGCGTGCCGCACATTGGTGACGTAGTACTCGCCATCGGTAACCCGTACAACCTTGGGCAAACCATCACTCAGGGGATCATCAGCGCCACCGGTCGAATTGGCCTGAACCCGACAGGACGGCAAAACTTCCTGCAAACAGATGCTTCCATCAACCACGGAAACTCCGGCGGTGCGCTGGTCAACTCACTGGGTGAATTGATGGGGATTAACACGCTGTCATTTGATAAGAGCAACGATGGCGAAACCCCGGAAGGGATCGGTTTTGCCATTCCGTTTCAGTTGGCGACTAAAATCATGGATAAGCTGATTCGTGACGGGCGCGTGATTCGTGGCTACATCGGTATCAGCGGTCGTGAAATTGCACCACTGCACGCTCAGGGCGGCGGGATGGATCAAATTCAGGGGATTGTAGTTAACGAAGTTTCCCCGGATGGTCCGGCAGCGCAGGCGGGCATTCAGGTTAACGATCTGATTATCTCGGTCAATAACAAACCGGCAGTGTCTGCACTGGAAACGATGGACCAGGTGGCAGAGATTCGACCAGGTTCAGTTATCTCCGTTGTCGTGATGCGTGATGACAAACAGTTGACGCTGCAGGTAACGATCCAGGAATACCCAGCCACCAATTAACGTCACGTCTGGCGGCCTACTGACCATAAAAAAACCGGAGCATGTTAGCTCCGGTTTTTATTAGGCGATATCGTAGAGAGTTAGTACGTAATGCCTGATGGCGCTACGCTTATCAGGCCTACAAATACACGCAGGCCTTTCTTCGCGTTACTTAACGAACTCTTCGCCCAGAGTAATATCTTTTTTCAGCGTATCCAGCATGCCTTCCAGCGAGCTTTGTTCAAACGCGCTCAGCTTGCCGATAGACTGACGCTCTTCTACGCCGTTTTTACCCAGCAGCAGCGGCTGAGAGAAGAAACGAGCATACTGGCCGTCGCCTTCAACGTAAGCACATTCAACCACACCTTTTTCGCCGCTCAATGCGCGAACCAGGGACAGGCCGAAACGTGCAGCAGCCTGACCCATAGACAGGGTTGCAGAACCGCCACCGGCTTTAGCTTCCACAACTTCAGTACCCGCATTCTGGATACGTTTAGTCAGGTCAGCTGCTTCTTGTTCGGTGAAGCTTACGCCAGGAATTTGTGACAGCAGTGGCAGGATGGTCACGCCAGAATGGCCGCCAATAACCGGGACTTCAACGTCGCCTGGTTGTTTGCCTTTCAGTTCCGCAACAAAGGTGTTGGAGCGGATGATGTCCAGCGTGGTCACGCCAAACAGTTTGTTCTTATCGTATACGCCTGCTTTTTTCAGCACTTCTGCAGCGATAGCAACGGTAGTATTCACCGGGTTGGTGATGATACCGATACACGCTTTCGGGCAGGTTTTAGCAACTTGCTGCACCAGGTTCTTCACGATACCGGCGTTGACGTTGAACAGGTCGGAACGATCCATACCCGGTTTACGTGCGACACCCGCAGAGATCAGTACCACATCAGCACCTTCCAGTGCAGGGGTAGCATCTTCGCCGCTGAAGCCTTTGATTTTCACAGCAGTAGGGATATGGCTCAAATCAACGGCCACACCAGGTGTTACTGGAGCGATGTCGTACAGGGAGAGTTCTGAACCTGAAGGCAGTTGGGTTTTTAACAGTAATGCTAGCGCCTGACCGATACCACCAGCAGCGCCGAGGACTGCAACTTTCATCCTAAACTCCTTATTATATTGATAAGCAAAATGTCTATTGCTCCGCGGCGGCGACCTTAATTCACAAATCCAATGAATACAACAACCACGCGTCAAGAATGCGTAGTCACGCAAATTTGGCTTTTATGCATTTAACTTACGTAAAATAAAACCTAAGTTACGTAATTCAAAACCACCCACACAGTAGAGCAACTTTCCAACAGGTGCTGACAATATACCCTACCCGCCTCTCAAAACAACATCAATTTGATAACATTTAATTTACTTTTAACCTTATTTGCGAGCCGTGACACAGGCATGTTTCTTGATAACGAAATTTGATAAAATTCCGCTCTTTCATAACATTATTTCAGCCTTGAACAAGGCAGACTGTTTGCATAAAAATTCATCTGTATGCACAATAATGTTGTTTCTACCGCCATATTACGGGTGACTTATGCGAAGCTCGGCAAAACAAGAAGAATTAGTAAAGGCGTTTAAAGCGCTACTTAAAGAAGAAAAGTTCAGCTCTCAAGGCGAAATCGTCCTCGCGTTGCAGGATCAGGGCTTTGATAATATCAATCAGTCCAAGGTTTCACGCATGCTGACCAAATTTGGCGCCGTGCGTACCCGCAATGCGAAAATGGAAATGGTGTACTGTCTTCCGGCGGAACTGGGCGTACCCACGACCTCCAGCCCGCTGAAAAATCTGGTGCTGGATATCGACTATAACGATGCGGTCGTAGTTATTCATACCAGCCCTGGCGCTGCTCAGTTGATTGCACGTCTGCTGGACTCATTGGGGAAAGCGGAAGGTATCCTGGGTACGATTGCCGGTGACGATACCATCTTCACCACCCCAGCTAAGGGTTTTACGGTAAAAGATCTGTACGAAGCTATTCTGGAACTGTTCGAACAAGAACTGTAATACCACCTCCCCGTCGCCTCGCGGCGGGGGAAAACACTCTCTTTTCATCCCCCTCCTTCTCTTTTCCACTGCTATTGATTTAACAAATGGTGCGTTTAACCATCAAAATACATTCACATGGTGAATGTGCAGCCTTAAAAACGCACATTTTGCAAAATCAAGTATCTACATGATTTAATTAAATTTATTTTGTGTAAGCTGTTTAAAATGCTCTTTTTAATTCCATTGAGTTATAAAAAATCATTTTCTTAACACTCAAAACCCAATGAAACAATTAGCGTGGTATTAATTTATCGGGTGATTAGTGTATACTTGATTTTGTGATGAGGGTCACGAAACACAGACCCCAATAAAAGAATTCGACGAGGTAAATATCATGAAAATCAAAACTACTATTGCAACCTTAAGCCTTCTTTCTGTTCTCTCCTTCGGTGCAAGCGCCGCGGTTACTCAGGTGAACTCACAAGAAGCACAGAATCTGCAATCCATCGGTAGCGTCTCCGTCTCTCAGATCGGTAGTTCACCAATGGACATGCGTCAGGCCATCGCCGCTAAAGCTGAAAAAGCAGGCGCCAGCAGCTATCGCGTCACCGAACTCCGTGAAGGTGCTCACTGGCACGCTACTGCAGAACTCTACAAATAAACCCTCGTCGTCTAAGTCCGACGACTTGCCCCCGCCTGCCGGGGGCTTTTTTATGTCTTACATTGAGTGACGAACGTTAAAACGCAACTGCCCTTCCAGCTCTTCTTCCGCTTCATCGAACAGTAAAATCAACGCGCCGTATCGCCTGCGCAGCTTGTCCGGTAAATGGACAAATTCAATCTCCAGCGGCAGCGGCAAGACTTCCCCGATCACCACCTCCCACAGAGAATCCAAATCAACAACCTTTTCCCGGGCCAGACCGAATGTGCGCGTGAACTCGCGGTAGAAATCGCCCTGATCTTCTATCTCGTCAAAATCAAATGTATAGATGTTCATCTATAGCCACCATCCCGACGCCAGCTACTCTACAGACCGCCAATATCCAGGGGTCTCTCGCATTTTCAGGTAAGTATAGCCATAAAAAAACCGACGCTTTTAGCGTCGGTTTACAACTCTTAATTACTGACCAGCGCATGCTGGTATTTGTGCAGCATCCCACTGAGTCGTTTTACCGGCTCGGTCACCTGCGGCGGTGCTTGCCAGATAATTAATTTCTCCTGGTAGACCTCAAGCTCCTCCAGTAACTGGCTAAAGTAGCGTCGGCGCTTGTCGTCATTTCCTGCTGAAATTACGTGATCGGCAGTACGACGAAGCTGGCGATGGAATGCGGATAGATCCTCGTTTACCGGTACCGGTGCATCACGCAGGCGCTGGTGCGCGATGATCATCGTCAGCGCCAGGCGAAACTTCGCCAGATCGCCGGGAAACTTGTTCATCAGCAAAAACAGCTGCTGATAAAGTGCCGGAAGATGATTTTCTTTACGACGGACTACATTGGTGGTCATTGCTGAAACCGCCGCCGAAACAAACTGGTTGAGCAATACGCGGCCTGTTCTGTCACGAGAGTTATCACGCACCAGCAGAATGACGATAAACGCCAACACGCAGCCAACAATCTGCCCCAGCGCACTATCAAGGAACTGGCTAAAGTGGAAGGTCATCGGGTTATCCAGCACAATGATATTAATGGTGCTGGCCAGCGCCCCCATCGATCCCAACCGTCGTTTCTGTACCTCAATCCCCAGAAAGAATCCCAGCACCGCCAGGCTCAGGCACAGTAACAGCATGCTTTGTTGCGTATTAGGGATAATCACCAGGAAATAGAGCGCTCCGAGCGGTAACGCTGCCAACGTCCCATAGATAAAGTCTATCGCCACCATGCGAGGATTTGGCAAACGCATTGCCAGCGAGGTGACGACCGCAATCATCACCATTGCACCGCTGCCGGAGGTCCATCCGGTCCATAGCCAGAATAAGGTCCCCAGCACACAAGAAAGCGTGGTGCGCCAGAAGTTAACCATCGCATGATGACGCTCGGCAGACTCCACTTTCACCACCGGCTCACCTTGCAGGATCTCTTCTTCCGTAGCGCTAATCTTGGTATTACTCACCACACCACGTTTGAGCAGCAGGTAGCGCGTCGCCGCACCTGCCCAGCTATAAATCGTTACCGGTGTTTCACGTTCGCCAGTCCAGACAATAACCCGACGCATCCGCTTCAACTGTTTATGGACATCTTGCACCGTTTCAACCGGCGTATCGAACAACTCGCGGAAAGTATCAGTAATCAGTTCCGGTCGGGTGTTCTGAATAAGATAGGTTTCACAGGACTGCGTGATGAGCGTGAGCGACAGCGTGTTCAATGCTTTAAGCCTGCGGTTAGCACGCCCCCAGCGTGAAGACTCCATATTCAGGTTACTGCGCATACCTTCCAGCGCTGCCGTACGACGGACTAAATCGCCCCAGGCTTTATCCACAACCTCGCTGTCGCCGTGCTTAATGCACAACTGCATCAGTTGATATTGCGCCACCAGCAGGCTGTCCAGCTCAACATCAATCTCTTGTTTTATCGAACGGGGAGAGAAAAGCAGATCGGCCACAATAGCACAGACAATCCCCATCACAATTTCACTGCAACGTTCGAGCGCAAATTGTGGCGTCAGCAGCGGTTCAGCCTGAATGGTAATGACGATGATCAGCGCCGTATAGCCCGAAAGCCCCCAGGCATAGGAGTTCTCGATCTTCACCAGTGACGAGATCCAGGTACAAAAACCGGCCCAGATACAGCACACCAGGATCATCAATAACGGAGCGCGGATCATACTGATGATAATGATCAGTCCGGCAATACAACCGATAAATGTCCCGACAATACGCAGCATGCCGCGATAGCGGATAGCCCCTGAATAGGGTTCCCCACCCGCAGCAAAGGCCGGGCCTGCCGCCACAATGGCCGCAGTCAGTACCGCCCAACGCGGAGTCTCAAGTTGGAAGTGAAAACCAACGAACAGCGCCAGTACAATCGCGCACGCCAGTTTTACCGCAAAGCGGATATGCTGGTTGGCAATGGAGAAAATACCCATCGCAATTAACCAAATTCGCGCAGGCGGTGCGCCATTTTACGGAAGAAGGACTCCTGGCTTGCATCACGGTCCTGCTTACCGGTAATGACAACGGTAGCCGTTGTCCCGGCAGGCCACAGAGTTCCCTGCTGCTCATCAAGGCGAATTCGCACCGGTACACGCTGCGCCAGGCGCACCCATTCCAGATTTGAATCAATGGTCGCCATACCTTTTGCATCCTGCGTACTGCTGGCATTTGTTACCCCCGCCGCCACGCTATCAACGGTGCCTTTTAAGACATTATTACTGCCCAACGGGGTGATCTCAGCGCGATAACCAGGGCGAACGCCTTCCAGTTTGGTTTCTTCCATATAGGCCAGCACATAGAAAGAATGCTGTTTGACCAGTGCCACCGCTGTGGAACCACGCGTAATAAATTCGCCGCTATAGACGTTCAGGTTAGTGACCCAACCGTCTGCTGGTGCGCGAATGACGGTACGTTCCAGATCTAATTTTGCCAGGTCGCGGGTCGCTTGTGCTTTCGCAAGCTGGTGTAATACGGTTTGCAGGACGTTGTTTGACTGGTCAATCTCTTCACGAGACATGGCCTGCACGCCCAGGCGGTTACGACGGCCAGCCTCCTGGCGTTTTTCCTGGGCCAGAACCTGATAATAAGAAACATCAGCTTCGGCCTGCTCAAGGGCTTTCTTATAGCGTGGCTGATCGATGGTGAACAGAATCTGATCCTTTTTCACCAGTTGGTTATCATGGACGTTAACGTTGGAAATAAGACCCGCAACATCCGGCGCAATAGCGACAACTTCCGCGCTGAAACGCGCATCACGTGTCCATGGCGACTCGGTGTAATACACCCATGCGCGAAAAATAGCGATGAAGGCCAGAATGACCAGTACGAGAGTCGTGGCCGTACGGGAGAGTTTTTTTGTTAGTGTTTTCACTTCAACCTCAAACGAACAGGCGCGTTATTAAATAGAACAGGCAGCAATACAGCGCGGTGTTAAACAGAGCCGGATGCCAGACAAAATCATAGATGCCGGTTGGAACCAGCATCCGGCGCACCAGCCAGAAAATCGCCAGTGACAAAAGTAATTCGAAAAAAATCGGTGGGAAGGACAAACCAAACACCACGATAACGGGAAACAGACTCATGTTGACCTTGGTAACTTAAGAGAGTGCAGGTGATAGATTTTCTAGCGTATGTCACCGCAGAGAAGGGCAAGGATGAGCCAGGCGAGAGCGACATAGCTGTTATTTGAATAATAATATATTAACGTAACTGTTATGCTGTTATCTATATTATGTGATCTAAATCACTTTTAAGCCAGAGTGAACAATGGAACGATTAAAACGTATGTCGGTGTTCGCCAAAGTCGTCGAACTGGGCTCCTTCACCGCCGCCGCAAGACAGCTACAAATGAGCGTTTCATCGATAAGCCAGACGGTCTCTAAACTGGAAGATGAGCTACAGGTCAAGCTGTTAAACCGCAGTACACGCAGCATTGGGCTGACCGAAGCTGGTAAAATTTACTATCAGGGCTGCCGGAGAATGCTGCACGAAGCGCAGGATGTTCACGAGCAGCTTTATGCCTTTAACAACACGCCCATCGGTACGCTGCGCATTGGTTGTTCTTCAACCATGGCACAAAATGTCCTCGCCGGATTGACTGCGACCATGCTGAAGGAATACCCCGGTCTGACGGTAAATCTGGTAACAGGCATCCCGGCACCGGATTTAATCGCCGATGGTCTGGACGTGGTCATCCGCGTCGGTGCGTTGCAGGACTCCAGTCTGTTCTCGCGTCGCCTGGGCGCCATGCCGATGGTGGTCTGCGCGGCTAAAAGCTATCTCGCACAGTTTGGTGCCCCGGAGAAACCCGCCGATCTCAGCAACCACTCGTGGCTGGAATACAGCGTGCGCCCGGATAATGAATTCGAGCTTATCGCTCCGGAAGGAATTTCCACCCGCCTGATCCCAGAGGGTCGTTTTGTGACTAACGATCCGATGACATTGGTGCGCTGGCTGGCTGCGGGTGCAGGCATTGCCTATGTGCCGCTAATGTGGGTGATCAATGAGATCAATCGTGGCGAAGTGGAGATCCTCCTTCCCCGCTACCAGTCGGATCCGCGTCCGGTCTATGCGCTATATACCGAAAAAGACAAACTGCCGCTCAAGGTCCAGGTGGTGATTAACTATCTGACGGAGTATTTTGTCGATGTAGCGCAGCTTTTTCAGGGGATGTACGGCCGGGGAAAAGAGAAATAAAAAGAGTATTGGCCGGATAAGGCGTTGACGCCGCGTCCGGAAAGATGCCCGATAGCGCTGGTGCTTATCGGGCATACATCATGATGTTATGCAGTACCACCTACCGTCAGGTTATCCACCTTCAGCGTCGGCTGGCCCACGCCCACCGGCAGGCTCTGCCCTTCTTTACCGCACACACCAACCCCGTTATCCAGCTTCAGGTCGTTACCTACCATCGAAATCTGCTGCATCGCTTCGATACCAGACCCAATCAGCGTCGCGCCTTTCACCGGTTTGGTTACTTTACCGTTTTCAATCAGATACGCTTCAGACGTCGAGAACACAAATTTCCCGGAGGTGATATCCACCTGGCCGCCGCCGAAGTTAGGTGCATAAATACCGTATTCAACGGATTCGATGATTTCCTGCGGCGTGGATTTCCCCGGCAGCATGTAGGTGTTGGTCATACGTGGCATCGGCAGGTGCGCGTAAGATTCACGGCGACCGTTACCCGTTGGCGCGACGCCCATCAGGCGCGCGTTCAGTTTGTCCTGCATGTAGCCTTTCAGAATACCGTTTTCGATCAGCACGTTGTACTGACCCGGTGTGCCTTCATCATCAATAGCCACAGAGCCACGACGGTCCGCCATTGTGCCATCATCCACAACGGTACACAGTTCCGACGCCACCAGCTCACCCATGTGACCGCTGAATACCGAGGTACCACGGCGGTTAAAGTCACCTTCCAGACCATGACCGACCGCTTCATGCAGCAGAACGCCAGGCCAGCCAGCGCCGAGTACTACCGGCAGCGTACCAGCAGGCGCTGCTACCGCGGACAAATTAACTAACGCCATGCGTACGGCTTCTTTCGCCCAAGCGTCAGCACGGACTTCACCATCAAGGTCGCCAAGGAAATAGTCATAGCCAAAACGACCGCCACCACCGCTGGCACCGCGCTCGCGCTTACCGTCCTCTTCGACCTGTACGCTTACGGACAGGCGTACCAGCGGACGAACGTCAGCGGCCAACGTACCGTCGGTCGCTGCTACCAGAATCAGTTCATAAACACCGGTCAGGCTGGCGGTTACTTCCTGGACGCGTTTGTCGGCGGCACGGGCCACGCTATCAACGCGACGCAGAATATCCAGTTTCTCTTCGCGGCTCATGCTCTGTAACGGATCAACCGAAGTGTAAAGCGCCTGATGCTCAACCGCTCCCAGCGTTTTTACTTTGCCGTCACCGCTGTCACGCACGATAGTACGGGCAGCATGAGCACTTTGCTCCAGCGCCAGCAGGCTGATCTGGTCTGCATAGGCAAACCCTGTTTTTTCGCCGCTGATGGCGCGCACGCCAACACCCTGATCGATATTGTAAGAGCCGTCTTTAATGATGCGGTCTTCTAAAACCCAGGATTCGTGATAGCTCGACTGAAAATAGAGATCGCCGTAGTCAAGACGGCGTTCGGCCAGTTGGCCCAGAATGGCAAACAGATCCTGATGTTTCAGGCCATTCGCCGCTAGCAATTGTTCACTTACCAGGTTCAGACTCATCGTTTTGGTACTCATTAGTTTCTGTTGTAGGCCTGATAAAACGCGCCAGCGTCGCCATCAGGCACTTCAATGCCGGATGGCGGCGTGAACGCCTTTTCCGGCCTACGGACTGCGGTAGAAGATCACTGTACTGAGATTGGGGCAATTACTCGCCCCCGTCAAATCATTGCTGGCTTTCTTTGCGCGGCTGACGCAGAACTTCGTTAATCTGCGGTTTATCGACCGGACCGGTGATGCGATAGCGCAGAATCGAAACTTTGCTCCATAATGGCCCCAGAACCTTACTGGCAGCAAATACCGCCGCACCGACAATCGGGTTGACAGCAAACGCAGCGGCAACCCCTACGGTGGCAGAAATTTCAGGCGCGACGATGGCTTCCATATCCAGCTCCCGACGGACCAGGTTCACTGAGCCTTTCATCGCAATGTCTGCCTCCAGACCATCCACCAGCGTGTCGTCGGTATGCATCACACCATCTTTGATCCACGCCGTGCTGCGAATCGAGTCGAAATAGAAACCTTCACTGAAGGTATCGCTAAAATCAAAACGTAGTTTACGTAGCAACGCATCAAAGCTCAGCAGTCGCAACAGTTGCCCCGCATGCCCGGTACTGAGTTCGGTAAGCTCACCTTTGCCCAACCGGGTACGCAAAATCCCATTCAGCGATGCTTCGTCCGGATCCCACGGCGGGTTACGCCAGTGCAGGTCATACTCCACGTTGAACGAAGAATTACGAATCGGGGTCGATACGCCAAAGAAACTGGCCGCAGAGTCAATTTTATTACCGCTCAGTTTACCCTTCAGTGACGTTCGCTCTTTGCCCGGTGCATTCACCCACACGCCATCGGTGGTCAGTCTGGCAAAGCCCGTATCCAACAGACCGTTGCTCAACGTTAGCGTGTCGCCTTTAATTGCTACATCGGCATCAATGCGCCCATATTTCTGTCCCCACATCCAGCACTCGGCACAGCGTAACTGAAGGTCCGGCCAGCCGCGGAAGCTGAAGTTGTCCACGGCGGAAAACGGCGAGGCTGATGTGTTGCCCGGTGACGCTTTCGCCGCGCTGGGGTTGTAATAAAGATACTTAATATTGGCCAGCCATGGCGCATTATTGCGCATCGCCAGCGTGGCGTTAATTTCACGACCCTGCGCCTGTACGATGGAGCCATTGCTCGCAGGCTCAGACACAATACTCAAATTATTCCACTGCTGACCGCCCAGGGATAACGATGGCGTACGCACGGTGATGCGTTGTGGGAAGTTGGCATTAGTTCCAACGTTATCCGCTGCGCCTTTTTGGAACAACGCCAGCCATTGCGCGCCATCCATAGGGGGAAGATTAAGCTCAATGCCTTGCTGATCGGGTAACGCGGGCACAGTACGGCTTTCCGACGTCCAGATAGCGCGGTCAAGCGTCAGTTTCTGATTCAGCAACCAGCGGCTGTTAAAGTGGTTCTTACTGCCAGCATTACCGGTCAGTTCAAAGCTGCGCAGATTACCGTTGGCCTTAACATTCACCGGCAACGCTTCACCGGGCGCCTTATTCAGCGGAGCAGGTAAGTGACTACTTACATTCTTCAGGTCACCCTTTAGCTCAATGTCGTAGGTCGGCCCGGCATGATACGGAAGATCGATACCCACTTTGCCATTCCACGCCATGCTACCGCTTAACGCATCGTTGACCTGCGCCGGTAAAATCCCCATGCGGGTTGGCTGCCAGTCGCCTTGCAGGTTCACGGCTACCTGATAGGCTTTCGCCCCTTCGGTGGTGGAGAAGTCGACGTTCAGCGGCTGATTGAACCAGTTCGCCGTCATCGGCTCGCTCTTCAGATCGCCGTTGATAAAGCTGAATTTACCATTCAAATTCTTCAGCGAGCTGTCGAGTGGTTTAATAAACAGACTGTTATTACGCAGGTTGACGTCGCCTTTGGCGGTAACCAGCGAGCCGTCTAGCGGAATATCAAGATGTAAGCGAGCATTCACATCACCGTCAATTTGCAACTGTTCCAGCGTGGCGCCGAGAGAATCCTTCAACGGAGTCTCATCAAAATAAGGTCCAACCGCCTTGCCTGGCCCGTTGATATCGGCATCAATCAGCAGCTTTTCTTTTGCATAGTCGGGAATATTGGCCGTCAGGTTACTGGCCTTCACACCGCCTAGATTGACACTATCCGTCTTCATCCACAGGCCATCGTTAATGAAGTTCAGTTCGATATTGAGATCGTTCAGCGCAGGCCAGTCAGGTTGGAAAGCAAACTTCGCATTGCGTAGCGGCACCAGGACCTGAAACTGCCCTTCATTGTGCAGATACGGGAACAGATGCGGATTGCCGCCATACACCAGCGTAGCGTTATCCGCTTCGCCGCCCTGAATAGCACCGCTGAGATAGTCAACCAGCTCTTTGCCCATCAGGTTTTCCGGGAAATAACGCCAGGCCTGGGAGCCATCGTCGGTACTGATACCGGCCAGAATGCCCAACCATGGCTCATCATCAGCCGGTTGCAGATAGCGAAAACCACCGCGCGCATGTACCGCTTTCGCTTTAACATCAATGTTGCGCCCGTCTAACTGGAAGCCTTTATCATTCTTCAGCCAGCTTAGCGTCGCCACGCCGTTCTCTATTTCCAACGGCGCTCGGAAGACGGTTTCATACGGCATTTTTGCTTGTTTCATGGAGGCGGTGAGCGCCCCATTTTCAACGCTGCCCGCAAGCGTACCGGAGAAATGTTCTGCCCCCGGCAGCAGCTTCCACTGTTTCCAGGCCAAATCGGTCCACGAGGACAGGAAGCGGGTTTTTTCTGTCGCCTGTAACGGGATATCCAGCGCAAGCACATCTATTTTGCCGCTGGGTTGCGTGGCCCGCCAGATATCACCCAGCGCAGGTGATAACCTGGACGCCATCGGACGCAGCCCTTCTAACCCGGCCAGTTCCAGATTACTGGCGCGAATGCGTAGCTCATCACTGCGTTTGTTATTCTCACCACCGACTTCCTGCTCAGGGATCCAGGCCAGCGTTAATGCCCCGCTCGGCCAGGGCTTATCATCCATGGTGATACGCGTATCGGGAATAGAGAATTGCCAGCCCGGCTCTTCACGGCTGATGTACGCCGTCAGATTATCGACGGAAAGCGTATGCGTACGATTTTCACCCAGCCAACTTGCCCCGCCTTTTTTCAGCCAGACATCACCACCAGAAACGACGCCTTTGCCGATCGTCATCCATGCTTCCAGGCTAAAACGCGCGGTTTGTAGCGCGACATTATCCTGCATCCATTTGCCCAACCACGGTTTGACGTCGATGTCGTCTGCCTGCAGCCAGACTCGACCGTTATTCAACAGCCCTTCGTCATCACGCAGATCCATACGCACCTGCATAATGCCGTGCTGTCCGGTCAGGCTGGAGAGGCTGACCTGACCCTCGGCGCGATGCCGATTTTTACCGTTCAGCCAGGTAAGCTGGGGGATCGCCAGTTCAGCACGTTGACCTGAGAGGGTTATAAAGCTGATATGGCTGTCGCGTAGATCGAAATGATCAAACTGACGCAGGAAGAGATCGCTGAGATGGCCGGTTTCAATCCCATCTCCGCCTTCGCTGCGCTGGATAGGAGTATTGGTGCGCAACTGCAGTTGCCAGAAGGTGAGATCGCGAAACTGCCAGCGCATGTGCAGCAAACTTTGCCAGACATCCAGCGCCAGCGTGACGCGTTTTACCGAAAATTCTCCCCCATCTTTCAGCTGCGCATGGATATTACGCGCTTCAAGCGTAGGACCGAAATTTTGCCAGCTGGCAGAAAGCTGACTAGCGGAAACAGGTAGACCTGTGGCGGATTCAATCTTGCCAAGAATGGCCGGACGCCAGCTATCAAGATGAGGTAACGCAAGGCGCAGTCCACTGACCAGCAGCGCTGCGATGACAACGAATGCGGCTCCAGTGAGCAGTAAAATCCCCGGCAATCGCCTCACGCGCCTCTCCTTGTCTACCAAAAAATATGACTCACACCCCTTGAGTGAATATTGCCGGATAACGGCGCTTGCGCCTTATCCGGCCTACATGCGCGGGTGCCACTACACGATTTACATCATGACGACGTCGAACTGCTCCTGGTTATACAGCGGTTCGATTTGTACTTTGACCTGTTTGCCGACAAAGATCTCAACTTCCGCCAGCGCATGTGACTCTTCACCTTTCAGGGTTTCAGCCACTGCCGGAGAGGCATAAACCAGGAAACGATCGGAGTCATATGCATGGTGTACGCGCACGATTTCGCGCATGATTTCATAGCATACGGTTTCCACCGTTTTCACCGTACCACGCCCATGGCAGGTCGGACACTCGTTGCACAGTACATGTTCCACGCTTTCACGTGTGCGTTTGCGCGTCATCTCCACCAGGCCCAGCTGTGAAAAACCGTTAATGCTGGTTTTTACGCGATCCTTGCTCAGAGCCTGCTCCAGGGAGTGCAGCACCCGGCGACGGTGATCTTCATTATTCATGTCGATAAAATCGATAATGATAATACCGCCGAGGTTACGCAAACGCAGCTGACGAGCAATGGCCTGCGTTGCTTCAATATTAGTATTAAAGATAGTGTCGTCGAGATTACGATGCCCAACAAACGCGCCGGTGTTGATATCCACGGTGGTCATCGCTTCGGTTTGATCGATGATCAGATAGCCGCCGGACTTCAGCTCAACTTTGCGTTCCAGCGCGCGCTGGATTTCATTCTCAACGTCAAAGAGATCAAAAATAGGCTGGCGCCCGCTGTAATGTTCCAGCTTGCTGGTCATCTCGGGGATATATTCCGCCGTAAATTCCAGTAACGCCTCATAGGTCAGACGGGAGTCAACGCGGATGCGGTCCAGCTGCGCATCGGCAAAGTCACGCAACACGCGCTGTGCCAGGGCCAATTCACCGTACATCTGGTAGCGCGTTTGCGGGCGCTTTTTACGCTCCATGACTTTCGTCCAGACGCGCTTCAGGTAGGCAGCATCCGAGGCCAGATCCTCTTCACATACGCCTTCCGCCGCCGTGCGAATGATGAAGCCACCCTGCTCATCGCAGTAATCCGCCACCACTTTTTTCAGGCGTTCGCGTTCGGTTTCGCTTTCGATACGTTGGGATACGCCAACGTGCGAAGCCCCCGGCATAAAGACGAGATAACGGGAAGGAAGCGTGATGTCCGTCGTCAGGCGTGCGCCTTTAGTTCCCAACGGATCTTTTACCACCTGCACCATCAGATCCTGACCCTGGCGCACCAGTTCAGAGATGTCGCGTACGGTGAACTGTTTTTGTTCTTCACCCGCCACGCATTCGGTGTGCGGCATGATGTCAGAAGCGTGAAGAAATGCGGCTTTATCCAGTCCAATATCTACAAAAGCCGCCTGCATACCCGGAAGTACACGACTTACACGACCTTTGTAGATATTGCCTACGATTCCGCGTCGCGCCTCACGTTCAATATGAATTTCCTGCAGAATACCACCATCAATGTAAGCCACCCGAGTTTCCGATGGCGTTACGTTTACCAACAATTCAGCCGTCATGTTTATCCCTTTTCTCACGCAGTGCGTTAAAATTGGTCAGCAACTCATACGTTTCTACCAGCGGTAAGCCGACTACGGCGTGATAGCTGCCATTTATCTTCCTGACAAAACAGCCACCCAACCCTTGAATACCGTATGCACCTGCTTTATCCATTGGTTCACCGCTGGCAACATAGCCCGCGATGTCCTCATCGGTTAGTGCTCTGAATGTCACTTCCGTCACTACCAGGCAGTCCAGACTGTGCTGGCGATCGGCCAGTGCCACGGCCGTCATAACTTGATGCGTTTTGCCCGACAGTTTGCGCAGCATTGCTGCGGCATGGTCGGCGTCGTGAGGTTTTTCCAGCACTTCGCCATTAAGGATAACGATGGTATCCGCACCCAATACCGGCAAATCGCGCTGGGCCAGCGCTACGCCAGCCTGCGCTTTTTCGCGCGCCAGACGGGAAACGTACTGCTGCGCGCTTTCCTGCGGGTGCCGCTGTTCTTCAATCCCTGGGACCAGTCGTTCAAATGTAACACCAAGCTGAGCGAGCAACTCCTGACGACGTGGAGAACCTGAAGCAAGATACAGAGTATTCATATCAACCTTATTGCACCGCAAACTGCTGACGGACTTTACGCATCAGTAAGAATAGCCATGGCCAAAGCACACCATTCACTACACTACTCCAGAACACTTCAGGTCTGAAAGAGACGTTGATCACTAAAAACTCGGCCCAGAAAACAATAATATCCACGACCAGTGATAACAACATGACCACCAGCGCCTGTTGCCAGAGCGCGAGGTTTCGGAATAGCTGGAATTTCAACGCGACCAGATAAGCAATGATACTCATCGACAATGCGCGCACGCCAAGCGTGGAGCCGCTGATGAGATCCAGTATGGCACCCACCACAAATCCCGTGCCCACATTTACGCGATGCGGCAGCGCCAGGATCCAATACAACAAGATGAGCAGCACCCAGTTTGGCCGGAAAACCAGAATGTCATCCGGCCAGGGCATGACTTGCAGCAACAGTGCAATAAGGAACGAGAGCCAAATCACCCAACGTCCCTGGCTACGATAGCTTGCCACTTACTGTCCTCCCGGCTTACGCGGAGCAGGTTGTGGCGGCGTGGTATCTGCGGGCGCTGGAGCCACGCCTGTTGCAGGTGCTGGCATTGGCGCAGGCGGTCCCATGGTATCTGGTGCAGGCAGAACTTGCGGCATCATTTGCATCAGACGTTCATTCGCAACGCGGTGTACTTCTTCCGGCGTCATCGGGTTTGCGCCATTACGATCGGCACCCCACAACAGCAGCAGATAGCGCAGACGCTGCAGACCCGCGGTCGGGCGAGCCTGAATCACGGTATAAGCGCGCTGAGTGTCCAACTTAACGGAAGAAACAACAGCAACCGGATAACCTTCAGGGAAACGTCCACCCAGACCCGAGGTGACCAGCACATCGCCAACGCGAATGTCGGTGTTAGCCGGCAGGTGTTCGAGCTGAAGATCGTCGGTGCAACCGTTACCCGCAGCGATCACGCGGATATCATTACGCAGTACCTGAATGGGCAGCGCATGCGTCGCATCGCAAATCAGCAGCACGCGGCTGGTCAATTTAGCCACCGCCACGACCTGACCTACTACGCCTTTGTCGCTAATAACCGGCTGGCCTTCGTAGACGCCGTTAACGCTCCCTTTGTCGATCACGACCTGATCGCTGTAAGGGTCATTAACCGTTGAGATGACCTGCGTCACCATCTTTTGTTCGTCCTGACGCAATGGCGATCCCAGCAGCTCACGCAAACGCGCGTTCTCCTGTTTGTATTGCCCCAGCATCAGCAGTTCGCTGTTTTTCAGCAGCAGTTCCTGACGCAACGCCCGGTTTTCAAGTTCGAGTTGGTCACGCGAAGCCAGCGTTTGCGACACGCCGTCGAGTAATTCACGAGGACCATTTGAGATAAAGTAGAAAGGACTGACGGCGGTATCCATGTACGTTCGGATTTGACTAAACGTACCCAGGCGGCTGTCGGCAATAATAACGCCGAGCGCCACCAGCACCGCCAGAATAAGGCGAATCTGTAGCGACGGGCCACGGCTAAAAATTGGCTTCATAGTCTATGCGTATTCTCGTATCAGAGCGGAAGGGCAACCCGCGGGGGCTACCCAACCTGCATCCGATTACTCTTCGCTGAACAGGTCGCCGCCGTGCATGTCGATCATTTCCAGCGCCTTGCCGCCGCCGCGCGCCACGCAGGTCAGCGGATCTTCAGCAACAACAACTGGAATACCGGTTTCTTCCATTAACAGACGGTCAAGGTTACGCAGCAGCGCACCGCCACCGGTCAGCACCATACCGCGTTCGGAGATGTCAGATGCCAGTTCCGGCGGGCACTGTTCCAGTGCAACCATTACTGCGCTCACGATACCGGTCAGTGGTTCCTGCAGGGCTTCCAGAATCTCGTTAGAGTTCAGGGTAAAGCCGCGCGGAACGCCTTCAGCCAGGTTACGACCGCGAACTTCGATTTCGCGCACTTCGTCGCCCGGATAAGCGGAACCGATCTCGTGTTTAATACGTTCTGCGGTCGCTTCACCGATCAGAGAACCGTAGTTACGACGAACATAATTAATGATGGCTTCATCGAAGCGGTCGCCGCCAATACGGACAGAAGAGGAGTAAACCACGCCGTTCAGGGAGATAACGGCAACTTCAGTGGTACCACCACCGATATCCACAACCATTGAACCGGTTGCTTCAGAAACTGGCAGACCCGCACCGATCGCGGCCGCCATCGGCTCTTCGATCAGGAAGACTTCACGAGCACCTGCGCCCTGAGCGGATTCACGGATCGCACGGCGTTCAACCTGAGTTGCTCCAACCGGTACACACACCAGTACGCGCGGGCTTGGGCGCATGAAGCTATTGCTGTGCACTTGCTTAATAAAGTGCTGGAGCATTTTTTCAGTCACGAAGAAGTCAGCAATAACGCCGTCTTTCATTGGGCGAATTGCAGCGATATTGCCCGGCGTACGACCCAGCATCTGCTTCGCATCATGACCTACTGCAGCCACGCTTTTCGGCGAACCGGCACGATCCTGACGAATGGCCACAACAGAAGGCTCATTCAATACGATGCCTTGTCCTTTTACATAAATAAGGGTATTCGCGGTACCCAGGTCAATGGACAGGTCATTGGAAAACATGCCACGAAATTTTTTCAACATACTAAGGGATAATCCTGAAAGCTGGGGCGGAAAACAAAATCCGCTTACTTTACCAACCACACGCAGCAGCGACAAGGCGCAAAAATCATCTGCTACGGTGAAAATTAGTGCAGTTCGTTTCCTTTGTTACAAAACCGGCCTGAGTCCATCAGGGCTGAATAAATCAGCAGCACTCCTCGCTTTTGTTTGCAACCTGTCAAAGGTCATTCACCTGCATGTTTGCTGTTACAACCTGGCGAGCAGGCAAGCACACCCCCAGAAGGCACAGCGCGCGTTATTCTACGTGAAAACAAATTAAACGGCAGGTTAAACCGAGTATCTTTGCGAATATTTTTTCACGTTAGTGTCAAGTGGTTGTGATGCGGCAAAAAAATCTCCTTGCCCACCCGCAACTCCGCGTTCTGTCAGCGTATGCCACTCACTACGCGAACGTACGCCCGTGGCGTAAACCTGCGTGGGTGTTCCCGAACAGGCCTCCACCATGCTTTGAACCAGAAGCTGATTTTCCGTTCGCTTATCAATGTTCCTCACCAGACTTGGATGAAGCTTCAATAACTCAACGTTAAGCTCTTTGATCCAACTGGTGCTCACCAGCGTTAACCCCGCCTGCGTAACGGCAATACGCACGCCCAGCGCATTCATCAATCTGATGACGGGCTGTAACCGGCTGATATGTTGACAGACATCTGCCTCAGCAAGTTCAATAATTATGCGTTTGCGTAATGATTTTTCGCACTGCATCAGCGTATCACGCAGCCAGCGCTGAAAACGTGGACGAATAAGCGATTCTACCGTTGTCTGCATCGCCAGATTTTCCTGCGGCCAGTAGCCCAAAAGCAGGATCAGACGGCTTATCTGCAAACGGTCATATTCTTCTGCCAGACCAAATTGCAGGACCATCGGCATATATTCCGCCGAAATGACCTCTTCGTTGCCATCAAAAATACGGCACATCAACTCCCGATGGTGCACCCGACCTTCGCGCGTTACCGCAGGCTTTTGATAAATTCTTGGCCCGCCCCGGCTGAGCATCTGTTCGATCAGCGTTCGCCAGCGTACGTTGCCCCGACCTTTTTCCGGCAGCGAGTCATCATAGACCGACCAGCTATTTCCGCCCTGCAATACCGAATTCCGGGTGGCGGCTTCAGCATGATCCATCACTTGCTCCGGCGACTGACCGCTGCGGCAAACGCAAATGCCAATATGAACCATATCGGCACGATCGATCATTTTATTAGCCGGAAGTGCATCTACCGCTTTTAATAATTGCCCGGCGATACTTTCCGCCTCTTTCAGCGTACGGTGCGGCAGCAGAATAGCAAAATCGCTACGGTGGTAGCGCGCCAGCAACGCGCCCGGATAGCGCGTCATAAAAGTCGACAACAAATTGATCAGCGTCGAGATTTGTTCTTCCGCGAGGGTGATTCCCCAGCTATCGCGCAGCAGCGTAAAGTCCGGCAGGCGCACCATCATCACGACGCCATGCGAGCCTACTTTTTCCTGATCTTCCAGCAGCGTGGCCAGTTGGTTATCAAAGAACAAGCGGTTGCTTAGCCCGGTTTTTGTATCCTGCGCGACATAGGAACGAATCAGCGTATCCAGGCGGCTGCGTTGCTCGCGGGCATTTTGAATTTCAGTCAGCAGCATATCGAGCGCACTGCTGGTACGCGCAGGCCATTCATAGACCGTTCCCCGCACGTTCGGTCCACGTTCGCCGTTCAGAATACGCGTAGAACGGATCTCCAGCAGCTCCTGACCCGAAAGCTGACGCTGAAGCCAGCGCACAGACAAAAAGAGCATCAGAATAATGAAAGCAATGGCTATCGTGAGCGGCGCGGTGGTCAGTAGCGAATGGAAATAGTTACCCATCGGATCCTGATAAACCAGACGCAATGACATACCCGGATGCTTGACCAACGGTACGGTAATCTCGCGGTAGAGATTGTTTGTCCCTGCCGGTCGGTAGCTGCTGGTCCGGGAGTGGTCATACACCACGTTTTCGCCCTGCAACAGTTCGATGCGCACGATATCAACAGAAACCATCAGTTCATCGATTTGCGGGGTTAACGCAACGACATCTCTGGAGACCAGATGCGTATCAATCGCCGTCGCGACCGCATGAACGCGCGTGGTGAACTTATATTGAATAGCGTTGTAGAAACTCAGCGAACAGCCGATCAGAGTCACGAAGATCGTTAACCCAGTAAGCAGCGTGACAAAAGCTGAAAATTTCGTCGTTAATCGCATCCTTGTGTTAACTCCGACAGTTATGAAACAGGCCTGAAAGTGATAAATCGACTCTAAAATGCAAAACTGACCGCAAAATCCGCCAATTTATACAAACTGTGAGGGCATACTACCAAATCAGGTATATCTGGCAATTTATTGCGCAGAATCGGCATCATGTTTTGATTAGCGAGTATAGTCTTCATTATTAATTTTCCAATCCACTATACGAATTGAGGACAGGTTATGCAGGCTTTGATCTTAGAACAGCAGGACGGAAAAACCCTCGCATCCGTTCAACCCCTCGACGAAAATCAGCTACCGGAAGGCGATGTAACGGTGGATGTCCACTGGTCAAGCCTGAACTATAAAGACGCCCTGGCTATCACCGGCAAGGGAAAAATCATTCGTAATTTTCCGATGATTCCTGGTATCGATTTCGCTGGTACCGTGCGTGCAAGCGAAGATCCCCGTTTTCATGCGGGTCAGGAGGTTTTACTGACCGGTTGGGGCGTAGGTGAAAATCATTGGGGTGGACTGGCAGAACGCGCACGCGTGAAAGGCGACTGGCTGGTTGCGCTGCCAGAAGGGCTGGATGGACGTAAAGCCATGGTCATCGGTACCGCTGGCTTTACCGCCATGCTTTGCGTCATGGCGCTTGAAGATGCAGGAATTCGTCCGCAAGACGGTGAGATCGTCGTCACTGGTGCCAGCGGAGGCGTGGGCAGCACGGCCGTTGCATTACTGCATAAGCTGGGTTATCAGGTTGCGGCGGTTTCGGGTCGTGAAAGCACCCACGACTACCTGATAAGCCTGGGCGCTAACCGCATTCTTGGCCGCGATGAATTTGCTGAATCTCGCCCGCTGGAAAAACAGCTGTGGGCTGGCGCGGTGGATACCGTTGGCGACAAAGTTCTGGCGAAAGTCCTCGCGCAGATGAACTACGGCGGCTGTGTTGCCGCCTGTGGCCTGGCGGGCGGTTTCGCTCTGCCAACCACGGTGATGCCATTCATTCTGCGTAACGTTCGTTTGCAAGGAGTGGACTCGGTGATGACCCCGCCGGCACGCCGTGCAGAAGCCTGGGCGCGTCTGGTTAAGGATCTGCCGGAATCTTTCTATGCTCAGGCGGCAACGGAAATTACGCTGGCGGATGCGCCGAAGTTCGCCGATGCCATCATCAATAACCAGGTGCAAGGCCGTACGCTGGTGAAGGTGAAGTAACAGACCCTGGCGCAGAAATTTACACTTAATTAACGAAATTTCGCGGCACATCTACAGACTCCCTGCCATATTAACTACGCGTCCCCTGTCAGTTATGACGCGTAAGCCGGGAGTCTGTTATGAAGAAATTACGTCCATTTACAGAAGCCGACGTCACTGACGAGTCGGCTTTTTTTATGCAGCGTCGCCATGTGCTGAAAGCATTAGGGATCAGCGCAGCCGCGTTGTCTTTACCCCACTCTGCGCAGGCTGACCTTCTGAGTTGGTTTAAGGGTAATGACCGCCCGCCCGCGCCCGCGGGAAAGCCGCTTGATTTCAGCAAGCCCGCCGCCTGGCAAAATTCGCTTCCTTTAACCCCAGCGGATAAAGTTTCTGGCTACAACAACTTCTATGAATTCGGTCTCGACAAAGCGGATCCGGCAGCCAACGCAGGTAGCCTGAAAACCGATCCGTGGACATTAAAAATCAGTGGTGAGGTCGCCAAACCACTCACTCTCGATCACGATACCTTGACCACCCGTTTCCCGCTGGAGCAACGGATTTACCGCATGCGCTGCGTGGAAGCCTGGTCAATGGTCGTGCCGTGGATTGGCTTTCCGTTACATAAACTGTTGGCGCAGGTGGAACCCACCAGCAATGCGAAGTATGTCGCGTTCGAAACGCTGTACGCTCCGGAGGAAATGCCAGGACAAAAAGATCGCTTTATTGGCGGCGGGCTGAAGTATCCCTATGTTGAAGGGTTGCGCCTGGATGAAGCGATGCACCCACTCACACTGCTTACCGTGGGGGTTTATGGTAAGGCCCTTCCGCCACAAAATGGCGCGCCCATTCGCTTAATTGTGCCGTGGAAATATGGATTTAAAGGCATTAAGTCGATCGTGAGTATCAAACTCACGCGCGAACGCCCTCCGACAACCTGGAATCTGGCCGCGCCCAATGAATACGGGTTTTATGCCAACGTGAATCCGCATGTCGATCATCCCCGCTGGTCCCAGGCCACTGAGCGTTTTATTGGCGCTGGCGGTATTCTGGACGTACAGCGTCAGCCTACGCTGATGTTTAACGGCTATGCCGAAGAGGTTGCGTCACTGTATCGCGGACTCAATTTGCAGGAGAATTTTTAAGTGCGACTGACCGCAAAGTATATTACCGGGCTGAAAGTTTGCCTGCATCTTGCCGGTTTTTTGCCGTTTATCTGGCTATTTTGGGCGATAAATCACGGCGGCCTGAGCGCCGATCCGGTCAAAGATATCCAGCACTTTACCGGTAGGACAGCTCTGAAATTCTTGCTGGCGACCTTGCTGGTCTCTCCACTCGCGCGCTACGCTAAACAGCCATTATTGATACGCACACGTCGCCTGTTAGGGCTATGGTGTTTCGCCTGGGCAACACTGCATTTAACCAGCTACGCGTTACTGGAACTGGGCATTAATAATCTGGCGTTGTTAGGGCGGGAATTAATTACGCGACCTTATTTAACCTTGGGCATTGTCAGTTGGGTCATATTATTCGCCCTCACCTTAACGTCCACGCAGGCTGCACAGCGAAAGCTGGGTAAAAATTGGCAGTATTTGCACAACTTCGTCTATCTTGTGGCGATCCTGGCACCCATACATTATCTGTGGTCGGTAAAAATTATCTCCCCTCAACCGATTATTTATGCAGCGCTCGCTGCGGTGCTGTTAGCGTGCCGTTACAAGAAGTTTCGCCAGTGGTGGCGGTAGTTTCACGATATGTGCAGTGCGTTGCAAAACACGGACGATCCGATTTTCTTTACATGTTAACGGTTGATTATCTTCCCTGATAAGACCAGTATTTAGCTGCCAATTGCTACGAAATAGTTATAATGTGCGACTTTGCTATCCCCGGTAGCGTTTTTAAGGCGCTGAAAGGGTGACAATCGCATATTGAAGGTATATTTTGTCTTTTACCCGAAAATGGCAGAAGATAGCCGCACAATGACTAACAAGTCTGGCAATCTCACTTAATGGCAGCAGCACCCAGTGCAGCGCCTGAGATGCGTGGCATCTTGTCACTCACTGTTATAAAAATGCTATACAGACGGCGGTAAAACGCCTGTCACAATCTCACTAAACAAAGAGTACGGAACCCACTCATGGATATTCGTAAGATTAAAAAACTGATCGAGCTGGTTGAAGAATCAGGCATCTCCGAACTGGAAATTTCTGAAGGCGAAGAATCTGTACGCATCAGCCGTGCAGCGCCAGCTGCAAGTTTTCCGATGATGCAACAGGCTTATGCTGCACCAGTGATGCAGCAACCAGCTCTGTCTAACGCTGTCGCACAAACTGCCTCTCCAAGTATGGAAGCTCCGGCAGCAGCGGAAATCAGTGGTCACATCGTACGCTCCCCAATGGTTGGTACGTTCTACCGCACCCCGAGCCCGGATGCTAAAGCGTTCATCGAAATCGGACAGAAAGTGAATGCGGGCGATACCCTGTGCATCGTTGAAGCCATGAAAATGATGAACCAGATCGAAGCCGACAAATCCGGCGTAGTTAAAGCGATCCTGGTAGAAAGTGGTCAACCGGTAGAATTTGACGAGCCGCTGGTCGTCATCGAATAACGAGGCGAACATGTTGGATAAAATTGTTATCGCCAACCGCGGCGAGATTGCCCTGCGTATTCTTCGTGCCTGTAAAGAACTGGGCATCAAGACTGTCGCTGTGCATTCAAGTGCGGATCGCGATTTAAAACACGTATTGCTGGCGGATGAGACGGTCTGTATCGGCCCGGCTCCGTCCGTAAAAAGCTATCTGAACATCCCGGCTATCATCAGCGCCGCTGAAATCACCGGCGCGGTGGCAATTCACCCGGGCTATGGCTTCCTCTCTGAGAACGCCAATTTTGCTGAGCAGGTAGAGCGTTCTGGCTTTATCTTCATCGGCCCGAAAGCTGACACCATCCGCCTGATGGGCGACAAAGTGTCTGCAATCACCGCGATGAAGAAAGCGGGCGTACCGACAGTCCCAGGCTCTGACGGCCCGCTGGGCGATGACATGGACGCTAACCGCGCTCATGCTAAACGCATCGGCTACCCGGTTATCATCAAAGCCTCCGGCGGCGGCGGCGGTCGCGGTATGCGCGTCGTGCGCAGCGATGCCGAACTGGCACAATCCATCTCCATGACCAAAGCGGAAGCAAAAGCCGCTTTCAATAACGACATGGTCTACATGGAGAAATACCTGGAAAACCCACGCCACATTGAAATTCAGGTGCTGGCTGACGGTCAGGGTAACGCGATTTATCTGGCAGAACGTGACTGCTCCATGCAGCGTCGTCACCAGAAAGTTGTCGAAGAAGCACCAGCGCCGGGCATTACCCCGGAACTGCGTCGCTACATCGGCGAGCGTTGCGCCAAAGCGTGTGTTGATATCGGCTATCGCGGGGCGGGTACTTTCGAGTTCCTGTTCGAAAACGGCGAGTTCTACTTCATTGAGATGAACACCCGTATTCAGGTTGAACACCCGGTAACCGAAATGATCACCGGCGTTGATCTGATCAAAGAGCAGCTGCGCATCGCAGCGGGTCAACCGCTGTCCATCAAGCAGGACGAAGTTGTGGTTAAAGGCCATGCGGTAGAATGCCGTATCAACGCCGAAGACCCGAACACCTTCCTGCCAAGCCCGGGTAAAATCACGCGTTTCCACGCGCCGGGTGGCTTTGGTGTGCGTTGGGAGTCTCATATTTACGCAGGCTACACCGTACCTCCGTACTATGACTCAATGATCGGTAAGCTGATCTGCTATGGCGAAAACCGCGACGTCGCTATCGCCCGTATGAAAAACGCATTGCAGGAACTGATCATCGACGGTATCAAAACCAACGTTGACCTGCAGATCCGTATCATGAATGACGAGCACTTCCAGCACGGTGGAACCAATATCCACTACCTGGAGAAAAAACTCGGACTTCAGGAAAAGTAAGCGTGCGTTAACCGAAAAGGCCGGAAATTCCGGCCTTTTGTTTTTCTCCCCTCCCGCACGTGCCATAAGGTACAATCCCCGCTTTCTTTATCCACAAGGGACAAAAAATGGACGCTCGTTTTGTTCAGGCCCATAAAGAGGCGCGCTGGGCGCTGTGGCTAACCCTTTTATATCTGGTCACATGGTTAGTGGCCGCTTACTTACCAGATTCAACGCTGGGTTTTACCGGCTTACCGCACTGGTTCGAAATGGCCTGCCTGCTAACGCCGCTGGTTTTTATCGTGCTGTGCTGGGCGATGGTGAAGTTTATCTATCGCGACATTCCGTTGGAGGATGACGATGCAGCTTGAAGTTATTTTTCCGCTGGTCGCCTATCTTCTGGTGGTCTTCGGTCTCTCAGTTTATGCCATGCGCAAGAGATCGACCGGTACCTTCCTGAATGAATATTTCCTCGGCAGCCGCTCCATGGGCGGCGTCGTGTTAGCGATGACGCTAACGGCAACCTACATTAGCGCCAGCTCGTTTATTGGCGGTCCTGGTGCCGCTTACAAATACGGACTGGGATGGGTGCTGCTAGCGATGATCCAGTTGCCCGCCGTATGGCTCTCATTGGGGATTCTTGGTAAGAAATTCGCCATTCTGGCACGCCGTTATAATGCGGTTACCCTCAACGATATGCTATTTGCACGCTACCAGAGCCGCCTGCTGGTATGGCTGGCAAGCCTCAGCCTGTTGGTCGCGTTTGTCGGGGCAATGACCGTACAGTTTATTGGCGGCGCACGTTTGCTGGAAACCGCAGCGGGTATCCCCTACGAAACCGGTCTGCTGATTTTTGGCGTCAGCATCGCGTTATACACGGCGTTCGGCGGCTTTCGCGCCAGCGTGTTGAACGACACCATGCAGGGCATGGTGATGCTGATTGGTACTATCGTTTTGCTGGTCGGCGTTGTTCATGCTGCCGGTGGCCTCAGCAATGCGGTGGTAACCCTGCAGACTATCGATCCTAAACTGGTTTCGCCGCAGGGCGCTGATGACATTTTGTCACCCACGTTTATGACCTCATTCTGGGTGCTGGTATGCTTTGGCGTGATTGGCCTGCCGCATACGGCGGTACGCTGTATCTCTTATAAAGACAGTAAAGCGGTACACCGCGGCATTATCATCGGCACCATCGTGGTGGCGATTCTGATGTTTGGTATGCATCTGGCGGGCGCTCTGGGACGGGCGGTAATCCCTGACCTGACGGTACCGGATCTGGTAATCCCTACGCTGATGGTCAAAGTCCTGCCGCCGGTCGCTGCCGGGATTTTCCTCGCCGCGCCCATGGCCGCGATCATGTCGACGATCAATGCCCAATTGCTGCAAAGTTCCGCTACGATCATTAAGGATCTGTACCTGAACCTTCGCCCGGAACAGCTGGAAAACGAAACCCGACTGAAACGCATGTCGGCAGTGATTACCCTGCTGCTGGGCGCGTTACTGTTGCTGGCCGCCTGGAAACCGCCAGAGATGATTATCTGGCTTAATCTGCTGGCGTTTGGCGGGCTGGAAGCCGTCTTCCTGTGGCCGCTGGTGCTGGGCCTCTATTGGGAGCGGGCAAACGCGTCAGGCGCATTGAGCGCGATGATTGTCGGCGGCGTGCTTTATGCTCTACTCGCCACCTTTAACGTTCAGTTCCTGGGCTTCCACCCAATCGTGCCCTCGTTACTGATAAGCTTGCTGGCTTTCCTGATAGGCAACCGTTTCGGTTCCGCCGTCCCGCAAGCCGCCATATTGACTACTGATAAATAAAGAGTTTTGCCATGCCATGGATCCAACTGAAACTGAACACGACCGGTGCCAACGCTGAAGAGTTGAGCGATGCGCTGATGGAAGCGGGCTCCGTTTCCATTACTTTCCAGGATACGCATGATACGCCGGTATTTGAACCTCTGCCGGGCGAGACTCGCCTGTGGGGTGATACCGACGTTATCGGCTTGTTCGATGCAGAAACCGACATGAAAGAAGTAGTTGCTATCCTGGAACAGCATCCGCTGCTGGGTGAAGGCTTCGCGCATAAAATCGAACAGCTCGAAGACAAAGACTGGGAACGCGAATGGATGGATAACTTCCACCCGATGCGCTTTGGTGAACGTCTGTGGATTTGCCCAAGCTGGCGCGATGTCCCGGATGAGAATGCTGTCAACGTGATGCTGGACCCGGGTCTGGCGTTTGGTACAGGCACGCACCCCACTACCTCTCTGTGCCTGCAATGGCTGGACGGTCTTGATCTTAACGGTAAAACGGTTATCGACTTTGGCTGCGGCTCCGGCATTCTTGCCATTGCGGCACTGAAGCTGGGTGCGGCGAAAGCCATTGGCGTGGATATCGACCCGCAAGCGATTCAGGCCAGCCGTGATAACGCCCAGCGTAATGGTGTTTCTGAGCGTCTGGAGCTTTATCTGCCGAAAGACCAGCCAGAGGCGATGAAAGCCGACGTGGTGGTCGCCAACATCCTTGCTGGCCCATTACGTGAACTGGCTCCGTTAATCAGCGTACTGCCCGTTGAGGGCGGTTTGCTGGGGCTTTCTGGTATTCTTGCCAGTCAGGCGGAAAGCGTCTGTGAAGCCTATGCCGATCTCTTTACGCTCGATCCGGTTATCGAGAAAGAAGAGTGGTGTCGCATTACCGGCCAGAAAAAATAATCCCTTCCGGCGTGGTTATCTGACCACGCCATTTTCAGACAATTGACCAGCATACCGACACTTTCCTCAGCGATATAATAATCAATTGATTTTGTTATTTTTTATATTGATTTTCGTTGAGTAAACGTATGCGTTTCAACTGTTTTACAACAACTTTGCTGGCAGCATGCATGATGCCACTGACCACGCTGGCCGTACCATGGGGATATACCGAAGAAAACGGCCCCGCACGGTGGGGAGAAATCAGCAAAGCGTATGCAACGTGCCAGACAGGCATAAACCAATCCCCCATAGACATCCAGACCACCACAACCAGTAAACTCGGTCTCCCCGCGCTGAACATGCAGTACGTCGATGGCCCAACTAGATTTCGGAGCATTAACCATACGTTGCAAGCAACGATGAGTAGCTACGCATCTAATTCTATTGAAATTGATGAAACGCTTTATTATTTAAAACAATTTGATTTTCATGCCCCGAGCGAACATACCCTCAACGGTAAAACCTATCCGCTGGAGCTGCAGCTGGTCCACAAAAATCAATCCGGAGACATCGCTATCGTGGCGGTTATGTTTGATATCGGCGAACCAAACCAGGCGATTCAAAATTTGTGGGAGTCCTTTCCAACCATGGAGGACAGCAGCATGGCCATCTTCTCGCCGGTCGATATCCACCAGCTTTTACCCGACAATAAAACCTACTGGCGCTACCGTGGTTCGTTAACAACGCCTCCCTGCACCGAAGGCGTCACCTGGACTATCCTGAAAACGCCTGTTGCTCTTTCTGCCGAACAAATGGATAAATTCCACTACATTGTTGGGCCAGCAAACAATCGCCCGCTGCAGCCGTTGAATGAACGCAAGATTACGGACAGCTATTCTGGGGATACCGAGATCCTGTACTAAAATGAGGTAGCGATCACACAATGACGAGGTAATTTGCTGATTAATTCAGCAGAATATCTTGTCAGTACCGTCTGCAGCTGAAGAAAAAATGAGAAGTTACGCAAAATTATATGTGTATATAAAATCGACACATTTTTATAATGCGATGATTTATATGATTAAATATTTTCATGCGTTCACATTTACGGCAATTCATTGATCCACCTCAGTGGATTGGTCAAAGTTTGGCCTTTCATCTCGTGCGAAAAATGCGTAATATACGCCGCCTTGCAGTCACAGTATGGTCATTTCTTAACTCATGCGCATCGGACAATACCAGCTCAGAAATCGCCTGATCGCAGCACCTATGGCTGGCATCACTGACAGACCATTCAGGACGCTGTGCTATGAGATGGGAGCAGGATTGACAGTATCCGAGATGATGTCTTCTAACCCGCAGGTTTGGGAAAGTGACAAGTCTCGTTTACGGATGGTGCACGTTGATGAGCCAGGAATTCGCACGGTGCAAATTGCCGGTAGCGACCCTGTTGAGATGGCCGATGCCGCACGTATTAACGTGGAAAGCGGCGCCCAGATTATTGATATCAATATGGGGTGTCCGGCTAAAAAAGTGAATCGCAAGCTCGCAGGTTCAGCCCTCTTGCAGTACCCGGATTTAGTGAAATCGATACTAACCGAGGTCGTCAATGCAGTGGACGTTCCTGTCACACTCAAGATTCGCACCGGCTGGGCTCCGGAACACCGTAACTGCGTAGAGATTGCCCAACTGGCTGAAGACTGTGGCATTCAGGCTCTGACCATTCATGGACGCACCCGCGCCTGTTTGTTCAATGGAGATGCTGAGTACGACAGTATTCGGGCAGTTAAGCAGAAAGTTTCCATTCCGATTATCGCGAATGGCGACATTACTGACCCGCATAAAGCCAGAGCTGTACTCGACTATACGGGGGCGGATGCCCTGATGATAGGACGTGCAGCTCAGGGAAGACCCTGGATCTTTCGGGAAATCCAGCATTATCTGGACACTGGGGAGCTGCTGCCCCCGCTGCCTCTGGCAGAGGTGAAGCGCTTGCTTTGTGCGCACATTCGGGAACTGCACGACTTTTATGGTCAGGCAAAAGGGTACCGAATTGCGCGTAAACACGTATCCTGGTATCTCCAGGAACACGCTCCGGATGACCAGTTTCGGCGCACATTCAACGCCATTGAAGATTCCAGCGAACAGCTGGCGGCGTTGGAGGCATACTTCGAAAATTTTGCGTAAACAGAAATAAAGAGCTGACAGAACTATGTTCGAACAACGCGTAAATTCTGACGTACTGACCGTTTCTACCGTTAACTCTCAGGACCAGGTAACTCAAAAGCCCCTGCGTGACTCGGTTAAACAGGCACTGAAGAACTATTTTGCTCAATTGAATGGTCAGGATGTGAATGATCTCTATGAGCTGGTACTGGCTGAAGTAGAACAGCCCCTGTTGGACATGGTGATGCAATACACCCGCGGTAACCAGACCCGTGCTGCCCTGATGATGGGCATCAACCGTGGTACGCTGCGTAAAAAACTGAAAAAATACGGCATGAACTGATACTAATCAGTTAAATGTTTGTTTTAAAAGGCGCTACTCGGCATGGGGAAGCGCCTTTTTTATTGACGTCACACGGGAGGCTTTGGCGATGAACGCGAGATGTGAACCTGTCTATTTTGGCGATGAATCTAAAAAGATAATCCTGGGTGACGCACTAACTGAACTAAAAAAACTGCCGTCTGAAAGCGTTGAACTCATTTTTGCTGACCCTCCTTATAACATCGGAAAAGACTTTGACGGGATGGTGGAATCCTGGGACGAAGAAGCCTTTCTGGCGTGGTTGTTTGAGTGCATCGACGAGTGCCATCGCATCCTCAAACCACACGGCACCATGTACATCATGAACAGTACGGAGAACATGCCGTACATCGACCTCAAATGCCGCCCGCTTTTTACCATCAAGAGTCGTATCGTGTGGTCATACGATAGCTCAGGGGTACAGGCCAAAAATTACTTTGGTTCGATGTATGAACCGATCCTGATGATGGTAAAAGATCAGAAAAACTACACATTTAATCGTGACGATATTCTGGTTGAAGCCAAAACTGGCGCTAAACGCGCGCTAATAGACTACAGAAAAAACCCGCCGCAGCCCTACAATCAGAAAAAAGTACCGGGCAATGTCTGGGAGTTCCCACGCGTACGCTATCTGATGGACGAATACGAAAACCACCCCACCCAGAAACCCAAAGCCCTCCTGGAGCGTATAATTCTGGCTTCCTCCAACCCGGATGACAAAGTGCTGGATCCGTTCGCCGGCAGCTTCACCACCGGAGCTACCGCCGTGGAATTGGGTCGCAAGTTTGTCGGGATTGAGATCAATACTGAATACGTAAAAATGGGGCTCAGAAGACTGAGTATCGGTTCTCATTTTTCAGAAATTGAGCTTGCCAAGGTGAAAAAACGTAAGACAAAAAACCTGTCTAAAAAGAGTCGATTGACGGCAAAGAGTGGCGATCTTTCAACAAAGTAAAGGCATTGTAAGTCTGCTTTTCAGCTTAAAAATTTCGTGTATATTCCCTGCACACTTGGGCATGAATACACAGGGTTTAGGAATGATTCGCAAGTATTGGTGGCTGGTTGTTTTTGCGGTCTTCGTTTTTCTTTTTGATGCGCTGCTCATCCAATGGATAGAGCTGATGACAACAGAGCACGACAAGTGCCGGAATATGAACTCAGTGAATCCCCTTAAGCTGGTCAACTGCGTCGACCTCGAATAGCACCTCAGATAACACTTCGACAGCCGTCAGCCTCTGGCGGTAAAAACTATCCGACCTGGTTTTCACTCTGCATTAATTGCATGACGCTACCGTCTGGGCTTAACATTTTTAGTACATTATCAACTAATACTGGAGCTTGCCCATATAGATCATAACTCACTGGATTCATTAACCAGTTTTTTATAATTCCGCTAAAACTACCGTGCAGAATAATGATGATGACATCTAAATCAAGAGTGGTGGCAATCAAATTGTCATCGACACATTTTTGCAGGGAATCACGAATGCTTTGATGACTGATACCTATTTTATCGCGAATAGCCTGCTCAGATATCATATCGTTATGAAATTCACACTTATGATATAAAATCTGCATTAATGCCTGCTGACGAGGGTTCTCTGCAATATATTGTAACCCCACCACAAACTTTTCTCGCAATCGCTGTAAAGGGTTATCACCCCAACGACCAATTAACTTGTCCTGAATAAGATCGCGTAAAGGTGGTTGTTGTAACCATAGCTCATTAAACAATTGAGTTTTATTTTCGAAATGCCAATAGAGCGCGCCACGCGTCACGCTGGCGGCATCCGCAATGTCGTTTAGCGTCGTATTGCTTACGCCACGTGCGGCAAACTGTACAATTGCCGTTTCTATCAGGTGCTGCCGCGTTTTGAGGGCATCAGCTTTCGTTTTTCTGGCCATGGTTCCGACTGTCTGAGGTAGAGTAGAGAATGATTAACTTTCTTATCTAATATTTGCGATACGGAACAAATGTATCACTTAGCATTTATTTAAACGAGTTCTAAAAAATATTATTACGGACTTTGCACACGAATAAACAAAACGAATACCAACAAACAATATATTCACAAACCAAATACTTATTTCAATTTGTGTTTATGCGAATCATAGTATTGCTATTAACACCACAATGAAACAGCTGTCGATTAATCTTTTTTTGCTTTTACGTGCCGTGTATCGTGCCTATAAATAAGTATTGCTTACATCGCAAGCTAATAATTTGTAGGATAGCCAACTATTATTTTTCTTGTGCACGTTATCGCCCCCTGCGTTACCCGGTTAATAACGAGCGTTCGGTTTTTTAAGGAATAGAAATGACGAAAAATGCCAGGTTTTCACTCCTGCCCTCATTCATCATCGTCTCCGCTGCATTACTCGCCGGTTGTAACGATCAGGGAGAAACACAAGCTCATCCCGCAGAACCGCAGGTGACTGTCCATGTCGTCGAAAAGGCTCCTTTAGCCGTAACGACCGAATTACCCGGGCGCACAACGGCATTCCGAATTGCAGAAGTTCGTCCCCAGGTCAGCGGGATAGTGCTTAAACGGAATTTCACTGAAGGAAGCGATATTGAAGCCGGACAGTCACTTTATCAGATCGATCCCGCGACTTATCAGGCTGACTATGACAGCGCCAAAGGTGAACTGGCGAAGAGTGAAGCGGCGGCTGCAATCGCGCATTTAACGGTAAAACGCTATGTGCCGTTGGTTGGCACCAAGTACATCAGCCAGCAAGAGTACGATCAGGCAATTGCTGATGCTCGTCAGGCCGATGCCTCCGTGATCGCGGCAAAAGCGGCGGTCGAAAGCGCGCGTATCAATCTGGCCTACACCAAAGTGACATCGCCAATTAGCGGACGCATCGGTAAATCTAACGTCACCGAAGGTGCATTAGTCACGAATGGCCAGGCTACAGAGCTTGCTACCGTTCAACAGCTCGATCCCATTTACGTCGACGTGACACAGTCCAGTAACGACTTTATGCGCCTCAAACAGTCCGTTGAACAAGGGAGTCTGCATAAAGACAGCGCCAGCAGTACTGTCGAACTGGTGATGGAAAATGGTCAGTCATACCCGCTAAAAGGCTCTTTGCAGTTTTCTGATGTGACGGTTGATGAAAGCACCGGCTCAATCACCCTCAGAGCCGTGTTCCCTAACCCGCAGCACACGCTGTTGCCGGGCATGTTTGTGCGTGCACGCATTGATGAAGGCGTCCAGCCGAATGCCATTCTCGTTCCGCAGCAGGGGGTAACGCGTACGCCTCGCGGCGATGCCACCGTAATGGTCGTTAACGACAAGAGTCAGGTTGAGTCTCGCGCAGTCGTTGCCGCACAAGCTATTGGTGACAAGTGGCTCATCAGCGAAGGCCTGCAACCGGGTGACAAAGTTATCGTGAGCGGCTTACAGAAAGCACGTCCAGGCGTTCAGGTTAAAGCAACCGCCGATACCGAAACCCCTGCCACGAAAGCCCAATAAGGTAACCGGACATGGCTAACTTTTTTATCAGGCGTCCTATCTTTGCCTGGGTATTGGCTATCATTCTGATGATGGCGGGTGCTCTGGCAATCATGCAACTGCCCGTGGCACAGTACCCGACCATTGCGCCTCCTGCGGTCGCCATTTCTGCCACCTACCCTGGTGCAGATGCACAGACGGTTCAGGATACAGTCACACAGGTTATCGAACAGAATATGAATGGTATCGATAACCTGATGTATATGTCCTCCACCAGCGACTCGGCCGGGAGTGTGACTATTACACTGACTTTCCAGTCCGGTACCGATCCCGATATCGCGCAAGTGCAGGTGCAAAATAAACTGCAGCTCGCCACTCCGCTACTGCCGCAAGAAGTTCAGCAGCAAGGGATCAGCGTCGAGAAATCCAGCAGCAGCTTTTTGATGGTCGCGGGTTTTGTCTCTGACAACCCACAAACCACACAGGATGACATTTCCGACTACGTCGCCTCGAACGTTAAAGACTCAATCAGCCGTCTGAATGGCGTGGGTGACGTGCAGCTGTTTGGTGCACAGTACGCCATGCGCATCTGGCTGGATGCAAACTTATTGAACAAATATCAGCTCACGCCGGTTGATGTGATCAATCAGTTGAAGGTACAGAACGATCAGATTGCCGCAGGTCAGTTAGGGGGTACGCCTGCATTACCTAACCAGCAGCTGAACGCCTCTATCATTGCGCAAACGCGACTGAAAGACCCTGAAGAGTTCGGCAAAGTGACGTTACGCGTGAACAGCGATGGCTCGGTTGTTCACCTGAAAGACGTCGCGCGTATCGAGTTAGGCGGGGAAAACTACAACGTCGTGGCGCGTATTAACGGTAAGCCTGCATCCGGCCTTGGGATCAAGCTGGCAACCGGGGCAAACGCGCTGGATACTGCTAACGCGATTAAAGCCAAGCTGGTTGAACTGCAGCCATTCTTCCCACAGGGAATGAAGGTGGTCTACCCGTACGACACGACGCCGTTTGTGACCATCTCCATTCATGAAGTGGTAAAAACGTTGTTTGAAGCGATCGTGCTGGTGTTCCTGGTCATGTATTTGTTCCTGCAAAACATCCGGGCAACGCTCATTCCAACCATCGCCGTACCTGTCGTATTGTTGGGCACATTTGCCGTGCTTGCTGCGTTTGGCTACTCAATAAACACCCTGACGATGTTCGGCATGGTACTCGCCATCGGTCTATTGGTCGATGATGCGATAGTGGTGGTGGAAAACGTAGAACGCGTGATGATGGAGGATCATCTGCCGCCCAAAGAGGCGACGGAAAAATCCATGTCACAAATACAGGGAGCACTGGTTGGTATTGCCATGGTGCTGTCTGCGGTATTTATCCCGATGGCCTTCTTTGGCGGTTCAACCGGGGCTATCTATCGGCAATTTTCCATCACCATCGTTTCCGCCATGGCGCTTTCAGTACTGGTCGCGCTGATCCTGACTCCCGCACTTTGTGCAACGTTGCTGAAGCCCTTATCAGCTGAACATCACGAGAAAAGAAGCGGTTTCTTTGGCTGGTTCAATGCCAAATTCGATCACAGCGTCAATCACTACACCAATAGCGTCAGCGGTATTGTGCGTAAAACTGGGCGTTACCTGGTCGTCTACCTGATAATCGTCATCGGGATGGCTGTGCTGTTTATGCGCCTGCCAACCTCCTTCCTGCCAGAGGAAGATCAGGGCGTCTTCCTGACGATGATTCAACTTCCTGCAGGCGCCACGCAAGAACGCACCCAGAAGGTGCTTGATCAGGTCACCCACTACTACCTGAACAATGAAAAAGCCAACGTTGAAAGCGTCTTTACGGTTAACGGCTTTAGCTTCAGCGGCCAGGGGCAAAACTCAGGGATGGCGTTCGTCAGCCTCAAGCCCTGGGAAGAACGTAGCGGTAACGAAAATAACGTTGAATCAATTATCGCCCGCGCTACCCGAGCGTTTAGTCAGATTCGTGATGGTCTGGTGTTCCCTTTCAACATGCCAGCCATCGTTGAACTGGGTACCGCGACGGGCTTCGACTTCGAGCTGATTGACCAGGGCGGGTTGGGGCATGCTGCGCTAACCCAGGCACGTAACCAACTGCTGGGCATGGTTGCCAAACACCCTGACCTGCTGGTTCGTGTGCGTCCAAACGGGCTCGAGGATACCGCACAGTTCAAGCTGGATGTCGATCAGGAGAAAGCGCAAGCGCTTGGTGTCTCACTGTCTGATATCAACGAAACTATCTCAGCTGCGCTGGGCGGCTATTACGTCAATGACTTCATTGACCGTGGACGCGTGAAAAAAGTGTACGTACAAGCCGATGCCAAGTTCCGTATGTTACCGGAGGACATCAATAATCTGTATGTTCGTAGCGCCAATGGCGAAATGGTTCCGTTCTCCACGTTCAGTTCCGCACACTGGATCTACGGCTCACCGCGCCTGGAGCGCTATAACGGTATGCCTTCTATGGAACTGCTGGGAGAAGCAGCGCCTGGCAGAAGTACCGGTGAAGCAATGGCGCTAATGGAAAGCCTGGCGGAAAAACTGCCAAACGGTATTGGTCATGACTGGACGGGGATGTCCTATCAGGAAAGGCTGTCGGGTAACCAGGCACCTGCGCTGTATGCCATCTCGCTAATCGTTGTCTTCCTTTGCCTTGCCGCATTGTATGAAAGCTGGTCTATTCCTTTCTCGGTGATGCTGGTTGTACCGCTCGGTGTTGTGGGCGCATTGTTAGCAGCATCACTGCGTGGGATGAATAACGATGTGTATTTCCAGGTTGGCTTACTAACCACAATCGGCCTCTCGGCTAAGAACGCCATCCTGATCGTCGAGTTTGCCAAAGACCTGATGGATAAAGAAGGCAAGGGGTTGATTGAAGCGACGCTGGAGGCATCGCGCATGCGTCTTCGTCCTATCCTGATGACATCCCTGGCCTTTATTCTGGGGGTTATGCCTCTGGTTATCAGTCACGGTGCAGGTAGTGGTGCGCAGAATGCGGTCGGTACCGGTGTTATGGGAGGAATGCTGACCGCAACATTGTTGGCTATCTTCTTCGTCCCCGTCTTCTTTGTTGTCGTAAGACGGCGTTTTAGTCGGCACAACGATTAATTTGTAAAATAAAGGCGTCTACGGACGCCTTTTTCACCTACGATGCTCCTCTTTATTTATTAGTAAGATAGCCATTTATTTCATTTAAATTATCCCTCTAAACTCGCCTGCAGCCTTTCTTTTTATCCATTATTTTTACAATCCACATGAATTGAGATTATTCCTCATGTCAGTCCTTTTTTAAGAAGTGGTAAAATAATCGCCGAGTTCGCAGATGGCTTAGCGTTTGTCTTTGCTTAATTAGCGAAACGCTTATTTTGAGGTAACACCATGAAAAGATTAATATCCGTTGCACTGCTTACCGCATTCCTGGCTGGCTGTGCACACGATTCTCCTTGCGTACCTGTATACGACGATCAGGGACGCCTGGTTCATACCAATACCTGTATGAAAGGCACCACCCAGGATAACTGGGAAACAGCCGGGGCCATCGCCGGTGGTGCTGCAGCCGTTGCCGGACTGACGCTTGGGATTGTCGCCCTGACCAAATAAATCATCTTAAAAGCGCGGTTATTACCGCGCTTTTAGCAATAAGCATAAAATCTACATATAAGACAAAACGTTGCTTAATAGAACCTGACATGTAATAAAATTATTATAGATTTCACTCACACATCCGCGATTTGAAATTAGCATTTTTTCTGTTTTTCGTAACACCACATTTTCTTTTCATTATTCTCACGTCATTAATATTAACGCCAGAAATCGTTATCACGCGTCCTGTCTGATTTTTAAATTTTTTGCGCCGAAATGTGGCTTACGTTTCAATTTTGCACCACTTCAGGGCGCTGCATTTATTTTTTCCTGTCTACACTCTGCATATTGCGTCGAATAATCAGGCGCAAAAAACTGGCACTACCTTTGCTTAAAAGAGTATGGCCAAAGCCACAGACAGGTAAAAGACGTTTTCAGAACGTTTCCATAACAATAATTCCTCCACACAGGATGCTCTATGAAAAAGATGATAATCGCCAGCCTGGCTGCGGCCGGTGTGCTGCTTGCTGTTGCAAATCAGGCACATGCCGGCGCAACACTTGATGCCGTAAAGAAAAAAGGGTTTGTGCAATGTGGGATCAGCGACGGCTTGCCTGGCTTTTCTTACGCCGATGCAAGCGGCAAGTTCTCGGGTATTGATGTTGATGTATGTCGTGGCGTTGCCTCCGCCGTATTTGGCGATGATAGCAAAGTAAAATATACCCCGCTCACCGCCAAGGAACGCTTTACCGCATTACAGTCTGGTGAAGTCGACATGCTCTCTCGTAATACCACGTGGACCTCTTCTCGTGATGCCGGTATGGGCATGTCCTTCACTGGTGTAACGTATTACGACGGCATTGGCTTTCTTACCCACAATAAAGCAGGCCTGAAGAGCGCTAAAGAGCTGGATGGTGCAACGGTCTGTATTCAGGCGGGAACCGATACCGAACTAAACGTGGCCGACTACTTTAAAGCCAACAAGATGAAGTACACCCCTGTCACCTTTGACCGTTCGGATGAATCAGCCAAAGCTCTGGAATCTGGACGTTGCGATACGCTGGCTTCCGACCAGTCTCAGCTGTATGCCCTACGCATCAAGCTGAGCAATCCTGCGGAATGGATCGTCCTGCCAGAAGTTATTTCTAAAGAACCGCTGGGACCTGTCGTACGTCGTGGGGACGATGAGTGGTTCTCCATTGTTCGCTGGACGCTGTTCGCCATGCTAAATGCGGAAGAAATGGGTGTTAACTCGAAAAACGTCGATGAAAAAGCGGCTAATCCAGCAACACCGGATATGGCACACCTGTTGGGTAAAGAAGGGGATTATGGCAAGGATCTGAAGCTTGATAACAAATGGGCCTACAACATTATCAAGCAAGTTGGTAACTATTCGGAGATCTTTGAACGTAACGTTGGATCGGAAAGTCCGCTGAAGATCAAACGTGGACAGAACAACCTCTGGAATAACGGTGGCATTCAGTATGCGCCACCGGTGCGCTAATGCGTAGTGATGTAACGGGCGCCGCAACTGCGGCGCTCAGCCCAGAGTCATAGTTACTGAGGTTTTCTTATGTTCCATCGCCGCTCAACCGTAAAAGGATCGTTATCCTTTTCTAACCCTGCGGTCCGCGCCTGGTTATTTCAAATACTCGCCGTCATTGCGGTTATCAGCATTGCGGTCTATCTCATTCATAACACGATAAATAACCTGAACAATAGCGGTATTACCTCGGGGTTTTCTTTTCTCGATCGCAGCGCCGGATTTGGCATTGTCCAGCATCTGATCGATTACGAGCAAGGCGATACGTATGGTCGTGTCTTTGTGGTCGGCCTGCTCAATACTCTGTTAGTTTCAGCACTGTGCATTGTTTTCGCATCAATTCTCGGTTTCTTTCTCGGGTTGGCACGCCTGTCAGATAACTGGTTATTGCGAAAGCTCTCGACGATCTACATCGAAACGTTCCGCAATATACCGCCGCTGCTGCAGATCTTCTTCTGGTATTTCGCCGTATTACGTAATCTGCCCGGCCCACGCCAGGCCGTTAACGCGCTGGATTTGATGTTCCTGAGTAACCGGGGGCTCTATATTCCGTCCCCGCAAATGGGAGAAGGTTTTTTTGCCTTTTGCACCGCTGTCGTTATCGCTATCGTCGTCACCATCGGATTATTTCGCTTCAACAGAATGCATCAGACCAAAACCGGTCAGCTACGTCGGACCTGGCCCACAGCTCTGGCGTTGATCGTACTTTTACCGGTGATTTCACAGTGGATGTTTGGCGCTGCGCTTCACTGGGATATTCCCGCGCTCCGTGGTTTTAACTTCCGTGGCGGTATGGTGCTTATTCCTGAACTGGCGGCACTGACTCTGGCGCTTTCGGTATATACCTCGGCATTTATTGCAGAAATTATTCGGGCGGGCATTCAGGCCGTTCCTTACGGCCAACATGAAGCCGCACGCTCGCTGGGTCTGCCAAATCCGGTGACGCTACGCCAGGTAATCATCCCACAGGCGCTACGCGTCATCATTCCCCCACTGACCAGCCAGTACCTGAATATCGTCAAGAACTCTTCTCTTGCAGCCGCCATTGGCTACCCGGACATGGTTTCACTGTTTGCCGGCACGGTACTCAATCAAACAGGGCAAGCCATTGAAACGATCGCCATCACCATGTCGGTATACCTGATCATCAGTCTGAGTATTTCTTTGCTGATGAATATTTATAACCGCCGTATCGCACTGATTGAGCGCTAAGGAGCCATGATGACAAAAGCACTGCTGTCTCACCCCTCGCGCCAGCACAGCAATCCGGCAAGCCGCAGTCTACTCTGGGTGCGTAAAAACCTGTTCTCCAGTTGGTCAAATAGCCTGCTCACCCTGCTATGCGTATGGCTGATTTGGTCATTTCTCCCGCCACTGTTGAACTGGGTGTTCTTTCAGGCCAACTGGGTCGGTTCTACCCGGGCAGACTGTACCAAAGCGGGAGCCTGCTGGGTGTTCATCCATGAACGCTTCGGGCAATTCATGTATGGGCTTTATCCACACGATCAGCGTTGGCGCGTAAATCTGGCCCTGATAATTGGTCTGGCTTCTATTGTTCCGATGTTCTGGAAAACCATTCCCCACCGTGGCCGTTATATCGCTATCTGGGCAGTCATATATCCAATTGTCGTCTGGTGGCTGATGTACGGTGGTTTTTTCGGACTTGAACGCGTAGAAACCCGGCAGTGGGGCGGATTAACACTGACGCTTATTATTGCATCCGTGGGGATTGCAGGCGCGCTTCCATGGGGCATTTTACTGGCGTTGGGACGTCGTTCCCATATGCCAGTCGTGCGGGTTTTATCCGTCATTTTCATTGAGTTCTGGCGCGGTGTACCGTTGATTACTGTTCTGTTTATGTCCTCGGTCATGCTTCCTCTGTTTATGTCCGAAGGAACCAGTATCGACAAGCTTATCCGGGCGCTGGTCGGCGTTATTCTTTTCCAGTCGGCCTATGTCGCAGAAGTGGTTCGCGGAGGGCTACAGGCCCTACCGAAAGGTCAGTATGAAGCCGCGGAATCACTGGCGCTAAGGTACTGGAAAACTCAGGGGCTGGTCATTCTTCCGCAAGCCCTCAAGCTGGTTATCCCTGGTCTGGTTAACACGATTATCGCCCTGTTCAAGGATACCAGCCTGGTCATCATCATCGGTCTGTTTGATCTCTTCAGTAGCGTGCAGCAGGCAACTGTGGACCCTGCGTGGCTGGGTATGTCGACAGAAGGATATGTTTTCGCTGCACTGATTTACTGGATCTTCTGTTTCAGTATGTCGCGTTACAGCCAGCATCTGGAAAAACGTTTTAACACCGGGCGTACACCGCACTGAGGAATTTATGAGCCAATTATTAATGCCGTCTACCGACGCGATGATTACGCTGGAAAACGTCAACAAATGGTACGGACAGTTTCATGTCCTGAAAAACATCAACCTGAAGGTAAAACAGGGAGAGCGCATCGTATTATGCGGGCCTTCCGGTTCAGGTAAATCGACAACTATCCGCTGTATTAACCATCTGGAAGAACATCAGCAAGGACGCATTGTAGTGGATGGGATTGAGCTCAATGAAGACATCCGCAATATTGAGCGCGTCCGACAAGAAGTTGGCATGGTCTTTCAGCACTTTAATCTCTTTCCTCATTTAACTGTTTTGCAAAACTGCACGCTGGCACCTATCTGGGTGCAAAAGATGCCGAAAAAAGAGGCTGAAGTACTGGCAATGCACTACCTTGAGCGGGTCCGCATTGCCGAACATGCACATAAATATCCCGGGCAAATTTCTGGTGGACAACAACAGCGCGTAGCCATTGCACGCTCACTGTGTATGAAACCCAAAATCATGTTATTTGATGAACCCACATCAGCGTTGGATCCAGAAATGGTAAAAGAAGTGCTGGATACCATGATAGGTCTGGCGCAATCGGGCATGACCATGCTATGTGTAACCCATGAAATGGGCTTTGCCCGCACAGTAGCTGACCGGGTGATCTTTATGGATCTTGGCGAGATTGTGGAACAGGCACCACCGGATGAGTTTTTTGCTCACCCCAAATCGGAACGCACGCGCGCGTTTTTATCGCAGGTTATTCATTAATATATATATGCCGGATACAGTTCCGGTGGATTTCCGCGTATAAATGCAAAAAGGCCATCCTTTCGGATGGCCTTTTCACTTATTTGATGTCTGGCAGTTCCCTACTCTCGCATGGGGAGACCCCACACTACCATCGGCGCTACGGCGTTTCACTTCTGAGTTCGGCATGGGGTCAGGTGGGACCACCGCGCTACAGCCGCCAGGCAAATTCTGTTTATCAACACACCTCCCGGGCATGTCGATGTAATCTGTAATCAAGCTGAATCTTGTGTCTGTCTCTTCGCCAAAACATCTTCGGCGTTGTAAGGTTAAGCCTCACGGTTCATTAGTATCGGTTAGCTCAATGTATCGCTACACTTACACACCCGACCTATCAACGTCGTCGTCTTCAACGTTCCTTCAGGACTCTTAAAGGGTCAGGGAGAACTCATCTCGGGGCAAGTTTCGTGCTTAGATGCTTTCAGCACTTATCTCTTCCGCATTTAGCTACCGGGCAATGCCATTGGCATGACAACCCGAACACCAGTGATGCGTCCACTCCG
>NZ_MVFY01000011.1 GCF_002042885.1 Citrobacter portucalensis
GACATTACTCACCCGTCCGCCACTCGTCACCCAAGGAGCAAGCTCCTCTGTGCTACCGTTCGACTTGCATGTGTTAGGCCTGCCGCCAGCGTTCAATCTGAGCCATGATCAAACTCTTCAATTTAAAGTTTGATGCTCAATGAATTAAACTTCGTAATGAATTACGTATGTTCACTCAAGAGACTTGGTATTCATTTTTCGTCTTGCGACGTTAAGAATCCGTATCTTCGAGTGCCCACACAGATTGTCTGATAAATTGTTAAAGAGCAGTTGCGACGCGCTTTAGCGCTCTGTCGCGAGGTGGCGTATATTACGCTTTCCTCTTTCAGAGTCAACCCTCATTTTCAGGTTTTTCTCTTCAACCGAACCGGCTGTTTGTGTGAAGTGATTCACATCCGCCGTGTCGATGGAGGCGCATTATAGGGAGTCGACTCAGGAAGACAAGCGGAAAAATGCATTTTTGTTTCAACCGCTCACCTTTTATCCACAACGCTTACTTTTGCTGCTTTTTTATCGTCATTGGCAGGTCTGCCAGACTATTTATGACCAAATCTGCCGCATTTTCTGCTTCCGGCGTGACGGGTTTGCCCGTGCGGACCAATACCTTCGTGCCAACATTCGCAGCTGCCGCCGCCTGCATATCTTCAATTTTGTCGCCTACCATATAAGAAGCGGCCATATCGATGTGCAAGAAGTCTCGGGCGGAGATAAACATGCCAGGATGCGGTTTACGGCAGTCGCAGACCTGACGATACTCTTCTACAGTACCCTGCGGGTGATGCGGGCAGTAGTAGATACCATCCAGCTCAACGTCGCGATCGGCCAGCGACCAGTCCATCCATTCGGTCAACGTTTCAAACTGCGCCTCAGTAAATTTACCACGCGCGATACCAGACTGGTTCGTCACGATAATAAGCGCGTAACCCATCTTTTTAAGTTCACGCATGGCATCAATAACGCCGTCGATAAACTCAAACTCGTCGATCTCATGTACATAACCGTGGTCCACATTAATGGTACCGTCACGGTCGAGAAAAATTGCGGGTACAGACTTTGCCACCTTTTATAGCTCCTGAATAAGGCATGTGACTCTAGTATCGCATGTTTCAGCGGGCAAGAAAGTGCTCATCGTGCAAAGCCTGATTGATTTAGACGTCTGGATGCCTTAACATCCATCTTGTTGACGGCTTCGACCGTACCTGACAGACGAAAATGCCACGGCTAACTTAATTACGATAATAAATAACCAATGATTAAACTTTCGAATATCACCAAAGTGTTCCAGCAGGGGACTCGCACCATTCAGGCGCTAAATAATGTCAGCCTGCATGTTCCTGCCGGGCAGATTTATGGCGTTATTGGCGCCTCCGGTGCCGGTAAAAGTACGCTCATCCGCTGCGTTAACCTACTCGAACGCCCTACCGAAGGCAGCGTTCAGGTTGGCGGTCAGGAGCTGACCACGCTTTCTGAGTCGGAGTTGACTAAAGCTCGCCGTCAAATCGGCATGATTTTTCAGCACTTTAACCTGCTCTCTTCCCGTACGGTGTTCGGTAACGTCGCACTACCGCTGGAACTGGATAACACGCCAAAAGAAGAGATCAAACGCCGCGTAACAGAGCTGTTGGAGTTGGTTGGTCTTGGCGACAAGCACGATAGCTATCCGGCCAACCTTTCCGGTGGACAAAAACAGCGTGTGGCGATCGCTCGTGCGCTGGCAAGTAATCCCAAAGTGTTGCTGTGCGATGAAGCCACCAGCGCACTCGATCCGGCAACGACCCGCTCGATTCTGGAATTATTGAAAGATATTAATCGTCGTCTGGGACTCACCATTCTGCTGATTACCCACGAAATGGACGTTGTAAAACGTATTTGTGACTGCGTGGCGGTCATCAGTAATGGTGAACTGATTGAGCAAGACACCGTTAGTGAAGTGTTCTCACACCCGAAAACGCCGCTGGCACAGAAATTTATCCAGTCCACGCTGCACCTGGATATTCCGGAAGATTATCTGGAACGTTTAAAAGCGGAGCCGGAAGCCGACAGCGTGCCGATGCTGCGTATGGAATTCACCGGTCATTCGGTCGATGCACCGCTACTTTCTGAGACGGCCCGTCGCTTTAATGTGAATAACAACATTATTAGCGCGCAGATGGATTACGCCGGCGGTGTAAAGTTCGGCATCATGCTGACTGAAATGCACGGCACACAGGAAGATACACAAGCAGCCATTAGCTGGTTGCAGGAACACCATGTAAAAGTAGAGGTACTGGGTTATGTCTGAGCCGATGATGTGGCTGCTGGTTCGCGGCGTATGGGAAACGCTGGCAATGACCTTTGTGTCCGGTTTTTTTGGCTTTGTGATTGGTCTGCCGGTCGGCGTGTTGCTGTACGTAACGCGTCCGGGGCAAATTATTGAGAACGCGAAGCTCTACCGTACGCTCTCTGCGCTGGTGAACATTTTCCGTTCCATCCCGTTCATCATCTTACTGGTGTGGATGATTCCGTTCACCCGCATGATCGTAGGCACCTCTATCGGACTGCAGGCAGCTATCGTTCCGCTGACCGTCGGTGCCGCGCCGTTTATCGCCCGTATGGTGGAAAACGCGCTGCTCGAAATCCCGACCGGGCTGATAGAAGCCTCTCGTGCGATGGGCGCCACGCCGCTGCAAATTGTACGTAAGGTATTACTGCCAGAAGCGCTGCCAGGACTGGTCAATGCGGCCACCATCACCCTTATCACGCTGGTTGGTTACTCCGCGATGGGCGGTGCCGTCGGTGCCGGTGGTCTTGGACAGATTGGCTATCAGTACGGCTATATTGGTTACAACGCTACCGTAATGAATACAGTACTGGTATTGCTCGTCGTTCTGGTTTATTTAATTCAGTTATCCGGCGATCGCATCGTCCGGGCTGTCACGCACAAATAACGTTGCACACAACACTAAAAACTCATTAAGAAAAGGAAATAAGCATGGCGTTCAAATTCAAAACCTTTGCGGCAGTTGGAGCCCTGATCGGTTCTCTGGCACTTGTGGGTTGCGGTCAGGATGAAAAAGATCCTAATCACATCAAAGTGGGCGTTATTGTTGGCGCAGAGCAGCAGGTTGCAGAAGTCGCGCAGAAAGTGGCAAAAGAAAAATACGGTCTGGACGTTGAGCTGGTCACGTTTAACGATTACGTTCTGCCTAACGAAGCGCTGAGCAAAGGCGATATCGATGCTAACGCCTTCCAGCACAAACCATACCTGGACCAGCAGATCAAAGATCGTGGTTACAAGCTGGTTGCTGTAGGCAATACTTTTGTTTACCCGATTGCGGGCTACTCCAAAAAAATCAAATCGCTGGATGAGCTGCAGGACGGTTCCCAGGTCGCGATTCCAAACGACCCGACTAACCTTGGCCGTTCCTTGCTGCTGCTGCAAAAAGTGGGCTTAATCAAACTGAAAGACGGTGTTGGCCTGCTGCCAACCGCGCTGGACGTGATTGAAAACCCGAAAAACCTGAAGCTGGTTGAACTGGAAGCACCGCAGCTGCCGCGTTCCCTGGACGATGCACAAATCGCACTGGCGGTCATCAACACCACCTACGCCAGCCAGATCGGCCTGACTCCGGCAAAAGACGGTATCTTTGTTGAAGATAAAGATTCCCCGTACGTAAACCTGATTGTAACTCGTGAAGACAATAAAGATGCTGAGAACGTGAAGAAATTCGTTGAAGCATACCAGTCTGACGAAGTGTACGAAGCAGCAAACAAAGTCTTCAACGGCGGTGCTGTTAAGGGCTGGTAATTTTAGGCTGTTTACAGAATCTGTAATATCATCAGGACGGGCGCTTGCCCGTCTTGTCATTTATGCAAGCACCTGATTCAATATCTGACGTTTAGATCATTCATTGAGGAAATATTATGCGTGCTTTACCGATCTGTTTAGTAGCACTCTTGCTGAGCGGCTGTTCTATGTTAAGCAGATCCCCTGTTGAACCCGTTCAAAGCACCGCAACCCCGCCGAAAGCGGAGCCGGAAAAACCGAAAGCACCGCGCGCTACGCCGGTAAGAATCATTACTAACGCTGAAGATTTAGTAGGCAAACCGTTCCGCGATCTTGGCGAAGTTAGCGGTGAATCCTGCCAGGCTTCAAACCAGGATTCCCCTCCGAGCATTCCAACCGCACGCAAACGCATGCAGATTAACGCATCAAAAATGAAAGCTAATGCGGTATTGCTGCACAGTTGCGAAGTGACCAGCGGAACGCCGGGTTGCTATCGTCAGGCGGTTTGCATCGGTTCTGCACTGAACATTTCGGCGAAATGAGCCATTTTCAGTTCGAGCAAATAGGCGTTATCCGCTCACCTTATAAAGAAAAGTTCGCCGTTCCACGCCAGCCCGGTCTGGTGAAAAGCGCCAGCGGTGAACTGCATTTGCTCGCACCTTATAACCAGGCCGATGCCGTTCGCGGCCTGGAAGCCTTCAGTCATTTGTGGGTGATTTTTGTTTTTCACCAGACAATGGAAGGTGGATGGCGTCCGACCGTGCGCCCTCCCCGCCTTGGCGGCAACGCCAGAATGGGTGTCTTTGCCACGCGTTCAACGTTTCGTCCTAACCCTGTTGGCATGTCGTTGGTTGAGCTACGGGGCATCCGCTGCCATAAAGAGCACGTGATCCTCGAACTCGGTGGGCTGGATCTTGTTGATGGCACGCCAGTCGTAGATATAAAACCGTATCTGCCGTTTGCCGAATCGTTACCCGATGCTCGCGCCAGCTATGCTCAGGATGCCCCCCAGGCCAGCGTAGACGTGACGTTCAGTGAAGATCTCGCGGAGCAGCTACCGAAGCTCGAACAACGTTACCCGCATCTTCGTCAGTTTATTGCCGAAGTGCTGGCGCAGGATCCGCGTCCTGCCTACCGTAAAAACGAGGAAGAAGGCAAAACCTACGCCGTCTGGCTGCTGGACTTTAACGTCCGCTGGCGCGTCACGCCGTCAGGATTTGAGGTCTTTGCTCTGGAAGCCCGCTAATTTGCGTCGCGTACTCTTTTGACATCCCTTTCTCGCTGGTAAACTAAACCACTTTTGTTTTGTGCCAGGCTCGTTTTGAGCCTGTTCGATCGTTCAACTGGAACCGTAACAACATGCGTACTAGCCAATATCTGCTCTCCACTCTGAAGGAGACACCTGCCGACGCCGAAGTCATCAGCCACCAGCTGATGCTGCGCGCCGGGATGATCCGCAAGCTGGCCTCCGGGTTATATACCTGGCTGCCGACCGGCGTGCGCGTCCTGAAAAAAGTCGAAAACATCGTGCGTGAAGAGATGAACAACGCCGGTGCGATCGAGGTGTTGATGCCGGTCGTTCAGCCTTCTGAACTGTGGGAAGAGAGCGGCCGTTGGGAACAATACGGCCCGGAACTGCTGCGTATTGCTGACCGTGGCGATCGTTCGTTCGTCCTCGGCCCAACGCATGAAGAAGTGATCACCGACCTGATCCGTAACGAGCTGAGCTCTTACAAACAGCTGCCGCTGAACTTCTATCAGATTCAGACCAAATTCCGTGACGAAGTCCGTCCGCGCTTCGGCGTGATGCGCTCCCGCGAATTCCTGATGAAAGATGCATACTCTTTCCACACCTCTCAGGAATCCCTGCAGGAAACCTACGACGCGATGTACGCTGCGTATAGCAAAATCTTCAGCCGTATGGGGCTGGATTTCCGTGCAGTACAAGCGGATACCGGTTCTATCGGCGGCAGCGCCTCTCACGAATTCCAGGTGCTGGCGCAGAGCGGCGAAGACGATGTGATCTTCTCCGACTCTTCCGACTATGCGGCGAACATCGAATTTGCCGAAGCCGTTGCGCCGAAGGAGCCGCGCGCGGCAGCAACCCAGGAAATGACGCTGGTAGATACGCCGAACGCTAAAACCATCGCCGAACTGGTTGAGCAGTTCAACCTGCCTATCGAAAAAACCGTGAAAACCCTGCTGGTGAAAGCCGTTGAAGGCAGCAGCTACCCGCTGGTCGCCCTGCTGGTTCGTGGCGATCACGAGCTGAACGAAGTCAAAGCGGAAAAACTGCCGCAGGTTGCCAGCCCGCTGACCTTTGCCACCGAAGAAGAAATTCGTGCGCTGGTAAAAGCAGGTCCTGGCTCGCTCGGTCCGGTGAATATGCCAATTCCGGTGGTTATCGACCGTACCGTTGCAGTAATGAGCGATTTCGCTGCCGGTGCCAACATCGACGGTAAACACTATTTCGGTATCAACTGGGATCGCGATGTGGCCACCCCGGAAGTTGCTGACATCCGTAACGTGGTCGCCGGCGACCCTAGCCCGGACGGCAAAGGTACGCTGATGATCAAACGCGGTATCGAAGTCGGCCACATCTTCCAGTTGGGTACCAAGTACTCTGAAGCAATGAAAGCCGCTGTTCAGGGCGAAGATGGCCGTAACCAGACGCTGACTATGGGCTGCTACGGTATCGGGGTCACTCGCGTAGTCGCTGCTGCTATTGAACAGAACTTTGACGATCGTGGCATCGTATGGCCAGATGCCATTGCCCCGTTCCAGGTCGCCATTCTGCCGATGAACATGCACAAGTCCTACCGTGTGCAGGAGCTGGCTGAAAAGCTGTACGCTGAGCTGCGCGCGCAGGGTATCGAAGTGCTGATGGACGATCGTAAAGAGCGTCCGGGCGTGATGTTTGCCGATATGGAACTGATCGGTATCCCACACACCATCGTGCTGGGCGACCGTAACCTCGACAACGACGATATCGAATACAAATACCGTCGTAACGGCGAGAAAGAGCTGATTAAAACCGGCGACATCGTCGACTTCCTGGTCAAAGCCATTAAAGGCTAATACCAACAAAAAGGCCCTGATTATCAGGGCCTTTTTTCTATCGATTAATTACACGCTTTACCAGGGATAAATTTCGCGTCTTTATCCGCCATCAACGTTTTCACTTTCTCACCCGTATCCGGGTTTGACTCCAGCGTGAAATGCGCCTCAAGCGTCAGCAGTACGGACTGTCCGTTTTCCGCACGAGCGGCTAAATAGTCGCGTTCAAGCTGAGCATTATTCGCCACCGGCATCCGTTTACCCGTTGCGCAGTCGGTAAAGATTGCCGTGTCAGCCATATAGAAATACATGCCTCGCATCGGCATTGGCGTCACCGGTAAGCTGGCGGAAACCGGCTGGAGCGTGTAGTTAAACTGTGACTCAATCGGGTTACCTTCACGATCGAGCATTTCCAGCGCCTCGCCTTTAGCCCGGTAGTACGATTTTTCACCTTTGCTGTCGGTCAGCACCAGTTTGTCGGCTGTACGCGCCCATGTGCCATAAGAGGCAAATGAAGACGGTTCATCCCGCACGCCCTGATAGCGTTCGTTCATCACCCATGTACCGTCTTTTTCCAGAAACAGAGAGGTTTCAATCCCTTCGCAGTCCGCGCAAGGTAAGATGCCACGCCAGCTTTGCTGCATCGGTTTTAATTCTGCCGCCCGCGTCGGCTGTAGTACTTCAACTTCAGTACGGTTATTACAGCCGATCAAGGAAAAAAGCGTGCATGCAGCGACCACGGACAATATTGCTGTTTTCACTATCAATTCCTTATTAATTTTTATTCCCGCTCGTCAGTCTTGCGTTCGACGAACTCTCCCACGCAGTGCTTTCACTGTGGATTTTTGCGCCTTCGATGACAACCTGCGCTCTTTCGAGGCGCGCGTAGGGCGAGTTGCCTGTCGGCTTTTTTGCACCGCGGTTAATTCTTTTATCACCGCCACCAGTCGGGAGATTGCCGCTTCCCGATTGAGCTCCTGGCTACGGTATTCCTGCGCCTTAATGATAATAATGCCATCGCCGCTAATCAGATGATGGCTGGCGGCCAGCAGGCGTTCCTTGTAATACTCTGGCAGGCTCGAGGCCCGAATGTCAAAGCGCAAATGGATAGCCGTCGAGGTCTTGTTAACGTGCTGACCACCCGCGCCTTGTGCCCGAATCGCCGTGATTTCCAGCTCATTATCAGGGATAGAGACGTTTCGGGAGAGAACAATCATGAACGCGGCTGCCACGCGGTCAGATGAATTTCCAGATTGTTCTGAGAGTCGGACAGCCAAATAGCGCCGTCCTGAATAGTCGCCTGCAGCGCCATTGTACGACCAGCAAAATCACTCAGTTGCGCCAGCTGTTCATCATCCAGATACCACACGGTGAGATTTTTAAACTGCGCACATTTGTTCTGGTTTTGCTGCCACCAGATCTGAGCCGCACGACTGTTGTAGGCAAACAGAGCAACCTCACCAGACTGGGTACAGGCTTTCTTGATACGGCGCTCATCCGGCAGACCCAGCTCAATCCAAAGATCGATGCCCAGATGGTCGTTACGCAGCCATGCTTCAGGCTCGTCTTCCGCGCTCAGGCCACGCGTGAACTGCAGCCGTTCATCGGCATATTTAATCCAGGCCAGCAGGCGCAGCATCATGCGCTCCTGGGTTTCAGAGGGGTGACGCGCCAGCGTCAAGGCCGCGTCAAGAAACTGGTTGCGGTCAAGATCCGCTACGTTGACGACGGCTTTATAAATTGTCGCTTTAAGCGCCATGGGAGAACTCCTTTCGAATCAGGCGCACATTGTAGCGAAAACTGCGGCAAAAGGCTGCTAACTGCTCATCTATCAAGGCGCTGATATTGCTTGAATGAGTATGGTATAGTCACCTTGCTAAACAGAGTTTATCTTCGTAGGCTTAGACTTGCATCCACGGTTAAGTCAGAGTGCTGACAGGAGGGCATGTGGAAAAATATTGTGAGTTAATACGCAAGCGGTACGCGGAAATCGCCAGCGGAGACTTAGGGTATATCCCGGATGCGCTGGGTTGCGTATTGAAGGTGCTTAATGAAGTGGCGGCAGACAGCGCCCTTCCAGAGTCGGTCAGGGAAAAAGCGGCCTATGCTGCCGCGAACTTACTGGTGAGCGATTATGTCAATGAATGAAACGTATCAACCCATCAATTGCGATGATTACGACAATCTTGAACTCGCCTGCCAGCACCATTTGTTACTGACGCTGGCGTTAAAAGATGGCGAAGTTTTGCAGGCGAAAGCGAACGACCTGGTTTCACGCAAAAACGTGGAGTATCTGGTCGCAGATGTCGCAGGTGAAACCCGGGAGCTTCGCCTCGACAAAATTGCCAGCTTCAGCCACCCGCAGATCGGTACCGTGGTGGTCAGCGAATCCTGATTATTTTGGTGCCGGATGACGGTGCAAAGCACCTTATCCGGCCTACTTTCCACGCCAAACCAGACTCACGCCTTCTTCATCTTCCGCCGCTCCCTCACGCGTCACGAAAACACCCGCAGCCGCAATCAACGTTTCGCCGTAAAACAGCAGCGGTGTGGTATCTCGTCGCCAGGGTGGAATCCCCTGCTCCTGCCAGATTTTCTTTAATTTCCGTCCACCGTTACGCCCGACAATATGCAATAACCCTGGTGCTTTGAAACGAATGCTGACGGCTTCATCCGCTTGCGGCATGCGCAATTCACCCGCAGAAATTAACTGAACCGAACCCAATCCGGCAGGCAGCGTCAACGGTGTTTTCCACTCTAACCATGGGATAACGGTTTCGCTTTGCCCATCGACTGACTTCACCCACCACAGCTGTGACTGATAACGACGGACCTCGTACTCCCCGAGGCGAAAACAGGGTGAGGCATCTTCCCGCGCCAGCGCCACTTCCTGCCAGATACGTTCCAGTCCATCACGAGAAGGCATCGGCGCATTTAACCCCGCCAGCCAGCGACGAAGTAGCGCGGCACGACGCACGTCGCTCATCATCATTAACGGTACCAGTAGCAGTGTGCCATGGGCTGTGATGCAATCGGCTAAATCGCTGGCCAGCAGTTCATCCAGTAAACTCTCCTGCTCAGCACACAGCGCGGCGCTGCGGGCTACGGCTTGCGCGAAGTGCGGCCAGCGCTGTTGCAGCAATGGGGTAACGCGCAATCTGAGAAAATTGCGATCGTAGGTATCATCCTGATTGCTTTCATCTTCAATCCAGCATAATTCATGCAGCCGCGCCCATGCTTCAAGCGCCTCTCGCGTTTGCGCCAGCAGCGGTCGAATCAGCTGGGTTCCGGCGAACGGTGAGTTTTCGCCCATGGCGGAAAGTCCGGCAGGGCCGCTGCCGCGCTTAAGCGCCAGCAGAAAGGTTTCACACTGGTCATCGAGATGCTGGGCGGTCATTAGCACCTCGCCCGGTAGTAAGGTCTGCGCAAATGCCTGATAGCGCGCTCGTCGTGCCTGAGCTTCGATGCCCAGGCCATCGTCCTCAAGGTGTACCCGCTCAACCACTAGCGGCACCTGCCACTGCATACATACTGACTCACAGTGCTGCACCCAACTGTCTGCATGTGGGCTTAATCCGTGATGAATATGGATTGCGCGTAAAGCGACCTCAGGATGCTGCGCTCGCCACTGCACCAGCTGATGCAGGAGTACGGTTGAGTCCAGCCCGCCGCTAAAGGCGACCAAAATCGATTGAGAATTCAGCAGTGAAGTGTTCAGCGTGAGTGTCGTCATGATGGTTACTTACAATGGCATTGCCCGGCACGTTACCGGGCTAACGCCACAATGACAAGCCTTACATCTCGTACAGTTCGAGGGGCAATCCGTCCGGATCGTTGAAAAACGTAAAGCGTTTACCGGTAAATGGATCGATACGTATGGATTCACACTTCACGTGGTGTGCTTCCAGATGCGCGATCGACTTTTCTACATCCTCCACGCTGAACGCCAGATGACGCAAACCGCAGGCTTCCGGTCGGCTCGGACGGCAAGGTGGAAACGGGAAAGAAAAAAGCTCAATCACATACTGGCCGTTCAATGCCAGATCGCCTTTCCACGAATCTCTCTCTTCCCGATAGGCTTCGCTCATCAGTGTAAAGCCAAGCACATCGCAGTAAAATGCCTTACTTGCCGCGTAGTCCGTCGCAATAATGGCAATATGGTGAACCTGTTTTAATCCCAGCATAGCGTCATCGCCTCTTTCATTTTTCTGTCAGCACGTTACTCGTACGTCTTAGGGTCAGGCAAGTCGTTATGCCATTTTTAAGACTCTCACGCGATACACGCCATCCTCGCCCAGTTTAGCGCCATGGATATCGGTTTCAAATCCCGGGTAGCGCTGCCCCACTGAACACAGCATCAGAAGAAAATCGAGGACAGCCCGGCTTTTGGCAGTGATCATTTCCCCGGGCATCAAGAGCGGCACGCCAGGAGGATAAGGCAGGATCATATTGGCGGACACGCGTCCTACCAGTTGATCAAGCGCCACGGTTTCCACCTCACCTTTGATCTGCCGCTGCCAGGCCTGGTGCGGTGTCATTTTCATTTCCGGCAAAGTATCAAATGCACGCAGCATCAGTCCGGAGAGATCGTGCTGGCGGATCAGCTTATGGATCCCCTGTGCCAGATCCTGAATACGCATATTGCGATAGAAATCGGGATCTTCAGCATACAGATCCGGCAGCATATTTTTCACGCGTAAATTCAGATCGTACGAGCGCTTAAATTCCGTCAGGCCACGTAGCAGCCCCATCGCCCGGGTTTTATCAATGCCAATACTGAACAGGAATAACAGGTTATACGGTCCCGTTTTTTCGACGACGACGCCGCGTTCATCAAGGAATTTCGCCACCAGCGCCGCGGGGATCCCCTCTTCGCTCATATTTCCCTGTTCATCCATTCCCGGCGTCAGAATCGTGACCTTCACCGGGTCGAGGAACATGTGGTCGGCATCAGCATCAACAAATCCGTGCCAGTCTTCACCTGGCGCTACCGGCCAACATTCTGCTTCATCGACCTTTTCCGGCTGCCAGATATCAAAGAACCAGCCATCCGACTCTTCGCGCAGACGCTGCACTTCTTTACGGAAATGCAGCGCCCGTTCCACCGAACGATTGATTAACCGCTTGCCGGAATTGCCACGCAGCATTGCCGCAGCCGTTTCTATCGACGCCACAATCGGATAGCTCGGAGACGTGGAGGTGTGCATCATAAAGGCTTCGTTGAACGTGTCTTCATCATAGTCACCCTTAATGTGGATCAGCGAAGCCTGTGACAACGCCGCCAGCATCTTGTGGGTGGACTGGGTTTCAAATATCACCTTTCCCGGTACCCGTTCGCCGCTCATCCCGCTTTTCCCCTGATAGATCGGATGAAAATGGGTATACGGCACCCAGGCTGAATCAAAATGGATGGAGGACACATCCAGGGTTTGCTTGATCCAGTTGGTGTTATAAAGCAGCCCGTCATAGGTGGAGTTGGTGATCACCGCGTGTACTGGCCATTGCGCCTGAGTCGTCTCTTCTACCTTGCGTTCAATACTTGCACGGGTAAATTCCCGACGGGGTATACCGCCGAGGATCCCCAACGCGTTACGCGTAGGCTTCAGCCAGATTGGCACCACATCGCTCATCATCAGCAAATGCGCCAGCGACTTATGGCAGTTGCGGTCAATCAGTAACGTACTGCCTGCAGGCGCAGCATACATGCCGACAATCTTGTTCGATGTCGAGGTGCCGTTGGTCACCATATAGCTCTGTTCGGCACCAAAAGTACGCGCGATGTACTCCTCCGCTTCGAGGTGTGGTCCGGTATGATCAAGCAATGAACCCAGTTCGGTTACGGAAATGGACACGTCGGCTTTCAGCGTATTGCCGCCAAAGAAATCATAGAACAGGCAGCCGACCGGGCTTTTCTGGTACGCCGTACCCGCCATGTGCCCGGGCGTACAGAAGGTATACTTTCCTTCCTTCACATAGGTAAACAGCGCCTTGGTGAACGGAGGCGTGATGTTATCGAGGTATTCGCTGGTGTACTGGCGAATGCGGGTGGCAATGTCTTCAGACTGACCCAGCGCATACTCAAAAAACCACAGCGCCATGCGCAGGTCGTGCGCACTGACATCCATCGTCGAATGGGTATTAATAAAGGCGTAGAGCGGGAGATACTCGTTGAGCTGGTTGATGTCACTACACAGCTCCAGGCTATATTCATCCCAGTCAAAAATGACGCCGCAAATTCGCGGGTTGTGTTCGATAAACTTCAGCAGGTCAACGCTATTCTGCGGCCAGATAATCTGAAATCCCTGCTGTTGCAGCGCACGTTCAAGTTCCTTGATGGGCTCATCTTTATAAAAGACGCCATGCGGTCCCATGATGGCAATGATATTCATGCGTTCCTCCTGGAAAAACCTTAGTTAATCATAGCCTGGCCAAACCACAGGTAAAAAAAAGGGCCACAACGTTGTGGCCCTTTTCGGAATTAATGCAGTTTACGCGTAACCGTAGCTCATCAGACGCTGGTAACGACGGTTTTTCAGATCGTCTTTGCTTAACACGTCGAGATCGGCGAGATCGGCCAGCAGCTGTGCTTTCAGGGACGCAGCCATCACTTCCGGATTGCGGTGTGCGCCGCCTAACGGTTCCGGAATGATAGAGTCGATAAGCTTCAGCTCTTTCAGACGCGGGGCAACAATTCCCATCGCTTCTGCGGCCAGCGGTGCTTTGTCGGCGCTTTTCCACAGAATGGAAGCACAACCTTCCGGGGAGATGACGGAATAGGTGCTGTATTGCAGCATATTCACTTTATCGCCTACACCAATCGCCAGCGCGCCACCGGAACCACCTTCACCGATAACGGTGCAGATTACCGGTACGCTCAGACGCGACATTTCACGCAGGTTGCGCGCGATCGCTTCTGACTGACCACGCTCTTCCGCGCCCACGCCCGGGTAAGCCCCTGGGGTGTCGATGAAGGTAATGATCGGCATGTTGAAACGCTCGGCCATTTCCATCAGACGCAGCGCTTTGCGATAACCTTCCGGCGCTGGCATGCCGAAATTACGGCGAATCTTTTCTTTGGTCTCACGGCCTTTCTGATGACCAATGATCATCACCGGACGGCCATCCAGACGCGCGATACCGCCGACAATAGCTTTATCATCCGCATAGGCACGATCGCCCGCCAGCTCATCAAATTCATCAAACGCCAGGCGGACATAATCCAGGGTGTACGGACGCTGTGGATGGCGCGCCAGTTGGGCTACCTGCCATGCGCCAAGATCGGCGAAGATTTTACGCGTCAGTTCTACGCTTTTTTCACGCAGGCGATGCACTTCTTCATCGATGTTAATATCCAGTTTCTCATCCTGACGGCTAACCGCAGTCAAAGAATCGATTTTTGCTTCCAGCTCTGCAATCGGCTGTTCAAAATCAAGGAAATTCAGACTCATAGTATTCCTGTATTAGTCAAACTCCAGTTCCACCTGCTCCGAACCAATAAGGCCACGGAGATCGTTTAGCAAACGATCGCTCGGAGAAACACGCCACGTCGCGCCAAAACGCAACCGCGCACGTGCATCCGCCCTCTGATAGTAGAGATGTACTGGAATTGTCCCCGAGCGGTGGGGTTCCAGAGACTGACGGAGTCGGTTTAAAAGCTGGTCATCAATTTGCCTGTCCGTCAGCGAGATAGCAAGCCCGCGAGCATATTTTTCCCGGGCTTCGTCAATATCCATGACTTCACGGGCCATCATTTTAAGCCCGCCGCTGAAGTCATCAAAGCTGACCTGTCCGCTGACGATAAGTATGCGGTCTTTTTCCAGCAATTGCTGGTATTTATCCAGAGCATCGGTAAACAACATAACTTCCAGACGTCCGGAACGGTCATCCAGTGTACAGATGCCGATACGATTGCCGCGCTTGGTGACCATTACCCGCGCAGCAATGACGAGCCCCGCAGCCGTGGTGACTTTACCACGTTCTGTCGGATGCATGTCTTTCAGCCTGTAGCCTCCGACATAGCGCTCAATTTCTTTTAAATACTGGTTGATGGGGTGTCCCGTCAGGTAAAGCCCCAACGTTTCACGCTCACCATCTAATACCACCTGCTCCGGCCATGGTTGGCAACTGGCATAGGATTGTTCAATTTGCTCCGGTTCTTCCGCCAGCACGCCAAACATATCGGCCTGACCGATGGCTTCAGCTTTTGCATGCTGATCGGCGGCTTTTAGCGCATCGTTGAGCGAATTCATCAACGCCGCGCGATGCGGGCCAAGGCGATCAAACGCCCCGGACATGATTAGCTTTTCCAGCACCCGGCGGTTAAGTTTTTTGATATCCGTGCGCGCACAGAGATCAAACAGCTCACGGAAGTAACCGCCTTCGTTACGCGCCTCAATAATAGCTTCAATTGGTCCTTCACCCACGCCTTTTATCGCGCCGATGCCATAAACAATCTCGCCATCATCATTCACGTGAAAATGGTAAAGCCCGGAGTTGATATCCGGCGGCAGGATTTTGAGCCCCATACGCCAGCATTCATCTACCAGCCCGACCACTTTTTCAGTGTTATCCATATCGGCGGTCATTACCGCCGCCATAAACTCAGCAGGATAATGCGCCTTCAACCACAGCGTCTGGTAAGAGACGAGCGCATAGGCTGCGGAGTGCGATTTGTTAAATCCGTAACCGGCGAATTTCTCCACCAGGTCAAAGATTTTCATCGCCAGTTCGCCGTCTACGCCGCGCTTTTTCGCCCCTTCTTCAAAGGTGCCGCGCTGCTTAGCCATCTCTTCCGGCTTTTTCTTACCCATCGCACGACGCAGCATATCCGCGCCGCCAAGGGTGTACCCGGACAACTCCTGGGCAATCTGCATAACCTGTTCCTGATACAGGATAATGCCGTAGGTCGGCTCCAGTACCGGTTTCAGACACTCATGCTGCCATTGTACGTCCGGGTAGGAAATCTCTTCGCGACCATGCTTACGGTCGATAAAGTTATCTACCATCCCCGACTGTAGCGGACCTGGGCGGAACAGAGCCACCAGTGCGATCATGTCTTCGAAGCAGTCAGGCTGCAGACGTTTGATCAGGTCTTTCATACCGCGGGATTCAAGCTGGAAGACCGCCGTGGTCTCCGAGCGTTGCAGCATATCGAAGCTTTTCTTGTCATCCAGCGGGATAGCCGCAATATCCAGCGGTGGCTCACCGTTCTTTTCACGGCGCGCGTTGATCATTTCCAGCGCCCAGTTGATGATGGTGAGCGTACGCAGGCCGAGGAAGTCGAACTTCACAAGACCGGCATATTCCACGTCGTTCTTATCAAACTGAGTAACCGGGTGCAGCCCCTGCTCATCGCAGTACAGAGGCGCAAAATCAGTAATTTTTGTCGGTGCGATAACCACACCACCGGCGTGCTTACCAGCGTTACGCGTGACGCCTTCCAGCTTACGCGCCATATCGATCAGCGCTTTAACCTCTTCATCTGCCTCATAGATTTCCGGCAGTTGGGGTTCGGCTTCAAAGGCTTTTGCCAGCGTCATGCCCGGATCGGGCGGCACCAGTTTCGAAATACGGTCAACGAAACCGTACGGATGTCCCAGCACGCGGCCCACGTCGCGGATAACCGCTTTTGCAGCCATCGTACCAAAGGTAATAATCTGCGAAACCGCATCACGACCGTACATTTCCGCCACGTGCTCGATAACCTGGTCGCGTTTCTCCATACAGAAGTCAACGTCGAAGTCGGGCATTGAGACACGTTCCGGGTTAAGGAAACGTTCGAACAGCAGGTCAAACTCCAGCGGATCGAGATCGGTAATTTTCAGCGCATAGGCGACAAGTGAGCCAGCGCCGGAACCACGTCCCGGGCCTACCGGTACGCCGTTATCTTTCGACCACTGGATAAATTCCATAACGATCAGGAAGTAGCCTGGGAATCCCATCTGGTTGATAACTTTAAGTTCAACTTCCAGACGTTCATCGTAAGGCGGGCGCTTCTGCGCACGAACTTCAGGGTCAGGGAACAAAAATTCGAGGCGTTCTTCCAGCCCTTCGCGTGATTTCGCCACGAGGAAATCCTCGGTGGTCATATCGCCAGTCGGGAACTGCGGCAGGAAGTATTCGCCCAGACGCACCGTCACGTTGCAGCGTTTGGCTATCTCGACGGTGTTTTGCAGTGCTTCCGGAATATCGGAGAACAGCTCGCACATCTCATCTTCGCTGCGCATGTACTGCTGCGGCGAATAGTTACGCGGGCGTTTCGGGTCATCAAGGGTGAACCCGTCGTGGATTGCTACGCGGATTTCATGCGCGTCGAAATCTCCGGTTTCCAGGAAGCGGACATCGTTAGTCGCCACCACCGGTAGACCACGCGTTTCGGCCAGTGCTACGGCTGCATGCAGATAATTTTCTTCATCTTGCCTGCCGGTGCGAATCAGTTCGAGGAAATAGCAATTGGGAAAATGTTCTTCGTAAAACGCCACGCACTCGTCAACCAGTGCGCTATTGCCGCGCAGCAGGCTGCGTCCGACATCGCCCATGCGACCGCCGGAGAGCAAAATCAAACCTTCTTTTAGCTCGACCAACCAGTCCCGGTCGATAACCGGTCCTTCTGCGCCATAGCCTCGCTGATAGGCTTTCGAAATCAACAACGTCAGGTTCTGATAGCCGGTATTATTTGCGGCCAGCACGGTGAGCTGCGTGAGTTCATCGCCCAACAGCTCACTGCGGACATGAAAATCTGCGCCAACTATCGGCTTGATACCCGCGCCGTGGCCCGCTCCGTAAAACTTCACCAGACCACACAGGTTGGTAAAATCGGTGATCGCCAGCGCAGGCATGCCTAACGCGGCCGCCTTTTTCACCAGCGGCCCGGTTTTCGCCAGCCCATCGATCATGGAGTAGTCGCTGTGCACCCGTAGGTGGACGAAACGTGGTTCAGACATCTTCAGATTCCTTCGACACAAGAATCAGGACGAGAGTCCCAGTGCGCGTTTGACGGGGCCAAAGCTGCGGCGATGGTGCTCAGTCGCACCATGCAGTGCCAATTTTTCCAGATGAAATGCGGTTGGATAGCCTTTGTGCTGTGCAAAACCATACTGTGGAAAAACCGTATCCAGCGCCGCCATTTCAGCGTCACGGGTCACTTTTGCCAGAATCGATGCGGCGCTGATCTCCGCCACGCGGCTATCACCTTTGACCACCGCCATCGACGGTACCGGTAATGCCGGGCAACGATTGCCGTCAATCAGCACGTATTCGGGCGCAATATGCAAACCCGCAACCGCACGCTGCATGGCCAGCATGGTGGCATGCAAAATGTTCAGCTCGTCGATTTCATGCGGTTCCGCCCGACCAAGGCTCCAGCTTAACGCTTTTTCTTTAATTTCATCAAACAGCGCCAGGCGACGTTTTTCTGACAGTTTTTTTGAGTCATTAAGACCGATAATAGGGCGAGTCGGATCCAGAATGACGGCAGCAGTGACGACCGCACCGACCAAAGGGCCGCGCCCGACTTCATCCACACCCGCCACTAAATGCGTATGCGGATACACAAATTCAATCATTGCGCTAACTCCAGGACCGCATCCGCCGCCTGCTCATCAGCATTGCAACGGATCTGCTGGTGCAGTTCACGGAATGTGTCGTGCATCGCATGGCTGGTTTTACCATTTGCCAGCAACGGCAACAGCGCTTGCGACAGCGCCTGCGGTTCACACTCTTCCTGCAACAGCTCTTTAACCAGTTCTCTTCCCGCCAGCAGGTTAGGTAGCGAAACGTAATCCGTTTTCACCAGGCGCTTCGCCAGCCAAAAGGTGAAGGGTTTCATACGGTAGCCAACCACCATCGGGCATTTTGCCAGCATACACTCCAGCGCGGCGGTACCTGAAGCCAGCAGTGCGGCATCGCTGGCCACCATTGCTTCACGTCCCATACCATTGAGCAGATGTACAGAAAGCTCCGGTGCAACTTCCGCTTTAATGCGTTCAAACTGCTCGCGACGTTTGGCATTCACCAACGGCACCACCACTTCGAGATCCGGATAATGCTGGCGTAATAGCTGCGCCGTTTTCAGAAAATCGGCGCTGAGCATCTCCACTTCTGCACCGCGGCTTCCTGGCAGTAGCGCCAGGCAGTGAGCGTCATGAGGAATGCCCAGAACATCACGTGCCGCATTTTTATCCGGGTCCAACGGCATGGCATCCGCCATGGTATGACCGATAAAGCGGCACGGGACGTTAAATTTGTCATAAAACGCTTTTTCGAAAGGCAGAAAGGCCAGCACCATGTTGGTGGATCTGCCTATTTTGAAAACGCGTTTCTGTCGCCACGCCCAGACGGACGGACTGACATAATGAATGGTTTTAATGCCCTGTTTTTTCAAGTTCCCTTCGAGGGTAATATTGAAATCAGGCGCATCAATGCCGACGAAAACATCCGGCTTTAAGTCGGTGAATCGGCGAGTGAGGTCGGCACGAATATGCAGTAAACGGCGCAGGCGTCCGAGCACTTCAACAATGCCCATGACCGCCAGCTCTTCCATTTCGTACCAGGCTTCACAACCTTCGGCCTGCATCAGCGGACCCGCCACGCCAACAAAACGCGCATTGGGAACGCGAGCCTTGAGTGCACGGATTAACCCTGCACCAAGAATATCGCCGGAGGTTTCTCCGGCGACGAGGGCAATCGTTAAAGGACGCTGTTCAGTCATTAACGAATCAGGCCACGCGTTGAGCGTTCAAAGAAGTCGCTGAAAGCCTGAACTTCGGGGTACTGTTTCGCCAGTTCCGCGATTTCTGGTTTCACTTCTTCCAGCGTTTTACCGCTACGGTACAACGCTTTGTAGGCGTTACGAATCGCGGTAATCGCTTCGCGGGTGAATCCACGACGCTTCAGACCTTCGATATTGACGCCAAACGGCGTCGCGTGGTTACCCTGGGCGATAACGTACGGAGGCACGTCCTGGGCTACACCAGAACAGCCGCCAACCATCACATGAGCACCGATGATGCAGAACTGATGCACCGCAGTCATGCCGCCGATGATAACAAAATCATCAAGCGAAACATGTCCGGCAAGCGTGGCGTTATTCGCCAGAATACAGCGGTTGCCTACCGTACAATCATGCGCGACGTGCGCATTAATCATCAGTAAGTTATCGCTGCCCACCTTCGTCACTCCACCGCCCTGCACTGTGCCACGATGAATGGTGACGCTTTCGCGGATGCGGTTGCGATCGCCAATTTCCACACGGGTCGGTTCGCCAGCATATTTAAGATCCTGGTTAACTTCACCGATGGAGGCAAACTGATAGATCTCGTTATCGCGACCAATTTTTGTATGGCCATTCACGACAACGTGAGACTTCAGTACGGTACCCTCACCAATTTCAACATGGGGTCCAACAATACAAAATGGGCCAATGTGAGCATTGGCACCAATGCTGGCGCCCTCTTCTACAATGGCGGTCGGGTGAATAAAGGCGGATTTATCAATCACGTATCAGGCCTCCCGGCTACGGGCACACATCATCGTTGCTTCGCACACAACTTTACCGTCGACCAGCGCAACCCCTTTAAAACGGGTCAGGCCACGGCGCGTTTTCTCGAAAGTCACTTCCATGATCATCTGATCGCCAGGCACGACAGGACGCTTAAAGCGTGCTTCATCAATACCAGCGAAATAATACAGTTCGCCTGGTTCCAGTTTTCCTACGCTTTTAAACGCGAGGATACCGGTAGCCTGTGCCATCGCTTCCAGAATCAATACGCCAGGGAAAATAGGTTTACCCGGGAAGTGGCCCTGAAAGAAAGGCTCGTTAACGGATACATTTTTCACTGCGCGCAGAAAACGACCTTCTTCAAAATCCAGCACGCGGTCAACCAGCAGAAACGGAAAACGGTGCGGCAGAAGTTCTAAAATCTCTTCAATATGCAGAGTATGAGTGTTAGTAGTCAAAATACTCTTCCTGTCAAAATATACTAAAAGGCAATAATAACACGGCCTGTCGCAATCGTATGAATGGGACAGGCCGAAAAGTCAGACATGCAAAAACGGTGCTTTAGTCTTGTTGATTAACCTTGCGCTCAATCGCTTTGAGGCGCTTGCTCATATCATCAATATTCATCACCAGTGCAGCTGTTTTACGCCATACCTTGTTGGGTTGTAGCGGAATGCCTGAGGAGTAGACGCCAGGTTCAGTGATAGGACGCATCACCATACCCATGCCAGTTACCGTAACTTTGTCGCATATTTCCATATGCCCATTGATCACGCTGGCACCGCCAATCATGCAATAACGGCCAATCTTCAGGCTACCCGCCATAATGACGCCACCGGCTACCGCCGTATTGTCGCCAATCACAACGTTATGCGCAATCTGGCACTGGTTATCAATGATAACACCATTACCGATCACAGTATCGTCCAGAGCACCACGGTCAATGGTGGTACAAGCGCCGATCTCGACGCGATCGCCGATAATCACGCGACCAAGCTGGGGGATCTTCACCCAGTTACCACGATCGTTCGCGTAACCAAATCCATCAGATCCAACGACGGTGCTGGACTGGATCAGGCAATTTTCACCGATCTGGATGTCGTGGTAAATCGTCACATTCGCCCACAAGCGTGAACCTGCACCGATTTTGGTATTTTTTCCGACGAAGCAACCTGCACCGATAACCACGTTATCGCCCAGTTCTACGCCAGACTCAATGACCGCATTTGCGCCCACAGAGACATTATTACCCAGCTTCGCCGTTGCATCGATCACTGCACTGGGTGCAATGTTCTGTGCAGGCTGAGGCGTGGTATCTAAAATTTGCGCCATACGTGCATAGGTCAGGTAGGGATTCTTCACTACCAGCGCCGCACTCTTAGCAAAAGGAAGATCGTCCTGCGTCATCACAACGGCAGACGCCTGGCATACGCCTAAATGTTCACGGTATTTAGGATTCACCATGAACGTGATATTGCCAGTTTGCGCAGATTGCATGGACGCTACGCCGGTGATGACGATATCGCCATCACCGTGTAATTCTGCATCCAACTGCTCTGCTAAATCAGCCAGTCGAATTGAAGGCATTACTTATTTAACCTGTTTCAGTACGTCAGCGGTGATGTCTTTTACATCGCTGCTGTTGTATGCAACGGTGTTTGCGTCAACGACCAGATCAATGCTCTGGCTGCTGGCAACAGATTTCACAGCTGTCTGGATACGAGTAACCAGTTTGCCACGTTCTTCGTTGGAACGACGTGCACGATCCTGCTCGAAAGCCTGAGCTTTCTGAGAGAAAGTCTGGCGCTGAGCCATGACGTCTTTTTCCAGCTTGGTACGATCGCTACCTGCTTTCATTGATTGCAGACGCTGCATTTTAGATTGCAGATCGGATTCCATACGCTGCAGTTCGCTGGCACGGCCTTTGAACTCGTTTTCCAGCGTAGCAGAAACACCCGTCTTCTGTGCAACCTGTTGGAACAGGCTACCCATATTGACGATTGCAATTTTGTCAGCAGCCTGTGCGGACGTTGCCATCGCTAAACCGAGACCTGCAGCTAATAACCACTTTTTCACAATTAACTCCTTACCATCCCATTTGCACCCGAAGGTGCAGTTCTTTGCGTGGCCAGGCGATCCCATGCAAGATCGCCTAAAGTCATCGCTACACTACCACTACATTCCTTTGCGAAGAACAGTTACCAGGTTTTACCAATGTTAAACTGGAACTGTTCCGCTTTGTCTCCATCGTACTTCTTGAACGGCTGGGCGTAGGAGAAAACCAACGGCCCCAATGGGGACATCCATTGTAACGCGATACCTGCAGACATACGGATATTGCTCGGATCACCGTAATCTGGAACCCCAATAGCGCGAGTTTGATCGCTATCCTGCCAGTTAGTATCCCAAACGGTACCCATATCCCAGAAGAAGGAGGTACGGACCGAGTTAGCATACTTATCGCTGATAAACGGCGTCGGGGTAATAAATTCCAGGCTGGCTACGGCCATGGCGTTACCACCGACCGCATCGTCTGATTTACAGTACGAACCGTCTTTATTGGTACACTCTTCGTAGCTGTCAGGATCCCCTGCATAAGCCCCTGATTTATAGACTGCTTTTGGACCGATGGTATTCGACTGGAAGCCACGCACGGTGCTGGAGCCACCCGCATAGAAGTTCTCGTAGAACGGCATTTCTTTACTGCCAATACCGTCGCCATAGCCTACCTTCGTACGTCCTAACACTACCCACTTATGATCGTCATCGATCGGTACATAGGTCGCGGTATCCAATGTCGCTTTATAGTATTCGTTGTCAGAACCCGGAATGGTGACTTTGCCGTTCAGGTTGACGCGCGTACCTTCCGTTGGGAAGTAGCCGCGGTCAAGCTTGTTATATGTCCAACCATAGTTAAAGGTGAAGTCATCAGCAGCAAAGCTGTTGGTATTGGTCTCACCCATTGACTCAAGATAACGATCCATCGCAACCTGCGGCTGCATATTGGACAGTTTGTTATGTACATAACCCAGGCCCGCGCGCAACGTGTTGTATTCGTTGACCGGGAAGCCCAGCGTCACGTCTGTACCATAACTTTTGTTGGTATAGTCGGACAGGTCTGCATCATCCGCTTCAAAGTCGTTATAGAAGACGCGGCCACCAAGGCTCACACCATCAACGGTGAAGTACGGGTTAGTGACAGACAACTCAGTATAGGTCTGGTAGTCGTTTTTGGTGCCGTTAATCCCGACAGAATAACCGGTACCTAACCAGTTATCTTGCTGAACGCCAGCCTGGAAGCTCACGCCGCTCTCGGTACCGTAACCGACGCCGAAGTTAAAGCTACCGGTGTTACGCTCTTTGACCTTGTAGACCACATCAACCTGATCCGGGCTGCCCGGAACACGCTGAGTATCGGTATCAACGGTTTCAAAGTAACCCAGACGGTTCAGACGCTCTTTACCCTGGTCGACCAAATCGCTGCCCAACCATGCGCCTTCCATCTGACGCATTTCGCGACGCAGAACGGAGTCTTTAGAAGTGTCGTTACCTTCAAAACGGATCTTACGCACATAGAAACGGTTACCCGCATCCACGTTTACACGTAATTTAACGGTTTTGTCGGCGTCGTTGATTTCAGGCTGCGACTGTACGCGCGGATAGGCATAGCCATAGCGACCCAGAAGCTTCTTGATGTCATCTTCCATTTTGGTCACTTTGGTGCCGTTATAGAGTTCACCTGGCTCGATCTTCGTCAGGGTCTCAATTTCGGCGGAGTGCCCGGCCAGGTTACCGCTCACCTGAACCCCAGAAAGCTTGTACTGCTCGCCTTCAGTGATGTTAACGGTGATGTAGATGCCTTTTTTATCCGGCGTCAGGCTGACCTGAGTGGAATCAATATTGAAGCGAGCATAACCGCGATCCAGATAGTAGCTACGCAGGGTTTCAAGGTCGCCCGCCAGCTTCTGTTTCTGGTATTTACGATCGCCCACCACGTTCCACCACGGCACTTCGTCACGCAACTGGAAGTGAGAGATAAGTTCGTCAGTCGAGAAGGCATGGTTGCCGACGATATTGATCTGTTGGATCTTCGCCGAAACACCTTCCTGGAAGACCAGCTTGAGGTCAACGCGGTTACGCGGCAACGGCGTCACCACCGCTTTCACACTGGCGCTGTACTTACCGACGCTATAGTAGAAATCTTCCAGGCCCTTTTCGATATCGGCAAGCGTTGTGCGATCCAGAGACTCGCCAACACGCACGCCAGACGCCTCGAGGTTTTGCTTCAGCATGTCATCTTTCACCGATTTGTTACCGGAGAAAGTGATGCTGGCAATCGTCGGACGTTCTTTTACCTGAACCAGAAGGGTATCACCATCGCGCAGGACGCGGACATCCTCAAAGTTTCCGGTGGCGAACAGAGCACGAATGGTATTACTGATGTCTTCATCATTAACCGTGTCGCCTGTGCGCACCGGCATACTGAGGAGAGCCGCACCAACGGCGACTCGCTGTAGGCCTTCGAAATGAATGTCCTTCACTACGAACCCTTCAGCACCGTATACGGTGGCGCTGCTAAACAGCAGCGACGCTATGAGCAACTTTTTCATCGCCATCGTTATTATGCGTTCTTCCTAACACTCTCTTACAACCGAGAGAAATCATTGAAAAGTGCAAGCCCCATTAACAACACCAGCAAGATAGAGCCAATGCGATAACTAAAGTCTTGAACCCGCTCGGATACCGGACCGCCCTTCAGCTTTTCAATCGCCAGGAACAGCAGATGCCCCCCGTCAAGAACGGGCAACGGAAACAGGTTGATTATCCCTAAGTTCACGCTGATAAGCGCAAGGAACATCAGGTAATAAATAATCCCGAACTCCGCTGACATCCCAGCCCCCTGGGCGATAGAAATCGGCCCACTGAGGTTGTTCAGTTTTACATCACCGGTAATCAATTTTCCCAGCATACTGACCGTCAGCTTCATCAACTGCCACGTTTTATCCGAGGCTTCGAGGATGGCGCTGAATGGCCCATACTGGCGTACAGTCTTATACTCATCAGGCAGAGGAATAACTTTAGGCACCACGCCCGCAAACCCTTCTGCCTTACCGTTAACCTGTTTTGAATCTGGGGTTAACGTTAAAGACAAGGAACTTCCTTGTCTTTCAATATCTAGCGCTAACGGCGTATCCGGATTATCGCGCACCAGCGTCACGAACGTCATCCATTGCGTCAGCGACTGACCATTGACTTTAACGATCCTGTCGCCAGCTTGCAAACCTGCCTTACTTGCAGCGGAGTTAACCTGCACTTCTGACAGTACCGGTTCAATCTGCGGGCCACGCGGACGCATGCCCAAACTAGAGACAGGATCCTCTTTGTCTGGCTCAAATGCCCAATGGCGTAAATCCAGCGTTTTGTCCTGTCGCTGGTTACTGCCAAATTGCGCCACGCTGAGGGTCGTATGCTCATCGCCAATTTTGGATACCAGTTGCAATCGCACGGCATCCCAATCAGGGGTTTCGATGCCATCAACCGCTTTTAGTTCCGTACCCGGCTGAATTTGCGCCTGTGCAGCAATCGAGTTGGGTGTTATTTCACCAACAACCGGACGAACGCCAGGGACACCAATGATAAACACCAGCCAATAAGCAAAAATAGCAAAAAGGAAGTTTGCAATCGGACCCGCGGCGATAATGGCAGCACGTTGTCCAACCGTTTTATTGTTGAAGGCGTAATGGCGCAATTCCGGTGCGACCGGTTCAGCGCGCTCATCCAGCATTTTGACGTAACCGCCGAGGGGAATCATGGCGATGACGTATTCCGTACCTGATTTATCGGTACGCCGCCAAAGCGCTTTTCCAAAGCCAATGGAAAAGCGTTCGACGCGGACTCCGCAGCGCCGCGCAACCCAGAAATGACCAAATTCATGCACGGTGATAAGCACACCAAGTGCGATGATGAATGCAGCCAAATTCCAGAGAATACTCAGCATAAGACCATCCGTTAGAGCGTCCTGAACACCAGTAACAACAGGCAGGCAAAGACCGGTACCGCAGCCGTCAGGCTATCAATACGATCCAGAATACCGCCGTGTCCTGGAATTAAGTGACCACTGTCCTTAATACCTGCTTCACGCTTAAACATACTCTCGGTCAGGTCACCCAGCACGGAGGCCAGGGCTGCAACGATGGAGCAAATGAGCAAGGTGACAGGCGCAACTTCAAGATTCGCCCACATGCCATAACCCCATGAGATCACGGCCGCAGTGGCGAGTCCGCCAATAAAACCCTGCCAGGTTTTACCAGGAGAAACCTTCGGTGCCAGCTTATGTTTGCCAAACAGCTTACCAAACATATACGCACCAGAGTCCGCTCCCCAAACGAGGATCATGACATACAGCAGCCATAGCGCGCCACTATAATGATTCTCATCATAGTGCCATGCACGTAGCGCCAGCATTCCCCAAAAGAACGGGACAATGGTTAACACGCCGAAAATTATGCGTAATGTTTTGGAATTACGCCAGACCGACGCAGAACCTGGGTAAAACAATACCAGTAACAGCGCTACGACCCACCAGCCCAGCGACGCCCACAGCGATACTTCAACCAGCGGTTGATGGATATCGCGATGGTACTCTGGCAGCAAAAATAGCATCAGTGCCAGCAATAGCCCGCACAAAACCGCCAGCCAGACTCGCTGCGTACGCGTGGTAAAACCGCTTAACTGTCCCCATTCCCAGGCGGCCAACATACAGACGACCAACGTAACAATGGCGAACCCCACCGGCGGCAGCAAAAACAGCGCCGCGATGACAACGGGTATTAAAACAAAAGCAGAAATCAGGCGATACTTCAGCAAAAGCGACCCCCATCAGGCTTTTTCATCACCGGGTTCGGTGCCGCCGAAACGACGCTCACGATTAGCAAAGGCATGCAGCGCACCTTCAAAGTCTTGTTCATCGAAATCGGGCCAGAGAACATCGGTAAAGTAAAGTTCGGCATAGGCAATTTGCCACAACAGAAAATTACTAATTCGGTGCTCTCCCCCAGTCCTTATCACTAAATCCACAGGAGCCAGCTCATGCATACAAATTTGCTGCCCAAGCATCTCTTCATCGATTTGCTCAGGATGCAGCACACCGTCCTGCACCTGTTGTGCCAGTTGCCTGACTCCCTGGACAATATCCCACCGTCCACCGTAATTCGCTGCAATATTCAGCGTCAACCCGGTATTCTGGGCGGTAATCGCTTCTGATTTGCGAATCCGTTCTTGCAAACGTGAGTTAAATCGACTGATATCCCCGATAATACGCAGGCGTACGTTATGGCGATGCAGGTTTTTCACTTCGCTATCAAGTGCCCACACAAACAGTTCCATTAACGCGCTCACTTCCTGCGCAGGTCGGTTCCAGTTCTCACTGCTAAAGGCATACAGCGTTAACGCATCAATACCGTTATTTGCAGCAAAAGAGACAGCCCGGCGGACGGATTTTGCTCCAGCCTTATGCCCAAAGGCGCGAATCTTCCCTTGCTTTTTCGCCCAGCGGCCATTGCCATCCATGATAATTGCGACATGGCGACAACCATGTGCTGGCAAATTTTCGCTTAATGGTTTAGTTGCAGACAACATAACGCGTTATTAGTCCCTGAAAGGATTTACGGTACTCAGGAATACTGAAGCCTATCCACAAAAAAGCCGTGTCAAACCACGGCTTACCCGACCGAAAAAAAGCAAATACCCGCGATCGGGTGGCGCAGACTATATCACTGAAGCCCAACGCTAACAAATAGCACGATTCTCCGTAGAGGGATTATCATCAGCTTGAGAGTCGCATCACTTCTTTTCTGGCGACTTCCCGCGCGATGGCATCGACCTTCAACACGTCGTCAACGCTCTGCGGTTCCTGCAAATCCATCTTATCCAGTACAGATAAATTGAGATCGGCAATATCGGTAAATCGGATCTGCTGCGCCAGGAATGCGGCAACGGTAATTTCATTCGCGGCATTGAGTGCGGTCGTCGCCGCCTGACCTTGCTCAAACGCGTCCATCGCCAGTTTCAGGCACGGATAACGCTGGTAATCAGGTGCGGAAAACGTCAACGCACTGAGTTTGCAAAAGTCGACAGGCTTAACACCGGACGTCACACGTTCTGGCCATGCCATCGTATGGGCAATAGGTGTACGCATATCAGGTTCACCCAACTGCGCCAGAACACTACCATCCTGATAACGGACCATCGAATGAATAACCGACTGCGGGTGAATCAGCACTTCCATCTGGCTTGCACTGGCATTAAATAACCAACGCGCTTCAATGTATTCCAGACCTTTGTTCATCATGGTGGCGGAATCGACAGAGATTTTTCGTCCCATCGACCAATTCGGATGACGGCATGCCTGATCGGGGGTCATAGAGACCAGATCGCGCAATGGCGTTTCACGGAATGGGCCACCAGACCCGGTAAGCAGAACTGACATGACGCCGTTTTGCTCAAGGTCAGCGTATCCCAGATTGTGTTGGATAGGTTGCGGTAAACTCTGAAAAATCGCGTTATGCTCGCTATCTACCGGCAAAAGCTGCGCTTTGTGGCGTTTCACGTCGTCCATAAACAGACGACCGCAGGTCACCAGAGATTCTTTATTCGCCAGCAAAATGCTTTTGCTCGCACGAATTGCCGCCAGCGTCGGCAGCAAACCCGCTGCGCCGACAATCGCCGCCATGACCTGATCAACATCATCCAGCGCAGCCATATCACAGGCAGCCTGCTGCCCGCTCATCACCTCGGTACGGCTACCCTGTGCCAAAAGAGCAGCTTTTACCTGTGCCGCGCTTTTTTCATCATCCATTACCGCATAGCGAGGCGCAAACTCCAGGCATTGCTCTACCATACGGGCAACATTTTTACCCGCCACCAACGCAGCAACACGAAATTTTTCCGGGTTATGGCGTACTACATCCAGCGTACTGCAACCAATGGAACCGGTTGATCCCAGGATGGTTAATTGCTTCATCGGACATCCAGAAGAATTTTACTCGTCATACTTCAAGTTGCATGTACGTTGGCTTTACTCGACCTTTGGCGTCACCGCCTTCCTGCAACTTGAATTATTTAGAGTATGTAGACAGAAAAAAGCAAAACGCCGCCATCCAGCCTTCTCAGGCCTTCTAAGCGGCGTTTTTAGCGTACAGGCGAATCAGAACTGCATCAGTTCTGCTTCTTTCTCTGCCAGCGCCGCATCAACTTTCTTGATTGCTGCGTCAGTCAGTTTCTGTACGTCGTCCTGAGAACGGCGATCGTCATCTTCGCTGATCTCTTTTTCTTTCAACAACGCTTTCACTTTGTCGTTTGCATCGCGGCGTACGTTACGTACCGCAACACGCGCGCCTTCAGCTTCACCACGTACGATCTTGGTCAGATCTTTACGACGTTCTTCAGTCAGCGGCGGCAGCGGAACGCGGATGTCAGAGCCCGCAGAGCTTGGATTCAGACCGAGGTCGGAAGCCATGATTGCTTTCTCAACGGCTGGACCCATAGAACGGTCAAATACGTTGATTTTCAGGGTACGGGAATCTTCAACCGTTACGCTTGCCAGCTGGCGCAGCGGAGTCGGCGTGCCGTAATATTCCACGACAATACCATCCAGCAGGCTAGGAGAAGCACGACCCGTGCGAATTTTGCTGATTTGGTTTTTGAACGCTTCGACGCATTTGTCCATGCGTACTTCAGCATCTTTTCTGATATCGTTGATCACGTTACGAATCCTTGAAAGCTTGTTTCAGTCAGACCATACCCGCCACGCAAGATGTGACAAGTATAGTCTTGATTAATTTTGAGGGACGTATCCCGCGACATTAAAGCGGAATATTACCTGCATTTAGCCGCAACGGGAATTATTCCGTGATTAACGTGCCTTCTTTTTCACCCATAACAACACGGCGCAGTGCACCTGGTTTGTTCATGTTAAAGACACGAATCGGTAATTTGTGGTCACGAGCCAGCGTGAACGCGGCAAGATCCATTACTTTCAGCTCTTTATCCAGTACTTCAGTGTAGGTCAACTGTTCGTACATGGTCGCCGTGGGATCTTTAGCCGGGTCGGCAGTAAATACGCCATCGACTTTGGTGGCTTTCAGAACCACATCCGCTTCAATTTCAATACCGCGCAGGCAGGCTGCAGAATCGGTGGTGAAGAACGGATTGCCGGTACCCGCAGACAAAATAACAACGCGGTTGTTACGCAGCAGGCTGATAGCTTCGGCCCAGCTGTAGTTATCACACACGCCGTTCAGAGGAATTGCGGACATCAAGCGAGCGTTCACATAGGCGCGGTGAAGCGCATCGCGCATCGCCAGACCGTTCATTACGGTGGCTAACATGCCCATGTGGTCGCCCACAACGCGGTTCATCCCCGCTTTCGCCAGACCAGCGCCACGGAACAGGTTACCACCACCAATCACTACGCCAACCTGAATACCCAGCTCAACCAGCTCTTTGATTTCCTGAGCCATGCGGTCGAGGATGCTTGCATCAATACCGAAGCCTTCTGAACCTTGCAGAGCTTCGCCACTTAACTTAAGCAGAATACGTTTGTAGACGGGTTTTGCATTGGTAGCCATGTTTCTTTCCTGAGACTGTCAACGAATGAGATGAGTTAATTCCGGCGACATTGTATGTCGCTTTTCAGCATGACCACTATAGCGGTTCGCTGAATTTACAAGCCAGACACAAAAAGAAGCCGCCCTCAGGCGGCTCCTTTAAAAATTAAGACTGCTTGGACATCGCAGCAACTTCTGCTGCAAAGTCAGTCTCAACTTTCTCGATGCCTTCACCCACTTCAAAGCGGATGAAACCGGTTACGTCAGCGTTATGCTCTTTCAGCAGCTGACCAACAGATTTGCTCGGTTCCATGACGAAAGGCTGACCGGTCAGAGAAACTTCGCCGGTGAATTTCTTCATGCGGCCTTCAACCATTTTCTCTGCGATTTCTTTCGGCTTGCCAGACTGCATAGCGATGTCCAGCTGAACCTGGTATTCTTTTTCTACCACTTCAGCGGAAACGTCTTCCGGCTTAACGAATTCTGGTTTGCTTGCAGCAACGTGCATTGCCAGCTGTTTAACCAGTTCTTCGTCAGCGCCAGTTGCAGCAACCAGAACACCGATACGAGCACCGTGCTGGTAGTTACCCAGAACTTCGCCTTCCAGGGAAGCAACGCGACGGATGTTGATGTTCTCACCGATTTTAGCAACCAGAGCAACACGTTCTTCTTCGAACTGTGCTTTCAGAACTTCAACGTCAGTGATTTTGCCAGCAACGGCAGCGTCCAGTACTTTGTCAGCAAATGCCTGGAAGCCAGCATCTTTAGCAACGAAGTCAGTCTGGCAGTTAACTTCCAGAATGAAAGCGATGTTGCCGTCGATTTTGGTTTTGATTACGCCGTCAGCAGCAACGTTGCCTGCTTTTTTCGCCGCTTTGATTGCACCGGACTTACGCATGTTTTCGATTGCCAGCTCGATGTCGCCATTAGCTTCAGTCAGTGCTTTTTTGCAATCCATCATGCCTGCGCCAGTACGCTCACGCAGCTCTTTTACCAGGGATGCGGTAATTTCAGCCATTCTAAAATCCTCGGAAGATTTGATCTGCCCGGCATGAAACCGCACAGATTTAAAAGTGAAAAAGGGGGCCATATACAGGCCCCCTAACCAAACGTGATACTACCTGGCCTATATCCGTCATTCTTCCAGCTGCAGGTGCGTTGTTTTCCTTACTCACCCCAGTCACTTACTTATGTAAGCTCCGGGGGATTCGTTGCGTCAACGCCTTCCTGCAACTCAAATTATCTTGGATATATAAGGGGTCGCTCTAACGAGCGTGCCTTATTATTCAGCTTCTACGAAGCTTTCTTCCGCCTGGGAAGCCAGATCCTGAGAACGGCCTTCACGAACGGTAGTAGCTACAGCGCCCAGGTACAGGGTCACAGCACGGATTGCGTCGTCGTTACCCGGGATAACGAAGTCAACACCGTCCGGATCAGAGTTGGTATCAACGATAGCAAATACTGGGATACCCAGGTTGTTTGCTTCTTTGATAGCAATGTGCTCGTGGTCAGCATCGATTACGAACAGAGCGTCCGGCAGACCGCCCATGTCTTTGATACCGCCCAGGCTGTTTTCCAGTTTCTCAAGCTCACGAGTACGCATCAGCGCTTCTTTCTTGGTCAGCTTTTCGAAAGTACCGTCCTGAGACTGAGTTTCCAGATCTTTCAGACGTTTGATGGACTGACGAACGGTTTTCCAGTTAGTCAGCATACCGCCCAGCCAGCGATGGTTCACGAAGAACTGGTCGCAGCTGTTAGCAGCTTCTTTCACCGCTTCGCTTGCAGCGCGTTTAGTACCAACGAAAAGGATTTTACCTTTACGAGCAGAGATCTTGTTCAGTTCAGCCAGAGCTTCGTTGAACATCGGTACAGTTTTCTCAAGGTTGATGATGTGAACTTTGTTACGCGCACCGAAGATGAACGGCTTCATTTTCGGGTTCCAGTAACGGGTCTGGTGACCGAAGTGAACACCAGCCTTGAGCATGTCGCGCATGGAAACAGTTGCCATGATTAAAACCTCTATATATAAAAGTTGGGGTTAAGCCTCCACGCATCCCATATTACCGACCCCAAAGGGCACCCCGGAATATGTGCCGATACGTGTGTGTTGTTACACAAAGTGAGATTTGTCGCTCCCGTCCATCGTGTGTAGTCTTCGAATGGATCGGAAGTCCGGCGCGCTTTATACCACAAATACGCCACCGACACCAATAATTGTTGGCGGTCTGTGCTGAATGAACGATGAATTTCGTGTTACAGGAAGGCGGCAAATTTTTGAATCCCCGGGAGCTTACAACCAGTAAGTGACTGGGGTGAAAAAATGTAGCCAACGCATCTGTGGCACGAAAGGCGAAGTTCAGAATGATTCTCAATTTGGCAGGGTACACCCCAGACTGATACCATTGACAGCACTTACACAATTATTGTCGAAATAATCGACACTGATGGACAGAATTCATGGCTATCTCAATCAAGACCCCTGAAGAAATCGAAAAAATGCGCGTCGCTGGCCGCCTGGCCGCTGATGTACTGGAAATGATCGAACCGTTTGTTAAACCGGGCGTCAGCACCGGCGAGCTGGATCGCATCTGTAATGACTATATCGTGAATGAGCAACAGGCTATTTCCGCCTGCCTGGGCTATCACGGCTATCCGAAATCCGTATGTATCTCTATTAATGAAGTCGTGTGCCACGGGATCCCGGACGACGCTAAACTTCTGAAAGACGGCGACATCGTCAACATCGACGTAACCGTGATTAAAGACGAGTACCACGGCGATACCTCCAAGATGTTTATCGTCGGCAAACCTACTATTCTGGGCGAGCGTCTGTGCCGCGTCACACAGGAAAGCCTGTATCTGGCGCTGCGAATGGTAAAACCGGGAATTCGCCTGCGCACGCTGGGCGCTGCAATTCAGAAATATGCGGAAGGCGAAGGTTTCTCTGTTGTTCGTGAATACTGCGGTCACGGTATCGGTCGCGGCTTCCATGAAGAGCCACAGGTTCTGCACTACGATGCAGACGACAGTGGTGTGGTGCTGCAGCCGGGCATGACGTTCACCATAGAACCGATGTTGAATGCCGGTGATTACCGCATCCGCACCATGAAAGACGGCTGGACGGTGAAAACCAAAGACCGGAGCTTGTCTGCACAGTACGAGCATACTATTGTAGTGACGGAAAACGGCTGTGAAATTCTGACGTTACGCAAGGATGACACCATCCCGGCGATCATCACACACGGCGAATAATGTTTTGCCTGATGGCGATGCATTCGCATCTTATCAGGCCTACAAATTGTACTACTTAGTAGGCCGGATAAGGCGTTCACGCCATCATCCGGCTTTTTAATGGGTGGCGCATAATGAATACTCTTCCTGAACAGCACGCAAATACTGCCCTCCCCACCCTGCCTGGCCAACCGCAAAACCCAGGGACATGGCCACAGCAAGATCTCAACTGCTCCGGCATTAAAGCGCATATCGACACCTTTCAGAACTGGTTAGGCGAAGCGTTTGACAGTGGAATTTCCGCAGAACAGCTCATTGAGGCCCGCACCGAATTTATTGACCAACTGCTACAGCGTTTGTGGATAGAAGCAGGGTTCGGGCAAATTGCCGATCTGGCGCTGGTTGCCGTTGGCGGCTACGGGCGAGGCGAATTGCACCCGCTTTCCGATATTGACCTGCTGATCCTGAGTCGTAAAAAGCTGCCTGATGCGCAGGCCGAGAAAGTCGGTGAGCTGTTAACGCTGCTATGGGACGTGAGGCTGGAGGTTGGGCATAGCGTGCGTACGCTGGAAGAGTGTCTGCTGGAAGGATTGTCAGATTTAACCGTCGCCACCAACCTGATTGAAACTCGCCTGCTGATCGGCGATGTGGCGCTGTTTCTGGAGCTGCAAAAGCATATTTTTAGCGAAGGTTTCTGGCCTTCCGACAAGTTTTACGCTGCCAAAGTGGAAGAGCAGAATCAGCGCCACCAGCGCTATCACGGCACCAGCTACAACCTGGAGCCGGACATCAAAAGCAGTCCCGGCGGCCTGCGCGATATCCATACCCTGCAATGGGTGGCCCGCCGCCATTTTGGTGCCACCTCACTGGACGAAATGGTCGGCTTCGGCTTTTTGACACTGGCAGAACGCGCCGAGCTAAATGAATGTTTGCATATCCTGTGGCGGATTCGCTTCGCCCTGCATCTGGTCGTTAGTCGTTACGACAACCGCCTGCTGTTTGACCGCCAGCTCAGCGTGGCGCAACGGCTAAACTACGGCGGCGAAGGCAACGAGCCTATCGAGCGGATGATGAAAGACTATTTCCGCGTCACCCGACGGGTCAGCGAACTGAATCACATGCTGTTGCAACTGTTCGACGAGGCGATCCTCGCCATGCCCGCCGATGAAAAACCGCGCCCGATTGATGACGACTTCCAACTGCGCGGCACGTTGATCGATCTGCGCAACGACGACCTGTTTATCCGCAAACCCGAAGCGATACTGCGGATGTTTTACATCATGGTGCGTAACAGCGCGATCAGCGGGATTTACTCCACCACGCTGCGCCATTTGCGTCATGCCCGCCGTCATTTAACGCAGCCGCTGTGCTACATCCCGGAAGCGCGATCGCTGTTTCTCAGTATGTTACGCCATCCAGGCGCGGTGAGCCGCGGTCTGCTGCCGATGCATCGCCACAGCGTGTTGTGGGCCTATATGCCGCAATGGTCGCATATTGTCGGCCAAATGCAGTTTGACCTGTTTCATGCCTATACGGTGGATGAACACACCATCCGCGTAATGCTCAAGCTGGAAAGTTTTGCTAACGAAGAGACCCGTCAGCGCCATCCGCTATGCGTGGATCTATGGCCGCGTCTGCGACAGCCGGAGTTGATTCTGATTGCCGCGCTGTTCCACGATATCGCCAAAGGTCGCGGCGGCGATCACTCGGTGCTCGGCGCTCAGGACGTGCTCAAGTTCGCCGAACTGCACGGCCTGAATTCCCGCGAAACGCAGCTGATCGTGTGGCTGGTTCGCCAGCATTTGCTGATGTCGGTGACCGCTCAGCGCCGCGATATTCAGGATCCCGAAGTGATCAAGCAATTCGCCGAAGAGGTACAAACGGAACACCGTCTGCGCTTTTTGGTGTGTCTGACCGTCGCAGATATTTGCGCCACCAACGAAACGCTGTGGAATAGCTGGAAGCAAAGCCTGCTGCGCGAGCTGTACTTCGCGACGGAAAAACAACTCCGTCGTGGCATGCAAAATACGCCGGATATGCGTGAGCGTGTACGCCATCATCAGCTTCAGGCGCTGGCGCTACTGCGAATGGACAACATTGATGAAGAAGCGTTGCACCACATCTGGTCACGCTGTCGCGCCAACTACTTCGTGCGTCACAGCCCAAATCAGCTGGCCTGGCATGCGCGCCATCTGTTGCAGCACGATCTCAGCAAGCCGCTGATCCTGCTCAGCCCACAGGCCACGCGTGGCGGGACGGAGATTTTCATCTGGAGCCCTGACCGCCCTTACCTGTTTGCCGCCGTCTGCGCTGAACTGGACAGGCGTAATCTTAGCGTCCACGATGCGCAGATTTTCACTACCCGCGATGGGATGGCGATGGATACGTTCATCGTGCTGGAACCGGACGGCAGCCCGCTGTCTTCAGACCGACATGAAGCGATCCGTTTTGGACTGGAACAGGCCATCACGCAGCGCAGTTGGCAGCCACCGCAACCGCGTCGCCAACCGGCAAAATTACGCCACTTTACCGTCGATACTGAAGTTACCTTTTTGCCGACCCATACCGACCGAAAATCATTCCTGGAGCTTATCGCTCTCGACCAGCCCGGCCTGCTGGCGCGGGTCGGGCAGATTTTTGCCGATCTGGGAATTTCGCTGCATGGCGCCCGAATTACAACCATTGGCGAGCGAGTAGAAGATTTATTCATAATCGCCACCGCCGACCGGCGCGCCCTTAATAATGAGCTGCAGCAGGAAGTGCATCAACGGTTGACAGAGGCCCTCAATCCAAACGATAAAGGGTGATGTTTTTATTTATTATGGAAAGAGTTTAACAATGCAGCAGTTACAGAACGTTATTGAGTCCGCTTTCGAGCGCCGTGCCGACATTACTCCGGCAAATGTAGATACCGTAACCCGCGAAGCGGTGAATCAGGTTATTTCTTTACTGGATTCCGGTGCACTGCGCGTCGCAGAGAAGATTGAGGGTCAGTGGGTCACGCATCAGTGGCTGAAAAAGGCGGTCCTGCTCTCTTTCCGTATTAACGATAATCAGGTCATCGAAGGTGCGGAAAGCCGTTACTTCGATAAAGTACCGATGAAATTCGCCAACTACGACGAAGCGCGCTTCCAGAAGGAAGGTTTCCGCGTGGTTCCGCCTGCGGCCGTGCGTCAGGGTGCGTTTATCGCCCGTAACACCGTGCTGATGCCATCTTACGTAAACATCGGCGCTTATGTTGATGAAGGTACGATGGTTGATACCTGGGCAACAGTCGGTTCCTGTGCGCAAATCGGTAAAAACGTACACCTGTCCGGCGGCGTTGGCATCGGCGGCGTACTGGAGCCGTTGCAGGCTAACCCGACCATCATCGAAGACAACTGCTTCATCGGCGCGCGCTCTGAAGTGGTTGAAGGCGTGATCGTCGAAGAAGGTTCTGTTATCTCCATGGGCGTGTACATCGGTCAGAGCACCCGTATTTACGATCGCGAAACTGGCGAAGTGCATTATGGTCGCGTTCCGGCAGGCTCCGTGGTCGTCTCCGGCAACCTGCCGTCGAAAGATGGCAAATACAGCCTGTACTGCGCGGTGATTGTGAAGAAAGTCGATGCCAAAACGCGTGGCAAAGTGGGAATCAACGAACTGTTGCGCACTATCGACTAACAGCGATTTGAAAAAGCGGGCTTAGCCCGCTTTTTTTACATCTGCGAGTGGCATAAACAAGGCTTTTCGTTAATTATTCAATGGTTATAGTGAGCTTAAGGGTACCGCTATGTATGACAATCTGAAAAGTCTGGGCATTACTAATCCTGAAGAGATCGATCGTTACAGCCTGCGGCAAGAAGCCAACAACGATATCCTGAAAATCTATTTCCAAAAGGATAAAGGCGAGTTTTTTGCCAAGAGCGTGAAGTTCAAATATCCCCGTCAGCGCAAAACGGTGGTAGCTGATGGCATCGGCCAGGGTTACAAAGAAGTGCAGGAGATCAGTCCCAACCTGCGCTATGTGATCGATGAACTGGATCAGATCTGCCAGCGCGATCGCAGCGAAGTCGATCTTAAACGCAAGATCCTTGATGATTTACGTCATCTCGAAAGCGTCGTGACCAACAAGATCAGCGAAATTGAAGCCGATCTGGAAAAACTGACGCGTAAATAAGCCGTTTGTTGCCGGATGGCGGCGTCTTACGCCTTATCCGGCCTACAGGTATATCCTCGTAGGCCTGATAAGCGTAGCGCCATCAGGCAGTTAATCAATGTTGTTCATCCAGTTGTAACGCCACATACAGCAGCAGTCTGTCGTCAAAATTCCCCAGATCCAGTCCGGTCAGTTCTGAAATACGATTCAGGCGATATTCCAGCGTATTGCGGTGAATAAACAGTGCCTTTGAGGTGGCCAGCGGCTGGACGTTATGACGAAACCATGCCGCCAATGTCCGACGCAGCAACCCATTGTTATCCATCGCTTTCAGCCTCACCAACGGACGCGCCAGCTCATTGGCCTGCCAGCCGCCGCGCAGGCTGTCCAGCAGTACTGGCAGCATCAAATCCTGATAGAAATAGCTACGGCTTTCCGGCATCCGCTGCTTGCCGACCATCATGGTAGTGCGCGCCGTACGATACGAACGGGCAATGCTACCGGGCCCGGTAAAATAGTTGCCCAGCGATACGCGAAAACGCAGCTGTCCGTTCTCTTTCATACGGGCAATAAGCTGCTCAACGCGCTTACGATGATCTTCAGCGTCCCAGCGGCCAAACTGATTGAGCGCCGGTTTCAGCACCACCATCTCGGTCAGGGAAACAATCGCAATCAGATTATTACGTTCGGGTGTGGTCAACGCATTCTGCAATTGCTGTAACTCCGCCATCGCACTGTCAACGCCAAGCTGGCCACTATCGACCTCCAACACCGCCACCACGCGTGGCTGGTTCAAATCAATGCCTAAACGCTGGGCCCATTCCATCAGCGCTGGCGTATTCTCTTCCGCCTGAATCAGGTTCATCACCAGCTCTTCACGCAGACGGCTATCCTGCGCTAACAGATGCATCAAGCGCGACTGTTCCAGCATCATTTCGGCGGTCATACATACTAACTCGCCGTATTTGCGCAGATGCTCCGGCTCGCCGGTAAGGCCGATAACGCCAACGATTTCGCCTTCCAGACGCAGAGGCAGGTTTATCCCCTGTCGTACACCGTGCAAGTGACGTGCCACCGCATCGTCGATATCGACCACCCGACCCTGCGAAAGCACCAGCAGCGCGCCTTCGTGCAATTCACCAATACGTTCGCGATCGCCGCTGCCGATTATCCGCCCACGGGCATCCATTACGTTGATATTGGTATCAATGATGCGCATGGTACGCGCCACGATATCCTGCGCCATTTTGGTATCAAGATGCCAACCAGCCATAAACCCCTCCTGTGAGCAGAGCTCAAGCATAGGGAAGATAATAAGCGGCGACATTGTGCAAATGCACAAAGCGAAAGGGAGAAGTATGGAGTTGTGGGAAGTATCACAAAAAGAAACCCCTTCCTGTGCAGGAAGGGGTTGAGGGAGATTACTGCATCAACAGATAGATGGAGCTGTCACCGCGCTGAATGTTCAGCGCCAGTACAGCCGGTTTGCTGTCGAGGATTTTGCGCAGTTCAGCGATGTTTTTCACCGGCTGCTGGTTCGCGCCGATAATCACATCCCCTTTCTTCAGGCCAATCTGTGCAGCCGGAGAATTCGGTTTCACGTCGCTTACCACGACACCTTTGTCCTGGCCTTTGTTGCTCATATCGGCACCTTCGATGCCTTTAAAGATAGAGCTGGAGTCAACCTGAGTCTGGCTGCTCTGCTGCAATTCCAGGTTCACGGTGACCGGCTTACCGTCACGCAGCAGACCCAGGGTGATTTTGCTGCCAACCGGCATCGTACCGACCTGCGCACGCAGGGCGGCGAAGCTGCTGATAGGTTTGCCGTTCAGGGAGGTAATCACATCCCCGGCTTTAATCCCCGCTTTCGCTGCGGAAGAGTTCGGCATCACCTGGCTGACGAATGCGCCACGCTGGGCGTCAACTTTCATCGCTTTCGCCAGCTCAGAGCTCAGCTCGGTACCCATAATGCCCAGCTCACCGCGTTTAACCTGGCCAAACTCAACCATCTGCGAGGTCAGGTTTTTCACCATGTTGCTTGGGATCGCAAAACCGATACCGATGTTACCGCCGTCCGGTGCGAGGATCGCGGTGTTAATACCAATCAGCTCACCGTTCAGGTTGACCAGCGCACCACCGGAGTTACCCCGGTTGATCGCAGCATCCGTCTGAATAAAGTTTTCGTAGTTCTCCGCGTTCAGGCCACTACGTCCCAGCGCAGAAACGATACCGGAAGTCACCGTTTCACCAAGGCCAAACGGGTTACCAATTGCCACGGTGTAATCACCCACGCGCAGCGCATCGGAATCTGCCAGCTTAATCGCCGTCAGGTTTTTCGGATCCTGAATTTGGATCAGCGCGATATCGGAGCGCGGATCTTTACCCACGATCTTCGCGTCAAATTTACGACCATCGCTCAACTGAACTTTAATCACCGTGGCGTTATCTACCACGTGGTTATTGGTCACGACATACCCTTTCGCGGCATCAATAATTACGCCGGAACCGAGTGCCATAAATTTCTGCTGCTGGCCGCCGCCATTGTCAGCGCCCGGTGCGCCGCCCTGGCAGAACGGTGAACTCTGGAACGGAGAACCGTCCTGGCAGAACGGTGAATTATCACCGAAGAACTGCTGGAAATTACGCGGCATGCGCGGCGTATTTACCGTCGTGCTCCCCTCGACGTTAATACTTACCACCGATGGCATCACTTTTTCGAGCATCGGGGCCAGGCTTGGCATCTGTTGGGCGGTCATTGCTGAAGACGACGTCTCAGCCGCTGTAGCAGACAGGGGGGACAACGCCAAACCTAAACTCAGAGCCAGTGCACTCATTGCTAATGTGGTTTTTTTCATGTGTTTCGTTCTCGATTAACAGGTAACGCAAAATTGCTGTATACGTCAGAGTCGTTTTATAGCGCTAAGTTCCAGAATTAAGTTTAAGGAAAAAGTAAAATTTTATTGTCCGTCTTTACAAATGAGTATTTATTGTTCTACGGCCATCAAGCGACGATATTCATCCCAGGCATACAAATCTGTCATTCCGCTGATATAATCCTGAATCAGCCGACAGCGATAATAATATTCCAGAACCGAATACTCGGCGCACCCCGTCGATATTTTACTAACCGCCTCAACATACGCAAGACGATGGCGGGTAGACAACTTCTGAAATAAACGGGACTCGATAGGAAAACGTTTTACTCTTTCATTGTCGACCAGTTCAGAAAAATCTGACTGAGACATTTTTAATAACGGCTGATAGATCTCCAGCAACCCGCTGATCACCCGATAGCCCTGTAGTTCCAGTTGTTCAACATCCGGATGGCTAAACACATGTTTTACCGCCACATTTTTATAAACACCCAGTAACTGGCTGAAGCTACTTGCATCTTCTAGCAGCGCATGATTAAAGCTGCCTTCATAAATCTGCGGCAAATTATCAATAAACCGCTGGGCCGCATATGGCACCAGTTTATTCAGCGTATTGACGCGTAAATACATAAAGAACTGATCTTCGGTACTCCGGCTTAATGTATTTGAACGTGACTTCTCCCAGGCGTTCTCAACAACCTGGCTAAACAGGGAACCTTTTTCATGCTGCCCCCACGCCTCATGCAGGTGGTGATAAAGTTGCTCGACGCTAAAAATTCTTTTCTCAACGGCATCTTCCAGATCCGCCACGCAATAAGAGATATCATCGGCAGCTTCCATAATCCAGGTTAATGGAAAGCGACTGTAAGGCGCTAATGATAATTCTTTACGCAACCGCTCAATATACGGTTCTTCAGAAAGGTAATAACCCGGCTTCTTCATTAAATAGTTGTGTGTCTCGGGTGCACTGCCGCGCCACCACGCCGGACGGGTATATTTTAAAATACCGCCAACCTGCGCCCAGGTAAGGTTCATACGCATCAACGTATGCACAAGGCGAATACCCTGCGCATTGCCTTCAAAATGGCACAGGTCCTGGCGTACCTTACGGCGAATATCATTCAGCGACTCTTCGCCTTCACGCAATCGTAATGCCGTCACCTGGCAACGGTCATCACTTAGGGGCTGACTTTCTGCGTCTGCGGGATACAGTCGCTGGCGAAACCAGTCATTAATTGCCGCCTCCCCAAAATGGCCAAACGGCGGATTACCAATGTCATGCATCAGGCAGGACATTTCGACAATACTCTCAAATGGCCCTGTCAGTTCATCCAGGCCATACAGCTCCAGCAGCTTTAGTTCTTTCAGTCGGCTGAGGATCTCTTTCGCGATATAGCGCCCAACCTGCTGAACTTCCATCGAGTGCGTCAAGCGCGTGCGTACTGCCGCATTACGCTCCAGCGGAAAGACCTGCGTTTTTTGTTGCAGTCGGCGAATGGCCGGTGAATTGATAATACGTCCGCGATCGCTTTCGAAAATACGCAGGATCTCATGCTCAGTCTTCACGCCCTGCGGCGAACGGTAACGACGATGCCAGTTTATTTTTTTTCGGAAATCGATCTGTGCCATGTCCTCTCCCGCCTGAGAAATGCGCTACCCCTTAAGCGCATGATAGACTATGCCCTCAAATCTGGCTTATCGCGAGTAAATCTATGAAAATCGGCATCATTGGTGCAATGGAAGAAGAAGTTACGCTGCTGCGTGACAAAATCGAAAACCGTCAGACCATCGCGCTCGGCGGTTGTGAAATTTACACCGGCCAACTGAACGGTACAGAGGTTGCGCTGCTGAAATCGGGTATCGGTAAAGTGGCTGCGGCACTGGGCGCTTCGTTGCTGCTTGAACGCTGCAAGCCGGACGCCATCATTAATACCGGTTCAGCGGGCGGCCTGGCCTCTACGCTGAAAGTCGGGGATATCGTAGTTTCTGACGAAGCGCGCTATCACGACGCCGACGTCACTGCCTTTGGCTATGAATTTGGTCAGCTACCGGGCTGCCCGGCGGGTTTTAAAGCCGATCCTGCGCTGGTTGCCGCAGCAGAATCCTGCATTGCGGAACTGAATCTGCATGCCGTTCGTGGGCTTATCGTCAGCGGCGATGCCTTCATTAATGGATCCGTAGGGCTGGCTAAAATTAAGCACAACTTCCCACAGGCGATTGCCGTTGAGATGGAAGCCACCGCTATTGCGCACGTTTGCCATAACTTTAACGTACCGTTCGTCGTGGTTCGCGCCATCTCTGACGTTGCCGATCAGCAGTCCCATCTCAGCTTTGACGAATTCCTGGTGGTTGCCGCGAAGCAGTCAAGCCTGATGGTTGAAACGCTGGTACAGAAACTGGCGCATGGCTAAATTACTCTCCAGGGCGCTGGTCGCCCTGCTTTTCACTCTCCCGGCGTTCCTTTACGCCGCGCCGCGTGTTGTGACGCTTTCTCCTGCCAATACTGAACTCGCTTTTGCCGCTGGCATTACCCCCGTTGGCGTCAGCAGCTATTCTAACTACCCGCCAGAAGCCAAAAGTATTGAGGAAGTCTCAACCTGGCAAGGGATGAATCTTGAACGTATTGTGGCGCTGAAACCTGATTTGGTTGTCGCCTGGCGCGGGGGAAATGCTGAGCGGCAGGTGAATCAACTGACCTCTCTGGGAATTAAGGTCATCTGGGTGGACGCCGTTACCATTGAGCAGGTTGCCGATGCGCTACGCCAATTGGCAGCATGGAGCCCCAAGCCTGAACAAGCTAAACAAGCGGCGCAAACCATGCTTGATGACTATGCTTTACTTAAATCTCAGTATGCCAACAAACCGAAAAAACGCGTGTTTCTCCAGTTTGGTGCCAATCCTCTGTTTACCAGTGGAAAAGGTTCTATTCAGCACGAAGTTCTTGAGGTATGCGGCGGAGAAAACATCTTTGCCGGTAGTCGGGTTCCCTGGCCGCAGGTTAGCCGTGAGCAGGTCCTGGCACGAGCCCCCCAGGCTATTGTTGCAACCGGCGGTCCAGGCGAAACTCTGAAAATTGAGCAATACTGGGGAAACCAGCTAAAAATACCCATTATTACACTTAATAGTGACTGGTTCGAACGCGCGAGCCCGCGTATTATCCTCGCCGCAAAACAACTCTGTAATGCGCTTTCACAGATAAATTAGCGCCTGCCCCCACCAGGTCTGTTGTGAGGATTTAAAAATGCTCGTCTATTGGCTTGATATTGTCGGCACCGCGGTATTTGCAATCTCTGGCGTATTACTGGCCGGAAAATTACGTATGGATCCGTTTGGCGTCCTGGTACTCGGCGTGGTTACCGCCGTTGGTGGTGGTACGATCCGAGATATGGCGCTGGATAATGGACCGGTTTTTTGGGTTAAGGATCCGACCGATCTGGTGGTGGCGATGATCACTAGCATGCTGACAATCCTGTTGGTACGTCAACCAAGACGCATACCGAAATGGATCCTTCCGGTGCTGGATGCCGTTGGTCTGGCTGTGTTCGTAGGTATTGGGGTCAACAAGGCATTTCTAGCAGGAACAGGGCCTCTGGTGGCGATTTGTATGGGGGTGATTACCGGCGTTGGTGGTGGGATCATTCGCGATGTGTTAGCTCGTGAAGTCCCGATGATTTTGCGCACCGAGATCTACGCCACAGCCTGTATTATCGGCGGGATCGTGCATGCGACAGCGTTTTATACCTTTGATGTTTCACTGGAAAACGCCAGTATGATGGGGATGATTGTCACGCTGCTGATTCGGCTTGCCGCCATTCGCTGGCATCTGAAATTGCCGACGTTTGCGCTGGATGATAACGGGCGTTGATATGACGATACAGAACATGTAGGCCGGATAAGGCGTTTACGCCGCCATCCGGCACATTGCCCGGTGGCGTTGCGCTTACCGGGCCTACAACATCAGACCATCAGTAATACAGACAGCAATCAGATGCTGAAAGAAGAACCACACCCGCAGGTGCTTTTCGCATTCGGGTTAGTCACAACGAAGCGGGAACCTTCCAGACCTTCGGTATAGTCAACCGCGCCGCCCACCAGATATTGCAGACTCATCGGATCAACGACCAGACCAACACCTTGTTTCTCGATGGTCATATCACCTTCATTGACCTGATCATCAAAGGTGAAACCGTACTGGAAACCGCTGCAACCACCGCCAGTGATATACACGCGTAATTTCAGATTCGGGTTATCTTCGTCAGCGATCAGGCTTTTAACTTTATTGGCTGCTGCTTCAGTAAATTGCAGTGGCAGCGCTACGTCATCACTCATATTTTGCTCCAAACGACATCGGCAATTGGGTAAATTTCAACCCAATATTTTGGGCCATTATCTAATACCCTGGTATTTCGTTCAAGTATTCTCGCCAGCGGCAGTACCCTGGCTTTTTGCCGCCTGCTCCGCTTCCTGTTTTGCCAGCGTACGAGCCAGGATAGTCGAGTATAGCGGCTTTCCGCCCATAAATTGGGCTAATAGTGTTGCGCCAAGACAGGTAATAATCATTGGCAAAATGAGCTGATAGTTATCGGTCATCTCCAGCACCAGTACAATACCTGTTAGCGGCGCACGCACCGAAGCAGCCAACAAAGCCCCCATTCCGGCAATGGCAAAGGTTCCGGCCTCCAGGTGATACTGCGGAAAAGAGGCTGCCGCAGCCATACCGAACGCCGTACCAAGCAACGTCCCCAACGCCAGCATCGGGGCAAAAATCCCACCGGGCGCGCCGGACGAGAAGCACAGTAGCGTGGTGACGACCCTGGTAATAAATATAAACAGCAGCAGACCAACGCTAAAATTGCCTGCCGCGGCGATAGGAATCAGGTTAAACCCGCCGCCTGCCGCTTCCGGTTGAATTAACCCGAGGATCCCGCACAGGCCGCCGATCGCGCCGCCCATCAGCACCCATTTTTTAATTTCACCACCGTGGAAGCGCTGGAACATATCCTGGGTACGCAACACCATGGTGTTAAACAATGGCCCGACACAGCCAAAAATAAGCCCGAGCACCAGATACAGCCACAGCGTATTTACTGGCGCATTAGACAACTTTCCGACTTCAATTATCGGGGCTTCACCGTTGAAAACACGAAACACAATGCTCGACATAATAACGCCGGTAAACACGGCTTTGATCGACACAAGGTTATAGCGAAACTGCGGGCGCATCTCTTCAATAATGAACAGGATCCCCGCCAGCGGAGCGTTAAACGCCGCCGAAAGGCCCGCTGCCGCACCGGTAGCCAATAAGGTATGCCGCGCTTCGGCGCTACGCATGCGGAAAATATCCAGCACCATGCGCCCGAGGTTACCGCCAATCTGCACGGTCGGACCTTCACGCCCAAGCACCATGCCAGCACCCAGCGTGCCCATGCCGCCGATAAATTTCACCGGCAGGACACGCCACCAACGCACAGGTCGCAGCTCTTCCAGCGCACCTTCAATCTCTGGGATCCCCGAACCACCGGCTTCCGGCGCAAATTTACGCACCAGGAAATAGCCGACCATCGCCAGCAACGCCGAGAGAATAAACGCCAGCGGCCACAGCAGAATGTCATGGTCCGCAACCTGAGCCAGCGCGCCAATGCGCTGATTCTGCACCCAGGTCACCGCTTTCTCAAATGCCACGCCAACAAGCCCTGTCACAGTACCTACTACTGCAGCCATCAACAGGATCGCCAACGGCGTTTTGTCTCGTTCCAGGAGACGACGAATTTGATCCCTGCGGCGTAAACGCACAATTTGCTGTGCTTCAAAAGAGGGAGTGTCTGTCTTCATCAGATGATCATTAATTGGTAATACAAATACGGAATCGGCATTCTACTCGCACATTTCACGAAAATCCCCTGCAAATCGCATTGTTTCAATTGCGTAAAACTTTCATAACCTTCTCTGAATAACTAGAATAGCGGGCATTTACTTTTTCTACGAACCAGGACCCCATCCATGAGTAAGTCTGAAAATCTCTACAGCGCGGCACGCGAACTTATCCCTGGCGGCGTTAACTCCCCTGTTCGCGCCTTTACTGGCGTGGGTGGAACTCCGCTGTTTATCGAAAAAGCGGACGGCGCATATCTGTACGATGTTGATGGTAAAGCCTATGTCGATTACGTCGGTTCCTGGGGACCGATGGTACTGGGCCATAACCACCCGGCAATCCGTAATGCGGTGATTGAAGCTGCGGAGCGCGGTTTAAGCTTCGGCGCGCCGACCGAGATGGAAGTAAAAATGGCGGCGCTGGTCACTGAACTCGTGCCAACCATGGACATGGTACGTATGGTGAACTCCGGTACGGAAGCGACGATGAGCGCAATCCGTCTGGCGCGCGGTTTCACCGGACGCGATAAGATCATCAAATTTGAAGGCTGCTATCACGGTCATGCCGACTGCCTGCTGGTCAAAGCCGGTTCCGGCGCATTAACGCTGGGCCAGCCGAACTCCCCAGGCGTTCCGGCCGATTTTGCGAAACACACCCTGACCTGCACCTACAACGATCTCTCTTCAGTACGTGCGGCATTTGAACAGTACCCACAAGAGATCGCGTGCATCATCGTTGAGCCGGTCGCCGGCAACATGAACTGCATCCCGCCGCTGCCGGAATTCCTGCCGGGCCTGCGTGCGCTATGCGATGAGTTTGGCGCGCTGTTGATCATCGATGAAGTCATGACCGGTTTCCGCGTAGCGCTGGCCGGTGCACAGGATTATTACGGCGTCGTTCCGGATCTGACCTGCCTCGGTAAAATTATCGGTGGCGGAATGCCCGTTGGCGCATTCGGCGGTCGCCGCGATGTGATGGACGCACTGGCGCCGACCGGTCCGGTTTACCAGGCGGGGACGCTTTCCGGTAACCCGATCGCGATGGCGGCAGGTTATGCCTGTCTGACCGAAGTCGCCCAACCGGGTATTCATGAAACGCTGAACGAACTGACGACGCGTCTGGCGGAAGGTCTGTTGGAAGCTGCCGAAGAAGCGAATATTCCGCTGGTGGTTAACCATGTGGGCGGGATGTTCGGGATTTTCTTCACCGATGCAGAAACCGTAACCTGCTATCAGGATGTGATGGCATGCGACGTCGAACGCTTCAAGCGCTTCTTCCACATGATGCTGGATGAAGGAATTTATCTGGCGCCGTCTGCTTTCGAAGCGGGCTTTATGTCCGTGGCGCACAGTGAAGACGATATCAATAACACCATCGACGCCGCGCGCCGGGTGTTTGCGAAGTTGTAAAAAAGAGAACGTGCAGAAATGTAGGCCGGGTAAGGCGAAGCCGCCACCCGGCTTTTTTATTGCCGGATGTCGACTAAAAGTGTCTTATCCGGCCTACATCAAAGGGGTCAGCCTCAGCGGCTCTGCTTTCTCAGCAGATAGATAAAGTACGGCGCACCAATAAACGTCGACAATAATCCCGCCGGGATCTGATACGGAAACAGCACCATCCTGCCGCACCAGTCAGCAAAGACCAGCAACACGCCACCCGCCAGCGCCGAAATCAGCATATGCGGCATCGCCCGACGAAAACCCATCATACGGGCAATATGCGGAGCCATCAGCCCGACAAAGCTCAACGGTCCAATAGTCATGGTGGCTGTCGCCGTCAGCCCTGCCGCCAGCAGCAGTAACCCCACGCGTGATGGCGTGATAGCCATACCTACAGCCCGCGCCGTATCGCCGCCGAGCGGTAAAATTGTTAGCCAACGGCGGCACAGAGGCGTCATCGCCAGCAGAATCACCATCACAATCCCGGTACGCAGTACTTGCTCTCCGCTCGCGTTATAGGTTGAACCGGAAATCCAGGTCAACACGCCCGCCATGCGCGGATCGCCGCTGGCCTGCAGCATCATCAGCAGCATAGTAAAGGCCGTACTGAGCGCCATACCGGCCAACAACATACGGTGCGGTGAAAAACCACCGCGCCCGGCGGCAATCATAATGATAAGCAGAGTAACCGCGGCCCCGAGGCTTCCGGCAGGCAGCAGCCAGCCAAAAGCATTTCCGGGGACCAAAAACAGCATGAGTACCACGCCAAATGCCGCACCGGAGCTAATGCCCAGCACTTCCGGGCTGGCCATCGGGTTGCCCGTCAGACGTTGAATAATACAGCCCGCTACCGCCAGCATCACCCCGGCAATCAGGGCCGCCAGAATGCGAGGCCAGCGCCAGGGCATCAGCTCATCCAGCATCGCGCCGCTAGCCCATGTCCAGCCATGTGCGTCGCGGCCAAACGACAGCGCCACCACGAGGGTTAGCAGCAAGATTACGCCACCTGCCAGCGCAAACATCAGCACATTCTGACGCTCAGCGGCGATGCGATTACTGGCGTTCATATCCGGGGCGCTCATACCCCTCAAGCGCGGCAACAACCACAGTAGCAACGGTGCGCCAATCAACGCCGTCACTGAACCGGTGGAGACTTCCATCCATACGCGGGTCAGCCACAGAATGATTTGGTCGGAGAGCCAGAGGATCAACGCACCAATCAGCGGGGCAAGCACCAGACGTGCCAGCAAACGACGCGCACCGAGCATTTTCGCCAACAGCGGTGCAAACAGGCCAATAAAGCCGATAATTCCAACCGCGTTAACCAGTAAGGCGCTGATGACAATGGCCAGCGATAACGCCGCCAGACGTGCCAGCGACAGCGCCAGACCGAGGTTACGCGCCACGCCGTCATCCAGTCCCATCAGCGTCATTGGGCGTAATAACAACAGAGTCAGCATCACACCGCCCAACAGCTGCGGCCACAGACGCTGTACGCCGCTCCAGTCGGTTTGCGTTAACGTGCCGCTGCTCCATAAAAACATGCTTTGCAGCTGATCGTGATGGAAGATAACCATCAACTGGTTAATCGCCCCGCAGTACAGGCTGACCACCAGCCCGGCAAGGATTAACGTCACCGGAGAAAGACGCTTGCCCCAGGCAACGCCAAACACCAGCGCCCCAACGACACATGCTCCCGCCAGCGCCGCAAATTGCGTGGTCAGCGCACCAGGAATAGCCCACAGCGTGGTAACCGTAATGCCCAACTGCGCACCGGTCGCAACGCCCAGCGTGGTTGGCTCCGCCAGCGGGTTACGCAACACCTGCTGAAACAACACGCCGACCAGGCCCAGCCCGGCGCCGACCAGTAGCGATATCGCCAGCCTCGGCAGCAGGCTATAGTGAAAAACCATCTGCTCAATGACGTCGATATCCGGTGACCAGATAGCCTGTTGCCACTGACTGCGCGGTAGAGCAACGGAGAAGTTAACCCATGTCAGCCAGCAGGCAGCAACAAACAGCACCAACAACAGCAACGCCGGATGGCGGCTTCGCCTTATCCGGCCTACAAAGCGCCCAAACCGTAGGTCGGATAAGGCGTTTTTCGCGCCGCCATCCGGCATTTCAAGTTTCCTGCTCACGCTTTGCCTCCCAACGCATTATCCAGAATACGGGCAAAATGCATGGCCGATAGCGTTGCGCCATAGAACCAAACGGCAGGCACACGTTGAAAACGTCCGCCACGGACAAACGGCATCGCCTGCCATAATGGCGTAGACATCAGCGCAGCCATCTCTTTATCGTTGCCGTGATCAAAGCACAGCACATCGACATCCTTATAAGCAGCCAGACGGTCAATACTCACGGCAGTGCTGCCCCAGAAGTTTGTTTCTCCCTGCCAGGCGTTAGGGATCCCATATTTGTCCAGTACGTCCTGGAACAGGCTGTTTGAGCCAAACACCAGCATATGTCGCGAATCAAGCAAGGATGTCAGGAGCACGGGACGCGCGCCGCGTTGCATAAAGCGCGGTTTCAGGCTGGCGATATAACGATCGTACTCAGTCAAATGGCGTTCAGCAGAGGCTTGCAGATTGAACAATTGCGCCATTTCCTGCAGCGACTGTCGCGCAACGACCAGCGGCTTTTTGCCATCGCTGAAGTTAAATCCCCGGCCAGGTGCAATCCGCGCCAGCTTTTCAGGGGAAGGACCATAGCCTGCCGACCAGAGCAGAAACGAGGGCTTCATTTCGGTCAGCAGTTCGAGATTGGGTTCCGTACGTAGCCCGACATCAATTACCGAGTCCGGCAGAGGAGGCTCACTGACCCACAGCTTGTAGTTAGGGATGTCTGCGATGCCATACGGCGTAATACCCAGCGCCAGCAGCAGCTCTACCGGCAGCCATTCCAGCGCGACAATGCGCTGGGGATCAACCGCCGCGGCGTGCGCCGTATTCATCCGCCACAGCAGAGGCGACAGCGCCATCGCCGTAAGCAGCCGCCGACGGGTAATATGATGTAATCCGATCATTAATAGACAAAACTCACGGGTGCGGCACCGGCCGGATGCGGCAAAATGCCCATCGGGATACCGTAAATTTGTTCCAGAGTTTCACTGCGCATCAGTTCAGCAGGCGTTCCTTGAGAAATCATCTCACCGCCGCGCAGCGCAACGAGGTAATCGCAGTAACGGGCCGCCATATTGATATCATGCAGCACCGCAACCACCGTCAGCCCGCGCTGCTGGCTTAAGCGGTGCACCAGCGCCAGCACGTCAACCTGATGGGCGATATCCAGCGCGGAAGTTGGTTCATCAAGCAGCAGACAGCGGCTGTCCTGTGCCACCAGCATGGCAATCCACGCGCGTTGGCGTTCCCCACCGGACAGGCTATCGACCAGACGGTGCGCCAGCGGCTTTAAACCTACCAGCGAAATTGCTTCTTCTACCTTCTCTCTGTCGGCAACGCCAAAACGCCCCAGCGCCCCGTGCCACGGATAACGACCAATCGCCACCAGTTCGCGTACGGTCATCCCTTCTGCCTGCGGCAGCTGTTGCGGCAGATAGGCGACCTTGCGGGCAAACGCTTTACTACTCCAGCTCTCCAGCGGCTGTTCGTCGAGCAGGATTTCACCTTCTGACGGCGGCTGATGACGTCCCAGCATTTTCAATAATGTCGATTTACCGGAACCGTTGTGGCCGATAAGACCCGTCACTTTCCCTACAGGAAAAGTTAATGAGAGAGGATGCAAAAGCGTGCGGCCAGGCACACTAAAGGAGACATTACGCAACGCAAAAGTGGTGTCGGGATGGGATCTGTTTTCCTGCATAGCAGCCAACTTGTAAAACGGGCACGCAAAGCGTGCCCAAAGAGAAATTAGAAACGGAAGGTTGCAGTTGCAACGACCTGACGTTCTGCGCCCCAGTAACATGCGTATTCGCTGTAGCAACTGGAAACGTATTCGCGATTAAACAGGTTGTTAACGTTCACCGCAACAGACGAACCCGCCATGCCGAAACGAGCCAGATCGTATTTCACCATCGCGTCGGCAACAGTATAGCCACCAACGTTAAAGGAGTCGTTCTTCTTCGCCGCATCGTTTTTGTAGTAACTCACCGTTGAACCGGTGTAACGCACCCCTGCGCCAAGAGTCAAACCGCTAAGTGCCGTTTCATAGAACGTATAATCGGTCCATAAAGAAGCCTGATTACGAGGTACTTCTGCCGGACGCTTGCCTTTGAAGATGGTGTCCTCGGTATATTCCGCATCCGTATAGCTGTATGCCGCCGTAATGTTAACGTTGGCATTGACCGCAGCTTTAGCCTCCAGCTCAACACCACGAGAACGAATTTCGCCGCTCTGAACGCTGTACAGCCCAGTTGGATCGTTCGGGTCTGCGGTCAGATTTTTGTCTTTCGTCAGCTGATAAACCGCAGCTGTCAGCACGACAGGCATATCCTTCGGCACATATTTCACGCCAGCTTCGTACTGCTTACCGCGTGACGGATCAAACGGTTTTCCTTCTTTCGTTGAACCTGATGTCGGTTCGAAAGATTCGCTATAGCTAAAGTATGGCGAAATTCCGTTATCAAACAGGTAGTTAACACCACCGCGCCAGGTAAACTGTTGATCGTTAACTTCGGCCAGAGTATTACTGGAGCGAGTCAACGTAGAGGTTGTTGCGTAATCATAACGACCACCCAGCGTCAGCACCCACTTATCCCATTCCATCTGGTCCTGGGCATAAAGTCCGGTCTGCTCCATACGGTTCAGCACGGCGTACTTCGCATACGGTCCGCTGACATCAATATTCGGATTACCGTACTGCGGGTTATTCATATCCAGTGGATCTGCGGAGCCATAAAGTGCATTCACGTCGTTACGCATGCGCGAATAATCAACACCTGTCAGCAGAGTATGTTCCACATCGCCGGTGGCGAAAGCAGACTGAAGCTGGGTGTCGACAGTGAATGCACTGAGATCTTCGTCAGAACGCACGTACTGGCGATTAATTTTGCCAGGGGCAATGTAGCCGTAGCCATACACGGAACGGTAGAGTGTTTTCACACGGTCATATCGCAGATTCTGGCGCACAGTGAAGGTATCGTTCAAGGCATGCGAGAAGTTGTAGCCTACCATTTTCTGACGACGCGCCATCTTGTTATCGTCTTCGCCTTCATTGAAATCAGTTGGCAACTTGTGCGGATTACCGTTCGCATCGTAGTAAGGGACAAGCGTACCTTCACGCGGCAACCAACCGTAATAACCCGCGTACGGATCGTTTTGGAAGTTACTAAGGAAGGTGAAATCTGTTTTATCATCAGGACGCCAGCTAAACGCAGGCGCAACAGCGTAACGCGTTGATTTTGACATTTCCTGCTGAGAATTCTGGCTGTTGCCTAATCCCGTTAAACGGTATGACCACACACCGTCATCATCAATAGCATCGCTGAAATCGAAACCGGTTTGCCAGAGGTTGTTAGTCCCCATTTTGAACTGAATTTCTTTCAGAGGTTCAGTGGTCGGACGCTTGCTTACCATGCTTACAATGCCGCCAGGGTTACTGTTACCGTACAATACAGATGTTGGCCCACGCATGACTTCTACGCGTTCCAGAAAATATGGGTCCATTGATACTTCAGAGTAGTTATTTCCCTGAAGTTTCATCCCATCAAGATACTGGTTGGTATTGACGGTGGTTGGCGCAGTGAAACCTCGAATTGTCACCACATCATAGGTAGTTGAACTACCACGCGTGGCAAAAACACCCGGCGTGTAAGCAATCGCTTCTTTCACCGTCGCGGGCTGTTTGGTGTCCATCTCTTCACGCGTCACTACCGAAACAGATTGCGGGGTCTTTTCGATAGGCGTATCGGTCTTGGTTGCAGTGGCAGACCGCTTCGCAGCGATGGTTGGGGACGGTCCCCATGCGCTTTCTTGTGCGGCAGGTGCAGCAGTTACGGTGATGGTTTCTTCTTTCGGGTCAACCGCCGCCTGTGCATAGACAGACATGCCGCTAACCGCTGTGGCTACCACTACTGCGATTTTACGCAGTGATGAACTTGGCTGAGCAGTTTTAAGACGCGCCATTGGTATTTCTCTGATTAAAGTGAATGATAACGTAAACGAGAATTATTATTATAACGGCAGCATAATATTCGAAACTCTGGCGAGATAGCAAGCAATACGCGTCCCTACTAAAACTGAGGGGTTAAGAAATAACCAGATGAAAAGAAAGGGTTAATAAATTAGGCTGGAATGTTTAAAAGAAAAGCCTGCAAATACACAGGCTATTTTTGGCTAGCGGTAAAAAACGCTAAATGTCGCAACAGAGTCAACCTTTCCCGCTTTTACAGTGCCTGTTTGTACATATCTCGCTTTCAAAGGGATAGTGACAGACTGCCTATCGGTTGTTTGCGCTACCGCGTTGTAATCTTGATCAAATTTCAGCACATTATTGTTGCTGTCGAGGATTTGTAATCCGACCCCTTCGGCCGCGTCATTACCACTGGCGATCTCCAGGATGTCGCTATTGCCACTCACGCCAGTTGAACCGGCAGTGGTGAATTTATAATCAAGTTTGATGCCCGCGACACACTGTTCCAGCTGAATCTTGAAACTATCATCAGATACAACATCGGAATAACCGTCCACAATATCGCTAGTCATGATTCTCTTAAGCGGCACTGTGATATTTTTTTCAACTAAATTGCAGGTGTTAGCAGTAACGTTAATAACTATTGGCGCAAAGCGAATTTGAGCAATAACCTGCGAATCATAAATCCAGTCCGCATTGAGCATGTTGACGTCAATAACTCCTGACTGCACAACACCAGTGACGACAAATTCAGCTCTCGCACGTGACTGAATACTATAGTCACTTAAGTGGGTTGTTTTTGACGTCCCTAGATGCATAGGGGTAACCACCGAACCTTCTGTTAGGGCGGAAGCGTTATCTTTAACCCAGGCGACCCGAAAACCTATTCCCGGAACATTTGTTTGATAAACGCGGCTAAGGGGATTATCCGTGCGGGCATCGCTACTCGTGAATACGGTATAGCCTGTATAGATATCGCCATTATCTGTACAGTCCACGACTTTAATAAGATCGCCAGTCACTTCCTGGGTTGCAATGATCGTACCTGGAGCGGCGTCCGCATTTACCGTAAACGACGGCATATTGAACGTAGAGGTTGACGGCGACGCATCATTCTCAATTTTGCAGGATGCCTGAACTGATTGCTGTGCGAACAATAGACCGCAACATAGAATCAATCTAAAAATCATATAATTATTCATATTCCCACAGTCCATTTTATGTTTTCCCTTTACACTATCGACACTCAACCGCAGCCTGGTAAATAGAGGACTCGATATCGTCTGGGATCTGCGCATTTCCTTCACAGCGCTGTTCTGGAGCACTACCCCACTGTACTTTAAACGGTACATTACCTTTCAAACCGGTCAGATAAACTTCGCCACCATCTCCGACTATTGAGGAGCCCCCCTCAATTGACAGTACCGCGCCGAAAGGCACAAAACTCGATCCATGGTGAAGTGTTAATAAGGCGCGAATACCCTGGCGGGCAGAGAAATTAGCTGCGACAACTGCCCCTTTCGTAGGTACGACATCTTTGGCCGGTTTTTCGATATCCAGATCGTCGCGTTCCCCGCTGTTCACCGTGACGGTATTACGACGATAATTAGTTAGATATGGTACGACCGCATTTCCCCAGTAGTCAGTGTAAATACCTTGCATATTCTGGACTTTAACATCTGCTCCCTCGTCAATATGGACAATAGCAAAAGCATCCTGGACAGATTGCCCCAGCGTAATACCATAAGGATGTGCGACGACGGATCCTTGCGCGCTGTAGTTCCACTGTTTGCTATCTTTGGCATAGCTATAGTTCGCCCCAATTTCACCGTATGAGCCACGATAACGCCCCGTCATGCTCGCACCATATCCAGTATCGTGATCGGTATAGCTTTGCTGCAGGTTATAACTTAAGTTGTTATCTTCCAGCGCAGTCCCGCCAATCCCAACCTGATGCACGGTATTGCCATTTTTAGCGCTGTTTAGGTTGTAGGTCGCCCAACTGTTTGACAGCCAACGTGACAAAGGAATATTGACGGAAAATGCAACCTGCTGGTCATTATCGCTGTTTGGTGTTTTTGTCAGGCTATAGTTCACAGACCAGGTGATGTCCTGCCAACTGGAGCTGAATCCCATACTGGCACTGCGCTCATGCCCACTCATATCCCAGTAATCTTGTTGATAACCATTGATATACACAGACCCTACAGAGCCCAATGATTGCGACATACTCAACTGTAAACGGCTACGACGATTGTTCGTTTTACGGTAATTGTAAATTCCATCATCTTCGCCCCTATCGCGCTGATCGAGAGCTTCCTGGAAGGTATAAAAACCAGAAGTGGAATAACGGTAACTGGCCAGCGTCACCGTGGTATCTGTTGCAGAAAAGTCTTTGGAATATTGTGCACGCCAGGATAAACCGTTGGCATTACCACGCCCATCGTCAAACTGGGTTCTGGCCGCAGTAACATCTACAGACACAGAACCAAGCTCACCGAGATCGGCCCCCGCCCCGACCAGACCGGCACGGTAAATTGATGCTTCGAGCACTCCGCCATACAGCGTAATGCCATGAGGCATGCCGTAGATTACCGTCGCCTGACCAAACCCAGGTTCCTCGCCGTTATCGCTATCACGGTATTTTCCACCAGCAAGGCTATATTTCAGCGCACCTTCACGCTGTAAGATGGGTACCGAAGCGCTTGCCTGAATAAACGAATGCTCGCTTCCATCAGCCTCTTTAACGGTAACTTGTAGATCTGACCCTGCTGTTACCTGACTGAGGTCTCTGATTTCAAAGGGGCCGCTGGAGACATAAGTCTGATATATCGTGTAGCCATTTTGCTTAATCGTTACTTTTGCATCGCTATTGGCAATTCCGCGCACAACAGGCGCAAACCCTTGTAAGCTATTGGGTAACATGCTGGTATCGGTTTCCAGCTTCACCCCTGTCATCTGTACGCTGTCAAACAGTTCGCCGTTGGTATATGTCTGGCCAATTTCAAGCTGACTTTGCAGAAATTTAATATCCCGCTCCAGCGTGGTGCTGATCGCATCCCAGCCATCCGAATTGCTGTAGGTACTTGAATTACGAAGCCGCCAGGCGCCAAGATTTAGACCGGAATTAAGGCTTGCCCAGTTCGAGTTATCGTTCTCGCCATTTACTTGCTGGCGGTTGCCGCTAATGTAATAGCTGCTCCATGCCGCAGGAATGCCATCGTCCCAGTCTTTAATAGGGATAGCGCCAGCGACTTGCTGGTCGCGATAAATTTGCGGGATCCGCACGAAAAGAGTTTGGCTATCGAGTTGAAAATCAAACTTTGCTCCCGATATGTACTGGGCGATGTCGCCAACTGGAGCCGTATCAGCCAATGATTTCAAGCCGGGAAGGCTATCGACCTTCACCCCCAGCTCTCTGAGATCCCCTTTGCTGAACTGCGGGAGTAATTGCGTCTTATCCTGTGATAGTACGTAAGTAATATTTCGCTTATCAATGCGATCATAATCCCACATCACTTCAGTCAAATAAGTCCCTGGTTGTAACCCATTATTTTGCAAAAAGGTTTCCAGTATTGACGTATTCTCTAACGGTGTACCGAGTTCCAGAATATGCAAATTGAATTCATCTTCAGCACTCGCTGGGTGCAAAAATGAGCATAATGCCAGCGTAATGCTGTTGAGCAAAAAGAGTCGGCAAGATCGCAAAGGATAAGGCTGCATATAATAAAGTCCCTTTAATTTTTACCCATACGCGTCATTGCGTTTATAGTTGTTGGCGCTTTTTCACCGTTGCAGCACCATAGTCATTCACTGCAGCCCATGACACATCACCTACTGCAGCTGCAGGTATTGAAAATATCTGTTCCCCAAAGGGAGGAACCGTCATTGACAATGACTCAGGTACAGAACTGTCTGCGAGAGGTTTTACCTGCTTTCCGCCAACAGAGAGTTCTAATAACGAAATATGAAATGGCGTTGGATTTTTTGCGGTTAATTGAGAACCCTGACGGCTAAACCGTAATTTTTCCCACGCACCGACAGCGGCCGATTCTTTAAGACCCACTGGCCGCCAAAAAAGTTTCAGCTGTGTTTTCATCGCAAACTGCAACGTATTTTTATCTTTTAATTCATCAGGCATAGCCGAAACAGATTTAAAGTTGGCAACAAACATCGATTCACGGTCTTGTGGTAGCGATCCTTTATCGCCAATAAAGACGATATGCAGCAGAGCCTGGCCATTAGCGTCCATTTTATAAATCGGCGGAGTGATAATAAAAGGCGCTTTTGTGTTATCTGTCTTTGTTACCCAGCTTTGTATCAGATATTTATTGGCATCTTCTTTATTCTTAATAGATATCTGTACTTCTTTTTTATTCTCCGGGTAAATGATTCTAGTTCCTCCCAGGACAATGCTGGCCTGTGCATTTATGGCAATAAGCCCAATGATGGCAAAACAAATTCGCGCATATAATTTCACCCGCAATACTCCCTGGTCAGGCAGCCCTGAAGGGCTGCCTGTCATACTTAACGATAGAACACGGTAAAATTCGCGGAGGCGTGATATTTACCTGCAGTCGGTTTTTCATCACCAATCTGAATCACTTTCGCGGTATAGTTGAAAATAGAAGGTGTTGCTTCATCGCCAGTATTCACCACATCCGTGGTTGATACCGGAACGGAGTCATCAAACACAACGTCAGTATTACCACCATTATTATTGGTTACGGTAATACCTACATTTGTTGCAGCACTCGCATCACTAAGGTCGTTCTTCAGGCGTAAATTCTCGCCGTCAGTAGTGTCACCACTGAACCTCAGGTTTAAACTTGCTATGGCAGGGTCACATTTAGCCAGAGAAATCTGGAAATCTTTTGTCGGGCCAGGGGTCCCATCACCATCAAAATTATCCGGATAAGCATCCGCAAAAGTAACCACGGTATTTGCTCCTGCGCCATCGACATCAATAACGCAAGTGTCGGCAACAATACGGCCAGAAAACTCTACCTTACCCGTATCTTCTGCAAATGCAGAAGTATTTACAGCGGCAATCAGGCTTCCGGCCATCAGCACAGTAAGAAGCTTTTTATTCATTAGAATCCCTTAATCAGAACGATTGAATGACAAAGTCCCATTGCCAATAATAAATTACTGGTGAGAAATATTGAGGGTGAGCACGGAGAGAAAAGAATAAAGATATGCAAAAAACATGATCTTCTGAAATCCCTTCATCAAATCAATACAATGAATCGTGTATAGTGTTCACTCGCGGATTAAATCAAACCACCGGAGAGACTGTCTATAGCCTGCAATTTTTCACACATCATAAAAGAAGTTAACTATTTAATTTCCAATGTTTTTTGCAAACATTTATTTTACTTAATCTGTTCTTAATTAAAATTAAATCAATACAATTACATCATGGAAAAATAAAACTCATTTTACCCAGAAATAAAAACACCCGCTAATAGCGGGTGTTTAGGTCTAATTTACTACTGAATTAATTACTACCAAACATCTCTTTAATCCAACCGGCTACGCCATCGCCGTCCTTCTTCTCTTGCTGCGGCGGTTGCTGCTGTTGAGGCTGCTGTTGCTGCGGCTGCTGAGAAGATTGATCGAACGGATTACCCGACTGCTGCAGCATCTCACCTTGCTGACACAGTGAATCCGGATCGGTGGTCCATACAGGAAGCGTGCGCATCCCGCCGCTACAAACGAAGTTACCGTCGTAGTCTACGCCCATATCCACCACATCCTCCGGCGGCGTCAACACCAGCGGTGTTGGCGTCTGGTTGGCCAGATAACGCTGATAAATCGACATCGCGCCGCTGGCACCGTACAGCTTGGTTGGCTGGTTATTATCGCGGCCCACCCAGGTAATGGTCACCTGGCTGCCGTCGATCCCAGCAAACCAGGTATCCACGTTGTTGTTGGTGGTCCCGGTTTTCCCTGCCAGATGCAGACCCGGATACTTCGCGCCAAGCTGGCGACCCGTACCACGCTGAACCACCTGCTGCATAGTCCACAGCGTCATATACGCTGCCTGCGCCGGAACGGCACGCTCGGCCTGTGGGAAACTCTGGTACAGTACGGTTCCATCTTCGGCAATCACCGAACGCAGCGCCGACAGCGGCGCGCGGTTCCCGCCGCTGGCGATAGTCTGAAATGCCTGCGCCACTTCAATTGGCGTCAGGTTCAACGCCCCCAGCAGCATGGCGGGAACCGGGTTAAGCTGATCTTTCGGCGCCCCCAGCTTCAACCAGGTATCGGTTACAGCAGGCAGGCCCAGCGCCATCCCCAGATTTACCGTTGGCACGTTCATTGAACGCGTTAACGCATCCACCAGCATCACTTTACCGCTTTCGCTATAGCGACGGTCATCGTTCTGCGGTGACCACACCTGGCCGTTCGGCTGACGCAGCGCAATCGGCGCATCGGCAATCCAGGTATTCAAGCGGTACAACTTCGGCTGGCTGAGCGCGGTCAGATAGGTCGCAGGCTTGGCCAGAGAACCAATCGAACGACGCGCCTGCATCGCACGGTTATAGCCCGCAAACTGCGGTTCTGCTCCGCCGACCATGGCGCGAACTTCGCCGCTAAAGCGGTCAACAACCACAATCGCGGTTTCCAGATCGCTCAGCTTACGCTGTTTCTTCAGTACAGGAATGCCTTCCACCGCCGCTTTTTCTGCGGCGTCCTGCGCCACGGAATCAAAGGTGGTGAAAATCTTCACGCCGGAGAGATCTTTAACTTTATCGCCCAGCTTCGCCTGGAGCTCCTGACGCACCATCTGCATAAAGGCAGGCTGCGGGGAGATCACCCCACCACGCGGCTGTACGCCTAACGGACGCGCACTCAGCATGTCATACAGATCCTGGTCGATAATCTGCTGCTGTTGCAGCAAACGCAGAACCAGGTTACGACGCTCCAGCGCCAGTTTCGGGTTACGCCACGGGTTGTAGATCGACGCCCCTTTAACCATCCCCACCAGCAGCGCCTGCTGGTCGAGGCTCAGCTCTTCTACCGGACGACCGAAATAATAGAGGCTCGCCAGCGGGAAGCCGCGAATCTCGTTATCACCGCTTTGGCCGAGATAAACTTCGTTCATGTACAGCTCAAGAATGCGGTCTTTGCTGTAACGCGCATCCATGATCAGCGCCATATAGGCTTCGTTGGCCTTACGCCAGTAGGAACGTTCGCTGGACAGGAACAGGTTTTTCACCAGCTGCTGAGTCAGCGTACTGGCCCCCTGTACCGTACGACCAGCTGTCAGGTTCGCCAGCACCGCACGGCCAATGGAATAGAGACTGATACCATCATGCTCATAGAAATGACGATCTTCGGTCGCCAGCAGCGTGTCCACCAGCAGATCCGGGAAGCCGCTACGCGGAACAAACAGGCGCTGCTCACCGTTAGGTGAAGAGAGCATGGTGATCAGACGCGGATCGAGACGGAAGAAACCGAACTGGCGGTTGTTATCCATATTCTCGATGGTGTCCAGATGATCGCCGTCAAAGGTCAGACGCGCACGCACCTGCCCTTCTTTACTGTCCGGGAAGTCAAACGGACGACGAATCATCTCGATGCTCTTCGCCTGCACGGTAAATTCGCCCGGACGCGTCATCTTCGTCACCTGACGATACTGCGTGGCCTCCAGCAGCTTCACCATCTCGTTTTTGCCGATAGGCATTTCTGGCTCAAGGTTAACCATACGGCCATAAACTGCCGCAGGAAGCTGCCAGACTTTGCCATCAATACGGCTACGGATTTTTTGGTCCAGATAAACGCCGTAAATGGCGATCAGCACCAAAAAGACAATCGACAGTTTTACCAGCAGCCAGAACCAGCCGCGCTTACCACGAGGCTTACGCCCTTTGCCTTTACCCTTACGCGGCATCGGTTCTTCATCCTCATAGTCATCATCATCATAATCGTCGTCATACTCTTCATCTCTGAGTTGACGACGGCTCACCTTTTGTTTCACCGGACGCGAGGGTTTCCCTTTACGTCCAATTGGCTCGCGGTCATTCCCCGCCATGCTTTTTCTCCGCAACATTCAGGCGCAAGGGCCCGATTCTCTGTTCTTCCGTCCTGCGACAGAAGAAGAAATCTCTCAATTATTACCGCTCTTTCGCCGGATGCGGCATAACGCCTTATCCGGCCTACAGTTACATTACGAATACTTTTTGGTGCGCCGCGTTGGCGCGGTATTCGCCGGATCGTCCGGCCAGACATGTTTGGGATAACGCCCTTTCATCTCTTTTTGCACCTCACGGTACGATCCCTGCCAGAACGCGCTCAGATCGCTCGTCACCTGTAGCGGTCTTTGGGCCGGAGACAGCAGCTCCAGCACCAGCGGCACGCGCCCCTGGGCAATGGTTGGAGTCTTTGCTTCACCAAACATTTCCTGCATCCGAACCGCCAATACTGGAGGATTATCCTCATGATAGCGAATGGCAATCCGGCTTCCCGTCGGCACAGTGTAATGCGCAGGCAGCTCACTATCCAGACGTTGCAACATTGACCAGTCCAGTAAACTGCGCAACGCCTGTCCCACATTGAGTGCTTTTAATGCGCGTAACGAGTGCACACCGCTCATGTGCGGCAGCAGCCAGGTCTCCAGCGACGCCAGCAGAGAATCCTCATCTACCGCGGGCCAGTCGTATTCTGGCAACCAGTTTGCCGCACATTGCAGACGCAGTCGAAACTGCTCGGCTTCCGGCGTCCAGTTGAGCACACTTAGCCCTTTATCGCGAATGCCATTCAACATCGCCTGATGCAACTCCTCTTCCGAGGGTTTGGCCAATGGCTGTACTTTTACCGTGAGCTGACCAATGCGCGACCGACGCAATGCCTTTAACGTTCCCTGGGTTTCATCCCATTCGATGGTGTCGGACTGTTGCAGCAGCTCAGGACATGCCTGCATCAGCGACACGATATCCAGCGGCAGAGCCAGCAAGATACGCGCGTCTGGCGAAGCGCTGCCCTGCAACAAAAGTGGCGCTATCAACCATTCATGGCGTCCTGAGGCATCATCGGCATCCAGCATGGCACCCATGCCATTCGCCAGCTGATAGCGCCCTTCCTGCCCGCGTCGACGCGCGATCCGATCGGCAAACGCCCGCGCCAGCAATGAGGGGAGCAGCGTGCTGTCGGGCTGCCCGCTGCTAACGTTAAGCCGTTTCAGCAACTGTTGACTGCGCTGCTGCCAGGCGGGCTGATTTCGTGAAAACGCCACGGTCAGATCGGTACTTCCGCCGCGCGGCGGCTCTTCCAGAATCGCGGCCAGTTTTGCCGCCGTAGCCGCTTCGGTATTATTTTTGGCACCGACCAGCATCGCCGCTAAACGAGGATCGTTACCCAATGCCGCCATTTTCTGTCCGCGAGCACTGAGCCTGTCGTCCTCAAGCGCGCCCAACATCTGCAACAGCCGTTTTGCCGCCTGCAGATTGATGGCGGGCGGCGTATCCAGCCAGTTCAGTTGTTCAGGTTCGGTACATCCCCATTGCAGCAACTCCATCAGTAGCCCGGACAGATCGCTCTGCAATATCTCCGCTTCCCCATGCGCTGCCGCTCTTTCTGCCTGCTCTTTGGCAAGCAGATGCAGGCAAATACCGGGCTCCAGACGACCCGCACGTCCCGCGCGCTGAGTCATCGAAGCCTGGCTGATGCGCTGGGTAATCAGTCGCGTCAGACCGGTACGCACGTCATAGCGCGCCACGCGTTCCTGGGCGCAGTCCACCACCAGTCGGATGCCTTCGATCGTTAAGCTGGTTTCAGCAATATTGGTGGCCAGCACCACTTTGCGTTTGCCTTGCGGCGCGGGCACAATCGCCTGACGCTGCTCGGAAAGCGTTAACGCGCCGTACAGTGGACACAGCACAACATCGCTGCCTACACGCGTAGCCAGCTGCTCCTGTACACGCAGGATTTCGCCCACACCCGGTAAAAACAGCAGCAGTGACCCACCTTCATGGCGCAATAGCTCCGCCGTCGCTATCGCCACCGCTTCATCAAAACGCAAATGCGCCGCCAACGGCTGATACCGCCGCTCAACGGGAAATGCGCGGCCTTCAGAAACGATCGTCGGCGCATCGGGCAACATCTGCTGCAAACGCCCGTTATCCAGAGTGGCGGACATAATCAACAGTTTCAGATCGTCCCGCAGCCCTTGCTGCACATCCAGCAATAGCGCCAGCGCCAGATCAGCCTGTAAACTCCGTTCGTGAAATTCGTCGAGGATCACCAGCCCGACGCCTGTCAGTTCAGGATCGCGTTGGATCATCCGCGTCAGGACGCCCTCTGTTACCACTTCCAGCCGGGTCTGCGGCCCTACGCAACTTTGTGCGCGCATGCGATAGCCCACAGTTTCACCAGGCTTTTCGTTCAGCAATTCCGCTAATCGTTGCGCCACATTGCGCGCTGCCAGGCGGCGCGGCTCCAGCAAAATAATCCGCCCCGTGATACCGCGATGCTCAAGAAGTCGCAACGGCAGCCAGGTCGATTTCCCGGCACCGGTCGGCGCCGTCAGCAGAACCTGCGGCGAGGCATCAAGGGCGGTAAGCAGTTCAGGCACTACAGCGGCAACGGGCAACGACGTCACAAATGGCTCCAGAGGGTTAACATTCTTCGCGCTGCATTGTAGCATCGCGTTAATTCATAACCGAGTATCCATCATGTCTGAGCCAAAAAGGCTGTTCTTTGCGATTGAATTGCCAGCCGGGGTTCGGGAGCAGCTAATCCACTGGCGGGCCGCGCAGTTCCCCCCTGAAGCGGGTCGCCCCGTCGCGGCTGATAATCTGCATCTGACGCTGGCCTTTTTAGGCGACGTCAGCGCTGAGAAGCAACAGGCGCTGTCGCAGCTCGCGGGGCGTATTCGCCAGCCAGGTTTCACGCTCAAATTCGATGATGCCGGGCAATGGCTGCGCTCCAGGGTCGTGTGGCTGGGTATGCGTCAGCCGCCGCGCGGGTTGCTGCAACTGGCAAATATGCTACGGGCGCAGGCCGCGCGCAGCGGGTGCTATCAAAGCCCGCAGCCGTTTCACCCGCATATCACGCTGCTGCGCGATGCCGGTCACGCGGTTCCAATCCCTCCACCGGGCTTTGGCTGGTCATTTCCGGTAACGGAGTTCGCACTTTACTCCTCCTCATTTTCACGAGGACGCACGCGTTATACGCCGCTGCAACGCTGGACGCTGACTGAATAATTAAAGGGACTGCTTATGCAATTTTCTCCACCTTTACAACCTGCAACGCTCATTCAGCGCTATAAGCGCTTTTTAGCGGATGTGATCACACCCGATGGCACAGCGTTAACGCTACACTGCCCAAATACCGGTGCGATGACCGGATGCGCAATGCCAGGTGACACCGTTTGGTATTCGACATCAGAAAATACTAAACGCAAATATCCACATACCTGGGAATTAACGCAAACCCAATCCGGTGAATTTATTTGTGTTAACACGCTGTGGGCCAACAGATTAACGAAAGAGGCGATTCAGCAGGCGTTAATTTCGGAAGTTTCAGGCTACAGTACTTTGAAAAGTGAAGTAAAATACGGCGCCGAAGGGAGCCGCATCGACTTTTTGTTACAGGCAGATTCCCGACCTGACTGCTATATTGAAGTGAAATCAGTCACGTTGGCGGAAAAAGAGCAGGGTTATTTTCCCGATGCCATCACTGAACGAGGTCAGAAGCATCTTCGGGAATTGATGAGCGTAGCGGCTGAAGGCAAGCGGGCAGTGATATTTTTCGCCGTGCTACATTCAGCCATTACACGGTTTTCACCCGCGCGCCATATCGATGCAAAATATGCGCAATTATTAGTTGAAGCACAGCTTAAGGGGGTTGAAATTCTGGTTTATAAAGCGGAACTTTCTGCCCACGGTATGACTCTTAAAGAGCCGTTGCCCATTACCTTGTAATGGTGTAAATATCTGGTCAATTAGTATTCTGGGCGCGTGGGCAAATACGCTTTTCCTCACAGGGTTGTCAAGTGTTACGTTTAGATAATTGCTATCCGGAAAAGCATCTGCTATTTATAGCGACCTGATTTTTCCCCCGAACATGGGGATCGATAGTGCGTGTTAAGGAGAAGCAACATGCAAGAAGGGCAAAACCGTAAAACATCGTCCCTGAGTATTCTCGCCATCGCTGGGGTGGAGCCGTACCAGGAGAAACCGGGCGAAGAGTATATGAACGAAGCCCAGCTGTCGCACTTCAGGCGTATTCTTGAGGCATGGCGCAATCAACTTAGGGATGAAGTCGATCGCACCGTAACTCATATGCAAGACGAAGCGGCTAACTTCCCTGATCCGGTGGACCGCGCCGCACAGGAAGAAGAATTCAGCCTTGAGCTGCGTAACCGTGACCGTGAGCGCAAACTGATCAAAAAGATCGAGAAGACGCTGAAGAAAGTAGAAGACGAAGATTTCGGCTACTGCGAATCATGCGGCGTAGAAATTGGTATTCGCCGTCTGGAAGCGCGTCCGACAGCCGATCTGTGCATCGACTGTAAAACGCTGGCAGAAATCCGCGAAAAACAAATGGCAGGTTAATTCCGGTCATTTTTACCACGTTTACTACAGGCGGGAGCTTCTCCCGCCTTATTATTTGTTAGTCCGCAAAATGAGCGATTCACACTATATTGGCCGCTTCGCCCCTTCCCCTTCCGGCGAACTGCATTTCGGCTCACTAATTGCCGCCCTCGGGAGTTACCTGCAGGCTCGTGCCCGGCGTGGAATCTGGCGAGTACGCATTGAAGATATTGACCCCCCTCGTGAAGTTCCCGGTGCTGCAGATACGATTCTGCGTCAGCTGGAACATTACGGACTGCACTGGGATGGCGATATTTTATGGCAATCCCAACGTCATGATGCCTACCGCGAGGCGCTCGCCTGGTTACATCAACAGGATCTGAGCTATTACTGCACCTGTACGCGGGCGCGTATTCAAAGCGTCGGCGGTATTTATGACGGCCACTGCCGTGAGTTACGCCTCAGACCAGAGCAGGCGGCAGTCCGCATAAAGCAACGTCACCCGGTGATGCAGTTTACTGACCAACTGCGCGGTGAAATTCAGGCAGATCCACAGGTTGCAGGCGAAGATTTTATCATTCACCGTCGCGACGGGCTGTTTGCCTATAACCTCGCCGTGGTGGTTGATGACCACTTTCAGGGCGTAACGGAGATTGTACGCGGCGCCGATCTTATCGAACCCACGGTGCGGCAAATCTCTTTGTATCAGCAGTTTGGCTGGCAAGCGCCTGACTATATTCATCTTCCGCTGGCGCTCAACGAACAAGGCGCTAAACTTTCAAAACAAAATCATGCACCTGCGCTGCCGCAAGGCGATCCGCGTCCGGTGATTATTGCCGCGCTGCGCTTTCTCGGCCAGCGTGCCGATATCCCGTGGCAGGATATGCAGGTTGATCAGATCCTGGAGTTTGCCGTTGAGAATTGGCGTCTGACAGCGGTGCCTGAATCGGCGATCTTAAATCCGGCATTCTCAAATGCATCATGCTGAGCTATGATTAGCCGCTATTTTTACACAGCAACACTTGTTCTGATTGAAGTTTGACACTACCGAGGTGCACTATTTTTACCCGAGTCGCTAATTTTTGCCGCAAGGTGCTAAGCCGCGAGGAGCGCGAGGCTGAGCTCGCCGTCGCCCGTCCACATATGACGGTAATTCCGCGTGAGCAGCACTCTATCTCCCGCAAAGATATCAGTGAAAATGCCCTGAAGGTAATGTACAGGCTCAATAAGGCCGGATACGAGGCATGGCTGGTTGGCGGTGGTGTACGCGATCTTTTGCTGGGCAAAAAGCCGAAAGATTTTGATGTCACCACTAACGCAACGCCGGATCAGGTGCGCAAACTGTTTCGTAACTGTCGCCTGGTCGGTCGCCGTTTCCGTCTGGCCCATGTCATGTTCGGCCCTGAAATTATCGAAGTGGCGACGTTCCGCGGCCATCATGAAGGCAGCGAATCCGATCGCACAACATCGCAGCGCGGGCAAAACGGTATGCTGCTGCGTGACAACATCTTCGGCTCCATCGAAGAAGATGCACAGCGTCGCGATTTCACGATTAACAGCCTGTATTACAGCGTGGCCGATTTCACCGTACGTGATTACGTTGGGGGAATGCAGGATCTCGAAGAGGGCATCATTCGCCTGATCGGTAATCCGGAAACGCGCTATCGCGAAGATCCTGTGCGCATGCTGCGCGCCGTACGCTTTGCCGCCAAGCTCGACATGCGTATCAGCCCGGAAACCGCAGAGCCGATCCCACGTCTGGCAACCTTGCTTAACGATATTCCTCCTGCACGCCTGTTTGAAGAAGCGCTCAAGCTGTTACAGGCGGGCTATGGGTACGAAACCTATAAAAAACTGCGTGAGTACAGCCTGTTCCAACCGCTGTTCCCAACCATTACGCGCTACTTCACCGAAGACGGTGACAGCCCGATGGAACGCATCATTGCCCAGGTACTGAAGAATACCGATAACCGCATTCACAATGATATGCGCGTTAACCCGGCGTTCTTGTTTGCTGCCATGTTCTGGTATCCGTTACTGGAAGCCGCACAGAAAATTGCGCAAGAAAGCGGTCTGGCCTATTACGACGCTTTCGCGCTGGCAATGAACGACGTGCTGGACGAAGCCTGCCGCTCGCTGGCGATCCCGAAACGTCTGACCTCACTGACCCGCGATATCTGGCAGTTGCAGTTACGTATGTCCCGTCGCCAGGGCAAACGCGCCTGGAAGCTGATGGAGCATCCAAAGTTCCGCGCAGCTTACGACCTGTTAGCGCTGCGTGCTGAAGTCGAACACAACGCGGAATTGCAGCGACTGGCGAAATGGTGGGGTGAATTCCAGGTTTCTGCGCCGCCAGAACAAAAAGGCATGCTGAACGAGCTGGATGAAGAGCCAGACACACGTCGTCGCCATCGTCGCCCGCGTAAACGCGCGCCACGCCGTGAAGGCTCCGCATGACCTATCACGTATACCCAACAAATTTCGAGTCGTATCAAGGTGGTGACACAGATGCAGCTTGAAAAACGACGGGTATATATCGCCCTCGGCAGTAATTTAGCCTCCCCTCTGGAGCAGGTTAATGCTGCCGTGAAAGCGATCGGGGAAATCCCTGACAGCCGAATCGTGGCTGTCTCCTCATTTTACCGTACGCCACCATTAGGCCCACAGGATCAACCCGATTACCTGAACGCCGCCGTCGCACTGGAAACCACCCTCGCGCCGGAAGAATTACTCAATCACACCCAACGCATTGAGTTACAGCAGGGGCGGGTGCGCAAAGCCGAACGCTGGGGACCACGAACGCTGGACCTCGACATTATGCTGTTTGGCGATGAAGTGATTAACACCGAACGTTTGACCGTACCGCACTACGACATGAAAAACCGTGGTTTTATGCTGTGGCCGCTCGCTGAAATCGCGCCGGATCTTATCTTTCCAGACGATAAACAACCACTTGCGTTTTTCATCCAGCAAACCACTCCTCGTCCGGCGCAATGGTAACCGCGTTATATAATAAAATTAATTATGAAAAGCCTCACTCAAATTAATTAAACTACATTTTCCTTTCAGTAAATCTAATTAACACATACTACTCAGACATCATCCATGCAAAACAATTATTATTAAAGACCAGTAGTTGTTTGTTCCTTGCGCTTTATCACACAAACCTATATCCCATAAAAATATATTTCAAAAAACAAAGAAAGCCCTCCTACAATAATTTTAAAATAAAATGATTTTATAAAACTCATAGGCCCAAGTTATTTTACAAAACATTACTAACCGCTAGAATATGCCCCTGCTATTTAATATAGCAAAGTAGTAATTATCTAATATTTCAAATCCTGTAAGGATACAGTAATGAAAAAAGCAATTTTGGCAGCAGCTATGGTTATGGCAATGGGCTCAACTTCGGCAATGGCAGCGGATGCAGAAGGCGGTCAGCTTAATTTTCACGGTTTAGTCAGTGCTACAACCTGTTCTAAAGTCGTTTCCACCAGCCGTGGTGATGAATCCACTGATGGCAACATCTATCTGGAAACCGCAACCCCGGCGGATATCACCACTGAAGTCGCTGATGCTACTTACGGCGCAAAAGCAGAACCTTTCTCCATCGTTCTGAACTGTAAAGATGCATCCGAAGTGACCACCGGAACTAAGGCCAGTCTGTCAATGGTCTCTTCTTTTGGTAACACCAAAGGCACGCTGGATAACGACACCAACCTGACTGCCGCCGGCATGGCTGCTGCGAAGAACGTAAACATCGCGATTCACGATGCAGACACCAAAACGCTGATGAAAGTTGACGGTGCAGACGTTCACGAAGCCACCTTCGATGCCAGCAAAATCGCTACCTACCACTTTGTAGCTTCCTATGTGAAAGCAGTACTGAGTGATGACGTAACCCCAGGTCACGTTACCACTAACGCAATGTATACCTTTACTTATCAGTAAGCATTAACGCTTTACTGATGAAATAAGTATACAAAAAAGCGCGTTAATAGCATTAACCGGAATTATTACACCGTTTGTCATTAACACAGCTTGTAATAACGAGGTGAGAATTACGATTACTATCGCACCTCGTTTCTTAAATTAAGAACACCAAATCATCCACTGGCAAGGAATGCTCATGTTGAATTTTAAGAAAACGCTTACCACATTGGTACTAGCAGGAAGCTTATTGAGTAATACCAGTCATGCCGATATTATCATTTCCGGCACGCGCATCATTTATGATGAAAATAAAAAAGATGTCAGTATCCGCCTGGAAAATAAAGGTACCCGACCGCTGCTGGTGCAAAACTGGATTGATCTCGGGAATGATAATGCCGATCCAGGCAGTATTAAGGCCCCATTCGTCTCCACTCCTCCCGTTTCACGTATAGAACCCAAGCACGGTCAATCCGTGAAAGTAATGTTTACCCAAACCACAGCATTGCCAAAAGACCGTGAAAGCGTGTTCTGGTTTAACGTGCTGGAAGTACCGCCAAAAGCAGACGCCAACAAAGAAGAAAACAAAAGTTTGCTGCAGTTAGCTTTCCGCACTCGTATCAAACTGTTTTACCGCCCTGCCGGTTTACAGGGTTCACCTGCAGAAGCCACCAAACAGTTGAAGTGGCAGATGGGGAATGAACAAGGCCATACGACGCTAAAGGTTAATAACCCAACACCTTACTACGTTTCATTTAATGATGCTGTCGTTACGGTTGGCGGGAAGCGCTATACCGTTGATGCCACCATGGTTGCGCCTTTGAGCAATGCCTCTTTTAACGTCAAAGGTCTACAAAATACCGTATCAGGCAAACTGGACTACCACGCCATTAACGATTATGGCGGCATGATCGAAGGCTCTGTTTCACTGTAATCGATTAATCAAAACGCAGGATGCAAAAGACGGTGCAAAACTTTCCTTATACCGAATCGATGCCGAAAAAAACGCTACTGGCGATGTGCTGTGCACTGCTTTACAGCCAGCCCGGTTTTGCCGCAGAAAGCGTCGAGTACGACAGCTCATTTTTAATGGGAAGTAGCGCGGCTAGTATCGATATCAGTAAATATTCCGACGGCAACCCTACGCCAGCGGGAACCTACAGTGTGAAAGTTTTCGTCAACGAGAAATCAGTAGCAAGCCTGACCCTACCCTTTGTTGATGTCGGTAAAAATAGCGCACAAGCCTGCCTGACATCGAAGAATCTGGCACAGCTGCACATAAAGCAGCCTGAGATCGGCAACGAACACGCTATTCTGAAAAAAGGCGATGAAGATGGGGATGACTGCTTAAACCTACCTGCACTTATCGAGCAGTCAAACGTAAGCTTTGATATGGGTGAGCAGCGCCTGGATATCTCCGTTCCTCAGGCGTGGCTCATTAAAGGTTATTCTGGCTATGTCGAACCCTCCTTGTGGGAAAGCGGCATCCCGGCAGCCCTGTTTTCCTATACCCTTAACGGCTACCACAGCACCAACCACGATACTGACAGCGATAGCTTGTATGCTGCATTTAATACGGGCATCAATCTCGGTGCATGGCGTCTTCGTGCCAGTGGTAACTACAACTGGGCGAAGGACGGCGGCAGCAATTTCGAATACCAGAACCGTTATCTGCAGCGCGACCTCCCGGCACTACGCTCACAGCTGATTGTCGGCGAAGCCTATACCACTGGCGAAACCTTTGACTCGGTGAACATCCGCGGGGCACGTCTGTATAGCGACACGCGTATGCTGCCTTCACAGTTGGCTAACTATGCGCCTATTATCCGCGGCGTCGCCAACACTAACGCCAAAGTGACCGTGACTCAGGGCAGTTATAAGATTTATGAAGCGACCGTTCCGCCGGGACCTTTCGAGATCAACGATATCAGCCCTTCCGGCTACGGTAGCGACCTGATCGTCACCATCGAAGAAGCTGATGGCAGTAAACGTACTTTCTCCCAGCCGTTTTCTTCGGTCATGCAGATGCAGCGCCCGGGCGTCGGACGCTGGGACGTGAGCGTCGGGGAAGTCAATAACGACGAACTTCATGACAAACCAAACCTGGCGCAGGGCTCATACTACTACGGTCTGAACAACTTTCTGACGGCCTACACCGGAATTCAGGCAACGGACAACGACTATTTCGCTGGACTCCTCGGTCTGGGTCTGAATACGCCCTTTGGCGCACTGGCGGTTGACGTTACCCATTCACGCGCAGATATCCCTGACGACAATACCTATCAAGGCCAAAGCTATCGCTTGACCTGGAACAAACTGATTGAGGCGACCGATACGTCGTTCAACGTCGCGGCCTATCGCTACTCGACGCGAGACTACCTGGGCCTGAATGACGCGCTAGAGCTAATCGACGATGCCAAATTCAAAGGTACTGACGCTGAACGCAATACCATGAATAACTTCTCGCGTATGAAGAATCAGGTCACCGTCAGCATGAACCAACCTTTGCAGTCCGCTGAGGTTGATTACGGTTCATTTTATCTGTCAGCCACCTGGACCGACTACTGGGCAAGCAACGAGAGCCGCAGCGATTACAGCCTGGGTTATGGCAAAGGATTTTCCTGGGGCAGCATGAGTATCAACCTGCAGCGCACCTGGGATGAAGAAGGCGATAAGGATGATTCGCTTTATATCAACTTCAATATTCCGCTGGAGAACCTGCTGGGTGGTGAACGTCGCCGCTCAGGATTCAGCAACTTGAGCACCCAGATGCGTACCGATTTTAACGGTGGGCACCAGCTCAGCATGAACAGTAGCGGCAGCAGCGAAGACAATAAGCTGAACTACAGCGTGAATACAGGCTACACCATGCAAAAAGAGGGGAAAAACATCTCCGATATTGGTGGATATACCAGCTATCAGTCCCCATGGGGAGATCTTTCAGCATCCGCCTCGGCGAATAACGACAGTAATCGTCAGTATTCGCTCTCCACTGACGGCGGTTTTGTGTTGCACAGCGGTGGTTTAACGTTTACCAACGACAACTTTGGCAACAGCGATGCCATTGTGCTGGTGAAAGCGCCTGGCGCTAAAGGCGCTCGGATTAACGGTGGAAGCAGCACAATTGATCGCTGGGGTTATGGCGCAACGAACTCACTGACGGCCTACCGGGAAAACCAGGTCAATCTCGACATCGATACGATGGATAACGACGTCGAGCTGAAGAGCACCAGTACCACACTGGTACCACGCGATGGCGCGGTCGTTTTCGCCAGTTTCGAAACCGATGAAGGACGTTCAGCCATTCTCAACATGACGCGCAGCGATCACCAGACGATCCCATTCGGCGCCGAAGTTTATGAGAACAATGTACAGATCGGCAATATGGGCCAGGGCGGCCAGGCTTTTGTCCGCGGTATTAGCGATAACGGCGAACTTACGGTGCGCTGGTTTGAAAATAACCAACCCGCAACCTGTACGGCAACCTTCCTGTTGCCAGCAACGCAACAAACGGTCGGCTCCAGCCAGACCCTACTGTTAGACAACATTACGTGTCGTGTCATTAACCACAATACAAATGGAATCCCCAATGAAAAGGAATAAGCGCTTTTTAGCTGCCTCCGTACTCGCGGTACTCTTTCCGCTGACCAGTCAGGCGGAAACACTTAACGTCGACTTCACCGCCACCGTGTTAGCCACTACCTGCAGCATGACCATTGCGGCCCTGGATGGCTCATCGGTTTCTGGCGATGCCACCAACGGCTATAAGTTAACGGTGGGCGATGTTGGTCTGGATAAGATCATTAAGAAATCAGCTGAATCGCAGAAGAACTTTAAGTTCGTCGCCAGCGATTGTGCCGGTTCATTGACCAGTATCACCACAGCACTGGCAACCTCGACCTCCGCCAGCGGTAACTTCATTAAAAATGAATCCGCTGATTCAGGTGCCGCCACCAATATCGGTATGGGATTTAAACGTAAAAGCGTCAGTGATGAAACCTATATGAAGCCAGGTTCTGGTTCCTTCACCTGGACCCCTGAAGAACGTACTAACAACGCCGTCGAAATGACAGTGGCGCTTCGCGAACTGACGGATGGCGCAGGTACCACCGGTGCATTCAGCTCTAAAGCGACCTTCACCTTCACTTATCAATAACAGGGACGATGATAATGAAAAAACAACTTTTGCGCGGGTTAATGATTGGCGCACTGGCAACGATGGGGGCGGGCGTTTCCACCATGGCGCAGGCTGATGGTACTGCACAGTTGGACTTAACCGTAGAGGCAAATATCACCGCCGGTACCTGTGCGGCATCGGTGCTTGACGGTGAGACCGCCACCGCTACGATTGGTCTTGGCGACGTGTATGTCTCGGAAGTTTTTGCAAAAAGCAAATCGAAATCCTTTAGCCTACGCTTTAGCGACTGCGCAGGGTTAAAAGATAAAACGGCAAAACTGAGAATTGCTTCGTCAAACACCTTGTGCACCGGTTCAAATTCCAAGAACCCTGAGTTTGCCAACAACTCAACGTCAGCAACCAAAGCAGGTAAAACCGGTATGGAGATATGGTCAACAGCAACACCTGCTGGCACAGATAGCATCCAGTTCAACTGTGGCGACCCTACATCAAGCGAGCAAACTATCGACCTCTCAACCGCGACATCTACCACGCCTGTCGATTATCCGTTAAGTGCGCGTCTGGTGCCGGTATCCAACCCAGTAACAACCCTTTCTCAGATAACTGCGGGTGATTTTCTGAGCAATACTGTTTTCACCATTACTTACCAGTAACGGTAATTACCATGATGCGTTTGCGTAGATTCACACTCTCCGCGTTAATTCCGGGGCTGGCAACAGCCCTGGTTGTCGCGCCGCTGTATGCCGACACCAACGTGGATTTCACCGCCACCGTGCAGAAGGATACCTGCCAGTTAGAGATTAACGGCAGTGGAACGGTAAATTTCGCAACCGTAGGTCCCGCCTATTTTGCCGACGGCATTACTGCGGAAACTGATTATGAAGGCGGTCAAGAGTTTTCAATTAAGCTTCTGAATTGTCCAATCAGTGACGGAGCCATCACTAATGTTACCTTTAACTTTACCCCCCAAAGCGGCCAGTTTGCGAATGGGAACCAGCAGGTATTTGCGAATGATCTAACTCAGACCTCGGGCGGTGTGGCAAATGTAGGAGTAGTGATTTTCACCACAGATTCACCACGTCAAAATGTGTTGAATACTGACGGCTCGTCAAGGGCGATATTTTCCGCTACAGATTATAGCGATACAACATGGACCTTTTATTCGCGGATGCAGAAAATCCTGAGTACCGAAACGGTTACCCTCGGCGAATTAAGTAGCCATGTACTTGTCAATGTCACCTACCAATAAAATTCGGAACGACCATTAATAGGGAAATTAGCCATGAAGAAAAACATAGTCCTTTTAATATCATCTCTATTTTTATGGTTAGGAGCCAGCAACGCTTATGCCTGGTCTGTCTATATTGGGCAAGCGACCTCGTATCAAGGAGGTGCAGAATATGCAGATGTACAAGACTACTCAGCTCCATTCTCATGGAACCTGCTCCCTTCAGTTGCCGCCCATACAGAATCAGGATTACGCGAACTTGCTGTTTCTAATGCGACAGAATTTGATCCCAAGCATGGGCTTAATTGTAACTATAACCACGATGTTCATAGTGTAAATCTTTATCATGGTTTTCAGAGTGCGGGTATTAAAAATAATAGCGGCAATCCATTATGGAAAACAAATACTACGGGTTTGTATCTTGGTATGGAAATTACCAAGATTAACTTTGGCACCGCCTATTATCCAGGGAGTTCATTTTGGGTTGACTGGAACGGCGGTGGTACGGATTATAAGTCCTTTGATCTGAATTTCATTAGTACCTCTTATGCAGATTTCTCCACTTTCTGTGATTCAATCGCATGGAAGAAAGGTTATTTTGAAATGGGGGGAATTGTTCTGTGGATTAAATTCCATCTTTATGCTGATGATACATTTAAGCCAACCACATCAGCAGTTAACGTTACCTTTCCAACAAGTACCGGTTACAACTTCCGATTTAAGCTTTCAGACACCAGTATCGGTGGTGGCAACCACTACCTTGATTACGTCATCAGTCCAGGTTCAATAACGATTCACTACCCAACATGTACTGCCACTGCCGTTACAGGTGAAGGTGTTTCAGGATCTACCGTGCCTTTTGGCAGTCGCAACGCAGAAGAACTGAAAGGCGACGGTGTGACAAAAGACTTTTCAATAAAATTAAGTAACTGTACCTACATTAAAAATGTCGAAGTGAAGTTAGGATCAACAATAACAGGCAGCAGTGACAACGCATTATTGGGTAATACTTTAACATCTGGTGCCGCCAGCGGTATTGGCGTGACGGTTGCCGGCGAGAAGAATCCAGCAAGCATCAGCGACTGGATGACGATCATGCCAAACAACTCCAGCTCCGTTTATAAGTTTACGAATATGGAAGACTATACCTATAGCAATATCGGTAACCCCGATCAGATTCTGAATTTCAGAGCAACGCTGAAACAAGACGGTAGCAACACCATCAAACCCGGCGAGTTCAAAGCGACAGGCAGCTTCACTATTGACTATCCCTAAGCGCGTTAATCCGGCGGCTCTCGCTGCCGGGAATACACACAAAGGGCTAACGCTTTTCTGCTTCATTCCCCTACAATGCGGCCATTATATTCATCAATATTATGGCCGGAGAGGTTATGAGCAAACCCACCACTATCGCTGTGTTGCAGAAATGCAAACAAGAGAAAAAGCGCTTCGCGACTATCACCGCCTACGACTACAGCTTCGCTAAGCTGTTTGCCGATGAAGGCATCAACGTGATGCTGGTCGGTGATTCACTGGGCATGACGGTACAGGGGCACGACTCCACCCTGCCCGTCACCGTTGAAGACATTGCTTACCACACCCGAGCCGTGCGTCGCGGCGCACCGAATTGTCTGCTGCTCTCCGACCTACCGTTTATGGCTTATGCCACTCCGGAGCAGGCGTTTGAAAACGCTGCGGTGGTCATGCGCGCGGGCGCTAATATGGTCAAAATCGAAGGTGGCGCCTGGCTTACGGATACGGTGAAAATGCTCACCGAACGCGCGGTGCCGGTTTGCGGCCATCTGGGATTAACACCCCAGTCGGTGAATATCTTTGGCGGCTATAAAATTCAGGGCCGCGGCGACGCCGGGCAGGTACTGCTGGATGATGCGCTGGCCTTAGAAGCCGCTGGCGCTCAGTTGCTGGTGCTGGAGTGCGTGCCGGTTGAGCTGGCGAAGCGCGTCACTGAAGCGCTGTCGATCCCAGTGATTGGTATCGGTGCCGGCAACGTCACCGACGGGCAAATCCTCGTCATGCATGATGCCTTTGGTATTACCGGCGGCCATATTCCGAAATTTGCGAAGAATTTCCTCAATGAAGCAGGCGACATGCGCGCCGCAGTGCGGCAGTATATGGCTGAAGTGGAGTCCGGCGTTTATCCGGGCGAAGAGCACAGCTTCCACTAATTTTCTGACCGTGCCGGATGACGACGCTACGCGTCTTATCCGGCCTACGGTACCTCAGGCAACTCAAGGAGTCTTGTCGTGTTAATCATTGAAACCCTGCCGCTGCTGCGCCAGCATATTCGTCGTCTGCGTCAGGAAGGCAAACGCGTCGCACTGGTTCCCACCATGGGCAACCTGCACGACGGCCATATGAAACTGGTCGATGAAGCAAAAGCGCGGGCTGATGTGGTGTTCGTCAGCATTTTCGTTAACCCGATGCAGTTTGACCGACCGGACGATCTGGTGCGTTATCCGCGTACCCTGCAGGAAGATTGCGAAAAGCTGAACAAGCGTAAAGTCGATTATGTCTTTGCTCCGGCCGTGGAAGAAATTTATCCTCAGGGTCTGGAAGGCCAGACTTTCGTTGATGTTCCCGGCCTCTCTACCATGCTGGAAGGCGCCAGCCGTCCAGGCCACTTCCGTGGTGTTTCCACTATCGTCAGCAAGTTGTTTAACCTGATCCAACCCGATATCGCCTGCTTTGGTGAAAAAGATTTCCAACAGCTGGCGCTGATCCGCAAAATGGTAGCGGACATGGGTTATGACATTGAGATCGTTGGCGTACCGATTATTCGCGCCAAAGACGGTCTGGCCCTCAGCTCACGTAACGGTTATCTAACGGCAGAACAGCGTAAAATTGCGCCAGGCCTGCACAACGTGATGAACGGTATCGCTGAAAAGCTGATTGCGGGTAATCGTGAGCTGCAAGAAATTATTACCATTGCCGAACAAGAACTGAATGAAAAAGGCTTCCGCGCCGACGATATTCAGATTCGTGATGCCGACACGCTGCTGGAGTTGACTGAAACCAGTAAACGCGCGGTGATTCTGGCCGCAGCATGGCTGGGTCAGGCTCGTCTGATCGATAATCAAAGCGTTACATTAGCCCAGTAGACAGGGGTTAAAAATCGGGCAATACTGCCTGAAGATTTCTCAAAGCAGGCCAGTCGCGCCTGCTTAGCCAAGGTAAACGACAGGGTATAGAAGTTATGATTCGCACCATGCTGCAAGGCAAGCTCCACCGCGTAAAAGTCACGCAGGCGGACCTGCACTACGAAGGCTCCTGCGCCATCGACCAGGATTTCCTCGATGCCTCAGGTATTCTGGAAAACGAAGCTATTGATATCTGGAACGTGACCAATGGTAAACGTTTCTCAACCTATGCCATTGCGGCTGAACGCGGCTCCAGAATCATCTCGGTGAACGGTGCAGCGGCGCACTGTGCTGAAGTTGGCGACATTGTGATTATCGCCAGCTTCGTCACCATGTCTGACGAAGAAGCCCGTACATGGCGTCCGAAAGTGGCCTATTTTGAAGGCGACAACGAAATGAAACGCACTGCAAAAGCCATTCCGGTACAGGTCGCCTGACAGCCCTTACCCCTGCGGCTGATTGACTATCAGCCGCGACATTGTTTCCAGCGAATCCGTCCGCAGGATATACAGCCGCTTTAGCAACATCGGGTTATCGCCAGGCTTCACCTTCCCTTTCACCGTCGTCACCGCCAAATGAAAACCGGCATCATGCGCCGCTTTCACCGCCGTCGCGTTATAGCCGCCAAACGGGTAGGAAAGATAGAGCACATGCGGATTAAACTGCCCGAGCGCCCGACGGGAGTGTTCAAAATCAAACAGAATATTGTGATAGTTACGGCTGAGTAAAATAGGTCGTCGCTGGCCATCCACCCGATGCAAGAAATGGGTGTGCGACTGGAAGTCGAAAACATCTTTAATCCCTTCCAGCTCGGAAATACTCATAAACTGCAGCGATTTCGGATCCCACTTCTGTGGGTGGCGCTTGATACGTGAGCTAATGATAAACGCCGTCGCCTTAAAGCCATACTGCTTGAGGACGGGATGCGCATAGCGGCTAACGGACTTCAGGCCATCATCGAACGTAATAACGACCGAACGCGCCGGAAGGTTTGCGCGATTATTGAGGTAGTCTTCTAACTGATACATCGTCAGCGTGGTATAGCCCATATCTCGCAGCCAGGTCATCTGGTTACTGAACGCGCGCACTGATGTGGTGGTGGAGGTATGACGAAAACGCGTGTTCTCTTCATCGCGCAGAATATGATGGTAAGTCAGAATCGGGATACCGTTATCCTGCTGAGCATCCAGCGCGCTGATATAGGCCAGCCGCTCGCCGATGCGAATCTGATACCAGGTCTGATTCAGTCTGTCTTTCAGCCGACTGAGCACCGGGTAACGTAGATTCTCAGCCAGCGTACCAAACGGCGCACTGCCTACGTCCGGCGCGTTATAGACCGGAGTATCTTTCCAGGTAATCAGGTTCTGGTTACTCAACGGTTTATTTAAGTCACCCAGGCCGTCTTCCACACGCTGACGCCCCTGCACAGGTTCCAGGTGCCCTTTGTCGATGTAGCCTTTGCCAAAACCGAAGTTGAAGGTGTAGTAATCCTTTGCATCCGGTTCAACGGCAATAATCTGTCCCGCGCGTAAATTACCGACAGTCTCCGTCTTATTGCCAATATGCGCCCAGATCACCGCATCTTCCGTGGTTTGCATATAGCGAGCGGGCAAGGCCGCACCTACGCCACCAGAAAACAGGAGCAACAGAACAAACAGAACGCGCATAACCATATGATTTAACCGAGGCGAGAAACCTCGGTTATTGTAGCAAAAGCATCATCAATACCAATGATTAATACTCATACAAATCATGCTTCAACACGAAGGGGGGATTTTTTTGTTGTTGATGCCAGAGGCTGGAGACTTCGGGGCCGCCAAGCGCGACGATGCAATCGCGAAACGCAGAACTGCTCAGCGATTCCCGTGACGAAATCATTCGCTCAAGCAATGGATAGCTGATACCTGAAATCACTTCGCACTGGGGATGTTTATGACTCATTAACGAGGCTACACGGTATGGCGCAGCCCCGGCCATATCCGTCAGGAATACTACCCCTTCACCTGAATCTGTAGCATGCAGGGCATGGCACATCATGCGGCTTAACATATTCGAGCTGAGCCCACGCCAGAAACTTACCGCCTGACATTGCTCCAACGGACCGTACTTTTTCTCCAGACGATGCAGCATATCCTGTGCCTTATCGTCATGACAGGTAATTACCCAACCTAACATTGCCTACCTCCTTAGCAGGCAAGTAGTTTATCAGGGTGATAAATCGGTAATGGTGATAAGCATCAAAAGTCTTCCTCTCCCGAGTCAGGAGAGGAAGAAAGAATTAGCTACGCAGGCCGCGTCCGCGCTGAATCAGGTACCAGCACAGCAAGTAAAACGCCGCAATGAACACCACCAGCACGCCAAACGTGGTGACCAGCGGAACATCATGAATACCCAGGAAGCCGTAGCGGAAGCCGCTAATCATGTAGACAATTGGGTTCAGATGCGACAGTCCCTGCCAGAACGGCGGCAGCAGCGTTAACGAATAGAACACGCCACCCAGATAGGTCAGCGGCGTCAGCACGAAAGTTGGGATCAGGCTGATATCGTCAAAGGTTTTAGCAAAGACTGCGTTCAGCAAACCGGCCAGCGAGAACAGTACCGCCGTTAACACCAGCGTGAGCGCCACAAAGACCCAGGAATGCACCTGGAACGGCACGAAGAACAGTGAAATAGCCGTCACCAGAATGCCTACGCACAGGCCACGCGCCACGCCGCCGCCGACAAAACCGGCAATAATCACGTGCGTCGGCACCGGGGCGACCAGCAGCTCTTCAATATTGCGCTGAAACTTGGCGCTAAAGAACGACGAGGCCACGTTGGCGTACGAGTTGGTGATCACTGCCATCATAATCAGCCCCGGCACAATAAACTGCATGTAGCTAAAGCCATGCATTTCGCCGATACGCGAGCCGATCAGGTTACCAAAGATAATAAAATAGAGCGTCATGGTGATGACGGGAGGCACCAAAGTCTGGACCCAGATACGCATAAAGCGGTGGATCTCTTTCGCCCAGATGCTTTTCAGCGCAACCCAGTAAAGCTGCATCATGCGCGATCTCCTTGTTTTTCATGCACCAGAGAAACAAACAGTTCTTCCAGTCGGTTCGCTTTGTTACGCATACTCAATACCTGAATGCCCTGCGCGCTCAGCTGAGAGAAGACGCTGTTGACCCCTTGTTCACGCAGAACCTCCACTTCCAGCGTGGAAGTGTCGACCAGTCGGTACTGATAACCTTCCAGTTTCGGCAGCGGACTTTTTGGTGCCAGATCGAGGATAAAGGTCTCAGATTTCAGCTTGGAGAGCAGACTCTTCATCGAGGTGTTTTCCACCAGCTCGCCGTGCTGAATAATGCCGATATTACGACACAGCATTTCCGCTTCTTCGAGATAGTGAGTGGTCAGAATAATGGTGGTGCCTTTGTCGTTTAAATCCTTTAAAAAGCCCCACATTGAACGACGCAGCTCAATGTCAACGCCCGCCGTTGGTTCATCCAGAATGAGTAATTTCGGCTCGTGCATCAGCGCACGGGCAATCATCAGACGACGTTTCATCCCACCAGACAGCATGCGCGCGCGCTCGTTACGTTTTTCCCATAAATCGAGCTGCTTTAAATATAGTTCGCTGCGTTTGACCGCTTCTTTATGCTCAACACCGTAGTAACCCGCCTGGTTGACCACGATCTGCTGCACGGTTTCAAACGGGTTAAAGTTAAACTCCTGCGGTACTAGGCCAAGCTGGCGTTTCGCGTTAACCGTATCTTTTTCAAGATCGTATCCGAAGACACTCACCCGCCCGGAGGTTTTATTCACCAGCGAGCTGATTATTCCAATGGTGGTGGATTTTCCTGCGCCATTCGGTCCCAAAAGCGCATAAAAATCACCCGCTTCGACTTGCAAATCTATCCCGCGTAACGCCTGAACGCCACCGGGGTAAGTTTTTTTAAGTTGTTGAAGTTCCAGAGCAATGGTCATGTTTTTATACTTACCTTACGTTCTGACATTTTATATATAGTTTAAATAATGATGGAGTTACCCTATATTAGCCCATCGAATTTATCTGGCTTCGGGTCGTGCTACTCCATGAAAGACATAGATACACTCATCAGCAACAATGCACTATGGTCAAAGATGCTGATAGAAGAAGATCCCGGATTTTTTGAAACGCTGACACATGCCCAGAATCCGCGTTTTCTATGGATTGGATGTTCCGATAGCCGCGTTCCCGCTGAACGATTAACCGGTCTTGAACCGGGCGAATTATTTGTTCACCGCAATGTTGCCAATCTGGTTATTCACACCGACCTGAACTGTCTCTCAGTGGTTCAGTATGCGGTGGATGTGCTGGAAGTGGAACATATTATTATATGCGGCCACTATGGATGCGGCGGCGTCCAGGCGGCGATTGAAAATAAAGAACAGGGGCTGATTGATAACTGGTTACTGCACATCCGCGATATCTGGTTCAAACACAGCTCACTGCTGGGCGAAATGCCGCAGGAACGTCGTATGGACACCCTGTGCGAACTGAATGTCATGGAACAGGTCTATAACCTGGGCCACTCAACCATTATGCGTTCAGCCTGGAAGCGCGGTCAGAAAGTGACCATTCACGGCTGGGCTTACGGTATTCATGATGGCCTGCTGCGCGATCTCGACGTCACCGCCACCAGCCGCGAAACGCTGGAACAGCGCTATCGCCAGGGGTTGTCTAACCTGAGTCAGAAACACAGTAACCATAAATAATGTGACATTGCCGGGAGGCGGCGACGCCTTACCCGGCCTACAAACCTGCGCCATCAGGCGCTCCAGCCAGTTACTCGTCCAGCAGCACCACTTTGCCAACATACGGCAGATGGCGATAACGCTGGGCATAGTCAATGCCGTAACCGACCACAAACTCATCAGGAATTGAGAAGCCGATAAACTCGACCGGAACATTCACTTCACGACGAGAAGGTTTGTCCAGCAGCGTACAAATAGCCAGGGATTTCGGCTCGCGCAGGCTCAGAATTTCACGCACTTTGGACAGCGTATTGCCGGAGTCGATGATGTCTTCGACAATCAGCACGTCCTTGCCACGAATGTCTTCATCCAGGTCTTTCAGGATTTTAACATCACGCGTGGTAGACATTCCGCTACCGTAGCTGGATGCCGTCATGAAATCGACTTCGTGAGAGACATGCACTTCACGGCACAGATCCGCCATAAACATAAATGAGCCACGTAACAGACCAACCAGCACCATATCGCTGCCGCTGTCCTTGTAACGTTCGTTAATCTGGCGCCCCAGTTCAGCAATACGCGCTTTGATCTCCGCTTCCGGGATCATCACTTCAACAGTATGTTTCATAAACCCTATAACTCACTGATTTTTATCAGTTGACACATCATGCAGATCGAAAGAAAGCGCTTACGTTGATACACCGACTGACAGACGGCGACCCGCTCTAACCACAAAACTTGCGACAGCATACAAACAATTCAGTTGATGAAGTATACCAGTAAAGAGAGCGGGTTCCTCTGATAGTTCACAGGAGAACCCGTTTGCGTCGTTTTTTGTACGCTTATTAATCAAAACCAGGAGCGCACGGCAGCCTGTGGCTAAAACGTTTCCCAGTGCGGGTCTTGTGGCGAACTCCCCGCAGAGGTCGCTCGTGGAGTATCCTTAGGTGGTTTTCGATGCTCACTGTTGGAGGCATCGCGAGTGATGCGAAATGCCGCCACGGCCAGACGTAACTGTTCAGCTTGTTGTTCCAACGAAGCGGCGGCGGCAGCAGACTCCTCTACCAGCGCGGCGTTTTGTTGTGTGACACTGTCCATCTGCGAGACCGCGAGGCTCACCTGCTCAATCCCCCGACTCTGTTCCTCCGAGGCTGAGGCGATTTCCCCCATGATGTCCGTCACGCGGGTGACCGCTGCGACAATCTCTTTCATCGTTTTACCCGCGTCCGACACCTGCTGAGATCCCATCCCCACGCTGTGGGTTGAGTTATCAATCAACGCTTTGATCTCTTTGGCTGCCTGAGCGCTACGGCTTGCCAGGGTACGGACTTCACCCGCCACAACAGCAAATCCGCGTCCCTGCTCTCCTGCTCTGGCAGCCTCAACCGCCGCGTTGAGCGCCAGGATATTGGTCTGGAAAGCAATACTGTCGATGACGCTGGTGATCTGCGCAATTTGCTGTGAACTACCGGCAATTTCACTCATCGTGTGCACGACAGTATCAACAACCCGTCCACCACGTGCGGCAGTATCAGACGCATTCTTAGCCAGTTGAGTCGCCTGTTTCGCATTGTCCGTATTTTGCTTCACGGTCGCGGTAAGCTGTTCCATGCTGGCGGCTGTCTCTTCAAGTGAAGCAGCCTGCTGCTCAGTACGCGAAGACAGATCGTTGTTACCTGATGAGATTTCCGTTGCGCCGCTATGAATCGTTTCTGAGCTGTTACGCACCGACGTGACTGTCGAAATCAGCGACTGTCGCATTTCATCTAAGCCCGTCGCCAAACGTCCCATTTCATTACGTCCCTGGACGTCGAGTTGATGGGTCAGATCACCACGGGTAATAATGCGGATATGCTCCATGATCTGCGCCAGGGGTTTAAGCAGCATATGCTGCAACCCACTCCAGATCATGCCCAGAACGATGAGCACAGCGACGACAATTGCCCCTAACGTCCATTGCATGCGGGTAAAGCTGTGCTGATTTTCCGCCGCCGCGTGCTGCAGCAACGCGTTGTTTTCGTTACGCCACTGGTCATAGCTGGCTTCCATTTCATCCTGCGCCTTCTGAGCATCAAGATCGCCATAGGCCTGATAGTTATTCGCGCGCAGATACTCTATCGATAACGCCATCACGTCGTGCATCTGCCGATACTGTTTTTCCATTTCAGATGCAATTTGCGGATTCTGCCCCGACACCTGCGGCAATGACTGATAATGCGCGAAGTATCCCTCAGCCTTTTTCATCGACTCACTCGCCGTCTTTAGCAAAGTATCAATGGCCGCCAGTGAGGCCGGATCGCGTTGATTCTTTAAGAAACGAATTGCTACGCGGGTTACCGTTACTCGGGTTTTAATCAGCGTATTGACGCTATCACTCAGATTTTCCTGTTGGGCATTCAGGGTGCCTGAGTTCTGGAAATTATGGCGATCATTGTTTACCGCAGAATAAAAAAAGCTTCCTGTCACGACCTGTAGCAAACAGAAAATGGCGAGAACCAGAAGAATGCCGGTAATAACACGCACATTTTTAATCATAGTATTTCATCCATTGAACTCACATTGGGTACCCAATGATTATCGGCTTCAAAGGCGATTACTTTATGTGCAATAGCAGAATTTGCAGGAGGAGGGAGTCGTGCGGTGAAACGCTGTAAAGAGACTGTGTCTTATCCGGCCTACGAGAGATTTCTGCAGGCCGGATAAGCACAGCGTAATTTTTTAGACGGTGAAGCCGAGCATCATCCCGGTATCTTCATGCTCTAACAGATGGCAATGCGCCATATAGGCATGCTCTTTTGGCGCGTCGTGGTCAAACTTCACTAACACCTCGCTCACGCCGCCTTCTACCCGCACAGTGTCCTTCCATCCCGCGCGGTGTGCGGCAGGTGCTTTGCCATTCTCAGACAGAATGCGGAACTGCGTACCATGAATGTGGAACGGATGCAGCATCATGTCGCCCTGGCCGGAAATCACCCAGCGTTCGTGCTGACCTTTCGCCGCGGCAAACATCGGTTTATTCATATCAAATGCCTGGCCATTAATCCGGTTGGCATTATGGAAGTCGAATGTTCCATGCTTCATGTTGCCCATGTCGCCATGCTGCATATTCCCCATCTTACCGTGGTTCATATTGCCATGATTCATATTGCCGTGGCCCATATTGTCATTATTCATATGGCCCATCATCTTCCCATGATCCATACCCGCCATGGCCTGACCGCCGTATTTCTTCATCAGCATTTGCATGCCCATCATATCGAGCATCGGATCCATCGACAGCTGCAGCTTGCGCACCGTCAGCCCTTCCAGTGACGGCAGCGATGGCATGGATGTCAGCGAATCTGGCAGCGTGCCGGAAGCGGTAATCAGCAACGGTTGAACGCGCATCACCGGGTGCGGCTTATCGAATGGCGCAATCGCCATCCCCATCTGGCTGACTGGCAGAGTGACCAGATCAAAAGCTTTGCCGTCACTGACATCCACCAGCACTTCAAAGCGCTCGCCCATCAGCATAGGAAGCTCGGTCACTTTTACCGGTTCCGCCAACAGTCCGCCGTCGCTGGCAATGACGTACAAAGGACGATTGTCGCTGGCCGCAATGTTCAGTGAGCGTGCGTTACAACCATTCAACAGACGCAAGCGCAGCCAGCCGCGCGGTGCGGCATGCTGAGGATAAATCGCCCCGTTGGCCAGCAGCGTATCGCCAAACCAGCCGACGGCGGCGGTCATGATGTCCAGTTGATAATCAACCTGCCCATCAGCAGAAAACTGTTTGTCCTGAATAATCACCGGCACATCATCAATGCCCCACTGCTTAGGCAGCATCAGCTTGCGAATCTCTTCATCTTCAATCAGCACCAGTCCGGCCAGTCCCATAGCTACCTGACGGCCGGTCTTTCCATGCTGATGCGGGTGGAACCAGCAGGTCGCCGCCCGTTGATCCGGCGTGAAGGTCACTGAACGTTTCCCGCCCGCCGGGATAATGCCTTGCGGCCCACCGTCGACTTCACCGGGGATTTCCAGACCGTGCCAGTGCAACGTCGTCTCTTCGGCAAGCTGGTTATGGATATCCACGGTCACCGACTGCCCTTTGTTCAGCTTGACCGCAGGTCCGAGTAAATTGCCGTTATATCCCCAGGTCGTCGCTGTTTTACCAGCAAAGCTCGATTTTCCGGCTTGCACCACCAATTGCATACGGTTTGAGGCATCCGCGGTTAACAGGTCAGGAATGGGCAATGCAGGGCGGTCTGCGGCAAATACGCTCCGGCTCCACAGAGGTAACGCTGACGCGACGCCCAGCGCCACGGAGTACTTTAAAAAGTCACGACGTTGCATAATCACTTCCTTATATTCAGCAGCTTAAGCAGGCTATCTTTTAAGCATAAGCCTTCCCCTTACGGGAAGGTCAAGTGAACGGCTAATAATAAAGGTCGTCGCTTCGCTCGCAGTATGCTAACGTTTAAATTCCGTGATGCAGTGGTAGAAGCAATGAAGACGTTTTTCAGAACAGTTTTGTTCGGCACCCTGATGGCCGTATGCGCAAATAGCTACGCGCTCAGCGAGTCCGAAGCCGAAGATATGGCCGATTTAACGGCAGTTTTTGTTTTTCTGAAAAATGACTGTGGATACCAGAATTTGCCTAATGGGCAGATTCGTCGCGCACTGGTCTTTTTTGCCCAGCAAAACCAGTGGGACCTGAGTAATTACGACACCTTCAATATGAAAGCGCTGGGTGAAGACAGCTACCGCGATCTCAGCGGTATCGGCATCCCTACAGCAAAGAAATGCAAAGCGCTGGCGCGTGACTCTCTGAGCCTGCTGGCCTACGTTAAATAATCTCCGGCGCAATCAGGGTTGAGATTGCCGTTACTCTGGCTGTACCAGCGTCAGGGCAACGGATTGCGCTTTTAATTCAGTCTGCGCGTTTGGCGGTAGATTCACATCGGTAACAACATCGGTAAAGCAACTAAGCGGCGCGACGTTAAATAACGAATGTGCGCCGTACTTACTGCTATCCGCCAGCAATACCTTCCGTTGGGCATTCGCAATAATTTCCTGCTTTAATCCCGCTTTGTCTTCCGTTGGCGTGGTTACACCCTTTTCCATACTCCAGGTGTTACAGCTCATAAAAGCAATATCAGGATAGACGCTGCGCAACATTTTCCGGCCAAACTCACCAATACAGGACTGGCTGCTGTCATCGATGCGTCCACCGACGATCGTCACCTCTATCTGACGGAATTCTGACAAAAACAGGGCAATATGCAGATCAACGGTAATCACTCGCAGCGGCAAATGCGTCAGACATTTTGCCAGCTCCAGCATTGTGGTACCGGCATCAAGCACCACGGCATCACCCGCACGCACCATTGAGGCGGCAAAACGCGCAATCGCCCGTTTCTCAGCAGGCGATCGCAGTTGCTTTTCGTTTGTGGTTGGCTGCGCAGCTTCAAAGCGTCGTAACGCAACACCGCCGTGGCTGCGGCTGATCACACCCTGTTCATCCAGCTTGATGAGATCGCGCCTGATCGTTGCTGGAGAGGCGTCAACCGCGTCAACCAACTGTTCCACGGTAACCAGCGTATGATTTTTCAAATACGCCACAATCTTATCCAGACGGTGTTGCCCTTTCATAACAGTAAATTACGCCAGTTGCATTGCCAGTTTGATCGATACGGCCATGCTCTCAGATTTTGCTTTTCCCGTCCAGGCGATATCAAATGCCGTACCGTGATCGGCAGAGGTACGAATAAACGGTAAACCTGCTGTGATATTTACACCATCATAGAAACCCAGCAATTTCAGCGGGATATGCCCCTGATCGTGGTACATCGCCACCACCATGTCATACTGACCTTCATAAGCCTGTAAAAACACGGTATCCGGCGGGCACGGACCGTAAACATCCATCCCCTTCGCTCTCATATTCTCAATCGCGGGTCCGACAATACGAATTTCCTCATCGCCAAACAGGCCATTCTCTCCGGCATGTGGATTCACCCCCGCAACGGCAATACGCGGGTGTGCAAAGCCTACGCGCTTCAGGAAGGTATCCGCGATACCAATCACCGTTTCGACACGTTGCCCATTGAGCGTATCAAGGAATTTGCGCAGAGCGATATGCGTCGAAACATGGATAACTTTCAGCTTATCGGTGTACAGCACCATCGCATAGTCGCGGCTTTCGGTTAGCGTTGCCAGCAGTTCGGTATGTCCAGGATAATTGTGTCCGCCGAGATGCAGCGCTTCTTTGTTCAACGGCGCGGTCGCGATGGCATGTACATCCCCCTTCATCGCCAGTTCAGTCGCCCGCTTCACACAGCGATAGGCCAGATCGCCCGCCTGCGCCTGCACTGTACCTGGGAGCAGTTCGTCAGGTTTCGCCAGCGGTTCATCAATCACATGAATCGTATCTGGCGTGAATCTGGCATCGGCGACCTGTTCAATAGCGCGAAATGTTACTCCGTCAGCCAGCCCCTGAGCCTGTAACCGCTGCAGCGTTTTTAGGCACCCAACCACCACCAGCGGCGCACCATTAAGTTCATCTTCGCGTAGCGCTTTAACAATAATTTCCGGACCAATCCCCGCCGGGTCTCCCATCGTAATCGCAATTGTTTTAGTTACCACGGTACATCTCCTCAATAAAATACAGCGCATCGCAAAGGGTCGTATCAGAACCGAATCCACCCGCTTTGGTAATAACCGGCAAGTCGTCAATCTCGCTATTCACAAACGTTCCGCACGGAATACACGGGGCGACCTCACTGTGGATGCGATACCCTTCTGCACCCAACGCACTGGCGACCGCCGTGGCAATATCGCCTCCGGTCAGGAACAATCCGCCGATACGTGCTTGTTCAATAATGCGCAGCGTTATCTCCCCTAGACGCTGACTCAGCAGTTCTCCCAACTGCTGGCGACTCATCCCCACGTTGAAACACAGCGTGTCGATCATGTCCCGGTCTTCTGCACATCGACTGGTGCGTAAGATCGTGTGCTGCTGCTGGCTCAGTTGCGCGCAAGCCTGTTCAATAACAGAGTCCATTTCCGGTGCAAATGACGATGCAACCAACCGCGCGGCATCGATATCAACGACTTTTGCCCGACCCTGACACACTGCTTTTTCCACCTGACGTCGCGTTGCCTCACTCATTGAGCCAGCCACAACCAACACCGGTAATTCCTGCTTTTCTTGCATAAACGTTGCGGCCGGTAGCGCATTGGCAAGCCCTGCCGCCCCTACGAGCAGCGGCATCTGTTTTTGCTCACAAACCGCCTGCGCAATGAGCGCGAGATCTCGCTCTTCCACAGCATCCACCACCACCATACATTCGCCGGCTTTTGCAAAAGCGCTCAGCAGCGCACTCAAACTTCCCCGACGCACATCCACCAGCGACACCTCATGTACAGGGACATCGCTTTGCAGCGCGACCAGTTCAGCAATACGCGAAGAGTGAATAGGCGTTTTTGGATCGCTGGCGAATTCCGTTTCCAGCAGCGGCACACCATGGACCAGGCACAAGCCATCCTGCGTGGTGCGCCCGGCAGCAGGAATTGCCGCCGCAATCACGGCCAGCGTCCGACCGGCTGTACGCATGGCTGCAGTGACTTCAGCCCCCACATTGCCACGAAATGTCGAGTCTATTTTTTTGTATACCAGCGGTATTGCTTCGCCCTCACACCATGGCGCTAACGCTTGTTGTACAGCCGCGGCGGCCTGCGTTGCCGGCATCGCCCGGCTTTCCGTATTGATGACCAGAACATCGGCGCGGCGCGACGGTTTCTGCGCTGGGGTCAGCATTACTTCGGTACGCGCCCCTTTTTTCGCCAGCTGTACGCCGGTATCGTTAGAGCCCGTAAAGTCATCGGCGATAACGATCATTTTCATGCTTTCTTCTCCTGCACGGCCTGACGAGACTGCCTTTTCGCGACCCACGACGTAAGAATTGGCGTCAGAATGGCGGTTGTAATGACTGACGCAGCGATCAGCGGCGCTGCCGCAGCGGCAACCTCTGCCAGCGAGGGATCGGCCTGTGCTATAGCCAGTGGCGTCGCGACGGCGTTCCCCGCCGTACTGGATGCCGCAGCACCAGCAATACCACTCCCGCCAACCAGACGATCGGCACGAATGTTAAAGAAGCCGCCCACAAAGGTGGTCAGCACACCCAGCAGAATGCCCGCCAGACCGCCTTGCAGCAGCATTTCCAGGTTAATACCGGCTCCAAGTGCAAATGCAAAGAAAGGAATGAGCAGTGGACCGCCTTTGGTCAGGAAGTCACGCATATTGGCGTCGAGGTTACCGAGGATCATGCCAACCACCAGCGGAACAAGAACCGCCACCAGCGCCATGATAGGAATATTTGCCATACCCGCCGCGCCCAGCGCGATCATGGTAAAGAAAGGCCCGTCATTCAGAGACAAAATGGAGATCGCACCGACATCACGTTCATTGCCAAACTCGCCAACCAGCGCCGCGTAAAGCCCGCCATTGGAGTTACTCATTGCCGCAATAATGGCAACACCGCTTAAGCCAAAGATGCCCTCCGCGCCAAACAGGTGTTCAACCCCGAGACCAATTGCAATCGCGACCAGTAACTTGGTCAGCGTAATCGTGCCGCCTTGTAGCAAAGCTTGCGGCGCCGCCTTTACGCTAATTCCCGCCCCCATACAGAGCAGGAACGCGCCAATCAAGGGAGCCGCGCCATTTTTAAATAAAGCCGTGGTGAATCCACCGATCTGCAACGCCTGCGGGGCAAAAGTGTTGATAATGGCACCGATAACCAACGGCACAACCATCATGCCGCCGGGTACGCGTTCTATTGCCTTCTTGATGTTCATGGTCTTCCCGCCTGTTGTTATGTTGTGATTAAATAAAATCACAGCGATTATATTCAATCAAAATCAGATCACAAACGCGGCAGATCACAGTTTTTAAATGATTAATAAAAATCAAATAATCATTCGGATGAAAAAAAAGCCGGGTTTGTCTCACCCGGCTTCATTGATATCTGAAATATCTCAGGATTGATGCACAAATTCGCGGTATGCCGCCACAACCTGAAGAAAGTCCTCTACACCACAGAGCGAAAAACTTTCTTCGTCGTAGTAGCTCATCCCCTCTTCCATCTCATCGCCAGAGAACTCCAGCTGATTAGCGCGAACCATCACTTCTTCGCCATCCAGCCAGAGCGTGTATTCATGCCCTACTCGCTGCCAGGAGCGCTCACTGCCCTTAACCGCACGCGCTGCCTGTTCCACTTCATCAAGTAAGGCCAGGTTTTCTTTCACTTCCTCATTAAACCAGTGCCCCACCACCTCGTGGCCCATGGACATACGCACTTTTACCACCCCGGTAATATCGCGCAGAAATTCGTAATCCATAATGTCTTCCTCTACTCCCGGCAATGCGCCAATACCGCATTGCGCCTTGCTGTAATTATCGCAGCAGCGCGGCAGAAAAAAAGCGTAGTGGGTATAAGGAATAGAAATAAAAATGCCCGGAGAAGCAGACTTCTCCGGGCATTGATGCGTTTTTACACAAAATGCTTTAGGGCATTACACCGCGGTCTGGAAAATCACACCATCCGCTTTCTCGGTGTACTGAGACAGCTGGTCGAAGTTCAGATAACGGTAAGTATCTACGGCCGTTTTATCTACCTGCGCCACATAGGTCTGATACTCTTCCGCCGTCGGCAGTTTGCCGATGAGCGCCGCAACCGCCGCCAGTTCCGCAGAAGCCAGGTAGACGTTCGCCCCGGTACCTAAACGGTTCGGGAAGTTACGGGTAGAGGTCGACACCACCGTTGCGCCGTCGGCTACACGCGCCTGGTTACCCATGCACAGAGAGCAGCCTGGAATTTCGATACGCGCACCGCTCTTACCGAACACGCTGTAATAACCTTCTTCGGTCAGCTGTGCCGCATCCATACGGGTTGGCGGAGCCACCCACAGACGCGTTGGCAGTTGGCCTTTGTGCGCATCCAGCAGCTTACCAGCGGCACGGAAGTGGCCGATGTTAGTCATGCAGGAGCCGATGAACACTTCGTCGATCTTCTCGCCCTGTACGTCAGACAGCAGACGCGCATCGTCCGGATCGTTCGGTGCACACAGGATTGGCTCTTTGATATCCGCCAGATCGATGTCGATCACTGCCGCGTATTCTGCGTCAGCGTCGGCTTCCAGCAACTGCGGATCCGCCAGCCATTTTTCCATGCCCTGCACACGACGTTCCAGCGTACGGCGATCGCCGTAACCTTCTGCGATCATCCACTTCAGCAGAACGATGTTAGAGCTCAGATACTCAACGATCGGCTCTTTGTTCAGCTTGATGGTACAACCGGCAGCAGAACGTTCAGCGGAGGCGTCGGTCAATTCGAACGCCTGCTCTACTTTGAGATCCGGCAGACCTTCGATTTCAAGAATGCGGCCAGAGAAGATGTTCTTCTTACCTTTCTTCTCAACGGTCAGCAGACCCTGTTTGATCGCGTACAGCGGGATGGCGTGTACCAGATCGCGCAGGGTGATACCCGGCTGCATTTTGCCTTTGAAACGCACCAGAACGGATTCCGGCATATCCAGCGGCATCACGCCGGTCGCCGCAGCAAACGCCACCAGACCAGAACCTGCCGGGAAGGAAATACCAATCGGGAAACGGGTATGGGAGTCACCACCGGTACCTACGGTATCCGGCAGCAGCATGCGGTTCAGCCAGGAGTGAATAACGCCGTCGCCCGGACGCAGCGACACACCGCCGCGGTTCATGATGAAGTCTGGCAGCGTGTGATGCGTGTTCACGTCAACCGGCTTCGGATACGCCGCAGTGTGGCAGAAGGACTGCATCACCAGGTCAGACGAGAAGCCCAGGCACGCCAGGTCTTTCAGTTCGTCACGGGTCATAGGGCCAGTAGTATCCTGAGAACCGACGGAGGTCATCTTCGGTTCGCAGTACGCGCCCGGACGGATGCCTTTCACGCCGCAAGCGCGGCCAACCATTTTCTGTGCCAGGGAGAAGCCACGACTGCTTTCCGCCACGTCTTTCGCCTGACGGAATACGTCGCTGTGCGGCAGACCCAGCGCTTCGCGCGCCTTGGTGGTCAGGCCACGACCGATGATCAGCGGGATACGGCCACCGGCGCGTACTTCGTCGATCAGGACTTCGGTTTTCAGCTCAAAGCTTGCCAGCAGTTCGCCGGTTTCGTGGTTGCGTACTTCGCCTTTGAACGGGTAAACGTCAATCACGTCGCCCATGTTCATGTTCGACACGTCCACTTCAATCGGCAGTGCGCCCGCATCTTCCATGGTGTTGAAGAAGATAGGTGCAATTTTGCCGCCGAGGCACAGGCCGCCGCCACGCTTGTTCGGCACATGAGGAATGTCGTCACCCATGAACCACAGCACGGAGTTGGTTGCGGATTTACGCGAAGAACCGGTACCGACAACATCACCCACATAAGCCAGCGGGTAACCTTTTTTCTGCAATTCTTCGATCTGTTTGATCGGGCCAACCACGCCCGGCTGATCCGGTTCGATACCTTCACGGGCGTTTTTCAGCATCGCCAGCGCGTGCAGAGGGATATCCGGGCGAGACCATGCATCCGGTGCCGGAGAAAGGTCATCGGTGTTGGTTTCACCCGTCACTTTAAAGACGGTAACGGTGATTTTTTCAGCCAGAGCTGGACGGTTCAGGAACCATTCGGCATCAGCCCAGGATTGCATTACCTGCTTCGCATATTCGTTGCCCGCTTTGGCTTTTTCTTCTACATCGTAGAAGTTATCGAACATCAGCAGCGTTGAAGAGAGCGCTTTGGCGGCAATCGGCGCCAGTTTTGCATCGTCCAGCGCGTCGATCAGCGGATGAATGTTGTAGCCACCCTGCATGGTACCCAGCAGTTCAATGGCTTTTTCTGGGGTAACCAGCGGGGAGGTGGTGTCGCCTTTTGCGACAGCGGCGAGAAAACCAGCTTTAACATAAGCGGCTTCATCTACGCCAGGAGGAACGCGGTTGATCAACAGGTCTAACAGGAATTCTTCTTCGCCCACAGGCGGGGTCTTCAGCAGCTCGACAAGTGCAGCCATTTGGGTTGCGTCTAAAGGTTTTGGCACAATCCCCTGGGCAGCACGCTCAGCTACGTGCTTACGGTATTCTTCTAGCACGACGATATCTCCTCGCTCTCATTGTCATAATGCGGCGCTTTTGTAGATGGGCGATTCTCTTCACGCTCCTGTGAGACAGTAGTTAGTAGGGTAAATGCCCGGTACCGCATAAGGCACAATAACAGGATTTTCATTAAGTGTTAATCCGTTTACAAAAAAGCAACATAAAAAATTGGCTGAATCGTTAAGAATGGTATAGCGACAAGGCGAGGTGAAATTAAGTCAGCTTAAAACCACCCATAAACGGTTAATTTTCAAGCGCGATCGGCTGAATATTCCAGCGATTTTTCCGCCATCACATATAATTGTGTAATAAATACTCACACTCTTTTTTCGGACCTACCTGGTGAATCAACCATAAAAGTCAAAACTGTCTAACACGGGTGAATAATACTCGCGGCAACAGGAACGCCTCACGGCACAGCGCTCGTCTCGTTGGAGTCATTTTATGAAGTTGCCCCTTAAGCCACATCTGCTTGTCCTTTTGTGCAGTGCCGGGCTGTTTGCCGCCTCTGGCGTGATGTTTGTTAAAAGTCGCACAACGGAGCCTGCTCCTCCGCCCCCCGTTGCGCAGCAACCGTCAACACCGGCCCCAGCTCCCGTAGCGGCCCCTGCCCCGGCCGACCAAACAGCGCCCGCCGTGGCACCAACCTACTCGGCAGCACAGATCGATCAGTGGGTTGCACCCATCGCGCTCTATCCAGACTCGCTGTTGTCACAAATTTTGATGGCCTCAACCTATCCGGCTAACGTCATCCAGGCCGCACAGTGGTCAAAAGACAATCCCAAAATGCAGGGCGATGCCGCCATTCAGGCAGTTGCCAGCCAGCCCTGGGATCCCAGCGTGAAATCGCTGGTTGCCTTTCCTCAGTTGATGTCGCTGATGGGTGAAAATCCGCCGTGGGTACAAAGTCTGGGCGATGCTTTCCTCGCACAGCCGAAGGACGTCATGGATTCCGTTCAACGTCTGCGCGCGCTGGCGCAACAAACCGGCGCGCTGCAATCAACACCGCAACAGACCGTCACCACCGTGACCAAAGCGGCACCGGCGAAAACCGCCACCAGCACGTCAACAACCAGCACTACCACCACGACAAGCCCTACGGTCATCAAGATTGAATCCGCCGATCCGCAGGTGGTGTATGTTCCAACCTATAACCCGAACACGGTTTACGGTACCTGGCCGAATACCGCCTATCCGCCAACCTATCTGCCACCAACGCCCGGTGAGCAATTTGGTAACAGCTTCGTCAATGGTTTAGGCTTCAGCCTTGGTGTCGCCACAACCTATGCCATCTTCAGCAACATCGACTGGGATGACGACGACGACCACCATCATAATGATGACTGGGATAACCATGGCGGCTATAACCGCAACGGTGATAACAACATCAACATTAACGTTGATAACTTCAATAAAATCAGTGGTCAGCGCCTGACAGATGCCAACCGTACCTGGCAGCATAACCCAGCCTACCGTGAGGGTGTGCCTTACCCAAATAGCCAGCTCAATAACCGCTTCCACTCCACTAACACGGCAACCGGGTTAAGTTCGACTCAGCAAAGACCGGTCAACCGTGATAACCAGCGCCAGGCAGCCCTGAGCCAGATGGAAAAATCGACGGGGAAAACATTCCCGCAAACGGCGCGTACGGGCACGAGAGACGCCCAGCGTCAGGCATCGAATCAACAACTGAAGCAAATTTCCCAACGTAATAACTACCGCGGTTACGATACCAAACCGCAAACCGCGAAGCGGACGAGCACTCAGCAGCGGGAGAATCGCCAGGCAGTCGCCCAGCGACAGGAGAAACGGGTCACGCAACCGGCGCAGCAACGCAATGTACAACAGCGCAATCTTCAACAGCGAACCAGCCAGCCACGCGCCAATGCGCTGAGCGGTAACGACAGTCGCTCCGCCAACTGGCAGGCACAGCAACAGCGAGGTGCCCAGAGCCGGCAGGTCGCCCGTAATCAGCCATCACGCCAGCCTTCTGGCGGGCGTGCTGAACACCGTGAATTCCGTCATCGTTAAGGGAACCGACATGAAAAATAAACTACTCAGTGGAATGGTGTTGTTCATGGTTTCGGCCACCGCGATGGCACAACAATCCTTCAGCACACCAGACCAGGCAACAGATGCGCTGGCAAACGCTATCAGTGAGCAAAATGAAAGTGCAATGAGCAACCTGCTCGGGGAAAACTGGCGTGATTTTCTGCCGCCAGAAGGCGTCGATCCTGATGCGGTTGATCGCTTCCTGCGTGACTGGAAGGTACGCCATAGCACTGTCATCGACGGCAATACGGCGCATCTTGTGGTTGGGGACAGCGACTGGCAACTGCCAATCCCGGTCGTCAAAAACGCTTCAGGCTGGCAATTTGATATCAAGGAAGCGGCCGAAGAGATCCTGACCCGTGAGATTGGACGCAACGAACTTGCTGCCATCGAGGCGTTGCACGCCTATGTGGATGCTCAGCAGAGCTATTTTGCGATGAACCAGAAATACGCGCAAAAGATTGTCAGTTCTGAAGGGAAAAAGGATGGTCTGTACTGGCCTGTTTCGCCGGGCGAAGCGCCAAGCCCGCTTGGCCCAGCCTTCAGTCCACAGGAGCCGGGCATGGGCTATCACGGCTATCGCTTCCGGATCCTTCCCGATAAAACCAGCGGTTTTGCCATGGTAGCCTGGCCCGTTAGCTACGATCACACCGGCGTGATGAGTTTTATGATTAACGGTGAAGACAAAGTCTACCAGGCCGATCTCGGTGTTGAATCACAGCAGAAAGCACAAGCGTTAACCACATTCCATCCGGATAAAAACTGGCAACCTGTAGCGCCCTAATACCGAGTCGGAAGGTTAGTAGGCCGGGTAAGGCATAGCCGCCCCCCGGCAACCCGCAACAAATTACAGGATGTTAGCGACAGATTTCGCCAGTTGAGCTTCCAACACCGGCTTCGCTTCTTCGAACTTCAGATTCACTTTGTTAGCATTAGACACAACGCGGGTCTGGTATTTTGCGCGATCGCCTTGCGCGCTGCTGGTTTGCAGCTTGATGCCAGATGTCCCTTGACGCAATGCAGCAACATTATCCGTTGTCACTTTCGCTTTGCTGCGTTCAGAGATTTGCAGGTCAGTAACCATGGTGTAGTTTACGTCTTCCACCATCGCATCCGCGGCCATGCCGATCAGCCCCGCCGCGATACCAACACCCAGCGCCGCACCAGAGGAGTTGCTGTTATAAGCGGTAATCCCCGCGCCCAGCGCTGCGCCCATCGCGGCACCTTCGTAACCCGTTTTCAGGAAGCCTTGAGCTTCACGCAGATCCATTTTGTCCGCTTTCAACACGTTCGCCTGCACCCAGTAATAAGCGCTGTCTGGCGAACTGGTCACTTTATACCCCTTCGCTGACAGGTCATTTGCCAGCAGGGTTTGCAGGTTACTCATGTCTTTGTCAGAGGTGTTTTTTACCTGAATGTAGACGGTCTTCTCGCTGGAAGGCTCCAGCCAGATGGTTTCACTCATCTGCGTTTTCACTTCAAGGTTACGTTTTTTAACGGCGGTGGTCATCGCACCACAACCGGTCAGCGTCATTGTCGCGACAACCATGCCAACAACCGCGATTTTTTTTAAAGACATGTATTTTCCTTTTTCGTGTAATAGAGAGTCCAGAGCCTCTTCTCCGTGCGGCCAGTAGCCACACAATGGCGAAAAAAGTATCGGCAGTTGCGCAATTTTTTTTAGTGGAAATATCAATGAGATGACTACTAAAACTGGTAGTTTTCAGGCAAAAAAAACGCCTCCGAAGAGGCGTTTTCACAAAAGCGGGAAGATTACTTTTTCTTCGCTTTCGGGTTTGGCAGGTCGGTAATGCTACCTTCAAAGATTTCTGCCGCCAGGCCCACGGACTCGTGCAGAGTCGGGTGCGCGTGGATGGTCAGCGCGATATCTTCTGCGTCACAACCCATTTCGATCGCCAGACCGATTTCGCCCAGCAGCTCGCCGCCGTTGGTACCGACAATCGCACCACCGATAACACGGTGAGATTCTTTGTCGAAAATCAGTTTGGTCATACCGTCTGCGCAATCGGAAGCGATAGCACGGCCAGAAGCAGCCCACGGGAAGGTGGCGGTTTCGTAGCTAATGCCTTTTTCTTTCGCTTCTTTCTCGGTCAGACCAACCCATGCAACTTCTGGTTCAGTGTATGCAATGGATGGGATAACTTTCGGATCGAAGTAGTGTTTCTTGCCGGCGATAACTTCAGCGGCAACGTGACCTTCATGAACACCTTTGTGTGCCAGCATCGGCTGACCGACGATATCGCCGATAGCAAAGATGTGCGGTACGTTGGTGCGCAGCTGTTTGTCAACGCGGATGAAGCCACGGTCGTCAACTTCCACGCCAGCTTTGCCCGCGTCGAGGTTTTTACCGTTCGGTACACGACCGATAGCGACCAGCACAGCATCGTAACGCTGAGCTTCGGCAGGGGCTTTTTTGCCTTCCATGGAAACGTAGATACCGTCTTCTTTCGCTTCAACGGCGGTCACTTTGGTTTCCAGCATCAGGTTGAACTTCTTGCTGATGCGCTTGGTGAAGACTTTAACCACGTCTTTGTCGGCAGCCGGGATAACCTGATCGAACATTTCAACCACGTCGATCTCTGAACCCAGCGCATGGTACACGGTACCCATTTCCAGACCGATGATACCGCCGCCCATTACCAGCAGGCGCTTAGGAACAGTTTTCAATTCCAGTGCATCGGTGGAATCCCACACGCGCGGATCTTCATGCGGAATAAACGGCAGTTCGATCGGACGGGAACCCGCCGCGATGATTGCGTTGTCGAAGTTGATCACGGTTTTGCCGTTTTCGCCTTCAACTTCCAGGGTGTTTGCCCCGGTAAATTTACCCAGACCGTTAACCACTTTCACTTTACGGCCTTTGGCCATACCCGCCAGACCGCCGGTCAGCTGAGTGATAACTTTTTCTTTCCAGGTACGAATCTTGTCGATATCGGTTTTCGGCTCGCCAAAAACGATACCGTGTTCAGCCAGCGCTTTGGCTTCTTCGATAACTTTTGCTACGTGCAGCAGCGCTTTAGAAGGGATACAGCCGACGTTCAGACAAACACCGCCAAGGGTGCTGTAACGTTCTACGATGACGGTCTCCAGACCTAAATCTGCGCAACGGAAGGCAGCAGAGTAACCTGCAGGGCCTGCCCCAAGTACCACGACCTGAGTTTTGATTTCAGTGCTCATCATGACCTCTTAATTTATACCCGTCGTCCAGCGGGTCGTTCTATCCGCCCGTATTTTACAAAATTGTTAACAATTTTGAAACAACAAACGGCAACCGATTTGTCTTTCGCACAATAACCTCACTGACTTCATGAGATTACCAGAAAAAAGCCGGCCGTCGGGCCGGCTTTTTCGCTTACATCACCAGGCGGCGAATGTCAGACAGCATGTTGTTGATGATGGTGATAAAGCGCGCACCATCCGCACCGTCAATTACACGGTGGTCGAAGGAGAGCGAAATCGGCATCATCAGACGCGGCATAAACTCTTTACCGTTCCACACTGGCTCCATAGAGGACTTGGAGACACCGAGGATAGCCACTTCCGGCGCGTTCACAATCGGCGCGAAGTGGGTAGTACCCAGGCCACCGATGCTGGAGATGGTGAAGCAACCGCCCTGCATTTCGCCAGCGGTCAGCTTGCCATCACGCGCTTTCTTGGAGATCACGGTCAGTTCACGAGACAGCTCGGTAATGCTCTTCTTGTTCACGTCTTTGAAGACCGGAACAACCAGACCATTCGGAGTATCAACCGCTACACCGATGTTGATGTATTTCTTCAGGGTCAGGCGCTGACCGTCTTCAGACAGGGAGCTGTTGAAGCGCGGCATCTGTTCCAGAGCTGCGGCAACGGCTTTCATGATGAAGACTACTGGGGTGAATTTCACGTCCAGTTTACGTTTTTCAGCTTCGGCGTTCTGCTGTTTACGGAACGCTTCCAGATCGGTGATATCGGTCTTATCGAAGTGAGTAACGTGCGGGATCATCACCCAGTTACGGCTCAGGTTAGCACCAGAGATTTTCTGGATACGGCCCAGTTCCACTTCTTCGATTTCACCAAACTTGCTGAAGTCCACTTTCGGCCAAGGCAGCATGCCCGGGATACCGCCACCTGCTGCTGCAGTCGGAGCCGCTTCAGCACGCTTGATAGCGTCTTTCACGTAAGCCTGAACGTCTTCACGCAGGATACGACCTTTACGGCCAGAACCTTTCACTTTCGCCAGGTTCACACCGAATTCGCGCGCCAGGCGACGAATCAGCGGCGTTGCATGAACGTAAGCGTCGTTTTCAGCAAACTCAGATTTGCCTTCCGCTTTTGCGGCCGGAGCTGCGGCTTGCGCAGGCGCTGGTGCAGCGGCCGGAGCCGGAGCTGCTGCTTGTGCAGGAGCGGCTGCAGGTGCTGCGCCTTCGACTTCGAAGACCATAATCAGAGAACCGGTTTTAACTTTGTCGCCGGTGCTGATTTTGATTTCTTTCACGGTACCCGCGAACGGTGCCGGAACTTCCATCGACGCTTTATCGCCTTCAACGGTGATCAGTGACTGCTCAGCGGCAATTTTATCGCCCACTTTAACCATCACTTCAGTGACTTCAACTTCGTCACCACCGATATCCGGTACGTTAACTTCTTTCGAGCCGGAAGCTGCCGGAGCCGCCGCTGCTGCTGGAGCAGCCGCCTGAGCCGGTGCAGCAGCAGGCGCTGCGCCCGCCACTTCGAAGACCATAATCAGGGAACCGGTAGACACTTTGTCACCCGTGTTGATTTTGATCTCTTTAACGGTACCTGCGAACGGCGCCGGAACTTCCATAGAGGCTTTGTCACCTTCAACGGTGATCAGAGACTGTTCAGCCGCAACGGTGTCGCCCACTTTAACCATGATCTCGGTAACTTCTACTTCGTCGCCGCCGATGTCAGGTACGTGTACGTCTTTCGCCGCAGAGGCAGCAGGTGCTGCTGCCGGAGCTGCTTCTTTCTTCTCTTCTGCCTGAACAGGTGCAGCAGGTGCTGCACCGTCGGCGGAATCGAAAATCATGATCAGTTTGCCGGTCTCAGTTTTGTCGCCAACAGAGACTTTGATCTCTTTAACGATACCCGCCTGAGGGGACGGAACTTCCATAGAGGCTTTGTCGCCTTCTACGGTGATCAGCGACTGTTCAGCTTCAACTTTGTCGCCTACTTTGACCAGGATCTCGGTGATTTCAACTTCATCAGCCCCGATGTCCGGTACATTGATTTCGATAGCCATTATTCTTTTACCTCTTACGCCAGACGCGGGTTAACTTTATCTGCATCGATGTTGAATTTGATGATTGCGTCAGCAACCACTTTCTTATCGATTTCGCCACGTTTAGCCAGTTCGCCCAGGGCCGCTACAACCACGTAGGAAGCATCAACTTCGAAGTGGTGACGCAGGTTTTCACGGCTGTCAGAGCGACCGAAACCGTCAGTACCCAGTACGCGATAATCATCAGCCGGTACATAAGTACGAACCTGTTCGGCAAACAGTTTCATATAGTCAGTAGATGCCACTGCCGGAGCGTCGTTCATCACCTGAGCGATGTACGGAACGCGCGGAGTTTCCATCGGGTGCAGCATGTTCCAGCGCTCACAATCCTGGCCATCACGCGCCAGTTCAGTGAAGGAGGTTACGCTGTAAACGTCAGATCCTACACCGTAGTCGTTCGCCAGGATCTGTGCTGCTTCACGCACGTGACGCAGGATAGAACCGGAGCCCAGCAGCTGAACTTTACCTTTCTTACCTTCGAGGGTTTCGAGTTTGTAGATACCTTTACGGATACCTTCCTCGGCACCTGCTGGCATTGCCGGCATGTGGTAGTTTTCGTTCAGCGTGGTGATGTAGTAGTAAACGTTCTCTTGTTTCTCACCGTACATACGCTCCAGACCATCGTGCATGATGACCGCAACTTCGTACGCGTAAGACGGATCGTAAGAGATACAGTTCGGGATAGTCAGAGACTGAATATGGCTGTGACCATCTTCGTGCTGCAGACCTTCACCGTTCAGCGTCGTACGACCGGAAGTACCACCAATCAGGAAGCCACGAGCCTGTTGGTCGCCTGCCTGCCAGCACAGGTCACCAATACGCTGGAACCCGAACATGGAGTAGTAGATGTAGAACGGGATCATCGGCAGATCGTTGGTGCTGTAAGAAGTCGCAGCAGCCAGCCAGGATGCGCCTGCACCCAGTTCGTTGATACCTTCCTGCAGGATCTGACCTTTCTCGTCTTCTTTGTAGTAAGCAACCTGCTCACGGTCCTGCGGGGTGTACTGCTGACCGTTCGGGCTGTAGATACCAATCTGACGGAACAGACCTTCCATACCGAAAGTACGCGCTTCGTCAGCGATGATCGGAACCAGACGATCTTTGATCGACTTGTTCTTCAGCATCACGTTCAGGGCACGAACGAAAGCGATAGTGGTGGAGATTTCTTTGTTCTGCTCTTCCAGCAGCGCACCGAAGTCTTCCAGAGCTGGCAGTTCCAGCTTCTCGGTGAAGTTCGGCTGACGAGCTGGCAGGTAGCCATGCAGTTTCTGACGCTGAGCGTGCAGATAAGTGTGCTCTTCAGAACCTTCCGGGAAGGTGATGTAAGACAGGTTTTCAACCTGCTCATCGGTCACAGGAACGTTGAAACGGTCGCGGATATAACGCACGCCGTCCATGTTCATTTTCTTAACCTGGTGAGCGATGTTTTTACCTTCAGCAGTGTCACCCATGCCGTAACCTTTGATGGTATGGGCCAGGATTACAGTTGCTCTGCCTTTGGTTTCCTGCGCTTTTTTCAGTGCAGCGTAGACTTTCTTCGGATCGTGACCACCACGGTTCAGAGCCCAAATCTGCTCGTCAGTCCAGTCAGCAACCAGTGCTGCGGTTTCCGGGTATTTACCGAAGAAGTGCTCACGTACGTATGCGCCATCTTTGGATTTGAAGGTCTGGTAGTCGCCGTCAACGGTTTCGTTCATCAGCTGGATCAGTTTACCGCTGGTGTCTTTACGCAGCAGCTCATCCCAACGACCGCCCCACATGACTTTGATAACGTTCCAGCCAGCGCCCGCGAAGATGCCTTCCAGTTCATTAACAATCTTGCCGTTACCGGTTACCGGGCCGTCAAGACGCTGCAGGTTACAGTTGATAACAAAGACCAGGTTGTCCAGTTTTTCACGGGTCGCGATGGTGATCGCACCTTTAGATTCTGGCTCATCCATCTCGCCGTCGCCTAGGAAGGCGTAAACGGTCTGTTTAGAGGTATCTTTCAGGCCACGGTGTTCCAGATATTTCAGGAATTTAGCCTGGTAGATAGCACCGATTGGGCCCAGACCCATAGATACGGTCGGGAACTGCCAGAATTCTGGCATCAGTTTCGGGTGCGGATAGGAAGACAGGCCTTTGCCATGTACTTCCTGACGGAAGTTGTTCATCTGCTCTTCAGTCAGACGACCTTCCAGGAATGCGCGTGCGTAGATGCCCGGAGAGATGTGACCCTGGAAGTACACCAGATCGCCGCCATCTTGCTCGTTGCGTGCGCGGAAGAAGTGGTTGAAGCAAACATCATATACCGTTGCGGAGGACTGGAAGGATGCCATGTGGCCACCCAGCTCGAGGTCCTTTTTAGACGCGCGCAGTACGGTCATAATGGCGTTCCAGCGGATAGCAGAACGAATACGACGTTCCAGCTCCAGATTGCCCGGGTATTCCGGTTCATCTTCAACGGCAATAGTGTTTACATAATTGCTGGCCCCTGCACCTGCCGCTACTTTCACGCCGCCTTTGCGAGCTTCTGAAAGCAGTTGGTCGATCAGATACTGAGCACGCTCAACACCTTCTTCACGGATGACCGATTCGATCGCCTGTAGCCAGTCGCGAGTTTCGATCGGATCCACGTCATTTGGGAAACGTTCTGACATGGGGGTATTCCTTATCTATCTAATACGTTGAGTTATCTGGAACCTGTCCCATTACGTTCTCGCCAGAGAGCGTAATAAGACAGGTTCTGCGTTTAGTTGCCGCGCACTTTATATGGCGCTTGATTTACAACATCTTCTGGTTAACGTTCTACCAGAAAAATCACTAATTCTTTCGTTGCTCCAGACGGCGTAAGGCGCGTTCACGACGGCTTTCCTCACGGCTTCTGTCCAGCAGGATCTCTTCGATAAACGCCAGGTGACGGTGGGACGCTTCACGCGCCTCTTCCGGCTTCCCGGCAATAATTGCTTCAAAAATACGGGTACGGTGACTGCTAACCAGTGGCAGCATTTCACGACGCGCATACAGCAATTCGAAGTTTTGCCGAACGTTCTGGGCCAGCATCGGTTCCATACACCTTAGCAAATGGAGCAGCACCACATTGTGTGCCGCTTCGGTGACAGCAATTTGATACTGGAGTACCGCATCAGATTCGCCGTCAAGATCGCCGGACTGTTGAGCAAGCTCGATCGCATGGTGGAGTTCACGGATACGCGTTTTGTCTTCATCCGTGCTGCGCAGTGCAGCGTAATAAGCCGCAATACCTTCCAGCGCATGGCGCGTCTCAAGCAGGTCAAACTGGGATTCAGGATGGTCGGAGAGCAGCTCTACCAGTGGGTCGCTAAAGCTCTGCCACAGGCTGCTCTGAACAAAAGTGCCACCGCCCTGACGACGAAGCAGTAAGCCCTTCGCTTCAAGGCGTTGGATCGCCTCGCGTAAGGAGGGGCGGGAGACGTCGAACTGTTTTGCCAGCTCGCGTTCCGGTGGGAGTTTTTCTCCGGGGCGAAGTGTCCCCTCAAGAATTAAAAACTCCAGCTGCTGCTCAATCACATCGGAGAGTTTTGGTTGGCGGATTTTGCTGTAGGCCATGATTTCCTGTCTTAAGCCATTTGCCCGGAGTCAATTGGTCTTACCAATTTCATGTTCTTGACGCTAAAGTAACAAAGTATTCACCTTCTGTCCATACAGGTTTTGATTGAAATCAGTAAAGGAGGCATATTTTAACAACATTACAGAAATAACGTTTCAAACATGTAACTATGCACAAATGTTAAATTTACCCACCTCGGGGTAGTTTTAACGGAATTGAAACGAAAAATTATCTCATCTGAACCGATTCACCTGCTTATTTATCGATATATCAACCACTATTAATGAATAGAAATTCAAAATGGAAATTTTGTGGTAGATAAACTCGCATTTACAAATGGTTTCTTTTTATTCAACTCGTCATCTTCCCCGCATAAAGCAGGTGCATTCGCGCTCGCATATCATTATTCTGATCAAGACAAAAGCATTAAGGCAACATTTTATCAAAAGCATCTGTAAACAAATTAATACAACAAACGGAATTGCAAACTTACACACGCATTGCTGCGTAGTTCAAAAAATAAGCACTCGAAATATGAAGAGTAAAACCACACACGAGGTTTCATGATGGAAAGTCAACAGCATGGCGATCAGCTCAAGCGCGGCCTTAAGAACCGCCATATACAGCTAATCGCACTGGGTGGCGCGATTGGTACCGGGTTATTCCTCGGTAGCGCATCCGTTATCCAGTCTGCAGGACCGGGTATTATTCTGGGTTACGCTATTGCCGGCTTTATCGCCTTTTTGATTATGCGTCAGTTAGGTGAAATGGTGGTTGAAGAGCCCGTTGCAGGCTCATTTAGTCACTTTGCTTATAAATACTGGGGCGGTTTCGCGGGGTTCTCTTCCGGCTGGAACTATTGGGTGCTGTACGTGCTGGTTGCCATGGCTGAGCTAACTGCCGTGGGTAAATACATCCAGTTCTGGTACCCGGAGATCCCAACATGGGTGTCTGCGGCTGCCTTCTTTGTGCTGATCAACGCCATCAACCTGACCAACGTGAAAGTGTTTGGTGAGATGGAGTTCTGGTTCGCCATTATTAAAGTCATTGCCGTCGTAGCGATGATCCTGTTCGGCGGCTGGTTACTGTTTAGCGGTAACGGCGGCCCGCAGGCCAGCGTCAGCAACCTGTGGGACCAGGGAGGCTTCCTGCCGCATGGCTTCACCGGTCTGGTGATGATGATGGCTATTATCATGTTCTCTTTCGGTGGGCTGGAGCTGGTCGGGATCACCGCAGCAGAAGCGGATAACCCGGAGCAAAGCATTCCCAAAGCGACTAACCAGGTTATCTACCGTATCCTGATTTTCTATGTGGGTTCGCTGGCGGTTCTGCTTTCCCTGATGCCGTGGACGCGTGTCACGGCGGATACCAGCCCGTTTGTCCTTATTTTCCACGAGCTGGGCGACACCTTTGTTGCTAATGCCCTGAACATCGTAGTGCTGACTGCCGCCCTTTCTGTCTATAACAGCTGCGTATACTGCAACAGCCGTATGCTGTTCGGTCTGGCACAGCAGGGCAATGCGCCGAAAGCGCTGATGAACGTCGACAAACGCGGTGTACCGGTGAACACCATTCTGGTTTCCGCACTGGTGACGGCTCTGTGTGTGCTGATCAACTACCTGGCACCGGAATCCGCCTTTGGCCTGCTGATGGCGCTGGTGGTTTCCGCACTGGTGATCAACTGGGCAATGATTAGCCTGGCACACATGAAGTTCCGCAAAGCCAAACAGCAGCAGGGTGTTACCACCCGCTTCCCGGCGCTGCTCTATCCGCTGGGTAACTGGGTGTGCCTGATTTTCATGGCTGCAGTACTGGTGATTATGCTGATGACGCCGGGCATGGCGATCTCGGTGTACTTAATCCCTGTATGGATTGCCATTCTTGGCATCGGCTACCTGTGTAAACAGAAAACGGCCGGCGCGGTTAAAGCGCATTAATCCCCCCCTCCCCCCACCTGCGTCAGGTGGGGGTTGTTACCTGTCTCACACTTTCCCACTCACGACTGTTTAGTCCATATCAGCGGCGTTATCCTGCAACGCAAAAACACCGGTACCGGACAATAATTCTCTCCATATCTCATTAATGGAGTGCAGTTGATGGAAACCAGTAAGCTCACGGTGAAAGAAAAGATCGGCTATGGAATGGGCGACGCCGGATGCAACATCATCTTTGGCGCCATCATGTTGTTTGTTAACTATTTTTACACCGACATTTTTGGTCTGGCACCTGCACTGGTCGGCGTATTACTGCTCTCAGTACGCGTTATCGACGCCGTTACCGACCCTATAATGGGCGCGATGGCCGACCGCACCCGTAGTAAATATGGTCGATTTCGTCCATGGCTTTTATGGATGGCTTTTCCGTACGCGTTATTCAGCGTACTGATGTTTACCACTCCAGAGTGGACCTATAACAGCAAAGTTATCTATGCGTTCGTTACCTACTTCCTGCTATCTATTACTTATACAGCGATCAACATTCCCTACTGCTCGCTCGGCAGCGTCATCACCAACGATCCGAAGGAACGCGTCGCCTGCCAGTCATATCGCTTTGTGTTGGTAGGCATTGCAACCCTGCTGCTGTCCCTCACCTTGCTGCCAATGGCCGACTGGTTCGGCGGGGAAGACAAAGCCAAAGGGTATCAGATGGCGATGGCGGTTCTGGCTTTCATCGGCATGTGTATGTTTCTGTTTTGCTTCGCTACGGTCCGTGAACGCGTACGCCCTGCTGTCCAGACCAATGACGATTTAAAAGCCGATCTGAAAGACGTGTGGAAGAACGATCAGTGGGTAAAAATTCTGCTGTTAACACTGTGCAACGTCTGTCCGGGCTTTATTCGCATGGCTGCCACCATGTACTACGTGACATGGGTTATGCAGCAAAGCACGCAGTTCGCAACGCTGTTTATCAGTCTTGGTGTGGTCGGCATGATGATCGGCAGTATGTTGGCGAAGGTATTAACCGATCGCTGGTGCAAACTGAAAGTCTTCTTCTGGACCAATATTATCCTGGCGATTTTCTCTGCCGCGTTTTACTTCTTCGATCCGAAAGCCACCATGATGATTATGGTGCTCTACTTCCTGCTCAACATCCTGCACCAAATTCCTTCTCCGCTGCACTGGTCGCTGATGGCGGATGTCGATGACTATGGCGAGTGGAAAACCGGTAAACGCATCACCGGAATCAGCTTCTCAGGTAACCTGTTCTTCCTGAAACTGGGCCTGGCGATTGCCGGAGCGATGGTCGGCTTCCTGCTCTCCTGGTACGGTTACGACGCTGGGGTGAAAGCGCAAAGCGACTCTGCCATTAACGGTATTATGCTGCTGTTTACCATCATACCGGGCGTAGGCTACCTGATTACCGCAGGCGTGGTTCGTCTGCTTAAAGTTGACCGCGAGTTTATGCAGCAAATCCAGACAGATTTAGAAAAGCGCCGCGCCAACTACCGTGAACTGAATGAATACCACGATATAAAAACGACTGAAACCGTAAGGAAAGCCTAATGAATCAGTGGCCAAATCCCTTTATTGAACAGCGTGCCGATCCGTTTATCTTACGTGACGGTAGCCACTATTATTTCATTGCTTCAGTACCCGAATATGACCGACTGGAGATACGCCGGGCCGACTCGCTGGAGGGGTTGCGCACCGCCGCCCCGGTTGTCGTCTGGCGCAAACCAGAAAGCGGCCCCATGAGCCAACTCATCTGGGCACCCGAAATCCATCATCTGGCAGGCAAGTGGTACATCTATTTTGCTGCCACTCACACACAGTCGCTCGACAAGCTGGGGATGTTCCAGCATCGCATGTTTGCGCTCGAATGTGCCGACGCCGATCCGCTGACCGGGCAGTGGACGGAGAAAGGTCAGATTAAAACGCAGTTTGATACCTTTGCGCTTGATGCCACCACCTTTAACCATCAGGGAAAACAGTGGTACCTCTGGGCGCAGAAGTCGCCCGATATCGCCGGAAACTCCAATATCTATCTCGCTGAGCTGGAAAATCCATGGACGATTAAAGGCGAGCCGGTCATGCTAAGTCACCCTGAGTATGACTGGGAATGCCGGGGTTTTTGGGTCAATGAAGGTCCTGCCGTCATGGTTCACGGCGATAAGCTGTTTATCAGCTATTCCGCCAGCGCCACCGATGAGAACTACTGTATGGGATTATTGTGGATTGACCTCAACGCCGATCCGCTCAACCCGCAGAACTGGCACAAATCACCGCGCCCGGTCTTTACCACCAGTTATGAAAACCGCCAGTTTGGGCCAGGACATAACAGCTTTACACAAACGCCGGAAGGTGAAGATGTGCTGGTGTATCACGCGAGAAACTACACCGAAATCGAGGGCGATCCGCTGTACGACCCAAACCGCCACACTCGTCTGAAGCTCGTGCGTTGGGACGAAAACGGCATGCCAGATTTTGGCATCCCGCCTGCTGATACGAACTAAACCGCTGCACTGCCCGGTGGCGCTAACGCTTACCGGGCCTACACGTTTTTTCATTGTAGGCCGGATAAGCATTAGCGCCATCCGGCACAACGCTATACTAATGCCCCATAAATGGTGAGCACCGCAATAACCACCACCACCACAAACGAGGTTTTCTTCGCCAGCGAAACGGCGGCTTTTGGCGTTTCGACTTTATCGGTGTGCGGTTCACGCGCCAGCGAGAACTGCGCCAGACGCGTAAGCACCTGATATTGCGACGTGTGCAGATCCGCAAGCGAGGCAAACCAGGCCGGCAGCGCTTTCTCACCATGTCCCAACAGCGCATAGACCACGCCCGCCAGACGCACCGGGATCCAATCCAGCACATGCAGGATCGCATCAATGCCTGATTGCAGACGCTGGTGCGGTGTCTGATAGCGCGCCAGCCAGGACTGCCAGGCGCGTAAAAAAGCATAACCAACCAGCGTCACAGGTCCCCACGGACCACCGACAATCAGCCAAAATAACGGCGCCAGATAAAAACGGAAGTTGTTCCATAACAGCGCGTTCTGCAGTTCGCGCAAGAATTCACGCTCATCGCAGTCCGGCGGAACCCCATGGATAAGCGTCAGCTCGCTGGCCATCGCATCACGGGCGTGAGCATCATCGCGAGCAGCCGCGTTCAGGTAAGCGTGGTAGTGAAGGCGCGCCTTGCCAGCACCGATGCACAGCAAGCCAATTAAGATCCACGCCACCAGCAACGGAACATTAAACAACAGCCCATGAAGTGCGCGCAGTAGCAGAAATGTCACTCCCATCGCAATCAGAGTCATGCCTACCGTACGCATCATCGAAAAATGCTTAATCCGGCGGAAAAAAGCTGCAATCCGGTGATCAAGCTGCCAGTGCTCACCCAGCTTAAACAGGCGTTCAACAATCAACACCAATAATGTTGTAAACAGCGTCATGTCATCTCCTTGTGCGACGAGGGGGTGACCAGGGCGCGGAACCTTGCCCAGTCAAAGGACGGCCCGGGATCGGTCTTACGCTCGGGCGCAATATTGCAATGTCCTGTCATGTTGTTAGCAATGGCCGGATAACGCGTAATCAGAGTATTCGTCACGGCAGCCAGTTGCTGATACTGCGCATCGGTATAGGCCAGCGTATCCGTCCCTTCCAACTCAATACCAATTGAAAAATCATTACAGCGTTCCCGCCCTTGATAGCTCGACACACCCGCATGCCAGGCGCGTTTATCAAAAGGCACATATTGCACGATTTCACCGTCACGGCGAATCAAACAATGGGCCGAAACACGCAGATGGGCGATCCCGGCAAAATAAGGATGGGCGTTGGGATCAATCGTGCCCGTAAACAGCGCGTCTATCCACGGGCCGCCAAACTCGCCGGGCGGCAGGCTGATATTATGCACCACCAGCAGAGAAGGGTTTTCGTCATCCGGGCGGCAATCGTAATGCGGAGAGGGGACGCGTCGCGCCTCTGCCAGCCAACCCTCGTCTAACAACATGCAGAATCTCCTTATTGGTGGTGCTCATATCAGGTTCAGGGTAGCATGTTTCCACCTTATGATTCGTTAGCAATTTGGAGTTTTATCATGCCGCCTCGCCGCTATAACCCTGACTACCGACGTGACGCGCTGTTGGAACGCATAAATCTGGATATCCCTGCCGCTGTAGCTCAGGCGCTGCGTGAAGATTTAGGCGGAGAAGTTGATGCCAATAACGATATCACCGCACAGCTTTTACCCGAAGACATGCGCTCCCATGCCACCGTAATCACCCGCGAAGATGGCGTTTTTTGTGGAAAACGTTGGGTGGAAGAGGTCTTTATTCAGCTGGCTGGCGATGATGTCAACATCACCTGGCATGTCGAAGATGGCGACAGCATAAAGGCCAATCAGCCGCTGTTTGAACTGGACGGCCCTTCCCGCGTTTTACTGACCGGTGAACGTACTGCGCTGAATTTTGTGCAGACGCTTTCAGGTGTAGCGAGTGAAGTGCGTAAATACGTCGACCTGTTAGCGGGAACCAAGACCCAACTGCTGGATACCCGCAAAACCCTGCCGGGACTGCGTACCGCGCTAAAATACGCCGTATTGTGCGGCGGCGGCGCGAATCATCGTTTGGGGCTGTCCGACGCCTTCCTGATTAAAGAAAACCACATTATTGCTTCCGGCTCGGTACGTCAGGCCGTCGAAAAAGCCTTCTGGTTGCACCCGGATGTGCCGGTTGAAGTCGAAGTAGAAAGCCTGGATGAACTGGACGACGCGCTGAAAGCCGGGGCCGATATCATCATGCTCGATAACTTCGAAACTGACCAAATGCGCGAAGCGGTAAAACGCACCAACGGCCAGGCGCGTCTGGAAGTGTCGGGCAACGTCACCCATGAAACGCTGCGCGAATTTGCCGAAACCGGTGTGGACTTTATCTCCGTTGGCGCGCTGACCAAACATGTTCGCGCACTCGATCTCTCCATGCGATTTCGCTAATTGCTGATTGTATTGCCCGATGACGCTTCGCTTATCGGGCCTACTACACAGGTTTATTCCGTAAGCCGAATACGGCATTTACACCACCACCCGGCAGTTTCTTCGAGTCTCTTCGCAAGTACATTGTCTGACTCTGTAATTTCGTAAAAATCCTCTGAACCCGCTTTCCCGTTTTGTTTTTTGTCTCTCGCCGTCCTCCCGTCGGTTTGCCAAAGTAGCGCCAGCAAACTCAAGGAGCGAACGATGAACAAGCAACGAGGCTTTACGCTTATCGAACTCATGGTGGTGATTGGCATTATTGCCATCCTTAGCGCCATCGGCATTCCGGCATATCAAAACTATCTGCGCAAAGCCGCGCTGACGGACATGCTGCAAACCTTTGTCCCCTATCGCACGGCGGTTGAGCTCTGTGCACTGGAGCATGGCGGAACAGATACCTGCGATGCCGGAACGAATGGTATTCCCTCTCCAACAACTACCCGTTACGTCTCAGCCATGAGCGTTGAAAAGGGAGTTGTCAGCCTTAGTGGGCAGGAAAGCCTGAGCGGGCTAAGCATCACCATGACACCAGGTTGGGACAATGCCAACGGCATTACCGGCTGGAACCGAAACTGCGTCATCCAGAACGACAGCGCATTGCAGCAGGCATGTGAAGACGTTTTCCGCTTCGATACCCACTAAGGAACAGAGATGAATACCACCCAACTTACGGCACTATGCCAACGTTATCAGGCAATATTACTGGATGCAGACAATGAAGTGGTGCATATCGCCGTCGTAGACGCCCCATCACACGAGCTGCTGGATGCGCTGCATTTTGCCACCACCCGACACATCGACATTGTCTGCTGGACACGTCAGCAAATGGAAGGCCACACGCATACACCGCAGACAATGCTTCCGGCAGTAGTCACGAAAAGCAGCGCCAGCGCGGCAGACTTGCTGAATCAGACGTTTCATTCCGCTCTGACGCAACGGGCTTCTGATATTCATTTTGAACCCGAGGAAAATCACTATCGAATCAGATTACGCGTAGATGGCGTGCTTCACGCTTTACCGGAAGTCACGACCGAGATGGGCATTGCCATCACCGCAAGGTTAAAAGTATTAGGCAGCCTGGATATCGCCGAGCATCGGCTTCCACAAGACGGACAATTTACCGTTGAGATTTCAGGAGAGCCGGTCTCGTTTCGCATCGCCACCCTACCCTGTCGCTACGGCGAAAAAGTCGTGTTACGGCTACTTCATCAGGTCGATCAGTCACTGGAGATCGCGGCGCTGGGAATGCAAGACGCGCAGCTGGCCGCATTTTCGCAAGCCTTGCAGCAGCCTCAGGGGTTGATTCTGGTCACCGGACCTACCGGAAGCGGCAAAACGGTCACGCTGTACAGTGCGCTGCAAACCCGAAACACCCCGGATGTGAATCTTTGTAGCGTGGAGGATCCGGTAGAGATCCCGATCGCAGGTCTCAACCAGACGCAAATTCACCCACGCGCCGGTTTGACTTTTCAGGGCGTATTGCGCGCGCTGCTGCGCCAGGATCCCGACATTATCATGGTGGGTGAAATCCGCGATGGCGAAACGGCAGAAATAGCCCTTAAGGCCGCACAAACAGGTCATCTGGTTCTTTCTACGCTGCATACCAATTCCACCAGTGAAACGCTGGTGCGCCTGCAACAAATGGGTGTCGCACGCTGGATGATCGCCTCCGCGCTGACGCTCGTTATTGCACAGCGGTTGGTCAGAAAGTTGTGCCCCCATTGCCGACAACGTCAGAGTACGCCTATCACGCTCCCGAAAACTGTCTGGCCTACACCACTACCGAATTGGCAGGCCCCTGGCTGCAAACATTGTTATCACGGATTTTATGGTCGTGCGGCATTGTTTGAAGTGCTCCCTGTTACTCCGGCATTACGTCAGAGTATTGCCAGTGGCACATCCGTAGACGAAGTGGAATCTGATGCTCAGCAATCAGGAATGAGAACGCTTTTCGAGAATGGCTGTCAGGCCGTCGAGCAAGGGTTAACGACATTTGAAGAGCTGATTCGTGTACTGGGCATGCCTCATGTCCACTAAACAGCTTTGGCGCTGGCAAGGCATTAACAACGAAGGTAAATCGCTGGAAGGCACACTATGGGCCGATACCCGACCGTCATTGATACTGGCTCTTGAGAAACAACAGATTACGCCGCTGCGCATTAAACGTATGCGTGTCAAAACCTCGCACTGGAGCCGAACAAGAAGTGCCGAAACCATACACCAGCTGGCGACATTGCTAAAAGCAGGGTTAACGCTCTCAACAGGGCTAGCTCTGCTTGCTGAACAGCATCCCAGCACTCAATGGCAGGCGCTACTGCGTACGCTGGCTTACGATATGGAACAGGGCATTACCCTCTCCACCTCGTTATCACAATGGCAACACGTTTTTCCGCCCCTTTATCAGGCAATGATCCGTACCGGAGAACTTACGGGTAAGCTGGACGACTGCTGTTTTGAACTCGCCTACCAGCAAAAGAAACAACAGCAACTTGCTGATAAAGTTAAAAAAAACCTGCGCTATCCGATCATCATCATAACAATGGCGGTGATGGTCGTATTTGCGATGCTGCAGTTTGTACTCCCTGAGTTTGCCGCTATCTACCAGACGTTCAACACCCCGCTACCGGCGCTCACTCAGTGGATTATTACCATCGCACACTGTAGCAGCCAATGGGGATGGCTGGCGGTAGCGCTTGGCCTGGTAGCAGTTGCCACACATCATTTGATAAAGCAGAAACCGTACTGGCTCATTCTGCGCCAGAAATTGCTGCTCAGCCTCCCGGTCATAGGGACGATGGTGAGAGGGCAAAAACTCACGCAGATATTCACTGTTCTGGCGTTAACGCAAAATGCGGGCATTCCCTTTTTGCAGGGTCTTGAGAGCGTTACCGAAACGCTGGCTAACCCTTTCTGGTCGCAACGTTTAGCACTGGTTCAGCAGGACATCAGCTCAGGAAAACCGATCTGGTTAGCACTTAAAAATAGCTGTGAATTCAGCCCATTGTGTATACAGCTGGTCAGAACTGGTGAAGCTTCCGGCTCGCTGGATGCAATGCTGCGCAATCTTGCTCATCACCATGGCGAGAAAACCCTGGCTCAGGCTGAGAATTTGGCTGCATTACTTGAGCCTGCGTTGCTGGTCATTACGGGGCTTATCATCGGTACGCTGGTCGTCGCGATGTATTTACCGATTTTCCATTTGGGAGATGCGATGAGCGGGGTAGCATAGATTCAAATGCCGGATGGCGGCGTAACGCCATCAGGCATTTACAGAACTAGCTGTTCTTACAGGCTATTGAAAACGCGGTTTTCTTGTTCCTGTACACGAATAAACGTTGTACGTTTGGTCAGCTCTTTCAGACGGGATGCGCCCACATAGGTACAAGCAGAACGCAAACCGCCGAGGATATCGCGAGCGGTATTATCAACCGGGCCGCGCAGTGGCAGCTTGACGGTTTTACCTTCTGCAGCGCGGTACTGTGCAACACCACCTACGTGACGCGTCATGGCAGATTCAGAGCTCATACCGTAGAACAGCATGAATTTCTCACCGTTCTCTTCAACAATTTTGCCGCCACTTTCTTCATGACCAGCCAGCATGCCGCCGAGCATCACGAAGTCTGCACCGCCACCGAACGCTTTTGCCACGTCACCCGGCATGGTGCAGCCGCCGTCGCTGACAATCATGCCACCCAGACCGTGGGCTGCATCGGCGCATTCAATAACCGCAGAAAGCTGTGGATAGCCAACGCCGGTTTTTACACGCGTGGTACATACAGAACCTGGGCCAATGCCGACTTTGACAATATCAGCACCGGAGAGTACCAGCTCTTCGCACATTTCACCGGTGACCACATTGCCCGCACAGATCGTTTTAGTCGGCCATGCTTCACGCGCTTTCGACACGAACTGAACAAAATGCTCTGAGTAGCCATTAGCCACATCAATGCAGATAAAGTTCAGCGCGGGGTTGAGCGCCAGAATCTGTTTAGTTTTTTCGAAATCTGCATCAGACGTACCGGTTGAAACCATTACGTGTTTGAGCACATCGGCAGAGCTCTCTGCGATGAAGGCGGCCCAGTCTTCAACAGAATAGTGTTTGTGCACAGCGGTCAGGATGTCGAAGGAAGCCAGTGCCGTTGCCATGGCAAACGTCCCGACAGTGTCCATGTTCGCGGCAATAATAGGTACGCCGGACCAGGTCTGACCTGAATGCTTAAAGGTAAATTGACGTTCCAGCTCAACATCGGAACGGCTTTTGAGAGTAGAACGCTTAGGGCGGATAAGAACGTCTTTGAAACCTAACTTCAGATCTTCTTCGATACGCATGTGCGGATTCCTGGGGTTAATGGCGAAAAATCGAAACTCACAACTCCAGTGACGCTATCATACGCACTAATCAATGCCGCGCAAGACTGCGAAATTCTCTTTTTTTACGCTACAATCCCATAAATTTACCTGGCGAATAGTAGGTTAATCCTGCAGCAGCCTCGCCTTCGCACGCATAACTTTTAACTGTTTGATAATCAAACTTAAACTCCAGGATCGGCATCTATGAGGTATACGGTAGCCTTAACCGGCGGCATTGGCAGTGGTAAAAGCACCGTTGCAAATGCGTTCGCTGACCTCGGAATAAACGTCATTGATGCAGATATTATTGCGCGCCAGGTGGTTGAACCCGGCACACCTGCTCTTAAGGCGATCGAAGAACATTTTGGTTCCGACGTTATAGCCGCAGACGGATCGTTGCAGCGACGCATTTTACGCGAACGCATTTTTTCCAATCCTGAGGAGAAAAGCTGGCTGAATGCCCTGCTTCATCCGCTTATTCAGCAGGAAACGCAGCGTCAGTTTCAGCAAGCAACCTCTCCTTATCTGCTATGGGTTGTCCCTTTGCTGGTGGAAAATTCGCTGTATAAAAAAGCCGACCGCGTACTCGTGGTGGATGTCACCCCCGAAACCCAGCTCAGACGCACCATGCAGCGTGATGACGTCACGCGTGAGCATGTTGAACAAATTCTTGCTGCCCAGGCAACGCGTGAAGCGCGGCTGGCCGTGGCAGACGATGTTATTGATAATAATGGCGCACCGGAAGCCATCGCCTCGGATGTCGCCCGCCTGCACGCGCTCTATTTGCAATGCGCGTCGCAGTTTGTCTCACAGGAAAAACCGTAATGCACACCCAGGTCCTTTTTGAACACCCTCTCAATGAGAAGATGCGTACATGGCTGCGCATTGAGTTTTTAATCCAACAGCTCTCCGTTAATTTGCCCATTGCTGACCATGCCGGCGCTCTGCATTTTTTCCGCAATATCGGAGATTTACTGGATGTATTTGAACGCGGCGAAGTCCGTACCGAACTCCTCAAAGAACTGGAGCGACAGCAGCGTAAACTCCAGGCCTGGGTCGAAGTTCCCGGCGTCGATCAAAGCAGAATAGACTCTTTGCGTCAGCAGCTAAAAAGTGCAGGCAGCATTCTGATTTCTGCCCCGCGTATTGGACAGACGCTGCGCGAAGATCGTCTGATTGGTCTCGTACGTCAGCGTTTAAGTATTCCTGGCGGGTGCTGCAGTTTCGATCTGCCGACCCTGCATATCTGGTTACACCTGGCACAGTCGCATCGTGACGCGCAGGTTGAAACCTGGCTTGCCAGCCTGAATCCGCTCAATCAGGCGCTGTCGCTGGTACTGGATTTAATTCGCAACTCAGCGCCGTTTCGTAAGCAAACCAGCCTGAATGGTTTTTATCAGGACAACGGCGAAGATGCAGATCTGCTGCGCTTACAGCTGCCGCTTGATTCGCTGCTTTATCCGCAAATTTCTGGTCATAAGAGCCGTTTTGCCATCCGCTTTATGCCGCTGGATAGCGAGAATGGTCAGGTGCCTGAGCGCCTCGATTTTGAACTGGCGTGCTGTTAAGGAGTCAACATGTCTGAACAAACCATCGTCAACTGCCCAACCTGCGGCAAGCCTGTAGTATGGGCTGAGGTCAGTCCGTTTCGCCCATTCTGCAGCAAGCGCTGCCAGTTAATCGATCTGGGAGAGTGGGCCGCAGAAGAGAAACGCATCCCAAGCTCTGGTGATCTGTCAGAAAGCGACGACTGGAGTGAAGAGCAGAAGTAATTCTGCTAAAACGGTGGGTCGGATAAGGCAATGCCGCATCCGACATTTTATTTTGTTTTGCCTGATGGCGCTGCGCTTATCAGGCCTACGAACTAAAACGTAGGGCGGGCAAGCGTAGCGCCCCCGCCATAATTTGCCGGATACGGCGTTGCCTTATCCGGCCTACAGCACCATTAGCCAGCTATCAGCTTTTCAATGACCGGTGCATTCGCGGGCGGGAAATCCTGCGCATTCAGAGCATCTTGCGCAATCCACTGCGCCGGTTGCCCCTCTTTTCCCCACGGCTCGCCTTCCCAGCTTTCAACCAGCCAGAACCACAGAGTGATATGCCTGTCCGGAAACTGATACTCCAGCTTTTCGAACAATGAGCTTTGAGTCGGCGTGATCCCCACTTCTTCCTGTAGCTCGCGAATCAGCGCCTGCTCCGGCGTTTCGCCCGCTTCAATTTTCCCGCCGGGGAACTCCAGCTTATTGGCCATGTGGGCATCAGCCGCACGCTGGGTGATAAAAATTTCATGTTGCTGATTACGAATAATCCCGACGGCGATTTGCAGTATTTTCATCTTTATCGTCCATAAAAAAGGCGCAGAATTCTGCGCCTTTTCAGTAAGTTATTTTCTTAGCTCAGACGGCCGTGGCACTGTTTGTATTTTTTGCCAGAGCCGCAAGGACACGGATCGTTACGACCCACTTTACGATCGCCGGTTTGTGCTGCCAGCTCTTCTGCCGCAGCAGAATCGTCGCCTTTATGACTCAACTGCTGCATCTGCGCTAAGCGCTCAGCTTCTTCACGACGCTGCTGCTCCATGGCTTCGACTTCTTCAGGCATACGCACCTGAACTTTGCTCAGGGTGCTGATCACTTCATATTTCAGTGACTCCAGCATTGACGCAAACATAGAGAAGGATTCACGCTTGTATTCCTGCTTCGGATCTTTTTGCGCATAACCACGCAGGTGGATACCCTGGCGCAGATAGTCCATCGCAGCAAGGTGCTCTTTCCACAGGGAGTCGAGAGTTTGCAGCATCACGCCTTTTTCGAAGTGACGCATCATCTCCGCGCCCACAACTTCTTCTTTACGCTGATAAACTTCGATGGCGTTTGCCAGGATACGTTCACGCAGCGTTTCTTCGTGCAGCTCAGGCTCTTTATCCAGCCACTCTGAAATCGGCATCTCAAGATCGAAGTCGTTTTTCAGACGTTCCTGCAGACCCGGGATATCCCACATTTCTTCCAGAGACTGCGGCGGAATATAGGCATCAATAGTTGCTTTGAAGACATCTTCACGGATGCTGTTGATGGTTTCGCTAACGTCAGTTACGTCCAGCAGTTCGTTACGCTGGGTGTAGATAGCACGGCGCTGATCGTTGGCAACGTCATCATATTCCAGCAGCTGCTTACGAATATCGAAGTTGCGGCTTTCCACTTTACGCTGCGCGTTAGCAATTGCTTTGGTCACCCATGGGTGTTCAATGGCTTCGCCAGGCTTCATACCCAGTTTACGCATCATGCCTGACACGCGGTCAGAGGCAAAAATACGCATCAGCGCATCTTCCATCGACAGATAGAAACGGGAAGAGCCCGCATCACCCTGACGACCCGAACGACCACGCAGCTGGTTATCGATACGGCGAGATTCGTGACGCTCGGTACCGATAATATGCAAGCCACCGGCAGCTAATACCGCGTCATGGCGAACCTGCCAATCGGCTTTAATCTGCGCGATTTGTTCCGGAGTTGGGTTTTCCAGCTCGGCAACTTCCGCCTGCCAGCTACCGCCTAGTACGATATCGGTACCACGACCGGCCATGTTCGTCGCGATAGTCACGGCTGACGGGTAACCCGCCTGGGCGACGATTGCAGCTTCGTTGGCGTGGAACTTGGCGTTCAGAACATTGTGTTTGATACCCGCTTTGCTCAGCTCGTTAGACACTACTTCCGATTTTTCAATGGAGATAGTACCTACCAGCACCGGCTGGCCATTTGCAGTACGTTCTTTAATATCTTCAATGATCGCCTGAATTTTTTCCGCTTCGGTCATGTACACCAGATCCGGTAAATCCTTACGGATCATCGGACGGTTGGTCGGCACAACCACGGTATCCAGTTTGTAGATGGAGCTAAATTCAAACGCTTCAGTGTCGGCTGTACCGGTCATACCGGCCAGTTTTTCGTACAAACGGAAGTAGTTCTGGAAGGTAATAGATGCCAGCGTCTGGTTCTCGTTCTGGATCTCTACGCCTTCTTTAGCTTCAACAGCCTGGTGCAGACCATCGGACCAGCGACGCCCCTGCATGGTACGACCGGTGTGTTCATCGACGATGATAACTTCGCCGTCTTTCACGATGTAGTCTACGTCGCGGGTAAACAGCACGTGCGCACGCAGTGCGGCAGTCACGTGGTGCATCAGCATAATGTTGCCTGGAGAGTACAGTGACTCGCCCTCGTCCATAATGCCTTCGTTAACCAGCAGCTCTTCAATCAGTACCAGACCACGTTCGGTCAGGTTAACCTGGCGCGCTTTCTCATCAACTGAGAAGTGGCCTTCGCCCTGGAACGTGTCGGAATCTTCCTTCTCCTGACGGATCAGGTGCGGGATGATTTTATTCACTTTTTTGTACATTTCCGAGCTGTCTTCAGCCGGGCCGGAAATGATCAGTGGCGTACGCGCTTCATCGATCAGGATGGAGTCGACTTCATCGACCAGCGCATAGTGCAGTTTACGTTGAACACGCTCTTCCGGACTAAACGCCATGTTGTCACGCAGGTAGTCAAAGCCGTATTCGTTGTTGGTACCGTAAGTAATATCGGCGTTGTAGGCTTCACGCTTGGCTGGCGCAGGCAGGCCAGACATGTTGATACCAACGGTCATGCCGAGGAATTCAAACAGCGGGCGGTTATTTTCGGCATCACGCTGAGCCAGATAGTCGTTCACGGTAACCACGTGTACGCCCTTCCCGCTTAATGCGTTCAGGTAGGCTGGCAGCGTCGCGGTAAGGGTTTTACCTTCACCAGTACGCATTTCCGCGATGCAGCGATCGTTAAGCACCATACCGCCCAGCAGCTGAACGTCGAAGTGACGCATACCGAACACGCGTTTACTCGCTTCACGCACTACTGCGAACGCTTCCGGGATCAGGCTCTCAACGCTGGCACCTTTTTCCAGACGGGCGCGGAATTCAGCGGTCTTCGCTTTCAGTTCATCATCGGAGAGTTTTTCCATCTCCGGTTCCATCGCGTTGATGACATTGACCACTTTACGCATACGACGCAGCGTACGCTCGTTACGGCTACCGAATACTTTCGTTAATAATTTGATTAGCATAATAAAATCTCAAACGCCCCGCGGTGCGGAGTCAAAAATTATAAGTTGGAAGGTTCTTTTTTAGCTGAGGCGTTGAGGACCAGCGCGGATACCCTGCAGCTGGCTGATCCAGACCGGAACGCTAAACGCGGCCTGAGAGGTAAAGTGTGCGTATGTCACGCGACTTACTGTCGCGGGCGGAGTGCCTTCTTGCGTCAGCATCGCGCTGAGCGTATTCAGTAACGCAAGATGGTGCGCCTGAATTGGCAATGGCTCTTCGGCAACGGGCAACGCCTGAGGTGCCATGGCAAAAGAAAGATGGCGGATAACCGTACGAATGGCATGTTGATGCCAGTAATCGACGGTAAAATTTGGGCGGCGATTAGTCGCTTCCAGCAAAGCAAGCTGGCTAAAGTTAACTTTAGCGCCTTGATCGTGATTGCTGGCGGTCGCCTTCGCGGGGGTATTAGGTTCAGCAGCATTACCGAGCGCGGGCAGGCCAAAACTAGCCGCGACCATCCCCAACAGGAGATGCGGCCAGAAGTACCGTCTGCCTAACTGTCGCCAGCGCGTCAGTATTCCACTCACGTTATTGCCACCTGATATACCCTGCGTTTGGGGTTACAAATGCAAAACCATTTTTTGCGCACAAATCTTACCATTAATGCGTTCGCACCACAGCAGTAATGACAGCAAGTCGCGGGTAAATATGCTTAAGAAAGCAGCGATCGAACGGTATTTTAATCTACCTGTGGGGAAAAAGTCGCTTCAGATAAGGTGGTTTGCACTCGGAAGATAAAAAAACGACTGGTTCACCTGGCCGGAGAGAGTGCCAGATTTACCAGTCGAATTTATGCGACAGCGTATGTCGTTATGCCAGTACGGTCGATGGTGCTTTGAACGCCAACGGCAGTTCTGCATCGTCCTGGAAGGTCACATATTCCCAGGCTTCCTGTTTTGCCAGGACCGCCTGCAACAGTTTGTTATTCAATGCATGACCGGATTTATACGCGGTAAATGCACCAATAATGTTGTGACCACACATGAACAAGTCACCGATCGCGTCGAGCATTTTGTGACGAACGAATTCATCTTCAAAACGCAGGCCGTCTTCGTTCAATACGCGATAATCGTCAACAACGATGGCACAATCGAAGCTGCCGCCCAGGCACAGGCCGCGGGACTGCAGATATTCGATATCACGCATGAAGCCGAAAGTACGCGCACGGCTGATCTGACGCATGAACGCATCCGCAGAGAAGTTCATCGCGTAGCGCTGCGTGCTGGAGTCGATCGCCGGATGGTTAAAGTCGATGGTGAAATCCAACGTAAAACCATTATACGGCTTAAACTCAGCCCACTTATCGCCATCTTCGACACGAACGGTCTCTTTGATGCGAACAAATTTTTTGGCGCTGCTCAGTTCTTCAATACCTGCATCAAGCAGCAGATAAACGAACGGAGCGGCACTGCCATCCATGATCGGGATTTCCGGTGCGTTAACTTCAATAACGATGTTATCGATACCTAAACCCGCCAGAGCAGCATTAAGGTGCTCTACGGTTGAAATCCGTACATCATGCTCATTGACCAGACACGTACAGAGCATGGTATCACGCACAGATTTGGCATCGGCCGGGAAATCTACCGGAGGATTCAAGTCGGTGCGACGATAGATGACCCCGGTGTTGGCCGGCGCAGGGCGTAATGTCAGGGTGACTTTTTTGCCGGTATGCAAACCGACGCCAGTCGCCTGAACGATACGTTTAAGAGTCCTTTGTTTGATCATCGTATAATCTCGCCAAATTACCTATCCAACCGAAGTGTACTATACATTCGGTGGGCCAGTTTAGCACAAAGAGCCACAATTCCCAAATTCCAGCTAATTCTTAATCAGCTTGCTTACGCAGGAATGCTGGGATATCCAGATAATCCGGCTCTTTGGTGGTTTGCGGCGTATTGTCGTTAACCACTTTCGCTACCGGTTTCTGCTCTTGCGTCAACGGCGCCATGCCGTGCTGCTGGTAACGATCCATTACCGGCTGCTGTACCTGCTTGTTGGTCACCAGAGTGATTTCAGGACGTTTGTCCATACCAATTCCAGTTGCAACAACGGTCACGCGCAGTTCGTCGTTCATATCCGGGTCCAGGGAGGTACCGATAACCACGGTCGCATTATCCGATGCAAAGGCACGAATCGTGTTACCGACGGTTTCGAACTCATCCAGACGCAGGTCGAAGCCCGCAGTAATGTTGACCAGCACGCCGCGCGCACCAGACAGATCGATGTCTTCCAGCAGCGGAGAAGAGATAGCCATTTCAGCCGCTTCTTCTGCACGGTCTTCACCGCTTGCCACGCCTGAACCCATCATCGCGTAGCCCATTTCGGACATCACGGTGCGCACGTCTGCAAAGTCGACGTTCATCAGGCCCGGACGAGTAATCAGTTCAGCGATACCCTGGACTGCGCCTTTCAGCACGTCGTTCGCTGCGCCAAACGCATCCAGCAGGGAGATACCGCGACCCAGCACTTTCAGCAGCTTGTCATTCGGAATAGTGATCAGAGAGTCCACATGTTTGGACAGCTCGGTGATACCCTGTTCCGCGAATGCCATACGCTTCTTACCTTCAAAGTTGAAAGGCTTAGTCACGACAGCAACGGTCAGAATACCTAAATCTTTTGCTACTTCAGCAACCACTGGCGCTGCACCGGTACCGGTACCGCCGCCCATGCCAGCTGCGATAAACACCATGTCTGCGCCGTCAAGCGCTGCACGCAGAGCTTCACGATCTTCGTCTGCCGCATTACGGCCTACTTCCGGGTTTGCACCCGCGCCCAGACCTTTGGTGATGCCGCTACCAATCTGAATGGTCTGTCCAACCGCCGTTTTACGCAACGCCTGAGCGTCGGTATTCACCGCGAAGAATTCAACACCTTCGATGCGCTCGCGCACCATGTGTTCAACGGCATTACCGCCGCCGCCGCCGACGCCGATGACTTTAATCACCGCGTCATTGGTAAGTTCCATAGGTTCAAACATAGTTTCTCTCTCCGTTGTGCCTGTCGCCTGAGACCGTTAATGTGCGTTGGTCTCTTTAAAAATTAAAACTCTTTTCGCAGCCAGCTATTGAGTCGTTTGATCCACGAGCCAACTGATGCCGTAACGCGTTTTTCAACTTCAGCCTCACCACTCAAATGGGATTCTTTCCCGTAGTGAAGCAGCCCCACTGCCGTTGAATAATACGGCTCCTGGGCATAATCCGTCAGACCAGTGATATTCAGCGGTGCGCCAATACGTACTTGCGTATGGAACACGCGCTGTGCGCAGGCCGCAAGACCTTCAATTTGCGCAGCGCCACCGGTTAACACAATCCCCGCCGCCAGATGATGTTTCACCCCCTGCTGGCGAAGCTGTTCTTGTAATTGCAAAATTTCTTCGTTGACCAGGTTGAGCAGCTCGGTATAACGCGGCTCAATGACCTCTGCCAGGGTCTGACGTTGCAGGCTACGCGGTGGACGACCACCTACGCTTGGCACTTCAACGCTTTCGTCTTTACCCACGATGGAGCCCAGCGCGCAACCATGGCGCACTTTGATGGCTTCAGCATCGCTCGGCGGCGTACCAAAGGCATACGCGATATCGCTGGTCACTACATTCCCTGCATAAGGGATAACTTTAGTGTGGCGCAACGCCCCGCCAGTATAAACGGCGATGTCCATTGTACCACCACCAATATCCACCACGCAGACACCCAGTTCACGTTCATCTTCCGTCAACACGGAATAACTGGCTGCCAACCCGGCAAAAATCAGTTGGTCAACTTTCAGACCACAACGTTCAACGGCTTTGACAATGTTCTTTGCCATGTCGTTGTGGCAGGTAATAAGATGGACTTTTGCCTGCATACGCACGCCGGAAAGACCGACCGGATTTTTAATGCCTTCCTGGTAGTCGATGGCGTATTCCTGCGGAATAACGTGCAGAACACGATGTTCATCGCGAACGCGTACGGATTTTGCCGTATGTACCACGTTTTCCACATCTTCCTGCGTCACTTCCTCTTCGGAAATGGGCACCATACCAATTTCATTTTGACAGCTAATATGTTTACCGGAAAGTGCCAGATACACCGAGGAAATCTGGCAATCTGCCATCAGTTCAGCCTGGTCAATGGCGCGCTGTACGCACTTCACCACTGACTCAAGGTCATTCACCCCGCCTTTATCCATACCTCGCGATGGGCAACTGCCCACGCCAATGATATTGACCATACCGTCGGGCAGAACTTCCCCTACTAAAGCGGCTACCTTCGCGGTGCCAATCTCCAGTCCAACTACCAGTTTTCTGTCCGTCGCCTTGATCATCGTTGTTCTGCCTGTGCCTGATTCTGTTGCTGATTAGATTCCTCAGGAGGCAAGGGAACCCAGCCTACTGCCGCTCCTGAGTCATAACGCAAATCAACGTAGCTAATCCGTTTGCCATCGGTTTGCGCCTGCTGCTGTAAAACCGGGTAGAGTTCCACAAAGCGAGCCAAACGTTTTATCGTATCGCCCCTGCCCAGATTCAGCTTAATATCGTTATTCAGCGTCAACTGCCAGGAACGACGAGCGGTCATCGCCGCTTCCTTCAGGGTGAATCTATCCTTAGCCAGCACCTGCCCCATATCGCGGAACCCTTGCAACACTTCACTTGCGCTGCCTTCCGGCCCATACAACATGGGTAATACCTGCTTATTGGCCCGACCGGTTGGAACACTGAACGTATTTCCTTCAGCATCCACCATATGTTGGTCATTCCAACGCGCAATGGGCACATATTCAACCAGATGAATCTTCAATTCATCGGGCCATTGCTTTCTGACGCTCGCCTGTTTAATCCAGGGGAGGCGTTCAATTTGACTCTGAATGATGTTCACATCCTGAGTCATAAAGGTTCCCGGAGCGCCCAGCGCCAAAATGGACTGACGAATATCGTCATTGCGCGTGTAATGTCGTTCGCCGGTTAACACCAGTTTCGATAAAGGCAAACGTTGCGCATCTTCCATCCATCCCAACACTACCCAGCCGCTGACAAACACGGTGCACAGCACTGTCAGCAGGAACAATATTCCTGCAAGACGCGTTCCATTATTGCGGCGTGAGGAGTTTACTTCTTCTTCATCACCGTTTCGCGTGTTCAGCGCAGCCTGCGACATATCAGTCCGCCAACTCCAGAATTCTTACCACCAACTGCGAGAAGCTCAGGCCCGCCTGACGCGCCGCCATCGGCACCAGACTGTGGCTGGTCATACCCGGAGAGGTATTCGCTTCCAGCAGATAAAACTGGCCATCGCTGTCCAGCATGACGTCAATGCGACCCCAACCTTTACAGCCCAATGTGGTCCACGCTTTCAGGACTAATTCCTGTAAACGGGCCTCTTGTTCGACTTCCAGACCGGCAGGGCAGAAATATTGTGTCTCATCAGAGAGATACTTCGCCTCATAATCATAGAAGGTTCCCGCGGGTTGGATACGTATTGACGGTAAAATTTCTTCACCAAGTATCGCAACTGTAAATTCCGGGCCACTGAGCCATTTTTCGATCAGTACTTCTTCATCATGCTGAAAAGCCAATGCTAATGCACCATGCAAAGCATTTTCTTCTTCAACTTTTGACATCCCTACGCTTGAGCCTTCACGGCTTGGCTTCACAATCAGCGGCAAACCTAACGCAGAAATCTCCGTAACCACCTCATCGCTAAGACCTTTTTCGAACTCAGCGCGGGTCAATGCGACCCAAGGCGCGACCGGTAAACCAGCCCCCTGCCACAACAGTTTGCTGCGCAGTTTGTCCATCGAAATCGCAGAAGCCATGACGCCACTACCGGTGTACGGCAGACCAACCAGCTCCAGCATGCCCTGCAACGTACCATCTTCACCACCACGACCGTGCAGCGCAATAAACACCTTTTGAAAACCCATCGATTTCAAAAGCGTGACATCAACCTCTTTTGGGTCAATTGGATGAGCATCCACACCACCTTCGCGTAACCCTGCCAGTACGGCCGAGCCGGAATTCAGCGAAACGTCACGCTCTGCGGAGGTTCCCCCTAACAGGACCGCGATTTTATCAGCCATGTTGTTCTTCCTCCGGGTTTTGCGGCTTCAGTTTGATTTCAGCTAAGGAACGCGCGATTTTGCCGATATTTCCAGCGCCCTGCACCAAAATCAGATCGTTGCCGGTTAATACCGGCGCCAGCATGTCTGCCACCTGAGCCGGATCGGATACCAGAATCGGGTCGATCTTACCGCGACCACGGATCGTACGGCACAGCGAGCGACTGTCGGCTCCTGGAATCGCGGCTTCACCCGCGGCGTACACATCCAGCATCAACAGCGCATCGACCTGAGTCAGCACGTTGGCAAAGTCGTCATACAGATCGCGAGTACGCGTAAAGCGGTGCGGCTGGAACAGCATCACCAAATTTTTGTCCGGCCAGCCCGCGCGTGCAGCTTTAATCGTGGCATCCACTTCCGTAGGGTGATGACCATAATCATCCACCAGCATCGCCGTCCCGGCTTTACCGTTTACCGGCTCAAGCGGGAATTCGCCGAGGAAGTCAAAACGTCGTCCGGTGCCCTGGAAACTTTCCAGCGCGCGCAGAATTGCGTCGTCTTCAATGCCTTCTTCTGTTGCAACTGCTACCGCCGCCGCCGCGTTCAGCGCATTGTGACGGCCCGGTGCGTTCAACGTCACGCGTAAATCGGCCATCCCCTGACGCAGCAGCGTGAAGTGTCCTTGTGGACCAATCTGCTGGTAATCTTCGACGCGCACATCAGCATCATCGCTGAAACCATAGGTTGTGGTTTGACGACCAACTCGCGGCAACAACTCGCGGATCACCGGGTCGTCAACGCACATCACCGCACGACCATAAAACGGCAAGTTATGCAGGAAATTAATAAACGTCTGCTTTAAATTTTCGAAGTCGCCATGGTAGGTATCCATATGATCGGCTTCGATATTGGTAACAATCGCTACCATCGGCTGCAAATGCAGGAACGACGCATCGCTCTCATCCGCCTCAGCAATTAAATAACGGCTATGACCCAGACGCGCATGGACGCCTGCGGCCTTCACCAGACCGCCGTTGACAAACGTCGGATCCAGCCCCGCTTCCGCGTAGATACTGGAGACCATCGCTGTGGTCGTGGTTTTACCGTGCGTCCCGGCAATGGCGATACCGTGACGAAAACGCATTAACTCCGCCAGCATTTCAGCACGACGGATCACCGGAATGCGCGCTTCATGCGCCGCAACAATTTCCGGGTTATCCGCAGAAATGGCGCTGGATACCACCACCACGCTCGCATCGCGCACGTTTTCCGGGCGATGGTTGAAGAAAATCGTGGCGCCCAGATTCGTCAACTGCTGCGTCACCGGGTTCGGCGCTAAGTCAGAACCGCTGATCTGATAACCTTCGTTGGCCAAAACTTCGGCAATACCGCCCATACCAGCACCACCGATGCCGACAAAGTGAATGTGCCGAACGCGACGCATTTCGGGCACGATGGAACGCAGTTTTGCCAGTTGTTGTGTATTCATTCTTTAGCCATTAACTTCTTAGTTCATGCGATGCAAAAGGCATCACCACAATTACGCCCGGGCAGCCCGGCTCACTTCATTAGCAACGCGCTCTGTAGCATCCGGAATGGAAGCGGCGCGCGCACGTTCTGCCATGGTTAATAAGGTTTCTCGCGACCACCCGGAAAGGGTGTTAGCGACGGCATCCACAGTAAACTGCGGCTGCTCAAGAATTTTGGCGGCGCCCGCTTTCTCCAGCGGCAGCGCATTCCAGTACTGCTGTCGGTCTTTATGCTGAAAAGGCACAAACAGCGCAGGCAAACCTGCGGCGGCAATTTCGCTTACCGTCAGCGCGCCGGAGCGACAAACTACGACATCCGCCCACGCGTAGGCGGCTGCCATATCATCAATAAACTCAGTGACCTTGTGCTGCGGTTGTCCCGCGTCGGCATACGCCTGTTCAACGGTTTGCTGCGCGCCTTTGCCACTCTGATGCCAGATAGTCACCGCGTCACCAAGCTTTGCGGCAACCTGCGGCATCGTCTGGTTCAATACGCGTGCGCCCTGAGATCCCCCGACGACCAGCACGCGAACCGGGCCTTCACGCCCCGCCAGACGCGCTTCGGGCAACGGCAGCGCCAGAACGTCGGTGCGTACTGGGTTACCCACCACTTCCGCATTCGGGAAAGCGCCAGGAAAAGCCTGCATCACCTTCGTTGCAATTTTCGCCAGCCACTTGTTAGTTAATCCCGCAATGCCGTTCTGCTCATGCAGTACAACCGGAATGCCTAATGACCAGGCAGCCAGACCGCCAGGGCCGGACACGTAACCGCCCATCCCCAGCACCACATCAGGCTTAAACTGCTTCATGATGGCGCGCGCCTGACGCCAGGCATTAAAAATACGCACGGGAGCGGCAAGTAGTGCGTTAACGCCTTTGCCACGCAGACCAGAGATGCGAATAAAGTCAATTTCAATGCCATGCTTCGGCACTAAGTCCGCTTCCATACGATCGGCGGTGCCCAGCCAACGAACCTGCCAGCCCTGGGCCATTAAATGGTGTGCGACCGCCAGCCCCGGGAACACATGCCCGCCGGTACCGCCTGCCATCACCATTAACCGCTTCGGTTGACCACTCATCGTGCACCTCGTGTAAACGCCTGGGCTTTTTCCAGACGCGTTTCATAATCAATACGTAACAAAAACATGATGGCCGTCGACATAATCAACAAACTGGAACCACCATAACTGATCAGCGGTAACGTCAGACCTTTTGTTGGCAGCATGCCTGCTGCCGCGCCGACGTTTACCAGGGCCTGGAAGCTAAACCAAATCCCGATGGAGCAGGCTAAAAAGCCTGAAAAACGGTGGTCAATTTCCAGCGCTTTGCGGCCAATCGACATCGCGCGAAAAGCGACGAAGAATACCATTAAAAGTGCCAATACCACACCGATATAACCCAGCTCTTCCCCAATGATGGCGAAGATGAAGTCGGTGTGCGCTTCCGGTAAATACTCCAGTTTTTGCACTGAATTACCTAACCCCTGACCCCAAACCTCACCGCGACCAAAAGCCATCAGCGATTGCGTTAACTGATAGCCGCTGCCAAACGGATCTTCCCATGGGTTCCAGAAAGAGGTTACGCGGCGAATACGATACGGTTCGGCAAGGATCAGCAGCACCACCGCCGAAATCCCCATGCCGATAATGGCAATGAACTGCCACAGTTTCGCACCAGCGAGAAACAGCATCGCCAGCGTCGTGACAAACAGCACCACCACCGTACCAAGGTCAGGCTGCGCCAGCAGTAAGACTGCCAGCACCAGAATCACGCCCATCGGTTTTAAGAAGCCGCGCAGGTTGTTACGCACTTCATCGACTTTACGCACCAGGTAGTTGGCGAGATAACAGAACAGCGACAGCTTGGTAAATTCCGCAGGCTGAATACGCAATGGCCCCAGCGCGATCCAGCGCGATGCCCCGTTAACGGAGCTCCCCACCACCAGCACGATCAACAACATGATGATCGAGGCGATCAGCATCGTCGTGCTGTACTTTTGCCAGAACTCCATCGGCAGACGCAGCGTCACCATCGCCAGACAGAACGCGAGGAAGATATACAGCGCGTCACGCTTAGCAAACAGGAAAGGATCGCCTGCCAGGCGTTGCCCTACGGGCATCGATGCCGATGTCACCATCACAAAACCGATCGCTGCCAGACCAAAAGTCAGCCACAGCAGCATTCGGTCATACATGATCAAGCTGTCCGCGTCTTTATCACGCGAAGCCATCACCCAGCCTTTAAGTGCCGCGAAGATCCACGCCAGGACACCCAGTCCCGGTACGCGCGGCATTTTCAGACGAGGGAGAGAGAATCGCATCAACCCAACTCCTTCGCTAAACGGGTAAAGACGTCACCGCGTTGCTCAAAGTTCTTGAACTGGTCAAGGCTGGCGCAGGCTGGCGACAGCAGCACCATATCGCCCGACTTCACACGCGGTGCGAGCAGACGCATTGCCTGCTCCATGGTTTCAGTGTGTTCCGCAACCTCAGGACGCAGAGCGGCAAGCTGCGCGCCATCGCGACCAAAGCAGTACAGACGAATGTTGTCGCCAGTCAGGTAGCGTTGCAGCGGCATAAAGTCGGCGGATTTCCCATCGCCGCCCAGCAGCAGGTGCAACGTACCGTCAACGTGCAGACCATTCAGCGCCGCTTCGGTGCTGCCAACGTTGGTGGCTTTTGAATCGTTGATCCAACGCACACCGTTATGATTCAGTACCAACTGGAAACGATGCGCCAGACCGGTAAAGGTAGTCAGCGCTTTCAGGCTGGATGCCCGCGGCAGACCCGCAGCATCCGCCAGCGCCAGCGCCGCCAGGGCGTTGGTATAGTTATGCTGGCCGGTAAGCGTCATCTCTTTCACGTTCAGGACTTTTTCACCCTTCACCCGCAGCCAGGTTTCACCCTGCTGACGATTGAGATGATAGTCACCCATGTTGATGCCAAAGCTCACGCAGCGCTCATCCGCCCCGCGAATCGGCATGGTCAGCGCATCATCGGCATTAACCACGCACACTTTCGCATTCTCATAGACGCGCAGTTTGGCCGCACGGTACTGCTGCAAGCCAAACGGATACCTGTCCATATGATCTTCAGTGACGTTCAAAATGGTGGCGGCTACGGCCTGTAAGCTGGAGGTTGTCTCCAGCTGGAAGCTCGACAGCTCCAGTACATACAGCTCACGTTCGTCATCCAGCAACATCAGCGCGGGCAGGCCGATATTTCCGCCAACACCCACGTTCACACCAGCCGCTTTCGCCATTTCTCCCACCAACGTGGTGACGGTGCTTTTCCCGTTGGAACCGGTGATCGCGACGATCGGCGCCTGCGCTTCACGACAGAACAGCTCGATGTCACCGACAATTTCGATCCCTGCATCAGCAGCGGCGCTCAGCGAAGGATGCGCCAGGGCAATACCAGGGCTGGCGACGATAAGATCGGCGGCCAGCAGCCAATCATCATTCAGGCTGCCAACATGACGCTCAACCGCTTCCGGCAATTTATCCAGGCCAGGTGGCGTTGCGCGGGTATCCATCACACGCGGCGTCACGCCGCGCGCCAGAAAGAAATCCACGCAGGACAGCCCGGTCAAACCCAGACCGATAATGACGACTTTTTTACCCTGGTAATCAGCCATGATTAACGTACCTTCAGCGTTGCCAGGCCAATCAGCACCAGCATCAGCGAAATAATCCAGAAGCGCACAATTACGCGCGGTTCCGGCCAGCCTTTCAGTTCATAGTGATGGTGAATCGGCGCCATACGGAAGATGCGCTGTCCGCGCAGCTTAAAGGAGCCAACCTGCAGAATGACCGACAGCGTTTCCACAACAAATACGCCGCCCATAATTACCAGCAGGAATTCCTGACGCAGCAGCACGGCAATAATGCCCAGCGCGCCGCCCAGCGCCAGAGAACCGACGTCGCCCATAAAGACCTGCGCCGGATAGGTGTTAAACCACAGGAAGCCTAACCCCGCACCGACAATCGCCGTACAGACGATCACCAGTTCGCCGGCATGGCGTAAATAGGGAATGTGCAGGTAGTTGGCAAAGTTCATGTTACCGGTAGCCCATGCCACCAGCGCAAAACCTGCGGCCACGAACACGGTCGGCATAATCGCCAGACCGTCCAGGCCATCGGTGAGGTTTACCGCATTGCCAGTACCCACAATAACGAAGTACGCCAGCAGCACGTAGAACAGCCCCAATTGCGGCATGACATCTTTAAAGAACGGCACCACCAGCTCGGTAGCCGGGGTATCTTTACCGGCGAGGTACAGCGCAAAGGCTACACCCAGCGCAATCACCGACATCCAGAAGTACTTCCAGCGGGCAATCAGGCCCTTGGTATCTTTGCGCACCACTTTGCGATAGTCATCGACAAAACCGATAATGCCATAGCCAATCAATACCACCAGCACGCACCATACGTACGGGTTCGACGGATATGCCCACAACAGAACGGAGATAACAATCGCGGTGAGGATCATGATCCCGCCCATGGTTGGCGTACCACGTTTACTAAAGTGCGATTCAGGACCGTCGTTACGTACAACCTGTCCAAAGGACATTTTTTGCAAGCGGGCAATCATGCGCGGGCCCATCCACAAAGAGATGAACAGCGCGGTCAGCAGGCTGACGATGGCGCGAAACGTCAGATAGGAAAAGACGTTAAAGCCGGAATAATATTTGACCAAATGTTCGGCCAGCCAAACTAACATGTCCCATTCTCCTGTAATGCGCGTACTACCTCTTCCATGGCGGCACTACGTGAACCCTTCACTAAAATCGTCATGACCTGATGTTCTGCAATCAATGCTTTAAGATGCGCGGCCAGCGCGCTTTTATCCGCAAAATGTTCGCCAACGCCGCTGGCGTCGCTAATTGCCTTACTCAGTTTTCCTGTACTCAGTACACGGTCGATACCTGCTGCTTTCGCAGCAACACCTACCTGTACATGGCATGCTTCACTTTCTGCGCCAAGCTCTGCCATATCGCCAACGACCAGTACGCGATAGCCCGGCATTTCAGACAGCACCTGCACCGCTGCGGTCATCGAACCGACGTTCGCGTTATAGGAGTCGTCCAGCAGCAACTGATTTTCTGCGAGTTGAATCGGGAACAGACGTCCCGGTACCGCTTGCAGATCCTTCAAACCCGCTTTGATCGCCTCGTGCGTCGCGCCTACCGCCATAGAAAGCGCCGCCGCCGCAAGGGCGTTAGCGATATTGTGGCGACCCGGCAACGGCAGCAGGACATCAATGCTTCCGGTCGGCGTTTGCAGAGAAAATTCTGTGCCATGCGAGGTCACATGAACGTTGGTAGCAGAAAAGTCGCTGTTGGCCGCATTCGGGGAGAAGCGCCAGACTTTGCGTTCGCCGATGATGCTTTGCCAGTTCAACCAGTCGTTGTTGTCGGCATTCATAATGGCGATACCATTCTCAGACAGGCCGGTAAAAATCTCACCTTTTGCCTTCGCAACGCCCGCCAGAGAGCCGAAACCTTCCAGGTGCGCGGCGGCCAGATTGTTCACCAGCGCCGCTTCCGGACGCGTCAGGCCGACGGTCCAGGCGATTTCGCCCTGATGGTTGGCGCCGAGCTCAATCACGGCATAGTCGTAATCGTTAGTTAAGCGCAGCAGCGTCATCGGTACGCCGATGTCGTTATTCAGATTGCCCGCGGTATATAGGGTGTTACCACACTGGCTCAGAATGGCAGCCGTCATCTCTTTGACGGACGTTTTACCGGATGAGCCGGTCAGCGCGACAACGCGCGCCGGAACCTGAGCGCGAACCCACGCCGCCAGTTCACCAAACGCCAGACGCGTATCTTTAACAATCAGCTGCGGCAGGTTGGTGTCCAACGGGCGGCTGACCAGCAGCGCACCCGCCCCGCTCTCTTGCGCTTTGTCTGCAAAATCATGGGCATCAAAACGTTCGCCTTTCAGCGCCACAAACAGGCAGCCCGGCGTCACTTTACGCGTATCGGTTGTTACGGCATCAAGGGTCAGATCGGCCCCTTTCAGTTCGCCACGGAGGATCTCCGCCAGTTGGCTGAGCGTTACGCTAATCATGCGATAACCCCCAGCAGACGCGCTGCGGTCACGCGGTCAGAATAGTCGAGACGCTGCGAGCCGACGATCTGGTAATCTTCGTGACCTTTCCCGGCCACCAGCACCACGTCGTTTTCTTTCGCCTGCATAATGGCGTTTGTCACGGCTTCTGCGCGCCCTTCCATCACCTTCGCCTGTCCGGCATCCAGCATACCCGCCAGAATGTCGTTAATAATGGCGCGCGGCTCTTCGGTACGCGGGTTGTCATCAGTCACCACGACAACATCTGCAAACTGCTCGGCGATTGCGCCCATCAACGGACGTTTGCCTTTATCACGATCACCGCCGCAGCCAAAGACGCACCACAGTTTGCCAGTACAGTGCAGACGTGCCGCCTGCAGCGCTTTTTCCAGCGCATCTGGCGTATGAGCGTAATCAACCACCACGGTGGTTTTACCCGGCGCGCTGAACACTTCCATACGTCCGCAAACCGGCTGCAATTGTGTCGCCGTTTTCAGTAAATCAGCTAACGGATAGCCCAGTGCCAACAGCGTTGCCAGCGCCAGCAGAAGATTGCTGACGTTAAACGCCCCCATCAGGCGGCTTTCAATTTCGCCGTCGCCCCATGATGAGGTAAAACGAATCGTTGCCCCGCTGTCGTGATACTTCACGTCAACCGCTTTTAACCAACGACCATGACAGTTCGGGTTGATGTGGTCTTCCATCGAAACGGCAACCGCATCCGGGAGTTTCGCCAGCCAGCGACGACCGACTTCATCATCCGCATTGACGATGGCCTGACCGCAATGGTGCGTGGAATACAGCAGCCATTTCGCGGCTTCGTAATGTTCCATGTCGCCGTGGTAGTCGAGATGGTCGCGGCTTAAGTTAGTAAATACTGATGCGGCAAACTTCAGCGCCGCGACGCGATGCTGAACCAGGCCGTGTGAAGAGACTTCCATCGCGCCAACCGTTGCGCCCTGCGCAGCCAGCCCCGCCAGCACATGCTGGACATAAACGGCTGAACCGGTGGTATTTTCCGTCGGGATCACTTTGCCCAGCAGGCCATTGCCTACTGTTCCCATTACCGCGCTAGTTTCGCCAAGCAGTTGGCTCCACTGGGCCAGCAATTGGGTGGTGGTGGTTTTACCGTTAGTCCCGGTTACGCCGACCAGACGCATTTTCTCAGAAGGCTCGTGGTAAAAACGGCCCGCCAGTGCAGATAAACGTTCGTTAAGCTGACTGAGATAGATGACCGGAACGCCATGCATTTCACGGATTTCACCATCAGTAGCTTCATCTTTTGCTTCTGCAATAATGGCAGCCACACCTTGCGCTATCGCCTGCGGGATATACCGACGCCCGTCCGCCTGATGACCCAATACTGCGACAAAGAGATCGCCTGATGCAGCCACACGGCTGTCAAGCGTCATCTCCCGCAGTGCTCGCTCCGGTGCACCCGGCACCCATGGAGCAAGAAGGTCGCGCAAATTACGATCTGCCACCTGTTGCCTCGCCTTGATTATTCACAAATTCATTTTTATCGCCCGTTGTCAGCGCATCCGGCTCGATGTTCATGGTGCGCAGTACGCCGCCCATGATGGCACCAAAGACCGGCGCGGAAACGGCGCCACCGTAGTATTTACCCGCCTGCGGATCGTTGATAACAACAACCAGCGCGAAGCGCGGCTGACTCGCAGGCGCAACGCCTGCGGTATAAGCAATGTATTTGTTGATGTAGCGGCCATCCGGCCCTACTTTTTTCGCTGTACCGGTTTTAATAGCGATGCGATAGCCTTTAATCGCCGCCTTCACGCCGCCGCCGCCCGGCAGCGCCACGCTTTCCATCATATGCACGACGGTACGCACGGTATCTTCCGGGAAGATACGCTCACCCGGAACAGGAGGGTCAACTTTGGTAATCGACAGTGGACGATAAACGCCGTAGCTGCCGATCGTTGCATAGACTCGCGCTAACTGTAACGGCGTTACCATTAGCCCGTAGCCGAAAGAGAAGGTGGCCCTCTCTATGTCAGACCACCGTTGTTTTTGAGGATATAAGCCACTGCGTTCTCCGACCAACCCCAAATTGGTCGCTTTTCCCAGCCCAAAACGTGAGTAAGTATCTACTAACGCTGAGGACGGCATCGCTAACGCCAGCTTGGAAACACCGACGTTACTCGACTTCTGCAAAACCCCGGTGAGGGTTAATTCACTATAACGCGCCACGTCTTTGATTTCGTGACCATTAATTCGGTAAGGGATAGTGTTGAGGACGGTATTTTCGCGAACCACGCCACGCTGCAGCGCGGTCATCACCACCATCGGTTTAACGGTAGAACCCGGTTCAAACACGTCGGTGATGGTACGGTTACGCATCGCGTCTTTTGGCGTACCGGTGAGATTGTTCGGGTTGTAGGACGGACTGTTGGCCATGGCCAGCACTTCACCGGTGTTTACATCCACCAGTACCGCACTGCCTGACTCCGCCTTGTTGAACGCCACGGCATTATTCAGTTCACGGTAGACCAGTGCCTGTAAACGCTCATCAATGCTCAACGCGAGGTTATGCGCCGCCTGGCTGTCGGTAGAGGAGATATCTTCAATGACGCGGCCATAACGGTCTTTACGTACAATACGTTCGCCCGGTTGTCCGGTGAGCCACTTGTCGAAGCTCTTCTCTACGCCTTCAATCCCCTGGCTGTCGACGTTAGTAAAGCCGATGAGGTGAGCAGTCACTTCTCCGGAAGGATAGTAACGGCGGGATTCTTCGCGCAGGTGGATACCTGGCAGCTTCAGTTTCTTGATGTAGTCGGCCATGTCAGGGTTTACCTGACGCGCCAGATAGATGAAGCGCCCTTTCGGGTTGGCGTTAATGCGGGAAGCCAGTTGATCGAGCGGGAGATTCAGCGCGGTTGACAGCGCTCTCCAGCGTTCGCCAACGCTCACGCCGCCTGCATCATGTACTTCTTTCGGGTCGGCCCATATCGCTTTAACCGGAACGCTCACCGCCAGCGGGCGACCAGAGCGGTCGGTAATCATTCCGCGTGATGTAGACACTTCCTGGACGCGTAGAGAGCGCATATCACCCTGACGCACCAGCATGTCCGGCGCGATGATTTGCAGCCAGGCAACGCGCCCCAGCAGAAAACCCAGTGCCAGCAAAATACAGCCGCACAGTAACGCAAAACGCCAACTGATAAAGTTGGCTTGTTCTTCCTGGCGTTTTGGTTTGTGCGTTTTTGCCGCTGCTTTCATGCGTCGCGTTTATCCTTATTTTTGTACTACGATATTTTCTTGTGAGGGATCGACATGCTGCATTTGCAGCTTTTCCGTTGCGATCCGTTCAACACGGCTATGGTCGCCGAGCGCGTTCTCCTCAAGGATCAAGTTGCGCCATTCGATATCCAGCGCATCTCGCTCCAGAACAAGCTGCTCACGCTGCGCAGTCAGTAACCGCGTATGGTGTGCTGTTGTCACGACGGTAACCGCCGTCAAAATAATGCAAATGAACAGGCAGAGTGGCAGCTTCCCAAACCGCAAAAGATCGTCACCGATCACGCCAGGCAAGGCATGGCGCTCGTTGCTTCCTATCGATCCTTTAACTTTGCTGAGGGCTTCTGTCACTCTGCTGATCATGCGTTCGTCCTCTCTGCAATACGCAGAACTGAACTACGGGCACGAGGATTCTCAGCTACCTCTTCTTCACCCGGCATCATCTTGCCTAGTGCTCTTAACTCACGGCCGCCCAGCTTTTTGATCTGCGCTTCGGTCATCGGTATTCCAGCCGGTACCTGAGGACCACGGCTTTGTTCACGCATAAAGCGTTTCACAATGCGGTCTTCAAGCGAATGGAAACTGATGATCGAAAGGCGACCACCTGGAGCCAGCACGCTGAGCGAGCTTTTTAGCGCCTGCTCTATCTCCTCCAGTTCACTGTTCACCCAAATGCGCACCGCCTGGAAGGTACGGGTCGCGGGATGTTTGAATTTGTCCTTCACCGGCATTGCCGCTGCAATAACTTCCGCCAGCTCTTTGGTGCGGGTCATCGGTTCGATGCGGTTGCGCTCCACGATGGCGCGCGCAATGCGTTTGCCGAAGCGCTCTTCGCCAAAGGTTTTAATCACCCAGGCAATGTCTACTTCATCGGCGGTTTGCAGCCATTCGGCCGCTGACTGACCGCGTGTTGGGTCCATACGCATATCTAACGGACCGTCACGCATAAACGAGAAACCGCGCTCTGCATCATCGAGCTGTGGTGAAGAAACGCCGAGATCGAGAAGAATCCCGTCGATCTTACCGGTCAGTCCACGCTCGGCGACATAGTCAGCCAGCGCAGAGAAAGGTCCATGTACGATGGAGAAACGGGGATCGGTAATCGTTTTTGCAACGGCAATAGCCTGCGGATCGCGATCGATTGCCAGTAAACGTCCCTCTTCGCCAAGCTGGGAGAGGATCAGACGTGAGTGACCACCGCGACCAAATGTCCCGTCAATGTAGATGCCGTCTGGACGAATATTCAGGCCGTTTACGGCTTCATCCAGCAACACCGTTGTATGTTTATAATTTTCCGTCATTTTATAGAGACAAATCCTGCAATCGTTCCGACAACGCGCCAGTAACAGACTGCTCAGCGTCGATATCTTCCTTGACCTGTTGATACCAGGTCGTTTCATCCCACAGCTCAAACTTATTGAACTGCCCAACCAGCATCACTTCTTTCGTTAGCCCTGCGTGTTGCCGCAGAATGGGTGCTATCAGTAATCGACCAGCGTTATCCATCTGACATTCGCTGGCATGACCCAACAATAAGCGCTGTACGCGACGCTCAACTGGATTCATGCTCGACAGACGCGATAGCTTCTGCTCGATTATTTCCCATTCAGGCAGGGGGTACAGCAGCAGGCACGGGTGATGGATGTCAATGGTGCAAACCATTTGACCGGTAGCGCTCTCAAGCAGTTGATCCCGATAACGGGTAGGCACGGATAAGCGCCCTTTACTGTCGAGATTAACTAACGTTGCTCCCCGGAACATGCCAGTCTCACCCCCAATTACCACTTTATCCCACAAATTCCCACTTAAAGGAGTTTACGGAGCGGAGGAAAACCTTGTCAAGCAAGTCGCGGCGCTTAGCGGAGCAAAAAACCCATTGTTTACGGCTAATATCAGCGTTGAACAAATTCCGTACAGCAAACGAAGCAAATTAACGTCATGAATATTTGTAAGAAAAAAATCCAACAACTCATCATTGTTTAAAACAACTGAATATCATCCAAAGAAAATATAAAGTGTCAGTTTGCGACGCGAGCGGCATTTTAGGACAATATGCAGCGAGTTAACAGTACCAGTTAATCGGTCTGTACGCCGCGCAGAGCCGAGGAAAGCACCAGATGGCCGCAATACGAGAGCAAAGTGTTTGTTAATTCGGCAAATCCATACAAGCATGTAACAAAATAATACAAGCGTAACGCGTCGTTACGTATCAATAACCCAAAAATGGATAGTTGCATTTTTAATTCGGGGTATTTCAAGAATGATTTCAGATAATTCTAAAGAATATTCTTAAATATAATGCGGTTATTTCTGAGAATAGAAAAATTGAAGACGTCAGAGGCTTATCCCGCCGACGTCATCAATTGAGGAAACTTAGTTACGGCTGAGAATACCGCGACGGTACAGATTACGCCGTATACGCGTTAAACCTGGTTTTGGTTTACGCGGTTCGTCCAGACTTGCCAGTACAATCTCCAGCACGCGTTCTGCGACATCACGATGGCGCTGTGCCACTGCCAGTACCGGGCACTGCAGGAAGTCGAGCAGTTCGTGATCGCCAAAAGTCGCAATCGCTAAATCAGACGGCAGCTGCCCGTCACGACGCAGGGTCACATCCATCACGCCCTGCAACAGGGCAAACGACGTGGTAAACAACGCCTGAGGCATTGGGTGCGTTTCCAGCCATTTATCAAACAGCTGCGCAGCCGCTTCCCGCTCATAGCTGTTGGCGTACAGGAAATGGACTTCACGCGGATCGTCCTTCCACGCGGTACGAAAACCCTGCTCGCGCAGGAAACTGACGGATAATTCAGGAAGCGCGCCCAGATAGAGGACGGTTTCAGCAGGGAATTTGCGTAACTCCTCTGCCAGCATTTCCGCATCATCCTGATCCGCCCCCACAACGCTGGTAAAATGTTCGCGGTCCAGTGCACGGTCCAGCGCCACAATCGGGAATGAACTGTTTGCCCAGCGTTGGTAGAACGGATGCTCAGGCGGCAAAGAAGTCGACACAATAATGGCATCGACCTGGCGCTGTAAAAGATGCTCAATACAGCGCATTTCGTTATCCGGCTGATCTTCAGAGCAGGCAATCAACAGCTGATACCCACGCTGACGCGCCTGGCGTTCCAGATAGTTTGCGATCCGGGTATAGCTTGTGTTCTCAAGATCCGGGATCACCAGCCCGATAGAACGTGTGCGTCCAGCACGCAGCCCGGCCGCCACGGCATTCGGGTGGTAATTATGCTCACGCACCACCGCCATGACTTTTTCAACCGTTTTGTCGCTTACGCGATATTGCTTTGCTTTGCCATTAATAACGTAGCTTGCAGTCGTTCGCGAAACGCCGGCCAACCGAGCGATTTCATCCAGTTTCACAATTGCCCCTTGCGTAAAATGTACAAACCATAACCTTTTAGATGGCATGGATTAAACTTCTTAACATCTAAGCGCAGAATAATGACTGCGGCAACCGCTTTTGTCTCTGGTTACTGCTGATTTCGCAAAAAAAAGCGCAGCAGGTAGCATCAGCGAAAGCGGGTTCGTTACCTGCAGGCAGGATAAGGCGTTTATGCCGCTATCCGGCATGACCTCCACGATGAGGCCTGATAGCCTTTGCTTACCAGGCCTACGGTTGACGATTAGCGCATAATTTTATCGCCACGGGAGAGTCCCACCACACCGGAACGAGCAACTTCCACAATTTTGGCGACTTCACGCAAGGTTGCCAGAAACGCATCCAGCTTGTCGCTGGTGCCCGCCAGTTGTACGGTGTAGATAGACGGCGTCACGTCGATGATTTGCCCGCGGAAAATCTCCGTGTTGCGTTTCACCTCCTCCCGGCCATAACCGCTGGCCTGGATTTTCACCAGCATGATTTCTCGTTCAACATGGGCACCCTGCCCCAGCTCGCTAACGCGCAGAACATCCACCAGTTTGTGGAGCTGCTTTTCGATCTGCTCAAGGACTTTCTCATCCCCTACCGTCTGAATCGTCATCCGCGATAAGGTGGGGTCGTCGGTCGGCGCGACGGTCAGGCTTTCAATGTTGTATCCACGCTGGGCGAAGAGGCCAATCACCCGCGACAATGCACCCGACTCATTTTCCAGCAATACTGATAATATCCGGCGCATAATCAGGTCCTCTCCGTTTTGCTTAGCCACATTTCATCCATCCCGCCCCCACGAATCTGCATCGGGTAGACATGCTCACTGCCGTCGACGGTGACGTCGACAAACACCAGGCGATGGTTACGCACATGCTCCAGCGCTTCACCCAGCTTGCTCTCCAGTTCATCTGGATGATTAATCTGGATACCGATATGCCCATAAGCCTCAGCAAGGCGCACAAAATCGGGCAGCGACTGCATGTAAGACTGGGAGTGACGCCCGGAGTAGATCATGTCCTGCCATTGTTTGACCATGCCGAGATAACGGTTGTTAAGGTTGAGCACCAGCACCGGCAGTTCATACTGCAGCGCCGTCGACAGCTCCTGGATGTTCATCTGAATGCTGCCATCCCCGGTGACGCACACTACCGTTTCATCCGGCAATGCCATTTTCACCCCTAACGCCGCAGGTAAACCGAATCCCATCGTGCCGAGGCCGCCTGAGTTAATCCAGCGACGCGGTTTATCGAACGGATAATAAAGTGCGGCAAACATCTGATGCTGGCCAACGTCAGAGGTCACATACGCTTCCCCTTTCGTCAGACGCCAGATGGTTTCAATCACCGCCTGCGGCTTAATGCTTTCGCTTTGCGTGTCGTATTTCAGACACTGACGGGCGCGCCAGTGCTCAATCTGTTGCCACCAGTCACGGTTATCATCCAGTGGCTGCTGTGATTTCTCTTGCTCCAGCAGTTCGAGCATTTGATCCAGCACCAGACGGGCATCACCCACAATCGGAATATCCGCAGTAACGGTTTTAGAAATAGAGGTCGGATCGATGTCGATATGCAGCACGGTCGCATTCGGACAATATTTTGCCAGGTTATTCGTCGTTCGATCGTCAAAGCGAACGCCGACAGCAAAGATCACATCGGAATGATGCATGGTCATATTCGCTTCGTAGGTACCGTGCATCCCTAACATGCCCAGCGCCTGACGATGCGTGGCCGGAAACGCGCCCAACCCCATTAGCGAGGAGACAACCGGCAGATTCAGCGCTTCAGCAATCTGAGCTAACTGCTCATGGCAAGCAGCATTGACCGCGCCACCGCCCACATAGACAACCGGTTTCTTCGCCGCAACCAGCGTCTGTAGCGCCCGTTTGATCTGTCCTTTGTGCCCCGTCGTCGTCGGATTATACGAGCGCATACTCACCGAGTCCGGCCAGCTATAAGGCAGTTTCTTCGCCGGATTCAGAATATCCTTCGGCAAATCCACCACCACCGGCCCAGGACGACCGCTTGCTGCCAGCCAGAAGGCTTTTTTCAGCACCTGCGGGATATCTTCCGTTTGTTTGACCAGGAAGCTGTGTTTTACCACCGGGCGGGATATACCTACCATGTCGCACTCCTGGAAGGCATCGTAGCCAATCAGCGACGTTGCGACCTGTCCGGAGAGGATCACCAGCGGAATGGAATCCATGTAAGCCGTTGCGATTCCGGTAATCGCGTTGGTCGCCCCCGGTCCGGAGGTAACTAATACGACCCCCACTTCTCCCGTGGCACGCGCAAGGCCATCAGCCATATGTACCGCCGCTTGTTCATGGCGGACCAGCACATGATCAATACCGCCGACCGTATGCAGCGCATCATAAATATCGAGGACGGCCCCCCCGGGATAACCGAATACCTGCTTCACACCCTGATCGATGAGCGATCGGACGACCATCTCGGCTCCAGACAACATCTCCATGGCTTGCCTCACTCTTATAACGAATTACGGTTTAACAACACATTAACCGCTGACGATGACGCATGGCAATTGACTCCGAAGGGGGGTCACTGGAGTAAATAAGAATAAAAAGGAGGAAAGAAGCGAATAAACGGAGAATTAAACCAGCATAAGCAATCAGTATGATAAATAATCGCTTAAAAATGGGAACTGACAGCAATTACTCTATTTTTTGACACTTTTGGACAGACGTAAAAAATAGAGTTCAGCATAAAATTTCAGTTATAAAGACAAAAGCAGAATAAACAGGATGTATTGTCCGGTTTACTCTGCCAAGTGCTACTGCTTACAAACGGAGACTAACAGCTCTTCCATCCATTGATGTCCTTTATCTCGGCCCGCGGCTTCATGCCAGGAAAGATAGCATGTGCGGCTGTTCAATTTTAACGGTAAAGGTAAGATCTGTAGTTCTAAAGAATCGGCAAATTCTTCTGCTAACCAACGCGGCGCAATAGAGACCAAATGCGTTTGCGACACAATATTAAGAACGCTAATTAATGCCATGCCCTGATAAGCTACGCAGGATTGTTTATCCGGTGTGTCATACCATGGTTGGCTGAATGATGCGAAGCGATCAAGTGACACCACCGCATGCTGTTCATTATAGACATCGCTTTCCAGTAACGGACCACTAATGCGCGGATGCTTTTTACTTGCGACTAACACCATTTCGTCATTGAATAACGGAATACTGGTAAATTCAGGACGACGGAATTCTTCATAGCTAATAACGAATTCTGTTTCCTGGTAACGTAATTGATGCTCTGTATTTTGATTGAGTGAAGATTTAAATACGACATGAATGTTTGGTGCAACTTGCTCAACCCGATTATAAATCAACGACGTCAGGATATTATCCAATGGGCTGCATACGCAAAGATTGAATACGCGCTCGCTGCTGGCTGGCTCAAAACCCGATCCAGGCAGTTCATTTTGCACTAATTGCAATGCCTGGCGAACAGAACCAAATAGCTGGAAGGCTCTTGCTGTCGGCTGGATACCGCGTCCATAACGAACAAAAAGCTCATCATTAAACATCACTTTCAGGCGCGCGACCGCATTACTGACAGCAGGTTGCGACATTCCTAAAGTATGCGCGGCACGGGTAATATTTTGTTCTTGCATCACCGCATCAAAGACGGTTAATAAATTAAGATCAACCATGCGAAGCTGTGGCTTCCCCATATCTATAATATTTGTTTTATCTATTATTTTTACTTCTGGCATATTTAACTCCACTGTCACTCTAAACTCCCTTTTCCCAGACGGAGTGAAGAAATAATCTCCGTTAATATGATTTACCATACATATAAGATGAGAAAAAGAAAAAACATTAAAATTAGGAAAACATAAAGGTACAAACCTAAATGAACAAAAGACCAATGCGAGCGCAGTGTGGCAGGTGTCACTGCACGGTGATTCATATGTTTAAATTTCAAAAACAATATAACCATAAGCATGGCGAATATACAATCATACGTATCGTGAATACGTATTTAAGTTTTAATTAAATGTTTATATTATTAATACATTAAAAGTTAACATTAATTTATCAATTATGTGGTGTTACACTGCCCATAGCCATTCATGATTACTATAAAAACAGATAAATCATAAAGATATGAAATCCCAAGGGCGACCTTTTCTTCAGTTCGCCGTTACAATAAATGCAAATAATTATGCTCAAATATGTCAAACCATGAAAAGTATGTACAACCATCAACTGATTAATTTTATGTACTCCGAAAAATTCAGCACAATTCGCTTAAGTTTTGCAGAAACTTCTCCCCTCAAGTAAGGCATTTGCAGGAGTGAGGGTTGACATCAGTCTTCATATCCAGTACCACTAAAAGCATATCGCATTCGCCTGGAGCTTAATTGATGACTTACATTGCTCGTTTTAACGGTCTACTACTACTAAACGCATCTTCATTGCGCGGTAGACTGGTGGACGACATTCAGCATTAAGTCAGCTCCAGTTAAGACAAAAACCCGCGCCGTTGCGCGGGTTTTTTTATGCTCGAAGCAAGGCGCCCTAAGTAACCAAGGACCTAAACCATGAGCCAGCAAGTCATTATTTTCGATACCACCTTACGCGATGGTGAACAGGCGTTACAGGCAAGCCTGAGTGTGAAAGAAAAACTGCAGATTGCGCTGGCCCTTGAGCGTATGGGCGTTGACGTGATGGAAGTAGGTTTCCCCGTTTCTTCACCGGGCGACTTTGAGTCAGTTCAGACCATTGCTCGTCAGGTTAAAAACAGCCGCGTTTGCGCCTTAGCCCGCTGCGTAGAAAAAGATATCGACGTCGCTGCAGAATCGCTGAAAGTCGCTGAAGCTTTCCGTATTCATACGTTTATCGCCACCTCGCCGATGCACATCGCGACGAAATTACGCAGTACGCTGGATGAGGTCATTGAGCGCGCGGTCTACATGGTTAAGCGTGCGCGTAATTATACCGATGACGTGGAGTTCTCCTGCGAAGATGCAGGCCGTACCCCTATCGCCGATCTGGCTCGCGTTGTTGAAGCTGCTATTAACGCGGGTGCCAAAACCATTAACATCCCCGATACCGTCGGTTACACCATGCCTTTCGAATTTGGGGCAATCATTTCTGGCCTGTATGAACGCGTACCAAATATCGATAAAGCCATCATCTCCGTACACACCCATGATGATTTAGGTTTGGGCGTCGGCAACGCGCTGGCAGCCGTTCACGCCGGAGCGCGTCAGGTGGAAGGCGCGATGAACGGTATCGGCGAACGCGCCGGTAACTGTTCACTGGAAGAAGTGATCATGGCGATCAAGGTGCGTAAAGATATCCTGAATGTACAGACCCGCATCAATCACCAGGAGATCTGGCGTACCAGTCAGTTAGTCAGCCAAATCTGCAACATGCCAATTCCGGCAAACAAAGCCATTGTCGGTAGCGGCGCCTTTGCCCACTCCTCCGGCATCCATCAGGACGGCGTACTGAAAAACCGTGAAAACTACGAAATCATGACGCCTGAATCCATTGGTCTGAACCAGGTACAGCTGAACCTGACCTCCCGTTCCGGACGCGCCGCGGTGAAACACCGTATGGACGAGATGGGATATAAAGAAAATGAATACAGCCTGGACAACCTGTACGACGCATTCCTGAAACTGGCGGACAAAAAAGGTCAGGTATTTGATTACGACCTGGAAGCGCTGGCCTTCATTAATAAACAGCAGGAAGAACCGGAGCATTTCCGTCTGGATTACTTCAGCGTTCAGTCCGGCTCCAATGACATCGCCACCGCCTCCGTCAAGCTGGCCTGCGGTGAAGAAGTTAAAGCCGAAGCGGCGAACGGTAACGGTCCAGTCGATGCTATTTATCAGGCTATCAACCGTGTAACTGAGTACAACATCGAACTGGTGAAATACAGCCTGACCGCCAAAGGGCACGGTAAAGATGCGCTGGGTCAGGTGGATATCGTTGCCAACTATAACGGTCGTCGTTTCCACGGCGTCGGTCTGGCGACAGATATCGTCGAATCTTCTGCTAAAGCGATGGTGCATGTGCTGAACAACATCTGGCGCGCCGAAGAAGTCGAAAAAGAATTGCAACGCAAAGCTCAGAACAACGAGAACAACAAGGAAACCGTGTGATGTCGAAGAATTATCATATTGCTGTTTTGCCGGGTGACGGTATTGGCCCGGAAGTGATGGCGCAAGCCCTGAAGGTACTGGACGCAATCCGCAACCGTTTTAACATGCGCATTACCACCAGCCACTACGACGTGGGTGGTGCCGCGATCGATAACCACGGTCAGCCGCTGCCACCTGCAACGGTTGAAGGCTGTGAACAAGCTGACGCCATTCTGTTTGGCTCCGTTGGCGGCCCGAAATGGGAAAACTTACCGCCAAACCAGCAGCCAGAGCGTGGCGCACTGCTGCCATTGCGTAAACACTTCAAATTATTCAGCAACCTGCGCCCGGCTAAGCTCTACCAGGGGCTGGAAGCGTTTTGCCCTCTGCGCGCAGATATTGCCGCGAACGGTTTCGACATCCTGTGCGTACGCGAACTGACTGGCGGGATTTACTTCGGTCAACCAAAAGGCCGCGAAGGCAGCGGACAACATGAAAAAGCCTTTGATACCGAGGTTTATCACCGTTTCGAGATCGAACGTATTGCGCGTATCGCGTTTGAATCCGCTCGCAAACGTCGCCGTAAAGTTACGTCGATTGATAAAGCTAACGTACTGCAAACGTCTATTCTGTGGCGCGAAATTGTCAATGAAATTGCTAATGAATACCCGGACGTTGAACTGGCGCATATGTACATCGACAACGCGACTATGCAATTAATTAAAGATCCATCCCAGTTCGACGTGTTGCTGTGCTCTAACCTGTTTGGTGACATTCTGTCTGATGAGTGCGCCATGATCACCGGTTCAATGGGCATGTTACCGTCCGCCAGCCTGAATGAGCAGGGCTTCGGTTTGTACGAGCCTGCTGGCGGCTCCGCTCCGGACATCGCCGGAAAAAACATTGCCAACCCTATCGCCCAGATCCTGTCGCTGGCGCTGCTGCTGCGCTACAGCCTGGATGCCAATGATGCGGCAACCGCAATTGAGAGCGCCATCAACCGCGCATTAGAAGAAGGCATTCGCACCGGTGACTTAGCCCGTGGCGCTGCCGCAGTCAGTACCGATGAAATGGGCGACATCATTGCCCGTTACGTCGCAGAAGGGGTGTAATCATGGCCAAAACGTTGTACGAAAAATTGTTTGATGCGCACGTCGTCTTTGAGGCGCAAAACGAAACCCCACTGTTGTACATCGACAGGCATCTGGTGCATGAAGTGACCTCTCCGCAGGCGTTTGATGGTCTGCGCGCGCATGGCCGTCAGGTGCGCCAGCCAGGTAAAACCTTTGCCACCATGGATCACAACGTCTCTACCCAGACCAAAGATATCAACGCGTCGGGTGAGATGGCGCGCATCCAGATGCAGGAGCTGATTAAGAACTGTAACGAATTTGGCGTCGAGCTGTACGACCTGAACCATCCGTATCAGGGTATCGTTCACGTGATGGGGCCAGAACAAGGCGTGACGTTGCCGGGTATGACCATCGTCTGCGGCGATTCCCACACCGCTACACACGGCGCGTTCGGCGCACTGGCGTTTGGCATTGGCACCTCTGAAGTTGAACACGTTCTGGCGACGCAGACCCTGAAACAGGGGCGCGCCAAAACCATGAAGATTGAAGTCAACGGTAAAGCAGCCCCTGGCATTACCGCCAAAGATATCGTGCTGGCGATTATCGGTAAAACCGGTAGCGCAGGCGGAACCGGACACGTGGTTGAGTTTTGTGGCGAAGCCATCCGTGCATTGAGCATGGAAGGCCGGATGACCCTGTGCAACATGGCCATTGAAATGGGCGCCAAAGCGGGTCTGGTCGCACCGGATGAAACGACCTTTAACTATGTTCAGGGTCGTTTACACGCACCGAAGGGCGAGGATTTTGACCACGCGGTTACATACTGGAAAACCCTGAAAACCGACGACAACGCGACGTTTGATACCGTCGTTACCCTGCAGGCAGAAGAGATCGCTCCGCAGGTCACCTGGGGAACAAACCCGGGTCAGGTCATCTCGGTGAACGATAATATTCCCGACCCGGCGTCATTTGCCGATCCCGTTGAGCGTGCATCAGCTGAAAAAGCGCTGGCGTATATGGGGCTGAAACCGGGTATTCCGTTAACGGAAGTGGCTATCGATAAAGTGTTCATCGGTTCCTGCACCAACTCGCGTATTGAAGATTTACGCGCCGCGGCAGAAATCGCCAAAGGGCGCAAAGTTGCGCCGGGCGTGCAGGCACTGGTGGTGCCGGGCTCTGGTCCGGTGAAAGCGCAGGCGGAAGCAGAAGGTCTGGATAAGATCTTTATCGAAGCCGGTTTTGAATGGCGTTTACCGGGCTGTTCCATGTGCCTGGCGATGAACAATGACCGCCTGAACCCAGGCGAACGCTGCGCATCCACCAGCAACCGTAATTTTGAAGGTCGTCAGGGCCGCGGTGGTCGCACGCATTTAGTCAGCCCGGCCATGGCCGCCGCTGCCGCCGTAACCGGTCATTTTGCCGACATTCGCAGCATCAAATAAGGAAACTACCATGGCAGAGAAATTTACCCAGCATACCGGCCTGGTTGTCCCACTGGATGCCGCCAACGTTGATACCGACGCAATTATCCCTAAACAGTTTTTGCAGAAGGTTACGCGCACCGGTTTTGGCGCCCATCTGTTTAACGACTGGCGTTTCCTGGACGAAAAGGGCCAACAGCCGAATCCTGAGTTCGTTTTAAACTTCCCGGAATATAAAGGGGCATCAATTCTGCTCGCACGGGAAAACTTTGGCTGCGGCTCTTCACGCGAACATGCGCCGTGGGCACTGACCGATTACGGCTTTAAAGTGGTGATCGCACCAAGCTTCGCCGACATCTTCTACGGCAACAGTTTCAATAACCAACTGTTGCCGGTGACCCTGAGCGACGCGCAGGTAGATGAAATGTTCGCGCTGGTGAAAGCCAATCCGGGCATTAAATTTGAAGTGGATCTGGAAGCGCAGGTGGTGAAAGCAGGCGATAAGTCCTATAGCTTTAAAATCGACGACTTCCGCCGCCACTGCATGCTGAACGGTCTGGACAGCATCGGGCTGACGCTGCAGCATGAAGCGGCCATCACCGAGTACGAAGACAAGCAGCCAGCGTTTATGCAGTAATCTCTCCCGCTGGTCACCACACGGTGACCAGCCCCTTCTCTTCGCCTACAGCGTATCGCCGTAATAGATTTGGTAGCCAAGATTGACGCTGCCCGGCGCATCTTTCCCGTTCAAACGCTTAATCAGAATATCCGCCGCCGTTTTGCCAATCTCAAAGCGTGGCGTAATCACGCTGGCGATTTTTTGCAGCCTCGCACGGCCAATTTCCAGCCCGTGGAAACCGGCAATCGCCATTTTTCCCGGCACATCGTACTGCTGTGCCTGACACTCCAGCAGCGCGCCAACCGCCAGGTCATCGTTGGTACAGAAAATAGCGTCAATATCCGGCTTTTCCGCCATCGCCTGCTGGAACATCTTGCGGCCCAGCGCCACCGACGAAATAGTTTTTGGCGCCAGGTGGTACGCTTCCAGTCCCTGCGCCGCCAGCGCTTTCTCGGTGCCGCGAAAACGGCTAAGGTCTCGGGGGTCATCCATCGAGCCAAAGAAAGCAATGCTGCGTTTACCGCTGTCGATAAAAGCCTGCGTCATTTCAAACGCGGCTTTTTCGTTATCAAACCCAACCTGTATATCAAGATACTGGCCGCTAATATCCATCAGTTCCGCCACCGGTACGCCGCTGGCGCGCACGTACTGGATCATTCGCTCGGTATGCAGCTTTCCCGTGAGGATCAGGCCGTCGATATTGTAAGAGAGCAGGTTCAGCACCTCGCGTTCTTCACGCTCGGCATCATATTCGTAGTTGGCGATCAGCGTCTGGTACTGGCAGGCCGAGGTGACGGATTCAATCCCCGCCAGCACGTCGGCAAAGATCTGATTACGAAACGAGGGGATCAGCACACCAATGGTTTTGCTACGTGCGTTGAGCAGAATTTCCGGGGCACGGTTGGGGATGTAGTTGTTCTCTTCCATCACTTTCGAAATCAATTCGCGGCTGCGTTGCGACACCTGATTCGGGTCACGCAGATAACGGCTGACCGTCATCTTATTCAGCCCGGCCAGATTAGCGATATCCTGTAATGTCATCCGATTGTTTTTCATGAGGTTCTCTACGACCAACAGCCCATTATGCTCGCAGAGAACCTTATCACAGCCGGTTAGCGACTGCACTCCTCGCTCAACCTTAACGCGTAGCCATCTCAGCCGACGGCGACGTGGTTTCATTTTGCGCACGAACGCAGTACATCAGCACCACCGACGCCAGCAGAGCAATCGCCATGAAGGTGTAGGAGACGCCCGGCCCGCCGGTCACACCGTTGAGGTAACCCACCAGCCACGCGCCGAGGAATGCCCCTAACGCGCCAAAACTGTTGATCATCCCCATCGACACGCCGGAGACGTTGCGCGGCAGCAGTTCGGGGATCAGCGCAAAGAACGGCCCGTAAGGCGCATACATACAGGCGGCGGCCACAACCAGCAGCGCGTAGGAGAGCCAGAAGGACTGGTTGCCCAACAGCCACGAGGCAAAGAACGCGATGGCGGCAATCAACAGCAGCGGCCAGATAAACAGCTTACGGTTCTGGAACTTATCGGACAGCCAGGAGACGGTCAGCATCAGGCAGATCGCCGCCAGATACGGTACCGCTGCCAGCCAGCCCACCGCCACGATGTCCATCTGCGCCGCATTTTTGAGGATTGACGGCATCCACATCATGAAGCCATACACGCCGATGCTCCACAGCGCATGCACCGCGCAAAGCATAATGACGCTGCGTGAACGCATCGCTTCACCGTAGTTACGCATCGGTTTGATGTCGCGCTGCTCGCGATCCATCGCCTGCTGTAATGCCTGTTTCTCCTGCTCGCTCAACCAGCCCGCATCCGCCGGTTTGTCCCGTACCAGAATCACCCAGCAGAACGCCCAGATCACCGCCGGGATACCTTCGATAATAAACATTTCGCGCCAGCCCCAGGCTTCAATCAGGTAGCCGGAGACAATCGACATCCACAGCACTGTGACCGGGTTGCCGAGAATTAAAAAGGTGTTGGCGCGCGAGCGTTCAGTTTTGGTAAACCAGTTGCTGATATAAATCAGCATCGCGGGCATCACCGCCGCTTCGACGATGCCGAGAATAAAGCGGATCGCCATCAGCGTTGGGATATTGCTGACAAAGCCGGTCGCCGCGGCACAAAGCCCCCAAAGGATCAGGCTGTAAAAAATCATTTTGCGCACGCTATGCTTAACGGCGTACATCGCGCCCGGCACCTGGAAAAAGAAATAGCCCAGGAAGAATAATGCGCCAATTAACGATGCTGTTCCCTGAGTAATCCCTAAGTCATGTTCAATACCGGCGGCAGCGGCAAAGCCGTAATTGGCGCGGTCGAGATAAGCTAAGCTGTAGGTAATAAAAATAATCGGCATTAAATACCACCAGCGACGCGCTGGCAGTTTTGCGAGCATATTCATACTCACTCCTTGGATTATTGTTTTATCGCTCAGGCCGCGCGTTGCGGCCCATTATTGATCAGACCGCGGCCAGCATGCCGCCGTCCACAAACAGAAGATGCCCATTCACAAAGTCAGAAGCGGGCGCGGCAAGATAAACCGCCGCGCCGATCAGCTCCTCCGGGTTACCCCAGCGAGCGGCGGGCGTGCGCTGGAACAGCCAGGCGGAGAATGCTTCATCGTTGACCAGCGCGGTGGTCATGTCGGTGGCGAAATAGCCGGGAGCAATGCCATTGACCTGAATATTGTATTCCGCCAGTTCCACGCACATGCCACGGGTTAACATTTTGACCGCGCCTTTTGACGCCGCGTATGGAGTAATGGTTTTACGACCTAATTCGCTTTGCATTGAGCAGATATTAATAATCTTCCCGCGGCGGCGTTGCACCATGTAGCGGGAAACCTGCTGCGACACCAGAAAGACCGATTTCTGGTTTACATCAATCACTTTGTCCCATTCAGCCTCCGGGAATTCGGTGAAGGGAAAACGACGCTGAATTCCGGCGTTGTTAATTAAAATATCAATGGCCCCAACTTCCTTTTCGATTTGCGCGATGGCGCGCGCAACCTCTTCCCCGTTGGTGACATCAAATCCATAGCCAACGGCGCGATAGCCTTCGGTCACCAGTTTGTCCGCCGCCGCCTGAGCGCGCTGCTGGGTAATATCGTTAATCACAATCTCAGCACCGTGCGCCGCCAGACCGTTGGCCAGCAGGTTACCAATGCCCTGAGCGGAACCGGTAATCAGCGCGCGTTTACCGGTCAGGTCGAATAGGTTCTTCATAAAAAACTCCTTTTTTAAAAACTGTTACGCGTAACTGTATACGCGTAACAGTAGAAAAAAGAAGATCCAGGAAGAGGAAAATGATCGTTATGTGATCAACATTGCATTTACGTGCAAGATGAAAAAAAGAGGGATTGGCCTGATAAGCGTAACGCGATCAGGCCGTAAGGACAGGTTGCCGGATGGCGGCGTAAACGCTTTATCCGGCCTACAAAAACGACAAAAGCGAATACGAAATGTCGCCCGGTCGAGCACAGCAACGCCGGGACTGCACCGGACTAAACATCCTTCACCCGCCCGGTCATCCACAGCGTCACCACCGAAATCACCGCAATTACCCAATAGACAGCATAGTGACCGTAGCTTTGCGCAACTGCCCCCTGAATCACCCCTGCCAGAATGACTCCCGTTGAAATACTGTTGGTAAATAATGTGGTCGCTGATCCCGCACGTCCGGGCATCAGATCCTGAAACCACAGCATGCCTATCCCGGCGATAATACCGATAAATACCGCGTTAAACAGTTGCAGCACCAGCAGCGCCGTACGGCTGTGAAAGAAGATCAAACCAAGATAAAACAGCACGCCTGCCGCGACGGCCGCGATCATCATTCGCCGTTTGCCAAAGCGCTTCACGTAATAGCCCGCAAGAATCATCGCCGGAATTTCCAGTCCAGCCGCCGTCCCCATTAGAATCCCGGCCAGCTTGTCCGGCAAGCCCAGTTCGAGGCTTATCCACAGCGGCATATCGATGATGTACATGGTGTTGCAGGTCCACATCAGCGTGGAGGCAATAAACAACATGCGTACATTTTTGTCCTGCCAACCGCCGGTCTGTTCCAGCGGCACGTCTACAGGCTGCTCCACCCGAGCAACTGACGGCAGTATCAGCGCAATCAGCACCAGGCTAATGGCAAAAATCCCTGCGGCAATGGAAAACATCGCCGTAAAGCCGTAATTCAGCGCCAGCATAAAAGCCAGCGGTGGGCCAATTACCCAGGCCAATGAAAGCTGCGCACGCATCACCGAGCTAAACATCACCACTTCACGCGCGGAGTTATCAGCATATTCCCGCGCCAGCGCAAACAGCTGCGGCATGGCGGTGTTCGCCAGCGAGGCCAGCAGCACACCGCAGGTGATCAGCGTAAGATAGTGACGATTAAAGGCAAACAGCAACGCATTGCCAATTGCCATCAGGCAGCAGAACATGATCAACTTACGTCGATCGCCCTGGCTGTCGGATCGTTTCGCGAGGCCAAGGCTGACGACGATCCCGACAATCGCATTGACGGTGTAAAACAGCCCGACCCAAAATGGCTGTGCCCCGACTTCACGGCTCAGGAACAGACTCAGCGTGGGTGCCTGCAATGCCCCCGCCACGCCCATCATAAAAGCGACCAGCATAAATGCCGCGTAAACACCGTTGAGGCGCCGTCCCATGGTCATAATCCAGAGCATATCTTTCCTTTTAAGCGCAGCTGAAACGAAAAAAGCCAGCAGATGATACCTGCTGGCGCGGCGATTAACACCAATACTCAGTCACACATGATGTCTGCAATTTCCAATTCAGGAGTCAGATGTCATCTCCCACTGCATCAGCTCTTCGAGCATCTTTAAGCGCTGCGGGGCACTCAGGCAAGCCAACCAGGACGATTTTTCTGTCGCGGTAAAGTACTTCAACCAGAACTGACGCATAGATGACCCCTTCGTTGTCTCATCGCTTCATCGGAATCTATTATTGGCTTAATATAGGGATTATAAAATTGCTGAGTTTTCCGCAGGAGTTCCCCTTTTATGTCTTCTGGTCGTTTGCAACAACAGTTCATCCGTCTGTGGCAATGCTGTGACGGCAAGACGCAAGAAACGACGCTCAACGAGCTGGCGGATCTGCTGAGCTGCTCGCGCCGCCATATGCGTACGCTGCTTAATACCATGCAGGATCGTGGCTGGTTAACGTGGGAAGCTGAAGTTGGACGAGGCAAACGCTCGCAACTGACATTCCTCTATACTGGGCTGGCGCTCCAGCAGCAGCGCGCGGAAGATCTACTGGAACAGGATCGCATCGATCAACTAGTGCAGCTTGTCGGTGACAAAACGGCCGTCCGGCAAATGCTGGTCTCCCACTTGGGCCGCAGCTTTCGCCAGGGTCGGCATATCATGCGCGTTCTCTATTATCGCCCGATGCACAACCTGCTCCCCGGTACGGCATTACGCCGCTCCGAAACCCATATCGCCCGCCAAATTTTCAGTGCCTTAATTCGGGTAAATGAGGAAAATGGGGAACTGGAAGCGGACATTGCCCATCACTGGCAGCAAATTTCACCTTTGCATTGGCGATTCTTCCTGCGCCCGGGGATCCATTTTCATCATGGCCGCGAGCTGGAAATGGAAGATGTTATCGCCTCGCTGAGGCGCATTAACGCCCTACCACTGTACTCACACATCACGCAGATCGTCTCTCCCACGGCCTGGACGCTGGATATCCATCTGGCCCAGCCAGATCGCTGGCTTCCCTGGCTATTGGGGCAGGTCCCCGCCATGATCCTGCCGCGAGAATGGGAAACGCTAAACAACTTTTCCAGCCACCCGATTGGTACCGGTCCGTATGCGGTAATGCGCAATACCAATAACCAACTGAAAATTCATGCATTTGATGATTACTTTGGCTACCGGGCGCTGATTGACGAAGTTAACGTTTGGGTATTACCCGACATCGGAGAAGAGCCTGGCGGCGGGTTGACGCTAAAAGGTCCAACAGAGGATGAAAAGGCGATCGAAAGCCGCCTCGAAGAAGGTTGCTACTACCTGTTGTTTGATGCGCGTAGCCACCGTGGCGCGAACCAGGAGGTTCGCGAGTGGGCAAGCCGCGTTCTCTCGCCAACGAATTTAATCTGCCACGCCGATGAACAGTACCAGCGGTTGTGGTTTCCCGCCTACGGTTTGCTTCCCCGCTGGCATCACGCCAAACCTGGCCATGGAGAAAAACCCGCCGGGCTGGAAACGCTGACGATCACCTACTATCGCGATCATATCGAACACCGGATTATCGCGCAGATCATGAAAACGTTGCTGGCGCAGCATCAGGTACAGTTGAATATTCAGGAGATCGACTACGATCAATGGCATGCAGGTGAAATCGTCAGCGATATCTGGCTCAACAGCGCCAACTTTACCCTCCCGCTGGACTTCTCACTGTTCGCACATTTGTGCGAAGTCCCTTTGCTGCAAAACTGTATCTCGCGGGACTGGGAAAACGATGCGGCTCGCTGGCGAACGGGCGAAATGAGCCTGGCAGCATGGTGCCAACAGTTGCTCGCCACAAAGGCCATTGTGCCATTAATCCACCACTGGCTGATCATTCAGGGACAGCGCAGTATGCGCGGGCTGCGCATGAATACCCTCGGCTGGTTTGATTTTAAATCGGCGTGGTTTGCGCCGCCGGATCCATAAGAGCCAGCTCTTAATTGCTGCCCGGCAACAAAATCACTACACTAACGCCGTTCTCAACGGGGTGCTAAATAAAAAACATACACAAGATCATTCGATCTGTGTATGGGCTGAGAGATACCCGTCGAACCTGATCCGGATAATGCCGGCGAAGGGATTTGAGGCTTATCTCAAGTCCTTTGCCACCCAACTATTGAGGTGCAAAGTGTTTAAAAAATGTCTTCCGCTTTTACTGCTGTGCGCAGCGCCTGCTTTCGCTAAACCTGTACTGACCGTCTATACCTACGACTCGTTCGCAGCTGACTGGGGCCCGGGCCCGACAATCAAAAAAGCCTTTGAAGCTGACTGCAACTGCGAGCTAAAGCTGGTGGCGCTGGAAGATGGCGTCTCGCTGCTTAACCGCTTGCGCATGGAAGGAAAAAACAGCAAAGCCGACGTCGTGCTGGGTCTGGATAACAACCTTCTGGAAGCCGCCACACAAACCAAACTGTTTGCCAAAAGCGGTGTAGCAAACGACGCCGTTAACGTACCCGGCGGCTGGAAAAATGACACCTTTGTTCCGTTTGATTACGGCTACTTCGCCTTCGTTTATGATAAAAACAAGCTGAAGAATCCGCCCAAAAGCCTGAAAGAACTGGTAGAGAGCGACCAAAAATGGCGCGTCATTTATCAGGATCCGCGTACCAGCACGCCGGGATTGGGTCTGCTGCTATGGATGCAGAAAGTCTATGGCGATAAAGCGCCAGAGGCGTGGCAGAAGCTGGCGGCAAAAACCGTCACCGTCACCAAGGGCTGGAGCGAAGCCTACGGCCTGTTCCTGAAAGGTGAAAGCGATCTGGTGCTCAGCTACACCACCTCTCCGGCCTATCACATCATCGCCGATAAAAAAGACAACTACGCCGCAGCCGACTTTAGCGAAGGCCATTATTTGCAGGTGGAAGTCGCCGCCCGTACCGCGGCCAGCAAGCAGCCGGAACTGGCCGAGAAATTCCTGAAGTTTATGGTATCCCCGGCATTCCAGAATGCGATTCCGACCGGCAACTGGATGTATCCCGTGACGCAAGTCGCCCTACCGCCAGGATTCGAGCAACTGAATAAACCGGCCACCGCGCTGGAATTTACGCCGCAGCAGGTTGCGGCCCAGCGTCAGGCATGGATTAGCGAATGGCAACGCGCCGTCAGCCGTTAATCCCCGGCTGGCTGGTTCCAGGGCTTACCGCCGCCACGCTGATGGTGGCCGTTGCCCTGGCCGCATTTTTGGCACTGTGGTTTAACGCCCCGCAGGGAGAATGGCTCTCGCTGTGGCAAGACGACTACCTGTGGCACGTGGTGCGCTTTTCTTTCTGGCAGGCTTTTTTATCCGCTGTGCTGTCGGTTGTCCCGGCGATTTTCCTTGCCAGAGCGCTCTATCGTCGCCGTTTTCCAGGACGTCTGGCGCTGCTGCGCCTGTGCGCGATGACGTTAATCCTGCCAGTGCTGGTCGCGGTATTCGGTATTCTTAGCGTCTACGGCCACCAGGGTTGGCTGGCCTCGCTCTGGCATACATTCGGGCTGGAGTGGACGTTTTCGCCATACGGTTTGCAGGGCATTCTGCTGGCGCATGTCTTTTTCAATCTGCCGATGGCCAGCCGCCTGCTGTTACAGTCGCTGGAGAATATTCCCGGCGAACAGCGGCAGTTAGCCGCTCAGTTGGGTATGCGTGGCTGGCATTTCTTCCGTTTTGTTGAATGGCCGTGGCTGCGTCGTCAGATCCTGCCCGTCGCGGCACTCATCTTTATGCTGTGCTTCGCCAGCTTCGCCACCGTTCTGTCGCTTGGCGGCGGGCCACAGGCCACCACCATCGAGCTGGCTATCTATCAGGCGCTGAATTTTGATTACGATCCTGCCCGCGCAGCCATGCTGGCGTTGATCCAGATGGTTTGTTGTTTGGCGCTGGTGCTCCTCAGCCAACGTCTGAGCCGGGCGATTGCTCCCGGTGCTACCCTGTTACAAGGCTGGCGCGATCCCGACGATCGCCTGCACAGCCGACTGGCTGACGCAATCCTGATTATTCTTGCCCTGTTGCTGTTACTGCCGCCGTTGCTGGCGGTGATTGTCGATGGCTTAAACCGCCATGTTCTGGATGTACTGATGCAGCCAGTGCTGTGGCAGGCGCTGGGAACCTCGCTGCGCATCGCATTAGCAGCAGGAGCGTTATGCGTGATACTCACCATGATGCTGTTATGGAGCAGTCGTGAACTGCGCGCCCGACAGCAGGTGCTGGCAGGCCAGATGCTGGAGCTTAGCGGCATGATGATCCTCGCCATGCCGGGTATCGTGTTAGCTACCGGCTTCTTTCTGCTGCTCAATAACACCATTGGTCTTCCTGAATCTGCCGACGGCATTGTCATTTTTACCAATGCGCTGATGGCGATCCCTTACGCGCTGAAAGTGCTGGAAAACCCAATGCGTGACGTCACTGCGCGCTACAGTATGTTGTGCCAGTCGTTGGGCATTGAGGGATGGTCGCGCCTGAAAGTGGTTGAACTGCGCGCCCTGAAGCGCCCGCTGGCGCAGGCGATGGCGTTTGCCTGCGTCCTGTCGATTGGCGATTTTGGCGTAGTGGCGTTATTTGGTAATGAGGATTTCCGTACCCTGCCGTTTTATTTATATCAGCAGATTGGCTCTTATCGCAGTCAGGATGGCGCGGTTACGGCGTTATTACTGCTGATCCTGTGCTTTACGCTGTTTACCGTTATTGAGAAATTGCCGGGTCGAAATGTTAAAACTGATTGATATCACATGGCTGTATCACCATTTGCCTATGCGCTTTACGCTGTCGGTCACGCGCGGTGAGCAAATAGCTGTACTCGGGCCCAGCGGCGCCGGGAAAAGTACGCTGCTGAATCTGATTGCCGGCTTTCTCACGCCTGCCAGCGGTACCATGATGATTGACGGTGAAGATCACACCACCACGCCGCCCTCACGCCGTCCCGTTTCCATGTTGTTTCAGGAAAATAACCTGTTCAGCCATCTGAGCGTACAGCAAAACATCGGCCTGGGCCTGAATCCGGGATTGAAGCTGAACACATCGCAGCGGGAGAAAATGCACCACATCGCTCAACAAATGGGACTCGACTCTCTGCTGGAACGCCTCCCCGGCGAACTTTCCGGCGGGCAGCGACAGCGCGTGGCGCTGGCGCGTTGTCTGGTGCGGGAACAACCTATTTTACTGCTTGATGAACCGTTCTCAGCGCTCGATCCCGCGCTGCGCCAGGAGATGCTAACGCTGGTCGCCGAAGTCTGTCGCGAGAAGCAGCTAACGTTACTGATGGTTTCTCACAGCGTAGAAGATGCGGCGCGAATTGCGTCCCGCTCGATTGTGGTCGCCGATGGGCGCATCGCGTGGCAGGGCAAAACGGACGATCTGTTAAGCGGCAACGCCAGCGCCTCGGCGCTATTGGGCATTAAAGCATAATGCGTTGCCGGATGACGGCGTGAACGCCTTATCCGGCCCGCAGGTCGCACATTTTGTAGGCCGGATAAGGCGAAGCCGCCATCCGGCAAAGGTATCGTCAGTAACCTACAACCTTACGCAGAATGTCGATATACACCGGCATCAGCGGATGGCGCAGTAACGCCACCAGCGCGACCACGCCGATCCCGAGCGTTAACGGCGCCAGATACAGCAAACGGCTGCGGGGGAAATACGCCGTTAAGCGATCAACAGCCGCTTTGCCACTACGCCATAGCCGCCAGCAAAACCAGCCGCCCACCCAGAGCAACACCGCCGTCGCCAGCAGCAACCATTTAAAATCCCCGCTCTGCATATCAGAAGGGATATCAATTGCCGCTCCCGCCAGGATCCCCGGCAGGAAGTAGAACGGTGGCCACAGCACGCAGCCAATAATATTCGGGACGATAAATTTAGCGACAGGCAGATCCAGCATGCCTGCTACCATCGGCACCAGCGGGCGCGTCGGTCCGACAAAACGCCCCACCAGAATAGTAAACATGCTGTGCTGATGCAGGGCGTGCTCGGTTTTATCCAGCAACGCTTTGTTCTTTTTCATGAACGACCAACGGTGCAATGGCTTTTTAAAGCGCCAGCCCAACCAGAAGGAGATCCAGTCCCCCAACAGGCAGCCGACAATGCCCGCAAGCCAGGCATGCCAGAAGTTCAGTTCGCCGCTGCCAATCAGCGCGCCCAACCCCGCCATCATCACGGTCCCGGGCAGAATCAGACCAACCAGCGCCAGCGACTCCAAAAAAGCCACCAGAAGTACGGCGATCAGAGAGTACAGGGCGGACTGGAGAATAAAGTGTTCCAGCAATGCTTGCATAATGTGTCCGTCAAATTTACGAAGCAGGGATTTTGATAACCCCTCTCAACTTCGTCAAGCCATCAATTGTCTGAATAGATTGCGAGTTATGACAACTTTCAGGATACATCATTCACTTTTTATTCACATCCAGCGCGAAACTCGCTCGGACTGGCACCGGTACATTTTTTGAAAACACGAGAGAAATAGAGCTGGTCGTCAAAACCAACATTGCGACCTACGGTGGCGATAGGCATACGTGTGGTACTCAGCAGTAGCTTCGCCTGGCTGATGCGCTGGTCCTCGCGCCAGCTTAATACGCTGATCCCCAACTGCTGACGGAACAGATGCGACAAACGGGAAGGCGACAGGCAGACGTGCTGCGCGACGCTGGCGATATCAAAATTGCTGTCCGCCAGGTGATCGCTGATGTACTGGCAGGCATCGCGGACGCGGTTGTCCATGGGCGGGTGTAGCGATTCATTGATGGCTTCCATACGTCGGAGCAACAACTGCTCCAGTAAATTAATCGCCAGCAGTTCGGAATAACGACCTTCTCCCTGCCCGGCGTTAATTATTTGCCCAAACAGCTCGTTAAAATGCGGCTGATGTGCTTCATCCGGGCGGAAAAAACCGGTCTGGCCAAAAATAGCCGGCCAGGTCAGCCACTCCTGCCAGTAGGCGCGCGGACGAAAGTAAACCCACTGGTGATACCACTCGCTGGCATCAGGATGGCGCCCGTAGTGGTGAATTTCTCCAGGTGGAAACAACAGAATATCGCCAGGCCGGCAGACAAACTGCTTGCCCTGATTATTGATAACCCCTTCGCCACGGATGGTGAGATTGAGGATATAACCCTTCATACCCAGCGGCCTGTCGATAAAAAAATCCAGGTATCCGTTCGCCTCAATGGGGGTTAATCCGGCCACCAAATGCGCGTTAAACGAATAACCAGGCAACAGGGGATCGTTTTGCGTTTCAGCCATAATTTCAATACTCCCTACGTCCTGCCAAGAAACAATTTGTCCATATTACGCCAGACATCATCGCTGTCGCCCCTGCGGGCCGCTGTATTTGCGGCAATGGACCACCAACCCCGCTTGTGAAAAGCTCTTTGTAAAAAACATGTACTACGCCAACGTCAAAATCGGCTAACAAAAGTGTCTATAACTACGGCAGAAATGTCCACATTGATTATTTGCACAGCGTCACACTTTGTGATGCCACAGCATTTTAGTCCATAAGATTAGCGGATCCTGCCTGACGGTTTTTATCGCTACTCACTACTGTTTATCCATACCCGTATTTTTGGATGGAGTAAGACGATGGCGATTGCAATTGGCCTCGATTTTGGTAGTGATTCAGTACGCGCTTTGGCGGTGGAATGTGCCACCGGCGAAGAGATCGCCACCAGCGTTGAGTGGTACCCACGTTGGCAGGAAGGGCAGTATTGCGATGGCCCAAACAACCAGTTTCGCCATCATCCGCGCGACTACATTGAATCCATGGAAGCGGCGCTGAAAACCGTACTGGCCGAACTGAGCGCTGAGCAGCGCGCGGAAGTGGTCGGTATTGGCGTTGATAGTACCGGCTCAACCCCGGCCCCCATTGATGCAGACGGTAATGTACTGGCGCTGCGTCCGGAGTTCGCGGAAAACCCGAATGCGATGTTTGTCCTGTGGAAAGATCACACCTCAGTAGAAGAAGCCGAAGAAATCACCCGCCTGTGCCACACACCGGGCAAGATCGATTACTCCCGCTATATCGGCGGCATTTATTCCAGCGAATGGTTCTGGGCCAAAATCCTGCATGTCACTCGTCAGGACCACGCAGTTGCCGAGGCTGCGGTTTCGTGGATTGAGCTATGCGACTGGGTTCCGGCCCTGCTCTCCAACACCGTACGCCCACAGGATATTCGTCGCGGTCGCTGCAGCGCCGGGCATAAATCTCTGTGGCATGAAAGCTGGGGTGGTCTGCCGCCAGCCAGTTTCTTTGACGAACTCGACCCCATCCTCAACCGCCATCTGCAATACCCAATGTTTACCGATACCTTCACCGCGGATCTGCCGGTTGGCACCCTGTGCACCGAGTGGGCACAGCGCCTGGGACTACCGGAAAGTGTGGTGATTGCAGGCGGTGCTTTTGACTGCCATATGGGCGCGGTCGGCGCAGGTGCACAGCCTAACACGCTAGTGAAAGTCATCGGCACGTCAACCTGCGACATTCTGATTGCCGACAAGCAAAGCGTTGGCGAGCGTGCGGTGAAAGGCATTTGCGGCCAGGTTGATGGCAGCGTGGTGCCTAATTTTATTGGCCTCGAAGCTGGTCAGTCTGCATTCGGCGATATCTATGCCTGGTTTAGCCGCGTGCTGAGCTGGCCGCTGGAACAGCTTGCCGCACAGCATCCGGAACTGCAGACCCAGATTAAAGCCAGTCAAAAACAGCTGCTGCCTGCACTCACCGAAGCATGGGCGAAAAATCCATCACTGGAGCATCTGCCGGTCGTGCTCGACTGGTTCAACGGTCGCCGTACGCCCAATGCCAACCAGCGTTTGAAAGGGGTGATTACCGATCTGAACCTGGCAACCGACGCGCCAGCACTGTTCGGTGGCCTGATTGCCGCCACCGCCTTTGGCGCGCGCGCCATTATGGAATGCTTCACCGAACAAGGCATTGCGGTTAACAACGTGATGGCGCTTGGCGGTATCGCGCGCAAGAACCCGGTCATCATGCAGGCCTGCTGTGACGTGCTGAACCGTCCGCTACAGATTGTCGCTTCAGACCAGTGCTGCGCACTCGGTGCGGCTATCTTCGCCGCCGTTGCCGCGAAAGTACACGCCGATATCCCTGCCGCTCAACAGCAGATGGCAAGCGCCGTGGAAAACACGCTGCAACCTCGCCCAGAGCAGGCTCAACGTTTTGAACAGCTTTACCGCCGCTATCAGCAATGGGCGATAAGCGCTGAACAGCAATACCTTCCGACTGCCGCTCCGGCGCAACAAGCCCCGGTAGACCTGGCAACCCTGACACATTAAGGACACGACAATGACGATTTTTGATAACTATGAAGTGTGGTTTGTGATTGGTAGCCAGCATCTGTATGGCCCTGAAACCCTGCGTCAGGTAACCCAACATGCCGAGCACGTCGTTAACACACTGAATACTGAAGCCAAACTGCCCTGCAAGCTGGTATTAAAACCGCTGGGCACTTCCCCTGACGAGATTACCGCTATCTGTCGTGACGCGAACTACGACGATCGCTGTGCAGGGATGGTGGTCTGGCTGCATACCTTCTCCCCGGCCAAAATGTGGATTAACGGTCTGACTATCCTCAACAAGCCGCTGATGCAGTTCCACACCCAGTTCAATGCCGCACTGCCGTGGGACAGCATTGATATGGACTTTATGAACCTGAACCAGACTGCGCACGGCGGTCGTGAGTTCGGCTTCATCGGCGCGCGTATGCGTCAGCAGCATGCCGTGGTCACCGGTCACTGGCAGGATAAACAAGCGCACGAACGCATTGGCTCCTGGATGCGCCAGGCCGTGTCCAAACAAGATACCCGCCACCTGAAAGTCTGCCGTTTTGGCGACAACATGCGTGAAGTTGCGGTCACCGATGGCGATAAAGTCGCTGCGCAGATCAAGTTCGGCTTCTCGGTAAACACCTGGGCCGTGGGCGATCTGGTGCAGGTAGTGAACGCAATTAGCGACGGTGAAATCAACGCGCTAATCGATGAGTACGAAAGCACCTATACCATGACGGCGGCGACGCAAGTCCACGGTGAAAAACGTCAGAATGTCCTGGAAGCGGCCCGTATTGAACTGGGGATGAAGCGCTTCCTGGAACAGGGCGGATTCCACGCCTTCACCACCACATTTGAAGATTTACACGGCCTGAAACAGCTCCCTGGTCTGGCCGTACAGCGTCTGATGCAGCAAGGCTACGGTTTTGCGGGCGAAGGCGACTGGAAAACCGCCGCTCTGCTTCGCATCATGAAGGTGATGTCAACCGGTCTGCAGGGCGGCACCTCATTTATGGAGGATTACACCTACCACTTCGAGAAAGGCAACGATCTGGTGCTCGGCTCGCACATGCTGGAAGTGTGCCCGTCCATCGCGGTGGAAGAGAAACCGATCCTCGACGTACAGCACCTCGGCATTGGTGGTAAAGACGATCCTGCCCGTCTGATCTTCAACACCAAAACCGGCCCGGCAGTGGTTGCCAGCCTGATCGATCTCGGCGATCGCTATCGCCTGCTGGTTAACTGCATCGACACGGTACAAACGCCGCACTCCCTGCCAAAACTGCCTGTCGCTAACGCGCTGTGGAAAGCTCAACCGGATCTGCCAACCGCTTCTGAAGCCTGGATCCTGGCCGGTGGCGCGCACCACACTGTGTTCAGCCACGCGCTGGATCTGAACGATATGCGCCAGTTCGCTGAAATGCATGATATCGAGATCGCGGTGATCGATAACGATACCCGCCTGCCGGCCTTTAAGGACGCGCTGCGCTGGAACGAAGTGTATTACGGGTTCAAACGTTAATTGGCGAAACGAATTGCCCGGTGGCATTTCATTTACCGGGCCTACAAATCACCGTAGGCCGGATAAGCGAAGCGCCATCCGGCATTCAGGAGTTAACATGCTAGAAGATCTCAAACGTCAGGTACTGGAAGCCAATCTGGCGTTGCCTAAGCACAATCTGGTCACCCTGACCTGGGGGAACGTCAGCGCCGTCGATCGCGAGCGCGGCGTGTTTGTGATTAAACCTTCGGGAGTCGATTACAGCGTAATGACCGCCGACGATATGGTGGTAGTCAGTATCGCCACGGGTGAAGTTGTAGAAGGTACGAAGAAACCTTCCTCAGATACCCCAACACACCGTTTGCTGTATCAGGCGTTCCCGACCATTGGCGGCATTGTTCACACCCATTCGCGCCATGCAACCATCTGGGCACAGGCGGGTCAGTCGATTCCGGCAACGGGGACCACCCATGCGGACTATTTCTACGGTTCGATTCCCTGCACACGCAAAATGACCGACGAAGAAATCAACGGCGAATATGAATGGGAAACCGGTAACGTAATCGTTGAAACCTTTGAAAAACAAGGTATTGACGCCGCACAGATGCCTGGCGTGCTGGTGCACTCTCACGGTCCATTTGCCTGGGGAAAAAATGCCGAAGATGCGGTGCATAACGCCATCGTGCTGGAAGAAGTCGCCTATATGGGGATCTTCTGTCGCCAGCTCGCGCCGCAGTTACCGGATATGCAGCAAACCCTGCTAGATAAACACTACCTGCGCAAACACGGTGCAAAAGCGTATTACGGGCAGTAAAAAAATAAGCGCGCAGATAATCTACGCGCTCCTTTATAGTTATTCGCTATAATATTCGGCGAATGAACCTTGGTATACACAATCATTTGAACAGATATAATCAATTACATTATCATAGTGTCCATGAGCCTTATTTCCTTCCAGACAATGGAAAAAGACATAATCTGTAATGGTCGCCTGCCACTTCTGCCCGTTCAGCAGATAATTAATCACTGTATCTTTGTGCCCCTTACTTTTGTCATTACCCTGCCAGTGAAAAAAAGCGCTACCATTTTCAATAATTTCAGCATTCCACAACTTACCGTCCCATGTTTTATATAAAATATAGTTCTGATATTTAATGCCAAGCTGATGTTTGGAAAGAACGTTCATAAAAACTCCATTTTTTCAAAATTAATATCAAAAGGACAAAAAAATGCACAAGCCATCGAAAAAATAAAATTATATTCACAGAGAACTTCCCGACGAAATTGAATTAAAACTGCTTATTTAGAGCAATAACAATCCTATTTAAA
>NZ_MVFY01000012.1 GCF_002042885.1 Citrobacter portucalensis
TAAACAGAATTTGCCTGGCGGCTGTAGCGCGGTGGTCCCACCTGACCCCATGCCGAACTCAGAAGTGAAACGCCGTAGCGCCGATGGTAGTGTGGGGTCTCCCCATGCGAGAGTAGGGAACTGCCAGGCATTAATTTAGTGAAGAAGCCCATCCTGACGGATGGGCTTTTTTGCGTCTGTGTGGAATGAAAACCGCCGGATGCGGCGTACCGCCTTATCCGGCCTACAGGGGCCGGGCTGAACGTATTTTGTAGGCCTGATAAGCGCAGCGCATCAGGCAACACGTCTGCATACTGCCGGATGCGGCGTATCGCCTTATCCGGCCTACAAAAGCTAGTCCTGCTACCCGCGTACGAGGTTGAGTAACGGGTACGGTCGTCCGAGATCGTCCACCTCTGTACGTCCCGTCACGCTAAATCCCATCTTCTTATAGAATCCAACCGCCTGCTCATTCTGCTCGTTAACGTTGGTTGTTAGCGTTGAACTCATTGATAAAGCATGTTCAATCAGCAGTTTACCAACGCCACTACCACGCACATCCGGATCGACAAACAAAGCATCTATATGCTGGTCGGTCAGGAGCATAAAGGCGACGGGCTCATCCTGTTCTGTCACTGCAACCCACAGAGGGGCTTCTGGTAAAAATGAACGTACCAGCTCCTCCAGCTCAATCCGATAATCCGCAGAGAGGAAATGGTGCGTGGCATCTACTGAGCGACACCAAATAGAAACTAACTTATCTCCTTCGTCCTGACGCGAACGACGAATGGCAAGGTTCATAGCATTCTCCTTTTTTTCTTTACTGCACTATTCTACAGCAAGGAGCCGTGAAACTTTCTCAACTTGAGGATGCAGGCTCGACATTCGCATGATTCCTGGGTATCTTCAGCTATCTGGATGTCTAAACGTTTAAACGTATGTTGTGAGGTTATCAGGTTATGCCAATTCGCGTGCAGGACGAGCTACCCGCCGTCAATTTTTTGCGTGAGGAAAACGTCTTCGTGATGACGACATCCCGCGCTTCCGGTCAGGAAATTCGTCCACTGAAGGTGCTCATCCTTAACCTGATGCCCAAGAAGATTGAAACGGAAAACCAATTCCTGCGTTTACTCTCTAACTCACCGCTGCAGGTAGATGTTCAGCTATTGCGCATCGATGCCCGCGAGTCACGCAACACCCCAACGGAGCATCTGAATAACTTCTACTGTAATTTCGAGGATATCTGCGATCAGAACTTTGACGGATTGATCGTGACCGGCGCGCCGTTGGGCCTGGTTGAATTTAATGATGTGGCTTACTGGCCGCAGATTAAACAAGTGCTTGAATGGGCCAAAGATCACGTTACCTCGACGCTATTTGTCTGTTGGGCGGTGCAGGCCGCGTTGAATATCCTGTACGGAATTCCCAAGCAAACCCGCACGGACAAACTCTCAGGCGTCTATGAGCACCATATTCTGCACCCTCATGCGCTACTGACGCGTGGATTCGATGATGCGTTCCTGGCCCCGCATTCCCGCTATGCTGATTTCCCTGCAGCGCTTATCCGCGACTACACCGATCTCGAGATCTTTGCTGAAACCGAAGAGGGAGATGCCTACCTGTTTGCCAGCAAAGACAAACGTATCGCCTTCGTGACGGGTCATCCTGAGTATGACGACCACACACTCGGCAGCGAATATTTTCGTGACGTCGAAGCGGGCTTATCGCCGGAAGTACCCTATAACTATTTCCCGAAAGATGACCCGCAAAACAAACCGCGGGCAACCTGGCGTAGCCACGGTAATTTGTTGTTTACCAACTGGCTCAACTATTACGTCTACCAGATCACGCCATATGATCTGCGTCACATGAATCCAACGCTGGATTAATCTTCTGTAGCAGACGATCCTTAAGCGTTTCAGCATATTGAATCAGGCACCTTCGGGTGCCTTTTTTATTTCCGAAACACACCTCATCGTGTAATTAAATTTTATTTATATTGTTATCAATAGGTTAATTGATAATTAAATTAAAAATGGAAATTGTTTTTGATTTTGAAATTTAAATGAGTAGTCTTAGTTGTGCTGAACGAAAAGCGCACAACGATCCTTCGTTCGCATTGGGGATGTGTTTGGATCAATGACGAGGAACTACGCAATGAATCAACAGGCAACGACAACCGATGAACTGGTCTTCACCAGGCCGCGTGGCGAACAGGAACAGCAAATTCTGACCGCTGAAGCAGTGGAGTTTCTGACTGAACTGGTGACAAGATTTACGCCAAAGCGGAATAAACTTCTGGCTGCACGTATCCAGCAGCAGCAGGATATTGATGACGGTAAGTTGCCTGATTTTATTTCGGAAACAGCTTCCATTCGTGAAGGTAACTGGAAAATTCGCGGAATTCCTGATGATTTACTGGATCGCCGCGTAGAGATCACCGGACCCGTTGAGCGCAAGATGGTCATCAACGCGCTGAACGCGAACGTCAAAGTCTTTATGGCTGACTTCGAAGATTCACTGGCTCCTGAGTGGAGCAAAGTTATCGACGGGCAGATCAACCTGCGCGATGCGGTCAATGGCACCATTAGCTACACCAACGAAGCGGGTAAAATTTATCAGCTCAAACCTAATCCGGCTCTGTTGGTATGTCGCGTTCGTGGTCTGCACCTGCCGGAAAAACACGTCACCTGGCGTGGCGAATCTATCCCGGGCAGCCTGTTCGACTTTGCCCTCTATTTCTTCCACAACTACAAAACGTTGCTGGCGAAAGGCAGCGGCCCTTATTTCTATCTGCCAAAAACGCAGGCATGGCAAGAAGCGGCATGGTGGAGCGAAGTGTTCAGCTATGCTGAGGACCGCTTTAACCTGCCGCGCGGCACCATTAAAGCGACCCTGCTGATTGAAACGCTGCCTGCCGTCTTCCAGATGGACGAAATTCTGCACGCCCTGCGTGACCACATTGTGGGTCTGAACTGCGGTCGTTGGGACTACATTTTTAGCTATATCAAAACGCTGAAGAACCATCCGGATCGCGTGCTGCCGGACCGTCAGGTGGTGACGATGGATAAACCATTCCTCAGCGCCTATTCGCGTCTGCTGATTAAAACCTGTCATAAACGTGGCGCATTCGCGATGGGCGGCATGGCAGCGTTCATTCCCAGCAAAGATGCGGAACGTAACAACCAGGTTTTGACCAAGGTAAAAGCGGACAAAGCACTGGAAGCAAATAACGGTCATGACGGCACATGGATTGCCCATCCGGGACTGGCAGATACCGCCATGGCGGTGTTCAACGACGTACTCGGTGAAAACAAAAATCAGCTGTTCGTGACCCGTGAAGAAGATGCCCCGATTACCGCAGAGCAACTGCTGGCACCTTGTGAAGGTGAGCGTACCGAAGAAGGCATGCGCGCCAATATCCGTGTCGCGGTGCAGTACATCGAAGCGTGGATCTCCGGTAACGGCTGCGTACCGATTTACGGTCTGATGGAAGACGCGGCCACCGCCGAAATCTCCCGTACCTCCATCTGGCAGTGGATCCACCACGAGAAGACGCTCAGCAACGGCAAGCCGGTTACCAAACCGCTGTTCCGTCAGATGCTGGCCGAAGAGATGCTGGTGATTCAGGACGAGCTGGGCGAACACCGCTACAGCAGCGGGCGTTTTGACGATGCCGCGCGCCTGATGGAGCAAATCACTACCTCTGATGAACTGATCGATTTCTTGACCCTGCCAGGCTACCGCCTGCTGGCGTAATCCACCACATAACAATATGGAGCATCTGCACATGAAAACCCGTACTCAACAAATCGAAGAATTACAGAAAGAATGGACTCAACCGCGCTGGGAAGGCATCACCCGTCCATATAGCGCGGAGGAAGTGGTGAAATTACGTGGCTCGGTCAACCCGGAATGCACGCTGGCGCAGCTTGGCGCGGCGAAAATGTGGCGTCTGCTGCACGGCGAATCGAAGAAAGGTTATATCAACAGCCTCGGCGCGCTGACCGGCGGTCAGGCGCTGCAGCAGGCGAAAGCCGGTATTGAAGCGGTCTACCTTTCAGGCTGGCAGGTGGCGGCAGATGCCAACCTGGCATCCAGCATGTACCCGGACCAATCGCTGTATCCGGCGAACTCCGTCCCGGCGGTGGTTGATCGGATCAACAACACATTCCGTCGCGCCGATCAGATCCAATGGTCAACCGGTATTGAGCCGAACGATCCTCGCTATGTCGATTACTTCCTGCCGATCGTTGCCGATGCGGAAGCAGGGTTTGGCGGCGTACTGAACGCGTTTGAACTGATGAAATCGATGATTGAGGCTGGTGCAGCGGCCGTTCACTTCGAAGATCAGCTCGCATCGGTGAAAAAATGTGGTCACATGGGCGGCAAAGTGCTGGTTCCGACGCAGGAAGCTATCCAGAAACTGGTGGCCGCCCGTCTGGCAGCCGACGTCATGGGTGTGCCGACGCTGGTGATTGCACGTACCGATGCTGACGCAGCCGATCTGATTACGTCTGATTGCGACCCATACGACAGCGAGTTCATCACTGGCGAACGTACCAGCGAAGGGTTCTACCGTACGCATGCGGGTATTGAGCAGGCGATCAGCCGTGGTCTGGCCTACGCACCGTATGCGGATCTGGTGTGGTGTGAAACCTCCACGCCGGACCTTGAGCTGGCGAAGCGCTTTGCCGATGCGATCCACGCGAAATACCCTGGCAAACTGCTGGCTTACAACTGTTCGCCGTCGTTTAACTGGCAGAAAAACCTGGATGACAAAACTATCGCCAGCTTCCAGCAGCAGCTGTCGGATATGGGTTACAAATACCAGTTCATTACCCTGGCGGGTATCCACAGCATGTGGTTCAACATGTTCGACCTCGCGCACTCCTATGCGCAGGGTGAAGGCATGCGCCACTATGTTGAGAAGGTTCAGCAGCCAGAATTTGCGGCAGCTAAAGACGGTTACACCTTCGTCTCCCATCAGCAGGAAGTGGGCACAGGTTACTTCGACAAAGTCACCACCATCATTCAGGGCGGAGCTTCCTCGGTGACCGCGCTGACCGGCTCGACCGAAGAATCGCAGTTTTGATTAATGCCCGGTGGCGCTGCGCTTACCGGGCCTACGAAGGGATGTAGGCCGGATAAGCGAACGCGCCATCCGGCATGACGTTGTGCCGGATGGGAGACATTGATGACGCGTGGCCTGGAATTACTGATTGCTCAGACTATTTTGCAAGGTTTCGACGCCCAGTACGGGCGTTTTCTGGAAGTTACCTCCGGCGCGCAGCAGCGTTTTGAACATGCCGACTGGCATGCGGTTCAGCAGGCGATGAAAAGCCGTATTCACCTTTACGATCATCACGTGGGTCTGGTGGTGGAGCAGTTGCGCTGCATTACTGACGGCAAAAGTACCGACGCGGATTTTTTACTTCGCGTGAAAGAGCATTACACCCGGCTACTGCCGGATTACCCGCGCTTCGAGATTGCGGAGAGTTTCTTTAACTCCGTTTACTGTCGGTTATTTGACCACCGCTCGCTGACTCCCGAGCGGCTGTTTATTTTCAGTTCTCAGCCAGAGCGCCGTTTTCGCACGATCCCACGTCCGCTGGCGAAAGACTTTTTTCCGGATACCAGCTGGGAGTGGCTGCTGACGCGCGTCCTTAGCGATCTGCCCCTGCGTCTGCCGTGGCAGAACAAACATCGTGATATCCACTACATCATCGAACACCTGACCGAAACCCTGGGAGCGGATGTTTTGTCGGGCTGCCATTTACAGGTGGCGAACGAACTGTTTTATCGCAACAAGGCCGCCTGGCTGGTCGGTAAGCTGATTACTCCTTCGGGGACGCTACCGTTTTTACTGCCAATCCACCGGACTGATGAAGGCGAATTGTTTGTCGATACCTGTCTGACCACGACGGCGGAGGCGAGCATTGTGTTTGGCTTCGCCCGCTCCTATTTTATGGTTTACGCCCCTTTGCCCGCGGCGCTGGTGGAGTGGCTGCGCGAGATCCTGCCCGGTAAAACCACCGCCGAACTGTACATGGCGATTGGCTGTCAGAAACACGCGAAGACCGAAAGTTACCGCGAATATCTGCTCTATCTTGCCCATTGCGATGAGCAATTTATTGAAGCGCCAGGGATCCGCGGCATGGTGATGTTGGTGTTTACGCTGCCGGGTTTTGACCGGGTGTTTAAAATCATCAAAGACAAATTTGCCCCGCAAAAAGAGATGTCTGCCGCCCACGTCCGCGCCTGCTATCAACTGGTTAAAGAACACGATCGTGTTGGGCGGATGGCTGACACCCAGGAATTCGAGAATTTTGTGCTGGAGAAACGGCAAATCGATCCGGCGTTGATGGCGCTGTTATTGCAGGAAGCCCCGGAAAAAATTACCGATCTCGGCGATCAGATCGTCATTCGCCATCTGTATATTGAACGACGGATGGTGCCGCTGAATATCTGGCTGGAGCAGGTCGAAGGTCAGCAACTGCGCGATGCCATTGAAGAGTACGGCAACGCCATTCGTCAGCTGGCCGCCGCCAATATTTTCCCCGGCGATATGCTGTTTAAGAACTTCGGCGTGACCCGTCACGGGCGTGTGGTGTTCTACGATTACGATGAAATCTGCTACATGACGGAGGTGAATTTCCGCCATATCCCGCCGCCACGCTACCCGGAAGATGAGATGAGCGCTGAGCCGTGGTACAGCGTATCGCCGGGAGATGTCTTCCCGGAAGAATTTCGTCACTGGCTATGTGCCGACCCGCGTATAGGGCCGCTATTTGAAGAGATGCACGCTGACCTGTTCAGCGCTGACTACTGGCGCGGCCTACAGACGCGCATCAAAAACGGTCACGTGGAAGATGTTTACGCCTACCGACGTCGGCAGCGGTTCAGCGTGCGTTATGAAACCGACCGTAGGCCGGATAAGGTACTTGCGCCGCCATCCGGCAATGTGCGCCGTGCCTGATGCGCTACGCTTATCAGGCCTACAAATCTGCCCTAACCTTAGATAGCAGGCCGGGTAAGGCGTAGCCGCCACCCGGCAACCCCATCCTAGCGAAATCCGCCGTATGCCAGAGTCACTTCTTTCGCCGCTTTGATCGCCATGGCGCCAAACTCGGTCACGCGATCGTCGGTAATACGCGAAATGGGTCCGGAAATGGAAATCGCAGCGAACGGCTCGCGGTGCTCGTCATAAATGCACGACGCCACGCAGCGCAGACCCAGCGCATGTTCCTCATCATCAAAGGAATAGCCGCGCTTGCGCGTCTGGGCCAAATCCTCTTTCAGATGCACTGGCGACACCAGCGTGGCGTGTGTATAAGCATGCAGGCCTTTACGGTGCAGCAGGCCAGTCACTTGTTCTTCGCTCAGTTGGGATAAAAACGCCTTACCCGCACCGGAGGCGTGCATCGGCAGCTTGCCGCCGATAGGCGCGGACATGCGCATCAGTTGGGTGCACTGCACCTGGTCGATAATAATGGCCTGATGATCGCTTTGATCCAGCACGGCCAGGTTTACCGTCTCACCGGAATCTTCCATCAGCTTGCGCAGGATCGGATGGACAATCGCCAGCAGATTACGGCTTTGCAAAAAGCTGCTGCCGACGATGAACGCATGCGCACCTACGGCCCAGTGGCCTAATTCACCCACCTGACGGACAAAACCCTGCTGCTGCATGGTGGTCAGCAAACGGTGAGTCGTGGAGTTTGGCAGGCCAGCCTGCTGCGCCAGCTCGGTCAACGCCACGCTGCCGTTGGATTCCGCAATCCACTCCAGCAGCTTCAGACCGCGGGTCAGAGACTGAACCTGCCCGGTTGCAGGCGCAGTAGCGGCGGCGGGTTTTCTACCGCGTTTCGCGGGGACAGTGGCTACCATGGCAGACTCCTTTTCTGTATCGTGGAAATCATTTTCGTTTTATTCAATTATAATGCAAGAATTCCTGTACTGATCGGATGAGTGAAGCTGAACATGTCTCATGTTGGCCGTTGTTCTCTTTTCCGCCTCTCAGGTTTGTGCCAGTATGACCTGTTGAGTTTTTTTCGGTCTGGTTGAGCGTTGTCGGGAGCGAGTGTGAGCAGCAAAGTAGAACAATTACGTCAGCAGTTAAATGAACGTATTCTGGTGCTGGACGGCGGTATGGGCACCATGATCCAGGGATATCGTCTGAGCGAAGAGGATTTCCGCGGCGAACGCTTTGCCGACTGGCCGTGCGATCTGAAAGGTAACAACGACTTGTTGGTGCTCAGCAAACCGGAGGTCATCGCCGCCATCCATAACGCCTACTTTGAGGCGGGCGCGGATATCATCGAAACCAACACCTTTAACTCGACGACTATCGCCATGGCGGATTACCAGATGGAATCCCTGTCGGCGGAAATCAACTTTGCGGCAGCCAAACTGGCGCGTGCGGCGGCTGACGAATGGACGGCGCGCACGCCGGAAAAACCGCGCTACGTCGCAGGCGTGCTCGGCCCAACGAACCGTACGGCGTCTATCTCGCCTGATGTTAACGACCCGGCTTACCGCAACATTACCTTTGATCAGCTGGTGGCCGCCTACCGTGAATCCACCAAAGCGCTGGTGGAAGGCGGCAGTGACCTGATCCTGATTGAAACCGTCTTCGATACTCTGAACGCCAAAGCCGCTATTTTCGCGGTTAAAACCGAATTTGAAGCGCTGGGCGTTGAGCTGCCGATTATGCTCTCCGGCACCATCACCGATGCTTCCGGGCGTACGCTCTCCGGCCAGACTACCGAAGCATTCTACAACTCCCTGCGCCACGCCGATGCGCTGACCTTCGGTCTGAACTGCGCGTTAGGTCCGGACGAATTGCGCCAGTACGTGCAGGAACTGTCGCGCATTGCTGAATGCTACGTCACCGCGCACCCGAACGCCGGACTGCCGAACGCCTTTGGTGAATACGATCTCGACGCCGACACCATGGCAGCGCAGATTCGCGAGTGGGCTGAGGCCGGTTTCCTGAATATCGTCGGCGGCTGCTGCGGCACCACGCCGGAACATATCGCCGCCATGAGCCGCGCGGTGGATGGCTTACCGCCGCGCCGCTTGCCGGAAATCCCGGTTGCCTGCCGCCTTTCCGGCCTTGAGCCGCTGAACATCGGCGACGACAGCCTGTTTGTGAACGTTGGCGAGCGTACCAACGTCACCGGTTCGGCGAAGTTTAAACGCCTGATCAAAGAAGAGAAATACAGCGAAGCGCTGGATGTCGCCCGTCAGCAGGTGGAAAGCGGCGCGCAGATCATCGATATCAACATGGATGAGGGGATGCTCGACGCCGAAGCGGCAATGGTGCGTTTTCTCAACCTGATCGCCGGTGAGCCGGATATCGCCCGCGTGCCGATTATGATCGACTCCTCGAAATGGGACGTTATCGAGAAAGGGCTGAAGTGCATTCAGGGTAAAGGCATCGTTAACTCCATCTCGATGAAAGAGGGGGTTGAGACCTTTATCCATCACGCGAAGCTGCTGCGTCGCTACGGTGCCGCGGTGGTGGTGATGGCCTTTGACGAGCAAGGGCAGGCCGACACCCGCGCACGTAAAATCGAAATCTGCCGTCGGGCGTACAAAATTCTTACCGAAGAGGTGGGCTTCCCGCCGGAAGACATCATCTTCGACCCAAACATCTTTGCTGTCGCGACCGGTATTGATGAGCACAACAATTACGCGCAGGACTTTATCGGCGCGTGTGAAGACATCAAACGCGAGCTGCCGCACGCACTGATCTCCGGCGGCGTTTCTAACGTTTCATTCTCGTTCCGTGGCAACGACCCGGTACGTGAAGCCATTCACGCGGTATTCCTCTACTACGCCATTCGCAACGGCATGGACATGGGGATCGTCAACGCCGGACAGCTGGCTATTTACGACGACTTGCCCGCCGAGCTGCGCGATGCTGTTGAAGATGTGATCCTCAACCGTCGTGACGATGGCACCGAACGACTGCTGGAGCTGGCGGAGAAATATCGCGGCAGTAAAACCGACGACACGGCGAATGCCCAGATGGCGGAGTGGCGCACCTGGGACGTGAAAAAGCGCCTCGAATACTCGCTGGTGAAAGGCATTACCGAGTTTATTGAGCTGGATACCGAGGAAGCGCGCCAGCAGGCTGCGCGTCCGATCGAAGTTATTGAAGGACCGCTGATGGACGGCATGAACGTCGTTGGCGATCTGTTCGGCGAGGGCAAAATGTTCCTGCCGCAGGTGGTGAAATCCGCCCGCGTGATGAAGCAGGCGGTGGCGTACCTCGAACCGTACATTGAGGCCAGCAAAGAGAAAGGCTCCAGCAACGGCAAAATGGTCATCGCGACCGTGAAGGGCGATGTGCACGATATCGGCAAAAACATTGTCGGCGTGGTGCTGCAATGTAACAACTACGAAATCGTCGATCTTGGCGTGATGGTGCCCGCGGAGAAAATCCTCAGAACGGCGCGTGAAGTGAATGCCGATCTGATTGGCCTTTCCGGGCTGATTACCCCATCGCTGGACGAAATGGTCAACGTGGCGAAAGAGATGGAGCGTCAGGGATTCACTATTCCGCTGCTGATTGGCGGCGCGACCACCTCAAAAGCGCACACGGCGGTGAAAATCGAGCAGAACTACAGCGGCCCGACGGTGTACGTGCAGAACGCCTCGCGTACTGTTGGCGTGGTGGCTGCGCTGCTCTCTGACACCCAGCGTGATGACTTTGTCGCCCGTACGCGTAAAGAGTACGAAACCGTGCGTATCCAGCATGCGCGTAAGAAACCGCGTACCCCGCCAGTAACGTTACAGGCTGCCCGCGACAACGATCTGGCCTTCGACTGGGAAAACTACACCCCGCCGGTGGCGCACCGTCTGGGCGTGCAGGAAGTGGAAGCCAGCATCGAAACTCTGCGCAATTACATCGACTGGACGCCGTTCTTTATGACCTGGTCGCTGGCCGGGAAATACCCGCGCATTCTCGAAGATGAGGTAGTAGGAGAAGAGGCGAAGCGCCTGTTCAAAGACGCTAACGACATGCTGGATAAACTCAGCACCGAGAAGACCCTGAATCCGCGCGGCGTGGTGGGGTTATTCCCGGCCAACCGCGTGGGTGACGACATCGAGATTTACCGTGACGAGACGCGTACGCACGTCATCAACGTGAGCCATCATCTGCGCCAGCAGACGGAAAAAGTCGGTTTCGCCAACTACTGCCTGTCTGACTTTGTTGCGCCGAAACTGAGCGGCAAAGCGGATTACATCGGTGCTTTCGCGGTTACCGGCGGTCTGGAGGAAGATGCGCTGGCGGATGCCTTCGAAGCCCAGCATGACGACTACAACAAGATCATGGTGAAAGCGATCGCTGACCGTCTGGCGGAAGCATTCGCGGAGTATCTGCATGAGCGCGTGCGTAAAGTTTACTGGGGCTATGCGGCGAATGAGAACCTCAGTAACGAGGAGCTTATCCGCGAAAACTACCAGGGGATTCGCCCGGCGCCGGGCTATCCGGCGTGCCCGGAACACACTGAAAAGGCCACCATCTGGGAACTGCTGGATGTGGAAGCGCACACCGGGATGAAGCTCACCGAATCCTTCGCCATGTGGCCAGGCGCGTCGGTTTCCGGCTGGTATTTCAGTCATCCGGACAGCAAGTACTACGCCGTGGCGCAAATCCAGCGCGATCAGGTTGAAGATTATGCCTTCCGTAAAGGGATGAGCGTGGCGGAAGTGGAGCGCTGGTTAGCGCCGAATCTCGGCTACGACGCCGACTGATTCACAAAACTGTCATCTTTCTTTACAACAAACAGGGCGCTCAATGAGTGCCCTGTCTCTTTATTACGTTTAAACCCTTATACTGAAAGGGGGCCGTTGCCGGATGGCGGCGTAAACGCCTTATCCGGCCTACATAGGGATGATTTGTAGGCCTGATAAGCGCAGCGCCATCAGGCAAATGAGCCTCAAAAAACCATAAAAATAAGGAGAACCTGATTCCGTGTTAACTCTGTTACACCTGCTTTCTGCCGTCGCGATGCTGGTTTGGGGTACGCATATTGTGCGTACCGGCGTGATGCGCGTCTTCGGCGCCCGTTTGCGTACCGTGCTCAGCCGTAGTGTTGAAAAGAAGCCGCTCGCCTTTTGTGCGGGTATCGGCGTAACGGCGCTGGTGCAAAGCAGCAACGCCACCACCATGCTGGTGACCTCGTTTGTTGCACAAGATCTCGTGGCGCTTACCCCTGCGCTGGTCATAGTGCTCGGCGCCGACGTGGGGACCGCGCTGATGGCGCGTATCCTGACCTTCGATCTCTCATGGCTATCCCCACTGCTGATTTTCATCGGCGTGATCTTCTTTCTCGGGCGTAAGCAGTCCCGTGTGGGGCAACTGGGGCGGGTCGGTATTGGGCTGGGGTTGATTTTGCTGGCGCTGGAGCTGATTGTGCAGGCGGTAACGCCGATCACCCAGGCTAACGGCGTACAGGTTATTTTCGCCTCGCTCACTGGCGATATTATGCTCGATGCGCTGATTGGCGCCATGTTTGCGATTATCAGTTACTCCAGCCTGGCGGCGGTGCTGCTGACGGCCACGCTGACCGCGGCAGGTATTATCTCGTTCCCGGTGGCGTTGTGTCTGGTGATTGGCGCCAACCTCGGGTCCGGCCTGCTGGCGATGTTGAATAACAGCGCCGCTAACGCCGCAGCACGCCGTGTGGCGCTCGGCAGCCTGCTGTTTAAGCTGGTGGGGAGCCTGATTATCCTGCCGTTTGTTCATCCGCTGGCCAATCTGATGGATGAACTGCCGCTGCCGAAATCTGAACTGGTTATCTACTTCCACGTCTTCTACAACCTGGTGCGCTGCGTGGCGATGGTGCCGTTCGCCGAACCGATGGCGCGTTTTTGTAAGCGCATCATCCGCGATGAGCCGGAGCTGGATGCACATCTGAAACCCAAACATCTGGACGTCAGCGCGCTGGATACGCCGACGCTCGCTCTGGCCAATGCCGCCCGTGAAGCCCTGCGTATCGGCGACGCGATGGAGCAGATGATGGACGGGCTGAAGAAAGTAATGCACGGCGAACCGCGTGAAGAGAAAGAGCTGCGCAGGATGGCCGATGACATTAACGTGCTGTATACGGCAATTAAGCTCTATCTGGCGCGGATGCCAAAGGATGAGCTGGCGGAAGAAGAGTCACGCCGTTGGGCGGAGATTATCGAAATGTCGCTCAACCTTGAGCAGGCTTCCGATATTGTCGAACGTATGGGCAGCGAGATAGCCGATAAGTCGCTGGCCGCTCGCCGGGCATTCTCTGTCGAAGGGCTGAAAGAACTGGATGCGCTCTACGATCAGTTGCTCAGCAATCTGCAGCTGGCGATGTCGGTGTTCTTCTCAGGAGATGTGACCAGTGCCCGTCGTCTGCGCCGCAGCAAGCACCGCTTCCGTATTCTCAATCGTCGTTATTCGCATGCGCACGTTGACCGTCTGCATCAGCAGAATGTGCAGAGCATCGAAACCAGCTCCTTGCACCTGGCGCTGTTGGGCGATATGCAGCGTCTGAACTCGCTGTTTTGCTCCGTGGCTTACAGCGTGCTGGAACAGCCGGATGAAGACGATGGGCGGGATGATTACTAATGAGGACAGGTGAAATATTGCCCGATGGCGCAGTCCGGTAGGCCGGATAAGGCGAAGCCGCATCCGGCAATGTGCGCTGAACTGCCTGATGGCGCTGCGCTTATCAGGCCTACAGTTGTAGCCCGGATAAGGTGAAGGCGCCATCCGGCATCAGACAACAAATCAGCTAAAAGCAGTGGCCTGCTTCAACGGCAACCGCTTCTTCACCCGCTTTAAAGATATACGTGGTGTTCGGGCCGCCGAGCACGGATTGACCGTTACTTACCTTAATCCAGTTCCCTTCCGGCAGGCCAATCACCGTCAGCTCCGGTGCCACAACCAGCAGCTCGCGGATACGCTGTTCACGCGTTTCGCCTTTATGGCCTTCCGGCAGCGCGTTGGTGAAGTGTGGGTTAATCTGCAGCGGGAACAGACCCAGCGCATCAAAACCTTTTGGATCGACAATCGGCATGTCGTTGGTAGTGCGGATGGTCTGGCAGGCAAGGTTGGAACCTGCGCTCCAGCCGATGTACAGCGCACCGCGTTTGACGACATCCACAATCGGGGCCAACAGACCGCGCTCGCGGCTTTCTTTCAGTAACTGGAAGGTATTACCCCCGCCGACAATCACCAGCTCTGCGTTTTCAATAGCGGCAATCGGATCGGCAACGGTATGAATACCCGTAACGTTGACGCCCATTGGCGCAAAGATGGCTGCCGTTTTCGCCGTGTATTCATCCCAGGTTTGCGTCACGCCAGCGAACGGAATAAACACCGCCGTACGGCGACCATTCAGTTGTTCAGCAATCAGCGGCAGCGCATGTTCCATCCAACCTTTGCCCGGCAGCGTCGAGTTACTCAATAAAAGCAGTTCCATCATTTCTCCATGTAATCAGAAAATTACAAACCGCGCTAATGCTACCACTATCAGGCTAACGCCTTACTGATATGGCTCACGATGTTGGAAGGGGGAGATAGAAGCTGAGGCTATTTTTTAAGTGTCAATTCAATGCCGAGTACCTTCATCACTGCAAGGGTGGTTTTCAGCGTCGGGTTACCTTTCTCACTAAAAGAGCGATAAAGCTGCTCGCGGGATAATCCCGTTTCTGCCGCAATGTTCGCCATTCCCTTAGCGCGAGCTACCACGCCCAGTGCTTTTGCAATGTATGCTGCATCGCCTGTTTCGAGGGCATCGGCCATAAACACGGCAATTTCTTCATCATCAACCAGCGCAGTCGCGGGATCGTAGTGAGTAAGTTTATTCATGGCAGAAGATCTCCTGTGAATCCAGTGTACGGGCGAGCATTTTTGCAAGAGTAATATCGTTGGCTTGTGAGCTTTTATCGCCCCCACATAACAAAATGATGATGCGGCAACCTTGCTGTTTAAAGTAAATCCTGTAGCCAGGACCGTAAGAAATGCGCATTTCGCTGACGCCTTCCCCAACAGGTTTAACATCACCAGCTAAACCATTAGCCAGACGAAAAAGGCGTGTGGCAATGAGCGTTTTAGCTCTCCTGTCCCGTAGGTTTTGCTCCCAACGCCGGAAAACCATTGTCTGAAGAATTTCCATGATGACGTTCCATGTATTTTATAAACTACATTATGAATTGACAAGTTGAGACTAGAGAGTAAAAAAATGGGGAGTAAGGGGAAATGCTGGCAGGAGGAAACAGGAAAGCGCCTCGCAATAATACGTAGTTTTTCAGGATGCTGCGGTTGATACGAGAATCGATGATAGGGGATTGGGAGGGCTTTGTGCCAGGAGCGGAAGCTATATGTCCACTAGAATATGACAGATTCATGCATGGTGATTCACCACTACACGTAGTTGCCGTCTTAGCAGGGTTTTATCCTGGAAAGAATAAAATCCACTCGCTCTTCTACAGAAACACATGGTAATTCAATCAACTGATAGTCATACATACGGTATGTTTTTACCATTGCGTGATATGTCGCGATGGCAACATCGAAAGATTGTTTGCGCTCTGTGTCCTGTACATATATTTCACGCCAGGGTGGTGCAATAAATACGATTCGGTTATAGCGAAATTTCTCGATGGCGTTTTCCAGATGCCTCGGTATGGTAAGTTCAGAAAGACGTAAATAACCTACAACATCAGGAACACCACGATCAAAGAAGCAGGGTTGTGTATGCCCTTCCGCTTCATGCCACGAACGCATTTCTCAGGATAGCATCAGATCTGCAAATGCAGTCTGGTTGGCCCACGGTAATGCATCGCCGCCGATGTTAACCTGGTCTTGGATCACACCTCTTCCAGCTTCTTTAGAACACCAAAACCCTCGTTTTATAATCGTATCAATTATCGTGCTTTTGCCTGACCCTGGGCCACCAGTCAGAATGAATCGATGCTGAAACGCTGAAGACATTGAACTCTCCCAAACCTTCTTAGACGCGATGATTTAGCAATTGATGGCGTACTTTTTGCGTATCGTCATATTACCTGCTGATGGCATGACTAACTACGTTTTATCCCCATTTTAATGTCCGCTATTCTCTCATTTCACAGGCCGATCTACTTTATTTCTCACTCGCCGAGGCGTTCCGCCATCTTGATTGTAGCCATCTCACTACTGAAGAAAATCTGGCGCTATCGTTTGGCTGTGAAGAGGCGCTGGCAGGGTTGTACCAGACGCTGAATTTTATGGGCGAAAGCCTGCTGACCATGGCGGGTGAAGGTCAGGAACATTTTGCGTATGAGAGCATATGCCAGTTAGGACACAGTCTGGTCAACATCAGCCAGTTGATTCCCGCACTGGTGCAGTTAGAAGCGAAAGCTGACCAGCAACTGTTCGCTGTTGCATAGTACCTAAAATAGACAGAGCGCCCATCCCTGGCGCTCTGTTCCTGCTTCTTTACCCCGCCCGAGCAAATTCTGCCGCTTCGGCGATTAGCGCGTCATCCGGGCGTACGCCGGTGTACATGGCGAACTGCTCTACGGCCTGTAAGGCAATCACCTCTGCGCCGCTGATGGTCTTTTTACCTAATTGCTGTGCCAGTTTGATTACCGGTGTTTCCGGCGGCAGGGCGACGACGTCAAACACCACGCTGGCGGCAGCGACCATTGCTTCGCTGTAGGCCAGCTCATCGCTCTCTTTACCGCCAGCCATGCCGACGGGCGTCACGTTGACCAGAATATCGCAGGTAATCCCTTCCGGCTGCGGTTGCCACTGGAAACCGTACTGTTTTGCCAGCGTCGGGCCGCTCTCCCGGTTACGGGCGGCGACGATCACATCGCGAAAACCGGCATCGCGAAATGCGGCAATGACCGCTTTACCCATTCCACCGCTGCCGCGGATCATGACGCGTGCGTGGTTATCAAGCTGGTGGCTGGTAATCAGGCTTTTTACCGCAATGTAGTCGGTGTTAAATCCTGTCAGCGTACCGTTGTCATTGACGATGGTATTAACGGAGTCAATGACTTTTGCGGAAGGATCGATGGCATCCAGAAACGGCATGCAGCTCTCTTTAAACGGCATAGAGACCGCACAGCCGCGAATCCCGAGTGCGCGAACGCCTTTGACTGCGGCCTCAATATCCTGCGTAGTAAAGGCTTTGTAGATAAAATTTAACCCTAATTTTTCATACAGATAGTTATGAAAGCGTGTGCCAAAGTTGCCGGGACGACCGGCAAGCGACATGCACAACTGGGTGTCGCGGTTAATCATGTTAAATTTCCTCGGCGTGAGACAATATGTACTGTTCGGCTTCCTGCGACCAGATCCCCTGATGACGCTCCAGGATAGCGCGCAAGGCCGGATCGTCAATCTGGGTGAGCGCAGTTAACGGCAATGATTTTCCGGTGTAAACCAGTTTTTTACCTCCACCGACCTGCGGCAGTTCCAGCGTTGTTTCACCTGCCGCATTCAATCCCAGAATGTGCGTCACCACTTTTGCCGCCTGAACTTTCTTCTCTTCGATCAGTTTTACCGCCGTGCGCATGTCGTCGGTATTGCCGCCAGATGTCCCAACATAATGGGTGAAGGCATAGTGCACGTCGTAGAAGTTAATCGGCGCGCTAAACTGCTTATCCTGCGGACCGGCAAAGAAGTTCATGCAACCATCGGCAGCCAGCAGTGAAGAGGCCAGCGTAACCAACTGTTCGTTGGGCACAAACACAAAGATGTCATCAAACCCGTGCCCGCCGCTCAGCGCCATCAAGGTGTCATAACCTGCATCCTGGGCGTGGAGATAATGGATCAACGTTTGTGGTTCTGATGGATAGTGCTTGCGGGCGTAGCTCAGTTTGTCGTTATTGGTGTCGGTCACCACCAGCAGCGCCGGGTTAACCGGACCATGCAGCGCGTAGTCGATCGCCAGTAGTCCCATCGGCCCGGTGCCGCCGAGTATCAGTGTACGCCCCTGCGGACGAATGCCCATCTTGTGGTTATACGTGCCTTCCTGTAGGTGATAGTTGGCGTTGAATGCGCCAATCACACAGGACAGCGGCTCAACCAACGAGCCTTCAAAATAGGTTTCACCTTCGTAGGCTAACAGGCAGTCCTGCTCCATGACTTCATCAGGAATGATGACGTGCGTGGCTTCACCGCCTACCCACGGGAAGGAGTAGCCGGGGCAGTCCGGGCGATCCGGCAGTTGCAGGTTAGCCTGAATGACATAGCGCTGGCCGGGCTGAAACTTATGCTGCCATTTTTTCCCTACGGCAATAATATCGCCGCAAAACTCGTGGCCGATGATGATCGGGTTTGTAGCCACATCGTCCGGCACCTTTTTGTGGTTCTCGCCCTGGTTAGCCTCTTTCCAGGAAGAAAGGCACAGGCTGTCGGTTACGACTGAGGCCAGAATTTCATTGTCCTGCATTTCAGGAAGATCGAAGGTTTCCAGGCGCAGATCGCGTTTACCATAAAGGCGTAAAGCTGTTGTTGTTTGCATTGTTACCACCTCTTCCTCTTTCGAGGACTATTTGTTGAAGTAGCCCCGGCATCGCCGGGGCGAAAAAATCAGGACAGGAAGCCCAGCGCGTTACCGATAATTCCCAGCGCAAACAGGGCGAAGATCAGCCATACCGGGTTAATTTTCTTGTTGAGCAGACGCACCATCAGCAGCGTCAGACCCAGCGCCAGCAGGCCGGGGCAGAGTTGGTCGAGAATGTTCTGCACGGTCATGGTGACGGTGGTGCCGTCTGCGCCAGGCGTTTGCGATACCACCAGCGGCACGTTGATGCTGGTCCATTTAGTGACCAACACCCCCATGACAAACAGGCCGAGAATCGATGCGCCTTCGGTCAGTTTCTGCAGCAGGTTGCCGCCCATGTCGCTGACGATATTGACCCCTTTACGAAAACCAAGCTGTAAGCCGTACCACTTCATGGCAAGACGTACTGCATTGAAAATAAAGAAGAACAATAGTGGGCCGAGAATGTTTCCGGACAGCGCCAGCGATGCGCCGAGCGCGGCGGTAATCGGGCGCAATGTTCCCCAGACCAACGGGTCGCCAACACCGGCCAGCGGGCCCATCAGCCCAACTTTGATGCCGTTGATGGCACCGTCGTCAATTTCCGCACCATTGGCACGAGCTTCTTCCATCGCGGCGGTCACGCCAATCACCGGGCCGCAAACGGCAGGCGTGGTATTGAAAAACACCAGGTGGCGTTTGAGTGCCGCAACCTGGTCCTCTTTCAGCGGATACAGGCGCTTGATGGCAGGGATCATGTCGTAGCAAAAGCCCAGCCCATGAATGCGTTCAAAGTTAAATGACGCCTGTTGCAGGTTGGAGCGAACAAACATGCTAAACAGGTCGGATTTGGTCAGTTTTTTCTGTTCCATGGCTGGCTCCATTAGTCATCAAGCTGATCGAGAGCTTGAGAAGAGGCGGGTTGCACCTGCGGTTCGGCTTTACGCCACTGTGGGTTCAACTGGATGTAGACCAGCGCGATAATCACACCAACCCCACCGAAAGCCAGCAGGCTCAAATCGAGATAACCCCCAGCGATAAACCCGAGGAAGAAGAAGGGCATCAGGTACTTCACGCCCATCATGCGCAGCACCATGGCGTAGCCGACCACCACGATAAAGCCACCGGCAATCTGCAATCCGCGGGTGACGAATTCCGGAATGGCGTTGAGCATATTGCTGACCATATCGGCGCTGACAAACAGCGAGACGATTAATGCAGGGATGGCAACGCGCAGCGCCTGTACGCCGAGAGCGGAAACGTGCAGCATGTCGATGGTGCGAAAGCGGGCGTCTTCGGCTGCTTTATCCGCCGCGTGCTGGAACACCACGGTGATGGTACGGGCGAATACCGTCAGCACCTGACCTGCCGCCGCCACCGGCAGGGCGATGGCGATACCGGTAGCAATGCTTTGCTGACCGACGATAACCAGAATGGCGGAGATAATACTGGCGAGCGCCGCATCGGGAGACTGCGCTGCGCCGACGTTCATCCAGCCAAGAGCGATTAACTCCAGCGTGCCGCCGAGCATAATCCCGGTTTTTAAATCACCAAGGATTAGGCCGATAACGGTACAAGCAATTAGCGGACGATGGGTCTGGAACTCATCCAGCACGCTGCCCATTCCGGCAATACAGGAAAATAGGAATATGGCGATAATTTGTAGGGTACTTATTTCCATAATATGTCACCTTGTGAATGTGATCATCCCTGCCTGTTAAAGCATAAGTACACAGGCATTTTTATTTATTCAGCGAACGATTGTTCTTCTATTTTTTCGAGAATATTAATAGATGGATCGGATGCGACAACGCGTAAATCCAACGTAACACCCAGTTTATCTAACTCACGAAACGCATGAATATCGTCGTTATCTAAAGAAACGGCTTTGGTTAATTGTTTTTTACCAGGCCGCCAGGCCATGCCACCAATATTTAACGTGGCGATTTTCACGCCTTGCTTGACCATTGCTAAGGCATCCTGTGGGCGGGTAAATAGATAAAAAACGGTTTCGTTCTGGTATTGCGGATTATGGTAAACCGCGACCGCCTTTTCGATATTAACGACGTTCACTTTCATTCCCGGTGGGGCAGCCTGACGTAATAATGTGCGACGTACTTCATCGTTATAAACGTCGTCATTACAGATAATAATCCGTTGGGCATTCGCCACCTTCGACCAGACGGTGGTGACCTGACCGTGGATCAGGCGGTCATCAATACGAGCAAGGGTAATGTTCATCAGAAATCCTCTTCGGCCGTTTCCAGATGCTTCCAGACGACACAGGTTTGTTGAGCAATGGTCGTCAGGTGTTCGCACAGTTCATCTACATTCATACTGCTTTGGTTGTCTACCAGCTCCAGCGCCAACGGCAGTGATAACCCGCTAATGACCCGTATCGCCGGATTGTGCATCGCCAGCGTCGCGGCAGCATTCCAGGGACTGCCACACTGTAAATCGACGGCAATCAGCCATTCATCGCCAGTGTGAATGCTTACTAACTTTTTTAGCTTTTCCACAATGTCGCTGGCGTTCTCTCCGGGAACAAATGCCACGGCTTCAACGTTGGCATCACCGTAGACCATCTGTACCGATTCCAGCATGGCGCAGGCCAGTTTGCCGTGAGCACAGAAGATTGCATTGACCATAAAACCTCCTTAGCCGCGCGTTTTTCCGCCCGCAATGTTAGTGGTTACTCCGGTGATGTAACTGGCGCGCTCAGATAAAAGATAACAAACAAAATCAGCGACTTCGCTTAAGCGCCCTGATCGACCAATCGGGATCGCGTTCTTGGTGTAGCCCTCGCGCAGTTGTTCGACGGTGATGTTGCGGGTCCAGGCCAGCGCTTCTTCATACTCGGGGGTCCGCAGTCCGGTTTTTTCCAGAATGCCAGGTGCAATACCAACCACGCGGATGCCGTGTTTGCCCAACTCTTTCGACCAGGAACGGGTAAAACTATTCAATGCGGCTTTGGTCGCGGCGTAACAGCTTTGACCTTCAGAACCTTCCAGTCCGCTTTCGGAAGAGACATTCACAATCACGCCGTTACGCTGTTTTATCATTTGGCGTGCCGCTGCCTGCGACATTAAGAACACACCTTTCTGGTTGATATTAAACATTTTTTCGAAAGCAGCTTCGTTGAGTTCGTATTGCCCGGCGGGTGCTTTTTCATCGACCAGCAGACGCGGAAAATTAACGCCAGCATTATTTACCAGCCCATCAATACGTCCGTAGCGTTGGATAATTTCAGCGACAGTATGATTAACCTCTTTGGCACTGGAAATATCCGTTGGCCAGAAATGATACCCGTCATGGCTATCGTATTTACCTTCTCCGCCATGAATATCTGCCATTTGTACATTAGCGCCTTGCGCTAATAACTCCTCGACAATCGCCAGACCAATTCCGGATGCACCACCGGTAACAATAATGACTTTGCCCTGCAAGTTTAACCACGTTTGCATAATAAACTCCCGATTCAGATAAGGGGATCCCACATAAAATTAATTATGGCAGGACCAATTAGAATTTATTTACTTCAACAATAATTCAGCGGTATGGCTGTTGGTAACTAAACAGTTAATATAATTCCCACGTAATGCGCCTAATATCCCACTGTATTTTTCTTCACCCATTGCAATGCCAATGGAGTAACGCGCCTGTTTTAATTTATTGGTTTCGATGGAGAGCGTCTTTTCATTCATATTGGTCTCTACGGTTACACCGTTGATATCGTAAAAGCGCGAGCAAATGTCTCCGGCAACCTGGCGGGCATGCAGGTCATCACTCTCTTCACTGCCGTAAAAAGCGTGCCAGTTGGCGCCATCACGTATCGCCGGAGATCCAATCCCGACCAGCGCGATGTCCAGATTATCCCAGTACGCAGAAATCGATTTAAAATGTCGTGACTGCATGATCCCGTTACGGATCAGCGGGTTTTCCAGCAGTGCCGGGAAATCTGCCAGGTGTGATTCCCCTTTGAGCTTTGCCGCAGCGCCGTAGGTCAGCGTATTGACATGGTAGCGGCTTTCAAGTTTGCCGGATGGTCCGCCGATAATCGGTACGCAGATCAGCTGGCGCGACTGGCTGGCAGGAGATAATCCTTCCACCAGTCCCCGTACCGCGCGGCCCCATGAGAACCCGATAATGTCCCCAGGTTCCAGTAAGCGTTCCAGCAACTGTGCGCCATGTACGCCCATCATATTAAGTTGTTCATCTTCCTGCTCGCTATCGCAGGAGACTACGACCGCCTCTTTCAGGCCAAATTTCTGTTTTAGCTGCTGTTCCAGCCACAGATTTTCGTTGTAGTCGTAATTAATGGCGATGGTGACGATACCCTGCTCGCGTCCACGTTTTAGTAACCGGCTGATCGTGGTGCGATAAATACCCAGCTCGCGGGCGATTTGCGCTTGTGTCATATCCTGTTCGTAATACAGCTGCGCTATTTTTACGATCAGGCGGATATCATCGCTGTTTTCCGTCGCCATTTTTGGACTCCTGCACATTTGTGCAAATCACGAAATTGCCTTCTTGATCTGATATAACCCCATCTGTTCTCCATCTCAAAGCTATTTTCACTTATTTCAGCGCCCTGAAATGACCGATTGTGTTGCACATTTGATGTGGTGATGGCGCGTTGTCGGCACAGATGTGCATGCCTCTCTAATGTATTGATTCTGCTTGTTTTCACTCAACAAAATTGCAGGGATGGATCGCTGACACTTTTGTGTCAAAAGGTGTGACGGATCACAAATAGCGCGTGGACAGTCGAACACGATTATTTTTTATCGTCCGCAAGGTAGGGTATATTTCGCTTTTAATACACAAAGTCATTCAAGTTGTATCAAGGCGGCAAGGGAGCGAATCCCCGGGAGCATAGATTGCTATGTGACCTGGGTGAGTGAGGGCAGCCAACGCAGAGACAGCTTGAAGGATGAAGTGTATACAGGAGAAACTATGCTGCCCGACTCATCTATCCGATTAAATAAATACATCAGTGAAAGCGGAATCTGCTCGCGTCGCGAGGCGGATCGCTTTATCGAACAAGGGAATGTCTTCCTGAATGGTAAACGCGCCACCATCGGCGATCAGGTGATGCCTGGCGACGTCGTAAAAGTAAATGGTCGGTTGATTGAGCCGCGTGAAGCGGAAGATCTGGTTTTTATCGCGCTGAATAAGCCGGTAGGGATTGTCAGCACCACCGAAGACAGCGAACGCGACAACATTGTTGATTTCGTGAATCACAGCAAGCGCGTGTTTCCAATTGGTCGTCTGGACAAAGATTCTCAGGGACTTATCTTTCTGACCAACCACGGCGACCTGGTGAATAAAATCCTGCGTGCCGGTAACGATCACGAAAAAGAATATCTGGTGACGGTCGATAAGCCGGTCACTGATGACTTTATCCGTGGTATGGGGGCCGGTGTGCCAATCCTCGGCACCGTCACCAAAAAATGTAAGGTGAAGAAAGAAGCGCCGTTTGTGTTTCGCATTACGCTGATTCAGGGGCTTAACCGTCAGATCCGTCGTATGTGCGAACACTTTGGCTATGAAGTTACCAAGCTTGAGCGTACGCGTATCATGAACGTTGGTTTGTCTGGTCTGCCGCTTGGTGAATGGCGCGACCTGACAGATGACGAACTGATCGATCTGTTCAAGCTGATTGAGAACTCGTCCTCAGAAGCCAAACCGAAGGCGAAAGCGAAGCCAAAAACCGCAGGCATTAAGCGTCCGGTGGTGAAAATCGAAAAATCAGCGGAGAAAGAGAAATCGCGCCCGGCGGCAAACGGTAAGCGTTTTACTTCGCCGGGACGTAAGAAGAAGGGACGTTAACGTCTGCCGCGCGTCGGCGTATTTGCTGACCAGGAAAACGATGCTTCCGCATCCGGTTTATAGGCCTGCTTTTTCTTCAACTGGCGGGCTTTTTTAGCTTCTGCTTCGCGCAAGGCCATCAGTTTATCGATGTACTCTTTCTTGATGCTGTTGGTCTCTGCGTTGGTCAGCAGGCGACCATGCGCAATGCGCGCGCGGTCGAGCAGCGTTTTCAGTTCACGCTGTTCGCGCTCGGTCATCTCTTTTTGGGTAATGCGGGGGAGTGCCATAAGGGTGCCCTCTGTTAGCCGATATCCTCAGTGTACGGTAATCCAGAACCTGCTGATAGCGTCATGTATTGTATTATTCAGCAATACGTAATTTTCCGGCGAAGTCCTGCTGTGTATAGCCCGTTGTTCTGAATCGTTTGTCTGTGATGATGTTATCGATCTCTTTTAATGTGGCGATACACATCACTCCGTCCTGGCCAAATTTTGTATGGTCGGCAAGAATTACCGACTTTTTACTCATAGCAATCATTGATTTGGCAACATAGGCTTCATCGAAGCTTTTCACCAGCACACCATGTTGAGGTGAAATACCACCCGCGCCGATGAAGCAGATATCTGCGTGAATAGTGTTTATTTGCTGACAAACGGAGACGCCGAGATTGGCACGGAAATGGTAGTCATATTCACCACCTAATACATAAACGCGCGCTTTAAGATTATGTTCTTTTATTTTATCGGCAATTAAGGCTGAGTTAGTAATAACGGAGTAGGCCAGAGGAGGTAATTGTTCGGCCAGAATAAGATTTGTTGTACAGGAGTCAATGAATAGAGTGTCGTGCTCGCTGACCATCCCGGCGGCAAGTTTACCAATTGCCATTTTTTCTTCGCGGTGTATATCAATCCGCGCGCCAAATTCATCTTCCTGAACAACCTGCTTTTTGACGGCTCCGCCGTGAATCTTGGTAATTTGCCCTTCAGACTCCAGGATGGAGAGATCGCGGCGAATGGTCTCTGATGTGACTTTTAGCGTTTCCGATAATTTGATAACCGTCACTTCACCGAATTTATTTAATTCATCGAGGATATGTTTTCTTCTTTTAATCGGGTTCATTATTTTCCGCCAACGTCGTGCTTTGGCGCATGGTAACTGGATGTGCAGAGCAACGCAACCACTCCAGCGCACAGACAATACCCTCATCATCATTAGAGGCCGTCACATAGCTGGCTTGTCGTTTTACTACCTCAGGCGCATTCCCCATTGCAATACCAATGCCGGCGGCGGAAAACATACTGATATCGTTTTGCTGGTCGCCAATCGCCGCAACTTTATCGGCTGTTATATTTAGCTGGTGCATTAACATGCTAATAGCATAACCTTTATTTATTTCGCTACGTTGGATATCAATGTAATTCTCCCCAGTGATAGTCGCTGTATAACCATAAGGCAATTTATTATTCACGTCTGCACACAACGCATTTATTTTTAACTGCTCAGTAACGAGTGTGATTTTATAAATATCTTGTCGGTTTAAAATATTACCGAGTGCTGCAGGAATAAGTGGTAATTCAAATAAACGGGCTTCATAAGTTGTCCATGGCGCTACCTGTAGGTCGCAACGATGATAAATAGCATCGGCGCTAAAAAAGTGATGAGGGCAGAGGGAAAGTGCAATATGTCGGTCAATATCCCGAAGATTCATACAAGAGAGCGCTGCAGTATGAATATTGCGCTGCTGCGCCATCTCGAGGATCTGACCTCCGTTAAAGCCTGCGCACCAGCCAAACAGCGCATTAACCTGCTGCTGCTGTAGCAGGCGCATCATAGAGGAGACCGGTCTGGCGGAACAGGCGGCCAACAGGCCACCGCGCTGGTGGAATTCTACGAGTGCCTGACGCGTGCGTGGACTGATTGTCTTTTGCGAAGTCAGTAGTGTTCCATCCAGATCGGTGACCAGTAACATGCTTCTTTTCCCTTAATATCAATGCGCAATAAACGGTGTGACAGCCTCTTTGGCGGCGTTGCAGACCATATTGTCGATTGCCGTACCGACGACCAGAATATTGACCCCGGTATCCTTAAACGCTTTGGCATTGGCGAGGTTAATTCCGCCTTCCGCCAGCGTCGGCACGCTTACCGCGCCGACCAGCGCCCACAGGCGATCTTTAATGGCTTGCGGAATATCACCTGCGGCTACGCCTTCGTAGCTCATACCGGTCATTAAACCAATCATGTCGACGCCAATCTCCTGCATCCGTTTTGCTACGCTGGCGACCTCTTCTGGAGTGCGCGCAGGAATACCGAAGGTATGCAGGTCATCCGGGTGACCAATATAAGCATCAACGGTCAGGCCATACTGATGGGCGAGATTAACGATGTCCTGTAGATCGTCCCAGTCGGATTTATGAGTGTGTAAGCCATCGGCACCAGCACGAGCAATCTCCAGTATCTCTGTTTCCGTGAGCGGGACCGGTAACGTTTCGGTAAAGCCACCTGCGATACCGACGGTAATGAAGATATCGTCAGGAACCACATTACGTACGCCATGTACTGCTTCGGCCATCTGGCTGTTGGTGATTTCGTGGCGGATTTGTTCTGCCGCGTGCATGTTGCTTACCCCCTTATGCCCACGCGCCAGCGCCAGTGCGGGATGGTTCGGTTCGAGCAGCTTAACGCCCGCCTCACATACTGCTTTTGCCAGACGCGCATCGTCGCCGGTTATCCCTGTGCTGAGGATGGTCTGCCCGCCGTGCAGCGTGATGGCATCTTTCACTTTCTGTAACGCTTTAGCGCGTTTTTTATTCATATCGCCTTTAAACATGGTGTACCTCTGGTGTTGGTGTATTAATTAATGGGCTGACGCGGTAGATTCTTTCTGTGCGACAGCCTTAAAACGGTTGGCAATAATGGTGGAAATACAGGTCAGGCCCATGACGGTAACCATCACAATCGCCATTTGCAGCGCATTGCTGGATAAGAACGGAGAGGCAAATGCGGGGACATAAGCCACGCCTTTGACGTTAAATAAACCCAGCATCATGCCGCCCAGACCGGCCCAAACGATCGCTGAACCAAAGACAATTTTGTTGGCAAACATGAACGGATAGGCCGATTCAACGAAGGTCCCAAAGCCGAGGTTGATAAGCAGGCCGGGCGTCGCGACGGCTGCTTCGCTTTTTTCTCGTGGTGCGATGACGTTAGCCAGGTTGATTCCTGCTGCAACCATCACCAGGCCTACCATATCGACAGCGCCGAGGAAGCTGACTCCGGATTTTTCCATTTCCAGGAGCACCAGCGGCAGAATGACTGCGTGATAGACTCCCCCCAGAATAGCTGGCCAGATAACCAACCCAGCCAGCAGGCCAGCAAGAATAGGGCTGAAGGCCAGCGTGCTTTCGATAGCCAGTTTGATGTAATTACCTGCTGACAGCGCCAGCGGACTCAGCAGATAGTGCATGATTAACCCAGCGGCCAGGCCTGAGATCCCACCCGCTACAATGTTGACGGTGGTCATCGGAAAGCGCCAATTCAGGCATAATTCGAACAGCCAACGAACGAAAATCCCGGCCATCAAACCACCGATGATCCCTCCAATCAGACCGCCTTCGACGGAAAGTACTCCGGCGACCACCCCGGCAACAATTGAGACTTCATCCAGTTCCGAAATCTGTTTTGCTGCGAGAACCGCAACTAAAACCGGTAGGCCCTTCAGTAGAATTTCAAAGATATCGTTGAGTTTTTCCAGGCCCGGAATGTGACTGAGTGCGAGCACGATTGCCATGGCAATAAAGCCCGGCAGCGCAGGGATCATTATGCTGCGAATATTGAAGCGCTTAAGCAGACTTTTTCCAGAACCGCCCTGTGAAGGAGAGGCACTGCCCAACTGTGGTTTGTATTTAACGCCCCAGTGCTTACACAGTGATGCGATGAAGGAGACTGCGCGGGTTCGGCTGGTGGTACCCGTCGTGCCCGAGGTTGCGACGACATTTGCCCCTTTTGCCGCCACTAGCGCCATTGAGGTTCCGCCGGTGCCAACAATCGGTGTTTTCATTTCAACAGCTGCGGCAAAGACCGCCTGGTTGGCCTTCACCGGATCGGCGCTCATCACGATGATCCCGTCGATCTCACCGTTACGGATCATTTCAGCAATCCTGCAATCGCTCTCAACTACCGAGTCGTTCACATCTGAAAGTTTGCCCTGAAATATCCTTTGTGGTTTTTGTTGGTTTTCTGTGGTTAGTGCAAATACCGACGCTGGCGTGTGAGCTTTGGCAACGTCCATTGAGGCTTCTGCCGCAATGAACTGCACAGCGGCAATTTCCACTCCTGCGGCTTCGCACTGCTGGTAAATTTCCTGGAGTAGCTTTTCTGGTTCAGCACCACCCAGGTTGTAGAGGTTGCCTCCACTGCTTCCAATAATCGCAATTTTTTTCATAGCGGCCTCGAAGATAGGGTAAGGGTTTATCTGTGTTGTAGTGAAATCATATTCCCAATTAAAACAAACTAAATCAACATTAGAAAAATGATTAAATTTGAATTAAAAACAGGTTTGTTTGTATATTTTATTGAAAAATAACAATTAAATAATTATTTTGTTTTATGTTGATGTTTGTTGTTTTGTGATGGGGTTCAAATGCGGGTAGGGAGAAATGGAGGATGCCTCCTCCATTTATGAAGATTAGTGTTGTTTTACTGAGTGTGGTTTCTCTTCAATCGACTTACCGGACCAGTAGCCTGCCAACAGCGAACCGGAAAGGTTGTGCCAGACGGAGAATAACGCGCCAGGCAGGGCGGCAAGCGGGCCAAAGTAGATCTTGCCCAGCGCAGCGGCAAGTCCTGAATTCTGCATGCCCACTTCAATTGCCAACGTACGGCAGGTTGACTCGTCGAAACCAAACAATTTTCCGCCCCAGTAGCCGCTGAGCAGGCCAATGGTGTTATGTAGGATTACGGCGATAATCACCACAAAGCCGACGGATGCAATGTGCGAGGCAGAACCCGCCACGACGGCGCTGATGATTGCCAGAATGCACACCATTGAAAATGCGGGCAGATACGGTTCCACGACTTTTACGACGCGTGGGAACAGGTGGTGAATGACCAACCCCAACGCAATTGGAATGACCACGATCTGCAGGATACTCAGCAGCATACCCATCACATCCACCTGGATATGCGCGTCGACATACAGCCGTGTCAGCAGCGGTGTGGCGACAACGCCGACCAACGTTGAAACCGATGAAATAGTCACAGAGAGCGCCACATCGCCTTTTGCCAGATAGATCATTACGTTTGATGCTGTTCCGCTGGCGACGCTACCGACCAGCACCATCCCTGCGGACAATTCCGGCGGCATATTAAATGCCAGCGCTAAAATCCATGCGGCGAGCGGCATTACCAGATAGTGCAGGAAAATACCCGCCGCGACTGGTGCAGGACGTGAGAGTACGCGTTTAAAGTCGTCTACCTTCAGGTGAACGCCCATACCGAACATGATCAGCATCAGTAACGACGGCACGAATGGCCCGACAGGCGTAAAGGTGGTGGGCGTGTAATACGCAACAACAGAGAGCAGCAGTGCCCATAACGGGAACAGCCGCGTGAGAGTAGCGAGCATGTTATATTCCTTGCGATTGAAATGTGTTGTTATAAAAAAGCCGGGTTCGAGCCCGGCTATCGTTATTGTTTATTGCGTGATGAAATTTTATTCAAACAAATTATGGTGCAGCTTCTGTACCACCTCTTCGGCTTCAGTACCGGGCACCAGGAAGCACAGGTTATGGCTGGACGCGCCGTAGCAAATCATGCGGATGTTGAATGGCTCCAGTACGCCGAACACCTCTTTACCCACTCCACAGGCTTTGGACAGGTCGTTGCCAATCAGTGCCACCAGCGCCAGGCCTTCTTCCACTTCAACCCGACACAGGGCAGACAGTTCCATCAGCAGAGACTGTGTTAACAGTGTATCGCCGGTGGAGGTCGAACCGGTGGTATCCAGCGTCAGCGCCACGCTGACTTCGGATGTGGTAATTAAATCGACCGAAATGTTATGGCGTGCGAGGATGCCGAACACTTCCGCCAAAAAGCCGCGAGAGTGCAGCATATTCAGGCTATGCAGCGTCAGCAGCGTTTGCTTACGACGCAGTGCCAGCGCCCGGAACAGTGGTGGATTCGCGGTTTTATTGCATACCAGCGTACCGCCTGCTTTTGGATCCTTACTGGAGCCAACAAACACCGGGATATCGCTACGTACGGCAGGTAACAACGTTGCCGGGTGCAGCACTTTCGCGCCAAAGGTCGCCATTTCTGCTGCCTCTTCAAAGGCGATTTCATCAATACGCTGCGCCGCCGGAACAACGCGGGGATCGGTCGTGTAAATGCCAGGAACATCGGTCCAGATATCGACGCGCGTGGCGTGCAGCGCTTCGGCTAGCAGGGCAGCCGTATAATCGCTCCCGCCGCGCCCCAACGTGGTGGTGCGGCCTTTACCTTCACTGCCGATAAAGCCCTGAGTAATCACCAGACCTTCGCTCAGACGCGGGGCCAACTGGAGCGTTGCCAGTTCGGCCAGCGCCGCGACGTCAGGTTCTGCGCGGCCAAAACGATCGTTGGTGCGCATCACTTTACGTACGTCAAACCACTGCGCCTGCACGTTGCGTTCACGCAGGATCTCGACGAACAGCAGGGTAGACATCAGTTCACCGTGGCTGACCAGTTCGTCGGTCAGCGCAGTTGAGGTCGCCAGTGACGCCGCTTCAGCCAGCGTGGTGATGTTTTCCAGCAGACGGTCGATCTCTTCACGGATCACGTTTGGATAACGCAGGCGTTCCAGAATATTGAACTGAATTTGACGAATGGCATCGAGTTTTTCGAAGCGCGCGGTTGGCTCCAGCCCTTCAGCCAGTGCGACCAGCAGGTTGGTGATTCCCGCAGAAGCGGAAAGTACCACTACACGGACGTTAGCATCAGAAAGTACTACATCAGCGCTGCGATTCATGGCATCAAAATCCGCCACGCTGGTACCGCCAAATTTGGAGACAACTACATCAGTCATAACTACCTCGTGTCAGGGAATGAATAGAGCGACCATGGCACATAAGGCAGAACAGAAACCGGTGCAGGCGCAAATGCAAATACCGTATTTATAAATAAAATGTGTAGCTTGCACTGTCAACGCTGGGATTATGCGGATTTTTCATGCTGCAACTGCGTTGAGTAACGGTACTAATAACAACGCTGATAACCGCTATACTTTTTAGCCACGTTTGGCGGATGCCCTGGCAATGGCATTAAAACAATCACACTTTTCTGTGACTGGCGTTACAATCGATCTCAGTCACAATTCTCAAAATCAGAAGAGTATTGCTAATGAAAAACATCAATCCAACGCAGACCTCAGCCTGGCAGGCACTACAAAAACACTTTGAAGAAATGAAAGACGTTACTATCGCGGATCTTTTCGCGAAAGATAGCGATCGTTTCACTAAGTTTTCCGCGACGTTTGACGATTTGATGCTGGTGGATTTCTCCAAAAACCGCATCACTGAAGAGACGCTGGCTAAACTGCAGGATCTGGCGAAAGAAACCGATTTGGCGGGTGCCATCAAGTCCATGTTCTCCGGTGAGAAAATCAACCGCACTGAAGACCGTGCCGTGCTGCACGTGGCGCTACGCAACCGTAGCAATACGCCTATCATCGTTGACGGCAAAGATGTCATGCCGGAAGTGAATGCTGTGCTGGAGAAGATGAAATCCTTCTCTGAAGCGATCATCTCCGGAAGCTGGAAAGGCTATACCGGTAAAGCCATCACTGATGTAGTAAACATCGGTATCGGCGGTTCTGATCTCGGCCCGTTCATGGTGACCGAAGCGCTGCGTCCGTACAAAAATCACCTGAACATGCACTTTGTGTCTAACGTCGATGGTACGCACATTGCCGAAGTGCTGAAGAAAGTGAACCCGGAAACCACGCTGTTCCTGGTCGCTTCCAAAACCTTCACCACCCAGGAAACCATGACCAACGCCCACAGCGCGCGTGATTGGTTCCTGGCGACTGCAGGCGACAACAAGCACGTTGCCAAACACTTCGCTGCGCTCTCCACTAACGGTAAAGCGGTTGGCGAGTTCGGTATTGATACTGCCAATATGTTCGAGTTCTGGGACTGGGTTGGCGGTCGTTACTCCCTGTGGTCTGCAATCGGTCTGTCCATCATCCTGTCCGTAGGCTTCGACAACTTTGTTGAGCTGCTCTCCGGCGCGCATGCGATGGACAAACACTTCTCCACCACTCCGGCTGAGAAAAACCTGCCGGTGCTGCTGGCGCTGATCGGTATCTGGTACAACAACTTCTTCGGTGCCGAAACCGAAGCGATTCTGCCGTATGACCAGTATATGCACCGTTTCGCGGCTTACTTCCAGCAGGGCAACATGGAATCCAACGGTAAATACGTTGACCGTAACGGCAATGCGGTGGATTACCAGACTGGCCCAATCATCTGGGGTGAGCCGGGTACTAACGGCCAGCATGCGTTCTACCAGCTGATCCACCAGGGCACCAAAATGGTTCCATGCGATTTCATCGCGCCGGCCATCACCCACAACCCGCTGTCGGATCACCATCCGAAACTGCTGTCTAACTTCTTCGCGCAAACCGAAGCGCTGGCATTCGGTAAATCTCGTGAAGTGGTTGAGCAGGAATACCGCGACCAGGGTAAAGATCCGGCAACGCTAGACCACGTTGTGCCGTTCAAAGTGTTCGAAGGTAACCGCCCAACGAACTCTATCCTGCTGCGCGAAATCACGCCGTTCAGCCTGGGTGCGCTGATTGCACTGTACGAACACAAAATCTTCACTCAGGGCGCTATCCTGAACATCTTCACCTTTGACCAGTGGGGCGTTGAGCTGGGCAAACAGCTGGCGAACCGCATTCTGCCAGAGCTGAAAGATGGTTCCGAAGTGAGCAGCCACGACAGTTCTACCAACGGTTTGATTAACCGTTATAAGTCCTGGCGTGCCTGATAGCACACACTTGTAGGCCGGATAAGGCGTTTAGCCGCATCCGGCATTAATGAAATAAAAAGCCGATATTAATATCGGCTTTTTTATAAGAATGCTCCAGGATATCTACGTTCTAACTTCATACCTTAATTGAGCTTAATCCTAAAATAATTTTATTAATGTTATTCAATTTCTGATGTTTTCGGATTTACCGGATATTGCATTTTAATTTTTATATTTTAATTTATTGATTTATTTGCCTTTGTTATATTTTTCAATCATTTTACATTTCGTTATCTAATTATCCTAAATTCCCGCGTGGCGTAATTTGCACACTTTGGCTTGTGTATACTCGATCTCGCCCGAAATTCTTTTGGGTAAATCTCCATTCATACAATGAAGGGAATTTGTGATGAAAAAAGTTCTGTATGGCCTGTGGGCTATATCTGCGCTTGCGGCGACTTCTGTCTATGCCGCCCCCGTTCAGGTGGGTGAGGCGGCAGGGTCGGCTGCCGCGTCGGTTTCGGCAGGAAGTTCCTCCGCAACCAGCGTGAGCACCGTAAGTTCTGCAGTGGGGGTCGCCCTGGCGGCGACCGGTGGCGGCGATGGTTCTAATACCGGAACTACAACCACCACAACCACCAGTACCCAGTAACAAAGGTACGTTTAATTCTAACCACACTTCGGTGTGGTTATTTTGAATTGCCAAAAGTATGTGGGATTTGTAGGCCGGATAAGCGTCGCGCCACCCGGCAATAATGCGGAGAAACGTCGTGAAGCGACCAGCGCTCATAATGGTTTGCCTGTTACTGCAGGCGTGCTCAGCCACCACCGAAGGGTTGGGGCATTCGCTGTGGGATAGCGTGTTTGGTACTCCCGGCGTACAGATGACGGACGATGAAATCCAAAATATGCCCTACGCCAGCCAGTATATGCAGCTAAATGGCGGTCCCCAGTTGTTTGTGGTACTCGCGTTTGCGGAAAACGGACAGCAGAAATGGGTGACTCAGGATCGGGCTATTCTCGTCATGCAGCATGGGCGCATTGTGAAAACGCATCTCGGCGGGGACAACCTAATTGAGGTGAATAATCTGGCGGCAGACCCACTCATCAAACCCAATCAGATAGTCGATGGCGCAACGTGGACCCGCACAATGGGCTGGACTGAACATCAGCAGGTACGCTATGCCACCGCGCGCTCGGTTTTCAAATGGGATGGCACCGACAGCATTAAGGTCGGTAGCGATGAAACGCCGGTACGCATCCTTGATGAAGAGGTAACGACCGATCAAACGCGCTGGCATAACCGCTACTGGATAGACAGTGAAGGGCAGATTCGCCAGTCGGAACAGTATCTTGGCGCGCATTACTTCCCGGTGAAAACCACGCTGATTAAGGCGGCAAAATCATGATCAAACGAGCCGTTATGGTGCTGCTGTTGAGCCTGAGCGCAGCGTCTGTTTTTGCTGCGGGCAGCGTTAAGGTCTTTACCTCCGCCAGCGAAGAGCCAAAAACGCTGACCGGGGCCGAACATCTGCTCGACCTGGTTGGACAGCCGCGGTTGAGCAATAGCTGGTGGCCAGGCGCGGTTATCAGCGAAGAGCGGGCAACGATGGAGGCGGGACGTCAGCAGCAGGCATTACTGGCTCGCCTGGCGACACTGGGCGCTGAAGAAAGCGGTGACGATGCCGAGGCTATCAACACCTTACGCCAGCAAATTCAGGCGCTGAAGGTGACCGGCAGACAGAAAATTAACCTTGACCCGGATGTGGTGCGCGTCAGCGAGCGAGGTAACCCGCCGTTGCAGGGCAATTACACGCTGTGGGTCGGAGCGCAGCCAACGCATATCACGCTGTTTGGCCTGCTAAGCCATCCGGGTAAACAACCGTTTATGCCCGGGCGTGATGTTGCCAGTTATCTCGATGGGCAAAGTCGGCTCAGCGGCGCGGATCGTAGCTTCGCCTGGGTTATCTATCCTGACGGGCGCACGCAAAAAGTACCGGTCGCTTACTGGAACAAACGTCACGTTGAGCCGATGCCCGGCAGCATCATTTATGTCGGACTCTCTGATGCTGTCTGGAGCAGCACCCCGGATGAAATTAATGCCGACATTCTTCGCACCCTGACCCAGCGGATACCCGAATAATGAGAAAAACTTACCTGCTCAGCTTACTGGCGCTGGGCGTAAGCGTTGCCTGCCACGGTGAAACCTGGCCCGCGCCCATTGGACCTTCGCAGTCCGATTTTGGCGGCGTGGGGCTGCTGCAAACCCCAACCGCACGCATGGCGCGCGAGGGCGAAATGAGCCTCAATTACCGCGATAACGATCAGTACCGCTACTACTCTGCGTCGGTGCAGCTCTTCCCGTGGCTGGAAACCACGCTACGTTATACCGATGTGCGTACCAAAAAATACAGTAGCGTGGAGTCGTTTTCTGGCGATCAGACTTACAAGGATAAAGCTTTTGATCTCAAACTACGGCTATGGGAAGAGAGCTACTGGATGCCGCAGGTGGCGGTTGGCGCGCGAGATATTGGCGGAACTGGCTTGTTCGATGCGGAGTATATTGTGGCGAATAAAGCCTGGGGGCCGTTTGATTTCTCGCTTGGCCTGGGCTGGGGATATCTCGGGACCAGCGGTAACGTCAGCAATCCGTTTTGCTCATACAGCGATAAATTCTGCTATCGCGATAACAGTTACAAGCAGGCCGGTTCTATTGACGGCAGCCAGATGTTCCACGGCCCGGCATCGCTGTTTGGCGGCGTCGAGTATCAGACGCCCTGGCAGCCGTTGCGTCTGAAACTGGAGTATGAGGGAAACAATTACCAGCAGGATTTTGCGGGCAAGCTGGATCAGAAGAGCAAGTTTAACGTCGGCGCTATTTATCGCGTCACCGATTGGGCCGACGTTAACCTCAGCTATGAGCGCGGGAACACCTTTATGTTTGGGGTCACGCTGCGGACAAACTTCAACGATCTGCGGCCAAACTATAACGACAACGCCCGCCCGAAATATCAGCCACAGCCGCAGGATGCCATCCTGCAACACTCGGTGGTGGCGAATCAGCTAACGCTGCTGAAATATAACGCCGGACTGGCCGATCCTAAAATTCAGGTGCAGGGCGATACGCTGTATGTGACCGGTGAACAGGTGAAATACCGTGATTCGCGCGAAGGGATCGAACGTGCCAACCGGATCGTGATGAACGATCTTCCCGATGGGATCCGCACGATCCGTATTACGGAAAATCGTCTTAACTTGCCGCAGGTGACGACCGAAACGGAGGTTTCCAGCCTCAAGCGTCATCTGGAAGGCGAACCGTTGGGCCATGAAACCCAGCTGGCGCAAAAACGCGTTGAGCCCGTGGTGCCGAAAACGACCGAGCAGGGCTGGTATATCGATAAGTCACGCTTCGATTTCCACATCGATCCGGTGCTTAACCAGTCGGTGGGCGGCCCGGAAAACTTCTATATGTATCAGTTGGGCGTGATGGGAACGGCGGATTGGTGGGTTACCGATCACCTGCTGACCACCGGGAGTTTGTTCGCCAACCTCGCCAATAACTATGACAAATTTAACTACACCAACCCGCCGCAGGATTCGCATTTGCCACGAGTGCGTACCCATGTGCGCGAGTATGTGCAAAACGATGTCTACGTGAATAACCTACAGGCCAACTACTTCCAGTCACTCGGAAACGGGTTCTACGGACAGGTTTACGCTGGCTATCTGGAAACCATGTACGGCGGAGCGGGGGCAGAAGTGCTGTATCGTCCGCTGGACAGCAACTGGGCGTTTGGTGTTGATGCCAACTACGTGAAACAGCGTGACTGGCGTAGCGCGCAGGACATGATGAAATTCACCGACTACAGCGTGAAGACCGGGCATTTGACGGCGTACTGGAATCCGTCATTCGCTCAGGATGTACTGGTGAAAGCCAGCGTGGGTCAGTATCTGGCGGGAGATAAGGGCGGAACGCTGGAAGTGGCGAAGCGCTTTGACAGTGGCGTTGTGGTAGGCGGCTATGCGACCATCACCGACGCCTCGCCGGATGAGTACGGAGAGGGTGATTTTACCAAAGGGGTGTACGTATCCGTGCCGCTGGATCTGTTCTCGTCAGGCCCGACCCGCAGCCGTGCGGCGATTGGCTGGACGCCGTTAACGCGTGATGGCGGCCAGCAGCTTGGACGTAAGTTTGGTCTGTACGACATGACCAGCGACAGAAGTGAGAACTTCCGGTAATCGAGCCGTTTGCCAGCCGGATGGCGCTACGCTTATCCGGCCTACAAACTGCCTGTACTGAAGGCCGGATAAGGCATTTGCGCCGTCAGCAGGCAAGTTACAGGCGACGCAATAATTTTGCCGGGTTTCCTGCATACACGCCTTTCTCGGTGATCGATTTGGTCACCACGCTCCCCGCACCGATGACCGCGCCATCGCAGATGGTGACCGCCAGAATGGTCGCTCCACTGCCGATTGAGACATCGTTGCCAATCGAAATTCTTCCCCAACTGTTGCGGTCGGCGTTGGGTTTTCCTTCGCGAAACATATCGTTGGCGAACATCACGCCATGACCGATAAAACAGCGGGCGCCCAGGGTGACATATTCGCAGATGAAAGTGTGCGACTGAATTTTGCTGTCTGCGCCAATTTGCGTATTACCCTGGATTTCAACAAATGGCCCGACAAAAACGTTGTCACCCAATGTGCAATTGTAGAGATTTGCGGGTTCATAAATCACCACGTTCTCACCGCAGGTAACGTTGCGGACAGCGGATTGTCTTAGCTGCATACTTCATCCTGTGAAATGTGTCGTGACATTCATCATTCCCCGCTGACCTTTCTTGCACAAAACATAAACAAAAAATGTAGATCTCTGTCACATTTTTGCGTTATACAGGAACCTCGCCACTGAGTAAGAGGTGCTGTTATGACGTCGCTATCTCGTCCGCGCGTGGAGTTTATCTCCACCATCTTACAGACCGTGTTGAATCTGGGACTGCTGAGTTTGGGCCTGATCCTGGTTGTATTCCTCGGGAAAGAAACGCTGCATCTGGCGGATGTGCTGTTCGCGCCGGAACAAACCAGCAAGTATGAGCTGGTGGAAGGGCTGGTGGTTTACTTCCTCTATTTTGAATTTATCGCGCTGATTGTGAAGTACTTTCAGTCGGGGTTTCACTTTCCGTTGCGCTATTTTGTCTATATCGGGATCACCGCGATTGTGCGGTTGATCATTGTCGATCATAAAGCACCGATGGATGTGCTGATCTATTCCGCGGCGATCCTGCTGCTGGTGATCACCTTGTGGCTGTGTAATTCAAAACGGCTGAAGCGAGAGTAACAGACAACACGCCGCAATCGGGCTGCGGCGTGTTGCAGGTCAGGATTACTGCGCAGAGGCAGGCTGGGTTTTCTCTGCGGCGGGTTCCCACAGTTCTTCAAGTTCTTCCAGCGTTTTGCCTTTGGTTTCCGGTACAAACTTCCACATAAACAGCGCCGCCAGAATACCCATACAACCGTAAATCCAGTAGGAGAAACCGTTGTGGAAATGGGAAACCAGCCACGAATTTTTGTCCATCATCGGGAAGGTCCAGGAGACGAAATAGTTCGCCAGCCATTGTGCGGCCACCGCAATGGCGAGCGCTTTGCCGCGAATCGCATTGGGGAAGATTTCTGCCAGCAGCACCCAGCAAACCGGTCCCCAGGACATGGCGAATGCGGCGACGTAAAACAGCATCGACAGCAGAGCAACCAGCCCGGAAGCTTGGGTATAAAACGCGGTACCGAGGCTGAACATACCGATGGCCATGCCCAGAGCGCCAATAATCTGCAGCGGTTTGCGACCAAATTTATCCACCGTCATAATCGCCAGCACGGTAAAGCTCAGGTTGATCACGCCAACAATGATGGTCTGTAACAGCGCCACATCGGTGCTGGCTCCCAGCGTTTTAAACACCTCCGGGGCGTAGTAGAGCACGACGTTAATACCGACGAATTGCTGGAAGATAGACAGCATTACGCCGATGACGATAACGCCTGCGCCAAACATCAGCAGGCGACCACCGGTTTTACGACCATGGTCCAGAGACTGATTGATCTCCTGCATGGCCTGGGTGGCGAGGGTGCTGCCCATAATTTTGCGCAGAATACCTTCCGCCTGCTCGTGTCTGCCACGCGCCATTAGCCAGCGCGGGCTTTCTGGCACGGTGTACAGCAGCAGTAAAAACAGCAGGGCGGGAATACTTTCGGACGCAAACATATAGCGCCAGCCATCGGTATTCAACCAGTTAGCGTCGCCAGAACGGGCGATAAAATAGTTAACGCAATACACCAACAGTTGACCAAAAATAATGGCGAATTGGTTAAATGACACCAATTTTCCACGAATATGTGCGGGTGCCAGTTCAGCAATATACATTGGTGAGAGCATTGAGGCTAAACCTACGCCAATACCACCAATGATACGATAAATAACAAATTCGGGAACGTATCCGGCCAAATAAACAGGTACGGCGTTATCTGGATTAATAGTTGTAAAACCTAATTCTGGCCAGGCGGAACCAATACCGGAAATAAAGAACAGCAGAGCCGCGATTTTCAGCGAGTCCCGGCGGCCAAACCGGTTACTGCAATAGCCGCCCAGTGCACCGCCGATGATGCAGCCTATCAACGCACTGGCGACGCAAAAGCCCAACAGCGAGTTGGCGGCGGATTCACTTAAATGTTGTGGCGCGACAAACACGGTATTCAGGGATTCTACCGTACCGGATATGACCGCAGTGTCGTAGCCGAATAATAGCCCTCCTAACGTTGCCACTAATGTAATCGAAAAAATATAACTGGAATTATATTGAGAGTTCATTCAGACCTGCCTTAGAGGATACAGCTCTTTTGATCAGTGTCGTGATGGTGAATTTAACAGGCAGGGAAGACAATTATCATTTTTTACATTGCAATTACGTTTTGTCTTTTCTGTGATCTTAATTCTGTTTAATTTATCTATATTCAGACAGGAAATAGAATTGCAGTGATGGAGAGCACGAAAGGAAATAATCGTAACAGTGATGCAAAATAACATAAAAAAAGGGCGCTCCGTAGAGCGCCGAATAACAGTCACAGGTTGGGATAACATAAGTTGAGGGTTGCAGTGGCATTGCCCGTTGCCGGGCAGGTACTTCGGTAAAACTTAACCTTTCACACCACCCGCGGTCAGACCGTTGACTAGCCAGCGCTGCGCCAGCAAGAACACCAGAGTGATCGGAATGGCTGAAAGTACAGCCGCGGCGGCAAAGTCGCCCCACAAATAGTTCTGTGGGTTGAGGTACTGCTGCATACCTACCGCAAGGGTATAGCTGTTCACATCACGCAGCAGCAGTGACGCGACCGGTACTTCGGTAATAGCGGCAATGAAAGACAGAATAAACACGACCGCCAGAATCGGAACGGAAAGCGGCAGCAGCACCAGGCGGAATGCCTGCCACGGCGTAGCGCCATCCAGCGCGGCCGCTTCTTCCAGTGAGCCGTCGATAGTTTCGAAATAGCCCTTAATCGTCCATACATGCAGCGCAATACCGCCGAGGTAGGCGAAGATCACGCCGCCGTGCGTGTTCAGGCCGATAAACGGAATGTACTGGCCCAGGCGATCAAACAAAGCATACAACGCGACCAGAGACAGCACCGCCGGGAACATCTGGAAAATCAGCATCCCTTTCAGCAGGGTTGCTTTGCCCGGGAAACGCATACGAGCAAAGGCGTAAGCACAGGTAGTGGAAAGCGTCACGATACCGATCGCGGTAATGCTGGCCACTTTCACCGAGTTCCACAGCCATAACAGTACCGGGAACGGCGGTGGCGTCACGCGGCCATCCGCGTGTTCAACGCTAAAGCCCAGCGCCAGTTTCCAGTGTTCCCAGGAGATGTTTTCCGGGATCAGGCTGCCGGTGGCAAAGTTACCTTCGCGCAGCGAGATAGCGATAACCATCAGCAGCGGGAACATGATCGCCGCGATAAAAATCAGCAGCCCTAAGTGCGTTGCGAATAAACGTAACTTTTGTGATTTCGGTTGGACCATAGCCATTGTCGTTATCTCCCTTAATCAAACTTCATACGTGTGGCTTTCAGGTTCACAATCGCCAGCGCACCAACCAGCAGGAAGATCAGCGTGGCAATCGCCGCCGCCAGACCGAAGTCCTGACCACCGCCGCCTTCAAAGGCGATACGGTAGGTGTAGCTCACGAGCAGGTCGGTATAACCGGCTGGTGTGGTGGTACCAAGACGGTCCGGACCACCGTTGGTCAACAGCTGAATCAGCACGAAGTTGTTAAAGTTAAAGGCGAAGCTGGCGATCATCAGCGGCGTCAGCGGCTTAATCAGCAGCGGTAGCGTAATCTTAAAGAAGTTCTGGAACGGACCTGCGCCATCCATCGCCGAGGCTTCATATAGGTCGTCAGGAATCGCTTTCAGCAGACCCATGCACAGGATCATCATGTATGGATAACCGAGCCAGGTGTTGACGATAATAATCATCGAACGCGCGGTGGTTGGGTCGCTGAACCAGGCCGGTTTGATGCCAAACAGCGCGCTCAGCATCATGTTGATTTCACCAAAGCTCTGGTTGAATAAGCCCTTGAAAATCAGAATCGAGATAAACGACGGTACGGCATACGGAAGAATCAGCAGGACGCGGTAAATCGCTTTGCCTTTGAGAGACTCCCACTGTACGAGACAGGCCAGCACCATGCCCACGGCAACGGTCAAAATAACGGTCAGTACCGAGAAGACCACCGTCCAGACGAAGATGGCGAAGAATGGTTTCTGGATGCCTTCGTCGGTAAACACGCGGGTGAAGTTATCCCAGCCGATGGCAACGGTGTAGCCCGGGCTGAGTTTTTCGCTACCCCAGCTACCGTCAGCGTTAATCGCCTGATAATAACCAATATCGTTGTTGGCGCGGTATTTTACGCCGCTCTGGCTGTTGGTGAGAGTGCCGTCTTCAGTGAGTGTATAAAGTGGCTGCGTGCCGGAAAACTGGCGCAGCGAACTCATGGTAACTTTGCTTTCATCCGGCAGGATGGCGGTCAATTGGGTAAGCGCCTGGCGATTCTGCGTGATGATACGCAGCGTTGCACGTTCGCCTGCCGGTAGCGCCTCGGCTTCTTTCAGTTGCAGTTTCTGCTCGCCGCCAAATTTAAAGGCGTCAGAAAGGTAATTCTTGCCGGTTTCACCGTCGGTGAGGGCCAGTTGCCACTCATCACCCGCCGGATACAGGCCAAAGTTGTAGGTTTTGCCAGCCTGGTACGAACGATCCATCAGGACTTCCTGAGCACGTTCAAATGTCAGCTGGTTGGTACTGCTGTAGTTGGTAAAAGCAATGGCGATCGTACAAACCAGCGGAAACAGGACAAACAGCCCCATACCGGCAACGCCCGGGTAAACATAGCGCCAGGCATAGGCTTTACGGTTAGCGAAAATATACAGGCCAGCAGAGCTTAAAATCAGCGTCATGATGGCAAACAGGTACTCCCCCTGAGCGTACATCAAAACAACAAGGTAACCGACCAGCAGCCCAAGCAGACCCATCACTGACCATTTCAGCGTGTCGCTTTGCCACCAGTGTTTCTTTTTAATGACATCCATGGGGTTCAATCCTCAACAACAATGAAAACCTGTTGGTCAGCGTGCCTGATGGCGCTGCGCTTATCAGGCCTACATACCCTGTAGGCCGGATAAGGCATTTATGCCGCCATCCGGCACGTTCACAACTGCATTACTTGGTGATACGACCCTGCGCGTCCTTCAGTGCGGCATCGACGGTCTGACGGCCGCTGGCTGCGTTGATCACTGCGGTACGAACGGCATACCAGAATGCGGACATCTGTGGGATGTTCGGCATGATTTCGCCTTTCTGGGCGTTATCCATGGTGGCGGCGATACGTGGGTCTTTCGCTAACTGATCCTGGAAGGATTTCAGCGCAACGGCGCCCAGCGGTTTGTCCTTGTTCACTTCATCCAGACCTTGATCGGTCAGCAGGTAGTTTTCGAGGAACTCTTTCGCCAGTTCTTTGTTCGGGCTGGCGGCGTTGATACCGGCGCTCAGAACGCCAACAAACGGTTTAGACGCTTTGCCTTTGAAGGTTGGCAGTAGCGTGACGCCGTAGTTGATTTTGCTCTTATCGATGTTGGACCACGCCCACGGACCGTTGATGGTCATCGCGGTATCGCCTTTGTTAAAGGCCGCTTCGGCGATGGAGTAATCGGTATCCGCGTTCATGTGTTTGTTCTTGATCAGATCAACCAGGAAGGTCAGACCCGCTTTCGCGCCAGCGCTATCCACGCCAACATCTTTCACGTCGTACTTGCCGTTTTCAAACTTGAACGCGTAACCGCCGTCGGCGGCAATCAGCGGCCAGGTGAAGTACGGTTCTTGCAGGTTGAACATCAGCGCGGATTTACCTTTCGCCTTCAGCTCTTTATCCAGTGCAGGAATTTCTTCCCAGGTTTTCGGTGGATTTGGAACGAGGTCTTTGTTGTAAATCAGCGACAGCGCTTCAACCGCGATCGGGTAGGCAATCAGTTTGCCGTTATAGCGTACGGCATCCCAGGTGAACGGATAGAGCTTGTCCTGGAACGCTTTGTCAGGCGTGATTTCAGCCAGCAGGCCAGACTGAGCGTAGCCGCCAAAACGGTCATGTGCCCAGAAGATGATGTCCGGACCGTCGCCAGTCGCGGCAACCTGCGGGAATTTCTCTTCCAGTTTGTCAGGGTGCTCAATAGTGACTTTGATCCCGGTGTCTTTCTCGAATTTTTTGCCCACTTCAGCGAGGCCGTTATAGCCTTTGTCGCCGTTAATCCAGATAACCAGCTTACCTTCTTCAATCTTGGCGAGAGCCGAGGCGGAAAACATCATCGTCGTTAATGCAGACAATGCGAGGATGCGTGCGCCAGTTTTGATTTTCATAGTTCCCATCCTGTTTGGTGATTTTGCAGAGGTGGCTTAACGGTTACTAGTTTCTTTATACGACAACCTCTTTCCATCCTCCTTACCCCTACGCCCCACCCGCTCTTTATGTGATCTGTGTTACATAAATGTGAGTATTGCGTACTGGCGCACATAAAAACCCACCGATTTTTGCAGGCTGCATCACGAAATTCCTCTGAGGCTGGTGGCCCGGGTCTCAGACGCTGCTCTCTCATCCTCCCGCCTCCTCCCCCATAAAAAAGCCGGGGGGTGGAGGATTCACGCAGTCAAGGGATCGCGCATAGTCAGCCCATCATGAATGTTGCTGTCGATGACAGGTTGTAACGAAGGGAGAAGGGCATGGCGAGCGTACAGCTACGAAATGTAACGAAAGCCTGGGGTGACGTGGTGGTATCGAAAGATATCAATCTCGACATTCACGAAGGGGAATTCGTGGTGTTTGTCGGACCGTCAGGCTGCGGTAAGTCGACCTTGCTGCGTATGATCGCCGGACTTGAAACCATCACCAGTGGCGACCTGTTTATCGGGGAGACCCGAATGAACGACATTCCGCCCGCCGAACGCGGTGTGGGCATGGTCTTTCAGTCCTACGCGTTGTATCCCCATTTGTCCGTCGCGGAGAACATGTCGTTCGGCCTCAAACTGGCCGGAGCGAAAAAAGAGGTGATGAACCAGCGCGTGAATCAGGTTGCGGAAGTTCTGCAACTGGCACACCTGCTGGAGCGTAAACCGAAAGCGCTTTCCGGTGGACAACGTCAGCGTGTGGCGATTGGCCGTACGCTGGTCGCCGAACCGCGCGTATTCCTGCTGGACGAACCACTGTCGAACCTCGACGCCGCTCTGCGCGTGCAGATGCGCATTGAAATCTCCCGCCTGCATAAACGTCTTGGCCGCACGATGATTTACGTCACCCACGATCAGGTCGAAGCGATGACGCTGGCCGACAAAATTGTGGTGCTGGATGCCGGTCGCGTCGCGCAGGTTGGTAGGCCTCTGGAACTGTATCACTACCCGGCTGACCGCTTTGTCGCGGGCTTTATCGGTTCGCCAAAAATGAACTTCCTGCCGGTGAAAGTTACCGCAACGGCGATTGATCAGGTGCAGGTTGAACTGCCCAACCGCCAGCAAGTCTGGCTCCCGGTAGACAGCCATGCGGTACAGGTTGGCGCCAACATGTCTTTAGGTATCCGCCCGGAACATCTGCTGCCCAGCGATATCGCCGATGTCACCCTCGAAGGTGAAGTGCAGGTGGTCGAGCAGCTTGGTCACGAAACACAAATTCATATCCAGATCCCCGCCATCCGTCAAAACCTGGTTTACCGCCAGAACGACGTGGTGTTGGTAGAAGAGGGTGCCACATTCGCTATCGGCCTGCCGCCAGAGCGTTGCCATCTGTTCCGTGAGGATGGCACTGCATGTCGTCGGTTGCACCAAGAGCCGGGCGTTTAAGGCCCCCATAAAAAAACGAAACGCAAAACCATTCGCAGTTTTAGAAGGTGGCAGCGTTTAAAGAAAAGCAATGATCTCAGGAGATAGAACGATGATTACTCTGCGCAAACTCCCTCTGGCGGTTGCTGTAGCAGCAGGCATTATGTCTGTTCAGGCAATGGCTGTGGATTTCCATGGTTATGCTCGTTCCGGCATTGGCTGGACAGGTAGCGGCGGTGAACAACAATGTTTCCAGGCAACAGGTGCACAAAGTAAATACCGTCTTGGTAACGAATGTGAAACCTATGCGGAAATTAAATTAGGTCAGGAAGTGTGGAAAGAGGGCGATAAGAGCTTCTACTTCGACACTAACGTTGCCTACTCCGTTGCACAGCAAAATGACTGGGAAGGGACTGACCCGGCCTTCCGTGAAGCCAACGTGCAGGGTAAAAACCTGATTGAATGGCTGCCAGGCTCCACTATCTGGGCCGGTAAGCGCTTCTATCAGCGTCATGACGTCCACATGATCGACTTCTACTACTGGGATATTTCAGGTCCTGGTGCTGGTATTGAAAACATCGATCTGGGCTTCGGTAAACTATCTCTGGCAGCAACCCGTTCTCAGGAAGCGGGCGGTTCATACGCGTTCAGCAGCCAGAATATCTATGACCGTACCAAAGACACCGCGAACGATGTATTTGACGTTCGTTTAGCGCAGATGGCTACTAACCCGGATGGTATGTTGGAGCTGGGCGTCGACTACGGTCGTGCTAACACCACCGACGACTACAGCCTGGCAGACGGCGCATCTAAAGACGGTTGGATGTTCACCGCTGAACATACCCAGAGCATGCTGAAGGGCTACAACAAGTTTGTGGTTCAGTACGCGACAGATTCCATGACCACTCAGGGCAAAGGCCTGTCTCAAGGTTCCTACGGCTCATCTAGCATTACTATTGATGGCGTGAACTATGCCAACAATGTTGTGAATAACAACGGTAGCCTGTTCCGCGTGCTTGACCACGGTGCAATTTCCCTTGGCGACAAATGGGACCTGATGTACGTCGGTATGTACCAGAACCTCGATATGGATAACGACCTGGGGACCGAATGGTACACCGTCGGTATTCGCCCGATGTATAAATGGACGCCAATCATGAGCACCCTGCTGGAAGTCGGCTACGACAACGTCAAATCTCAGCAGACCAGCGATCGCAACAGCCAGTACAAAATCACCCTGGCTCAACAATGGCAGGCTGGCGACAGCATCTGGTCTCGTCCGGCAATCCGTGTCTTCGCAACCTATGCAAAATGGGATGAAGAGTGGGGTTACATCAAAAATGGTAACAACGTATCTAAATACGCAGCTGCAACGAACTCTGGTATCAGCACAACCAGCCGTGGCGACAGCGATGAGTGGTCCTTCGGTGCTCAGATGGAAATCTGGTGGTAATTCAGCACTAACCTGACGTAAAGACCGAAAGAGGGGCGCAAGCCCCTCTTGATTACGGTTTAGCGCGCTATTGCCTGGCCACCGCTGAACCCATGCTATCTGAGGTGATAACAATGAAAATGAAGAAAAGTCTCGTTGCCCTTTGTTTATCTGCAGGGTTATTTGCCAGCGCGCCTGGCATCAGCCTGGCTGATGTAAATATTGTTCCGCAGAACACCACCGCGGCCCCAACAATCCCCACTGCTGCGCTGCAACAGTTAACCTGGACGCCGGTTGATCAATCTAAAACTCAGTCCACACAGCTTGCCAATGCAGGTCAGCGTTTAGATGTTGCTGGTATTACTGGCCCGGTCGCGGCCTATAGCGTACCGGCGAACATTGGCGAACTGACCCTGACGCTGTCCAGTGAAGTCAACAAACAAACCAGCGTATTTGCGCCAAACGTCTTAATTCTTGACCAAAACATGACGCCATCTGCGTTCTTCCCCAGCAGCTATTTCACCTACCAGGAGCCCGGCGTGATGAGTGCCGATCGTCTGGAAGGCGTAATGCGTCTGACGCCAGCGCTGGGCCAGCAAAAACTGTATGTTCTGGTCTTTACCACAGATAAAGATCTCCAGCAGACCACGACCCTGCTCGACCCGGCAAAAGCCTATGCCAAGGGGGTAGGTAACGCTGTTCCGGATATTCCGGACCCGATCGCCCGCCACACCACCGACGGTCTGCTGCATCTGAAAGTTAAAACCAGCTCCTCCTCCAGCGTGCTGGTCGGGCCGCTGTTTGGTTCTTCCGGCCCTGGCCCTGTTACGGTTGGTAATACCGCCGCACCTGCAGTGGCCGTTGCTGCTCCGGCACCACAACCCGTGAAGAAAAGCGAGCCAATGCTGAACGACACGGAAAGCTATTTTAATCAGGCGATTAAGGATGCAGTTGCAAAAGGCGATGTTGATAAAGCGCTGAAGCTGCTTGATGAAGCGGAACGTCTGGGATCCAAATCTGCCCGATCCACCTTTATCAGCAGTGTAAAAGGCAAGGGGTAAACATCTCCCCACATTGTTGATTTTGCAACAACTGGTGCGTCTCCTGGCGCACCTTTTTTTATCCTTCGGTGCTAATTGTTACACTTATGTTGCCCTGCCGATCACTTAATCGTGTTTGCTCACCCCGTAATGCCTTTTCTGCGATACAATGCCTTCAGGTTATAAATCGGAGAGTAAGGCATGCCACACCCTGCGTTAACGCAACTGCGTGCGCTGCGTTATTTTGATGCGATCCCGGCGCTGGACGCCCAACTGCTCGACTGGTTGTTACTGGAAGATTCCATGACCAAACGTTTTGAGCAGCAGGGGAAAAAGGTCACCGTAACGTTGATTCGCGAAGAATTCGTTGGGCAAAATGAGGTGGCTGAAGAACTGACGCTGCTGCCTAAAGAGTCTCGTTATTGGTTACGTGAAATCCTGTTATGCGCGGATGGTGAACCCTGGCTTGCCGGACGGACTGTGGTGCCTGAATCAACCTTGTGCGGCCCTGAACTGGCCTTACAGAACCTGGGGAAAACCCCGCTCGGACGCTACCTGTTTACGTCATCGACATTGACCCGAGATTTTATTGAGATTGGCCGCGATGCAGCGCTGTGGGGGCGTCGTTCCCGCCTGCGGCTGAGCGGTAAGCCACTGATGCTTACCGAGCTTTTTCTGCCTGCGTCGCCGTTGTACTGAGAGGAAGATAAAGATGGAGTGGAGTCTGACGCAGAATAAGCTGCTGGCGTTTCACCGCTTGATGCGTACGGATAAGCCAATCGGCGCCTTACTGCTGCTCTGGCCTACGCTGTGGGCTCTGTGGGTGGCGACCCCAGGCATGCCGCAACTGTGGATCCTGGCGGTTTTTGTCGCTGGCGTTTGGTTAATGCGCGCCGCCGGATGCGTGGTGAATGATTATGCCGACAGGAAATTTGACGGGCACGTCAAACGCACCGCGAATCGACCGCTGCCGAGCGGGGCTGTCACCGAGAAAGAAGCCCGAACGCTGTTTGTGGTACTGGTGCTGCTGGCCTTCCTGCTGGTTTTGACCCTCAACACGATGACCATTTTGTTGTCCGTTGCGGCATTAGCATTAGCGTGGGTTTACCCGTTTATGAAGCGCTATACGCATCTGCCGCAGGTGGTGCTGGGGGCGGCGTTTGGCTGGTCGATCCCGATGGCGTTCGCCGCCGTGAGTGAATCCGTACCGCTGAGTTGCTGGCTGATGTTCCTTGCGAATATTCTCTGGGCGGTGGCCTATGATACGCAGTACGCCATGGTTGACCGGGATGATGACCTGAAGATCGGCATTAAATCGACCGCGATCCTGTTCGGTCAGAACGACAAGCTGATTATTGGTATTTTGCAGGTAGGCGTGCTGGTGCTGATGGCGCTGGTGGGCTGGTTAAACGGGTTGGGACTGGGCTATTACTGGTCTCTGCTGGTGGCGGGCGCGCTGTTTGTCTATCAGCAGAAACTGATCGTTAACCGTGAACGTGATGCCTGCTTTAAAGCGTTTATGAACAATAACTACGTCGGCCTGGTGCTGTTCTTAGGCCTGGCAATGAGCTACTGGCATTTTTGATTTTGGCTTAGCCTGCAAAATAAAAAACCGGTCATTCCGACCGGTTTTTTTATGCTTACTCGCCCTGAGTGGCGCTCTCGATGGTCAGACGCACATCTGACGTGACCAGTTCGGCCAGCATCTGATAGATCTTCATCGTCTCTTCCGGTTCGGCATCTCCGGTATCGCTGATGAATCCCTCGTCACGCAGCGTCAGCACCAGAGAGCTGAACACGGCTTTATCGAAGAATTCCGGCGCGTTAATGCCGTGCAACACTGAGAGGCGTTGCGCCACGGTGCGGCTTTCTTTCTCCAGCGTGCCACGGTTGATGGACGGGTTCGCGCTCAGCAGCCAGAAGGTAATGGCGTAGCGCTGCAACGTCTCGCGAGCACCTGCCGCCAGCAGCTGTAGCGTGCGGGAGCGGACTGGATTGATATGCAGTTCGTCATCGGTCAGGGTGATGAGTCCCTGGCGCTGCATTTCGCTGGCCAGTTCGTCAATCACTCCGGCAAGCTCATCACGCTCCCAGCGTAAGAACAGCTCCGCTTTTAACATCGGGTACAGCGCATCAATATGCTGCTGCAACGCGGCGCGTGAAATACGACGATGCTGAGTCACAATGGCTGCCATCAACGAAGGCAGAACCAGCATATGCGCAATGTTATTGCGGTAGTAAGTCATCAAGACCGCCTGCTCGCGCGGCAGAATAATGATGTCACCGATGGTGTCTTTCTCGACCTCAAACTTGTTCATCTGCAAGGCGTGGTCGATCAGTTCACTGGCGCTCTGTGCAGGCACCGTCGAATCCGCAGCATAAGGCACATTGCGCAGCAGGCTCAGGTAGCAGTCGAGTTGTTCGGTCAGCTGTTCACGGGTCAGAGAGCGCTGGCGGGAGGCCAGTAAAGCAGTACAGCACAGGTTCATGGCGTTGGCCGCGCCTGCGTTGTTAATGCGCACCATCAAATCGGCGGCAATGTTATTCACCGTCGGCGTCAGCCAGGCCGGGCGGATAGACTCGATAGGGTCAATAGATTCACGCCACTCCGGCACATGCTGGTTGAGGTAAGTCATCAATGGCATTGGTTCACCAAAGTTGACGTAGCCCTGACCCAGATTACGCAGCTTGCTTAAGCCACGCAGCATTTGCGGCAGACTTTCTTTCTCTTTCGTCGCGCCACGCAGCTCTTTTGCGTAGGTGCCCACTTCCATTACGTGCTCATAGCCGATGTAAATAGGAACGAGGGTAATCGGACGTGTACCGCCGCGCAGCATCGCCTGAATAGTCATCGACAGCGTGCCGGTTTTCGGGTCGAGCAGACGACCGGTACGTGAACGGCCCCCTTCGACAAAGTACTCAACCGAGTAGCCGCGGCTGAACAGCTCGCCCAGGTATTCGCGGAAAACGGTGGAATAGAGCTTGTTGCCCTTGAAGGTACGACGAATAAAGAACGCGCCCAGACGGCGGAAAATCGGACCCGCTGGCCAGAAGTTCAGGTTGATACCGGCTGCGATGTGCGGCGGCACCAGACCCTGATGGTACAGAACGTACGACAGCAGCATATAGTCCATATGGCTGCGGTGGCACGGAACGTACACGATTTCATGCCCATCGTGCGCCAACTGGCGTACACGTTCAGCATTATGAACGTTAATCCCCTGATACAGACGGTTCCAGGTAAAGCCCAGAATACGGTCCGTCAGACGAATCATTTCGTAGGAGAAGTTGGCGGCAATCTCTTCCATCAGCGCAATGGCATTTTGCTGCGCTTTTTCGTGGGAGATTTTTTTACTGCGCGCTTCATCTTCTACCGCACGAGCGATCGCTTTTGAAGCTAACAGCTTATTAAACAGATCCTGGCGGGCAGGGAGGCGCGGGCCGACAGCGGCCAGGCGCTGGCGAGCAAAGTGCATACGCGCCACGCGTGCCAGCTTCTGAGCGATGATCTTATCCGTACCGTGTTCATCCGCCATACGGCGCAGAGAGACCGACGGGGAGAAGCGGACAAAACTGTCGCGACCCAACCAGGACACCGCAAAGAATTTCTGTACGCCGTTTAGCATACGTAACGGCGGATTGACCTCGCCTTTTTCACGCCCTGGCGCACGGCCAAACATCACCGAAACTGGCACCATCTGCACATCCAGATCTGGATTGCTGCGATGCAAGTCGAGATAGTTGTGGAACAGCTTGATGGACTCTTCTTTCGGCGTGTAATAGGTGAATACACGCGGACCGCCGTGAATAAACACGTAGCGCGGTAACAGCGTTCCGTCTATCTCTAGTGGTTCCAGGGGATCGGGGAGGTCGTGCACCAGACATTGGGCACGCAGCGTCAGCAAGTCAGCTTTCGAATTGTACGGTAGGACGTACATAATGGGACGCGAAGTATCGAGTCCCAATTCCGGAGCAGGTTCTGCTGGAATAGACTTGCTTTTTACCAGGACGCTTAATGGTAAATTCAGTAATTTGTAGTAAATTCGTGGCCAGCCGGACATAAACGATGTAAAGCCTCTGGTTAATAATGCAAATGCGCTGCAAGGATATCAGAAAGTTTAGTGAATTTCTGTGGTATCCGGTCATACTTCGCGCTGCTTTGCCACACCCTGAACAAACGGGGTAACGTTACAATGACATTGACGCTAATAATGTAAAAAGGTTCTTTTTGATGGCCAATAATACCACTGGATTCACCCGAATTATCAAAGCTGCAGGTTATTCCTGGAAAGGTTTTCGCGCCGCATGGATTAATGAGGCGGCATTCCGTCAGGAAAGTGTTGCCGTCCTGCTGGGCGTCGCCATCGCCTGCTGGCTGGATGTTGATGCAATTACCCGCGTGTTGTTGATCGGTTCTGTGATGCTGGTGATGATCGTTGAAATCCTCAACAGTGCGATTGAAGCGGTAGTTGATCGTATTGGTTCTGAGTACCACGAACTTTCCGGTCGGGCGAAAGATATGGGGTCGGCTGCGGTATTGCTGTCTATTTTTGTCGCTCTAATCACCTGGGGCATCCTGTTGTGGTCGCATTTGCGATAAGGCTTCCACAACTGCATAAATCTCCTGTTTTTTGTGCAGTTTGCGGTTCCAAATTCGCCTTTAGCTGTATATACTCACAGCATAACTGTATATACACCCAGGGGGCGGAATGAAAGCGTTAACGGCCAGGCAACAAGAGGTGTTTGATCTCATTAGAGATCACATCAGCCAGACAGGTATGCCACCGACGCGTGCGGAGATCGCGCAGCGTTTGGGGTTCCGTTCCCCAAACGCAGCTGAAGAACACCTGAAAGCGCTGGCGCGTAAAGGTGTGCTGGAAATTGTATCCGGCGCATCGCGCGGTATTCGACTGTTGCAGGAAGAAGAAGAAGGGTTACCGCTTGTTGGTCGCGTGGCAGCCGGTGAGCCACTTCTGGCGCAGCAGCACATCGAAGGCCACTATCAGGTCGATCCTTCACTGTTCAAACCGAACGCCGATTTTCTTCTGCGCGTTAGCGGTATGTCGATGAAAGATATCGGGATTATGGACGGTGACTTACTCGCTGTGCATAAAACCCAGGACGTGCGTAACGGCCAGGTTGTTGTTGCCCGTATTGATGACGAAGTTACGGTTAAGCGCCTGAAAAAGCAGGGAAACAAGGTTGAACTCCTGCCAGAAAACAGCGAATTCAAACCCATCGTTGTCGACCTGCGCGAACAAAACTTCACTATTGAAGGGCTGGCAGTAGGCGTCATCCGTAACGGTGAATGGCTGTAATTTTCTGTTGAATCCCCGTAGGCCGGATAAGACGATGACGTCGCCATCCGGCAACGTGCCCGGTAGCGCTGCGCTTGCCGGGCCTGCATCACATTATCCAGTACGTCTAACTTCTTCTCAGGCCCTCCTGTATGCCTTTCTTTACCTCTTCTGATAAAGCACTCTGGCACCTCGCCTTACCCATGATCTTTTCCAATATCACCGTTCCCCTGCTGGGACTGGTGGATACCGCGGTGATTGGTCATCTGGATAGTCCGGTCTATCTTGGCGGTGTTGCGGTTGGTGCTACGGCAACCAGTTTTCTTTTTATGCTGCTGCTTTTTTTGCGCATGAGCACCACCGGTCTTACCGCCCAGGCATTTGGTGCGAAAAATCCGCAGGCGCTGGCGCGCGCACTGGTGCAGCCGCTCATGCTGGCGCTGGGAGCAGGGTTGCTTATCGCACTTTTTCGTACGCCGATTATCGATCTGGCTCTGCACATTGTTGGCGGAAGTGAAGCGGTATTGGAGCAGGCCCGACGTTTCCTCGAAATTCGCTGGTTAAGCGCACCCGCCTCGCTGGCGAATCTGGTGCTGCTCGGCTGGCTGCTTGGCGTTCAGTATGCGCGTGCGCCGGTTATCTTGTTGATTGTCGGTAATATTCTCAACATTGTGCTCGATATATGGCTGGTGATGGGCCTGCATATGAACGTGCAGGGTGCGGCACTGGCAACGGTGATTGCTGAATATGCCACCTTGCTGATCGGCCTGATGATGGTGCGCAAAGTCCTGCATATGCGCGGAATTTCGCTGGCAATGCTGAAGCAGGCGTGGCGTGGCAACTTCCGCCGTTTGCTGGCGCTTAACCGTGACATCATGTTGCGCTCGCTACTGCTGCAGCTCTGTTTTGGCGCAATCACGGTGCTGGGTGCGCGTCTGGGAGGCGATATCATTGCGGTTAATGCCGTTCTGATGACCCTGTTAACCTTTACCGCCTACGCGCTGGATGGATTTGCCTATGCCGTGGAAGCGCATTCGGGCCAGGCCTATGGGGCGCGAGACGGTAGCCAGTTGCTGGACGTCTGGCGGGCGGCCTGCCGACAGTCCGGTATTGTGGCTATTTTGTTTTCGCTGGTTTATGCCCTGTTTGGCGAGCAGATTGTTGCGCTGCTGACCTCGCTGCCGCAGATCCAACAGCTGGCCGATCGCTATCTTTTCTGGCAGGTGGTGTTACCGCTGGTGGGTGTCTGGTGTTATCTGCTAGACGGAATGTTTATTGGCGCGACGCGCGCGGCAGAAATGCGCAACAGTATGGCCGTTGCTGCCACAGGATTCGCATTAACGCTGCTGACTTTGCCGTGGCTGGGAAACCATGGCTTGTGGTTGGCGTTAACCGTTTTCCTGGCGTTGCGCGGGCTTTCACTGGCCTTTATCTGGCGACGTCACTGGCGTAATGGAACCTGGTTTGCCTGAGCGGGATGGTTAAAAATTCCGAATAGTAAATAAAACCCAGAATCACTGACTACACTTATTCTCACGTCCAGCAAAAACAGCATGTGTCTGGACATGGCACTCTCGCTATTCACAACCTAACGATGAGGACTTGATGATGAATAAAGACGAAGTCGGCGGCAACTGGAAGCAGTTTAAAGGTAAAGTGAAAGAGCAATGGGGCAAACTGACCGATGATGATATGACGGTCATTGAAGGTAAACGTGACCAACTGGTCGGTAAAGTCCAGGAGCGTTACGGTTACGCGAAAGATCAGGCGGAGAAAGAAGTTAACGATTGGGAAAAACGTAATGATTACCGCTGGTAATTAACCCTTCCCTCCTGAGAGTACAAGGATGTACGCTCTCCCGCTTACCTAGCGCCCAACTTTCTTCTTCACCTGAATCGTATGGTCATGCTGGCACTCGCCAGGATGGCGGCAAGATTCAACTTCCACACAGGCCGGACACAGCCCGTGGGCTTCAATAACGTTATGCCGCAGTGCAAAGCCCATTTTTGCCGCCAGCGTATGCATAATGTCTTCCACGCCTTCCGCACACTCTTCTTTTACCACGCCACAGCGGTCGCAAATGAACATTGCGGAACTGTGGGTTGGCTGATCGAACAGATGACAAAGCACATAGCTGTTGGTGGATTCCACCTTGTGCACGAAACCTTGTTCCAGCAGAAAATCGAGCGCACGATATACGGTAGGTGGTTTAGCCTGTGGCTCAGTTTCCCGCAACAGGTCGAGCAGGTCATAGGCGCTGATCGCACCTTCCTGCAGGCTCATCAGGCGCAGTACTTCGAGGCGTTGTGGCGTAAGCCGCACGTTGCGTTGCGCGCAGAGTTTTTCAGCTTGAGCCAATAACTCTTGCGTAGTGGTTTTGTCCATTTGGCGCCTCGATTTGCGTGGAAGGTTAATCCCTTACTTTAACATGTTCTGCTTAAAACGCCGAGATCCACCGTGGTGTGCTATACCTGACGCATCGCAATACTGGAAAATAACCATGAAAAGACCCGATTGTATTCGCCACTGGCGTGAGGTTGAGGGGGCTGATGACTCCACTTATCCTGACAGCGATGAGCTATTTGCTATTGGCGCGCCGCTTGCCCGCAAGTTGGGGTTAGGACGACTCGGCATTCATCATGAACGCCTGCCGCCGGGTCGGCGCACGTCGTACCCGCACGCTGAAAGCGATGAAGAAGAATTTATCTACGTGCTGGAAGGTTATCCTGAGGCCTGGATTAACGGGTATTTATGGAAGCTGGAACCGGGCGACAGCGTCGGTTTCCCGGCAGGTACAGGCGTGTGCCATACCTTTATCAATAACACCAGTGAAGAGGTGCGCCTGTTAGTCGTGGGTGAGGCGAACAAAAAATACAACCGCATTTATTATCCGCTTAACCCGGTCTACGCCGCTACACGTGAGGATCGCTGGGTCGACCATCCGCCGCAGTTTTTTGGATCTCACGACGGAAAACCGGGGCGTAAATAGCTTTTGTTTAGGGTCAGGGGGAGTGAGCCGCGAGGATGTGGCTCACTATCGTAACGGTCTATGCTATAGTAGCGCCCCTTTTTTAACCGGATGCTTGAATATTCGCCATGCTGCCTGAATCTCAGTCTACCGCTTTTCCCGCTCATCGTTTTTCTATCGCGCCGATGCTCGACTGGACGGACAGACACTGCCGCTACTTTTTGCGCTTACTGTCCAGCCAGACGCTGCTCTATACGGAGATGGTAACCACTGGGGCAATCATTCATGGTAAAGGCGATTATCTGGCGTATAGCGAAGAAGAACATCCGGTCGCATTGCAACTGGGCGGGAGCGATCCTGCGGCGCTGGCGCAGTGCGCAAAGCTCGCTGAACAGCGGGGCTACGACGAAATTAACCTCAACGTGGGTTGTCCTTCCGATCGCGTACAGAATGGCATGTTTGGCGCCTGCCTGATGGGGAATGCGCAACTGGTCGCCGATTGCATCAAAGCAATGCGCGACGTGGTGTCGATTCCGGTAACGGTGAAAACTCGTATCGGCATTGATGACCAGGACAGCTACGAATTCCTCTGCGATTTCATCAACACGGTATCTGGCAAAGGCGAATGTGAGATGTTTATCATTCACGCCCGCAAGGCCTGGCTGTCCGGGTTAAGCCCGAAAGAAAACCGCGAAATTCCACCGCTGGATTATGACCGTGTTTATCAGTTAAAGCGTGATTTTCCGCATCTGACGATGTCGATCAACGGCGGCATTAAATCGTTGGAAGAAGCGAACATTCATCTGCAACATATGGATGGCGTGATGGTGGGGCGTGAGGCGTATCAAAACCCAGGCATTCTGGCGTCCGTTGACCGCGAGATTTTTGCAGCTACCACCAAAGATTCCGATCCAGTCGCCGTGGTGCGTGCCATGTACCCGTATATTGAGCGTGAACTGAGTAAGGGAACCTATTTGGGACATGTGACACGCCATATGTTGGGGCTGTTTCAGGGCATCCCTGGTGCCCGTCAGTGGCGTCGCTATCTGAGCGAGAATGCACATAAAGCCGGGGCAGATATTAACGTTCTGGAGCATGCGCTGAAGCTGGTGGCAGACAAGCGTTAAGTTTTCACCAAAAGTTAGTTAATTTCACCACGCCCTGCGCTTTGTCGCGGGGTGTTTTCTTTATAAATCAACGCATTATTTTTGGCATGTTTCTTGTAAAGCAATGGAGAGAATTTCATTTTGGGAGAGAGCCATGCTGGAACTACTTTTTGTGATTGGATTTTTTATCATGCTGATGGTCACCGGCGTATCTTTGCTGGGCGTTCTGGCCGCATTGGTCGTAGCCACCGCCGTGATGTTTCTGGGCGGACTATTTGCCTTGATGATTAAACTGTTGCCCTGGCTGCTACTGGCTGTTGCCGTGGTGTGGGTGATCAAGGCGATAAAAGCGCCAAAAGTCCCACAGTATCAGCGCAATAACCGCCGGTTTTACTAAGGTATTGAGCGGTACGTCACAACCTGCAACATTGCCTTTAGAACCAAATAGGAATTGATTATCAAATCTGTCACTATTGCCAGGTTAACGAATTCATCGAGCTGTACCCTACATACAGCCGAACTAAAAAAAGAAAGGGCTTCCTGCGGGAAGCCCTAATTCTTTCTTTCCCCGTCATCTTAAGGAATTAGCAAACTCGATCCCTGCGTGGCACGGCTTTCCAGTACTTCATGAGCACGCTGTGCATCGTGCAGTGCGAATGTTTGACCAGGCGCGACATCCACTTTGATCACTCCGCTGGCAATCAGCGAGAAAAGCTCATTGCTGGCTTCGGTTAATTCGCGGTGATTGGTGATGTAACCCTGTAGAGAAGGACGGGTCACGTAGAGCGAACCTTTCTGGTTCAGAATGCCTAAGTTCACGCCAGTAACCGGCCCGGAAGCATTACCAAAGCTGACCATTAATCCCCGGCGCTGTAAACAATCCAGCGAGGCTTCCCAGGTATCTTTCCCCACCGAGTCATACACCACCCGCACTTTTTTACCGCCAGTTACCTCTTTCACTCGCTCAACAATGCTCTCTTCACGATAGTTGATGACCTGCCATGCGCCAGCCTGCAGCGCAATTTGCGCTTTTTGCGCACTGCCGACAGTACCAATCAGCTTCGCACCCAATGCTTTTGCCCACTGGCAGGCAATCATACCGACGCCACCTGCGGCTGCGTGGAATAAAAACGGTTCGTCAGGCTGGATTTCATAGGTTTTGCGTAACAGATAAAAAACGGTTAGCCCTTTAAGAAACGAGGCGGCAGCTTGTTCAAACGAGATAGCGTTAGGCAGGATGGCGGCTTTATCGGCCGGAACGTTATGCACTGAGCTGTAGGCGCCAAGAGCAGACTGGGCGTACACCACGCGATCGCCAGCTTTAATGTGTGTCACTTTGCTGCCAACTTTGCTGACTACGCCGGCGGCTTCGGTACCCAGCCCGCTGGGCAGGGAAGGCGGTGGATAAAGACCACTGCGGATGTAGGTGTCGATATAGTTGATCCCAATCGCTTTGTTCTCGACCTGGATTTCGTTTTCCGCCGGGTCTACGGGCGTAAACTCCACCGCCTTGAGTACATCAGGGCCACCATGCTTGTGAAATTCAATACGTGTTGCCATGCTTCCTCCAAAAGAAATGTGGTAATCTTTCGACCCAATCATTATCTCGGTAACTCCATTCACTATGGCAGGAAATAAACCCTTCAACAAACAACAGACTGATGCTCGTGAGCGCGATCCCCAGGTCGCCGGGCTGAAAGTACCGCCGCACTCGATTGAAGCGGAACAGTCGGTGTTGGGCGGTTTAATGCTGGATAACGAACGCTGGGACGATGTCGCCGAGCGTGTGGTGGCGGAAGATTTTTATACCCGTCCGCACCGGCATATCTTCACGGAAATGCATCGCCTGCAGGAGATGGGAAAACCCATCGATCTGATCACACTGGCAGAGTCGCTGGAAGTTCAGGGACAACTGGACAGCGTCGGCGGTTTTGCTTACCTGGCTGAATTGTCTAAAAACACGCCAAGTGCGGCGAACATTAGCGCTTATGCGGATATCGTCCGCGAACGCGCCGTTGTTCGTGACATGATTTCAGTTGCAAACGAAATCGCGGAAGCCGGTTTTGATCCGCAAGGACGCTCCAGTGAAGATCTGTTGGACCTTGCAGAATCCCGCGTCTTTAAAATCGCGGAAAGCCGCGCTAATAAAGACGAAGGCCCGAAAAATATTACTGACGTGCTCGACGCCACCGTCGCGCGTATCGAGCAGCTGTTCCAGCAACCGCACGACGGCGTCACCGGGGTGAACACCGGTTATGACGACCTCAATAAAAAGACGGCTGGTTTGCAGCCGTCAGACTTAATTATTGTCGCCGCGCGTCCGTCGATGGGTAAAACGACATTTGCAATGAACCTCGTCGAAAACGCGGCCATGTTGCAGGATAAGCCGGTTCTTATCTTTAGTCTTGAAATGCCCTCAGAACAGATCATGATGCGTTCCCTGGCCTCGCTCTCACGCGTAGACCAAACTAAAATCCGTACCGGTCAACTGGATGATGAGGACTGGGCGCGAATTTCCGGAACAATGGGTATTTTGCTGGAGAAACGAAACATCTATATTGATGACTCTTCCGGCCTGACGCCAACGGAAGTGCGTTCGCGTGCCCGTCGTATCGCCCGTGAACATGGCGGTATCGGACTTATCATGATCGACTACCTGCAACTGATGCGCGTACCGTCGCTCTCCGACAACCGTACGCTGGAAATTGCAGAAATCTCCCGCTCGCTGAAAGCGTTAGCGAAAGAACTGCATGTGCCGGTGGTGGCGCTGTCGCAGCTTAACCGCTCTCTGGAACAACGTGCCGACAAGCGTCCGGTCAACTCGGATCTGCGTGAGTCCGGCTCCATCGAGCAGGATGCCGACTTAATCATGTTTATCTATCGTGATGAGGTTTATCACGAAAATAGCGACCTGAAAGGGATCGCAGAAATCATTATTGGTAAGCAACGTAACGGCCCGATCGGTACGGTGCGCCTGACGTTTAACGGTCAGTGGTCGCGATTCGATAACTATGCGGGCCCACAATACGACGACGAATAAATCTCCGTCATCCTTCATGCTGCAGATGCGTTGACTACGCCCGTTCACCCCAGTCACTTAGTTTACTAAGCTCCCGGGGATTCTCTGGCTTGTCGCGTGACTTGGACTGCGTCCTCGCCCCTTCGGGGCCAGCGCAGGCGCTGTTCAAAAACGCCAAAGCGTTTTTGTCCTGCAACACGAATGATTTAGGAAATTCTTTTATTAAGGAATACAAATGCAAGCGGCAACTGTAGTTATTAACCGCCGCGCTCTGCGACACAACCTGCAACGTCTGCGTGAACTGGCTCCAGCCAGCAAACTGGTTGCGGTCGTGAAAGCGAACGCCTACGGCCATGGTCTGTTAGAGACCGCGCGAACGCTCCCCGATGCGGACGCTTTTGGTGTTGCTCGTCTTGAAGAAGCCCTGCGCTTGCGAGCGGGAGGGATCACGCAGCCCATCCTGCTGCTGGAGGGATTTTTTGATGCCTCCGATCTGCCGACTATTTCCGCGCAGCGCCTGCATACTGCCGTCCACAACCAGGAGCAGCTCGAAGCTCTGGAAGCCGCTAAACTGGCTGAACCCGTTACCGTCTGGATGAAGCTCGATACCGGTATGCATCGCCTGGGCGTACGCCCTGAGCAGGCCGAGGCGTTTTATCAGCGCTTAACACAGTGTGAAAACGTGCGCCAGCCGGTCAATATCGTCAGCCACTTTGCTCGTGCTGACGAGCCTGAGTGTGGCGCGACCGAAAAACAGCTCGATATCTTCAACAGTTTTTGTGAAGGCAAACCGGGGCAGCGTTCGATTGCCGCGTCGGGTGGTATTTTGCTGTGGCCGCAGTCTCACTTCGACTGGGCGCGTCCGGGGCTGATTCTGTATGGCGTATCGCCACTGGAAAATCACTCCATCGGCGCTGATTTTGGCTGCCAGCCGGTAATGTCGCTGACCTCAAGCCTGATTGCGGTGCGTGAGCACAAAGCGGGCGAGCCGGTTGGTTATGGTGGAACCTGGCTGAGTGAGCGCGACACGCGTCTTGGCGTGGTAGCGATGGGCTATGGCGATGGTTACCCGCGCGCAGCGCCTTCGGGGACGCCGGTACTGGTCAATGGCCGTGAAGTGCCGATCGTCGGTCGCGTCGCGATGGATATGATCTGCGTCGATTTAGGCCCCGAAGCGCAGGATAAAGCCGGCGATTCGGTGATTCTGTGGGGCGAGGGCTTGCCCGTTGAACGCATTGCTGAAATGACGAAAGTAAGTGCTTACGAACTTATTACGCGCCTGACCTCAAGGGTAGCGATGAAGTATATCGATTAGCAGCATGATGTGCCGGACAGGTGGTTACGCCGCCTTCCGGCAATATTCCTCTCAACATCCTCTCGATCTTCTCCCACTTCCGGTTTATTGTGTTCTTAACCCCTGCCTGTAAACCCGGAGAACCACACGTGTTTCAAAAAGTTGACGCCTACGCCGGCGACCCGATTTTATCGCTCATGGAGCGCTTCAAAGAAGATTCACGTAGCGACAAAGTGAATCTCAGCATCGGCCTGTATTACAACGAAGACGGCATTATTCCTCAGCTTAAAGCTGTGGCGGAAGCGGAAGCCCGCCTCAATGCCAAACCGCATGGCGCTTCGCTGTATCTGCCGATGGAAGGTCTGAACACGTATCGCCATACTATTGCGCCGCTGCTGTTTGGCGCAGAACATCCGGTTCTCCAGCAGCAGCGCGTCGCAACCATTCAGACGCTGGGCGGCTCCGGTGCGTTAAAGGTTGGCGCAGACTTCCTGAAACGTTATTTCCCTGATTCTGGCGTGTGGGTCAGCGATCCGACCTGGGAAAACCATATTGCGATTTTTGAAGGTGCCGGATTCGAAGTAAGCACTTACCCATGGTATGACGACACGACCAACGGTGTGCGTTTCAACGACCTGCTGGCAACGCTGAATACCCTACCGGCGCGCAGCATCGTGCTGCTACATCCGTGCTGCCATAACCCGACAGGGGCGGATTTAACGCCTGCGCAGTGGGATAGCGTTATTGAGATCCTGAAAGCACGCGATCTAATTCCGTTCCTGGACATTGCTTACCAGGGCTTTGGTGGTGGAATGGAAGACGATGCCTATGCGATTCGCGCCATTGCCAGCGCCGGATTGCCTGCTCTGGTCAGTAACTCATTCTCGAAGATTTTCTCCTTATACGGCGAGCGTGTCGGCGGACTGTCAGTGGTATGTGAAGACGCTGAAGCCGCTAGCCGCGTGCTGGGGCAGCTAAAAGCGACGGTGCGTCGGAACTACTCCAGCCCGCCAAACTTTGGTGCGCAGGTAGTTGCCGCGGTACTGGGTGATGACGCGCTGAAAGCCAGTTGGCAGGCGGAAGTTGAAGAGATGCGTACCCGCATTCTGGCGATGCGCCAGGAGTTGGTTAATGTATTGAATACGGAGATCCCAGGCCGTAACTTTGACTACCTGCTGCAACAGCGCGGGATGTTCAGCTATACCGGGCTTAGCGCAGCCCAGGTTGATCGTCTGCGCGATGAGTTCGGTGTATACCTGATCGCCAGCGGTCGCATGTGCGTGGCCGGGTTGAATCACGGTAACGTGCAGCGCGTGGCGAAGGCATTTGCCGCCGTCATGTAACCGACTTTGCAGGCCTGATAAGCGTCGCGCCATCAGGCCTTTTTCCAATGTGATCGTGCTCCTTTTCCAGGACAAAACCAGAGAAAATCCTTCCTTTCCCTCCCCCTAAGGGGTAAGGTCAGATAGTTTTTTGACCAGTTGTTAATAAAAAAATGATAACTAACTGACTACTTAGGGAAAAATATGCGCAAGTTTACGTTGGCACTGAGTGCCGTTTGTTTATTATTCACGCTAAATCAGCCAGCCCAGGCACTCGTTTCTTCTCCCTCTCAGCTCAATCCAGGCACTAACGTTGCAAAGCTCGCTGAGCAGGCTCCCATTCACTGGGTCTCCGTGGCACAAATTGAAAACAGCCTGACCGGACGTCCGCCGATGGCCGTCGGGTTTGATATCGATGACACTGTCCTCTTTTCCAGCCCAGGCTTCTGGCGCGGTAAAAAAACGTATTCTCCGGACAGTGAGGATTACCTGAAGAATCCGGCCTTCTGGGAAAAAATGAACAATGGCTGGGACGAGTTTAGTATTCCAAAAGAAGTCGCGCGCCAACTGATTGATATGCACGTGCGTCGCGGTGACAGCATCTTTTTCGTGACCGGGCGTAGCCAGACGAAGACTGAAACGGTGTCGAAAACGTTGTCTGATAACTTTCACATCCCAGCTGGAAATATGAATCCGGTCATTTTTGCCGGCGACAAGCCGGGTCAGAACACCAAAACGCAGTGGCTGCAGGATAAAAATATCCGCATGTTCTACGGTGACTCCGATAATGACATCACTGCCGCTCGCGACGTGGGTATTCGCGGTATTCGCATTTTGCGCGCCTCTAACTCCACTTATAAGCCGCTGCCACAGGCCGGTGCGTTTGGTGAAGAGGTGATCGTCAACTCGGAATATTGAGGACGCTGGCTGCGGATTGCTGTTTTTTTAAACAAATTTACATTGCTGGCTTTTACCTTTTGCGGACTTGCTGCACACTGAATAAAAGATGTTCTCATGAGGCAATATGCTGGTAAGGGGAATAAAGATGACGAATTCGGAGTTGCTGCAATACTGCATGGCAAAAACGGGCGCGGAGCAGAGCGTTCACAGTGACTGGAAGGCCACGCAAATCAAAGTCGAAGATGTGCTTTTTGCCATGGTAAAAGAGGTGGAAGAACGCCCGGCGGTGTCTCTGAAAACCAGCCCTGAACTGGCAGAACTGTTACGCCAGCAGCATAGCGATGTTCGGCCAAGCAGGCATCTCAATAAGGCGCACTGGAGTACGGTGTATCTGGACGGCTCGCTGCCGGATTCACAGATTTATTATCTGGTCGACGCCTCTTATCAGCAGGCTGTGAACACGTTGCCGGAAGATAAACGCCGGATACTGACGCAGCCCTGATCCGTTTCGCCGGATGCGGCGCAAGCGCCTTATCCGGCCTACAGGTTTTATGCATATTCTGTAGTTTCGTAGGCCTGATAAGCGCAGCGCCATCAGGCACAACGGTTGCCGGATGCGGCGCAAGCGCCTTATCCGGCCTACAAGCTTTATACCTGATCTGTAGTTTCGTAGGCCTGATAAGCGTAGCGCCATCAGGCACAACCGTTGCCGGATGCGGTGTAAGCGCCTTATCCGGCCTACAAGCTTTATACCTGGTCTGTAGTTTCGTAGGCGCTGATAAGCGCAGCGCCATCAGGCACAACTGTTGCCGGATGCGGCGCAAGCGCCTTATCCGGCCTACAGGCTTTATGCGTATTCTGTAGTTTCGTAGTTGCTGATAAGTGCAGTGCCATCAGGCACAACTGTTGTCGGATGCGGCGCAAGCGCCTTATCCGGCCTACAAGCTTTATACCTGATCTGTAGTTTCGTAGGCCTGATAAGCGTAGCGCCATCAGGCACAACTGTTGCCGGATGCGGCGCAAGCGCCTTATCCGGCCTACAGGCTTTATGCATATTCTGTAGTTTCGTAGGCGCTGATAAGCGCAGCGCCATCAGGCACAACTGTTGCCGGATGCGGCGCAAGCGCCTTATCCGGCCTACAGGCTTTATGCCTGGTCTGTAGTTTCGTAGGCGCTGATAAGCGCAGCGCCATCAGGCACAACGGTTGTCGGATGCGGCGCAAGCGCCTTATCCGGCCTACAAGCTTTATACCTGATCTGTAGTTTCGTAGGCCTGATAAGCGTAGCGCCATCAGGCACAACCGTAGCCGGATGCGGCGTAAGCGCCTTATCCGGCCTACAAGCTTTATGCATATTCTGTAGGCCAGACAAGTGTTGCGTAATTACAACAGCGGTTTGAGGAAGCGGGCCGTGTGTGAGGCTTCACACTCAGCGACCGTTTCTGGTGTGCCGGAGACAAGGATTTCGCCGCCGCCGCTACCGCCTTCCGGACCGAGATCGACAATCCAGTCTGCGGTCTTAATCACGTCCAGATTGTGCTCAATCACCACGATGGTGTTGCCCTGATCCCGGAGTTGATGCAGCACGTCCAACAGTTGCTGAATATCCGCAAAATGCAGACCGGTGGTCGGCTCATCGAGAATATACAGCGTTTGCCCGGTACCGCGTTTGGACAGCTCGCGCGCCAGCTTCACGCGCTGTGCTTCACCGCCTGAGAGCGTGGTAGCGGACTGACCCAGCCGAATGTACGTCAGGCCAACGTCCATCAGCGTTTGCAGCTTACGTGCCAGCGCCGGAACGGCATCGAAGAACTCACGTGCTTCTTCAATCGTCATATCCAGCACTTCGTGGATAGTCTTGCCTTTGTACTTAATTTCTAACGTTTCGCGGTTATAGCGCTTGCCTTTGCACTGATCGCACGGCACGTAGATATCCGGCAGGAAGTGCATTTCGACTTTGATCACGCCGTCGCCCTGACAGGCTTCACAGCGTCCGCCACGGACGTTAAAGCTGAAACGCCCCGGCGTGTAACCGCGTGCGCGTGACTCCGGTACACCGGCAAACAGTTCGCGCACTGGCGTAAATACGCCGGTGTAGGTTGCCGGGTTAGAGCGCGGCGTACGGCCAATCGGGCTTTGGTCAATGTCGATCACTTTGTCGAAATGCTCCAGGCCTTGAACGTCGCGATACGGCGCAGGTTCAGCCAGCGTCGCACCGTTTAGCGCCGTCTGTGCAATCGGGAACAGTGTGTCGTTAATCAGCGTCGATTTACCCGAACCGGAAACACCGGTAATGCAGGTAAATAAACCTACCGGCAGCGTCAGGGTGACATCTTTCAGGTTGTTGCCGCGTGCGCCGGTGAGCTTCAGCACTTTCTCTGGGTCAGCCGCAACGCGCTGTTTAGGCACTTCAATCTTGCGTTTACCGCTCATGTACTGGCCGGTCAGCGACTCAGGCACTGCCATGATGTCGTCGAGCGTCCCTTCGGCGACGACCTGACCGCCGTGAACACCCGCGCCCGGGCCGATATCGATAACGTGGTCAGCGGCGCGAATCGCGTCTTCATCGTGCTCGACCACAATAACGGTATTACCCAGATTGCGCAGGTGGATAAGCGTACCCAGCAGACGTTCGTTATCGCGCTGGTGTAGGCCGATAGACGGTTCATCCAGCACGTACATTACACCGACCAGACCCGCGCCGATCTGGCTTGCCAGGCGAATACGCTGGGCCTCACCACCGGAGAGTGTTTCTGCCGAACGCGATAGCGTCAGGTAGTTGAGGCCGACGTTGACCAGGAACTTCAGACGATCGCCAATCTCTTTAAGAATTTTCTCGGCAATCTTCGCCCGCTGACCTGCGAGCTTCAGATTGTTGAAGAAATCCATTGCATGACCGATGCTCATGTCAGAAATCGCAGGTAGCGGCGTATTTTCAACAAATACGTGACGGGCTTCCCGGCGTAAACGCGTCCCTTCACAGCTGGCGCAAGGACGGTTACTGATGAACTTGGCTAATTCTTCACGTACTGCGCTGGATTCCGTCTCTTTATAGCGGCGCTCCATATTGTGCAATACGCCTTCGAACGGATGGCGACGTACGGACGTATCACCACGATCGTTCATGTATTTAAATTCGATATTCTCTTTACCGGAACCGTACAGTACCACTTTATGCACGGCAGGGTTCAGGCTGGCCCACGGGGCTTCAACGTCGAATTTATAGTGTTCCGCCAAAGACTTAAGCATCTGGAAGTAATAGAAGTTACGGCGATCCCAACCGCGGATAGCACCACCGGCCAGCGACAGTTCCGGGTTTTGGATCACCCGATCAGGATCGAAATATTGCTGCACGCCGAGACCGTCACAGGTTGGACACGCGCCCGCCGGGTTGTTAAACGAGAACAGTCGCGGTTCCAGTTCGCGCATGCTATAGCCGCAGATAGGGCAGGCGAAGTTGGCGGAGAACAGCAGCTCCTCCGCTTTCGGGTCGTCCATATCGGCAACGACCGCCGTACCGCCGGACAGTTCCAGCGCGGTTTCAAAGGATTCCGCCAGTCGTTGGGTGAGGTCGTCACGGACTTTAAAGCGGTCAATCACCACTTCAATGGTGTGTTTCTTTTGCAGCTCAAGCTTGGGCGGATCGGAAAGGTCACAGACTTCACCGTCGATACGGGCGCGGATATAGCCCTGGCCTGCCAGATTTTCCAGCGTTTTGGTGTGCTCGCCTTTACGCTCTTTGATCACCGGCGCCAGCAGCATCAGACGCTTACCTTCCGGCTGCGACAGGACGTTATCCACCATCTGGCTTACGGTCTGCGCTGCCAGGGGAACGTCGTGATCCGGACAGCGCGGCTCGCCAACGCGGGCAAACAGCAGACGGAGATAGTCGTGAATTTCGGTAATTGTACCTACCGTGGATCGCGGGTTATGGGACGTCGATTTTTGTTCAATTGAGATGGCAGGAGAGAGCCCCTCAATGTGGTCGACGTCCGGTTTTTCCATCAGCGACAGAAATTGACGCGCGTACGCGGAAAGGGATTCAACGTAACGACGCTGCCCTTCGGCATATAAGGTGTCGAAAGCGAGCGAAGATTTGCCTGAGCCCGAAAGCCCGGTGACGACAATCAGCTTGTCGCGCGGGATGACGAGGTTGATGTTTTTGAGATTATGGGTGCGGGCGCCCCGAACTTCGATCTTATCCATTCATCTTTCCCGGATTAAACGCTTTTTTGCCTGGCTGCATGGTGCTACCGGCGATCACAAACGGTTAATTATGACACAACCTGACCTGAATGGATATACAGTATTGGAATGCAAAACGCAGACGTCTGTGCAACAATGTCTGGCTGGGGTTGTTACTGGAATCAACTTCGCAACGTAGTAAAAGCGCTATTGGAAATGCTACAATCCCGCGCTTACACTTATTCAGTAACGTTTTTCAGGAGACACGATCATGGCCAGCAGAGGCGTAAACAAGGTGATTCTCGTCGGTAATCTGGGCCAGGACCCGGAAGTACGCTATATGCCGAATGGTGGCGCAGTTGCCAACATTACGCTGGCTACTTCCGAATCCTGGCGTGATAAAGCGACCGGTGAAATGAAAGAGCAGACTGAATGGCACCGTGTTGTGCTGTTTGGCAAACTGGCGGAAGTGGCCAGCGAATATCTGCGTAAAGGTTCTCAGGTCTATATCGAAGGTCAGTTGCGTACCCGCAAATGGACCGATCAGTCCGGCGTAGAAAAGTACACCACAGAAGTTGTGGTTAACGTTGGCGGCACCATGCAAATGCTGGGTGGTCGTCAGGGTGGTGGTGCTCCGGCAGGTGGCGGTCAGCAGCAGGGCGGTTGGGGTCAACCTCAGCAGCCGCAGGGTGGCAACCAGTTCAGCGGCGGCGCGCAGTCTCGTCCGCAACAGTCAGCTCCGGCAGCGCCGTCTAACGAGCCGCCGATGGATTTCGACGACGATATTCCGTTCTAATCCCACTGCGTTACGCTGAAAATAATGGCTACTTCAAGACTGGGGTAGCCATATGCAATTTTGTTATCAGTTCAACACCATCGGCCAATCTGGCGGTGTGTGGCTCATCACGTCAACCATCACGGTTTCAATGTTCTTCCAGATAGCGGACATATCCACCAGGGTTATGCCGAGCAATCCAGTCGCAAACCAGCAGGCAAAAACCAGCCCCAAACCGCTGCTAATGACGGCCAGGCCAATATAATCTGATTTACGAAAACGGATATTGAGCGTACTGGCTAAAAACATCAGCACCGCGCTGAGTAGTTGCCACCGCAGAAGAACCACGCCAGTTGTTATTGTCGCCATGAAAAACGTCCTCAGAAAGTCTGGATGCCCAGGACAGCGCGGGGGTGTTCACCGAGGGTGTGATACTCTGGCTATCGACGGGCAATAACATGAATGAAACATTGTTTCTGTTACATGATTTTTGTGAACTATATCACATCTGGTCGTTTGTTCACCAGTATTGGCCGTTATTTTTGTAGGCTTATAACCACTCCAGGTGTGTGGTTTTGTTTAATGAAGTGTTGATAATAAATAACCATGTTCTAAACATGTATTTAGTCTACTTGTTATATTTATCCTAAATTAAACGTTAAAAAAAATTAATGAATTTCTTAAATGCAGCCAGGATAATGCTCATAAAAATTACTCCGTGGGGATAATAACGTTATGAAATAAGCATAACTTTAAGTTTGCCTTACGGAAAAATAATATCATCATCAACTATTATCAGACTTTTACATAGAGAAGTCTGTTGCTAATACTGATAGATTCATGCAACTTAATCAGTCGGTGTTTATAGCATCCTGCCTTGATGGGTTCTGGCATATACGAAACAGGGAAATAGGGCTGACATGAATCACAGTGCGCGACGCAAGATGCTGAAGTTCCTGGGAACATTCATGGTGGTATTGTTCCCCGTGGTGCTGGCGATATGGTTTGCGCACATCCGGGCGATGACCGAAACCCATAGCCAACTCCGCTCTTTTGCTCAACTGGTGTTAAATAAAACAGAATTGGTGATCCTACAAGCTGATTTGGCGCGTGATATGGCCCAGTTGTATCAGGGTAAGATGTGTACCCCGGCACATCAGAAAAGTATGCTAAATATTATTCGCGGTCGTTTATATATCAGTGAGCTAATTTATGCGCAGGGCGATCATTTTTTGTGCTCTACGTCTATGGCACCGCCTGTTACTTATATTATGCCGACACCTGACTATAAACGTACGCCGGATATCGCCATCTATTACTACCGCGATACCCCTTTTTTCGCTGGCTACAGAATGACGTACATGCAACGCGGAAACTACGTCGCAGTCATCAATCCATTGTCCTACAGCGAAGTCATGTCAGATGATCCGGATCTCTCCTGGGGCGTGTATGACACAGTAACGGATACGTTTTTCTCTGCCAGCGAAGCGGCAAATATTGCGCAATTCGCACCGCTCATACGCGGTGAAGCCTCGACCTTTCAACAAGACGATCGCTTCTACACCATCGTGCATTCAGAAAAACGTCCAATTGCGATTATTGTGTCGACCTCAGACAACCGCGTAAGTCAGATTTTCTATCACGAGGCGGCATTAACCATTCCCTTCGGGATTATCTGCAGCATCCTGATACTGCTAATGTGGTGGCGCACGCGCCAGGAATACTTATCTCCCCGGCGCTTATTAAAACGCGCGATCAAAAAACGTCAGCTTTGCCTGCATTACCAGCCGATCATTGATATTAAGAATGGGCAATGTGTTGGTGCTGAAGCTCTGCTGCGCTGGCCGGGCTGTAAAGGTGAGGTGATGAGCCCGACAGAGTTTATTCCACTGGCTGAAAAAGAGGGAATGATTGAGCGGATCACGGGTTATGTCGTTGAAGAGGTGTTCAACGATTTGGGGTATTTTCTTTCGGCGCATCCTCAGCTTTCTATATCGATTAACCTTTCCGCTTCTGACTTTCATTCATCCCGATTGATTGCCCTGATTAACGACAAAAATCGTGAGTACTCCGTGGCGGCCCAGCAAATTAAAGTTGAAGTGACCGAGCGTGGGTTCATAGATGTACATAAAATGACCCCCGTAATCCAGGCGTTCCGTAAGGCGGGTTATGAAGTGGCATTTGATGATTTTGGCACGGGATATTCCAATCTGCATAATTTGTCAGCGCTGAATGTCGATATCCTGAAGATCGACAAATCGTTTATTAGCACGTTGTCCACTAACAGCACCAGTCACTTGATTGCCGAACATATTATTGAGATGGCACAAAGCTTACACCTGAAGACGATTGCGGAAGGGGTGGAAACGAAGGAGCAAATCGAATGGCTGCTTGAACGCGGCGTACAGTATTGTCAGGGCTGGTATTTTGCGAAGGCGCTGCCGCCGCAGGAGTTCATGCACTGGATACAACGGTCGCCCGCCATACTGACGCAGAGCGGGCAATAATATTACAGACGATGGCGGTAGTCGCTGGGAGTACGATCAAATTCGCGGCGAAACACACGCGAGAAGGTTTGTTGCGACACATAACCAAGATCCATCGCGATATCAAAAATAGGTCGCTCAGTTGTCCGTAGTTCAACGGCGGCCAGCAAAAGTCGACGCTGGCGGATGTAGTCACCCAAGGTCTGGCGCGTCACCGTGCGGAACATTCTTTGTAAATACCACTTCGAGTAACCTGATTTTTTCGCCACCGCCTCAATGTTCAGCGGTTGATCGATATGTTCATCAATCCATTCAATAAGGGTCTGAATAATCTGCTGATGGGACATAGGGCTGCCTCTTTCTCAGTATTCGATTCGTCGTTTTGTCTGTGGGTGAGTATAATTCCTCAAGTTAACTTGAGGTAAAGCGATTTATGGAAAAGAAATTACCCCGGATAAAAGCGCTGCTCACACCAGGTGAAGTCGCCAAACGTAGCGGCGTGGCGGTATCGACCCTGCATTTCTATGAAAGCAAAGGGTTAATCAGTAGCATGCGCAACAGCGGCAATCAGCGGCGATACAAACGTGATGTGTTGCGTTACGTCGCGATAATCAAGATTGCTCAACGCATCGGGATCCCGCTGGCCACGATCGGTGACGCGTTAGGTGTATTACCTGAGGGGCATTCGCTTAGTGCCAAAGAGTGGAAGCAGCTCTCTTCGCAATGGCGTGAAGAACTGGACCGACGCATCCATACTTTGGTGGCGCTACGCGATGAGCTGGATGGGTGTATTGGTTGCGGATGCTTGTCACGTAGCGATTGCCCATTGCGTAACCCAGGCGATCAGCTTGGCGAGCAGGGGACCGGAGCGCGCCTGCTGGAAGATGATTAATTGGTTTAAAATATGTGACGGGTATGAAGGATATAAAACTAAAGCGCCACAGAGGGCGCTTTAGTTTGGTTCCGGTCTTTGTCTTTCACTCTATCCCGCTGGTTCACGGGAGGGTTTCCCCCGACATCAACACCCCTCAGTCGAGCACATTAGGGGAGGTTCCGGCCTGTGTTGATAATGTAAGTGTAAGCCACCTCCCTCCATTTGCCAGTGAAATGGTGATTTTTTAGCCAAAAAATTTTACGCATCTTCACCTGTTTTCTTGCGCGAGTTGCGCGAAATAAACACGCCGATGATGTAATCACTCCGCGAAATTTGTTGCCAAATTGCGCATTGACGATAACGTTTGCGCATCGACTGGTTATTTCTTGCGCGTTATAAGAAGAAATGAGTAAAAAGCGGCAAAGTTCAGTTGAAAACCAGCGTATGATCGCTGGATAATCGTTTGCTTTTTTTTACCACCCGTTTTTTATGCGCGGAGCTAAACGTTTGCTTTTTTGCGACACCCCTATTGACGCAAACCTGGCACATGGAGAAAACGTTTAGCAGGCAGTGGATTGTCCAGCACGCATAATGACGAAAAAATAAACTCTCAGGGGATGTTTTCTATGTCTACGCCTTCAGCGCGTACCGGCGGTTCACTCGACGCCTGGTTTAAAATTTCGCTCCGCGGCAGTACCGTTCGTCAGGAAGTCGTTGCCGGATTAACGACCTTCCTGGCCATGGTCTACTCCGTTATCGTGGTTCCGGGGATGCTGGGTAAAGCCGGGTTCCCACCTGCTGCTGTATTTGTGGCGACCTGTCTGGTCGCGGGCGTCGGTTCTATTGTGATGGGCCTGTGGGCAAACCTGCCGCTGGCAATTGGTTGCGCCATTTCTCTGACCGCATTTACCGCATTCAGCCTGGTGCTGGGCCAACATATTAGCGTGCCCGTTGCGCTGGGTGCGGTGTTCCTGATGGGTGTCCTGTTTACCATCATTTCCGCGACCGGTATCCGTAGCTGGATCCTGCGCAATCTGCCGCAGGGCGTTGCGCATGGTACGGGGATTGGTATCGGCCTGTTCCTGCTGCTGATTGCGGCAAACGGTGTCGGTCTGGTAATTAAGAACCCGCTGGACGGCCTGCCGGTTGCGCTGGGTGACTTCGATACCTTCCCGGTCATTATGTCGTTAATTGGTCTGGCGGTGATTATTGGACTCGAAAAACTGAAAGTACCGGGTGGCATTCTGCTGACCATTATCGGTATTTCCGTGGTTGGTCTGATTTTCGACCCGGCCGTGCATTTCTCCGGCATTTTTGCCATGCCGTCTCTGAGTGATGAAAACGGCAACTCGCTGATCGGCAGCCTGGATATCATGGGTGCACTGAACCCGATTGTCCTGCCGAGCGTGCTGGCGCTGGTCATGACCGCTGTCTTCGATGCAACCGGAACCATCCGCGCGGTAGCCGGACAGGCGAATCTGCTGGATAAAGACGGACAGATTATCGACGGTGGCAAAGCGCTGACCACTGACTCCCTGAGCAGCGTGTTCTCTGGTCTGGTGGGTGCAGCTCCGGCGGCGGTTTACATTGAATCCGCAGCGGGTACGGCGGCAGGCGGTAAAACTGGCCTGACAGCGATCACCGTTGGCGTACTGTTCCTGCTGATCCTGTTCCTCTCTCCGCTCTCTTATCTTGTTCCTGTGTACGCAACGGCACCTGCGCTGATGTATGTGGGTCTGTTGATGCTGAGCAACGTCGCGAAAATCGATTTCGCTGACTTTGTCGACGCAATGGCAGGACTGGTTACGGCCGTATTTATCGTGCTGACCTGTAACATCGTTACCGGCATCATGATTGGCTTTGCGACCCTGGTAATTGGCCGCATCGTTTCTGGTGAATGGCGCAAACTGAACATCGGCACCGTGGTGATCGCCATCGCGCTGGTGGCCTTCTACGCCGGCGGTTGGGCTATCTGATTCTGATTTCCTGACGATCCTAAAAACGGGTGGCTTTGGCCGCCCGTTTTCATTTTCAGAACACACTCGTTGTCTTTTGCGTTACTCTCAATTAGATAGAATTGAGGCACGACGCCTCTCATTAGCAATCATAAGAAACATCGCAAACAGGGAACGCATGGAAATCTTTTTCACCATACTTATCATGACCCTTGTGGTCTCGCTGTCGGGGGTATTTACTCGCGTATTGCCCTTCCAACTTCCTTTACCCCTTATGCAGATCGCCATCGGCGCCTTGCTGGCGTGGCCGACGTTTGGTTTGCATGTGGAATTCGATCCTGAGCTGTTCCTGGTTCTGTTCATCCCGCCGCTGCTCTTTGCCGATGGCTGGAAGACACCAACGCGTGAGTTTCTCGAGCACGGGCGAGAGATTTTCGGCCTGGCACTGGCGCTGGTGCTGGTCACGGTAGTCGGCATTGGATTTATGATTTACTGGCTGGTGCCGGGGATCCCTCTCATCCCAGCCTTTGCGCTGGCTGCTGTGCTATCGCCAACCGATGCCGTCGCGCTTTCCGGCATTGTGGGAGAGGGACGTATACCGAAGAAAATCATGGGTATCCTGCAGGGCGAAGCGTTGATGAACGACGCCTCCGGTCTGGTCTCTCTGAAGTTTGCCGTCGCCGTGGCGATGGGGACAATGGTATTCACCGTTGGTGGCGCAACGCTTGAGTTCTTCAAAGTGGCGATTGGCGGCATCCTGGCTGGTTTTGTCGTCAGTTGGCTGTACGGCCGTTCCCTGCGCTTCCTCAGCCGCTGGGGTGGTGACGAGCCGGCAACGCAAATCGTCCTGCTGTTCCTGCTGCCGTTTGCATCTTACCTGATTGCGGAACATATCGGCGTTTCCGGTATCCTCGCAGCGGTCGCAGCCGGGATGACGATCACCCGTTCCGGGGTGATGCGCCGCGCGCCGCTGGCGATGCGTTTACGTGCTAACAGTACCTGGGCGATGCTGGAGTTTGTGTTTAACGGCATGGTCTTCTTGCTGTTAGGGCTACAGTTACCGGGAATTCTGGAGTCTTCTTTGGCGGCGGCCGAGGCCGATCCGAATGTTGAAATCTGGATGCTGTTTACCGATGTCGTGCTGATTTACGTGGCGCTAATGCTGGTGCGTTTTGGCTGGCTGTGGACCATGAAAAAGTTCAGTCTGCGCTTCCTGAAGAAAAAACCGATGGAGTTTGGATCCTGGACGACGCGTGAAATCATGATCGCCTCTTTTGCCGGTGTACGCGGGGCCATTACCCTCGCCGGTGTGCTCTCCATTCCACTGTTGTTACCGGACGGTAGCGGCTTCCCGGCGCGATATGAGCTGATCTTCCTTGCCGCTGGCGTGATCCTGTTCTCGCTGTTTGTCGGCGTGGTGATGCTGCCGATTCTGCTACAACATCTGGAAGTGGCAGACCACTCGCAGCAGCAGAAAGAGGAACGTATCGCCCGCGCCGCCACGGCAGAAGTGGCGATTGTCGCTATCCAGAAAATGGAGGAGCGACTGGCCGCGGACACCGAAGAGAACATCGATAACCAGTTGCTCACCGAGGTGAGTTCACGCGTGATTGGTAACCTGCGCCGACGCGCCGACGGGCGCAACGATGTGGAAAGCTCGATGCAGGAAGAAAACCTCGAACGACGTTTCCGCCTGGCAGCGCTGCGTTCAGAACGCGCGGAGCTTTATCACCTGCGCGCCACGCGTGAAATCAGCAATGAAACGCTGCAAAAACTACTGCACGACTTGGATTTGCTGGAAGCGCTGTTGATTGAGAATCAGTAAACGATAGCGCCTGATGCGCTACGCTTATCAGGCCTACAAGATCGGGAATAGTGATGTAGGCCGGATAAGGCGCTAGCCGCATCCGGCGAAGGGTGTGCCTGATGCGCTACGCTTATCAGGCCTACAAGACCGGCAACAGCGATGTAGGCGGCCGGATAAGGCGCTAGCCGCATCCGGCGAAGGGGTGCCTGATGCGCTACGCTTATCAGGCCTACAAAACCGGCAATAGCGATGTAGGCCGGATAAGGCGTTAGCCGCATCCGGCGAAGGGTGTGCCTGATGCGCTACGCTTATCAGGCCTACAAGATCGGGAATAGTGATGTAGGCCGGATAGGGCGTCAGCCGCATCCGGCGAAGGGTGTGCCTGATGCGCTACGCTTATCAGGCCTACAAGACCGGCAATAGCGATGTAGGCCGGATAAGGCGCTAGCCGCATCCGGCGAAGGGTGTGCCTGATGCGCTACGCTTATCAGGCCTACAAGACCGGCAATAGTGATGTAGGCCGGATAAGGCGCTAGCCGCATCCGGCGAAAGGTGGGCCAAATGGCGCGCAACTGGCTGCAAGAAATTATTCATCGTGTAATTTGCGAGCGGCTTTCCTGAACGAATCCATCCCTCTTGTCGATTCCCTCTTTTATCCATACGGTTGAGGAAAGGGGGAAACATGTCCAACTATCGACGAAATTACATCAATGGGGGAACCTGGTTTTTTACGGTAAATCTGCAGGACCGTCGAAGCCACCTTCTGACAGACAACATTCACGCGCTTCGGTGTGCAATCGCTGCGGTCAAAAAGGTTAGGCCTTTTCGCATCAATGCGTGGGTCGTTTTACCCGAGCATATGCATTGTATATGGACGTTACCTGGCAATGATGCGGATTATTCCTCTCGCTGGCGGGAAATTAAGAAGCATTTCACCCACTCATTGTCTTCCCGACATATCTGGCAATCTCGCTTTTGGGAGCTCACCATCCGTGATGAACATGATTATCGCCAGCATGTTGATTATATTTACATTAACCCGGTGAAGCACGGTTGGGTAAAGCAGGTACAGGCTTGGCCTTTTTCAACATTTCATCGTGACGTGAGGCACGGTTTGTGCCCGCAAGATTGGGCAGGTGAAATCATGGATTTTAATGCGGGTGAACGTGCCTGATGCGCTACGCTTATCAGGCCTACAACACCGGCATACCGATGTAGGCCGGATAAGGCGTTAGCCGCATCCGGCATTTTACGACGCTTGCGGTAGCCAAAACCCTTCACAGCATTTGAGCCACGCCTGGGCGCTGTGCGACAGATACACGCCTTCGCGCCAAATCATGCCCAACTGCCAGCGTAAGTCACTCTCCAGAGGGATCCAGCGCAACGTTTGCTTATCCAGCCGCTGGCAAATCGGCTCCGGTAAAATGGCAATCCCAACTCCGGCTTGTACCATTGCTGCCAGAAAATCCCACTGCCCGCTGCGCACCGCGATGCGGGGCTTGACGTTGTGTTGGCTAAACAGCTCAAGCAATTGGCGGCTCAACGCGAAATCTTCGTTGTAGATAAGCAGCGGATGTTCCGCCAGCGCCTCGGGGGGAATGGATTCGCACGTTGTCCACTGGCCGGAGCGAGGAACCAACACGCAGAGTGGATGGCTAAAAAGCGGTAAGGTTGCCAGACCGCTCTCTTCTTCAACCGGCAGCGCGGTCATCGCGACATCCAGGTCACCGTTCATTACCGCCTGCTGAACGGTTAAGCCGCCAAATTCAGAGACCTTCAGCTCCACGCCGGGATAGCGCTGGCGAAACAGGCCGATCGGCCCAGCCATTAACATCCCCACCATGGGCGGGATACCGAGGCGCAGCACGCCCTTGTTGAGGTGATTAATGTCACTGAGTTCCGCTTCAAGCTGGCGAAACTCGGCAAGGATCGCCAGGCCGCGTTCGAAAACGACCTGCCCGGTGTCGGTTAACAGCAGTCGCCGACCGTCACGGATTAACAGCGTGCAGTTAAGCTCGTCTTCAAGGTTCTTCAACATCTTGCTGATGGTGGGCTGGGTGACAAAAAGCTTCTCCGCTGCGCGGGTAAAGCTCTGCTGACGAACCACCTCAACAAAATAGCGCAGCGTTCTGATATCCATGATTATTCCTTAAGACTATGCCTGCAATGAGTTTAATTCATTTCAGTCCTGGACGGGGGCTCTCTATACTGGCGCTCTCTATTTTTTAAGGACATACCCTCATGGCTGTGGCGATAAGCCGCGTGACGCCTGCTGTCATTCACCGACTCCAGATCCCCGTTCAGGTTCTGTTGTACGCAGGTCTTTTTGTATTTGCTCAATATCTTGTCTCCTGGCTGCATCTGCCGCTTCCTGCCAACCTGGTCGGGATGGTGCTGATGCTGGCGTTAATTGTCTGTCGAGTTATCCCGCTGAACTGGATTCGCGCAGGTGCTCGCTGGTTACTGGCTGAAATGCTGCTGTTTTTTGTCCCGGCGGTGGTCGCCGTTGTGAACTACACGCAGCTGTTGCTGGTTGATGGCTGGCGTATATTTGCCGTGATTGCGATCAGTACGCTGATGGTGCTCGGCGCAACGGCGTGGGTGGTGGATAAAGTGTATCGCTATGAAATGCGCAGGCTAAACCGTGAGTAATTTCCAGTTAAGCGTGTTGTGTCTGGTGATTACGCTGGGTATCTACTTTGCCAATAAGCGCCTGTATCGCCGTTTTCGTAAATTACCCCTAATGCCATTAGTTCTCACCCCGGCCCTGCTGGTGCTGATGCTGGTCTTCGGCCATATCTCCTGGCAAAACTATATTGGTGAATCGCACTGGTTGCTGTGGTTGTTAGGCCCAGCGACCATCGCGTTTGCTGTTCCGGTGTATGACAACCTTGCCGTGATTAAGCGTCACTGGATGTCGCTGACGGCGGGCGTGGTAACGGCAACGCTGGTGGCCGTCACCAGTTCCGTATGGCTGGCGCGCCTGTTTATGTTGCCTGATGAGATCCAACGCAGTCTGGCGGTGCGCTCCGTCACCACACCGTTTGCGCTGGCGGCGGCAGAACCGTTGGGCGGGCAGCCGGACCTGGTGGCATTGTTCGTGGTGGTGACCGGCGTATTTGGTATGGCGGTCGGCGATGTGCTGTTTTTACGGCTTTCCATTCGTGAAGGGATGGCGAAAGGCGCAGGATTTGGCGCAGCATCGCACGGCGCAGGCACGGCACGCTCTTATGAACTCGGTCAGCAGGAAGGGGTCGTTGCCAGCCTGGTGATGATGCTTTCCGGCGTGGTAATGGTGCTGGTGGCACCGCTGGTGGCGAGGCTGATGTTCTGAGAAAGGATGTAATCCTCCGGCCCGAAAGCCGGAGGAGAAGGGAAGTTAGTGCGCGCGACCTTGTTCTACGCCGTACCCGGTCTGGGAACGGATGAACTGAGCACGGAACTGCTCGCGTTCGCGGTTGCCTTCTTCTGAGTTGTCGGTGGCAGAGAAGAACCAGATCCCGAGGAATGCTACGCTGATGGAGAACAGCGCCGGATACTCATACGGGAAAATGGCTTTTTCGTGACCGAGGATCTGGACCCAAATCGTTGGACCAAGAATCATCAGCACGACTGCCGTCAGCAGGCCTAACCAGCCACCCAACATTGCGCCACGCGTGGTCAGTTTCGACCAGTACATAGAGAGCAGAATGATGGGGAAGTTACAGCTCGCCGCGATGGCGAACGCCAGGCCGACCATGAAGGCGATGTTCTGGTTTTCGAACAGCACGCCGAGCACGATGGCAATCACGCCCAGCACCAGCACGGTGATTTTCGAAACCCGCAGCTCTTCACGTTCGGTGGCGCCTTTGCGGAACACGTTGGCGTACAGGTCGTGAGACACTGCCGATGCGCCCGCCAGCGTCAGACCGGCAACCACCGCCAGAATGGTGGCAAACGCCACGGCTGAGATGAAGCCGAGGAACAGGTTACCGCCCACCGCATTCGCCAGGTGAACCGCCGCCATGTTATTACCGCCAATCAGCGCGCCCGCAGCATCTTTGTACGCCGGATTTGCACCTACCAGCATGATTGCGCCAAAGCCGATGATAAAGGTCAGGATATAGAAATAACCCATAAAACCGGTGGCGTAGAACACGCTCTTACGTGCTTCACGGGCATCGCTAACCGTGAAGAAGCGCATCAGGATGTGCGGCAAGCCCGCCGTACCAAACATCAGGCCGAGACCTAACGACAGTGCGGAGATTGGGTCTTTTACCAACCCGCCCGGGCTCATAATGGCTGAACCTTTCGGGTGTACCGCCATCGCTTCGGTGAACAGATTATTGAAGCTAAAGCCGACGTGCTTCATCACCATAAAGGCCATAAAGCTGGCACCGAACAGCAACAGTACGGCTTTGATGATCTGTACCCAGGTGGTCGCCAACATGCCGCCAAACAAAACGTACATCATCATCAGCACGCCAACCAGTACGACAGCGATGTGATAGTTCAGACCAAACAGCAGCTCAATCAGCTTACCTGCACCAACCATCTGCGCGATCAGATACAGCGCAACCACCACCAGGGAACCACAGGCGGACAGAATACGGATTGGCCCTTGCTTCAGACGATAAGACGCAACGTCTGCAAAGGTGTAACGACCCAGGTTACGCAAACGCTCAGCAATCAGGAACAGAATAATTGGCCAGCCGACCAGGAAGCCGAGTGAATAGATCAGCCCGTCATAACCGGAGGTAAAGACCAGCGCGGAAATCCCGAGGAACGATGCCGCCGACATATAGTCGCCCGCAATCGCCAGCCCGTTCTGGAAACCGGTGATGTTACCGCCAGCGGTGTAGTAGTCATTACGCGAACGTACGCGCTTTGACGCCCAGTAGGTAATGCCGAGCGTAAAGATGACGAAAATCAGGAACATAATAATCGCCTGCCAGTTGGTTGGCTGGCGTTGGACTGCACCGCTAATAGCATCCGCCGCGTTTGCGGCGAAGGGCAGCGTGGCGGCAAGCGCCGTCAGGACTCTCTTCATGATGCTTTAACCTCGTGCAAAACCGCATTGTTCAGGCGATCGAATTCACCGTTTGCCCGCCAGATGTAGATCCCGGTCAGGATGAAGGAGATAAGGATCACACCGACCCCAATCGGAATACCGCGGGTGACGCTGGTTCCCGCGTGTAGCGGAGTACCCAGCCAGCCCGGCGCAAAGGCAATCAATAAAATAAAGCTGATATAAACTGCCAGCATGATGATGGACAGAATGGTGGCAAACCGTTGCCGTTTTTCTACTAACTCCCTGAAACGCGCACTGTCTTCTATCCGCTGATAAATTTGGTCATTCATCACAGAGCTCTCCAGAGGTCCCCCTGCGTCTTTCGTGCTACAGGTTCGTTGGCCGCACTTGCCCACCCCAGTCACATAGTGAACTATGCTCTTGGGGATGTGCTCGCTTGCCGCCTTCCTGTAACACGAAATCCTTTGGGGGAGGTTTTTTATATTTCCCTCCCGGTGAAGAGAGGGTAGGGTCAGATTTGTAGGCCGGATAAGACGCTTTCGCGTCGCCATCCGGCATTTTCAGGACTTTGTTATGATGGCATCGCGATGGCCTGCTTCTCTTCGAGCAGTTTCTCCACGACGCCAGGATCGGCGAGGGTCGAGGTATCGCCCAGATTGCTGGTATCGCCCGCCGCGATTTTGCGCAGGATGCGGCGCATGATTTTGCCGGAGCGGGTTTTCGGCAGTGAGTCGGTCCAGTGCAGCACGTCTGGCGTTGCCAGCGGGCCAATTTCTTTACGCACCCAGTTGCGAACTTCGGCGTACAACTCAGGTGACGGCTCTTCACCGTGATTCAGCGTGACGTAGGCGTAGATCGCCTGGCCTTTAATATTATGCGGAATTCCCACCACCGCGGCTTCGGCAATCTTCGGATGTGACACCAGCGCCGATTCGATTTCAGCCGTTCCCAGACGGTGGCCAGAGACGTTCAGCACATCGTCCACACGTCCGGTGATCCAGTAATAGCCATCTTCGTCACGGCGCGCGCCGTCGCCGCTGAAGTACATATTCTTGAAGGTAGAGAAGTAGGTTTGCTCAAAGCGTTCGTGATCGCCAAACAGCGTTCTCGCCTGGCCTGGCCATGAGTCGGTAATCACCAGGTTACCTTCCGTCGCGCCTTCCAGTGGATTACCTTCGTTATCGACAATCGCAGGCTGTACGCCAAAGAACGGACGGGTTGCAGAACCGGCTTTCAGCTCGGTAGCGCCCGGCAGTGGGGTGATCATGAATCCCCCGGTTTCGGTCTGCCACCAGGTATCGACGACCGGGCATTTTTCGTTGCCGATCTTCTTCCAGTACCACTCCCACGCTTCCGGGTTGATCGGCTCGCCAACGGAACCCAGGATACGCAGCGACGAACGGTCAGTACCTTCAATCGCTTTGTCGCCTTCTGCCATCAGTGCGCGAATGGCGGTCGGTGCGGTATACAGAATATTGACCTGGTGCTTGTCCACAACCTGCGACATACGCGCAGGCGTTGGCCAGTTTGGTACGCCTTCGAACATCAGCGTGGTTGCACCGCAGGCCAGCGGGCCGTACAGCAGGTAGCTGTGTCCGGTTACCCAACCCACGTCAGCGGTGCACCAATAGATATCGCCCTGATGGTAATCAAACACGTACTTAAAGGTGGTTGCAGCGTAGACCAGATACCCGCCGGTGGTGTGCAGCACGCCTTTCGGCTTGCCGGTTGAACCGGAGGTATACAGGATAAACAGCGGATCTTCCGCGTTCATCTCTTCCGGTTGGTGTTCTGAGCTGGCTTTCTCGATAAGATCGGACCACCACAGGTCACGGCCTTCCTGCCACTCCGTTTTACCACCGGTACGTTTGAGGACGACCACATGTTCAACGGTTTTTACGTTTGGATTTTTCAGCGCATCATCCACGTTCTTTTTCAGTGGGATAGCGCGTCCGGCGCGTACGCCTTCGTCGGCGGTGATCACCAGGCGTGAATTGGAGTCGATAATACGTCCGGCGACGGCTTCCGGTGAGAAACCACCGAAGATGACAGAATGCACGGCCCCAATGCGGGCACAGGCCAGCATGGCAACCGCAGCTTCTGGCACCATCGGCATATAAATGGCCACCACGTCACCTTTTTTAATGCCTAAATCCAGTAGCGTATTGGCGAAACGGCAGACATCGCGATGCAACTCGCGATAGGTAATGTTTTTGCTTTGGGTAGCGTCATCGCCTTCCCAGATAATGGCGGTACGATCGCCGTTTGCCTGCAGATGGCGGTCAAGGCAGTTTGCGGCCAGGTTCAGGGTGCCGTCTTCGTACCATTTAATAGACACGTTGCCTGGTGCGAAGGAGGTGTTCTTCACCTGGCTGTACGGCTTGATCCAATCAAGAATCTTTCCCTGCTCGCCCCAAAATGTGTCGGGTTCGTTAACGGATTGCTGGTATTTCTCTGCGTACTGCTCCGGATTTATCAGGCAACGATCCGCAATGTTTGCGGGAATAGCGTGTTTATGTATTTGGCTCATGGCTTTTGTTCTCCTTGTAGGATGTTAATAATATGTCTCATAAACGTTAAATGTAGGGGCTTTGAGAGTTTTGTTTAGTATTTGCGCGGCAGATCACGCAATAAACGAATTGTGCAAATTAGCGACAAACTGAATTTTGAAGGGAACTAGCAAAAATTGATTAATTCTCGCGATAACATGCAGTTATCTAAAGGATTGTTGAAAAGGTGATCTGTCTCTGAATTAGACAAAAGAGTGAGAGATTAGAGGGGTGTTATAACTCTAAAGTGGTATTTTACATACACTTACAATTGATTAAAAACAACATTTTCAGTGTGGTTTCTTGTTACAAATAGGGTGGAGCAATGTCATGACAGTATTCGTGTGGTTGCTGTTGTGGAAAACAATAAAAGAACCGCCATTGCAGATAATGGCGTCATCTGGATGAGACCCCTATGGCAAGGATAAAATCACGCGTACGCCGTTTCTTCAGCCTGTTATTACCTTTATTATTTATTTCTGCTGTTCACGCTGAACAAACTTCTGTACCTGCAAAAACCGTCACCGTTGAAGCGAAGAATGAAACCTTCGCACCTCAGCATCCCGATCAATATCTCTCCTGGAAAGCCACGTCTGAGCAATCAGCCCGTGAAGATGCACTGGCAGAAGATCCGCGTCTGGTGATCCTGTGGGCGGGATACCCATTCTCGCGCGATTACAACAAACCGCGGGGACACGCGTATGCCGTGACCGATGTCCGTGAAACCTTACGTACCGGCGCACCAAAAACGGCAGAAGATGGTCCGTTGCCGATGGCCTGCTGGAGCTGTAAAAGCCCGGACGTAGCGCGTCTTATCCAGAAAGACGGTGAAGATGGCTACTTCCACGGTAAATGGGCGCGCGGCGGTCCGGAAATTGTTAACAATCTCGGTTGTGCGGATTGCCATAATACCGCGTCACCAGACTTCGCCAAAGGCAAGCCAGAACTGACTCTGTCGCGTCCTTATGCAGAACGCGCGATGGAAGCCATCGGTAAACCGTTTGAGAAAGCCGGTCGCTTTGACCAGCAATCCATGGTCTGCGGCCAGTGCCACGTGGAATACTACTTCGACGGTAAAAACAAAGCCGTTAAGTTCCCGTGGGACGACGGCATGAAAGTCGAGAACATGGAGAAATACTACGACAACATTGCTTTCTCTGACTGGACCAACTCCCTGTCTAAAACGCCGATGCTGAAAGCGCAGCACCCGGAGTATGAAACCTGGAGCGCGGGCATTCACGGCAAGAACAACGTGACCTGTATCGACTGTCACATGCCGAAAGTGCAAAACGCGGAAGGCAAGATCTATACCGACCATAAGATTGGTAACCCGTTCGACAACTTCCCTCAGACCTGCGCGAACTGCCACACCCAGGACAAAGCGTCCCTGCAAAAAGTGGTCGCCGAGCGTAAACAGGCTATTCATGACCTGAAAATCAAAGTTGAAGATCAGCTGGTTCGTGCGCACTTCGAAGCGAAAGCCGCATGGGATGCGGGCGCGACTGAAGCGGAAATGAAGCCGATTCTGGAAGATATCCGTCACGCACAATGGCGCTGGGACCTGTCTATCGCCTCACACGGCATTCATATGCACGCCCCGGAAGAAGGTCTGCGGATGCTGGGTAGCGCAATGGATAAAGCCGCCGACGCGCGTACCAAACTGGTCCGTCTGCTGGCGACCAAAGGCATCACGCATGAAATTCCGTTGCCGGATATCTCGACCAAAGAGAAAGCCCAGGCGGCGATTGGTCTGAACATGCAGCAAATCAATGCTGAGAAGCAGGACTTCATCAAAACGGTGATTCCGCAGTGGGAAGATCAGGCGCGTAAAAACGGTCTGTTAAGCCAATAACCCCATTTCGCCCCGCAAGGGGCGGATAACTCAACGGAGTGAATATGAGCGTATTACGTTCGTTATTAACTGCTGGGGTGCTGGCGTCAGGCTTGTTATGGAGCCTGAGTGGAATCACTGCCACGCCAACGCCGCAGGAGTCGGATCAACGCTGGACGGTTACCCAACAGCGTAATCCGGATGCCGCCTGTCTGGACTGTCACAAGCCGGATACCGAAGGCATGCATGGTAAGCATGCGGAAGTCATCAACCCGAATAACAAACTGCCGGTCACCTGCACCAACTGTCACGGCCAGCCATCACCGAACCACCGTGAAGGGGTGAAAGATGTGATGCGCTTTAATGAGCCGATGTACAACGTGGAGCAGCAGAACAGCGTCTGTATGTCCTGTCACCTGCCTGAGCAGCTGCAAAAAGCGTTCTGGCCGCACGATGTCCATGTAACCAAAGTGGCGTGTGCCAGCTGTCACTCACTGCATCCGAAGCAAGACACGATGCAAACGCTGAGCGATAAAGGACGGATCAAGATTTGCGTCGATTGCCACAGCGATCAGCGTAACAATCCGAACTTTAACCCGGCGTCGATTCCGTTGCTTAAGGAGCATCCATGAGTTGCTCTCGTCGCCAGTTTATCACCGGCGTCGGCGCGCTGGTGGCAGTGAGCGGGACGGCGGGGCGCGTTGTGGCGAAGACGCTGAACATCAACGGCGTGCGTTACGGTATGGTACATGATGAGTCATTATGCATCGGCTGTACGGCCTGTATGGATGCTTGTCGCGAAGTCAACAACGTGCCGGAAGGCGTATCGCGTCTGACGATTATTCGCAGTGAGCCGCAAGGAACGTTTCCTGATGTGAAGTATCGCTTCTTCCGTCACTCGTGCCAGCACTGCGACCACGCTCCCTGCGTTGACGTCTGCCCGACGGGGGCATCGTATCGTGATGCCGCCAGTGGCATTGTGGATGTGAACCCGGACCTTTGCGTTGGCTGCCAGTACTGCATTGCCGCGTGTCCTTATCGCGTGCGCTTTATCCATCCGGTGAGCAAAACGGCGGATAAATGCGATTTCTGCCGGAAAACCAACCTGAAAGCGGGCAAACAGCCCGCCTGCGTTGAGTCATGTCCGACGAAGGCGCTGACGTTTGGTAATCTGGACGATCCCAACAGCGATATCTCCCGTTTGTTGCAGCAGAAAACGACCTACCGTTACAAGCTGGCGTTGGGTACAAAACCGAAGGTCTACCGCGTTCCCTTTAAATTTGGGGAGGTGAGCCAATGACATCCGCTTCTGCATTTCATTTTGAATCACTGGTGTGGGACTGGCCCATTGCCATCTATCTGTTCCTGATAGGTATCTCTGCCGGACTGGTCACGCTGGCGATTCTGCTGCGTCGCTTCCATCCGGAGGCGGGCGGTTCGGACAGCACGCTGCTGCGCACTACGCTGGTGTTAGGGCCGGGGGCGATTATCCTCGGTCTGTTGATTCTGGTGTTCCACCTGACGCGGCCATGGACTTTCTGGAAACTGATGTTCCACTACAGCTTCACTTCGGTGATGTCGATGGGAGTCATGCTGTTCCAGTTGTACATGGTGGTGTTAGTGCTGTGGCTGGCAAAAATCTTTGAAAAAGAAGTGATTGCCCTGCAACAGCGCTGGCTGCCGCGGTTAGGTATCGTTCAGAAAGTATTGACGCTGATTGCGCCGTTCCATCGTGCGCTTGAGACGTTAATGCTGGTGCTGGCGGTCCTGCTCGGGGCGTACACCGGCTTTCTTCTGTCGGCGCTGAAATCTTACCCGTTCCTGAATAACCCGATCCTGCCGGTGCTGTTCCTGTTCTCTGGGATCTCCTCCGGCGCCGCGGTGGCGCTGATCGCCATGGCGTTACGCCATCGTAGCAACCCGCACAGTACCGAAGCGCACTTTGTGCATCGTATGGAAGTCCCGGTGGTATGGCTGGAGATCTTCCTGCTGGCGGCGTTCTTCGTCGGTCTGGCGCTGGGCGATGACGGCAAAATGCGCGCGCTGGCGGCGGCACTGGGCGGCGGATTCTGGACCTGGTGGTTCTGGCTTGGCGTGGCTGGGCTTGGGCTGATACTGCCGATGCTACTAAAACCCTGGGCCAACCGCAGTTCGACGTTTCATGGCGTGCTGGCAGTGTGCGGCGCCAGCCTGACCGGCGTACTGCTGCTGCGTTTTTTTATACTCTATGCGGGTCAGCTAACCGTTGCGTAAGGTGATATCTGGACGTTCTCCTTCCTGAAGCCGGTTTTCTGGCGCTGTTATTAAGCCTTGGGGTCAACGTGTTGACCCCGCTTGCCGTGCTGGTGGGTGTCCGCCAGCGCTGGCAAGGGGTGATGCGGCTTGCAACGGTGGGCGTGTGGGCGCAATTTACCCTGCTACTGCTGGCTTTTGCCATTCTGGTATTCTGCTTTTTGACCAGCGACTTTTCGGTGGTCTACGTTGCTCAGCACAGCTACAGCCTGCTGCCGTGGGGATTAAAACTGGCGGCGGTGTGGGGCGGTCATGAAGGATCGCTGCTGCTGTGGGTGCTGTTTCTTTCCGGCTGGAGCGCGCTGTTCGCTTTACGCTATCGGCGTGATACCGACGCGCTGTTTCCGCTGACGCTCAGCGTCCTCTCAATGATTACGGCCCTGCTGCTACTGTTTGTGGTGGTATGGTCCGATCCGTTTGTGCGTATCTTCCCGCCAGCCATTGAAGGGCGCGACCTTAACCCGATGCTGCAACATCTCGGGTTAATCCTCCATCCACCTCTGCTGTACCTGGGTTACGGTGGTTTGATGGTGGCGGCAGGCGTGGCGCTGGCCTCGCTGCTACGTGGTGACTTTAATACGCAGAGCGCCTGGGTGTGCTGGCGCTGGGCGCTGCCCGGCTGGTGCGCGCTGACGCTGGGGATTATCCTCGGCTCCTGGTGGGCCTACTGCGAGCTGGGCTGGGGCGGCTGGTGGTTCTGGGACCCGGTTGAAAATGCCTCCTTATTACCCTGGCTTTCCGCCAGCGCGCTGCTGCATAGCCTGTATATCACGCGCCAGCGCGGAATCTTCCGCCACTGGTCGCTGTTGCTGGCGATCGTCACGCTGATTTTATCGCTGCTAGGGACGCTGATTGTACGTTCCGGTATTCTCGTTTCGGTGCATGCTTTCGCGTTGGATAACGTCCGCGCCGCGCCGCTGTTTGCGCTGTTTACCGTGTTGAGTCTGGCGTCGCTCGGGCTGTACGCCTGGCGGGGCCAGCAAGTCCGGCAGAATGCGCGTTTTGGCGGTTGGTCACGCGAGATGCTGATTCTGGTTGCGCTGCTGCTCTTTAGTGCGGTGCTGCTGATTGTGTTGATTGGCACGCTCTACCCGATGATTTACGGGCTGTTCGGCTGGGGACGGCTCTCCGTAGGCGCACCGTACTTTAACCGCGCTACGCTGCCCTTTGGCCTGCTGATGCTGCTGGTTATCGTGCTGGCAACGGTCAGAAGCCGCAACGTGTCTTTCCGCATCCAGCTTCCGGCACTGCTGGCGCATGCCGGGGTGCTGGTGTTTGCGGCGGGGATCGTCTTTTCCAGCGGTAGCCGTCGGGAGATAAGCCTGAACCTGAGCCCTGGGCAGCAGGTTGAACTGGCGGGTTACATTTTCCGTTTTGAGCGTCTCGACCTGGAAGCCAAAGGTAACTACACCAGTGAAAAAGCGCAGATCACGCTGTGGCACAATGAGAAACGTATTGGCAGCCTGCAACCCGAAAGGCGCTTCTATGCCGCGCGACGTCAACAGATGATGGAGCCGGGGATCCGCTGGAATCTGATGCATGACTGGTACGCGGTAATGGGTGAAAAAACCGGACCTGACCGCTATGCCATGCGTTTGTACGTGCAGACCGGCGTGCGCTGGATTTGGGGCGGAGGGCTATTAATGGTCTTTGGCGCGCTGCTGAGCGCATGGCGAGGAAGGAAGCATCCAGAGTTATTGCCTGATGGCGCTGCGCTTATCAGGCCTACGAGTGAAAAGCATGGTAGGCCGGATAAGGCGTTCACGCCGCCATCCGGCAAAACGATGTTACTTGTGGCTTTACTGATTTTTCTACCTTTTACCACCCATGCCCAGGTTGTGGATACCTGGCACTTTGAAAATCCGCAACAGCAGGAACAAGCGCTGTCCATTGCCAGCCAGCTTCGCTGCCCGCAGTGTCAAAACCAAAACTTGCTGGAATCCAATGCGCCGGTAGCGGTCAGTATGCGCCATCAGGTTTATAGCATGGTGGCGGAAGGGAAAAGCGAAGCCGAGATCACGACATGGATGACCGAGCGTTATGGTGACTTCGTTCGTTATAATCCGCCGCTGAATGAGCAAACGCTGCTGCTGTGGGCGTTACCGTGCCTGTTGTTATTGCTGGTAGGTGTGGTGGTCTGGCGAGTGAGAAGACGTCAGCATACGGAGGAAGGTGAACAATGAACCAGTCCGAACCGCTGTTACGCCCAATGCCTGTGAAGCGGCTGACCGCTGCGGCGGTGCTGATGGTTGTGGCCTGCATTGGAGGCTACTTGTTGACGCCAAAATGGCAGGCGGTTCGTCAGGAGCAGACGAGACTGGCGGACCCTTTACATGCTTTCTCCGATGAGAATGTTCAGGAAAAACAGTTGCTTTTGCTGCAATCGCAGATTCGCGCTAATCCCCAGGACGGCGTGAAATGGGCGCAACTCGGGGAGTACTATCTTTGGCAAAACGCGTATCATAATGCGCTGCTGGCCTACGAGCAGGCGCTGCGTGTCGGCGGTGAAAATGCTGAGATCTATTCCGCGATGGCAACGGTATTGTATTACCAGGCCGGACAACATATGACGCCACCCACTCGCGAGATGATTGATAAGGCTCTGGCGCTGGACCCGGCAGAGGTCACCGCGCTGATGCTGTTAGCCTCAGATGCGTTTATGCAGGCAGACTACGCCCAGGCTATTTCAGTGTGGCAAAAGGTTATGGATTTAAACTCGCCTAGGGTGAACCGGGCACAGCTCGTTGACTCTATTAATATGGCGAAGTTATTGCAGAATCGGCAAAAATAAATTTGTTTTTTTTGTGATTTGTATCATTTGGCCTGTTTAAAAAACAGGCAAACGAACAAATGGGCGAAAAAAACTCACACCATGACTTCTTCATTTTTGAACATATTAAAATTCTTTTATAACAAAAAGTTATTCATCAATACCGCGATAAAATTGCATTTTTATGCATAAAATCAGCCAAAAGCCCTGTTCTTAGAGGGTTGCGCGGAATGCCATGCAGATGATAATGATAATAAGCGTTAAAAAACTCCATAAACGAACGCAACACAATTCATACCCTTTCAGTATGTACTATTCCCACACACCGCATGTGGAATAGCGCTCCATCGAGGAAGTCCGTTGTTATGAAAAATTTGAAAGTCAGCCTGGCATGGCAGATTCTAATCGCCATGGTGCTGGGCATTCTGCTAGGGAGTTACCTGCATTACCATAGTGACAGCCGTGAATGGCTGGTTGTAAACCTGCTGTCACCGGCGGGCGATATCTTTATCCATCTGATCAAAATGATCGTTGTGCCCATTGTCATCTCTACGCTGGTTGTCGGTATCGCCGGAGTCGGTGATGCAAAACAGCTGGGCCGCATTGGCGCCAAAACTATTCTCTATTTCGAAGTGATCACCACCGTGGCGATTATCCTTGGGATCACGCTGGCTAATGTGTTCCAGCCGGGTTCCGGGATTGATATGTCGCAACTGGCGACCGTGGATATTTCGAAATATCAAAGCACGACTGCAGAAGTACAGAGCCACGCGCATGGTTTGATGGGGACAATTTTGTCACTGGTGCCGACCAATATCGTCGCCTCGATGGCAAAAGGCGATATGCTGCCGATTATCTTCTTCTCGGTGCTGTTCGGTTTAGGTTTGTCTTCCCTGCCGGCAACTCACCGCGAACCGCTGGTTACCGTGTTCCGCTCTATTTCCGAAACCATGTTTAAAGTGACCCACATGGTTATGCGCTATGCGCCAGTCGGCGTTTTCGCGCTGATTGCCGTTACCGTCGCGAACTTCGGTTTTGCCTCCCTGTGGCCGCTGGCGAAGCTGGTGCTGTTGGTGCACTTTGCCATCCTGTTCTTCGCGCTGGTGGTGCTGGGGATTGTTGCGCGTATCTGCGGTTTGAGCATCTGGATCCTGATCCGCATTCTGAAAGACGAGTTGATTCTGGCTTACTCTACCGCCAGCTCCGAGAGCGTACTGCCGCGTATTATCGAGAAGATGGAAGCCTATGGCGCACCGGCTTCAATCACCAGCTTTGTGGTGCCGACCGGCTACTCATTCAACCTTGATGGTTCAACGCTGTACCAGAGTATTGCCGCGATCTTTATTGCGCAGCTGTATGGTATCGACCTGTCGCTGTGGCAGGAAATCGTGCTGGTGTTGACGTTGATGGTGACCTCGAAAGGGATTGCGGGCGTGCCGGGCGTATCATTCGTGGTGCTGCTGGCAACGCTGGGCAGCGTGGGGATCCCGCTGGAAGGCCTGGCGTTTATTGCCGGTGTTGACCGTATCCTCGACATGGCGCGTACCGCGCTGAACGTGGTGGGTAACGCACTGGCGGTGCTGGTTATCTCCAAGTGGGAACACAAATTTGACCGCAAAAAAGCGCTGGCCTATGAGCGCGAAGTATTAGGTAAGTTTGATAAGACCGCCTTGTAGGCCGGATAAGGCAACGCCGCCATCCGGCAACCTGCTCCGGGTTGCCTGATGGCGCTACGCTTATCAGGCCTACAACGACTACCCGTTGGTTAACTTATCAAACTCTTCGCAGCCGGTATCGAATCCTTCCGTACAGCTCAGATTCAGCCAGTGCAGTGCCTTCTGTTTATTCTTCACGATAAAACCCTGCTCACCGTTTAAGAACATCATCCCGGCCCAGTATTCGGAATAGCCGGTGCGGGAAATGGCAGAGCTACGTTTGAAATACCACGTCGCTTTCTCATCGTCTGCGGGAATACCCACGCCGTTGGCGTAAATCAGCCCAAGCAGCATTTGCGCGTCGACGGCGGAGTCGTTTTCCAGGTCCTCGGAGGCGTTTTGCAGCAAGGTAATGGCTTTGGGGTAATCGGTGTGTCCAGCCTGAGTATTGACCAGAATACGCGCCAGCGTAATTTCCCCGGTTTTACTGCCTGCCTGGGTCGCTTTTTCCGCCAGCGTTTTGGCCTGAGGGTAATCCAGACTGACCGGATTGGTAATCTTAATCTGTGCCAGCAATGCGTAAGCATCGGCATCACCATTGTCGGCGGCTTTTTGCGCCCAATATTCCGCTTTACCCAAATCGCCTGAGCTAAACCAGGTATCAGCGAGGAAATATTGTGCACGTCGGTCTCCGGACTCGGCGGCTTTCAAAAACTGACTACCGGGCTCTTCGGCATGGACAAAGCATGTCATTAACACCATCAAGGCGAAAAGTCGTTTCATCTTATATTTAGATTTAGTGTAGGGAATGAACAGTATAGAGAGATTATATGCATAAAAAAACGGCCTCCGAATGGAGGCCGTCAGGGGAAGCTTAACCCATCGCGCTTTCGCGCAGGCTGGCTTTCAGCTTGGTGTACTCATCAATGACATACTGCTCGGCAGCGCGCTGATCGGCAATGCGTTCAACGTTTACAGCACAGTACTTATACTCCGGCGTTTTGGTAATCGGGCTTAAGTTCTCGGTTACCAGTTCATTACATGCGCCAATCCACCACTGGTAGGTCATGTAAATCGCGCCTTTGTTTGGACGATCGCTGACTGCCGCACGGGTAATGACCCGGCCTTTACGCGAGTTCACCCACACCAGCTCTTCATCCTGGATGCCCAGGCGTTCTGCGTCGGCGGTGTTGATCTGGGCATAGCCCGGTTCATCCGCCAGCGCGGCCAACGCCGCACAGTTACCGGTCATCGAACGGCAAGAGTAGTGGCCGACTTCACGCACTGTAGACAGTACCATCGGGTACTCCTCAGTGAGTTTGTCGATTGGCGCTACCCAGTCGCAGGTGAAGAACTGCGCCAGGCCGTTCGGGGTGTCGAACTTCTCTTTGAAGAGATAAGACGTACCCTGGTCGGCTTCTGAGGTGTCGCGGCAAGGCCACTGGATATAACCCAGTTCGCCCATTTTCTCGTAAGTGGCACCGTAGAAATCCGGGCACAGATGACGCAACTCGTCCCAGATTTCCTGGGTGTTGTTGTAGTGCATCGGGTAGCCCATACGGGTGGCGATTTCACTGATAATCTGCCAGTCCGTTTTCAGATCCCACTTCGGCTCAACGGCTTTAAAGAAGCGCTGGAAGCCACGGTCAGCTGCGGAGAATACGCCTTCATGCTCACCCCATGACGTAGACGGTAAAATAACGTCTGCGGCAGCGGCAGTTTTGGTCATGAAGATATCCTGCACGATGACCAGTTCCAGATCCTCAAAGCCTTTGCGCACTGCGGAGAGTTCAGCATCGGTTTGTAATGGATCTTCACCCATGATGTACGCCGCGCGTACTTCGCCATGCGCTGCACGGTGCGGCAGTTCGCTGATGCGATAGCCGGTATGAGCAGGCAGACTTTCCACGCCCCAGGCTTTAGCGAACTTCTCGCGGTTAGCCGGATCTTTCACATACTGATAGCCCGGATAAGTATCCGGCAGCGCGCCCATGTCACATGCGCCCTGAACGTTGTTCTGCCCACGAACCGGGTTAACGCCCACGCTCGGCTTACCGAGGTTGCCGGTCAGCATTGCGAGGCTGGTCAGTGAACGCACGGTTTCCACGCCCTGATAGAACTGGGTAACACCCATGCCCCACAGGATGGCCGCGCTTTTCGCCGTGGCATACATACGTGCAGCCTGACGAATATCCTGCGCGCTAACGCCAGTGATATCTTCGACGGACTCCGGCGTGTAGCCTTCGACGATCTTGCTGTACTCTTCGAATCCTTCCGTACGGGAGGCGACGAACGCCTGGTCATACAGTTTTTCTTCGATGATGACATGAGCCATAGCGTTGAGCAGCGCGATGTTCGAGCCGTTTTTCAACGCGATGTGCATGTCGGCAATACGCGCGGTTTCAATTTTGCGCGGATCGCAGACGATGATTTTCGCCCCGTTACGTTTAGCATTAATCACGTGATTCGCCACGATCGGGTGGGAATCCGCCGGGTTGTACCCGAAGATGAATACTAAATCTGTGTTATCAATTTCATTGATAGCATTACTCATTGCGCCGTTACCGACCGATTGGTGCAGACCTGCAACCGATGGGCCGTGTCAGACGCGAGCGCAGCAGTCAACGTTATTGGTACCAATAACGGCGCGCGCGAATTTTTGCATTACATAGTTGGTTTCGTTACCTGTACCGCGAGATGAACCGGTCGTCTGAATAGCGTCCGGGCCGTACTTCGCTTTGATGGCGCTCAGGCGATCGGCGACGTAATTCAGCGCTTCATCCCAGGAAACAGATTCCAGTTTGCCGCCACGCTGGCGACGGATCATAGGGGTTTTCAGACGAGGGGTCAGGATCTGGGTATCATTGATAAAATCCCAGCCATAGTAGCCCTTCAGACACAGGGTACCCTGGTTGGTTTTCCCCTGCGCCGCTTCAGCCCGGACGATTTTGCCGTTATCGACCACCAGGTTGATTTTGCAACCTGATGCGCAATATGGGCAAACCGTGACGACTTTTTTCATCGGTCTCGCTCCAGTTAATCAAATCGCGCATACGCGCTTGTCGTTTTTGTTATGCATCTTTTATGCCATGTTTTTATCAGGGGCATTAGTCGATATTACGGGCGAATTTTGCGCAAAACCCTGACGAAAAACAGGCTGTCGTCATATTTGACGTGACGAATCTCCAATACGTGACGCCCCGGCAGTGTGACCGAGGTTATGTTTCCCGCACATCCTTGTGCCTTATCGCTGTCACTCTGTGCAGAATCAATCACACTCATTTAAGTTGGCCAGAAATGGGGAAAAACAATGAAGCCAGCCATACTGGTTGTGGATGATGACATCGCTGTCTGCACGCTTTTACAGGATGTGCTGAGCGAACACGTCTTTACGGTGACCGCCTGTCACACCGGGCAGGAGGCGCTGCGCTGCATTGAGACTCAGCCGGATATCGCTCTGGTATTGCTGGACATGATGTTGCCCGATATCAACGGTCTGATGGTGTTGCAGCAGGTGCAAAAGATGAGACCCGGATTACCGGTGGTGATGCTGACCGGGCTTGGCAGCGAGTCGGATGTGGTTGTTGGGCTGGAAATGGGGGCTGACGACTATATCGGTAAGCCGTTCAATGCGCGGGTGCTGGTGGCGCGGGTAAAGGCGGTGCTCAGACGCGTTGGCGTGTTAACGGCAGAAAGCGGCGGCCCACAGACCACGGGGCTTTCTTTCAATGGCTGGCATCTGGATACCGCCGGTTGCCAGCTGCATAATCCCCAGCAGTTGAAGGTGGAGTTGACGCAGGGGGAATACAGCCTGCTGTTGGCGCTGGCCCAAAATGCCCGGCGGGTGCTGAGCCGGGAACAACTGCTGGAGCTGACGCGCAGCGACAGCGTTGAGGTGTTTGACCGCACTATTGACGTGTTAATCATGCGGCTGCGGCGAAAAATAGAGAACAACCCGCACCAGCCAATGTTGATCAAAACCCTGCGTGGGCTGGGTTATGTGTTTGCCGCCGACGTGCAGCATCACGATAAGGCGGCGTGATCGTGCGCAGTTGCCGGATGCAGCGTAAACGCCTTATCCGGCCTACAAAAGCGATAACAACTCCGTAGGCCTGATAAGCGTAGCGCATCAGGCGTCAGCCATTTCTGCTTTCAACTCTGCCAGCGTCTTCGCGCCATCTATCGCATTCGCGCACAGCAAGCTTGCCCGCGCACAGGCGTGTGCCAACCTGACGCTGTCCGTCAGCGACCAGCGCTCATGACAGCCATACAAAAATCCAGCGCAAAACGCATCTCCCGCTCCGACGCTGCCAACGATCTCCTCCTGCGCCAGGTACTGCGACGGGATCCAGACGCCCGGCAGATCCGGCGCTTCACCCCAGGCACCTTCCGGACAGTGGATCACCACCCGCTGGCGTACACCTGCATCCAATAATTCGCGTGCGGCGGTGGCGATGTGCGCAATATGCAGTTCGCCGTTGGGCTGGCGGATCTCCAGCCCGCTGAACTCCCCGGCTTCCAGCTCGTTAATCACCAGATAGTCGAGATGGCGCAGGGCTGGCATCACCAGCGGTTGATAGCGCGGGTCGCCCTTGCGTGAGACCAGATCCAGCGACGTTTCAAAGCCGGTGTCGCGCATTTGCGCCAGCAGCCGTGCGCTACGCGTCCCGTACTCCTCATCCGGCATGTCCAGACTGTCGAGCAGCAGCAGATATCCCAGATGGAAGATTTTCATCGAGGTATCCAGTTGCTCAAACGCAGGCAGATCGAGTAGCCGATTGGCACCGGGCGAGTGGAAAAAGGTGCGCTGACCGCTGGGATCGGTCATCACCTGCGACATCGACGTGGGGGCGAATGTGGTGCGCTGCACGTGTTGGCGATTAACGTGATACTGCTCCAGCATCGCCATGATGTAGTCGCCGTCGCTGTCCTGACCGATTAACCCCACCGCCTGCAACGGCAGCCCAGTGTGCATTTTTGCCAGCGTCAGCAGCACATTAAGCGGCGCACCGCCCGTGGCGCGTTCGCTACGGGTGATTTCCGCCAGCCAGCCACGTTCCGGCCACTGCACAATTTGATGCACGTGATCGACCAGCATGTTGCCTGCGGCGATAACGCCTTTGCGTTCCATCAGACCCGTCCCGCGCTGCCAAAAATGCGCATCTGTTCCGAAACGGTATCGGTAATGGCCTCTTCAATGCCGAGCAGCAGTTCGGCGAATTCGTCGTACAGCGGCTGGCGATTCGCCATCCGTGTTTCTACCGCCGACAGCGCCGCCTGCGACATGCCGGTATAGAAGTTGATTTTGTGAATGCCGAGTTCAATCGCGCGCTTGAAATCGTCGTCGCTAATGCCGGAGCCGCCGTGCAGTACCAGCGGGATTGCCGCCTGCTGGCGAATGGCGTCCAGACGCGGGAAGTCGAGCAGCGGTTCGCCTTTATATTTGCCGTGGGCATTGCCAATGGCGACCGCCAGCGCGTCAATCCCGGTTCTGTCGACGAAATCGCGCGCCATCATTGGGTCGGTAAATAGCGACTCGTCGGCATGACCGTACAGCGCGCCGCCCTCATCACCGCCCACCGCACCCAGTTCGGCTTCCACCGACACGCCGACGGCATGGCACATCTTCACCACTTCGCGGGTCTGGCGGATATTTTCTTCATACTCCAGCGTGGAGCCATCGAACATCACTGAACTGAACCCTAAGCGTAGTGCCCGAACTACCGACTCAAAGTGCAGGCCGTGGTCAAGGTTTAGCACCACCGGAATGTCATGCCGCGCGGCTTCGAACTTGACCGCTTCGACCAGAGAATCCAGCGAGATATATTTAAAATGTACTTCGGCGATATTGATGATAAACGGCGAACGTTCCTGCTTTGCCGCGGCAAACAGCGCGCGCAGGAAGTGTGAATCCAGAACATTAAATGCCCCTAAGGCATAACGATGCTCACGGGCATGTGCAAGGCCATCAGCGAGAGATATCAACGGCATAATACGCTCCTTGGTTAGCGGAACAGGCGATATTCGTTACACAGCACCAGCTGCGCCGGCTCGTCTTCTTCAATGTCGTTATAGCGGGCGATCGGTTGCAAAAAGTGGTTATCGTGGTCGTCGTCATTAACAGAAGAAACCTCGCCGACCAGCACGTCGCCAAAACCTTCTTCCGCCCAGAAGCTGTGATACAGGCCCGGCGGCAGGCAGATGCTTTCACCCGGCGTCAGGCGTAACTGACTGCCCGCTGCATGGGTTTGCCGACAGCCGTCAATTACCACGCTGACGTCGGTCTCTTCCGTTTGTTCCCGGATCCCCGCATTCCACAGTTCCACAATTAAATTGCCGCCGCCGCGATTGATAATGTCTTCGCGTTTGCGCCAGTGAAAATGCATCGGCGTGACCTGCGCATCGCGAACATGCATGATTTTCTCGGCGTAGCATTTCTCGTAAGGCATGCCTTTCGGCGAGCCATTACGCAGAGTGAACAGCGTTAACCCTTGCGCGGCGAAATTGTTGCCGCCAAATGCGGTGACATCCCAACCGAGCTTAAGGTCGAACACTTCGCTCCAGGCTGCAGCATCAAGCTTGCGCCATTGGGTCGGGGGGAAGCTGGCAAAAGGGGGGAGATGCACGTCGTGCTGAGAGAAAAACTGGCGCGTGTGGCCAAGGATCTCGTTTATTGCGGAGCGTTTCATCGGCTGAATCCTCCTTAATATAATGCCGGATGGCGCCGCGCTTATCCGGCCTACAAATTCATAGCGATCTTGTAGGCCGGATAGGGCATTTTTGCCGCCATCCGGCGTTGTTGTGGCGGGCTATTTAACCGTCCAACCCTTATAACTGCCGACGTTGTTTTTATCGATCATCGTCACCGGGATCAGCACGGGTTCTTTCGGGGCGGGTTTCCCCTGCAATATGTCATAGCCGATTTCGACCGCTTTGGCAGCCATCACCTGCGGATCTTGTGCCGGAGTCGCCACAAATAGTGAGTTTTCGCGCTTCAGCGCTTCTTCACCGTCCGGGGATCCATCTACGCCGACAATAAAGAATTCGCTACGCTGCGCCTGTTTTGCCGCCAGATCGGCACCGATCGCCGTCGGATCGTTAATGGCGAATACGCCGTCGATCTTCGGATTCGCCGCCAGCAGCGCGGTCATGATCTCCAGCCCGCCTTCACGACTGCCTTTGGCGTTTTGGTTATGCGACAGCACCTTGATGTCCGGGTGGCGTTTAAACTCAGTCTGGCAGCCTTCCACGCGGTTCTGGACGGCGGAAACCGGCGGCCCGTTGATGATGACGACGTTGCCTTTGCCTTTCAGGCGGTCGGTAATGTATTTACAGGCCATTTCACCTGCCTGGGTGTTATCGGAGGTAATGGTCGCGTCTGCGCCTTCCGCTGCCACGTCAACGGCAACCACCACGATCCCGGCGTCTTTCGCGCGTTTTACCGCCGGGCCGATGCCTTTGGAGTCGGCGGCGTTAAGGATAATCATGTCGACTTTGGCGGCAATAAAGTTGTCGATCTGCGACACCTGTTGACCCAGATCGTAGCCGCTGGAAACCAGCGTTACTTTAACGCTATCACCTGCCAGCTTGCGTGCTTCCAGCTCCGCGCCTTTGGTGATCTGCACGAAGAACGGGTTGGCCAGATCGCCCACCGTAACGCCGATCGATTTCAGTTCTTTTGCCTGCACAAACGGAGCTGCAGCAAGCAGGGCGCCAGCACAGAGCGCGGTTACTAATGGCTTCAAACGCATACTCGTTTCCTCACGTAGGGTATTGTTGTTATACGCCTGATGGCGCTGCGCTTATCAGGCCTACGAATGAGTAGGCCAGTAAGCTTGTCTATGCACTTTGATGGTGTCGGGTACGGTATTTGTCGATCAGTACCGCTATGATGATCACCGCCCCTTTGATCACCAGTTGCCAGAAATAGGAGACGCCCATCAGCGTCATACCGTTATTGAGCGTGGCGATTATCAACGCCCCCACCAGCGTGCCGGTGATGGTGCCGATCCCGCCAACAAAGCTGGTGCCGCCGAGGATCACCGCCGCGATGGCGTCCAGCTCGTAACCCATGCCTAAGTTGCCGTTGGCGCTATACAGCCGCGAGGCGCTCATCACCCCGCCAAGGCCTGAGAGCAAACCGCTCATGCCGTAGACGAACAGCAGCACCAGCCACACTTTGATCCCGGTTAAACGTGCGGCCTGCATATTGCCGCCGACCGCGTAGATATGAACGCCGAGCGTGGTGCGGCGCAGAATGAACCAGCACACCACCACCACCGCCAGCGCAATGACTACCAGCCACGGAACCGGGCCGAGATAGTTGTTACCGATCCACTCAAAGCTGATATTGGAGTTAATCACCGTTGTTCCGTCGGCCAGCAGATAGGCCGCACCGCGCAGCGCCGTATAGGTTCCAAGCGTGACGATAAACGGCGGTAGTCCGGCAAAAGCAACCAGCGCGCCGTTAAACAATCCCAGCACCAGACCGAGCATCAGCGCCGCCGGAATCGATAGCATGGCAAGCTCAGGAATAAGAGAAACGACCATGGCTGCGACAGCGGTGGTACCGAGAATCGAGCCAACCGAGAGGTCGATCCCGCCGGTCAAAATAATGAAGGTCATGCCAGCCGCCAGCACGATGTTGATCGAGGCCTGACGGGTAATATTCAGCAGGTTACTTTCGGTAAAAAAGTTAGGCGCGATAAAGCCAAATACCGCCACAATCAGGATGAGAATCGGTAAGATGCCGACCGTTTGCATCAGATCGCTCATCAGCATTTTTTTTGCGGAGGCGGATTTCGCCACCTGCTGGGGAGTGGTTGGATTATTCATGGGGCACCGCCTGATGGTGGGAGTCGTTCACGCCGGTTGCCAGCGTCATAATATTTTCCTGGGTAATGCTTTGTCCGTTCAGCTCGCCGGCAATACTGCCTTCCCGCATGACATACACGCGATCGCTCATACCGACGACTTCCGGCAGCTCGCTGGAGATCATCAGGATCGCTACGCCTTTGCGCGCCATATCGTTCATGATCCGGTAGATCTCGCTTTTGGCACCGACGTCCACGCCGCGCGTGGGTTCATCGAGGATCAAAATACGTGGGCCGATCGCGACCCAGCGTGAAATCAGCAGTTTTTGCTGATTTCCGCCGGACAGCCCGCCCGCGCGTACCTGTGCGTGCGGCACGCGGATGTTGAGCAGCTTGATGGCGTCATCGGAAATAGCCTGCGCCTTTTTGCGATCGAGCATGCCCCAGTTGGCGTCACGCTCCAGCGTTGCCATGGTGATGTTTTCTGCCGCTGCCAGCTCTAAAAATAATCCCTGTTCTTTGCGGTTTTCCGTCAGAAAGCCAATGCCGTGGTCAATCGCCTCGCGGGGGGAGTGGATCACTACCGGTTCACCGTCTACTTCAATCATGCCGCCGATGGCTTTACGCACGCCAAAAATAAGCTGAGCCAGTTCAGAACGCCCGGCACCGACTAGCCCGGCCAGGCCGACGATCTCCCCGGAGCGCACCAGCAAGCTGCACGGCCGGACTTTATGGCCGTCGGTCAGGTGATGAACATTGAGGCGTGCTTTACCTAAGGGAATATCGCGCTCTTTGTTGAACAGATCGCTCAACGGACGGCCCACCATCATGCGTACCAGCTCCGAGGCGTTGAGCTTGTCGCGGGTCAGGCTGCCAACATATTGCCCATCGCGCAGGACGCTGACGCGGTCCGAGAGTTCGTACACTTCCGCCATGCGGTGGCTGATGTAGATAATCGCCATCCCCTCATCGCGCAGGCGCATGATCAGTTCAAACAGGCGGTGAGTTTCACGTGAGGAGAGGGCGGCGGTGGGTTCATCCATTACCAGAATGCGGCTGTTACGGTGCAGGGCGCGGGCAATTTCCACCTGCTGCTGTTCGGCGATGGTCAATGTCATCACACGGTCGCTGGCCTTAAACTGGGCGCCGAGTCGGTCGATGACTTTCTGCGACTGCATGACCATCTCTTTACGCTGGACCAGCCCGCCGCGCGACAGCTCGCTGCCAAGAAAGATATTTTCCGCTACCGTCAGGTTCGGCGCGAGCTGCATCTCCTGATAAATCAGCGTGATGCCTGCGCTAAGCGCATCTTTAGGACCGCGAATGTGAAACGGCTGACCGTCAATCAGGATCTCACCGCTGGTGGCGGTATAGGCGCCTGCGAGGATCTTCATCAGGGTGCTCTTCCCCGCGCCATTCTCGCCCATCAGGGCATGAATCTCGCCCGGCCAGACCGTTAAATCGACCCCTTTCAGCGCGTAAAATTTGCCAAACGCTTTAGCAATGTTGCGCATCTCCAGAACCGGTGTCCTGCTCATGGCGGATCTCCTGTGGGGTGGCCGATATCAGCAGTCCATCACAGGAATGTAAATGCAAAATGTCAGAAGCCGTTCATATTTGTCATATTGCGATTTTTCTTCACGGAGCGTGATATGCCGCAACCGGGACGTCACTTTCTCGCCAGTGCTCGCGGACGATTGCTGTTCTTCAATCTGCTGGTGGTGGCTGTCACGCTGATGGTGAGCGGCGTGGCGGTGCTGGGTTTTCAGCATGCCAGTCAGATTCAGGAGCAGGTGCAGCAGCAAACCGTTGACGACATGACCGGCAGCATGAACCTGGCGCGGGATACGGCGAACGTGGCGACGGCGGCGGTGCGGTTGTCGCAGGTGGTCGGGGCGCTGGAATACAAAGGGGAAGCGGAGCGGCTGCAGGAGACGCAAAGGGCGCTGAAGCAGTCGCTGGAACAACTGGCTACCGCGCCGCTGGCGCAGCAAGAGCCGGTGCTGGTCGAGCGTATTATCCAGCGCAGTAATGAACTACAAAGCAGCGTAGAAGGGATGTTGCAGCGCGGGCAGCGGCGACACCTGGAGCGTAACGCGTTGCTCAGTTCGCTGTATCAAAATCAAAGCTATTTACGTCATCTGCAAAAGTTGACCGGCGCGCAGGATGATGCGCTGCTGGGGCAGATGGACCGCTTAATTGTTGCCGCCATCGACACGCCCACGCCGCGTTCGGTGGTGAAACAACTGGATGCGGTGATGCCTGCGCTTCCCTTGCGCCATGCTAGTCCGCTGATTAGCGGTATCCTCAACGACTTCAACCAGGAGCTGCATAAGCTGGAGCCGCTCTCTTCCGCGCTGGAGCAGAGCGATTTGGCCATCAACTGGTATATGTTTCATATCAAAGCGCTGGTGGCGATCCTCAACAGCGATATCAATCAGTATGCCTCGCAGGTGGCGCTGATCTCAGAGCAACGGGTGGCGCAAAGCCATCAGGAACTGCAATCCGGCGCGTTGTTTATTTTAGTGTTTGCGCTGCTGGCGGTGGTGATCACCGGTTTTGCCGGGTGGTATATCTACCGTAATCTCGGTTCCAACCTGACGGCCATTTCACGGGCGATGACCCGGCTGGCGCACGGTGAATCAGACGTCAGCGTACCGGCCCTGCAGCGTCGTGATGAGTTAGGCGAGCTGGCCCGCGCCTTTAGCGTCTTTGCCCGGAATACGGCGTCGCTGGAGCACACCACCCGACTGCTAAAAGAAAAAACCAGCCAGATGGAAATCGATCGCACCGAGCGTCAGGGGCTGGAAGAGGCGCTGTTGCACAGCCAAAAGCTGAAGGCGGTGGGGCAACTGACGGGTGGATTAGCACATGATTTCAATAACCTGCTGGCGGTTATTATTGGCAGTCTGGATTTGGTGGATCCGGATTCTCCCGACGCGCCGCGGGTCAATCGGGCGCTAAAAGCCGCCGAGCGTGGGGCGCTGCTTACCCAGCGACTGCTGGCCTTTTCGCGCAAACAGTCGTTGCACCCTCATGCGGTGGAGCTGAAAACGCTGCTGGAAAATCTGGGCGAACTGATGCGCCACTCTCTTCCGGCCACGTTGACGCTGGAGATTGAAGCCCAGTCTCCCGCCTGGCCCGCGTGGATTGACGTCAGCCAACTGGAAAACGCCATTATCAATCTGGTGATGAACGCCCGTGACGCCATGGACGGGCAGGCGGGCACGATTAAAATCCGTACCTGGAATCAGCGGGTCACGCGCAGCGATGGGCGCAAGCAGGATATGGTGATGCTGGAGGTTGCCGACCAGGGAAGCGGGATGTCACAGGAGGTGAAAGCCCAGGTCTTCGAACCGTTTTTCACCACCAAACAGACCGGTAGCGGCAGCGGACTGGGGCTGTCGATGGTTTACGGTTTTGTGCGCCAGTCCGGTGGTCGGGTGGAGATTGAAAGCGCTCCCGGGCAGGGAACGACGGTCAGGCTACAACTGCCTCGCGCCGTTGTGCCGGTGCAGGCTCAGGCAGAACCGGTGGCGGTACATGCGGCGAACAGCGGTGAAAAACTGGTGTTGGTGCTCGAGGATGAGGACGATGTACGCCAGACGTTGTGCGAGCAATTACACCTGCTGGGCTACCTGACGTTAGAGGCCGCCAACGGCGAACAGGCGATGCATATGCTGGCGGCTTCATCCGAGATTGATATTTTAATCAGCGACTTAATGCTACCAGGAGGGTTGAGCGGCGTGGATGTGGTGAATCATGCTCAGGCACATTATCCGCAGTTGTCCATCCTGCTGATTAGCGGTCAGGATTTACGTCCGGCGCATAACCCAGCGTTGCCCGATGTGGCGCTATTGCGTAAGCCTTTTACTCGGGGAGAGCTGGCGCAGGCGCTGCGGCATTCGCGTAATTGAGATTCCTCCGCTACCCGCGCAAATACGCTTTGATTACCGTGGGGCGAGTTTCTTGATGAGGCTGGTTTTATGCAACGCTCTGCGACATTCCTTCTTTTTAGTTTGCTAATGCTGACCACCGTATCGGCACAGGCGGATATTATCGATGACGCCATTGGTAATATTCAGCAGGCGATTAACGACGCATACAAACCGGACAACGGGCGGGATTATGATGATTCGCGTGACGAAAGCTGGCAGCGCCAGATGAGTGACGACCGGCGCAGGCAATATGACAATCGCCGCCGCCAGTTTGAAGATCGACGTCGCCAACTGGATGACCGTCAGCGCCAGCTCGATCAAGAACGGCGTCAGTTAGAAGACGAAGAACGCAGAATGGAAGAAGATTACGATCGTTAGCGGTAACGATTAAATTTATGGGTATTTTATCTTTCTGGCAGGGATTTACCTGCTCGCCCAACGGCTCACCATTTTATGTTAATGAATGCACTTGAGCACGGTGCATGTATGCACTACAATCTCTCTATGCTTATGGAAAAGGTGCTGGCAATGGAATGTCTAAATCATTAAATATCAGAAATTTTCGGGATACATGGCTTGAAGATTTTTTTGAACGGGCGACATAGCACAGAAAAATACCTGCGGATATTCACACTGCATTAGCCAGAAAGCTGGATATCATTAATGCGGCTGTTTCGCATCGGGATTTGCGCTCGCCACCCGGTAACAGATATGAAGAGTTAACCGGAAAATTACAGGAATATTCTTCAATCAGAGTAAACAAGCAGTACCGATTAATATTTAAATGGATTAATGGTAAGGCCGAAGATGTGTACTTAGATCCACACATCTATTAGAAAAACGTAAGGTAACGATATGAAACAGGCATCCAGAAAACCAACGACTGTGGGTGATATCCTGCAATATGAATACCTGGAACCGCTTGATCTGAAAATCAACGATCTGGCTGAAATTCTGCATGTTCACCGCAATACAGTGAGCGCACTGGTCAACAATAATCGCAAATTAACAACGGATATGGCGTTTCGTTTGGCAAAAGCGTTCGATACCTCCGTTGATTTCTGGCGTAACCTACAGGCGGCGGTTGACCTGTGGGAAGTTGAAAATGACATGCGGGCGCAAGAAGAACTGAACCGGATTGTTTCAGTTAAAGATTTTATTGCGCAGCGAGATGTCGGCGCAAAAAAAGTCGCTTAATCATCTGTTTGTAGGCCGGATAAGATGTTTTCATCGCATCCGGCAAATTTCCTTACTCCAGCACAATCTCCATTCCGTCATATCCTGCCTCAAACCCTACTGGTAGCGGATGTTCCATCATCCACAGATCAAACTGATGGCTGATATGCGTCAGGATCACCCGTGGGCAGCGGATAACTTCGTTTAAGGCGATAACGGTATTTAAATCACAATGATTGCGCGGTGGCTCGGCGCGCGGGGCATGGCTGCAGTCAATGATAATCACCTGAGGCTGGTTATTGTGGAGAAACTTCAACGTCTTGTCGGGAAGTCCGGCGGTATCGGAGAGCCACGCCACGCGGCTATGTGCGGTCTCCAGCAGATAACCAAACGTCAGCTTTGAATGGTTGAGCGGTAGCGGCGTTACCTGCAATCCTTGCAGGTCGAACACCACGAACGGTGCCACGGTATGGCTAAAATCGAGGATGCCGGGATGCTTAAACAGATCGTCGCAACCCTGTTCATCCGGCGGACCGTACACCGGGATAGTCGCCCCCACACCCCAGCGCAACGGAAACAGCCCTTGCACATGATCCATATGATAGTGGGTCAGCAAAAACTGCTGGAAGCTGCCCGCCGGCCAGTCGTCCATCAGATGCGGGATCCCCGCGTCCAGCAGCGTCACCGCATTATTGAACCTGACCACCCCGCTACAAGGGCGTCGACGGTATTGCGCCTGTAAGTGTGCTCGTTGGCAAGCCGCACAGTCGCAGCCAAATGTCGGCACCAGCTGCGCGCCGCCCGTTCCCGTCAGCGTAATGGTCAGACTCATGGCTCCCCCTACAACGGTTTAGTGAAGCGAAAATGGCTCTGGGTATAGCCTTCGCGCTGATAAAAACGGTGAGCGTTAAGGCGTTGAGTGCTGGTGGAAAGCTCGGTCATCTCTGCACCCGCTTCGCGCGCGGTGGCTTCGGCCCAGGCCAGTAACTGACTGCCTACCGTTAATCCTCGCGCCTGCGGCATCACCACCAGTTCCTGTATTTCGCCAATCCAGTTAGCGTGGTGCAGATGAAACTGCAGGTGCAGACCGATCAAGCCGACGACCTGTCCGTCGAGCAGCGCCAGTTGGTAGTGCATATTGGGATCTTGCAGATTTGCGGCGTATCCGGCACTAAAGGCCTGCAGGTCGAATTGACCCTGTTTCAACTCACAGATGAGCGCATAAACCGCATCGGTATCGTATAGCGTAGCGCGGCGTAATTCACAGACAGACATGTTTCTTCTCCTTGCGTCCCATCAGTGTGAGTAGTGTATTGACAGACTGTAGCAAACTTCCATCGTTGTTCAGGACGTGGCAGTCATACGGGGCGTAGCGGGCTGCGCGCTCAAGACGGGCGGCGATTTCCGTTTCGCTCTCCCGTCCACGAGCCTGCAAGCGCTGGCGTAAAATCGCCGGAGAAACCTGTAAGCAAATGGGGAGTAAAGATGTACCGTAACGGGCCTGCGCCTGGGGCAGATGCGCCCGTGAGCCGTTGACCACCACATCAAAACCGGCGTGTAGCCAGAGGTCAATCTCCACGCCAACGCCGTAGTAGAAGCCATTGGCGTGCCAGCTCAGTGCCAGCAGGTTCTGCCCGGCGCGGGTAAAAAATTCTTGTTCGCTCAGCGCAATATGATTTTCATTCCCGGCGTTGGCGGCGCGGGTGATGTAACGGTGCGCTACCAGCAGTTGCGCCGGTTCCTGCTGGCGGAGTTCGGCCAGCAGACTGTCCTTACCGGAGCCGGATGGCCCCATCAGCCAGATCAGTTTACCCATAGTCAGAATACCCTTTTGCCCTGACGCCAGACGTGGTCGATATGGATGTTGCCGCCTTTGCGGTGTGCCAGCACCAGATCCGCGCGTTTGCCTTCGGCAACAACGCCACGATCGTCGAGATTTAATGCCCGCGCCGGATTGCGGGTCACCAGACGAATGGCCTGTGGCAGCGTAAAGCGGTTGGCGTCGTCGTCCGCTACGCGAAACGCCGCATCGAGCAGGCTGGCGGGGTAATAGTCGGAAGAGAGAATATCCAAAAGCCCCAGCTCAGCCAGCTTATGCGCCGCTACGTTGCCGGAGTGAGAACCGCCGCGCACGATGTTGGGCGCCCCCATCAGCACGTTCATACCATGCTGGCGCGAGGCTTCAGCCGCTTCGAAGGTAGTGGGGAATTCGGCGATCACGCTGCCAAGCTGGTGCGATTCCAGCACATGATCATGGGTGGCATCATCATGGCTCGCCAGCGCAATCTGGCGCTCACGACACATCTGGGCAATCGCCGTGCGATTGGGCTGTGACCAACGCGCCGCCAGCGCTAATTGTTCTTCTTCATAGCGGGCCATCTGCTCGTCGGTGAGCGAATACTTGCCTTGATAATACTCGCGGTACTTCTCGCGATTGGCGAACTGACGCTGGCCTGGCGAGTGATCCATCAGTGACACCAGCGTTACCGGCTCGCGGCCGACCAGCTTTTCAAACAGCGGCAGGGTAGTGTGATGCGGCAGCTCACAGCGCAGGTGCAGGCGATGCTCGGCGCGATTGACCCCGCGCTTTTGCGTCTCTTCGACCGCATTGATCATCTTCTCCAGATTTTCCAGACGGTCGCCGCCGTCGCGCACATCGCCAATTGCCACCGCGTCCAGCACGGTGGTAATGCCGCTGGCGACCATTAGCGCGTCGTGGCTGCTCATCGCCGAGTGGGCAGGCCAGTCTACCTTCGGGCGCGGGGTGAAAAATTTGTCGAGATTATCGGTATGCAGCTCGATAAGCCCTGGTAGCAGCCAGCCGCCTTCGCCGTCCAGCGCCTCAGGTAGGCTGCTCGGACTTTCTGCAAAGGTGCGAATGACCCCGCCCTCGATTTCCAGCGATCCTTGCACCACTTCATCTTCCAGTACCAGCTTTACATTATTGATAATCATGCTGTTGTTCCCATCAGATGCAGACGATCCGCTACGCGGTCGCGCACGGTTTGATCGTGAAAAATGCCGACAATTGCTGCGCCGCGGGCTTTCGCCTCTTCAATTAATGCGACGACGGCGGCGCTGTTTTTGGCGTCCAGCGAGGCGGTAGGCTCATCGAGCAGAAGAATTGGGTAATCGACGATAAACCCGCGAGCGATGTTGACGCGCTGCTGTTCGCCGCCGGAAAAGGTCGACGGCGCCAGGTGCCACAATCGCTCCGGCACGTTCAGGCGGGTAAGCAGGTTAGCTGCTTTGGCTGCACACTCCTCACGGGAGACCCCCAGATCCAGCAGCGGTTGCATCACCACGTCCAGCGCGGAAATCCTCGGGATCACGCGCAGGAACTGGCTCACCCAGCCGATGGTTGAACGGCGAACCTCCAGTACTTTGCGCGCCGGGGCCTGCACCAGATCGACCCATTCATCGCTGTGGCGGATGTGGATGTGTCCTTCATCCGGCAGGTAGTTGGCGTACAGCGAACGCAGCAATGTGGATTTGCCGCTGCCCGAGTGACCGTGCAGCACCACGCATTCGCCGCTTTTAACGTCCAGAGTGGCGTTTTGCAGCACCGGCAGACGCACGCCGTTTTGCTGATGCAGGACAAAGGTTTTACTGACATTTTCAACGCGGATCGCGTTCATTTTTAGCCTCTTTAGACATTTTTGCGTTCGATTGCCTGATGGCGCTTCGCTTATCAGGCCTACAACCAATGCCACTCCGTAGGCCGGATAAGGCGCAGCCGCCATCCGGCACAACAAAAAATCAGTTCTGCAACACCGACGACACCAGCAACTGGGTATACGGATGATGCGGGTCGTCGAGCACGCGGTCGGTTAACCCACTTTCCACCACCTGACCTTGCTTCATCACCAGTAAACGGTCGGCCAGCAGGCGCGCGACGCCCAAATCGTGGGTGACAATCACTACCGCCAGATCCAGTTCCACCACCAGGCCGCGCAGCAGGTCCAGCAGTTTGGCCTGTACGGAAACGTCCAGCCCGCCGGTAGGTTCGTCCATAAACACCAGTTTGGGATGGGTGACGAGGTTGCGGGCAATCTGCAGGCGCTGCTGCATGCCGCCGGAAAAGGTGGTGGGTAGATCGTCGATACGCGAGGCAGGGATCTCTACCTCCTCCAGCCAGCGCTGCGCGGTGGCGCGGATGTCGCCGTAGTGACGTGCGCCGGTGGCCATCAGACGTTCGCCGATATTGCCGCCTGCGGAGACCTGACGGCGCAAGCCATCCAGCGGATGCTGATGCACCACGCCCCATTCGGTGCGCAGCAGACGGCGACGGTCGGCCTCGTTCATGCCGTACAGCGAACGGTTCTGATACAAAATCTCACCGCTCTGCGGCGTCAGCCGTGAAGAGATCGATTTCAGCAGCGTGGTTTTGCCGGAACCGGACTCGCCGACGATGCCCAGCACTTCGCCTGGCCACAGGTCAAAAGAGACATCGCTGAAGCCCTTGCCCGGCGCGTAGAGATGGGTCAGGTTGTTGACTGAAAGCAGCGGTTGCGTCATTTGCTGAGGGCCTCGCTCTGTTGGCGGCAGTAGTCGGTGTCGGAGCAGACAAACATGCGTTTGCCGGTGTCATCGAGCACCACTTCATCGAGATAGCTGTGGGTTGAGCCGCAGATGGCGCAAGGCTCATCCCAGCTCTGCACGGTAAACGGGTGATCGTCGAAATCGAGGCTTTCCACGCGGGTGTAAGGTGGAACGGCATAGATACGCTTTTCGCGGCCAGCGCCAAACAGTTGCAGGGCTGGCATCATGTCCATCTTTGGATTGTCGAATTTCGGGATGGGCGACGGGTCCATGACGTAGCGGTCATTGACCTTCACCGGATAGGCGTAAGTGGTGGCGATATGGCCGAAGCGGGCGATATCTTCATACAGTTTCACCTGCATGATGCCGTACTCTTCCAGCGCGTGCATGGTGCGAGTTTCCGTTTCACGCGGTTCGATAAAGCGCAGCGGCTCAGGGATCGGTACCTGGAAGATGATTATCTGATCTTCCACCAGCGGCGTTTCCGGGATGCGGTGGCGGGTCTGGATCAGCGTCGCATCTTCCGTACGCTCAGTGGTATTCACCCCGGTCACACGCTTGAAGAAATTACGAATCGACACGGCGTTGGTGGTGTCATCCGCGCCCTGGTCAATCACCTTCAATACGTCCGGCTCGCCAATCACGCTGGCGGTAAGCTGAATACCGCCGGTTCCCCAGCCGTAGGGCATCGGCATTTCACGTCCGCCAAACGGGACCTGGTAACCCGGGATTGCCACCGCTTTCAGAATTGCGCGGCGGATCATGCGTTTGGTCTGCTCATCAAGATAGGCAAAGTTGTAGCCGGAGAGGTTAGTGGTCACGGGTGGCCTCCTGTTGCAGGCGTTTGAGCAGTTCCAGTTCGGCCTGGAAATCGACGTAATGGGGAAGTTTGAGGTGCGAAACAAAACCCGCCGCCTCGACGTTATCCGCATGCGCCAGCACGAACTCTTCGTCCTGCGCCGGTCCTGTGACCGTTTCATCGTATTCGGCTGCCTGTAGGGCGCGGTCCACCAGCGCCATCGCCATCGCTTTACGTTCGCTCATACCGAACACCAGCCCGTAGCCGCGGGTAAAATGGGGAGATTCGTTTTCTGGTGCGACAAACCCGTTCACCATTTCGCATTCGGTCATCAGCAGTTCGCCGACGTTCACCGCAAATCCCAGCTCTTCCGGTACGGTTTCCAGTGCCACATAGCCGCTGCGGATTTCGGCGGCAAACGGGTGGTTGCGCCCGTAGCCGCGCTGGGTGGAGTAGGCCAGCGCCAGCAGATAGCCTTCGTCGCCGCGCATCAGCTGTTGCAGGCGTGAAGCACGTGAACAGGGATAAACCGGCGGTGTGCGGGTGATGTCGTCGGGTGTCGCGCCATCATCCTCTTCACGCTTTGCCAGCCCCTGGTTGGCCAGCAGGGAAAAGACGTGCGGGGAGGCATCCTGCACGCCGTCTGCGCTGCGCAGAGGCGGCGTTTCGCCATTGGCCAGCAGGGTAAAATCCAGCAGGCGATGGGTGTAGTCATAGGTTGGACCCAACAGTTGCCCGCCGGGAATATCTTTGTAGACCGCCGAGATTCGGCGCTCAAGGCGCATTTCTGCGCTGTTAACCGGTTCACTGACCGCCACTTTTGCCAGCGTAGTGCGGTAGGCGCGGAGCAAAAAGATGGCTTCGACGTTATCGCCGCTGGCCTGCTTCAGCGCCAGTGCCGCCAGTTCACGGTCGGCAATACCGCCTTCGGTCATCACCCGGTCAACGGCCAGGTTCATCTGCTGTTCGATTTGCGCCACGCTCAGTTCAGCAATGGTTTCATCGCCCCGGCGTCGGTTTTCCTGCAGGGCGTGGGCGTTGGCTATCGCCTTTTCGCCCCCTTTGACGGCGACGTACATCAGCACACCTCCACATGGGTGGTTCGCGGAATAGCCAGCAGGCGTTCGCCGCAGGTGAGGATCAGATCGACCCCCAGTGGGAACGGGTGCGGGCGTTCGGTGAGTTCATGAATCAGGCATTCCGGCAGCTGTGGCGCGATCATGCGCTCTTCGGCGATGCCCGCGCCGGTCAGACGCAGCATGCGTCCGCCGCTTAAGCCAGAGACCTGCACAATCAGCGTGGCGCTGGTCTCTGGCGCGACGGCTGAACCGGCGGAGAGGGCGTTAAGCTGTTCGCTGCTGATGCGCTCGTCGGCGACGGCAAAGGCCGCCAGCTGCGGCTGATCCACCAGCGGCGCGTTTGTATGAAAACGCAGGTTCTGGCGGGCAATATCGTTATCCATCGACGGCGCCAGCCAGACCGGCGTGTCGCCATCGACCAGGGTCAGCAGCACGCTGGTGGTCGCCAGACCCAGCGGCTGCCAGCCGTGTTTCAGTTGATGCAGGGCGACGATTACGCCCGGTTCGCTCATGGCTTTCAGCAGGCGACGAAAGCTCTGCTGAGCATCCTGAACGGGTAAATTAAAAGCGGTCAGAAGTGCTGTAGATCGTGTCATGCGTTATCTCCGCGTACCAGCGTGAAGAAGTCGACCCGGCTGGCGTTGACTTCGGCACGGCGTGCGTTAATCAGCGCATCGCGTTCCGCTTCCAGCGGGGCAATTAAGGTTTCCATTAGGTTCTGGAAATGCGTTTGTTCCTGCAGCAGTGCGTCAATCACCGCGCACTGCTCGGCATGTTGTTTATTGCGTCCCAGCAGGTAGCTGTAACCCAGCGTGCCGCTCTTCAGACTTACCACTGCGCGAGTTAGCGTGGTGTCACCGGCAAAGAAGCGGTTGCCGGTACCGCCCATACGGGCCTGGATCTGCATCAGTCCGCTTTCCGGGGCGCGGATAAGTTCATAGTCCGGCGTCAGTTTGAGCGCGGTGATGCGGGCGTTCAGGGCATCGGCATTGCTGTAAGCCAGCGCGCGCATCCAGCGCTGGCGGGTGGCGGTATCGAAATGCATTCAGTGCTCCATAGTGAATTCGATCATGTCGGCGCGGGTCAGGCTGACGGAGTATTCCGCCGCGTGTTCTTCGCCTTCACGGTGGTTCAGGGTGCGCACGCACAGCAGCGGCGCCATATTGGGGATTTCCAGCACCTTGCTCTCTTTGGCCTGCGCACGGCGGGCGCTGATGCGCGTTTGCGTGCGTAGCAGCGTCAGACCGGACTGTTCGCGCAGGTAGTCATGCAGCGAACCGCTGTTGAAGCCTTGCATCAGCGGCCACAGCGAGAGGTCGGAAAAATAGTGGTCGATCTGGCACAGTGCGATGCCGTTAACCCGGCGCAGGGTGCGCAGGTGAATCACGTTATCGCCCTCGTTTATGCTGAGCGCATCGGCAATGTGGCTGGAGGCCGGACGCAGCACCGCCAGCAGTTTTTCGCTGGTGGGATGGCTGCCCTGGTCCAGCAGATTCTGACTAAAGCGCGCCTGGGCATTAAGCGGGTAATCGAACGGGCGCATCAGCACCAGCACGCCGACGCCCTGGCGACGCTGAACCCAACCGCGTTCAACCAACTGGTCAATGGCGCGGCGCAGGGTGTGGCGGTTTACCTCGTAGCGCGCGGCAAGCTGATGCTCGGCGGGCAGATAGTCACCGCAGCGATAATGTTGACGTAGCTCCTGCTCAAGTCTCGCGGCAATTTCCTGATAACGCGTTGGATAACTGGTCGGATGTGTAGACAAGTGCATAGCAATCAATGCCTCGCTAATCAGATAAAGTGCTTACGCAAACGCTGGGAAAGGAAATCCAACAGGCTGACGGTGACGATGATTAACACCATCAGGGCGCAGGTTTGCTGGAACTGAAAGCCGCGAATCGCTTCCCATAAGGTCACGCCAATACCGCCTGCACCCACCATTCCGACCACCGTGGCCGAGCGAACGTTGGATTCAAAGCGATACAGCGAGTAGGAGATAAGCAGCGGCATGACCTGTGGCAGAACGCCGTACAGAATCTCTTCAATTTTGTTGGCACCGGTGGCGCGAATGCCTTCTACCGGACCTGGCTCAATAGCTTCTACCGCTTCAGAAAGCAGTTTGGAGAGCACCCCGGTAGTGTGGATAAACAGCGCCATCACCCCGGCGAATGGGCCTAACCCGACGGCGACCACGAACAGCATGGCGAAGACCATTTCATTGATGGCGCGGCAGGCGTCCATCAGGCGACGCATCGGCTGGTAAATCCACCACGGCACGAGGTTATCGGCGCACATCAGGCCGAAGGGAATCGACAGCACAACGGCGAGGGCAGTCCCCCAGACGGCAATTTGCAGGGTGACGGCCATTTCACCGAGATAGTCCTGCCACTGGCTGAAGTCCGGCGGGAAGAAGTCGGCGGCGAAGGTCGCCATATTGCCGGAATCCTGGATCAGCGTGAGCGGGGCCATTTCGGCACCTTTCCACGAGACCACCAGCACGGCGAGAAGAATGGCCCAGCTCAGCAGCGAGAACCAGCTACGTTTGGGCGGGGCGACGGTGATGGTTTGCATGTTTAGCTCCTGGGTGTCGATGTTTCGGGTCTGTTGTAGGCCGGATAAGGTGCTGGCACCGCCATCCGGCATGGAATCCCTTGCATTGCCTGATGGCGCTGCGCTTATCAGGCCTACAATTTGGTCACCAGGTTTACTGCACCGCTTTGGTGACGCTGGTCATAGCGCCCAGTGCGGCGGTCAGACGGTCAAGGTCATCGAGTTGCGCTTTCAATGCCGAGGTTTTGCTGGTTTTCTCTTCCTCGTTCAGCCCTTTGTTGTCCTTCACACCCTGCATCTCTTTAAACAGTGCCAGCTGGCGAATCGGCACCAGTTGCAGATCGCTGGAGGCGCGGAACGGTGCCCATCCCAGGCGTTCCAGTACGGTTTTCTGTTCCGGCGTTTTGCCGTAATTCATAAAGAAGTCGTACACCTTGTCCTTGGTGGTTTCGGAGAGGTTTTTACGCCAGACGATCGGATCGCCCGGGATCAGCGGCGACTTCCAGATCACCTTCAGTTCTTTCAGTTTTTCCGGCGCGGAAGTTTTCAGCTTGTCGAGGTTTTCGGTGTTGTTGGTGGCGACATCGACCTGCTTGTTGGCGACGGCCAGCGCGTTGGTTTCGTGTCCGGCGTTAACGGTGCGTTTGAAGTCGCTGGCGGAAATGTTGTTTTTGGCGAAGACGTAGTAGCCGGGGACGAGGAAGCCTGACGTTGAGTTGGGATCGCCGTTGCCGAAGGTCAGATCCTTACGTTTGGCGATCAGATCGTTCAGGTTATTGATCGGGCTGTCTTTGTTAACGATCAACACGCTCCAGTAACCTGGGGATCCGTCGGCGGCGACGGTCTGGGCAAACACTTGCCCGTTAGCGCGATCCACCGCTTCCATTGCCGAGAGGTTGCCGTACCAGGCGATATCAACTTTGTTAAAGCGCATTCCCTGGATGATCCCGGCGTAGTCCGGGGCGAAGAAGGCGTTCACTTTCACGCCCAGTGATTTTTCCATGTCCTTCAGGAACGGTTCCCACTGCGGTTTCAGGTTTTGCTGTGATTCGGTCGAAATAATGCCAAAGTTCAGCGCTTTTTCTTGCTCTTCGGCATGGGCCGGGGTGAGCAGTGTGCTGAGACTAAACATGCTGGTGAAGGCCAGCGCGGCAACGGTCTTATAGCTCATTTCCATTCCTCATTGTGGGGATGTCAGGCAGCCTGCGCGTTCTGTTCGACGCGGTTCATGCTGCGGTAGAGATGGTCAAAACGATCGTTATCAAAATGCTGGCTGCTGCCATCAAAGAAGACGTTGCCCTGGCGCAGCGCGATGATGCGTTCGCAGTAGCGCAGGGCGTAATCCACCTGATGCAGCGTGACGACCACGGTGATGCCGTCGGTCTGGTTTATGTCGCGTAGGGTGTCCATCACGATGCGGGCGGATTCCGGGTCCAGCGAAGCAATCGGCTCATCGGCGAGGATCACTTTGGCCTGCTGCATCAGCGCGCGGGCGATTGCAACGCGCTGCTGCTGACCGCCCGAAAGCGTGGAAACGCGCTGGTATGCAAAGTGCGCCATGCCCACGCGGGTCAGCGCCTGTAATGCACGCTGTTTTTGTTCCTGGCTAAACCAGCTAAAACAGGTACGCCAGAACGGTGTGCTGCCGAGCGCGCCAATCAGGACGTTCTCCAGCACTGTCAGGCGGTTCACCAGATTGAACTGCTGGAAGATGTAGCCGGTGTGGGCGCGGCTTTTGCGGATATCGCGCGCCAGGCGGCCTTCATGTTGAACGGTGCGGCCCAGCAGCTCGACGCGGCTGCCGGGGGATTTATCACCGGTGATCAAACCGCTTAAATGACGTAAAAGGGTGGATTTGCCGGAGCCAGACGGCCCAAGCAGAGCCACCATCTCGCCGGAACAGATGTTCAGATCAACCGCATTGAGCGCCTGATGTTGATTGAAGGACTTGGAGAGTTTCTCGACGCGAATAATCGTTTGCATGATGCGGCCTCCCTAAAAAAGTGGCCCCATCGTGGCGGATCAATGTGACGTTTTCGTTAAGGGATGGTTACTCGACGATGAAGAGTTGAGCGCTATTTGATGACAGTACGGGAGGGCTGGCCTCCCGTTGGATTACTCTGTAGGGGGTTGCTGTTGTTTGACAACGTTGATCATCCACGGCACGCCATACTGGTCGCTCACTTTACCGAAACCGTGGGCCCAGAAGGTTTCCTGCCAGTCCATTTCGATTTTTCCGTTTGCTGCCAGATTATCAAACCAGCGTTTGCCTTCATCGACGTTTTGCGTGTCGAGCACCAGCGTGAAGCCAGAGTAGTGAGCATTTCCGTCCGGGGCGCTATCGCTCATCATGATGTCACTGCCCGCAACGCGCAGGTTGGCGTGGGCGATGGCAGTGTCGGGGAATTTCAAGCCTGAAGGGCAACCATCTTCGCTATCCTGCGCCGATTTGGGCATTTCACCGAAGTTGATTTTGTAGAGTAGCTCAGCGCCTAACGTTTTTTGATAGTAGGCGATAGCGTCAGCGCAGTTGCCTGCAAAGGAGATATAGGGACTTAACGGCATAATCTTTACCTCAGGTAAAAGAAGCCAATTAAGTGTAGTTAGCGTCTGCAAAAATAAACCAGGCGGGAAGTATGAGCTTCCCGCCTGGCAGATGAGCTGGTGTTGACCTGATTAGCGTCGCGCTATCAGGCAATTTGCATCAGTTCTTTTTCACAAACTCAGATTTCAGCTTCATTGGGCCAAAGCCATCGATTTTGCAATCGATGTTGTGGTCACCTTCAACCAAACGAATGTTTTTCACTTTGGTACCAATCTTCAGCATGGAAGAGCTACCTTTTACCTTCAGGTCTTTCACGACGGTAACGCTGTCGCCGTCAGCCAGCAGGTTGCCGTTGGCATCTTTAACGATCAGTTCGTCGCTGTCCTGCGCCGGTTCAGCATCGTTCCATTCGTGAGCGCATTCCGGGCAGATGAACATGCCGTTATCTTCGTAAGTGTATTCGGAGTTGCATTGCGGGCAGTGTGGTAATGACATGTGGATTTCCTCAAAAGTCAGCAGGGGCAAATGCGCCCAAAAAATGGCAGATTGCCGAAAAAGGCCGCAATTATACATAAAATCCCTGCATTTGTCGGGACTACTGCGCGATTACGCAAAATGATCTGCTGTAAAGACCCTCTGCTTTCACCTCAATGAAAGTATGGCGGAATATTTTTTAAGGGAAATTGCTACGCTTAGATATTTAAGATAAGGTGAGGCGAAATATCTGATATTCATAGGTAACATTGCTTAGAGATGCCTAAGTCATTGTGATTGAATATCATTGAACCCCTTAAATTTAGTAGGGGGATTCCGCTGGCATTTTTTAAAACTGAACTACGCTGTCTATCTTTCTTACTTATTTTCATAAGTGAGAGGCATCAGGCCAGCGGTTATACACCAAATTTATTTTAATAATATCAATTGGTTGTTTTGATTTTAATTATTTCTATACGTAATTATAAAAGCCAAAAAATCTATAAATAAAACGATTGGGCTAAATAAAAGCAATGCCATTTGCGTTAAGGAAAAATTTTCCATGCACACACAGACAATATATGAATTAAGTCAGGAAGCGGAACGCTTGCTGATGCTCTCGCTTGAACATCTCAGGCAATTGCAAAAATTGCCTATGACGTCGTTGGATGATGTCGCGCTAAAACAAGGAGAGCATAGCAGTCAGGTTGTTCAGCCCCTGCATTTCAGCGCGCGTGGCATGGATGTCCAGCAAGCAACGCTCAATAATGAGCTGCGCAAGATTACGCGTCTGGAAATGGTGTTGGCGATTGTTGGCACGATGAAAGCGGGAAAATCGACGACGATTAACGCGATTGTGGGGACAGAGGTGTTACCTAATCGTAATCGCCCCATGACGGCGTTACCAACGCTAATACGCCATACGCCGGGGCAGAAAGAGCCGGTGCTGCATTTTTCACATGTCGCGCCGATCGATGCCTTAATGAAGGTTTTGCAGCAGCGCGTGCGCGAGTGCGATCGCCTGCGTCTTACGCAGACCCTGGAAATTGACAAGGATATGAATGTCCTGCTGCAACATATTGAAAATGGTGTGGCATTTGAACGGTATTATCTTGGCGCACAGCCTATTTTCCATTGCCTTAAAAGCCTGAACGACCTGGTGCGCCTGTCAAAAGCATTGGACGTTGATTTTCCTTTTGCCGCCTATGCCGCGATTGAGCATATTCCGGTTATTGAAGTTGAGTTTGTCCATTTGGCCGGACAGGCAAGCTACCCAGGGCAATTAACGCTGCTGGATACGCCGGGGCCGAACGAGGCAGGACAACCGCACTTACAAAAAATGCTCAATGAACAGCTGGTGCGGGCCTCTGCGGTGCTGGCGGTGTTGGATTACACCCAACTGAAATCGATTTCCGATGAGGAAGTGCGTCAGGCGATTATGGCGGTCGGCAAGTCAGTACCGCTGTATGCGCTGGTGAACAAGTTCGATCAGAAAGACCGCAACAGTGATGATGAAGAACAGGTGCGGGCGTTGATTTCCGGCACGTTGATGCAAGGCGGAATCGCCCCTGAAAGAATTTATCCGGTCTCCTCAATGTGGGGCTATCTGGCGAACAGGGCGCGTCATGAGCTGACGACGCGCGGGCGACTGCCGGATCATCAGGAGCAACGTTGGGTGCAGGATTTTGCCGAAGCGGCGCTTGGCAGACGCTGGCGCACCACCGATCTTGACGATACGGAACACATCCGCCATGCCGCCGACCTGTTGTGGGAAGACTCGCTGTTTGAACAGCCGATCCAGAAAGTGATTCACGCGGCTTATGCCAATGCTTCGTTGTATGCACTTCGCTCTGCGTCACATAAGTTATTGAACTATGCACAAAGCGTGCACGAATATCTGGAATTTCGCGCCCACGGGTTAACGGTCGCCTATGACAAACTGCGGCTGAACATCACGCATATTGAAGAGGATATGCAGCAGTTAGAAGTGAGCCAGGGGCGGGTGAGCGATGAAGTCAGCCATGAAGTAGAACTGGCGCTGGAGGCTGCTGCTGCCTATCTCAGTGAGCAACAGACTGAGATTCTTTGCGGTATCAACACGTTCTTTGTCAAAGAAAACGTCCTGATGATGTCACAACACGGTCTGGGGACTGCTGTGAATACGGCAGAAATGGCCGGAGAAATGTTGGTGCTGCACGATGAAGGGCAGGCGAAAATTTTGTTAGATAAAATTCGCTCATCCTGTGAGGGGGTATTGCTGGCGGCGCAGGAAAGCATCAGCCGGGACTTAGCCCTGCGTTTTGAACAGCTTGAGTCGACGCTCTCCCGGGCGCTAAATGACGCGATGCGACCAATTGAACAAAGGGTGAAGGAGGAGCTAAACCACGCCGGTTTTCGTGCGCGGATCCGTTTTCCAGCGTTCCATACGGCGATGTTTAATTTCAATACCCGCCAATTGTTTAACGAGGCCATTGAGCAGGATATTCCGGCAGAAAATGCGCCGTCTACTGGCGGTGTGGTGCGTGACACTTTCTCTCGTTGGCTAAATCAACCCAACTGGGGATGGAATGATTACGTCGAAACAAAAACGCGTTATCTCATTGATATGGGCGCATTGCATAAAAACCTTGTGCAGTACGTCTCCCAGTTTTGCCAACAAATTCGTAAAGCTTTAGCTGCTCAGGTCGATATTTCCGTTACGGCTGGCATGGCCACATTTTTTGCTGATTTCTCTCTGTGCCTGGCGCAATTGCAGGCGAGTCTGAGTGAGAGTCTGACGCTACGCCAACAAAATGAATCCGCGGTGAATGCAATGAATGAGCAATTGCAGCAGCGCATTACGATTGCGGCATGGCTTTATGAAGATTCCCGATTGCTGCGTGACGATATCAATACCCTTTTTGCAACCGAGCACACATGACTAACGTTTTACTGGAAGGCCCCGGGAGGACGCTGGAGTGTGTCTACCCGAAGTTTATGGTCGATCTGGTTCAGGGAGATGAAACCAAACGTTCCGGCGGTTTTCTGCAACAGCAGCAGCGGCTGCGCGCGCGTCTGACGCAGGAAGTGTTATCCCAGACGCAACTGCGTGCGTGGGTGATGGCGGGAGTGTCCAGCGAGCATCTGGTGATGCGCCTTAAGCTGGTGGAGAAGCTGGCAGGCATGATTGACCCGGGTCATCTGGCGCTGGTACGGATCGTCGAAGGGCTGATGTTTTTGCAACAAACAGAACACCCGCGTGGGCTTTCAACCCCCGGTCTTTTACAGCAAATAAATTCACTGACTGACTGGTTTACCCAACGCGCGGCGTATAAAGAGAAGGCGCTGACCCAGCGCGGCCTGACGGTTCAGGCGGGCGAGCATAGCGAACAAATTTTTACCCGCTGGCGGGCTGGCGCGTATGACGGCTGGTCGTTACCAGGACGCTGTTTTGTCGCGCTGGAGGAGCTACGTTGGGGTGCTTTTGGTGATGCCTGCCGGTTAGCGAATGCCGATGTGGTGTTAATGCTAAAAGACAACCTGCGAACCATGGCGGCTCAGGCGTTGGCGGATAGCGTGAATGCAGCGCCTGCTACGCGTCATTACTATCATCATTGGCTCAGCACGCCAGCTGTCGGCGGATCGGGCGAGTATAACGATATGCTGAGCTGGCTGGGGAGCTGGTGCGATGCGCAACGCCATCCTGTGAGCTGGTCGGTGACGCAGCGTTGGCAAAATGTGGCGCTGGGAATGCCGCGATTGTGTTCGGCAAAGCGGCTGGTCGATGCGATGGTTGAGGAGATTTTTGCACCGACCCTGCTCGTCAATTGAGCAGGGCTGGTGAGTAGGATAAAGGCAGGTTTAGTGGTGCAAAGAGTCTGCCGGGGTGGCCACCGCTTCGTTGGCGACCCGGTTTTTATTAAAACGTTTGGCATACAGCGCGGTGATAATCGGCACCAGAATGGCGGTGACAATTACGCTGGCGGCAACCAGCGCCGTAGCGGATGCAGCTACCGGTTCGAACGCCGGGTTAATCTGGGCGATAATCACCGGGTTTGCTACCGCAGCACCTGCTGCTGAAGAGGCTGCGACGCCTGCCGTACCGTTCCCGCCACCAATAACACGGTCAGCAATAATCAGCGGGATACCGGTGATGACGATAACCGCGACACCCAGCAGGATACCCAGCAGACCGGTATCAACGATCACGCTCAGGTTAATAGTGTTACCCAACGCGAAGCCGAAGAACGGGATCAGCACCGGTGTGGCTTTGCTGAAGAAAGAACGCAGGTCGTGATCCAGGTTGCCCAACGTAAAGCCAATCAGGAACGGTAATACCGCGCCGATGAAATGGTGTGGCTCGAAGGAGGCCAGACCCGCAGAGCCGAGGATCACCATGGTCATTAACGGACCGGATTCCAGAGACATCAACACAAATGCGCCGGACTCTTCTTTGGTGCCGTACTGGTTCATCAGGCTGGCGTACAAACCACCGTTGGTCATGTCCATTGCGGAGACAATTGCCAAAACTGAGAGACCTGCAAAGAACCCGGTTTGAATACCGGTATCAGGAATAAATGAAGCAGCAATCATTGCCACTACCCAAGCCACGGCTATTTTGGTTATTACCAGCGTACCGGACTTGCGTAATACCGTACCGGTTGCCCGCAAATCAATAGATGCGCCGATACAAAAAAACCACACTGCCAGAATCGGTACCGTTCCGCTGATCATTCCTTTGGTAAACGAACCGAAATACGCACCGGTATCCGGAGCTAACGTATTTAACACTGCGCCTAATAACAGAGGAATCAACATCATTCCGCCGGGGATGCGTTCAATCGTGGCTTTAATTTTCATAAACGTCCTCATGTCTTGTCGCTGCTAAAACTCGCGCAAGAGGGTAAAAATTAATAAATTCAAATGGTTACTGGTATTTCTTAACAAAGAAAATCGCTATCTCTTTGTTTTATAAAATCTAACGCGGCATACGTTGAGCGTGTTGCTGCTCCCAGGGATATTGCGTCTGGAATTAGTTTGCATTCATGGGAACATTGATTCAATCAAAATAAAACGATGTTTTAGTTATCTTCATCACATATTCCGCGCAAAAGTTCTTAAGCACCATGATTATTAAAAAAGCTGTGATCTTTTTGTGAAGGGATTAGGTGGTTTTTTTGCTAGCAGAATAATAGTGACCGCTGTGATTGTTGGTGCAATAAAGCGATTTATTCTTGTATTTAATTGTCATTAAATCGCAAGCATTACATGTAAAAAAGCTGACTAAGAATGACCTAATTTACGCATGTTGACGAAATGAAAAACTATATGTGAAGTTGATCACAAATTTAAACGCTGTTAGGGTAAAGAGGTCATTAACCGCCCAATCAGGCGTCAACAGGTTCGGTTGTACTGTGCGTTTCTCGTCAGTGTAAGTAAACCTGCTACGCTTGTTACAGGGAATGCGCCTGTGCGTTCCCCGCTCGGTGATGACCCTGACGCATGGGCGTTAGGGGACTCGAACTGGAGCGTGACAGGGCTAAGTCTATGAGGACGAGTATGCTAAAAAGGAAAAAAATAAAACCGATAACGCTGCGCGACGTTACCATCATTGATGACGGTAAATTGCGAAAAGCCATTACCGCAGCGTCGTTAGGTAATGCGATGGAGTGGTTCGATTTTGGTGTTTATGGATTTGTTGCTTACGCATTAGGTAAAGTGTTCTTCCCGGGGGCTGACCCCAGCGTGCAGATGGTTGCCGCACTCGCCACCTTCTCTGTTCCCTTTCTGATTCGACCGCTTGGCGGATTGTTCTTCGGTATGCTCGGCGATAAATACGGTCGTCAGAAGATACTCGCTATCACCATCGTGATTATGTCGATCAGTACCTTCTGTATCGGTCTTATTCCCTCGTATGCCTCAATTGGTATCTGGGCACCGATTCTGCTGTTGCTGTGTAAGATGGCGCAGGGGTTCTCGGTCGGCGGAGAGTATACCGGGGCATCGATTTTTGTCGCAGAGTACTCGCCAGACCGTAAGCGCGGATTTATGGGCAGTTGGCTGGACTTCGGCTCGATTGCCGGGTTTGTGCTGGGCGCGGGCGTGGTGGTCCTGATCTCAACTATCGTCGGCGAGGATAACTTCCTTGAGTGGGGCTGGCGTATTCCGTTCTTCCTGGCGCTACCGTTAGGGCTGATTGGTTTGTACCTGCGCCATGCGCTGGAAGAGACGCCGGCGTTCCAGCAGCACGTGGATAAACTGGAGCAGGGCGATCGTCAGGGTCTGCAGGAAGGTCCTAAGGTCTCGTTTAAAGAGATTGCGACTAAGCACTGGCGCAGCCTGTTGGCATGTGTTGGTCTGGTGATTGCCACCAACGTCACCTACTACATGCTGCTCACCTATATGCCGAGCTATCTGTCGCATAACCTGCATTACTCTGAAGACCACGGCGTGTTGATTATTATCGCCATCATGATTGGTATGCTGTTTGTGCAGCCGATTATGGGGTTGCTCAGCGACCGTTTCGGGCGTCGTCCGTTTGTGATAATGGGCAGTATTGCGCTGTTTGTGCTGGCGATTCCGGCATTTATTCTGATTAACAGTAATGTTATCGGCCTGATTTTCGCCGGGTTGCTGATGTTGGCGGTGATCCTCAACTGCTTTACCGGGGTGATGGCGTCAACGTTACCGGCGATGTTCCCGACGCATATTCGCTACAGTGCGCTGGCCGCCGCGTTTAATATCTCGGTATTGATCGCCGGTCTGACTCCGACATTGGCCGCATGGCTGGTGGAAAGCTCGCAGAATCTGATGATGCCCGCTTATTATCTGATGGTGATTGCGGTAGTAGGTTTGATTACCGGCGTGACCATGAAAGAGACGGCTAATCAGCCGCTGAAAGGCGCGACACCTGCTGCTTCGGATATTCAGGAAGCGAAAGAGATCCTCGGCGAACACTACGATAACATTGAACAGAAAATCGAAGATATCGATCAGGAAATTGCTGAGCTACAGGTTAAGCGCACGCGTCTGGTGCAGCAGCATCCGCGTATTGAAGAGTAACGGTGTTATTGCCTGATGGCACTACGTTTATCAGGCCTACGGGCAGCGTTGTACTTTCGTAGGCCGGATAAGGCGCTAGCCGCCATCCGGTGCCTAGCCAGGGCATTCGTGTTATTGCCTGATGGCACTACGCTTATCGGGCCTACGGGCAGCGTTGTACTCAGTAGGCCGGATAAGGCGCTAGCCGCCATCCGGCGCATGGCCCGGGCATTCGTGTTAATGCCTGATGGCACTACGTTTATCAGGCCTACGGGCAGCGTTGTACTCAGTAGGCCGGATAAGGCGCTAGCCGCCATCCGGCGCATGGCCCGGGCATTCGTGTTATTGCCTGATGGCACTACGTTTATCAGGCCTACGGGCAGCATTGTACTCAGTAGGCCGGATAAGGTGTCTTATGATATCAACTTAAGGTTGGCTTAATCTGTGTCAGGCAAACTCTCCTCCATAGTTTCGGAGGAGAGTGTCATGAAAACCCGTATTTATGAAAGTTTGACCACCGTGTGCAGCGTGCTGATCGTCAGCAGCTTTTTGTATGTGTGGGTGAGCTCTTACTGATTTTTCGCCAATTCCACCCATGCGCGAGTGCCGCTGGCTTCCTGGCGATTTTGCAGATAGAAATGCCCGTGATGTAACTGGGTGATGCGACTGACAATGCTCAGCCCCAGCCCAATCCCACCAAAACGGCTGTCCATTCGGACGAATGCTTTACTTAACTCCCCGCATTTACTTTCATCAATGCCCGGCCCTTCATCTTCGACGGCCAGGACGGCATCATGCTCGGTGTTCAGGCTAATCGTAATAAGGGTGCCTTCCGGGCTGTAACGATGCGCGTTTTCCACCAGATTTCGTAGCAGCATCCGCAACAGCGTAGCATCGCCACGCACGACAACGTCCGCCGCGCTTTGTGGCAGGAGCAGCGTCTGTTTACGTTGGTCCAGCATGGTGCTGAGTTCATCGTAGGAGGGCAGAATAACGTCCTCCAGCAGTTTGACATGCTGGTAGCTCCCGGCTGAAAACGACTGCCCGACGCGGGCGAGTTGCAGCAGCTGCGATACGCTGTCCATCATTTGATCAAGGCGGGCAATCAACGGCGTAACGTCGACCTTATGGGTTTTGGATAATAATTCCAGATGCAGGCGAACGCCTGACAGCGGTGTGCGCAGTTCGTGGGCGACATCGGCGGTAAATAAACGTTCGTTTTCAATAGTGCTGGTCAGCCGCGTTACCAGGTCATTGAGCGCTGAGACAACGGCCTGGATCTCAACGGTTGAGCTGTGAATTTCAATCGGGGCCAGGTTATCGGCTGCTCGCGCCTCTAACTCTTTTTGCAGATCTGCCAGAGGGCGGGTAATACGTCGCACCGCCTGGTAGCAAATTAGCAGCGTCAGGCTGACCATAAAGATGCCGGGGACGATCAGGCTGGCGATAGCCTCGCGGATCTCATGCATGATGTGGCGATCGTTGTTACGGTTATCGCGCAGCGCCTGTTCGAATAACTGTATTTGCTCGGTACTTTCGTGCCACAACCAGAAGGTGCTAATGAGCTGAAAGACCAGCAGAATTAGACCGATCGTCAGTATTAACCGTTGGCGAAGAGGGAGAGGTCGTTTTAGATATTGCAGCAGCTTCACTTAGCTTTCCTCAGTGGCGACCAGCATATAGCCAAATCCCCTGACCGTGCGGATGCGTGATTTTCCGACTTTATCGCGCAGATTGTGAATGTGCACTTCCAGCGTGTTGGTAGACGGTTCGTTATCCCAGCTGTAGATGTCGTTATACAAAATTTCCCGGTGTACCGGGCTGCCCGCTTTGAGCATCAGGCGTGACAGGAGCGCGTATTCTTTCGGCGTTAAGATAACCTCTTGTCCGTCCATCCACACCTGGCGACGACCGATATTCAGCGTCAGATTGCTGACAATTAATTCACTTTCACCCTGATTGTTGTGGCGACGCAGAAGTGCCCGGATGCGGGCGTGCAGTTCTTCCAGTGCGAACGGTTTGACCAGATAGTCATCGGCACCCACGTCCAGCCCGCTGACCCGGTCTTTGAGCGTGTCACGGGCGGTGAGGATCAGCACGGGGAGAGAGTATTTCTTCTGTCTGATGCGGGTCAGGAAGTGCAAACCGTCTTCATCCGGCAAGCCCAGGTCCAGAACAACCAGACTGTAATGTCCGGTCTCCAGACACTGCTCGGCTGCACGGGCGGTTGACACGCCATCACAGGCGTAGCCTTCTGTTTGTGCAGCGAGTATCAGTCCCTGTAGTAACAACGTGTCGTCTTCAACAATCAGAATTTTCATTCGTTTAGCCTCCCCGGCAGGGTTGCAGAATATCATCTGCCGCCTGATATTTCTGTGTTTGCACGCCCGTTAATCCCAGCAGAGTTGAGAAGAGATTATCCTGCGAGAAGTCTTCTGAGCTTGCCCGTTTTTGCAAACATGTCTGAGAGACCTGATAGCGTTGTTGATAATCCTCGGAGAGCCACAGCAGCATCGGCACATGTTTTTGCGTATCTGGTGCAATCGAATACGGCAGGCCGTGCAAATAGACGCCATTTTCCCCTAAGGATTCGCCGTGATCGGAAAGATAGACCAGGCTGGTGGTGAAATTATCCTGGTGTTCTTTCAGTATATTGATCGCTTTATCAACAATATAGTCAACGTAAAGAATGGTGTTGTCGTAAGTATTGACCAACTGTTGCTGCGAACAGGTCTGGATTTCGTTGGTATCGCAGGTTGGCGTAAATTTCTTAAACTGCGCAGGATAGCGGTTGTAATAGGTCGGACCGTGGCTGCCGATGGTGTGCAGCACAATCACCCCGTCGCCTTGCAGGTTATTAATGTACTCTTCCAGCCCGTGGAACAGGACTTCATCGTAGCATTCACCGTCAATACACTGCCCTGGCAGGTTCAGCTTAGTCATATTCTGGTGTGGAACCCGATCACAGGCTCCTTTGCAGCCGCCGTCGTTATCGTTCCACAGAACGTTAATTCCCGCCCGCTGAATGATGTCGAGTACGCCTTCCTGATGCTGTGCCAGTTCTTCGTCGTAGTGCGCGCGTGGCATATCCGAGAACATGCAGGGTACTGATACTGCCGTTGCCGTTCCGCAGGATGTGGTGCGGGGGAAATAGACAACATCATCTTTTTCCAGCAGCGGGTTGGTCTGGCGCGAGTAGCCTGACAGCGAGAAGTTATCGCCGCGCGAGGTCTCGCCGAGAACCACAATCGTCAGGTTCTTACGCTTTTCTTTCACCATCAACGGATTGCGATGGGCATCTTCGCCAATGTGCACCAGCGGCAGGTGGGCCAGTCGCTGGTGTGAATACCAGGATGACGTCGCCACAATGCTGTTGGATGGACTGAGTGATTTCACCAGTTCTTTGTTGTTGCGAAACAGTGAGGCGTAATCTTTATAGAAGAATGCAGCAACCAGCACGATCAGCAGCGCGGAGATCAGAATATTCGCGCCACGAAACAGTATGCTGCGCATAACTGGCGTGATCGGTTTAATTTTTACCCAGCAGGCAATGAGCGCGGCCAGAATGCCGCTCACCCCGAGCGTGATGAGCATTTGCGGCGTCAGCAAAGCAAAGGTTTCGGCGGGCGTAGTGTCCATCATATTGGCGATCATCGAGCGGTCGATGATGATGCCGTAAGTCATGATGAAATATTGGGCCGATGCGCCAACCAGAATGAAAATGCAAGCCACCAGGCGATTAAGCCACAGGAATGAGGCCAGCGTCAGCACGATGTTCATGACGCTGAACGCGACCACCGGCATTGATAAAAACACCAGCACGTTACGCACAGAGTCCAGAGGCAGGTCTTGCAGCACTTGTTTATAGAACGCAATGTTCAGGAAGGTCGCAAGATAAAATGAGATCAGCAGGAGCCAGCTGATTAGCCCGAGAGTGGGCCTTTTAAACAAGAGCTTTAACATTAAGGGGGTTCCATCGACTATGTGGCGCAAATCCTCTCAAAGTAAAGTTAAGCCAACCTTAAGTTCTTAATGTTGATTTCTCGAATATCAGCGAGGCAGCGTAGGCCCGATGAACTGACGCCATCGGGCAATGACGATTGCTTAAGTTAGTTATTGTTCACTGGTGCATCCAATGGATACGGGTTTTTATGGATCCGGTTGTAGTTCAGTGCGTACAGCGCGGTGATGATCATCAGCGTGACGAACGACCACATCACTTCTTTGGCGCCGGAACCGACAACCGCCCAGATGCAGTAGACAAAGGCGATAAAGGTCACCAGTAAGTACATCGGGCGTGCTTTACCAAAGTGACCATGGCCGAGCAGCAGCAGCGCGGCGCAGGTATACAGATACGGCACCAGGGTGAAGATAACGGAGACCGAAGAGACCAGACCAAACTCTTTTGCTGCGTTCGGCGACATGCTGCTGAACTGGAAGATGGTCATCAGGATGCCGACGATAATTAACCCAGCCACTGGCGTACCGGCTTTGTTCACGCGGGCAAAAATCGGTGGGAACAGGCCATCATCGGCTGCGGCTTTGGCGGTTTGCCCGGCAAGCAGCGTCCAGCCGCCCAGAGAACCAAGACACCCGGCAGCAGCACAGAAGGAAACTATCGCCCCAGCGGTGTCACCCAGCGCCATACGTGCGGCATCACCGAACGGAGAGGCTGATACACGCAGCGCCGCGTTAGGGATCATACCCATGATTGCGGTGGTGGAGAGCACGTAGCAAACAGCGGCAATCAGCACGCCGCCCATGGTGGCGATAGGTACGTTACGTTTGGGATTTTTAACCACGCCAGCCGCAACGGAGGCGCTTTCCACCCCGATAAATGACCACAAGGTGACGTTCAGAGTGCTTTGAATCGCGCCGAAGGTGTTCATGCCGCTGACGTTCCAGGCTGCCATATAGGTTTCACCGCGGAACCAGAACCAGCCGAAGACGGCAATCCCGACAATTGGCACCAGTGCCAGTACCGTTGCGACGGCCTGCACGCGGGTGATCATTTTCGGTCCGACAATGTTCAGTAATACGAAGATCCACAGCACTACGACGCAGGTCAGCGTCAGGACCAGCGGATCTTTTAAGATGGGGAAGAAGTAGCTCAGGTAACCGACGCCAATGACCACCATGGCGATGTTACCAATCCAGCAGGCCAGCCAGTACAGCACGTTGGTCTGGTAGCCCAAAAAAGGACCGAAGCAGCGGCGGGCGTAAGCATAAGAACCACCGGGACTGGAGTCTAAGGACGACATTTTGGCGTACACCATCGACAGTGCCAGAGCACCGATAATCGTGACCAACCATCCGTAGATTGCAATCCCGCCAGTTGACGCAAGGTTTGCGGGTAGCAGGAATACACCGGAACCCATAATATTCCCCGACACCATAAGGGTGACGGGGATTAAGCCCACTTTGTGAGCATCAGCATCCGTCGACATATTTTTTAACTCCTGATAAGGATAAATGACGCCTTATCATACCTCGTCAAAAGTCTATTTAATGATGACGGAGCTGGGGTATCGCTAATGCTGATATTATTATGGCTTATCGCTAACTGATTAAAAATCAGGCGGCGGATGGCTCCCTATGTTGACTCACATAATGCAGAGGCGTCATCCCATAGAACTCTTTGAATACGGAGATAAAGTATGAGGTACTGTTATATCCACACAGTTGAGAGACCTGAGAAATGTTTTTGCCGTCCATCAGTAATTGATTGACGGCATATCGCATGCGACATGTGGTAATTATTTGGCTGTAACTTGTATTTTCACTTTTGAGCTTTTTCTTTAACAAACTGGGACTCAGGCATAAGCAACTGGCAACCATGCTTAAATTCCAGTCTTTATGTATATCGCTCTCAATAATGTGATAAACGCTATCGCTGATACAGTTGCGCAGCATATACATGAGCAAAGAAATAAACTTTTTGCTGTCGAGAAAGCGTGATAACACCGTGAACAGTAGCGAGCGCGTACGCTCTCTTTCAGCTTCGTTCACTGTGTCCATTACGCTGTGTTGGGCTGCCACCCTGAAGACATCCGGCGTCAGACACGCGGCGGTCATCACTGGGCTGGCACTGCGTTGCCAGAGTGGGATCTGTGAAAGGTCTTTATTTAAAAAGCGCAGATAATCTTTAATGATATCGCGGCTGATATGTACGACCAATGCGTTATTAAGTGATGAGAAATCGATAATATTATTATCGCATGCCACCAGCGCCATATGATTAGCTTTTAAACTGATGGCTTCTTTACCGTTAATCCTTAACCAAACATCCTTCTCCGTTAATACAACAACACAAGCTTCTTTGCTGCAAAGCCTCATACCCAACTCCAGGAATATGAACATAAAACACCGTAGCTCAACATCAGATGAGCCAAATCGGCCAAATTGAAATTGTATGATGAAACCAGGACTGCAATAAAATAACGTGTCTGAAATTAATTACAATGTTTGGCGGGATTTTTCTTATGTACACATTTTTGTACGCAAGTGGAAAGGCGCTATTTGCGTATAAAAAAAGCGCGGGGTGGTCCCGCGCAAAAAGGTATGACAATGTTATTGTTTTGCAGCAATACTCAGGAATTACTCAAGCATGACATGTCTACCTTAAACATCGGACTATCTATAAAACGACATTATGCTTTCACGCACATAACGTGGTACACACCGTCAATAATTTCCGTTCCTTCGGTTTCATGTTCAAATCCAGGGAAGTGGTGGTCCCAGGACTGCAACGAACGTAGATAACTAATCTGCGGGCTATTGGCGTCGCCAAAGTTTTCCCCGGACAGCAGCATCGGAATTCCTGGTGGGTAAGGAATAACGGAATTCGCGGCTATACGACCCGGCAGATTTTCAATGGCCACCATCTCAACGTTATCGCTGACTATCGCGTTATAAGCTTCACGCGGGGTGATTTCAGCAACAGGCAGGCCGGAGTAGGCCGCGTTAAGACGTGCGCCAGGGTTGTTCTCTTTCAGCCAGGCGAACATGGTGTCGCCCAGATCGTGAATGCCCATGTTGGCGTAAGTGTCTGGATGTTCCTCAACCAGTTCTGGCATTACCTGTGCCAGCGGGGTATTGGCATCGTAATGGTGTTTGAAAGAGCACAACGTGTTGATCAGTGTGCCCCATTTCCCGCGGGTAATCCCCATGGAGAACAGGAACATAATCTGGAAATCGGTGGTACGGGTCGGCACGATGCCGTGACGGCCAAGCCAGGCGGTGACCAGTGCAGCCGGTACGCCGTTCTCTTCCAGTTCACCATCGTCGCCCATCCCCGGTGCCAGAATGCTGACTTTGATCGGGTCCAGCATGCTCCAGTTATCCGGCAGGTCTTTAAATCCGTGCCAGGATTCACCGGGGCGCATTACCCAGCAGTTCTGGTCGGTGGTCAGGAGTTGGGTTGGCGCATCGGCAAAGTCATAGGTTTTGCCGGTCTGCGGATCGGTCACAATCTCTTTGTTCCATGGTTTGAAGAACCAGTCGCCTTCGGCGGTGAATTCTTTGTACAACCGCGCCATGGCCTGACGGAAATCGACCGCTTCGTCGATCACTTCCTGGGTGAGCGACAGGCCGCTGTTACCGTCCATCATGGAAACCGCCACGTCGTTTGAGGCGCAGATGGCATACAGCGGAGAGGTAGTGGCGTGCATCATGTACGCCTGGTTAAAGCGGGAGAAGTTCACGGCCCCACGACCTTCACGAACGTGAATGTAAGATGCCTGAGAAAGCGCATTCAGCAGTTTGTGGGTCGAGTGGGTGGCAAAAACGGTAGGACCGTTATGATCGCCCGGCGCGCCACGCATGGCGTAGTGATCGGCGTAAATTGGGTTGAAGCGAGCATAGCCGTACCAGGCCTCATCGAAGTGGATGCGATCGCTGGTTTGCGCGAGCAGGTCCTGGGCCTCTTTGGCGTTGTAGCAAACACCGTCGTAGGTACAGTTGGTCACAACGCTGTAAGACGGTTTTTGCCCGGCTTTACCTTTGGTCAGCGGGCTTTCGCTGATCTTTTTCTGCAATGTTTCAGGCTGCATTTCCTGCGGGTAGATAGGCCCGATAATGCCGTACCGGTTGCGGCTCGGCACCATGTACACCGGTTTTGCCCCGGTGAGGATCAGCCCCTGCTCGATGGATTTATGGCAGTTACGATCCAGCACCACGACGTCATCATCGGTCATACAAGCCTGCATGATGGTGCGGTTAGAGCCGGAAGTCCCGACCACTACGGACCAGGAGCGGTCAGCGCCAAACACGCGGGCGGCATATTTTTCGCTCTCGCCAAACGCGCCGGTATGATCCAGCAGCGAGCCGAGCGATGCACGTTCAATACCCATGTCACTACGGAATAAGTTTTCACCATAGTAATCATGGTAGAAACGACCGGCCGGCGTTTTGGTGAATCCGACGCCGCCCTGGTGACCCGGAGCTGCCCAGGAGTATTCATGGATGTCGCCGTACTTCATCAGCGCGCTGAACAGCGGTGGCAGAAGTTGTTGGCGGTAGCGGGTCATCGCCGCAACGGCGCGACCGGCGATAAAGTCTGCGGTATCTTCCAGAATCCAGGCGAATTCATCGACAAGCTCCAGCAGGTCGCGATCCAGCGATGCGGTGGCTTTTTCGCGATCGCCCAGCAGGAAAACAGGTACGTTTTGCTGGCGCTCGTGGAGCTTGCCGATCAATTGCCTGACGTTCAGGTGCTCGTCTTGTTGTTCCATTTGATAGCTGAACATCAGACAATCAATGGCTTCATTGGCGGCGAGGATTGCGTAACCATCGTCGAATGAGGTGGACTTAATGACGGTAACATTTTGGCGGCTTAATGCGTCAGCCAGACGTTCGACAGCGCTACCGACCCAGGTGTCCTGATGCAGAAACTCACTTTCAACAATTAATACTTTCATCATCTTTTACCCGGTTGTGGAAAGGTTGCAATCTATGAATTGCAGACACACCGTATGAATGTGACGCAGGCAAGTATTATCCTGTCAAAATGGGCTGTAAAGCGGGTAAAAAATAGTCCGATTTGTGTTTAATTTGTTTTTAAACAGTAGGTTATGTTTGCTTGTTGGCGGTTTTTCACCGCCGTTTATCGACAGGGGGAATATTTTTTTGGCTGATACTGATATTGCCGAATGATATTAACCAGCGATTGTTTGCCGATGCTGCTGGCTCAGTTTGCGGTACTGCTGCGGCGACATGCCGACAAACTTGCTGAAGGTGTCATAAAAACGGCTGCTGGATCGGAATCCGGCGGTCAACGCAACGTCGAGAATGGTTTTATCGGTATCGCTAAGCAATGCGCGGACGTGATTGATCCGCATTGCCGTGATGTACTGCTTCAGGGTGAGTTGCATTACGCGTTGGAAAATCCCCATCGCGTAGTTGGCGTTGAGCTTCACGTGTTCCGCGACGTCGTTGATGGTGAGCGCCTGATCGTAGTTGTCGGCAATAAAGCTCAGCATTTGGCTGACGTAAAACTGGGCGTGCCGCGACACGCTGTTTTTGTGGGTCCGCGAGGTTTTATTGACCAGGATAGGCTGCCAGCCGGAAAGGCTAAACCGTTTGAGCATCAGACCAATTTCATCAATGGCGAGCTGGCGAATTTGTTCGTTCGGGTTGCTCAGTTCCTGTTGCCAGCGCTGAACCTCAAAGGTGCTCAACTGCTGCGACGCCAGCGATTTGATGACCATTCCATGGGTAACATGGTTGATCAGCTCGCGATCCAGCGGCCAGGAGAGGAAAAGGTGCATCGGTAAATTGAAGATAGCCATACTTTGGCAGCTACCCGGACGCGTGAGCTGATGCGGTGTACAGGCCCAGAATAGCGTGATGTGTCCCTGTTTTATCTGCACGACTTCGTTGTTGATAAGGTACTCGACGTCACCATCAAACGGAACATTGATCTCCACCTGCCCATGCCAGTGGCTGGCAGGCATAGCATGCGGTGAGCGCAACTCGATATCCATCCGTTGATATTCTGAGTACAGCGATAGCGGGCTGCGGGTTTGTTCTTCATCGCTACTGCACATGTGCGGATCGGGAGGGAGAGGCGATGTCGGTAATGTACTCATGGTTGCTCCATTTCCTGAATTATCAGAATCATGTCATTTAACACGTATTAAGGCTGAGAATCAGGACACAAATTGGACCGTTACCATTGATCATAGCGACATTTTGCGGCCGCATACTCTGCTTTTTGGGTGATTTTGTCCCATAAACTCAGATCCAATAGGGCGCAGAGTGATGATCTGAGTTTATGGGAATGCTCAGCAGGGAAGTCGGAGGTTTTCATCTATGCGCTGTGCCACCATGACTGTGTTCACTAATGTTCTGGAGAGTCATGATGTCTGCACCCAAAATTACCTTTATCGGCGCCGGTTCCACGATTTTCGTCAAAAATATTCTTGGGGACGTCTTTCACCGCGATGCGCTTAAATCTGCGCATATCGCCTTGATGGATCTCGATCCTACGCGTCTGGAAGAATCACACGTTGTTGTGCGCAAGTTGATGGATTCTGCGGGCGCGTCTGGACGAATCACCTGCTATACCGATCAAAAAGCAGCATTACAGGATGCTGATTTTGTGGTGGTCGCTTTCCAGATCGGCGGCTATGAACCTTGTACCGTCACCGATTTTACGGTGTGTAAACGCCATGGCCTGGAGCAGACGATTGCCGACACGCTGGGGCCGGGCGGCATCATGCGCGCGCTGCGTACCATCCCGCATTTATGGCAGATTTGTGAGGATATGACCGAAGTTTGTCCGCAGGCCACAATGCTTAACTACGTTAACCCGATGGCAATGAACACCTGGGCAATGTATGCGCGCTATCCGCATATTAAGCAGGTTGGGTTGTGTCATTCGGTGCAGGGGACGGCGGAGGAGTTGGCCCGCGATCTGAACATCGACCCTGCTTCTTTGCGCTATCGCAGTGCCGGGATCAACCATATGGCGTTTTATCTGGAGCTGGAGCGCAAAACGGCGGACGGTGCCTATGTGAATCTCTACCCGGAGCTGCTGGCGGCCTATGAATCCGGTCAGGCGCCGAAACCAAATATTCACGGAAATACCCGTTGCCAGAACATTGTGCGTTATGAAATGTTCAAAAAATTGGGGTATTTCGTCACCGAATCGTCGGAGCACTTCGCTGAATATACGCCGTGGTTTATCAAACCGGGACGTGAAGATCTGATTGAGCGCTATAAGGTGCCATTGGATGAATATCCGAAACGTTGTGTGGAACAGTTGGCGAACTGGAAAAAAGAGCTGGAAGAGTACAAAACGGCTGAGCGGATCGACATTAAACCGTCGCGCGAATATGCCAGCACTATCATGAACGCTATCTGGACCGGTGAACCGAGCGTCGTGTATGGCAACGTTCGCAATGACAATCTGATCGATAACCTGCCGCAAGGCTGCTGCGTTGAAGTCGCTTGTCTGGTCGATGCAAATGGTATTCAGCCAACGAAAGTCGGGACTCTCCCGTCACATTTGGCGGCCATGATGCAAACCAATATCAATGTTCAGACCCTGCTAACGGAAGCCATCCTGACGGAGAATCGCGATCGCGTTTATCACGCGGCAATGATGGATCCGCATACCGCCGCGGTACTGGGGATTGAAGAGATTTATGCGCTGGTGGACGACCTGATCGCGTCTCACGGCGACTGGCTGCCGGCCTGGCTGCACCGTTAATACACAATCACGCCGGGCATTGTATCCGGCGTTTAACCTCTGACGTTTCCTCTTACAGAAGGCGGGCGCTGGTAACAGCGACCCGATACCCTATGAGCATATCTCTGACAACAAAACTCAGTTATGGATTTGGAGCGTTTGGTAAGGATTTCGCCATCGGTATTGTGTACATGTACCTGATGTATTACTACACCGACGTGGTGGGATTATCGGTGGGGCTGGTCGGAACGTTGTTCCTGGCGGCAAGGATTTGGGATGCGGTAAACGATCCCATCATGGGCTGGATTGTGAACGCCACCCGATCGCGCTGGGGAAAATTTAAACCCTGGATTTTACTCGGTACGCTGGCGAACTCATTGGTGCTGTTTTTGCTTTTTAGCGCACATCTTTTTGAGGGTACTGCGCAGGTCGTATTTGTTTGCGTGACGTATATATTATGGGGAATGACCTACACCATTATGGATATTCCATTCTGGTCACTGGTGCCAACCATTACGCTGGATAAACGCGAGCGTGAACAACTGGTGCCGTACCCCCGTTTCTTCGCCAGCCTTTCTGGGTTTGTTACCGCAGGCGTGACGCTGCCTTTTGTGAGCTATGTTGGCGGAGCAGATCGTGGTTTTGGTTTTCAGATGTTTACGCTAATTCTCATCGCGTTCTTTATCATTTCCACCGTTGTGACGCTACGGAATGTGCATGAGGTTTATTCGTCAGGCAGTGAGGCCACGGCAGACAGCAGCCGTATTGGGTTGAAAGCGATCGTTGGGCTTATCTATAAAAATGACCAGCTATCCTGCCTGTTAGGTATGGCACTGGCTTACAATATTGCATCCAATATCATTGCTGGCTTTGCCATTTACTATTTTACCTACGTCATTGGCGATGCAAGTCTCTTCCCGTACTACATGTCTTACGCAGGTGCGGCAAACCTGTTGACGCTGATTTTCTTTCCTCGGCTGGTAAACGCGTTGTCACGACGGATCTTGTGGGCTGGGGCATCGGTGTTGCCGGTGCTTAGCTGTAGCGTACTACTGGTGATGGCGCTGGCAGATTTCCATAATATCTTACTGATTGTTATAGCGGGTGTTTTACTGAATATTGGTTCTGCGCTTTTCTGGGTGTTGCAGGTCATTATGGTGGCGGATACCGTTGATTACGGCGAATACAAACTTAATGTTCGTTGTGAAAGTATCGCTTATTCGGTGCAGACAATGGTGGTAAAAGGTGGGTCAGCATTTGCCGCTTTCTTTATCGCGTTGATACTCGGAGTGATTAATTACGCGCCAAATGTCGCGCAGTCTGCCGAAACCATCGTTGGCATGCAGTTTATTATGATAGCGCTACCCGCACTCTTTTTTGTGGTGACCTTAGTCCTGTATTTCCGCTTTTATCGACTGAATGGCGACACCCTGCGCAGGATCCAGATCCATTTACTGGATAAGTATCGCAAGGTGCCGCAGCACCATGAGCAACCGGATATCCCGGCTATTGCGGTAGTGGCTCCAGGCGATGTGAAGGCATAGCGATGGAATGGCATTCGTTGATTGGGTATTTGGCGGCCAGCCTGACGACGCTCTCTTTCTTACCGCAAGCCATTAAGGTTATTACCACCCGCAACACGCAAGGCATCTCCGGTTTGATGTATGTGATGTTTGTGTGCGGGCTGGTTTTGTGGCTGATTTACGGATTATTGATTGAAGATACTGCCGTCAGCATGGCGAACTTTCTGACACTGTTGTTCGCCTTGCCGATTCTGGTTATCAAGTATCGCAGTAGGTAATGTAGATTGCTGGAGAAGCGTTAGCGCTCTCCGGCCGTTTTCAACTGCCGATTGTGCCAGCCCGCCAGTGCGAGGACCGTTGTTAACGCACCGAGCAGGGCGCAGAACATGTCCGACTGGGTATCCCACGGGTCACCCTGCGTGCCAAGGAAGTCATCCGCACCTTGTCCCATTGCCAGCGCCGCCCACCATTCGATGAGTTCATACATTGCGCTAATCGCCAGTGCTACGCAGCAGACCAAAAATGCCAGCATCTTACGACCACGGACAATATTGCCGCGCACTAAAATCTCTCTTGCCGTCAGGGCTGGTACCAGCCCCTGGAAGAAGTGGCCCAGCTTGTCATAGGGGTTTCGACTGAGATCCAGCCATTCCTGAACCTGAAAACCGACGGGGACTTTGGCGTAGGTATACATCCCGCCTACCATCAGAATGATGGCGTGCAAGAAAATCAACGTATAAAGCAGCTGCGTCAATGGGTACTGCTTCATGGTAGCCAGCAACAGCGGGACGACAATAATGACTGGCGTGACTTCCATCAGCCAGGTGATTTTCTCAGAGGCAGAGATACCGGTGTAGATAAGAATCAGCGCCAGGATCAATGCGCCGGTGCGCAAGATTGTGGGGTTCAGAGTGCGGAGCATTGCGAATTCACACGTAATGGAAAAGGTCACTATTCCCTGTGAACGGCAAAAATTCAATACCAGTAAATGGGGGGATAAAGTTGGCCCGGGGGGATCGCTGGACTGACGCCAAAAATTTAGTGCCAGTCCAGTGCCGGGCCGAATGGGTTACTTCGCGCAGTTAGCGCATTGTTTGCTGACGATTTGCTGGAAGAAATCGTTGCCTTTGTCATCGACCAGAATGAAAGCCGGGAAATCTTCTACTTCGATTTTCCAGATAGCTTCCATACCCAGCTCCGGGTATTCCACGCATTCCAGATGCTTAATGCTCTGCTGCGCCAGTACCGCTGCTGGTCCACCGATGCTGCCCAAGTAGAAGCCGCCGTGTTTGTGGCAGGCGTCAGTCACCTGCTGGCTACGGTTACCTTTTGCCAGCATGATCATGCTGCCGCCGTGAGACTGCAACAGGTCAACGTAGGAGTCCATACGACCCGCGGTGGTTGGACCTAAAGAACCGGACGGGTAGCCTGCAGGCGTTTTGGCCGGACCCGCGTAGTAGATCGGATGATCTTTCACGTACTGCGGCAGACCTTCGCCGGACTCAATACGTTCTTTTAACTTCGCGTGGGCAATGTCACGACCAACAATGATAGTACCGCTCAGTGACAGACGAGTAGAAACCGGGTACTGAGAGAGCTGGGCGAGGATCTCTTTCATTGGGCGGTTAAGGTCAACTTTAACCACTTCGCCTTCGCCCGCCTGGCGCAGAGATTCCGGAATGTACTGACCTGGGTTATGTTCCAGTTTTTCAATCCAGATCCCTTCGCGGTTGATCTTGGCCTTAATGTTACGGTCTGCGGAGCAAGAAACACCCATACCAACCGGGCAGGACGCGCCGTGGCGAGGCAGGCGGATCACGCGGATATCATGTGCGAAGTATTTCCCGCCGAACTGAGCACCAAGGCCGAGTTTCTGCGCTTCTTCCAGCAGTTCTTGTTCCAGTTGCAGATCGCGGAACGCCTGGCCGTGAGCATTACCTTCAGTCGGTAGCGCGTCATAGTAGTGTGTGCTGGCCAGCTTCACCGTTTTGAGGGTGCTTTCCGCTGACGTACCACCAATAACGAATGCGATGTGATACGGCGGGCAAGCTGCGGTACCCAGCGTGCGCATTTTCTCAACCAGGAAGTTTTTCAGTTTGCCGGGAGTCAGCAGCGCTTTGGTTTCCTGATACAGATAGGTTTTGTTGGCTGAGCCGCCGCCTTTGGCCACGCACAGGAATTTGTATTCGTCACCGTCCACGCTGTACAGATCGATCTGTGCGGGCAGGTTGGTGCCGGTATTCACTTCTTTGTACATATCCAGCGCCGCGTTTTGCGAGTAGCGCAGGTTATCTTCGATATAGGTATTAAATACGCCTTTGGAGAGCGCCGCTTCATCGCCGCCGCCGGTCCAAACACGCTGACCTTTTTTACCCATGATGATTGCCGTACCGGTGTCCTGGCAGGTTGGCAACACGCCCTTGGCGGCGATTTCGGAGTTTCTCAGGAACTGCAGCGCCACGTACTTATCGTTTTCGCTGGCTTCGGGATCATGGAGAATTGAGGCGACTTGCTGTTGGTGTTCTGGGCGGAGCATGAAGGAGGCATCGTGGAAGGCTTGCTGGGCCAGTAGCGTAAGTGCTTCAGGGGCTACTTTCAGGATTGTTTCGCCTTCAAACTCGCCGACGCTGACGTGATCGGATGTCAGCAGGTAGTACTCAGTTTTGTCTTCCCCCAGTGGGAAAGCCGCCTGGTAAGTGAATTCAACTTTTGACATTTGCTTCCAGCCTTTTCATTTTTCTCAGGAATTTTAAAATTCTCTGTGTCTTCATGGTGGCGTGCCGTACCAACGTGGACGGCACGCGAACTGTGATTACAGGAAACCGTACATTGCGGCGAAGATCCAACCAAAGACACAGGATACGCTTACGCCGATCAAGCCAGGCAGAATGAAGCTGTGGTTGATAACGAAGCGGCCGATGTGGGTGGTGCCGGAACGGTCAAACTGGATTGCAGCCAGATCGCTCGGGTAGGTCGGCAGAATGTAGTAACCGTAACATGCCGGAGCAGAAGCCACGATGTACGCGGGATCAACCCCGATTGCCAGCGCGACCGGAACAATCGCTGCCAGCGCCGCTGCCTGGGAGTTTACAAATTTGGATACCAGCAGCAGAACAATTGCATAGGCCCACGGATACTCTTTCACCATATTGCCCAGCACACCTTCGATTTCTGTCATGTGCGCGCCGAACATTGTTTCGGCCATCCAGGCAATACCGTACACCGCCACAATCGCGATCATACCGGAACGGAAGACTTCGTTTTTAGATATTGAAGCGGGATTGGTCTTCGTCAGGATAATAATCAGCGCACCGGTCAGCAGCATGAACATCTGGATAACCAGCACCATTGACAGCGGTTTGCCGCTAAAGGTAGGACGCAGCTCAGAGAACGCGCCAAGCACGGCAACAACGGCGATAGCGGCCAGGAAGATCCACATGGCCAGCCAGTTGCTTTTCGGCAGCTTTTTGTCTAACAGCGTGGCGGTATCGCCATACACATAGTTGTGGTTTTCAGGTACGGAAATGAACTTCTGGAACTCTTCATCTTTATCCAGATCCTTACCACGGAACCAGCTGAAGATACCGATCGCCAGGATACCCAACAGGGTAGACGGGATGGTGATGCTGAGCAGGTCGAGGAATTCGAGATGCTTGCCTTCAAACGTTACGTTACCCAGCATTGCCACCAGTGACACAACGGCTACAGAAACCGGGCTGGCGATAATCCCCATCTGTGCACCGATAGAACTCGCCGCCATCGGACGTTCCGGGCGAATATTGTTCTTAATGGCAACGTCATAAATGATTGGCAGGATGGTGTATACCACGTGCCCTGTACCGCAGAGAATCGTCAGGGTGCAGGTAACGAAAGGTGCGACGATGGAAACGTATTTTGGGTTACGGCGCAGCAGCTTTTCAGCGATTTGCAGCATAACGTCAAGGCCGCCGGAGGCTTGCAAGGTTGCCGATGCGGCCACCACGGCAATAATAACCAGCATTACATCTACAGGTGGTTTACCCGGCTGGAGATGGAAAACGAAAACCAGAATGACCAGGCCGATACCGCCTAATAAACCCAGCGCGATACCGCCCTTTCTGGCACCATAAAACAAACATATTAATATTATGAGAAGTTGTATACTAAATAACATTTTATTTACCCTCGCGAAAAACCCAGTCAATTTTTTGAAAAATGGATCTGTGCCACATTCTTTTTTGCCAGAATAAGCATCAAAAAATGGTCAGTATTCGATATGTCCGTATTTGCGATTAATGTTCAAATGTCTTGCTAGAATGTTTTTTCAAATTTATGGAAATATTTAGCTTTTTTCTGTGGCTTTGATCAGAGGAGAAAATCCTCAGGCGATGGGAAGCAGAGCTGGGCATGGAAAGCTGCGGTTGACGCTGTAATTTATCTGTTTTGCGTTTTCCGCTATTACGTGAACCACCGACAGAATGGGTGAGTAGATTATTTATGTGATCACGGTCACGCCATCTCATAATGTGATGAGGTCGGCGTGCGGATACTTTTATTTGCTCACAAAAATGTACGGTGTCCATGGTACGTAGCATGGTCTCCATTGCTACCAGTCTAGATTTTTTATGTCTGGTTAATTTCAGACTAATCCTTTATGGGTAAAAATACACACTCTGCGAGTTAGATAATACTTAATTAACTTTTGTTAGCGATTTTGAAATTAAAAACAGTGTGATGGTTGTCAATATTAAAATAATACATTTAACATGCCGGATACAAATATATTTGATCTAACGCAAATTTATAATTTTACAGTGCCAGCTGGTGAAATTGGGATTTTTCATTATTTTAATAATTGTTACTTTCAAATAACAAATAATCCCAAGTGTATTTATTGGCAATATTGTTTAAGCAATGAGTAGTGTTCAGCCTGCACGCGATAACGATAAACAGGTCTGCCGGTCACGCCATAATGGATGCTGGTAAATAAGATGTGACAATTGACGAGCCAGATAAGGTATTTACGGCAAGAGACGCGCGAGATATTGACCTCGTTGGCCAGCTCATCCGTGGAGAACTCCTGATCCTGGTGCTCATCAATCCACTGACACAGCGTGCGTAACGTTTGTGGAGTTAATCCTTTAGGTAAGCGCCGTGCTTCCTGTTCATTGGAAGAGCTGCCGTGAATCAGCTGGTCAAGCTCAGACTGTTCATAATACTGATGCTTGTCCATCTCATTTTTCTTGTGCAGCCAGCCGGTGAGCGCCTCTTCAAACCGGGAAGCCTGGAAAGGTTTGATCAGGTAGTCAACAACACCGTAGTGAAGTGAATCTTTGATGGTGGTGGCATCAGCGGCGGAAGAGATGACGATGACATCACACTTGCAACCTTCGCTGTGCAGAACCGGTAGCAGGTCCAGACCGTTTTCTTTTTGCATATAAATATCTAGCAAAATCAGATCGATATGATGACCGCTATGAAAGATTATCTCTTTTGCTTTCTCCAGCGTGGAGGCTGTGCCGCAGCAGTGAAAACCGGAGAGTTGTGCGACATAACGGCGGTTTAATTCCGCTACCATTGCATCGTCATCGACAATTAAGACATTGATCATCTGCTGGCCCTCTCACCATTCCACGGTAACTGTACAAAAAATTGGGTGAAGATCCCTGGTTCAGACTCGACGGAAATATTACCGCCAACGTTTTCAACCTGTTGTTTAACAAGCGCTAAACCAACGCCCCGTTCGGTTCCTTTTGACGAAACGCCCTTCTCAAAGATATGCTCAATGTTTTCGGGGGCAATCCCCGGACCATCGTCATTCACTTCGCAATGCAACCAGCCGTGTCGATAATGCAAGGATACGCTGATCTCACCACCAGGTTCTTGACCTAGCGCCTCCAGGGCGTTTTCAATCAGATTCCCCAGAACGGTAATCAGTACCGCCACCTGATCTTCGTTGCTATTTTCCGGTAACTGGCTTTCATTGCTAATGACCAGACTATGGCCTAAATCAGATGTGCGATTAATCTTACTGAGTAAAAATCCTGCGATCACCGGTGATTTTATTTTTCCTAACAGTGAGCCAATTTCTTCCTGATAATTGTTTGCGGTCTTCAGGATGTAATTTTCAAGCTGCTTATAACTTTTCAGATGCAATAATCCCAGAATCACGTGCAATTTATTCATGAATTCGTGGGATCGTTCACGAAGTGCGTCGGCATAGTTGACCATACCATCCAGACGTTGCATTAGTTTTCGGACTTCAGTCTTATCTCTGAAGGTTGAAATGGCACCGATGATTTTACCGTTGCTGAGTACCGGGACCGTGTTAATTAAGAGTAGCCGATCCTTCACCATGATCTCTTCATCGCGGCGCGGCGTTCCGTCATGTAGTACCTGTGAAAAATCGACCACCTGTGACCACGCATGGCTGAGTGTGGAGAGCTGGGCATCATCTTGTGATTTGTGATAATCCAGCAGCTCCTGCGCCGCCTGGTTAATCAGCGTCACCTCACCGCACTCGTCAACGGCAATAACACCTTCCTTTATAGAGTGCAGCATCGCCTGGCGTTGTTCGAACAGATTGGAGATTTCATAAGGCTCCAGGCCAAACAGAATGCGCTTGAGGACTTTGACAAATACCCATGTGCCGAGTAGCCCAACCAGTACACCAAATAAGATGGACCAAAAGATGCTGCCGCGGCTGTTATTGATCTGCTCAGTCACCCGGCTTAGCTCAAGGCCGATCGACACCACGCCAATCTGCCGATGATGTTCGTCATAGATAGGAGTAAATACACGTAGAGCTTTAGCCAGGAATCCGCGATTAATGGCGACATTCTCTTTACCTTGCAGGGCCAGCAATATGTCATCACCTTTAAATGGCTGACCGATTCGCTGCGCTTCGGGATGGGAGTAACGAATGCTTTGCATATCAGTGACGACGATAAACAAAAAGTCGTTGCTCTTATTCACCGCCTGGGCAATCGCCTGAATGCCGCTTTCCTCGGGCTTTTTCATTAGGCCCTGGCGGATCTCCGGAGAGTTGGCTAGCGTTCGCGCGACCGCAAGCGCTTTACTCGCTAAGGCATCGCGCGTCATGTTGCTGATCTGCGAGAAATAAATCAGATGAACGACAAGCAGCACGGAGAAGAGTACTGCACTAACCATGAGGATCACGGTGGTGCCAAGCTTCATTGGGCGTTTACGTATAGCAGTACGTTGCAGGGAGTATCTCATCACGGTCCTGAAATCACGGTTTGTGCGGGTATTATTGCCTGATGGGGTGCGTAATTCAAAGGTGGTAGGGATTATGGCGCTTAAGTTGTCAGTCCTTCTTCTTTATATAGCGTAGAGTGAATTTCTTTCTATATAGAGGTTTTCATACCGATTCTCTCCCTTTTTAGGGACGCTTACAGATAATTTCCTTACGATTGTGGATAACTCTGTGTGTAAATGGGTATAAGGCGGGATTTTGCTGTGGAATGCAGCAGTCAGTCATTTTTCTGTCATTTAAGGGTTGCGGGCCGCAGGAAACTCCCTATAATGCGCCTCCATCGACACGGCGGATGTGAATCACTTCACACAAACAGCCGGTTCGGTTGAAGAGAAAAACCTGAAAATGAGGGTTGACTCTGAAAGAGGAAAGCGTAATATACGCCA
>NZ_MVFY01000013.1 GCF_002042885.1 Citrobacter portucalensis
GACATTACTCACCCGTCCGCCACTCGTCACCCAAGGAGCAAGCTCCTCTGTGCTACCGTTCGACTTGCATGTGTTAGGCCTGCCGCCAGCGTTCAATCTGAGCCATGATCAAACTCTTCAATTTAAAAGTTTGATGCTCAATGAATTAAACTTCGTAATGAATTACGTGTTCACTCGTTGAGACTTGGTATTCATTTTTCGTCTTGCGACGTTAAGAATCCGTATCTTCGAGTGCCCACACAGATTGTCTGATAAATTGTTAAAGAGCAGTTGCGACGCGCTTTAGCGCTCTGTCGCGAGGTCCCGTATATTACGTTTTCCTCATTCAGAGTCAAGCATTTATTTTTGCTTTTCTCTACGAGATTCTCAGGAGAACCCCGCTGACCCGGCGGCTTGTAATCCGTTGTTCCGTGTCAGTGGAGGCGCATTATAGGGAGTTATTTCAGGCTGACAAGGGGAAATTTAAAATAATCTTCCGAGTGCGTATTTTTTCATCAAAACCACTTAAACTGACAGTTTTTCGAGCGTTTTAAAGCCATAGCGCTGTAGCACAGGCAATAATTGTTCAGCTTCTGTCGTCATTGCCATACAAAATGCAACGTTCTCATCGGTTGATTTCGCATCTGGTGCTTCATGCTCTAACAACCAGGCCGTGCGGCGCGCTATCGCGGCACCAGAATCCACCAGTCTCGTCCCCTCGGGAAGGACCTGTAAAAGTTCTTCCTGTAATAGAGGGAAATGAGTGCAACCGAGCACTACTGTGTCAGGTGGTTCAGACATCCGCAGCCACGGACGCAGAATACGCCGCAGCTCTTCCAGAGAAACTGTTTTACCGTGCAGCTTCGCTTCCGCAAGTTCCACCAGCTCAGCAGAACCCAACATTGCAATTTGGCATTCGTTAGCGAATCGTGCAATCAGCTCATGGGTATACGACCGCTTCACCGTTGCACGTGTAGCCAGTAGCCCCACAACACCGTTCGCCGTGAGTCGCGCTGCCGGTTTAATCGCAGGCACCACGCCCACAACCGGGAATGCAAATTTCTCACGTAACGCAGGGAGTGACACCGTGCTTGCTGTATTACACGCGATGACCGCAAGAGAAAGGGGATAGCGCTGCTGGACCGCAGTCACAATCTCAACAACACGCTCGACGATAAACTCCTCGCTCTTCTCTCCATAAGGAAAAGCGACGTTGTCGAAAGCGTAGATATAGTGGAGATCCGGCAGAAGACGCCGGATCTCGTCATAGACCGACAACCCACCGACGCCGGAATCAAACACCAGCACGGTGGGACGGGGATCAGAAGGTGTAGCTGCCAGACAAGGTGTATTCCCGTCCTGCAGTTGCGTAGCCATAAACTGTCTCGTAATCTTTATCGAACAGGTTGGCGATTTTACCACGAACTGTCAGCTGTGAGGTGATTGGATATGACACTCCGATATCCCACAAGCTGACGCCGCCCAATTTAACATCACGATTATTGTCATAATCATTATCGTAACGTTCACCTATATATTGATAAGCAACGTTCCACCCCAAGTCCTGAACCTGCCCAGTTAACTCATACTTAACCTGCTGTTTTGCTCGGCGATAGAGTACCTTATTCGTATCATCATCCCGCGGGTCAACATACTGTAGCGTCAGGTGATGATCTACTGGGCCAGTCGTAACATTCCCAGTCCATTCCAGCCCTTTAATCGTGGCTGACTTAACGTTGATATACTGGTTATTCTTGTAATCGATCAGGTTTTGAATTTCATAATGATATGCAGAAAGACGCCAATCAAGCGGCCCTGTCAATCCATCAATCCCTGCTTCCCACTGTTTAGATTCTTCCGGTTTCAAATTCGGGTTGGCTGCAATACCCGGCCCATAGGAAGAGGCAAAACGCGTAGCCCCGTATTGCTGACCAAGTGAAGGGGCCAGGAAACCTGTGCCATAAGAGAGCGTTGCACGGTAGCCATCAACAAACTCCCAGCCTGCAGCAGTCTGCCAGGTGCCATGCCAGCCGAATTGTTCATCATGATCTTCACGGCCTGAGGCTTCCAGCGTGACGCTATCAATTTGTTGTTGCCCAGTTAGATAAAGTCCGGTCGTATCACGTTTATAAGCGTCCGATTTCGTGGTACTACTGGAAGTCAGCTTTTCTTGTTTCCAGTCGACACCACCGCTAATCGCTCCATGCCCAACCTCAACGTTATTTCCCCACTGAATATAGCGCTGTTCCATATTATCCAGCGTAGCATCCCCCGCATAACGACCGAGTTGATTGCTATAGTTGTAATCTTTGAGATGCTGGTAGTTAGCAATCAGTTGGGCGGAATAGATACCTGAGCTGTAACGAAGGCCGGAATCCCAGGACTGAGTGTAATTCTGAGCTTCGTCATTACCGCCAGCATAGCCATAAGAGCCCTGATCGTAATCGCTATTCGCCGTGTAGCCGTAACCACGGAAGAAACCGGAGAAGTTATCGTTAAACTTGTGCTGCAAGCCGCCCCAGAACAGTTTGTTGCGATAACCATCGCGATCGCTGTCACCGCTGTAAGGGGAATCAGGTTGAATGTTAAAACCTTTGGTCGTCTGGTAAGCGCCAGCCGCCGTCACCATCGTGTCACCAAATCGTTTATTTATCGTGCCGTCGTAGGTCTGATAACCATCAGTCCCCATACCTGCGTTGATCTGTGATTTCTCTTCATTACTCATCGTAATGATGTTCATCACACCACCGATCGCACCAGATCCGTACACAGCTGAACGCGGCCCGCGAATATATTCAACACGTTGCACCAACGATACCGGAATCTGACCAATATCAATCGCATTACCGATGCCTGCACGCGCCATCGGCACGCCATCAATCAATACCAGGACATGCCGGGACTCAGTACCGCGAACATACAGCGAGGAGCTTTTTCCCATACCGCCGCTTTGCGAAATATCTACGCCCGGCAATCGGCGCATGACATCATTGAGATCTTTTGACTGCCAGCGCTGAATATCTTCACGCGTCACCACATCAGTGGGGGCAAGGACAGTATTAACAGGCTGCTGAAAACGGTTGGCAGTAACAACGAGAGTATCTGGGCTAGTATCCTGTGCCCAACCAGAAAATGCCGTGACGGAAAGTGCCGTGCACAGCAACGATTTTTTAATCATTGTAAAGCATCCACAATATAAGAAGGATGCCGCAGGTCCCACCGATAGTACGCGATGATGAAAGCCAGATGCGACGTTAGCCGGCAGGTCTTCGGGCTTGGAGGCAACTTAAAGAGACGATAACTTCCCACGGCATGCCGCAGTGTCTGCACCAGGTGCGCTCATCCCCTACCTTCCTTACCGCTGCGCGTCAGCTCCAGATTCACACTGGATTCCCTTTTAACTCACAGGACCGGAAAACGGATGCTACAGTTTGTTACAACCCACTGTCCAGACTGCGTATCACAATATCGGAAATCATCAATGACTGGACATCTGATGAGCAATCCCTACAATCCCCGCGTACTTTTATTTTTCAGGACGCATCATGACCCCCGAACACCTTCCGACAGAACAGTACGACGCACAGTTAGCTGAAAAAGTGGTGCGTCTGCAGAGCTTAATGACGCCATTTTATGCACAGGCTCCGGAAGTGTTTCGCTCACCGGTCAGCCACTACCGTATGCGCGCGGAATTCCGTCTGTGGCATGACGGTGATGATCTGTACCACATCATGTTCGACAGCCAGACCAAAAACCGTATCCGTGTCGACAGCTTCCCGGCAGCCAGTGAGCTTATCAACACGCTGATGACGGCAATGATCGAAGGCGTTCGCAACAACCACGTCCTGCGTCACAAACTGTTTCAGATTGATTACCTCACAACCCTGAGCGGTCAGGCGGTGGTATCGATGCTGTACCATAAAAAGCTGGATGATGAATGGCGTCAGGAAGCTGAAGCGCTGCGGGATGGGCTACGGGCGAAAAACCTGAATGTGCATCTGATTGGCCGGGCAACCAAAACCAAAATCGAGCTGGATCAGGACTACATTGACGAACGCTTGCCGGTTGCGGGTAAAGAGATTATCTATCGCCAGGTTGAGAACAGCTTCACCCAGCCGAACGCCGCCATGAATATTCAGATGCTGGAGTGGGCGATTGATGTCACCAGGGGCTCAAAAGGCGATCTGCTGGAGCTGTATTGCGGCAATGGCAATTTCTCGTTAGCCCTGGCACAAAACTTCAACCGCGTACTGGCAACGGAAATCGCCAAGCCGTCCGTTGCTGCTGCACAGTACAACATTGCGGCTAACCAGATTGAAAACGTACAAATAATCCGCATGGCGGCCGAAGAGTTTACTCAGGCGATGAACGGCGTTCGCGAGTTCAACCGTTTGCAGGGAATCGATCTGAAGAGTTACCAGTGTGAAACTATCTTCGTTGACCCACCGCGCAGCGGTCTGGACAGCGAAACGGAGAAAATGGTGCAGGCGTATCCGCGCATTCTGTACATCTCCTGCAATCCGGAGACGCTGTGTAAAAACCTGGAAACGTTAAGCCAGACGCACAATGTTTCACGTCTGGCGCTATTCGATCAGTTCCCGTATACGCACCATATGGAATGCGGCGTACTGTTAACCAAGAAGTAAAACTGAACGTAGGCCGGCCGCTTCAGATTGCCGGATGGCGGCTTTGCCTTATCCGGCCTACAGTTACAACTGTTACTCTGCTATTTCCTGCTTACGGTTACGCACTTTAAAGCCGATCCAGAACACCAGAATCACCGACAGTACCGCCGGGAAGAAGTTAGAGCCGATATCCGGATATTCAGCGCGTACTACGGTGCTGTACAACAGAACGCCGAGGATAAAGCAGGCGGCAGCCAGGCCCGGCAATCCCACAGGCATGGTGCGGTTCTGATAGCGTTGATGCAGACAATACACCGTCAGCACCAGCGAAATGATCGGGAATACTGAGAATGGCACAATGGAGCTAAACAGCGCCGCAAATGTACCATTGATCGATAAGCCAGCAACCAGCGCCAGCAGCAGCGTACCTTTATCTTGACCTGACTGTTTCATTGCTTGTCCTTCTCGTTACTCGGAGTGGTGCGTCATCTTCTCTTGTTCACGGCGGTACCAATAAAATGCGCCTTTCGCGATCATGCGTAGTTGCAATACCAGCCGCTCTTCCAGCTGTCGGCGCTGCTCAGCGCCAACATCCAGTGCTTCTGCCCCGGCGCTGAACACAATGGTTACCATGGCTTCGGCTTGTGCTTCAGTAAACGCACGAGGCATATGGTTTTCGAGTTCCAGATAGTCCGCAAGTTCCGCGATGAAGTGCTGAATTTCACGAGCGACCGCTGCACGAAACGCTGCGGATGTCCCCGAACGCTCGCGCAATAATAAACGGAAGGCGTTGGGATTGTTGCCGATGAACTCCATAAATGTTGAGACCGAGGTGCGGATCACACTCCCGCCCTTCGCGATACGCTGGCGCGCCTGGCGCATCAACTGACGCAGCATCAGACCGCTCTCGTCCACCATCGTCAGGCCGAGTTCATCCACATCGCGGAAATGGCGATAAAACGAGGTTGGCGCAATGCCCGCTTCACGAGCAACTTCGCGTAAACTGAGGCTGGCAAAACTACGCTCAGCGCTGAGTTGACTAAATGCGGCTTCTACCAGCGAACGCCGGGTTTTCTCTTTTTGTTGCGCTCTAACGCCCATCACGATGTCTGAATCCTTCCACATACCTTGCTGGCACTATACCAGAGATTAGGCGGTTGGCATGGCTTTGTGAATGATTGTTTACGCGCAGTTTGTGCTTCGACTTCGCAAAAAAGCACAACGATAATTGGGTTATCTCAACAACGATGTTACTATTCTGTTGCTTTTATGTATAAGAACAGGTAAGCCTGACCATGTCACATTCTTACGATTACGATGCAATAGTAATAGGTTCCGGTCCCGGCGGCGAAGGCGCGGCAATGGGTCTGGTTAAGCAAGGAGCGCGCGTCGCGGTAATTGAGCGCTATCATAACGTCGGCGGAGGTTGTACCCACTGGGGCACCATCCCGTCGAAAGCTCTCCGCCACGCCGTCAGCCGCATTATTGAATTCAATCAGAACCCACTGTACAGCGACCACTCCCGACTCCTTCGTTCTTCTTTCGCCGATATTCTCAACCACGCTGATAACGTTATTAATCAGCAAACGCGTATGCGGCAAGGATTTTACGAGCGCAACCACTGCGAAATTTTGCAGGGAAATGCTCGTTTTGTTGATGAACACACGATCGCCCTGGAATGTCACGACGGTACGGTGGAAACGCTGACTGCGGATAAGTTTGTTATTGCCTGCGGTTCGCGTCCTTATCGCCCTGTTGATGTCGACTTTTCGCATCCCCGGGTTTACGACAGTGACTCTATCCTGAGCCTGCACCACGAACCCCGTCATGTGCTGATTTATGGCGCAGGGGTCATTGGCTGTGAATATGCGTCGATCTTCCGTGGAATGGACGTCAAAGTTGATTTAATCAACACCCGCGATCGTCTGCTGGCATTCCTCGATCAGGAGATGTCCGACTCGCTCTCTTACCACTTCTGGAACAGCGGTGTGGTCATTCGCCACAACGAAGAGTATGAGAAGATTGAAGGTTGCGATGACGGCGTCATCATGCACCTGAAGTCCGGTAAGAAACTGAAGGCCGACTGCCTGCTGTACGCCAATGGCCGTACCGGTAATACCGATTCGCTGGCGCTGGAAAACATTGGTCTGAAAACCGACAGCCGCGGGCAGCTCAAAGTGAATAGTATGTACCAGACGGCGCTGCCGCATGTGTACGCCGTAGGGGATGTGATTGGTTATCCGAGCCTGGCATCGGCGGCCTACGACCAGGGACGCATTGCCGCCCAGGCATTGGTAAAAGGCGAAGCCACTGCGCATCTGATCGAAGATATCCCAACCGGGATTTATACCATTCCGGAAATCAGCTCCGTTGGTAAAACAGAACAGCAGCTCACGGCAATGAAAGTTCCATACGAGGTTGGCCGCGCCCAGTTTAAGCATCTGGCACGCGCACAAATCGTGGGTATGAGTGTCGGAACGCTGAAGATCCTGTTCCATCGCGAAACCAAAGAGATTTTGGGGATCCACTGCTTTGGGGAGCGCGCGGCCGAAATTATTCACATCGGGCAAGCGATAATGGAGCAAAAAGGTGGTGGTAACACTATCGAGTACTTCGTTAACACCACCTTTAACTACCCAACCATGGCAGAAGCCTATCGGGTAGCGGCGCTAAATGGCTTAAACCGCCTGTTTTAACGCACTGTCGAAATGGCCATCCATTGATCCACGGATGGCCTCTGCCAGCTGTTCATAACGGCTGCGCAGCGGCGAACCAGGACGGTACACCAGACCAATCGTACGACGCGGTTCGGGTTTAATGCATGGCAGATAAACGACACCATCACGCTTACGCTCCGGTGGAACGGCCAGCGCAGGCAGTAAGGTAATACCACTGCCTGCCGCCACCATGTTACGCAGCGTTTCCAGACTGGTTGCCCGAAAATGGGTATCTTCATCAGCACCCGCTTCAAAGCAGAAACCCATCGCCTGATCGCGCAGACAGTGGCCATCTTCCAGCATCAGCAGTTTTTCACCCGCCAGATCGGACATCGGTACACAGTCACGGTTTGCCCATGGGTGATCTTCATAGATCGCCAGCATCATAGGCTCATCAAATAACGGTACTTCGATGAACGCCTCACTCTCTTTGACCAGCGCCAGAATGACGCAGTCGAGCTTGCCGCTATCCAGTTGCGCCAACAGCTGATGTGTCTGCGCTTCATGGAGATACATCTCCAGTTTTGGGAAGGTCTGGTGCAACATCGGAATAATATGCGGCAGCAGGTATGGCCCCACCGTTGGGATCAAACCAATATGCAGCGGGCCAGACATTGTCTCGCCTTGTTGGCTTGCCATCTCCTTGAGCACTTTGACCTCGCGCAGCACGGTACGCGCCTGATCCACCAGCAGCAAACCGGCCTGGGTGAACAGCACCTTGCGACTCGTACGCTCCAGCAACATGACGCCAAGCTCATCTTCCAGCTTGCGGATCTGCCCGCTCAGCGTTGGTTGGCTAACGTGACAGGAGTCTGCCGCTCGTCGGAAGTGACGATGTTCGGCTAGTGCCACCAGGTATTCAAGATCACGAATATTCATTATTCATCCTCCATCGCCACGATAGTTCGTAGCGATAGGTAGCATAGCAACGAACGATTATCCCTATCAAGCTTTCTGTTTAATAATGCACCACAGAAACGGAACGGTACCCCTTTAACCCTTGAAGCTACTGTCCGTTTGAGAGTTTCTCTCATACTCGAAATAACTAAAGCCAACGTGAACTTTTGCGGACCTTGAGTCCGCATTTTTTTTGCATAAAAAAAGCCCGGCGTCGCAAAGCTCGGCCGGGTTATGGTTTGGTAGGCCTGATAAGCGTAGCGCCATCAGGCAGAACGGCGCACAGTGCCGGATGGCGGCTTCGCCTTATCCGACCTACAGGCGTGCCTTCGCGTAGTCGATCGCCTGCGCAACCTGCTGCGGCGACACGCCACCTTTCGCTGCACGTTTATCCAGACACGATTGCAACGAGAGGATCGGGTAAACGTCATCGCCAATCACCTGGCTGAACTTTTGTAAGTCGGCAAGCGACAGCGCTTCCAGCGGTTTGCCCTGACGAATCGCCTCGACCACCGTTTCCCCCACAATATGGTGCGCTTCGCGGAACGGGACGCCTTTCGCCACCAGATAATCCGCCAGCTCAGTGGCGTTAGCATAACCCTGCTGCGCCGCTTCCTGACAACGCGGACGTTTCACCTGAATGCCATCCAGCACCAGCGCGGCCATATGCAGGCAGTCCAGCCAGGTGTCGAGCGCGTCGAACAGCCCTTCTTTGTCTTCCTGCATATCTTTGTTGTATGCCAGTGGAAGGCCTTTTAACGTCATCATCATGCCGGTCAGCGCACCCTGCACGCGACCGCATTTGCCACGGATCAGCTCCAGCGCATCCGGGTTTTTCTTCTGCGGCATCAGAGATGAACCGGAAGTCACACGGTCGGAGAGTTCAACAAAGCCCGCTTCGCCGGTGTTAAAGAAAATCAGATCTTCAGCAAAACGCGACAGGTGTACCATGCCGATAGAGGCATCGGAGAGTAACTCCAGCACATGGTCACGGTCAGAAACGCTGTCCAGGCTGTTGCGCGTTGCCGAGGCAAAGCCCAACCAACCCGCCAACTGCTCTCGATCGATTTCATACGCCGTACCCGCCAGCGCGCCGCAGCCTAACGGACTGACGTCCAGGCGTTTGAGCGCATCCTGCAAACGGCTCTCGTCACGCGCCAACATTTCAACATAGGCCAGACACCAGTGAGCAAACGTCACCGGCTGCGCACGTTGCAGGTGGGTGTAACCCGGCATGACGGCGTCCTGGTTATTCTCCGCCGTCACCACCAGCGCAGTTTGCAACTGACGATTGGCCGACAGTAATTCGATAACCGTGTCTTTGCACCACAGCTTGAGATCGGTCGCGACCTGGTCATTACGGCTACGCCCGGTATGCAGTTTTTTACCAAGCTGGCCGACTTTATCAATCAGCTTACCTTCCACCCAACTGTGAATATCTTCGGCATCGCTTTGCAAAATCTGCTGAGGATTCGCGCGAACCTCTTCCAGCAGGTTATTCAGCGCCTCTTCCAACTGCAGCTGTTCATCGGCAGTCAGTACACCTACCGTTACCAACGCTTTGGACCAGGCCACAGAGCCAACAATATCCTGTTCTGCCAGGCGGTAGTCAAAACGCAACGAGTCGTTGAACTGTTTGAACCGCTGATCTGCTGCCTGTGTAAAACGCCCACCCCAAAGTGCCATAACGAATTTCCTTAATATGATATTTTTGCCCGGTGGCGCTGCGCTTACCGGGCCTACAAAACCCACGTAGACCGGATAAGGCGAAGCCGCCATCCGGCACATTAATAGTTAAGCCAGAATACGCGTACCAATTGGCGTGCCGTTAAACAGCGCCGGAAGTTGCTCTGCATGACGCCAGGAGGCGATATCCACCGGACGGCCCAGCGTACGCGCGGCATCCAGCGCTGCATTCACCTTCACGATCATGCCATCGGTAATAATGCCCTGTTCAATCAGCTGTTCCGCTTTCGCCGCGGTCATTTCGGCAATGCGCTGGCCTTTGCCATCCAGAATACCGCTCACATCAGAGAGCAGGATCAGATCCGCACCCAGCGTTGCCGCCAGCGCCGTTGCAGCCTGATCGGCATTCACGTTCATCAGCAGACCATCATCAGTGACACCAATAGAGCTCACTACCGGCAGAAAACCGCTTTCCAGCAGCGTGTTAATCAGCTTAGGCGAGCCCGGCTGCGCCAGTCCAACATGACCCAGTTCTTTATCGAGCGGCGTCACTTTTACGCTGTCGCCATCGCCAAGATACAGACCAACAGACGCGATGTGATGCTTTTTCGCCCAGGCCAGCAAGGTTTTATTCGCCGTTCCCGCCAGGGCACCGGTAATAATGTCAATTTGATCGGCAGGCGTGACGCGCAGACCATTTTTCTTTTTCACCGGCAGATTCAGCTGCTTCATCAGCTCGTCGACCACGCAGCCGCCGCCGTGCACAATGACCAGCGGACGCTGGTGCGACTCACGATAATTCACCAGTGCGGTAAACAGACGCTCCAGCGCCTCTTCGCTATCCAGTAAAACGCCGCCCAGCTTGATAATTAATGGATTCATTGTTGCACCCTTAAATAAGAGACTGCGTTTGGGCAAAGCCAAAACGAATATTTGCGCACTGCATCGCCTGTGACGCCGCGCCTTTCAATAAGTTGTCTTCCGTCGCCACAACGATCAGATGCTCACCCTGCACAGCAAACCCGATATCACAGAATGGTAATCCAACCACATTCTTCAGCGCTGGAACCCCTTTGTCATACAGACGCACCAGCGGTTTATCGCCATACGCCTGTTGCAGCGTCTGTGCTACCTGAGCATGAGTTACGCCCGCGTTAAGGCGGCAAGTGATAGTTTCCAGAATTCCGCGCGGGAAGTTGCCCAGATGTGGGGTGAAAATCACTTCAGCCCCCAGATGAGTGGCGATTTCCGGCTGGTGACGATGGGTAAACACGCCATACGGTTGCAGGCTTACTTCGCAAAAACTATTAGAGATAGCCGCTTTACGGCCCGCGCCGCTCACGCCGCTGGTCGCATTAATTACCGGCCACTGGCTGAGATCCAACAGCCCGGCGTCAATCAGTGGTTTCAGCGAAAGCTGCGCCGCCGTCGGGTAACAACCCGGCACAGCAATCAGATTCGCTTCTTTCAGTTGGTCTTCGTTCCATTCCGCCAGCCCGTAAACTGCCTGCTCCAGCAGATCGGGATGCTGATGGGTAAAACCATAATATTTTTCATAGAACGCGCCGTCATTTACGCGAAACGCGCCAGAGAGGTCAAACACCACGCAACCGGCCTGCAAAAACTGCGGAGCCAGGTCATGACTTACCTCATGAGCCGTTGCGAGGAACACAACATCCACCCCTGCGCTAAACTCGCTGATATCTGACATTGGCTGCAACGGTAAATCGACAATGCCTTTCAACTGCGGATGCAAATCGGAGATTAATTTTCCTGCATCATTGCTTTGCGCTGAGACGGTCAAAGCGGTTATGGTCATATCAGGATGGCGATTTACATAGGTCACAAGCTCTGCGCCGGCATAGCCACTGGCGCCCACAATCAGCGTATTCAACATCGGGGCTGCTCACCTTCTTAGATTCTGTTGCCAGGTATAAGCCTTTATCACCTCACCTTACACTTGGTGGGTTTTATTACGCTCAACGTTAATGTATTTTTATTCATAAATACTGCATGAATATTGATACTATCATGACCCGAGGTGTGTCAACAATGAAAAACAATTTACCGCCATTTATCGAGATTTACCGCGCTCTGATTGCCACGCCATCGATTAGCGCTACCGAAGAAGCGCTCGATCAAAGCAATGCAGGTTTAATCACTCTGTTGGCGGGCTGGTTTAAAGATTTAGGCTTCAATGTGGAGGTCCAGCCGGTTCCCGATACGCGAAATAAATTCAATATGCTGGCGAGCATTGGACAGGGCGCTGGTGGTCTGTTGTTGGCGGGCCATACCGATACCGTACCCTTTGACGACGGACGCTGGACGCGCGATCCGTTCACCCTGACCGAGCATGACAATAAGCTCTATGGTTTGGGTACGGCGGACATGAAAGGCTTCTTCGCCTTTATCCTCGACGCGTTGCGTGATGTCGACGTCACGAAGCTGAAAAAGCCCCTCTACATTCTGGCCACTGCTGACGAAGAGACCAGCATGGCGGGAGCTCGCTACTTTTCTGAAACCACTGCTCTGCGCCCAGACTGCGCGATTATTGGCGAACCCACTTCACTGCAACCGGTTCGCGCACACAAAGGTCATATCTCTAATGCGATACGCATTCTGGGACAATCGGGTCATTCAAGCGATCCGGCACGTGGCGTTAATGCGATTGAACTGATGCATGATGCCATCGGCCATATCATGCATCTGCGCGATGACCTGAAAGCGCGCTATCACCATGATGCCTTTACCGTTCCGTATCCAACGTTAAATTTGGGCCACATCCACGGCGGCGACGCCGCCAACCGAATCTGCGCCTGCTGCGAACTGCATATGGATATTCGCCCGCTACCGGGTATGACGCTAAACGATCTCAATGGGTTACTTAACGAAGCGCTGGCCCCTGTCAGCGAACGCTGGCCGGGTCGCCTGACCATATCGGAACTGCATCCACCGATTCCAGGCTATGAGTGTCCACCTGACCATCAACTGGTAGAGGTGGTTGAGAAACTGCTGGGCGCACAGACTGAAGTGGTGAACTACTGCACCGAAGCGCCATTTATCCAGACGCTTTGCCCGACGCTGGTATTGGGTCCAGGTTCTATTAATCAGGCGCATCAGCCGGATGAATATCTGGAAACACGCTTTATTAAGCCAACTCGCGAATTAATCACCCAGGTTGTGCATCATTTCTGCTGGCATTAACTGCTTATCACCCCGCTAATCCTTTAGTGGTAAGCGGGGTGATTTTTTAACATTTCCATAAGCAACGCTTATTTGATTGGATGTGAATTAAATAACGTAAATTCACGGCATTTATTCGTTTGCTGAACCGATTTCGCAGCAATTGACGTCACGTGTTTTACGTGGCTTTATAAAAGACGGCTAAAAAGTTAAGTCCGCAAGATTTCGCGTGATAGTCAGGCGTGAAAGATACAGGACATATTCAAAATAGATGGGGTGTCTGGGTTAATATGAACGAACAATATTCCGCGTTGCGTAGTAATGTCAGTATGCTCGGCAAAGTGCTGGGAGAGACCATCAAGGATGCGCTGGGAGAGAACATTCTTGATCGCGTAGAAACAATTCGTAAGCTGTCCAAATCATCTCGCGCTGGCAATGAAGTTAATCGCCAGGAATTGCTCACCACACTGCAAAATCTGTCTAACGACGAGCTGCTGCCGGTTGCCCGCGCATTTAGCCAGTTCCTGAACCTGGCCAACACCGCCGAGCAATACCACAGCATTTCGCCAAAAGGCGAAGCAGCCAGCAACCCGGAAGTGATTGCTCGCACTCTGCGTAAACTGAAAGAGCAGCCCAACCTCAATGACGCCACCATCAAGAAAGCCGTAGAATCACTCTCTCTGGAGCTGGTACTCACCGCCCACCCGACCGAGATCACTCGTCGTACGCTGATCCATAAAATGGGTGAAGTGAATGCCTGCCTCAAGCAGCTTGATAACAAAGACCTCGTCGATTATGAACGCAACCAACTGATGCGCCGTCTGCGTCAGCTCATTGCCCAGTCCTGGCATACGGATGAGATCCGCAAGCTGCGCCCAAGCCCGGTTGATGAAGCCAAATGGGGTTTCGCGGTAGTTGAAAACAGCCTGTGGGAAGGTGTACCAAACTACCTGCGCGAGCTGAATGAACAACTGGAAGAGCATCTGGGTTATAAGCTGCCGGTTGATTTTGTCCCGGTTCGATTTACTTCCTGGATGGGCGGTGACCGTGATGGTAACCCGAACGTAACGGCAGATATCACCCGTCACGTGCTGCTGCTCAGCCGCTGGAAAGCAACAGATCTGTTCCTGAAAGACATCCAGTTTCTGATTTCTGAGCTTTCAATGGTGGATGCCACGCCGGAGCTGATGGCGCTGGTAGGCGAAGAAGGCGCAGCTGAACCTTATCGCTATCTGATGAAAACCTTGCGTTCTCGTCTGATGGCAACTCAGGCCTGGCTTGAAGCCCGTCTGAAAGGCGAGAAATTGCCGAAACCTGCGGGACTGCTCACCCAAAACGAACAGCTTTGGGACCCGCTATACGCGTGCTACCAGTCTCTGCAGGCCTGTGGCATGGGTATTATCGCCAATGGCGAATTGCTCGACACCCTTAGGCGCGTGAAGTGTTTCGGTGTGCCGCTGGTGCGTATTGATATTCGTCAGGAAAGCACCCGTCATACTGAAGCCCTGGGCGAACTGACCCGTTATCTGGGCATTGGCGACTACGAAAACTGGTCGGAAGCGGATAAACAGGCTTTCCTGATCCGCGAACTGAATTCCAAGCGTCCGCTCCTGCCGCGTAACTGGGAACCGAGCAACGACACCCGTGAAGTGCTCGACACCTGTCGGGTCATTGCCGAAGCCCCATATGGCTCCATTGCCGCCTATGTTATCTCGATGGCGAAAACTCCGTCGGATGTGCTGGCCGTGCATCTGCTGCTGAAAGAAGCCGGAATTGGTTTTGCTATGCCGGTCGCTCCGCTATTTGAAACGCTGGACGACCTCAACAATGCCGATGACGTCATGTCTCAACTTTTAAATATCGACTGGTACCGCGGCTTTATTCAGGGCAAACAGATGGTCATGATTGGCTATTCTGATTCCGCAAAAGACGCGGGCGTGATGGCGGCCTCCTGGGCGCAATACCAGGCTCAGGACGCGCTAATCAAAACCTGCGAAAAAGCCGGTATCGAACTGACGCTGTTCCACGGTCGCGGTGGTTCCATTGGTCGCGGCGGCGCGCCTGCACATGCGGCGCTACTCTCTCAACCGCCGGGCAGCCTGAAAGGCGGTCTGCGCGTGACAGAACAAGGGGAGATGATCCGCTTTAAGTACGGCCTGCCGGAAGTGACCATCAGCAGCCTGTCGCTGTATACCGGAGCAATTCTGGAGGCCAACCTGTTACCACCGCCAGAACCGAAAGATAGCTGGCGTCATATCATGGATGAGCTTTCCGATATTTCCTGCGAGCTCTATCGTGGATATGTGCGTGAAAACAAAGACTTCGTCCCTTATTTCCGCTCAGCGACACCGGAGCAGGAACTGGGTAAACTCCCGCTCGGTTCACGTCCGGCAAAACGCCGTCCGACCGGCGGGGTAGAGTCTCTGCGCGCCATTCCGTGGATCTTCGCCTGGACGCAGAACCGCCTGATGCTCCCGGCCTGGCTGGGTGCAGGTACCGCGCTGCAAAAAGTGGTTGAAGACGGCAAGCAAAGCGAACTTGAAGCCATGTGCCGCGACTGGCCATTCTTCTCCACACGCCTTGGCATGCTGGAAATGGTTTTCGCGAAAGCAGACCTGTGGCTGGCAGAGTATTACGATCAGCGCCTGGTCAAAAAAGATCTGTGGCCGTTGGGTGCAGAGCTACGCCAACGCCTGGCAGCAGATATCGATGTCGTACTGGCGATTGCCAACGACTCACATTTGATGGCCGACCTGCCGTGGATTGCCGAGTCCATTCAGTTAAGAAATATTTATACTGACCCGCTGAACGTATTACAGGCAGAGCTGTTACACCGCTCACGCCTGGCGGAAGAGCAAGGCAATGCACCGGACCCACGCGTGGAACAAGCATTGATGGTCACAATCGCTGGTGTCGCCGCTGGTATGCGTAATACTGGCTAACGACCCCTCTCGTCGCCTTCGTGCTATTGTATGAAGGCGACGGCAAAAACTGCTGTCCTAACCGCTTCTTTTTCAATATATTCCCGCCTGAATATATTCACTCCATGAATATATCAACAACAAAACACGATCCTAAGATCGTGATGCTTCAGTTCCTCTTAATGTTTAGTCGCTACTCTTGGCGCTACGATTAAAGACAGGCTCACATTATGCAATCCTTACAACTCCAGTCTAAACCCGCCTTTAGCTGGAAAGCCCTGGGTTGGGCGCTCCTCTATTTTTGGTTTTTTTCCTCATTACTGCAGGCCGTTATCTATTTTAGTGGCTACAGCGGATCTACCGGTTTACGCGACTCCTTGCTGTTTAGTTCGCTGTGGTTGATTCCGGTATTCTTATTTCCAAACCGTATCCGCATTATTGCTGCCGTGATAGGCGTGGTGTTATGGGCGGCCTCGCTGGCTGCTCTGAGCTATTACGTCATCTACGGGCAAGAGTTCTCGCAAAGCGTTCTGTACGTAATGTTTGAAACCAATGCGAACGAAGCCAGCGAATATCTGAGCCAATATTTCAGCCTGAAGATTGTCTTAATTGCGCTGGCCTATACAGCTGTGGCAATTCTGCTATGGACACGTCTGCGTCCTGTGCATATTCCATCACCCTGGCGCTATCTGGTGTCGTTTGCACTGTTATACGGATTGATTCTGCATCCGATGACAGTGAACACATTTATCAAACATAAGCCGTTTGAAAAAACGTTGGATGGTCTCGCCTCACGCATGGAGCCTGCCGCACCGTGGCAGTTCATCTCCGGGTATTATCAGTATCGTCAGCAGTTGACCGCGCTGAATAGCCTGCTGAATGAGAACAATGCCCTGCCACCGCTGGCCAACTTTAAAGACAACTCCGGTGATGCGCCGCGTACGCTGGTACTGGTGATTGGCGAGTCAACGCAACGTGGCCGCATGAGCCTGTACGGTTACCCACGCGAAACAACGCCTGAACTGGATGCGCTGCATAAATCCGATCCTAACTTCACCGTGTTCAATAATGTCGTGACCTCCCGTCCGTACACCATTGAAATCCTGCAGCAGGCGCTGACCTTTGCCAACGAGAAGAACCCGGATCTGTATCTGACCCAGCCATCCCTGATGAACATGATGAAACAGGCGGGTTATAAAACCTTCTGGATCACCAATCAGCAGACAATGACTGCCCGCAACACCATGCTGACGGTGTTCTCTAAGCAGACAGATAAGCAGTTCTATATGAACCAGCAGCGTACCCAAAGTGCGCGCGAATATGACAGCAACGTGCTGGCGCCATTTAAAGAAGTACTGGCTGACCCTGCACCGAAAAAGTTCATCATCGTTCACCTGCTGGGTACGCATATTAAGTACAAATTCCGTTACCCGGATGGTCAGGGTAAGTTCGACAATAATATCGACAATGTGCCCGCTGGCCTGAGTAACGATGAGCTGGAAGCTTACAACGATTACGACAGCGCGAATGTCTACAATGACCATATCATTGCCAGTCTGATCAAAGACTATAAAGCGACCGATCCGAACGGCTTCCTGCTGTACTTCTCCGATCATGGGGAAGAGGTATACGATACGCCACCGCATAAAACGCAGGGTCGTAATGAAGACAACCCAACGCGTCATATGTATACGGTGCCGTTCCTGCTGTGGACCTCGGAAAAATGGCAGGCTGCACACCCGCGTGACTTCTCACAGGATGTGAATCGTAAATACAGCAGCTCAGAGCTTATCCACACCTGGTCTGATTTAGCGGGCTTCACCTATGATGGTTTCGATCCAACTCGTGCCATTACCAGCCCACAGTTCAAAGAAACGACCCGCTGGATTGGCAACCCGTACAAAAAGAATGCCCTGATTGATTACGATACCCTGCCTTACGGCGATCAAATCGGTAATCAGTAACAGTCTGCCGGATGCGCTACGCTTATCCGGCCTACAGCTCGCAAAGACTTGTAGGCCGGATAAGGCATTAGCCGCCATCCGGCAATAATCGCTTGAGGGCGATTGTTTTCAACGTTACTGTTTCCCTGTCTGCTGCCTGCAAGGGATTAACATGTATCACGACATCAGCCACCTGCTCTCTCGCCTGATCAACGGCCCCACACCGCTGCGGCAGATTTACTTTGCCAGCACCAGTAGCTCAACGCCGGAACTGGCGTATCAGGTCGATTTTCCCCGACTGGAGATTGTGCTGGAAGGTGAATTCACCGATAACGGTGTTGCTGGTGCATCCGCGACGTTACAGCCTTGCGATGCCTTGTTCGTTCCGGCTGGTGGCTGGAACTTTCCACAGTGGCTCACACCGGTGACCACGCTCAGTATCTTATTTGGCAAACAGCAACTGGGTTTTAGCATCGTTCAGTGGGACGGTAAGCAATATCAAAACCTTACCCGCCAGCACGTCGCGCGGCGTGGACCGCGTATTGGCTCATTCCTGCTGCAAACGCTCAATGAAATGCAGATGCAGCCGCAGGAGCAGCAAACCGCCAGGCTAATCGTTGCAAGCTTACTGAGCCACTGCCGCGATCTGCTCGGCAGCCAGATCCAAACCGCATCACGCAGCCAGGCGCTTTTCGAAGCCATTCGCAACTATATTGACGAACGCTACGCTTCACCGCTCACCCGAGAATCCGTCGCGCAGGCGTTCTACATCTCACCCAATTATCTTTCCCACCTTTTTCAAAAAACGGGCGCTATCGGTTTTAACGAATACCTGAACCACACGCGACTGGAACACGCAAAAACGCTGTTGAAGGGTTACGAATTGAAGATTAAAGAGGTGGCGCACATTTGTGGGTTTGTTGACAGCAACTACTTCTGCCGCCTGTTTCGCAAAAATACCGAACGTTCACCATCAGAATACCGTCGGCAATACCACAGCCAATTGACGGAGAAAGAAGCTAATCCAGAGTAAGATGTGTGTGCTGTGGCGCTGAAAGCAGCTTTCGCACGGCGCTCATCACCCGCTGCGGCTCACGCAGAAATGCGCTAATGCCCGACTGAACGTATCGGCTCTGCGTAAAACGCTCTGCTCCTGCCAGTTCAATATCAGTAATGAGCAACACCACATCAGCGCGGTTAATATCCTCTTCCGTCAGGCGATTTTCGGTACCCAGTGCCCCTTGAGTTTCGATCTTGATGCTCCATTTTTCCTGCTGGCAAAGTTTCTCCAGCCGCTCAGCTGCCATATAGGTATGGGCTACGCCGCTTACGCACGCGGTGACAGCAACCAGATATCGTACAGGTGCGATGGTCATACTATCCTCCTACTGTTACCTGAAATCCGGCGCATTCTGCCATCTTACGTATAATATCCACCTCTTGCGCTGTCGGTACGGGCACTTCTTTCATCAACCAGGGCAAACCGAGCAGGCTGTATTTGGGCTCGCCATATTGATGAAACGGTAGCAGGTGTACCTGTTTTATGCCTAGTGATGACAACATCGTCAACACATGCTGCGTGTTATCTGAATTCATCGTAAAGCCCGGAATCAGCGGCAGGCGAGGTATGACATTAACCCCTTCCTCCACCAATAGCCGTAAATTCGCCAGTACACGCGGTAGGTTCATGTTGATGACCTCACGAGCCAGATCTCCATCCATTATTTTGAGGTCGAACAACACCTCATCACACTCTTTTGCCAGCGATAACAAGCGACCGGCCGGCGCATCGCCAGCCGTTTCAATTGCACAGCGCACATCCCAGCGCCGCAGACGTTGCAGGAACCGTGTGGCAAAGGGCGCTTGCATCAGCACTTCACCGCCGGAAAGCGTTACCCCCCCACCAGAAGAGCGAAAGAAAATATCATCTTTCATCACTTCACGTTCCAGCTCGTCCAACGTGATATCACGACCAATACGTTCAAACGCCCCAGAGGGACACTCGTCGGCATCACGCAGACAGGGTGTACAGTGCAGACATTTACTCTCCCGCCGTACCGTTTCAATACGTGGTGAGAGTGATTCCGGGTTAGCACACCAAGGGCAGGTATGCGGACAGCCTTTAAAAAAGACGACCGTACGAATACCCTGCCCATCATTCAGTGAGTAACGCTGAATGTTGAATATACGCGCGACTTCCTCGCCTCGTGGGTCAATTACCTCACAGTTGATGCGCGGTGCGGCGAATGATGTCATCCTGGATCTCCTTCGACAACTCGACAAAGAAGGCGCTGTAACCCGCCACACGCACCACCAGCCCGGTGAAATCCTGCGGGCGCTGCTGCGCTTCGCGCAATGTGTCGGCATTCACCACGTTAAACTGGATATGCTGGAGTTTGAGCTGGGTAAATGCCCGCAGAAAATCCGCCAGCTTGCGTAAACCGGCCTCACCTTCCAGTGTGGCTGGTGTAAACTTCACGTTCAGCAACGTCCCATTGGAAAGCAGTGTGTTATCCAGCTTGCTGACCGACTTCAATACCGCCGTCGGTCCTTGCATATCCTGTCCCAGCATCGGCGACAGCCCCCCATCTGCCAGTTGCTCCCCGGCTAAGCGGCCATCCGGTGTTGCCCCAACGACCGAACCCAGCGGCACGTGTGCAGAGACGGTATACGAACCCGGCGTAAATTGCCCGCCGCGTGGATTCTGGTATTTCTCTACCTCTTTGCAGTAATGACGTAGCAGTTCGGCGCTGATGTTATCTACATCATCGATATCGTTGCCGTATTTTTCGAAGCGATTGATCAGCCTGGAGCGAACTTTCTCGCCTTCCGGGGTAGCAAAGTTATCTTTTAGCACCGACAAAAGTTCATCAAAAGATAAGCGCTGTTGTTCGAATACCAGCCCATTGAGCGCATGCAGCGAATCGCTCAGGTTTGCAATACCAATCCCCTGTACGCCGGAGAAGTTATAACGCGCGCCACCGTCGGTAATATCGCACCCTTTATCCAGACAGTCGCTAATAAATGAGGAGAGCAGCGGCACCGGCGCCCAGTCGCGGTGACCGATATCGCAGATATTACTGCCCTCCACCATCAACGTGATGTAGTGGCTGATTTTGGCACGAATATGCGCCAGGAGATCGTCGTACGTCAGAGTACGGTTGCCTTCGTTCTCATGCAGACAAATTTCCATCACTTTCAGCAGATTAAACATAGCGATATCGTGCAAACCGTATGTTCTGCCTGGAATAGACAGCTCGACACAGCCTACTACCGCGTAATCCCGCGCATCTTCCAGCGAAACACCGCGATTAAGAAACGCGGGCACCACCACTTCATCGTTAAAGATTTGCGGGATGCCGGTACCAAGACGAATGGTCTGTGCTGTTTTCATCAGGAACGGTGTATCGATCAATGCATTCGTGCGCACACCGAGGTTTGGTTGTGGTAGCTGTACGTTCTGATACGCATCAAGACAGAGGAAAGACAAAACATTTACCGCACTACGACCATTCTCCGTCAATCCCCCCAGTAGCGCGGTGTAGCCTGTTGGGAAGCCAGCGAAATAGCGCGCACTACTGGTGGATCGCAGCAGTACGATGTCATTACATTTCACCCATAGGGATTCGAGGATCTCTTGTAAGAATGCTGGGTCTTCCCCCTGCGTCAGCGAAGCCTGATAAAACGGCAGCATATACTGGTCGAAGCGTCCAAGTGAAAGAGAACTGGCGTTGGATTCATATTGCAAAATAATGTTCATGTACCAGAACAGCTGACATGCCTGCCAGAAGGTTTGCGGCTTGCTTTGGGCGTTATGCCGAGAGTTTTCAGCAATCGTCAGTAATTCCTGGCGTCGCTGCGCATCCGGGCAGCTTTCCGCCATCTTCTCTGCCAACATAGCGTAACGCAAAATATGTTTTTGCGAAGCCTCAAGCAGTAGCAGCGCAGCCTGATAAAAGTGATTCTCCGGCTGCTGCAGACAATGCGCTCGCATCTGCGCTACCAGTTCGCCAAGCCCATGATTCAACAGGCGTGGATAATCAATAATGATATGTCCCTGACCTTTGTCAGTCTGGTTAATGCTAAAAATCTGGGTGCTGACGGCGGCTTTAACCTCATCGGTCATCTGACCGTTGATGAAATCTTTCATCGACCGCTTTTCCCAGTACGGATACAGCACATCGCGATAGAGATGTTTATCCTCTTCGCTGATGTCAAAACGGTCCTGCGGACGGGTTGGAAACTGCTCCAGCTCTTTAAGCAGCCAGTAAGGATCCATTTCCGGTGACATAATGCCCGCACGCGGTTTAACAGTACGGTTTCCGGCAATCAGTTCCTCATCACGAATCGAAATCTCAACGTGCTCAAGAATATATGCGGTGGCTTTCGCCCGACGCAGAATAACCGGCTCTCCCTCCGTCTGCTGGTGGCTGGCGGTATATAACAGCGCACGTTCAAGCGAAATTTCACGGTTGTTCTGAAACAGAGCGGTTTTTAAACGTTGGATACGGTTCGTCATGAGGAACTCCTGCGGGAATAGTTGCCTGATGGCGCTACGCTTATCAGGCCTACGCATCTGTAGGCCGGATAAGGCGAAGCCGCCATCCGGCAAACAAACGGTTAAGCGGTTTGCGCCAGATGCGTGCCAATCTTGTTCATGATGGCGTCGGCACGTTTCACTGCATCGCTGATGTTGACGCGAACGATAGTTTTGCCCGCAAAACGTTCTTCAAATTTAATACCAATGTCCTTGGTCAGAATGACCATGTCGGCTTCCGCCACATCCGCCGCGGTCAGTTCGTTTTCCAGACCGATCGAACCCTGAGTCTCAACCTTTACTTGCCAACCTTTAGCTTTAGCGGCGCTTTCCAGCGCTTCGGCTGCCATATAGGTGTGGGCAACGCCAGAAGGACATGCGGTTACTGCGATAATCTTGGTCATGACTCATTCCTCACTTAATTCATTTCAAAATCTAAATCCAGGTCATCTTCTTTCTGATCGACCTGAGACACTTTTTTCCGCGCCAGACTTTTCAGTACGTTAACGCACACGGCGGTCACTACAGCACCAACGGCAACAGCCGCGATATAACCCAGTTTTCCTTCCACTACAGGCAGAACAATCAGTCCGCCCCAGCCGGCATAACACTGCGCACCAAACAGGGCGGCGGTTACCGTGCCACAGGCGGAACCCACCATAATCGATGGAATGACACGCAGCGGATCGGCTGCAGCAAACGGAATCGCGCCTTCCGTTACGCCAACGCAGCCCATTACCAGCGCAGCTTTACCGGCTTCGCGTTCTTCAGAAGAGAAATTCTTACGACCAATCAGCGTCGCTAAACCTAAACCCAGCGGCGGCACGCAGATCCCTACTGCGGCGATTGCCACGACGGTATAAACCCCCTGCGCCACGCAAATCAGCATGAATGCGTAGGCAACTTTGTTAATTGGCCCTCCCATATCGAAGGCCAACATCAGTCCCATAATTACCGCCAGCAGCACAATGCTGCCCTGCTGCATACCCTGCAGCCACTCGGTCAGGCTAGTAGTTAACGCGCCAACAGGCTCCCCCAGCCCCCACATCATGATACCTGCGGTGATAAAAGTGCCGACGATGGGAATAACGAAGATAGGCATTACCGAACGCAACACCTTATGTACGGGGATCTTCTTCAGATAATGGACAACGATACCGCCAATAATCCCAGCAATTAATGCGCCAAAGAAACCTGCACCGAAGCTGTTTCCCACCCATGCGCCAATCGCACAAGGGGCCAGAGCAGAACGTTCAGCGATGGAATAGCCGATATAAGCAGCAAGAAATGGCACCATCAAAGTCAACCCGGCGACGCCAATATCAAACAGCTTTTTAAGATTAGGATCGGTCGCAGCATCCGGTACCGCGCCTTTGCCATACAGCATGACGGAGACAGCCAGCAAAATACCGCCCGCTACGACGAAGGGGATCATATGCGAAACACCGGTCATCAGGTGCTGACGAGTATTTTTCAGGATTTGTACCAACTCTTTCATAAGTCGCTCCCGGGCTGCCTAAAGCCCATATCCATAAACTTGTTGCGGAAAACAATAGGCAATCTGACGCGACGCAAACAGTGGATAAAAAGGCCATTTGCTGGACTTTTGTAATGTCAGTACAAAAATGCGATCCGCCTCATAACTTGCAGTTTCTCGGAATTTATAGTGGATACGCTGACTTGTGAGGGATGTCTCACTTTGATGGTTATATTACATTTATCCAGTTTTTGGCAGATTTGTCACATGGCAGGCTCAGGCGTTGCCCTTTTATCCTGTAGCGAGAAATCGTTATGGGAGATGAGGCTATGGCCCTGATTGTGGAATTTACCTGTGAGCTACCCAATGGCGTACATGCACGCCCGGCAAGCCACATAGAAACGCAGTGCAACACCTTTACCTCACACATTGAGTGGCACAACCTGCGTACCGAACGTAAGGGCAACGCTAAGAGCGCACTATCGCTGATTGGCACCGATACTCTGGCGGGTGATAGCTGCCAGTTGCTGATTTCCGGTACAGATGAACAGGCAGCCCACCAGCATCTGAGCCAATGGTTACGAAATGAATTTCCGCACTGCGATGCACCGCTAGCGGAATCCAAAAACAACGAGCTGGAGCCACTTCCAGCATCGCTCACCCATTTAAATCCACAGCTTTTCCGCGCTCGCACCGTCTGCAGCGGCAACGCAGGAGGCGTTCTGAGTCTGCTTTCTTCGCTGGATCTTAACGCGCTCAGTAACCTTCCATCCGCTCAAGATATTGAAACCGAGCAAGCGGCACTGGATAACGGTTTAACGCTGTTGATGAAGAATATTGAGTTTCGATTACTCGACAGCGACGGCGCTACCAGTGCGATTCTGGAAGCACACCGCTCGCTGGCAAGCGACCTCTCACTGCGCCAGCACCTGCTCGCTGGCGTATCACGCGGGTTAAGCTGCGCCCAGGCGGTTGTCGAAAGTGCCGGACATTTTTGTGATGAATTCGCCCGTTCAAGCAGCAGTTATTTACAGGAGCGTGCACTGGATGTACGCGATGTTTGCTTCCAGCTTCTGCAGCAAATTTATGGGGAACAGCGCTTCCCTGCACCGGGAAAACTGACCCAGCCTACGGTTTGCATGGCGGATGAGCTAACACCGAGCCAGTTCCTCGAACTGGACAAAACATTGCTGAAAGGCTTGCTGTTAAAAAGCGGTGGTACTACGTCACACACGGTGATTCTCGCCCGGTCATTCAACATCCCTACGCTGGTTGGCGTAGATATTGAATCTTTGATGCCATGGCTACAGCAAACGGTTTATATCGATGGTAACGCAGGAGCAGTCGTCGTTGCCCCTGATGAATCCATCGTACGTTATTATCAGCAAGAAGCCCGTATCCAGGATGCCATTCGGGAACAGCAACGTATCTGGCTGACCCAGGAGGCACGCACGGCTGATGGCATCCGTATGGAAGTCGCCGCCAACATCGCCCACTCCGTGGAAGCACAAGCAGCCTTTAGTAACGGTGCGGAAGCGGTTGGCCTGTTCCGTACGGAAATGCTGTATATGGACCGTACCTGCGCCCCGGATGAGAACGAACTATACAACATTTTCTGCCAGGCGCTGGAACCCGCAAAGGGACGCAGCATTATTGTACGCACCATGGATATCGGCGGTGATAAACCCGTTGATTATCTGAATATTCCTGCTGAGACCAACCCATTTCTCGGTTATCGCGCGGTGCGTATTTATGAAGAATATGCCACGTTGTTTACTACGCAACTGCGATCGATCCTGCGCGCCTCAGCGCACGGTAGCCTGAAAATCATGATCCCAATGATCTCCTCGATGGAAGAGATCCTGTGGGTCAAAGAGAAACTGGCAGAAGCCAAGCAGCAACTGCGAAGTGAACACATTCCGTTTGATGAGAAGATCCAGCTCGGTATTATGCTGGAGGTTCCGTCTGTGATGTTCATCATTGACCAATGCTGTGAAGAGATTGATTTCTTTAGTATTGGTAGCAATGACCTGACGCAATACCTGCTGGCGGTCGACCGCGACAACGCCAAAGTTACCCGCCACTACAACAGCCTGAATCCGGCCTTCCTGCGCGCACTGGATTACGCCGTGCAGGCAGTACATCGACAGGGGAAATGGATTGGCCTGTGCGGTGAACTGGGTGCCAAAGGTTCTGTACTGCCACTGCTGGTGGGACTGGGTCTGGACGAACTTAGCATGAGCGCTCCCTCCATTCCCGCCGCCAAAGCGCGGATGGCGCAACTCGACAGCCGTGCCTGCCGTCAATTGCTGAATCAAGCGATGGCTTGTCGAACCTCGCTGGAGGTCGAACATCTGCTGGCTCAGTTCCGCATGACCCAACAGGATACACCTCTGGTTACCGCCGAATGCATCACACTGGACAGCGACTGGCGCAGTAAAGAAGAGGTAATCAAAGGGATGACCGATAACCTCCTGCTGGCAGGCCGTTGCCGCTATCCACGTAAACTGGAAGCAGACCTGTGGGCGCGCGAAGCCGTCTTCTCTACCGGATTAGGTTTTAGCTTCGCCATTCCACACAGCAAATCCGAACATATTGAGCAGTCCACCATCAGCGTAGCGCGCCTGCAAGCGCCGGTACGTTGGGGTGATGATGATGCACAGTTCATTATTATGCTGACGCTCAACAAACATGCCGCTGGCGATCAGCATATGCGTATTTTCTCGCGTCTGGCGCGCCGCATTATGCATGAAGAATTCCGTAACGCGCTGGTTAGTGCCGCCTCAGCCGACGCTATCGCCAGCCTGTTGCAACATGAACTTGAACTTTAAAGAGGATGTTTTTGTATGGAACTTTACCTTGATACCGCCAACGTCGCGGAAGTTGAACGTCTGGCACGCATCTTCCCTATCGCGGGTGTTACCACCAACCCAAGCATTGTGGCGGCAAGCAAAGAATCTATCTGGGATGTACTGCCACGCCTGCAAAACGCCATCGGCGAAGAGGGTATTTTGTTTGCCCAAACCATGAGCCGAGACGCACAGGGCATGGTGGAAGAAGCCAAACGCCTGAGCAACGCGGTGCCTGGTCTGGTAGTGAAAATCCCGGTGACATCCGAAGGTCTGGCCGCGATTAAGATGCTGAAAAAAGAGGGTATCACCACGCTGGGAACCGCCGTATACAGTGCATCTCAGGGGCTACTGGCTGCGCTGGCAGGAGCTAAATATATCGCGCCTTACGTTAACCGTATCGACGCACAGGGCGGCGACGGGATTCGCACAGTACAGGAACTGCAAACGTTACTGGAGCTGCATGCGCCAAACAGCATGGTACTGGCAGCCAGCTTTAAAACCCCGCGTCAGGCGCTGGATTGCTTACTGGCAGGATGTGAAGCTATCACCCTGCCATTAGACGTAGCGCAACAAATGCTCAATACCCCTGCGGTAGAGTCAGCAATAGAGAAGTTTGAGCAGGACTGGAACAACGCATTTGGTCACATCAACCTGTGAGGGAAATAAAGTATGGATCGCATTATTCAATCACCTGGTAAGTACATCCAGGGTGCCGATGTTATTACCCGTCTTGGCAGCTACCTCAAACCACTGGCAGAACGCTGGCTGGTCGTTGGGGACAAGTTTGTCTTAGGCTTTGCCCAGGGCGCACTGGAAAAAAGCTTCCAGGATGCCGGACTGGCGCTGGAAATTGCACCGTTTGGCGGCGAATGTTCACAAAACGAAATCGACCGTCTGCGCGGCGTAGCGGAAAAAGCGCAGTGTGGCGCAGTACTTGGTATTGGCGGCGGTAAAACGCTGGATACCGCCAAAGCGCTGGCGCACTTTATGGGCGTGCCTGTCGCCATTGCCCCAACCATCGCCTCTACCGATGCGCCGTGCAGCGCGCTGTCCGTCATTTACACCGATGCCGGTGAATTCGATCGCTATCTGCTGCTGCCCAACAACCCGGACAGGGTCATTGTGGATACCAAAATTGTCGCGGGCGCACCGGCGCGTCTGTTAGCTGCGGGTATTGGCGATGCGCTGGCAACCTGGTTCGAAGCGCGTGCCTGTTCACGCAGCGGCGCAACCACCATGGCGGGCGGTCAGTGTACTCAGGCGGCGCTGGCGCTGGCAGAGCTGTGCTTTAATACGCTGATCGAAGAAGGCGAAAAAGCGATGCTGGCAGCCGAGCAGCACGTGGTGACACCAGCACTGGAACGTGTTATTGAAGCCAACACCTATCTGAGTGGCGTCGGTTTTGAAAGCGGTGGTCTGGCAGCGGCTCACGCCATTCATAACGGTCTGACCGCAATCCCGGATGCGCATCACTACTACCACGGCGAGAAAGTGGCTTTCGGTACGCTGACACAGCTGGTGCTGGAAAACGCGCCAGTTGATGAAATTGAAACCGTTGCCGCGCTGTGTCATTCCGTTGGCCTGCCGATTACCCTGGCGCAACTGGACATCAAACAGGATATCCCGGCGAAAATGCGCATTGTGGCTGAGGCAGCCTGTGCAGAAGGCGAAACCATCCACAACATGCCTGGCGGCGCAACTCCGGACCAGGTGTATGCCGCCCTGCTGGTGGCTGACCAGTACGGTCAACGTTACCTGCAAGAGTGGGAATAACCTGCCAATAAAAAATCCCCGCAATCGCGGGGATTTTTTTATTCATACTATGCCGGATACGCACAAGCGACATCCGGCATTATCTGTTACAGCAGATCGAAACGATCCAGGTTCATCACTTTCACCCATGCGGCAACGAAATCTCTCACGAACTTCTCGTGAGCATCGCTGCAGGCATAAACTTCAGCCACTGCGCGCAGTACGGAGTTAGAACCGAACACCAGATCGGCGCGGGTTGCCGTGTATTTCACTTCACCGCTCAGACGGTCACGACCTTCGAACAGCTCTTTTGACTCATCAACCGCCTTCCACTCATGGCGCATATCCAGCAGATTGACGAAGAAGTCAGTGCTGAGCACGCCAGGACGATCGGTAAAGACGCCATGCTGGCTGCCGTCGAAGTTGGTGCCCAGTACGCGCATACCGCCCACCAGCACGGTCATTTCCGGTGCGGTCAGCGTCAGCTGCTGCGCTTTATCAATCAGCAGCGACTCGGTGGTCGATACGTCAGGACGGGAGCGGTAGTTACGGAAGCCATCGGCGATCGGCTCAAGCAGTTCAAACATCTCAATATCCGTTTGGTCCTGACGCGCATCCACGCGGCCCGGCGCAAAAGGTACTTTAATGCTGACACCCGCAGCGCTAGCCGCCTGCTCTATACCAACAACACCGGCCAGCACGATAATATCGGCTAACGAAGCGGTATGGGCTGACTTATAAATGCCTTCCAGCACAGGCAGTACGCGTGCCGCGGTAGCATTCACATCCCAGCCACGCTGTGGGTCCAGCGCCAGACGCGCACCGTTAGCGCCGCCACGTTTATCCCCACCGCGGAACGTTGATGCAGAAGCCCACGCCACTGACACCAGCTCGCCCACGGACAACCCGGAAGCAGCAATGGTCGCCTTCAGTTTCAGGATATCTTCTTCGCTTGGGTTAAAGAACGCATGCGGCAGCGGGTCTTGCCAAATCAGATCTTCTTTTGGCACTTCCGGTCCGATGTAACGCGCTTTTGGCCCCATATCACGGTGCGTCAGCTTAAACCATGCGCGGGCAAACGCTTCGTTGAAGGCCTGCGGATCGTTCAGGAAACGGCGGGAAATCTTCTCGAACTCCGGATCGAAACGCAGCGTCAGGTCGGTAACCAACATTGTTGGCTTACGTTTTTTCGACGGATCGAACGGATCGGGGATAATTTCTGGCGCATCAACCGCTTCAAATTGAATCGCGCCTGCCGGACTGCGGGTTTGTACCCATTCATATTTGAACAGGTTCTCGAAGAAATAGTTGCTCCATTGGGTCGGCGTCTGCGTCCAGACCACTTCCAGACCGGAAGTAATTGCGTCTGCACCCGCGCCGCTGCCGTAGCTGCTGGCCCAGCCCAGGCCCTGCGCTTCAATTGGTGCGGATTCTGGATCGGCGCCTACGTGCGAAGCCGGTGCTGCACCATGGGTTTTACCCAACGTATGACCGCCGCCAATCAGCGCTACGGTTTCTTCGTCGTTCATACCCATGTTACCGAAGGTCGCGCGAATAGCCGCGGCCGCAGAGAGCGGTTCGCCGCTATGGTCCGGCCCTTCCGGGTTCACATAGATAAGGCCCATTTCGGTTGCGCCCAGCGGCGCTTTTGCCAGTTCTTCCGGATGACGGTGGGTCAACCAGGCTTTTTCATCACCCCAGTTTACGTCGAGATCCGGTTCCCAGACGTCTTCACGACCGGCACCAAAGCCGAAGGTACGGAAGCCTGAGTTTTCCAGCGCCACGTTACCCGCAAGGATAAACAGGTCGGCCCAGGAAATTTTCTGGCCATATTTCTGCTTGATTGGCCACAGCAGACGACGCGCTTTATCCAGGCTGACGTTGTCCGGCCAGGAGTTCAGTGGTGCAAAACGCTGCTGTCCGCGACCCGCGCCACCGCGTCCATCGATGGAGCGATAGGTCCCTGCACCGTGCCATGCCATGCGGATAAATAATCCGGCATAGGTTCCCCAGTCAGCGGGCCACCACGGTTGAGATTCGGACAGAAGGGCTCTGAGATCCCCTTTCAGGGCAGAGTAGTCAAGTTTGCTAAATTCTTTGCGGTAGTCGAAGTCCTCACCCAGCGGGTTAGAACGGTTGGAATGTTGGTTTAAAAGATCTACACGGAGTTGATTGGGCCACCAGTCGCGGTTGTTCGTTCCTGCTCCCGCGCTGTGATCCGGCCCGCCCTGATGAAAAGGACACTTACCGGCAGTTGATGCGTTCTGGCTATCGTCGGACATGCTCATCTATATGCTCCCTTTACAGTGTTCTGACTACGATATACACCACCAGAGATAAGATATAGTCGAAAAAACCCACAGATTCGATAGCTCATTCCTTTTATATTTAAAGTTACAGAGATGTAGATCAAAATGATCAATAAAAAACCCTCCGAAGAGGGCTGAGGCACTAATTATGCTGGTCTTACTCCCAGCGTGTGACAAATTGCGTAGCTCATCTCGGCACGGTTAAGGGTATAGAAGTGAAAATCTTTCACCCCTTCGCGACTGAGGATTTTCACCATGTCCATAGCGATGTTTGCACCTACCAGCTTGCGGGTTTCCGCATCATCATCAAGACCATCAAACATGGTCGACATCCAGGAAGGGATACGAACATTGGTCATATCGGCAAATTTTTTCGCCTGCTTAAAGTTAGAGACTGGCAGGATACCCGGAATAATTTCCACATCGATTCCCGCAGACACACAGCGATCGCGAAAGCGCAGATAGCTTTCTACATCGAAGAAGAACTGAGTAATGGCGCGGTTTGCACCGGCATCAACCTTACGCTTCAGGTTCAGCAAATCGGCCTGAGCGCTCTTCGCTTCTGGGTGTACTTCCGGGTAAGCCGCAACGGAGATATCAAAGTCCGCAACGTCTTTCAGCAGAGTCACCAGGTCAGAGGCATACATATCCGGTTTACCGCTTCCCGGCGGCAGGTCACCGCGCAGAGCAACAATATGACGAATACCGTTATTCCAGTAGTCCTGAGCAATGGTGCGCAGCTCATCGCGGGTTGCATCAATACAGGTCAGGTGCGGAGCTGCTTCAAGACCAGTGCGATCCTTAATGCCTTTAATAATGCTGTGCGTACGGTCGCGCTCACCAGAGTTTGCACCGTAGGTGACTGAAACAAACTTCGGCTTCAGGCTGCTCAGGCGATCGATAGAGTTCCACAGGGTTTGCTCCATTTCACTGGTGCGCGGCGGGAAAAATTCGAAAGAAACGTTAATCTGCCCCTGTACTTCGGCCAGACTCTGATTCAGCGCTTCCCGCTGGTTGGCGTGAAAAAAGCTCATACCTTACCTCATCAATCTTTTGTCGTTATATGTTGTGTTGTGAACTGCTATACGTTTAGACGTCTAGATGTAAAAATGACGGAAAAGCATGCTGGCGTCAACACAAAAATCATCGTTAAAGGTGAGGAATACTCAGCCAACGTGAAAAAAATTCACATCAGCCTGAAATGATGAGGGATTGCGTCACGACCGTCTGCAGCCATGCTAATTTTGTTACGTTCTCAGGCAGCATCAGCAACCCCATGCTAATACGCAATTCGGTATCGGTAAGAGGAAGGAATATCACGCCCTGACGTTGGATCGCGGAAAAGGAGGCCGGAATCAGGCTCAGGCCGTCACCCTGCGCGATCCGCGCCAGCAGCACGTCATGTTCCAGCGGCTCTTCAATACAGGCAGGCGAGTAACCCGCACGACGAAAAATGTGTCGGGTGTAATCAAAGAAGGCAGGGTTACGTTCGCGTTTGAACCAGAACAGCGGTCGGTGGCTCAGCGCGGTTAATGAGAGTGACGACAGCGTCGCTTCTGCCCACTGCGCGGGTAAGGCGGCAATCATCGATTCTTGCCAGCCAAGCGGCGTGACGCTAAGCCCCGAAGTTTCAAGCGGTAGTGCCACCAGAGCGGCATCCAGTTTTCCCCGACGAACCTGCCGCACCAGCTCAGGCGAACCATGCCGGACAATATGTAGCTTCTGTACGCGCATATTAAGCCGGGACTCAAGCGCCGTAAAGACACCCTGCTCAAACGCCGTACTTAGCCCTAAGCGCAGAGATTGCTCCCCCGTTTTCGCTAACTGACCCAGCGCCGCCCAGGTTTTATCCTGTAGCGCCAATAGCGGGCGTACGATTTCAAGTACGCGCAGACCATCTTCCGTCAGCGTCAAACCACGGGTATGGCGGACAAAAAGCGTCACTCCCAGGCGTTCTTCAAGCTGGCGAATGTGGCGACTCAGCGGCGGCTGCGACATAAACAAGCGCTGCGCCGCCCGGCTCATATTGTTCTCTTCCGCTACTACGGAAAAGTAACGCAGCAGGCGAATGTCCAGAGAGTGCAAAGACGATGTTGTCATACCGAAAAGGTATCACGGAAACGGTATTATCCCAATCATTCCGCACGCCCTATCCTCACACTACAAACCACACGAAAGAGGAAGGAATGATGCCTTCAGAACGCTTTATTACCGGTCAGGAGATGTTGCAAAAAGTGGATGGTAAAGGGGGCGATGCGGTCGTCGAAAGTCTGCAGGATATTGCGCCAGACTTCGCCCAATACCTGATTGAATTTCCTTTTGGCGACATCTATTCAAGGCCGGGGCTGGATTTACGCAGTAGAGAAATCGCTACCGTCGCGGCATTAACTGCGCTGGGTAACGCCGCACCGCAGTTGAAAGTGCATATTGGCGCGGCATTACACGTGGGTTTAACGCAGGATGAGATCATTGAAGTGATTATGCAGATGGCCGTATATGCTGGCTTCCCCGCGGCACTCAACGGCTTGTTCGCCGCAAAAGAGGTGTTTGCCTCCCACAAAGGCTAAAACAACAGGCCAGCGGAATATCTGCTGGCCTGACCTCACTACGGTTTCACATCTTCCACACGCATGCCTTTGAGTTGCTCATCCGTCAGCGTATTTCCCGCTTTGAAATATTCAACGACAGCATTAGAGACATAGTAACCACCGAATGTGTTACGCGCTTTACCTTCGGTGAATGCCGTAAAACCATCACCGCCGTCTGCCAGGAAGCTATTGGTGGCAATGTGATAAACCACAGCGTCCTCAATTGGCTTACCGTTAAGCGTCAATACGGTGACCCGCTGGCCAACCGGTTTGCTGCTGTCATACTTCATCTCCAGTCCTTTGGACACCTGCAATACGCCGTTGCTTAAACCCGCGCCGTGCTCCATCAGGCTACGTAACTGCTTCCCGGTGAGATCCATGGTTGCCAGCTCGTTCGGGAACGGGAAGGTGCTAATGACGGCACCCATCGTGATAGCACCTGCCGGGATTTCATTCCGGATGCCGCCCGAGTTAGTGAGTGCTAACTGGGTATCTTTACCCGCCGCAGCCAGCAATGCATCTGCCGCCAGATTTCCCAGGGAAGAAGATTCACCGTAAGCACGCGTCAGCTCAACCGGAGAGTTGGCTACCGTTTGTTGTACCACTTTATCGAGCTTTTTATTCCAGCCATCAATGACCTGTTTCGTTTGCGGGTCTGGCTGCCATTCATCAGCAAAAATGGTCTTCAGTTCGAAGTTCTTAACGGTAAATTGATGCGGTTTTTGCTGGTAATCCAACACCAGTTTACCCACATCAATACCGCCGCTGTCGGTGGAGAGAATTAAGGTATTACCGACTTTAATCGGCTCTGGCGTGCCCACATGCGCATGGCCGGTGATCAGGATATCCAGGCCATGCACCTGACCTGCAGTCTGGATATCTTTATCCAGCGCACGACGCACATCTGTACTTCCCTGGCTGGACTGACGTGCTGGCGTGCCTTCGTGGATGAGTGCCACGGTGAGATCAACTTTGCCTTTAAGCTCATCGATATAGCGTTGCAACCACTTCACTTCATCCCGCGCCTCAATGCCAATGCGCGTCGCAGCGGAAACCGTATCATCAAAAGCAAACACACCGTGCAGACCAATCACGCCAATCTTCACACCGTCTTTTTCAATAATGGTGTAAGGCTTATCCCAGAACATTTTGCTGCTGTTCTGATAAAAGATGTTGCCCTGCACAATGGGGAAATTCGCCTGGCTTAACTGGAGCAGCGTGTTATCCCAGCCGTGGTCGAACTCATGATTACCCATGGTGACAGCATCAAAATTCATGGTGTTCATGATATCGATAATCGCCTTACCCTTGGTCAGGCTGCTGATATACGGCCCGGTAAAATAATCACCGGCATCAAAAAACCAGGTGGCGCTATTTTTCGCTTTCTCCTGCTTCACCATCGTCGTGATATTAGCCCAACCGCCAATGTCACGTGAGCCATTAGCAATCCATGGGACTTTATAAGGTTCGACATGGGCATGGAGATCGTTGGTATAGATAATCGTAACGTCTTTGGCACTCGCCCAGAGCGGCAAAGATACCAGAACACCGACAGCAAGCATTTTTAACTTCATAATCAATCCCTTTCAGTTATATAAAGAATCGCTACGTTACGTTCTGAAAGGTTTTTTTATGTGAGAAGACTCACATCCATCGGTGATAGTTGCGGGCCAAAATCAACGACTATTAAAAATCGTTGGTAATACGATGACCTCACTGTTCACCATCAATTGCTGCAAGTCCTATGGCTGCCAAAATCTGGGGCTGGCGAGCTCAGCAGATTACAGCTGGCCAGAATATCGGCTGGGTTATGCCGCACTGCATTGTCGGGCATGCGGCAGCTATCCCCCGCTGTTTAATGAGGAACAGTTCCGTAGCTGGTTGTCGGCATATTTAACGGATTTTGCAGCCCAAAGCGGTCATTTTTGCCCACGTTGTTATCAGCAGGAAACCATCCGCTATGGACATAATCCCCAGGGCAGCCAACGCGTTCAGTGCCGGAGCTGCAAAAAGGTCTGGACACCAAAGCACCCGCAGCCCACTTCCCCCCTTCCGCCAGAACAAATAGCGACAGTCCCCCTGACCGTCCCTTTTCAGGGTGTGAGTGCAGGCCAGCAACTCTATGTATTACTCTCTTTTGACGCTATTCGCGGCATTGTCCTGCATATTTCCAGCAACTACACGCCGCACACTGCCGACGCATCATTGCTTTACCGCTGGCGCGGCAGCGCTGAGCCAACAGTCATTCATGACGATATCGTTGAGCGAGTCAGCCAGCGGGAAACACAGTTTTTACGCCGCAGCCAGTTTGACGAAATTCAGTACGGCAGCGCCATACTCAAACGGAACGCCAGCGGCGCGATTTTACGCCCGGTCATTACTGCCCATGGGCATTTCCGCCTGCTGAGCCATCTGTGGCCAGAGGTAAAAAACCATATTATTGCCCACGAATGCTTCCTGCGCGGCGCAGCGATTACCGCATGGTCGGAACAGTTTCGCCATCATCGCGCCTCGCTGTGGTTTATTGATGAAGAAATGAATAACGATAAGCGCACGCTGCCCTGGCAATTGCTGGGTAAAACCTATCAGGGATGGTGGCAAAATGAGTGGCAAATCTGGCAACGAGGCGATACGCGTAAAATGGTGTGTTTGTTAACGCAGGGGCGTGTTGAAGAAGGCGCGTCAAAAACTCTGGCGGCAAGCCATCATTTTCTCGCCTGGTTGCGGCAACAGACGGAATTTCAGCAAAGCCCCCGCTACTCCGCCCATTCGGTATTTCAGACGATAAGGACGCTGGTAGATCAATACAACGCCTTGATCACCCAGCACGATTTGCCCGGTGGCGCTGCCGCTTACCGGGCCTACGATTCATGAAATATGTAGGCCGGATAAGCGTAAGCGTCATCAGGCAACGCAAACTACAGCAGCTGCGCCAAACGGTTGATGTCTGACTGAATAGCGCCGGCGGTAACGTCACGACCTGCGCCCGGTCCACGGATTACCAGCGGGTTATCGCGATACCAGCGGCTTTCAATGGCGAATACGTTATCGCACGGCAACAGCGCCGCCAGCGGGTGTTCAGGACGAACCGCTTCAACACCAACGCGCGCTTTACCGTTAGCATCAAAACGCGCCACATAGCGTAGCACCAGCCCCATTTCACGCGCCGCTTCCAGACGCTGCACCATCTGCTCGTTAAGCTCATCACCATTCTCAAAGAAATGGTCAATAGAGCCTTCTTCACAGTGCGCAGGCACCAGCGATTCCACGCGAACCTGGTCCGGTTCGATGTCGTAACCTGCTTCACGCGCCAGAATCACCAGCTTACGCATCACATCTTTGCCGGAAAGATCTACGCGCGGATCGGGTTCAGTCAGCCCCTGTTGCCACGCCTGATCCACCAGATCGGTGAACGGGACCGTGCCATCAAATTGCAGGAACAACCACGACAACGTACCGGAGAAGATCCCGCTGATCGACAGAATGGTATCTCCGCTATCAATCAGATCGCGCACGGTATGATTGATCGGCAAGCCTGCGCCTACGGTAGCGTTATACAGCCAGTGGCGACCGGTTTTTTCAAAAGCATCATGAATTTGGCGATAATTATGACTGCTGCTTGCCCCCGCCAGTTTGTTGGCGCTGATAACGTGGAAACCATGGCTGGCAAAATCCAGATACTGATCCGCAAGTTGCTCGCTGGCAGTAACGTCCAGCACCACTAAATCATCATACGGGTGAGCACGCATCCACAGGAATAGAGACTCTTCATCCTGCTCTACTGCCTCGTCATCAAAGAAAGCTAACGCGCGGCTGGCATCCAGCCCTTCGTAATTCAGCAGGCTACGACGGCTATCAACCACACCCGCCAGCACAAACTCTAATCCGGTGCGCGCCGAGAGCGTGCTCTGCTCGCGAGCGAACAGCTCCAGCCAGCGTGAGCCGATGTTGCCTTTGCCGAAAAGCACCAGACCAATGCGTTTTTCCGCGCGGAAAATAGACTGATGCAGACCCTGAATCAGGCTCTCTGTTGGCCCAGTACGCAGTACCGCGACCAGGCTGATACCCTCTTCCGATTGCCAGGTGAATTCAACCGGCTGACCTTTCAACTGTTGCCAGAAACGGTGGCAGTGCAGCGGATTACGGGTGACGCCCGCCCCGACCATCGCTACCAGCGCCAGCCCCTGGCGCAAACGCAGCTCGCCCGGCAGACCAGCTTCATCCAGAATTTTCAGTGCGCCGTCAGCGACTTCGGAGGTATAGCAAAATTGCAGCAGTTGGCGGTCAGGATGCACACCCACTGCCAGCGGACGCACCTGGGTACGTTTTAAAACCTGATCAATCTCTTTATAAGCCAGCTTAAAGTCCTGGCCAGTCGGAACCAAAAACTCAATCAGGCAGACGTCATCATGACTGGTCACAATACGCGCCCCGGTACCGGAGGCCAGTACGCGTTCAATGCGCGTTGAACCCTGCTCCGGCGTATAGCTACAACGCAGTTGGAGATCGATATCGCTACCGGAAACCGGCTGTAAGGTACGGGCATGGAGAACCGGCGCCGCCAGACGCGCCAGTTCGCTGGCTTCATCCAGACGCAGCAGCGGCAGCAAACAGGCGTCTTTTACTTTACGCGGGTCCGCGCTGTAAACCCCGGCGACATCGCTCCAGATAGTTACGCGAGAAACGCCCGCCAGCGCGCCAACCTGCGTCGCCGAGTAGTCGGAGCCGTTACGCCCCAGCAGGACCGTTTCACCGGCATTGCTGCGGCTAATAAAGCCGGTAACCACCAGCCGTTTACCCGGATGCTGTGCCAGCAGTTGCTGTAGCAGCGGGTAAGAAAGACCTTCATCTACCTGCGGCTGGGCACCGCGTTCAGCACGTAAAAAATCGCGCGCATCCAGCCAGGCTGACTCCAGCCCCTGTTGGTTAAGGACCGCAGACATCAAACGCGCGGACCATACCTCACCATGCCCAACAACCTCAGCATAGACGGCATCGTTCACGCCGCTGTCGAGTAATCCGGCCAGACGCTCCAGATCGTGAATAAACGCGCCAATCAGTCCATCCGCTATCTCAGGCGGTAACAAACCGCTGATAAGCTCGCTCTGATAGCGACGTAACGCCTGTTGAACCTGATGCGCAGAAAGGCGATCGGTCTGGCTTAATTTCAGCCAGCTAATCAACTGGTTAGTGGTACTGCCTGCGGCTGAAACAACCATCATGTCATCAGGCTGCGAGTACTCCGCCATAATGCCTGCGACACGCAGATAACATTTCACATCAGCCAGACTACTACCACCAAATTTGTGCAGTTGACGACCCTTCGCCCCTGCCTGCGCAATCACACTCATGTTTACCCCTTGTTTGCAGCCCGGAAGCCATTTTCCAGGTCGGCAATTAAATCTTCGCCATCTTCAATACCGGTGGAGATACGCAGCAGCGTTTCGGAAATTCCGGCAGCAGCACGCGCTTCTGGCGCCATGCCCGCGTGTGTCATGGTTGCGGCGTGGGAGATCAGACTTTCAACGCCCCCTAACGATTCCGCCAGCGTAAACAATGACAACCCTCCGAGGAAGCGGCGCAGCGTTTGCTCATCACCATCCAGTTCAAAACTTAACATCGCGCCAAAGCCTTTTTGCTGACGCGCGGCAATCTCATGGCCCTGATTATCCGGCAATGACGGGTGATACAATTTTTTCACCAGCGGCTGAGTTTGCAGATAATCGACTATCGCCTGAGCATTACGTTGCGCCACCTCCATTCGAGGAGACAGAGTACGCAGGCCGCGCAACAGCAGATAACTATCAAACGCGCCGCCGGTCACACCAATATTATTCGCCCACCATGCCAGTTCAGTGACCGTTTCCGGATCTTTCGCTATCACAACACCAGCCACCACGTCTGAGTGACCGTTTAAATATTTCGTGCATGAATGCAACACCAGATCGGCGCCCAATGCCAGTGGATTTTGCAGTGCCGGGCTTAAAAAAGTGTTGTCGACCACGCTGACCGCGCCAGCTTCACGCGCCAGCTGACAGATTTTCGCAATATCCACCACGCGCAGCAGCGGGTTGCTTGGGCTTTCTACCAGCACCAGCTTCGGTTTTTCCGCCAATGCGGCCTGCAATGCCTGCTCATCTCCTTGATCGACAAACAGGACGCGGTAACAGCCACGTTTTGCCAGACTGTCAAACAGTCGGTAGCTCCCGCCGTAGCAGTCATGCGGTGCGACCAGCAGATCGCCTGGCTTGAGGAAGACTGTGGTCACCAGATGAATCGCCGACATGCCAGTATTGGTCAGCACAGCACCTGCACCGCCTTCCAGTTCCGCCAGCGCACGCTGAACAACATCGCGCGTTGGGTTGCCGCGACGCGAATAGTCATGGGCGCGAGGTTCATTAAATCCGGTAAAGTTATAGGTGCTGGAGAGGTGAATCGGCGGGACAACGCAACCGTACTGTTCGTCGTCATTTAACCCGCTACGCACTGCGATGGTGGCCTGTTTACGCGTCATATTGAGGAGATCCTGGCTGAGTCGGTGAAAAGTCAGACACCAGAGTAATCATAGTTACGATAGCCGTCAATACATCTGGACATCTAAACTTCTTTGCGTATAGATTGAGCAAACTGGAAATAGCCGTTAAAATTATATGCATTAGCGTACATCTGCGTCGGCTTACTTCGTGTCAGGGCCACGCCACTACGATAAACTACGCGCAATTATGGTCCGGGCTCAGGTTCTGGCCTCAATATTAATGACGAAGAGGATTAGGTATCTCATGGCTGAATGGAGCGGCGAATATATCAGCCCATACGCTGAGCACGGTAAGAAGAGTGAGCAAGTCAAAAAAATTACGGTTTCCATTCCTCTGAAGGTGTTAAAAATCCTTACCGATGAACGCACGCGTCGTCAGGTGAACAACCTGCGCCACGCCACCAACAGCGAACTGCTGTGTGAAGCGTTTCTGCATGCTTTTACTGGGCAACCCTTACCCAACGATGACGACCTGCGTAAAGAACGCAGTGATGAAATCCCGGAAGAAGCAAAGGTAATCATGCGTGAACTGGGTATCAACCCGGAAACGTGGGAATACTGATAGTTAGAACGGCAATGGGCGTGTAGAGGCGGGAATGCTCCCGCCTTTTCTCACAGTGTTACTTACTAATACCATTGAGTTTATTCAATGTTTCTTCCATTTTGAGCGTTTCCGTACGGTTCAATGGATAGAAATAAATCAGAATGACCGCCGCCAAAAACAGGCATAGCGCCGGCAAGAGATTCGCCATCGTATAAATATTTTCCTGCACAATGCTGGTTTGCACTGCACCACCTGTTGACGATGATTGATAGCCAATGATAGCCAACATAAAGCCACCAATCGCCCCTGCGCATGCCTGACCAACCTTGCGCGCAAAGAAGTTCACACCATAAACCGTGCCATCCTCGCGATCGCCAGTGACATACTGATGGTAGTCACAAACATCAGTCATAAACGCCCAAATCATCAGGTTGAATAACCCTGCACCCAGCGTCGCCAGGAACAAGAAAACCAGATAGACCTTTGCATCCGTAATGTGGACAAAGTACATAATCACATACATGACCACGGCAAAAAGCAACGCGCCTACGCTGGCTTCTTTTTTACCAAACCGCTTCGTGAGCCAGGATGCCGATGGCGCCAGCAGAACCAGGGAACCAAAGGTAAACAGCAATGCGACTGACATCGCCTCTTTATTGTGGAAATAGTCATTAAACAGGTAAGTCATGTTGGTACCGGACAACCCCTGATTAATTACAATCAGCAAATCCACAACCACTAAAACAATCAGCGCCTTATTGCGTGCCAGTCCCTTCAGCAACACCGAAACGGGCATGCTCTCTTTTCTCTCCACGCGCACGCGCTCCGTCGTTAAATGACAGGTCAAGGATAAAAAGATCAAGCCCAGCACTGCGCAACCAATGGAAATCCAGAAGAAGTGTTGCCCGGAAATCACCTGGCTTCCATCCACCAGGGTGGTGTACATCAGGATTGGAATGAAAAAGCCAGTTGCCCCACCGCCAATTGCTGACCCAACGCTACGCCAGGTTGAAAGCGATACACGATCTTCAGGATTCGAGCTAATCGCCGCAGACATAGCACCGTACGGAATACTCACGGTCGATAACAGCGAACCGTAAATGAAATAGGAGCAGCAGATGTAGATGATTTTCGCCGTATAAGAAAAATCATTCACAAACGGCAGGAACAGGACAACCGCAATGATGCAAAATGGATACTTCATACGACGCACCCACGGGTTGAAACGTCCATGTACCGTCAGTTTAGAGGTATCGCATAAGCGCCCTACACCAACATCAACAAACGCATCAAAGAGTTTGGTCACAAAATAGAGTGAACCAACAATAACGCCGGAAATACCGAGGACGTTAGTGTAATAAATCATTAAAAAACTATTAACTAAGCCAAGAATAAAACAGGTTCCGAGGTCACCACATAAATAACCAATTTTATCTCTAATTCCGAAAGGCCTGACGGCAGTGGTTTCATTATTTCCGATAATAGCTCCATCATTAGACATGATGTCAACTCCTTAGACATATTATTCACACAAACTATGCTTATCGACGTAATCAGCCGATACGAAAACTATTACCGATTAAAAGTTATAACCAAGACCGACACGATAACGGGTCTGACGATCGTCTGTCGTTGTTGTGTTATAACCCGAGGAAACGTTGCCAACCTCAACAAATGGAACCCAGGAGCCTAATTTGTACGCCACGCGGAAGTTATATTCATAATCATCTTTCCGGTTGTTATATAAATCTTCGCTATCGGCAATTTTATAAATACCATTTAGCTCAAACATCCAGTCATTGACATTATAACCAAGCCAGGCTTCCGGACGATAGACCATGCGGTCATCTTTGCCGTCAGTGTTTCTGCGCATGTATTCCTGACGATAGCGGAACGCGGTCCACCAGTTGTCGTTGATGTTGTACTGCACGCGGATATAAGGCTTATAAATCGCGATATTATCGCCCGTTTCGATCGCAATGCCGGGCTGCCAGACAAGACCCTGCCAGGTGAACTGATAGCTTGCGGTATACTCGTTGCCGTTACTTTCCATATTATTCCACGCATCATTTGACTGCGTGTTTTCGGAACGAGAAATGGCTTCTACTGCCACACCAAAACCCGTGGCAAAACGGTGAGACATATACACACGATCGTAATTACGTCCATCGTCATAATATTCATGTCGGTAATCAACATAACCCGCCTGTGCGGCCGCAGAGAATAATGGAATCAGTAATAACGCAGATTTAAATTTCATGACAATCCCTCTTCACACTCAACAACGGAAATAATCCATCTCGTTTGTCCATAAAATGGGAAAACAAAAAGGCTTTTAGATTAATTTTATATTTCCACGAAAGTGTATTTTAGAAAGAAAGCAGAAACCTTTGGTATTTTGCCAGGAGCTGGTAAAAGTGGCAAAAGACAGAAGATAAAAAGGACGCAGATCACCAGTTGCAATATTTTATCGAGAAAATAAAACACCGTTTTATTTATTGAATAAAATAGATTATTCAATACATCAATATATATTTCAGTTCTGAAGCGCAGAAACAAAAAAAGCGCCGTAAGGCGCTTTTTTCTGACAGCTGAAACTTACTTGCTGCCTGGGATGCTGAAACGCTTGTTGAAGCGATCAACACGGCCACCGGTAGCAACATCACGCTGCTTGCCAGTATAGAACGGGTGGCACTGACCGCACACGTCCAGGTTCAGATCGTGACCGACGGTAGAGCGGATTTTCATGACGTTACCGCAAGAGCAGTTTGCAGTAATTTCTTCGTATTTCGGGTGAATATCTTTTTTCATGGGAAAACCTCGGTTTAAGGCCGCGTCGCTCTTCCAGCCCTAACGCCAGACACCACGCGATGTTAATTATTCCCCGTCACCTTTCACGCTGCATCAACAGCCTGAAACTCTCGGGTAATGGTCATTGTTTGACGCAATCAATTTGCATCAAAGGCGGCGAATCATACAGAAATTAACCTGCTCATGCAAACTGATCCGCATTCTACCCTCCACTAATGTGTATACTAACCCGCCAGATTTCAAGTCAGGATGATTCAATGCCCGTTGCGCACGTTGCCTTACCTGTTCCGCTACCTCGCACCTTTGACTACCTCCTGCCGGAAGGCTTGAGTGCCAAAGCCGGGTGTCGTGTACGCGTGCCCTTTGGCAAGCAGCAGGAGCGCGTGGGTATCGTCCTTTCCGTCAGCGAGCACAGTGAACTGCCGCGGAGCGAATTGAAAGCCGTTCTCGAAGTGCTGGACAGCGAACCTGTCTACTCGACCTCTGTCTGGCGTCTGCTGTTGTGGGCGGCTGATTATTATCATCATCCCATCGGTGACGTACTGTTTCACGCTCTGCCAATTTTACTGCGCCAGGGACGCCCGGCGACAAACGCGCCCATGTGGTACTGGTTTGCCACTGAAGAAGGCCAGGTAATTGACCTCAACAGCCTGAAGCGTTCTCCCAAGCAGCAACAGGCGCTGGCTGCGCTACGCCAGGGGAAAATCTGGCGCGACCAGGTGGCTGAACTGGAATTTAATGATGCCGCATTACAGGCACTGCGGAAAAAAGGGCTGTGCGATCTGGCGAGCGAAACACCAGGCTTTAGCGACTGGCGTACGCACTACGCGGTTTCCGGTGAGCGTCTGCGGCTGAACACCGAGCAGGCCACCGCCGTCGGGGCGATTCACAGCGCCTCAGACAGTTTTAGCGCCTGGCTATTAGCGGGCGTAACGGGATCAGGCAAAACAGAGGTCTATCTCAGCGTTCTGGAAAACGTCCTTGCCCAGGGCAAGCAGGCTCTGGTGATGGTGCCGGAGATTGGCCTGACGCCGCAAACTATTGCCCGTTTTCGCGAACGTTTCAATGCGCCGGTCGAAGTCCTGCACTCCGGTTTAAACGACAGTGAACGTCTTTCAGCCTGGCTGAAAGCAAAAAATGGCGAGGCGGCGATAGTTATCGGCACGCGTTCTTCGCTGTTTACGCCGTTTAAAAATCTCGGCGTGATTGTCATCGACGAAGAACACGACAGCTCTTATAAACAGCAGGAAGGCTGGCGCTATCATGCGCGCGACCTCGCGGTTTACCGCGCCCATAGTGAGCAGATCCCGATTATTCTCGGCTCAGCCACTCCGGCACTGGAAACGCTGTGTAACGTGCGGCAGAACAAATACCGCATGCTGCGCCTGACGCGCCGAGCCGGAAATGCGCGCCCAGCCACTCAGCACGTGCTGGATCTCAAAGGTCAGCAGGTGCAGGCCGGACTCGCCCCTGCGCTAATCGCCCGTATGCGTCAGCACCTGCAGGCGGATAACCAGGTGATCCTGTTTTTGAACCGTCGTGGTTTTGCGCCCGCCCTGCTTTGCCACGACTGTGGTTGGATTGCCGAATGTCCGCGTTGCGATCATTACTACACGCTACATCAGGCGCAGCACCACCTGCGTTGCCACCACTGCGACAGCCAGCGCCCAATACCGCGTCAGTGCCCCTCCTGCGGTTCGACGCATATGGTTCCGGTAGGACTCGGCACCGAACAGCTTGAGCAGGCTCTGGCACCTTTTTTCCCCGGTGTGCCAATTTCACGTATCGATCGCGACACCACCAGCCGTAAAGGGTCGCTGGAGCAGCATCTGGCGGAAGTGCATCGCGGCGGCGCACGAATTCTTATAGGCACGCAAATGCTGGCCAAAGGCCACCACTTCCCGGACGTCACTCTGGTGGCGCTGCTGGACGTTGACGGCGCGCTATTCTCCGCAGATTTCCGGTCAGCAGAACGCTTCGCCCAGCTCTATACGCAGGTCTCTGGCCGTGCCGGACGCGCCGGGAAACAAGGCGAAGTGGTGCTGCAAACGCACCATCCTGAACATCCGCTGCTGCAAACCTTGCTGTATAAAGGCTATGACGCGTTTGCCGAACAGGCGCTGGCCGAGCGACAAACGCTCCAGCTTCCACCGTGGACCAGCCATGTGATCGTGCGGGCAGAAGATCATAACAACCAGCATGCACCAATGTTCTTGCAGCAACTACGGAATCTCATTCAAGCCAGCCCGTTGGCCGATGACAAACTCTGGGTGCTCGGCCCGGTTCCCGCACTGGCGCCCAAACGCGGTGGTCGTTATCGTTGGCAAATATTGTTGCAACATCCATCACGAATTCGTCTGCAACATATCGTCAGCGGCACGCTGGCACTGATCAATACGCTACCCGATGCACGCAAGGTTAAATGGGTGCTGGATGTCGATCCCATCGAGGGATAACCCCTCACGATGCGAGGCGGATCGTAAAATTAAAGATCCATCACACTTTTTATGAAAATTCTGTAACCGCTTCCATTCACTATCTGATAAAAATGTTTCAGATGAAGGTTATCCAGGGACGAGTCTGTGCCAGCAGCTCTCTGGCGAGGAGAAAGAGTGAAACCGAATAAGCAGGTTGCCGCCGCTACGATGAAAGATGTTGCTCTGAAGGCGAAAGTCTCAACGGCAACCGTATCCCGCGCATTAATGAACCCGGACAAAGTCTCGCAGTCAACCCGTAACAAGGTTGAGCAGGCAGCGCTGGAAGTGGGATATCTACCCCAATCAATGGGACGTAACGTTAAGCGTAATGAGTCACGTACCATTCTGGTGATTGTGCCAGATATCTGCGATCCGTTTTTTAGCGAAGTGATTCGTGGCATCGAAGTGACTGCCGCAGAACAGGGATACCTGGTGCTTATTGGCGACTGCGCGCACCAGAACCAGCAGGAAAAGACGTTTCTTAACCTCATTATCACCAAGCAGATCGATGGCATGGTACTGCTCAGCTCACGCCTGCCGTTTGATGCCAGCGTGGAAGAACAGCGCAATTTACCGCCGATGGTCATGTCGAACGAGTTCGCGCCAGAGCTGGAACTCCCTACCGTGCACATTGATAACCTCACCGCCGCCTTTAACGCGATGAATTATCTGCTGGAACTGGGGCATAAACGCATTGGTTGTATCGCCGGACCCGAAGATATGCCGCTGTGCCATTACCGTCTGCAAGGCTACGTTCAGGCATTACGCCGCAGCGGAATTACGGTCGATCCGCATTTCATCGCGCGCGGTGACTTTACCTATGAAGCGGGAGCCAATGCGTTGAAGCAGCTCCTTGAACTACCGCAGCCGCCGACCGCTGTCTTTTGTCACAGCGACGTCATGGCGCTGGGCGCACTCTCTTACGCCAAACGTCAGGGTCTGAAAGTCCCTGATGATTTATCCATTATTGGCTTTGATAACATTTCGCTCACGGAATTTTGTGATCCACCCCTGACAACCGTCGCACAGCCGCGTTTCGATATCGGACGTGAAGCTATGCTGTTACTGCTCGATCAATTACAAGGGCAGAGCGTCAGCAGTGGCTCACGTTTACTGGACTGCGAGCTTATTATTCGGGGTACTACCCGGGCACTGACGTAAAGTAAAGTGCTTTCGGACTCCCCTGTCTGGTCAAAGGCCCGCCGCTTAAGTAACATGGCGGGCTGACGAACGAATATATACAGCGAAACGATAGTGGCACAACGAGATTATGTACGTCGCGGCCAACCGGCACCTTCGCGGCGCAAGAAGAGCACATCACGGAAAAAACAACGCAATACGCCTGCGGTATCGCCCGCAATGGTTGCTATTGCTGCAGCCGTACTCGTGACCTTTATCGGTGGTCTGTACTTCATTACGCATCACAAGAAAGAAGAGTCCGAAACGCTGCAAAACCAGAAAGTCACCGGTAATGGCATTCCGCCAAAACCGGAAGAGCGCTGGCGATACATCAAAGAGCTGGAAAGCCGTCAGCCTGGCGTACGTGCGCCTACCGAACCGTCTGCGGGCGGCGAGGTGCTGAATGCCGATCAGCTAACCAATGAGCAGCGCCAGCTATTGGCGCAAATGCAGGCTGATATGCGTCAACAGCCGACGCAGCTCAACGAAGTACCGTGGAACGAGCAAACGCCTGAACAACGCCAGCAAACGCTGCAGCGTCAGCGTCAGGTGCAACAGCAGCAGTGGAATAACGCACAGCAGCAGGCTCAGCAGCCGCGTCCACGGGCAACAGAACAGCCGTATCAGCAGCAGCAAACGCGTACAGCACAAGCCGCGCCGGTACAGCAGCCGAAAGCGCAGCCAAAACCGGCGGCGCAACAGCCGTATCAGGATCTGCTGCAAACGCCTGCGCATACCACCGCCGCTCAGCCGAAAACGCAACCGGCCGCGCCAATAACGAATGAAACGCAACCGCCAAAACAGACGGCGGAGAAAAAAGATGAACGCCGCTGGATGGTTCAGTGCGGGTCATTTAAAGGCGCTGAGCAGGCAGAAACCGTGCGCGCGCAGCTGGCCTTTGAAGGCTTTAACTCCCGTATTACCACCAATAACGGCTGGAATCGTGTGGTCATTGGTCCGGTCAAAGGCAAAGAGAATGCCGACAACACCATCAGCCGCCTGAAGGTTGCTGGTCACACAAACTGCATTCGACTCTCTACTGGGGGTTGAAACCCCCAAAATCCCCCCCATCTATACTTGCATTACGCCCCGTACACTGTGCGGGGCCTGTACATTGCATTTGTAACCAAGGGGTCTGCTCGTGACAACAATAGTAAGCGTACGCCGTAACGGCCATGTGGTAATCGCCGGTGATGGTCAGGCCACACTGGGTAACACCGTAATGAAAGGCAACGTGAAGAAAGTCCGCCGTCTGTATAACGACAAAGTCATTGCGGGCTTTGCGGGCGGTACTGCGGATGCATTCACGCTGTTCGAACTGTTCGAACGCAAGCTGGAAATGCACCAGGGTCACCTGGTGAAAGCGGCCGTTGAACTGGCAAAAGACTGGCGTACCGACCGTATGCTGCGCAAACTCGAAGCGCTGCTGGCCGTCGCAGATGAAACGGCATCACTCATCATCACCGGTAACGGCGACGTCATCCAGCCAGAAAACGATCTGATTGCTATCGGCTCCGGCGGTCCCTACGCCCAGGCTGCTGCACGCGCTCTGCTTGAAAATACCGAGCTTGGCGCACGCGAGATTGCTGAGAAAGCGTTGGATATTGCAGGGGATATCTGCATTTATACCAACCACTTCCATACCATCGAAGAATTGAACTCCAAAGCGTAAGGATCCCCCATGTCTGAAATGACCCCACGCGAAATTGTCAGCGAACTGAACAAACACATCATCGGCCAGGATAACGCTAAGCGTTCCGTGGCGATCGCCCTGCGTAACCGCTGGCGTCGTATGCAGCTCAACGAAGAGTTGCGTCATGAAGTCACGCCGAAAAACATTCTGATGATTGGCCCGACCGGCGTCGGTAAAACCGAAATTGCCCGTCGTCTGGCAAAACTGGCCAACGCGCCGTTCATCAAAGTTGAAGCAACAAAATTCACCGAAGTCGGCTATGTTGGTAAAGAAGTAGATTCCATCATCCGCGATCTGACCGATGCTGCCATCAAAATGGTCCGCGTGCAGGCAATCGAGAAAAACCGCTTCCGTGCCGAAGAGATGGCGGAAGAGCGCATTCTCGACGTGCTGATCCCACCAGCTAAAAATAACTGGGGGCAGTCAGAGCAGCCGCAGGAACCTTCTGCAGCGCGTCAGGCATTCCGTAAAAAACTGCGTGAAGGCCAGCTGGATGATAAAGAGATCGAAATCGATCTCGCGGCCGCACCGATGGGCGTTGAAATTATGGCGCCTCCAGGAATGGAAGAGATGACCAGCCAGCTGCAGTCCATGTTCCAGAACCTGGGCGGTCAGAAGCAAAAACCGCGTAAGCTGAAAATCAAAGACGCGATGAAGCTGCTGATTGAAGAGGAAGCGGCCAAACTGGTGAACCCGGAAGAGCTGAAACAAGAAGCTATCGACGCCGTTGAGCAGCACGGGATCGTGTTTATCGACGAAATCGACAAAATCTGTAAGCGCGGCGAATCCTCCGGCCCGGACGTGTCCCGTGAAGGCGTACAGCGCGACCTGCTGCCGCTGGTTGAAGGCTGCACGGTCTCCACCAAGCACGGCATGGTGAAAACAGATCACATTCTGTTTATCGCTTCTGGTGCATTCCAGGTAGCCAAACCGTCCGACCTGATCCCAGAACTGCAGGGTCGTCTGCCGATTCGTGTCGAGCTGCAGGCGCTGACCACCAGCGATTTTGAGCGTATCCTTACCGAACCGAATGCCTCCATCACCGTCCAGTACAAAGCGCTGATGGCGACTGAAGGTGTGGACATCAACTTCACTGAATCCGGTATTAAACGCATTGCCGAAGCGGCCTGGCAGGTTAACGAAACCACCGAAAACATCGGTGCACGTCGTCTGCATACCGTTCTGGAACGTCTGATGGAAGATATTTCCTATGATGCGAGCGATTTGAACGGCCAAAGCATCACAATTGATGCCGAATATGTGAGCAAACATCTGGATGCGCTGGTCGCAGATGAAGATCTGAGCCGTTTTATCCTATAATCGCGTTCAATGCATTTTCATCACTGTTGATGGGGCTGATAAAGCCCCATTTTTATTGGCGCTAAATATGACTGAACAACAACAAATTAGCCGCTCACAAGCCTGGCTGGAAAGTTTACGACCTAAGACCTTACCGCTCGCCTTCGCGGCGATCATCGTCGGTACGGCATTAGCATGGTGGCAAGGATACTTCGATCCGCTGGTTGCTCTGCTGGCATTGATTACGGCAGGACTGCTGCAAATTCTGTCCAATCTCGCTAACGACTATGGCGATGCCGTTAAAGGCAGCGACAAACCCGACCGTATTGGACCGCTGCGCGGTATGCAAAAAGGGGTCATCACCCAACAGCAGATGAAGCGCGCGCTGATCGTCACCGTGGTGCTGATCTGTCTGTCCGGGCTAGCCCTGGTTGCTGTAGCCTGTCACACGCTGGCGGATTTTGTCGGTTTCCTGGTGCTCGGCGGTCTGTCGATTATCGCCGCGATCACCTACACCGTGGGTAATCGCCCTTACGGATATATCGGCCTGGGCGATATTTCTGTGCTGGTATTCTTCGGCTGGCTCAGCGTAATGGGAAGTTGGTATCTGCAGGCGCATACGTTGATTCCAGCGCTGATTCTGCCTGCCACCGCCTGCGGCCTGCTGGCAACCGCCGTGCTCAACGTCAACAACCTGCGCGATATCAACAGCGACAGAGAAAACGGCAAGAACACGCTGGTCGTGCGTTTAGGCGCTGTCAATGCCCGCCGCTACCACGCCTGTCTGCTGATGGGCACGCTGGTCTGTCTGGCACTGTTCAACCTGTTCTCACTGCAAAGCCTGTGGGGATGGCTGTTTATCCTCGCCGCTCCGCTGCTGATCAAACAGGCTCGCTATGTAATGCGCGAGATGGACCCGGCTGCAATGCGTCCGATGCTGGAACGCACCGTAAAAGCGGCATTGTTAACTAACCTGCTGTTTGTCGTTGGAATTTTCTTAAGTCAGTGGTCTCTTTAACTGACAAATATCAATTAACAATTGATGATTTTGCCAACAGTACACATAGCGCGATATACTAAAAATTCTCGCAGCAACTGAACGTTAAGCCTATGAAATACGATACATCCGAGCTTTGTGACATCTATCAGGAAGATGTCAACGTCGTGGAACCGCTGTTCTCTAACTTTGGGGGACGGTCGTCGTTTGGCGGACAAATCATCACGGTAAAATGTTTCGAGGACAACGGGTTGCTGTACGATCTGCTCGAACAAAACGGCCGTGGTCGCATTCTGCTGGTCGATGGCGGCGGTTCTGTCCGTCGTGCGCTGGTCGATGCCGAACTGGCACGGCTGGCCGTACAGAATGAATGGGAAGGTCTGGTCATCTACGGCTCAGTACGCCAGGTAGACGATCTGGAAGAACTGGATATCGGCATTCAGGCGATTGCCGCTATTCCGGTAGGTGCCTCAGGTGAAGGCATTGGGGAAAGCGATGTACGCGTCAACTTCGGTGGCGTGACGTTCTTCTCCGGCGACCACCTGTACGCCGATAACACCGGGATAATCCTCTCCGAAGACCCGCTCGATATCGAGTAAGCGAAAAAGGCCATCAGCAAATTTGATGGCCTTTTTTTCATTCATTTGATTCGTAATGAATGACTTTAATATCATACTTTTTATATTTTTCTTCGACAACGATACTCATCGTCTCACGACTGACAGGATAAGTTTCGATATAAGCATTTAATTTATCCTCAGCTATCTGAATGCCACTCTTTTGTATCTCGGTAAAAATTATCTCACTGCGTTGAAGATGACTACCATCATCTGCATAGCTTACAAAAAACCAGTCGTTAGATATCCTTGGAGCCTGTTTAAGAGGTTTCGGTGTTAGCAGATGATAAAATAATAAATTCTGCTGAGTGTAGATTTTTTCTGTATAGATGCTCACCATAAAATGACAATAAAATAGCGCAATAAAAAGCATAAACACAATAATAAAACCTGATCTCCTGGATTTCATATGTGGAGTTCCCGAACATAATCAGGATTAGCAATAGGTCTTATTACATCCATAAATAAAGGTAATTCACCCGAATAGGGTTCATGTCTCTTATCTTTATTGATAGGGTCAGGAAACAGTAACGGAATAACACTTTTATTCTTAAACTCACCAACTGGGCCATAGAAGTCCCAGATTCGATAAGCCTTTTCTTTCGAGCATATCTGAAGGTAAGAGGTGTAATCTGCATAATTTACCGCTTGGTAAAAACCAAATAGATTTGAGACCAAATCTTCAGCACTATAACCACTATCCGTTAAATAAACATAAGGCCAAAAGTCCTGTAAGGACTCAAAGCGATGTGACGTACCTAAGAATATTGATAAAGCAATACCTTGTAAGGTTCGCTCCTGCAATCCTCGGCGCACCATAAATCTACGATATATACCAGTATTGATATTTATGCCATGAATGTTTTTGGACATACTTTGATGATAATTCACTTCATAAAACTCACTATCACCACCACGAGGCCTTGTCATTTCAAACCATAATTTTTCAGCCCCTGCCGGATTAGCATGGCCTAAATCAATCCATCCTAAATTATCTGTATAGATAAGACCATATCTAATATCTCTGGTGATAAGTCGATCCGAATCATCAATAATATCGTTTCTTTTTGTCATATCGTATTCTTTGATATTTAAAAAATACGATATCCTAATCTCTACATAGCAAAAAGGCATCCATTATGGATGCCTTTTTCAAGAAATCAGAATTAGACTTCTTCCATACGACCCAGCAGGGCATGCAGACGATCCTGCCAGCCGCTTTGCTGTTCTTTCAGGCTGTTGTTCTCACGCTCCAGTTCTTCACGCTGCTGCTGTGCAGTCTGAACTTCCTGCGACAGTGAGTTGTTCTTTTCTTTCAGCTCTTCGATTTCCATCTGCAACAGCGTGATGGTATCAATCGCCTGCTGTACTTTTGCTTCCAGTTTCTCAAACACTTCTAATGACATCGTCATACCTCTCCTGAATTGCAAGGCGTTGATGGATAAAAATCCTCGTCCCGATAACCGGCGACGCCTTAATAAAAACGAGCGCACTCTACTTAACACCGATTGTATGAAGCCGCGTCATCCCTGTCCAGCGGCATCCCGCGCAGATTGCGGTTTGCAACACTTTTAGTCTTTCTCCTGGTGACATTACTGTCATAACTCTTAAGTGTTAACAGATTGATCAGTGAAATGATTCAGCTCACACTATTTTTGTATAACAAATACCTCACAATGGCGCGGAAACGCTCATTTTGTTGATGCAGTACACACATTTTAATTTCGATATTTCTCGTTTTTGCGCGTTAACGATAAATTAACAGTGTGCCTACCGGCTCCGGGGATGTCAGTGACCTTCTCGCACACAATAAACATTAAACTCTCTTCAGGATCCGATTATGAGTCAAACATCAACCTTAAAAGGCCAGTGCATTGCTGAATTCCTCGGTACCGGGTTGTTGATTTTCTTCGGTGTGGGCTGTGTCGCTGCACTTAAAGTGGCTGGGGCTACTTTTGGTCAGTGGGAAATCAGTATCATCTGGGGTCTGGGGGTAGCGATGGCTATCTATCTGACCGCAGGCGTTTCTGGTGCACACCTGAATCCCGCGGTAACCATCGCACTCTGGCTGTTCGCCTGTTTTGATAAACGCAAAGTTGTTCCTTTTATTATTTCGCAAATTGCCGGCGCCTTTTGCGCAGCGGCACTGGTTTACGGGCTTTATTACAATCTTTTCCTCGATTTCGAACAAACTAACCATATCGTACGCGGCAGTACCGAGAGCCTGGGTCTGGCAGGTACTTTCTCCACCTATCCGAACCCGCATATCAATTTTGTGCAGGCCTTCGCGGTTGAAATGGTCATTACCGCTATTCTAATGGGGCTGATTCTGGCTCTGACCGACGATGGTAACGGTGTACCTCGTGGTCCGCTGGCACCACTGCTGATCGGCTTGTTGATTGCCGTTATTGGTGCTTCCATGGGTCCGCTGACAGGTTTTGCGATGAACCCGGCACGTGACTTCGGACCGAAACTCTTCGCCTGGATGGCCGGATGGGGTGAGATTGCCTTCACGGGTGGTCGCGATATCCCTTACTTCCTGGTTCCGGTGTTTGGCCCGATTACCGGCGCGATTTTGGGCGCATGGGCATATCGCAAACTGATTGGTCGTCATTTACCGTGCGATGTCTGCGCGATTGAAGAAAAAGACGTTGCGGCCAACACTCAACAAAAAGCTTCGCAGTAATGTGACTACGGGACAAAAAATTATGACTGAAAAAAAATATATCGTTGCGCTCGACCAGGGCACCACCAGCTCCCGCGCGGTCGTAATGGACCACGATGCGAATATCGTTGCCGTTTCACAGCGCGAATTCGAGCAAATCTACCCGAAAGCAGGTTGGGTAGAACATGACCCGATGGAAATTTGGGCGACCCAAAGCTCCACGCTGGTAGAAGTTCTGGCGAAAGCCGATATCAGTTCCGATGAAATTGCAGCGATCGGTATTACCAACCAGCGTGAAACCACCATCGTCTGGGAACGCGAAACCGGTAAACCTATCTATAACGCGATTGTGTGGCAGTGTCGTCGTACCGCGGATATCTGCGAAAAGCTCAAGCGCGACGGTATGGAAGAGTACATCCGTAATAATACAGGTCTGGTCATTGACCCGTACTTCTCCGGCACCAAAGTGAAGTGGATCCTCGACCACGTAGAAGGCTCGCGTGAGCGCGCTCGTCGCGGCGAACTGCTGTTCGGTACCGTAGATACCTGGCTTATCTGGAAAATGACGCAGGGACGTGTACACGTCACGGATTACACCAACGCCTCACGTACCATGCTGTTCAACATCCACTCCCTGGACTGGGATGACACGATGCTGGATGCGCTGGATATTCCGCGTGCAATGCTGCCTGAAGTTCGTCGCTCTTCTGAAGTGTACGGCCAGACCAACATCGGTGGTAAAGGCGGTATTCGTATTCCTATCTCCGGTATCGCCGGTGACCAGCAGGCGGCGCTGTTTGGCCAGCTGTGCGTGAAGGAAGGGATGGCGAAAAACACTTACGGTACCGGCTGCTTCATGCTGATGAACACCGGCGAGAAAGCCGTTAAGTCCGAAAACGGACTGCTGACCACCATCGCTTGCGGACCGACCGGGGAGGTGAACTACGCGCTGGAAGGTGCGGTATTTATGGCTGGCGCATCTATCCAGTGGCTGCGTGATGAAATGAAACTCATCAGCGATGCGTTCGACTCCGAATATTTCGCCACCAAAGTGAAAGACACCAACGGCGTGTACGTCGTTCCGGCATTTACTGGCCTGGGCGCACCGTACTGGGACCCGTATGCTCGCGGTGCCATCTTTGGTCTGACCCGTGGGGTAAACTCCAACCACATCATCCGCGCCACGCTTGAATCTATTGCATACCAGACCCGTGATGTTCTGGAAGCAATGCAGGCTGACTCCGGTATTCGCCTGCACGCCCTGCGCGTCGATGGCGGTGCGGTCGCCAACAACTTCCTGATGCAGTTCCAGTCCGACATTCTCGGCACGCGCGTTGAGCGCCCGGAAGTCCGCGAAGTCACCGCATTGGGTGCGGCATACCTGGCTGGTCTGGCAGTAGGCTTCTGGCAGAATCTGGATGAGCTGCAGGAAAAAGCGGTCATCGAGCGTGAATTCCGCCCAGGCATCGAAACCACCGAACGTAACTTCCGTTACAGCGGCTGGAAAAAAGCGGTCAAACGCGCCATGGCGTGGGAAGATCACGACGAGTAATACGTCATAGCCGGATGGCAACTGTGCCTTATCCGGCAATATCTTCGTGCGGGGACAACCCCGCACACACATCAATAATCTCGCCCCCTCCCCTGTGCTACACTTCGCGCCATTCCTTTCAGCTACGAGTTTGCAATGAGACGAGAACTTGCCATTGAATTTTCACGCGTGACCGAAGCGGCCGCGCTGGCTGGCTATAAATGGCTGGGCCGCGGCGACAAAAATACCGCTGACGGCGCGGCGGTAAACGCCATGCGTATTATGCTCAACCAGGTCAATATCGACGGCACCATCGTGATTGGCGAGGGTGAGATCGATGAAGCACCGATGCTGTTTATCGGTGAGAAAGTCGGGACCGGTCTTGGTGATGCGGTCGACATCGCCGTCGATCCTATCGAAGGCACACGCATGACGGCAATGGGTCAGGCAAACGCGCTGGCCGTACTGGCTGTTGGCGATAAAGGCTGCTTCCTGAACGCGCCAGACATGTACATGGAAAAGCTGATTGTCGGCCCAGGCGCAAAAGGGTCTATCGACCTGAACCTGTCGCTGGAAGCCAACCTGCATAACGTTGCCGCTGCACTCAATAAGCCGCTGAGTGAACTGACCGTCACCATTCTGGCCAAGCCACGCCATGATGAAACGATCGCCGAAATGCAAAAACTGGGCGTGCGTGTCTTTGCTATTCCAGACGGTGACGTTGCGGCCTCCATTCTGACCTGCATGCCAGACAGTGAAGTTGACGTGCTGTACGGCATTGGCGGCGCACCGGAAGGTGTCGTTTCTGCCGCCGTTATCCGCGCGCTGGACGGCGACATGCAGGGCCGTTTGCTGGCACGTCATGACGTCAAAGGCGACAGCGAAGAGAACCGTCGCATTGGCGAACAAGAACTGGTTCGTTGCGCCGCCATGGGCATTGAAGCGGGCAAAGCGCTGCGTCTCGATGAAATGGCGCGTAGCGACAACGTCATTTTCTCTGCCACCGGCATCACCAAAGGCGATTTGCTGGAAGGGATTAGCCGCAAAGGTAATATCGCGACCACCGAAACGCTGCTGATCCGCGGTAAATCACGTACGATCCGTCGCATTCAGTCGATTCACTACCTCGATCGTAAAGATCCCGATGTACAGGCGCACATCCTGTAATTGATTTGATCAATAGAGCCTTCCAGCCCATATGGGCTGGAAATCTTTCGTCCAACGAACGAAGATAAGGCAATCAAAGCAGACAGGAGAAAACCATGGCAGATTGGGTAACAGGCAAAGTCACGAAGGTACAGAACTGGACCGATGCCCTGTTTAGTTTGACCGTGCGAGCTCCGGTTCTTCCTTTCACTGCAGGTCAATTCACCAAGCTTGGCCTTGAGATCGAGGGCGAGCGCGTCCAGCGTGCTTATTCTTACGTCAATGCCCCTGATAACCCCGATTTAGAGTTTTATCTGGTGACGGTTCCCGACGGCAAACTCAGTCCTCGTCTGGCAGCACTGAAGCCTGGCGATGAAGTCCAGGTGGTGAGTGAAGCTGCTGGTTTCTTCGTGCTGGATGAAGTCCCCGATTGCGACACGCTGTGGATGCTGGCAACCGGCACGGCTATCGGCCCATATTTGTCGATTCTGCAATTAGGCAAAGACCTGGATCGCTTCAAAAATCTGGTGCTGGTCCATGCCGCGCGCTATGCCGCCGATTTGAGCTATCTACCGTTGATGCAGGCCCTGGAAAAGCGCTACGAAGGTAAATTACGCATCCAGACGGTGGTCAGTCGTGAAACCGTGGCAGATTCGCTGACCGGGCGTGTACCGGCACTAATTGAAAGCGGTGAACTGGAAAAAGCGGTCGGGCTGCCAATGGATAAAGAAACCTGTCATGTGATGCTGTGCGGAAACCCGCAGATGGTGCGCGATACCCAGCAGTTGCTGAAGGACACCCGGCAGATGACCAAACACCTGCGCCGCCGACCGGGCCATATGACCGCAGAGCACTACTGGTAAGAACGTTTCAATGCCCGGTTAACACCCGGGCATTTTGCCGGATGGCGCATACACTTATCCGGCCTACGAGTCAGCCCTGTACTTTACGTCCTGCGTATCCTTACCATATTTATTTGCGTCCTGGGTGCCAATGAACGCACCCAGATCGATAAGCATGCCGACCAGAATCAACGTTGGAACAAAGCGGCCTACCGCCCATTGCCAGACGCCGGGTAACATCGCCCAATTTCCGGCCAGCAGCATCCACGCCAGAATCATCAACAGCGCCCACGCTCCGGAACGCCCCCGGTCATGCAGACGTTTTACCGTCACTGCCGCCGTTGGCCATAGCAGACACACCAGACAAAAAGCCGCGGTCTGAATATCGAGTAATTGTTTGCTCGCCAGCGAAAACAGAACCAGCATGCCGACGATCCATAGGCCAATCCAAATCCAGAAATCACGGCGCCCGATGCGCCCTTTAAATGAGAATAACCACTGCTGTATGGTCATGTAAGTTCCTTTATTATTACCGTCCAGAACAGTTTACCCTTTTGACAAGCTCGACGGTTACCGTTTTAATCGTGAGCAGTGAGAATGAAAGGTACGATTGATGAAGCACGGATTTACACTGTTTTTATTATTGTTTTCAGCCTTAACCGCGAGCACTGCGGCATTGGCGGAAGAGCCATCGACGGCAACCACAGCCCCCTATTTACTGGCGGGCGCGCCGACCTTTGACCTGTCGATTAGCCAGTTTCGCGAAAACTTTAATACACAGAATCCGAAGCTGATCCTGAATGAGTTCCGCGCCATCGACAGCAGTCGCGATCGGGCAAATCTCACCCGCGCGGCCAGCAAAATCAATGAAAACCTGTATGCGTCTTCCGCCCTTGAGCGCGGCACCCTGAAAATCAAAAGCATGCAAATAACCTGGTTACCAATTCAGGGACCAGAGCAAAAGGCAGCTAAAGCGAAAGCGCTGGAATACATGACCGCCGTCATCCGCACCGTCGCACCGCTACTGACGAAGGAACAGAGCCAGAAAAAGCTACAAAAACTGCTCGCCGCAGGCAAAGGTAAGCACTATTACGCCGAAACAGAAGGCGCAATTCGCTATGTCGTAGCAGATAACGGTGAAAAGGGGCTGACCTTCGCTGTTGAACCGATTAAGCTGGCTCTATCTGAAAACCTCGAAGGGTCGAATAAGTGACAAAAAGCAAAGCCTTTCGGGGGATGAATCTCTATACTGTTTCACAGACCATGCTGCCCTGAGGGGCGGCCATATTCCTTAATTCGCTGACAAGCGTGGAGAAATGAAATGCGACATCCTTTAGTGATGGGTAACTGGAAACTGAACGGCAGCCGCCACATGGTAAACGAACTGGTTGCTAATCTGCGTAAAGAACTGGCTGGCGTTGCTGGCTGTGCAGTAGCGATTGCTCCGCCGGAAATGTATATCGACCTGGCGAAACACGCCGCTGCCGGTAGCCACATCATTCTGGGCGCGCAGAACGTTGACCTGAACCTGTCTGGCGCATTCACTGGTGAAACAAGTGCTGAAATGCTGAAAGACATCGGCGCGCAGTACATCATTATCGGTCACTCTGAGCGTCGTACTTACCACAAAGAATCTGACGAGCTGATCGCTAAAAAATTCGCCGTACTGAAAGAGCAGGGTCTGACTCCAGTTCTGTGCATCGGTGAAACCGAAGCAGAAAACGAAGCGGGCAAAACTGAAGAAGTTTGTGCACGTCAGATCGACGCAGTTCTGAAAACTCAGGGCGCGGCAGCATTCGAAGGCGTCGTTATCGCTTACGAACCAGTATGGGCTATCGGTACCGGTAAATCTGCAACTCCTGCTCAGGCTCAGGCTGTTCACAAATTTATTCGTGACCACATTGCTAAAGCTGACGCGAAAATCGCTGAGCAAGTAATCATCCAGTACGGCGGTTCTGTAAACGCAGCTAACGCGGCAGAACTGTTTGCTCAGCCGGACATCGACGGTGCGCTGGTTGGTGGTGCTTCTCTGAAAGCAGACGCCTTCGCCGTCATCGTTAAAGCAGCAGAAGCCGCTAAACAGGCTTAAGTTGTTAAGGCGGGAGGAGCACTCCTCCCGCCGTATTAACTACCAGTACCCCAACCAGTGCCACCAGAAGGCGCCGGTCACCCCCCAAATGGTCAGGTTGACCACACTCATCACCAGCCCCGTTTTCCACCACTCTGCCAGCGTGACATAGCCCGAACCAAAGATGATCGGCGCAGTGCCCGTGCCATAGTGCGTGAGCGACATCATCAGGGAGGAGGAGAAACCGAGCATTAAACCAAGCAGCGCTGGCGGCGCGCCGAGGCCTAATCCTGCGGCGAAGAACGCAGCGAACATAGCCGTAATATGCGCAGTTGTGCTGGCGAAAAAGTAGTGCGAGTAGACATAAAGCAGAATCAACAGCAGCGTTGCAACACTCCAGTGCACGCCAAGATGGTCGATTGCACTACCAACGCTGGTTGCCAGCCATCCCACCAACCCCAGTTTGCTGAGAAAATCCGCCATCATCACCAGCGCGGCAAACCAGACTATCGTATCCCATGCCCCGCGGCATTTAAGAATGTCATCCCAGCTCAATACGCCCGCCATCAATAGAATCGACAAACCAATTAACGCGGCGCTAGTGGGGTTTACGCTCCAGGCACTACCCATCAGCATCGCTGGAACACCCGCCCACAGGCAGAGCAGCAAAATGAACACTGCCAGGGTGATTTTTTCTGCCAGTGATAGTGGACCCAGCGCATCCAGTTTTTGCCGCGCGAACTGCGGCGCATTTGGCGTGCGCGTGATAGCTGGCGGATAGAGCCACCAGATTACAATCGGCATGACAACCAGTGATACCAGAGCAGGAAGAAGCGCCGCAATAGCCCACATTCCCCAGGTCATGTTCAGCACGCCATCCGTCCCCTTCGTCAAAAAGCTGACGATTAACGGGTTAGGTGCGGTCGCGGTGATGAACATTGCCGAGCTGATCGGGTTAATGTTGTAGTTCACCAGCGCGAGATAACGGCCCGTTGAGCCATTCTCGGCATGGCCTGGCTGCGAGCCGAGGCTCTCCGCAATCGCCCGCATTACCGGGTGGATAATGCCGCCACCACGCGCGGTATTGCTTGGCGTTACGGGTGCAATTAGCGTTTCCGCAAGGGTTAATGCCCACGCAATACCCAGCGTTCTTTTACCAAATAGCGCAATAAACCCGTAGCCAATACGCGCTCCCAGACCAGTCTTTAACAGACTTTGCGACAGCATAATGGATAAACCAATCAGCCAGATTAACTGGTTAGAAAAGCCACTCAACGCATCGTTCAACGCCGCGGAGGGTTTGCCGGGGTTAGTAACGCCAGTCATCGCCACCAGCATAATCGCCACAATCGCAATTGCGCCAATGGGCATAGCTTTACCGATAATCGCGGCGATCGTACCAATAAACAGTGCCAGCAGGTGCCACGCTTGCGGGGTTACGTCAGGAGGACACGGGATAACAAACCAGATGGTCAGCGTAATCACGAGCGAGATGATGGCGGGCCAACAGCGGATGGGGGTCAAACTGTCCATGAATCAATCCTTGAGTTTCCAGTGCGCAAATCTGCGCTCGGGCATTAACCGATATTGCCGCACATAATACAATTCACTCACTCACAAAACATAAAATTAACATTTTGATACATCTACAGTTTTCCTAACACCGTAAACCAGGCGTAATCCAGCGGCAGAAGAATCAAATACGTTGCCGCCGCCAGTGCGATACACAGCAGCATCCCCGCCCTTGCAGGTACTTTCCCGAGCGCCATCGCCACTACGATCGGTGAAGCCTGATACGGCAACAGTGGCGTTGAATAACCCAGCACCTGGATCATAATCACCGACAGCAGTGGAAATCCCGTCGCATCGGCAAAACTTTGCGCCAACGTGGTATACAGCGCCGGAACACCGTTCGCCGTCATAATAAAATTAAGCGCAGTGGTAATACCGGTCAGCGCGAGGAAACTGGTAAACGGCTTTTCCGCATCCAGCGGCATCACCTGTAACAGCGCTTCGCCAACAGCGCTACCAATACCGGTTTGCGTGACGGTGATCGCCAGCCCCAGAATACCCGCCACATAAATACAGGTACGAATGTTGACCCCAGTGGAAAACTCGTCGCCATTGATAAAGCCAACCCGTGGTAGCAATGTGATAACTGCCGCAGCCAGCCCGGTCCACGCAGGGCCAATGCCGTGCCAGCTTTCGCTTACCCACAAGAACAGCACCACCGCTAACATCCAGGCCAGACGTTTTTCATCCCGGCTCATCGGCTCCGGCGGCGTGAGATCGCGCGGCGCATGCGGCTTGCCAGGGAACAACCAGCAGATAAGCACAATGAGCACCGCGCCTTTAAGCCAACCCAGAACCGGCGTATGCAGCAGCAAATAGGGAAGATAATTGAGGTGGATGCCGTAAGAGCCTTCCGCCGCGCCGCTCATCACCAGATTCGGTACGTTAGCGGGTAAAATCGTCGCAGAAAGCTGGAACGTCCCAAACCCGACGGCCAGTGCCAGACCATACCAGGCGCGCGTGCCGTCGTTAATTCCAGCCCGTTTCGCCATCGCCGCGACGATCGGCATCAGCAGCGCAATGCGGCCCATGTTGGATGGCATTACAAATGCCAGCGCGTAACTCAGCAGCACTACGCTCGCCACCATTAACGGCCAGGAATCAGTCAACCTCGATGACAGCGCCCTCGCCGCCCTGTCCGCCAGCCCCGTTTTACGAATCGCGATACCCAGTACAAAGCCGCTAAACACCAGCCAGAACGCGGAGGACGCAAAGCCGCCAAAAATCACATCCGGTGGCGCGATTTTGGCCACCATCGCCACGGCAAAGAACAGCAGCGCCGTTATAAACTCCGGCAGCAGCGACGTAGCCCAGAGCAGAATGGTGATACCAACCACCAGAGAGGGGATAAACAGAGGGTGTGTAAGCCAGAGCGACATGCCTGTCTCCTGTTGTTTTTTTCAACAAGAATACGGGGACAGGCATGCGGAGTAAACGCCAGATTAGGTGGGGTTAACGCAGAATATCACATTGATGATCCTGAATTTCCTCAGCGGAGGCGAGATTCAGAGCCAGCAGATTGCGCTGAGTAGCCAGCAGGACAAAGGATTCGTCGCTCTGGCGCACCATCGCCAACGCATAGCTGCCCATATGCTCACGCGCATCCGGCACCTCTTCCGCCAGCATCATAAACGGGCTGCGTTGTGCCAGTTCATTTTCCGTGACGCGACGCGCCAGATATTCATGACCGCGCAGCCCACCCGGTAATGGTAGCCAGCGGGTGCTGATTTTCGCCAGGTTGTCATCCAGCTGCTTTCTGACATCGGTTCGCAGGCAGGAGATATGAATATGCAGGTGATTTTGCGTACGCCCGCTACGTGAGTTAATGGTCAGAGAGACTGCTTTGTCAGGGATTTCCTGGCCGTATTTTTGGCTCATAAAGCTACGCGCCTGCCAGGCCAGCCAGAAAAAGTTCGGCGTGCCTGATTTCAACAGCAGCGGACTTTCCGTACCGTTGATCCGCCAGGTAGGCATCAACAGATATTGCAGTGGGCCGTTACGGTCTTTGAACACCACATATCCGGCATCCGGCTTTACTTCAGCGCATGGGGCGGGGTCCTGCTGCTGCAACTGGTGCGGCAGGCATTGCTGAAGAACGATCTGGCGTAATGCGTCCGGGTTGCCGGTGAATTTCCAGTACCCGATACCTGCAGCGGCGGCGACCACAATCACCGCCAGTAAAAGATAGCCTGCTTTTTTCATTACGCGTTTCCTGTATCCCATTGAAGGGCAAGAGTAACGCAAAACCATGACAAATAAAAAACCCGGTCGCGCTAGGCCACCGGGTCGGTAAATCACAGACTTATTTATCGTTTACTGATTTGGTCGAACGTACCGCCGTTAGAGAAGTGCTCTTTCTGCGCTTTCGTCCAGCCGCCAAACTCTTCGTCGATAGTGAACAGCTTCAGCTTCGGAAATGCGTTTTCGTATTTCTTCGCGACTTCTGCATCACGTGGACGATAGTAGTTTTTCGCCGCAATTTCCTGGCCTTCCGGAGAGTAGAGATACTTCAGGTAAGCTTCCGCCACCGCTTTGGTATCTTTCTTTTCCACCACTTTATCAACCACGGACACGGTCGGCTCCGCGAGGATAGATTCACTCGGGGTCACTATCTCGAATTTATCTTTGCCCAGCTCGTTCGTTGCCAACAGCGCTTCGTTTTCCCAGGCAATCAGCACATCACCGATACCACGTTCAACGAAGGTATTGGTTGAGCCACGTGCGCCAGAATCCAGCACCTCAACGTTTTTATACAGGGCCTTCACAAAGTCTTGTGCCTTGGCCTGATCGTTGTTGTTGTGGTGCAGGGCATAGCCCCATGCCGCCAGATAGTTCCAGCGAGCTCCGCCGGAGCTTTTCGGGTTCGGCGTAATGACCGACACGCCCGGTTTGATTAAATCATTCCAGTCATGAATTTGTTTGGGATTGCCTTTGCGGACCAGGAACACGATGGTGGAGGTGTAAGGCGCGGAGTTATCAGGCAGGCGTTTAATCCAGTTTTTATCGATACGGCCACGTTCAGCAATGGCATCCACGTCGTAAGCCAGTGCCAGCGTCACAACATCGGCTTCAATGCCGTTGATGACGGAAGTCGCCTGTTTACCCGAACCGCCGTGCGACTGGCGGATCACAACGTTGTCGCCCGTTTCCTGCTTCCAGTGCGCGCTGAAGGCCTTATTGTACTGCTCGTACAATTCACGCGTTGGATCGTACGATACGTTAAGTAACTGAATATCCTTTGCCAGAACGCTGGTCGATGCCAGCAATAATGTTAACCCTACGCCCCATTTGTTCATCGCCCAGCTCTCTTAGGTAGTGTTGTGATGAGCAAAGCGTGCCAGAAAGGAATCCAAACATTAAAGAATAAAAAAAGATTTGCTATAACTTGGGGGAATATATGGAGTCGAGTTTTTGCCTGATGGCGCTACGCTTATCAGGCCTACGATTTGCATCATGTAGGCCGGATAAGGCGCAAGCCGCCATCCGGCAATTGCATTTAGTACAGTTTTTTCGCGCAGTCCAGCCAGTCACCTTTGAACGGACGCTTCATGTTTTCGATAGCGTCGATGATGTCGTGGTGAACCAGCTGCTCGTTCTGAATACCTACGCAGCGACCGCCGTGACCTTCCAGCAGAAGTTCAATGGCATAGGCGCCCATACGGGATGCCAGGATACGGTCGTAAGGAACCGGGGAACCACCACGCTGGATGTGACCCAGTACGGTTGCACGCGTTTCACGACCCGTTTCTTTCTCAATGTAATGCGCCAGTTCGTCAACGTCACACATGTGTTCAGTGATCGCTACGATTGCGTGTTTTTTACCTTTCGCGATGCCCGCTTTGATTTCAGTAACCAAATCGTCACGGCTGAATTCCACTTCCGGAACCACCACGAACTCACAACCACCGGCAATTGCAGCCGCCAGGGTCAGGTCACCACAGTAGCGGCCCATCACTTCAACGATAGAAATACGCTGGTGAGAAGAAGATGTATCACGCAGGCGGTCAATCGCTTCGACAACGGTACCCAGAGCGGTGAAGTAACCGATGGTGTAGTCGGTACCTTTGATATCGTTATCGATAGTGCCCGGCAGACCGATGCATGGGAAGCCCATTTCGGTCAGGCGTTTTGCACCCATGTAAGAACCGTCACCCCCGATAACAACCAGGGCGTCGATGCCACGCTTCTTCAGGTTTTCGATCGCCACCGCACGTACGTTTTCATCACGGAATTCCGGGAAGCGAGCAGAACCGAGGAAAGTACCGCCACGGTTGATCATGTCGGACACGCTGTAGCGGTCAAGCTGGACCATACGGTCTTCATACAAACCCAGGTAGCCATCATGGATCCCCATGACTTCCAGCCCTTCCGTCAACGCTGCACGTACAACACCACGGATTGCTGCGTTCATGCCCGGCGCATCACCGCCGCTTGTCAACACACCGATTTTCTTAATCATGACTACCTCTGAACTTTGGAATGCAAAATGAAATCTGCTGCCGGAAGTCGATTCCGCATATCGAAACGATCCAACGAATATGCAGATAGTATAACAATCACTTCCTGCTGAATTGATTCAGGTCAGGCCAAATGGTGGTAATTTATACACAAAATGCTGGCCCGGTTCACTTTTTTTACAACGAATTATGAAAGCTCAAACATCTTGCCTTCCTTGGGTACGACTGAACAGGGATCCTGATGAATGATGACATCCGATCCCGGGAAACGCCGTAAAATTGCCTGCTCAACCTGTTCAGCCACTAAATGCGCCTGAACGAGCGGCAGATTATCTTCCATTTCCAAATGAATCTGAATAAAGCGGGTCGGCCCTGACTGCCGCGTGCGAAGATCGTGAGCGCCGCTGACTCCAGGCCATGACGTCACGATATCAATAATTTCCTGACGTTCCTCATCGGGTAAAGCGCGATCCAGCAAAGATTGCACTGCCTCATACCCCATGCGTAATGCGCTATATAAAATATAGATGCCAATCCCGAGCGCAAACAAGGCATCTGCACGATGCCAGCCATACCATGCCAGCCCGAGCGCAATGAGAATCGCACCGTTCATCATAACATCAGACTGATAATGAAGCATATCTGCCCGAACGGCCTGACTTTGCGTGCGCTTCACTACCCAGCGCTGAAACGAGACCAGAATGATTGTACACACTAACGCAATGATGGTGACAACCACCCCAACGCCAGGATCTTTCATCGGCGTGGGTTGGATGAGATGCTGAATCCCGGTCAGGAATAAAAACAGCGCCGAACCAGAAATAAACATGCTTTGCGCCAGCGCCGCCAGCGATTCCGCTTTTCCGTGTCCGAACGTATGCTCATCATCGGCCGGTTGCAGCGAATAGCGCACCACCAACAGGTTGGTTAACGACGCCGCGATGTCCACCAGAGAATCCACCAGTGCAGCCAGAATACTGACCGATCCGGTGTACCACCACGCGAAAATTTTGATCAAAAGTAACAGCGATGCCATCACGGTCGCCGCGATTGCCGCCCTGCTCACCAGCCGCCCATAGGTTTGATTCATAAACACTCCTGCCAGGATATGCCGCTAGTATAACGGATGAAGTAAAACAGTCAGGCAATAACCGAGGGACAAATTTTGGGCAAAAAAACCACACACAATGTGTGGGAAACAGGAATGGAATGTTGCAGCAATACGCCACCTGAATACGTTTTATTCTGAATTTTTAAGGCCTCTCTGTAACACTTCTATTCCTCATTTGCTTTAGGTGTACGATAAACACTCAATCTACATATCTTGAGGGATTAAGATGGCGTATTACCCTAATTCTATTGACTGGAAACCGATCCAAGACGGAGGTCTGCGTAGGTTAAGGCTTGGCGAGATAAATCTTGCAAACTCGCTCTTTGGCTTCAGCATTCTTTACTATCAGGTTTGGGTTCATCTGGAAAGTTATCTTCCTTTTGATACTCAAAACCCAGGTCAGGCGATGACGCCTGACGGCGAAATGTGGTTTAGAACAATAAAATACGAAGATGATTTCTCGATGCCAACAAAACAGCCAACTCCAAATGACCAGCATCTTTTTTTGCATGAAATGATGCATGTTTGGCAGCACCAATATGGAATGTGGGTACGAACACGCGGGGCGTTCTCATGGGCTGCTGACTATACATACAGCCTAAATGAAAAAAATCTACTTGATTACGGACTGGAGCAACAAGCATCCTTAGTCAGTGATTACTGGTTGTTAAAGCACTATGGGTTTGATGGGCATAGCGATCTGTATGTTTACCGTGATTATGACCCAGAAGAACCGGCGCTGGAATTAATGCAGAAATATGAAAAGGTACTCGGGAGCTTTCCGATATGAAGAAATCGTTCTTTTTTCTCCCTTTACTTTTATTTCTGGCAGGGTGCCCAGGGAAAGGCAGAGAGGGTGCAGAGTCCGGTGAACGACGGGCGATCTACGTAGATGGCAATCGTGTTTGCTTTACCATAGATAAAAATGATGTGTTAAACCGCTATATTCTGTCAACTAATGGTAGAGAAGATAAAAAATTATTAGTCGGCGATTTTAAACATCTCATCTACCCAAGTACCTGCTTCACGGTCAATTTAGAAAAAGGGGTGGTGTATGGTGCAAGCTATACCTTAAATGGAAAAAATCACTACTACACATTTATCATTACCAATGATGGAAAAGTGTTGGATTTAGGAAAAAGCTAAGCATTATTATCAGATTACGCCGCTCTACATAAAGACAGTAAGTTACATTGAAGTCAGCCACACATAACAAAAGCTGTTTTCAGCTCCAAATACTATCTGCGAGTAGCTGTTTATCTTTGGTAATTCACTGTAATTTTGGGCAAAAAAAACCCCCACATCATGTGGGGGAAGACAGGGATGGTGTCTATGGCAAGGAAAACAGGGTTACTACTGGGAACGTGAGTTGCTACTACTCAATAAATTCAACGATGAGCTTTTTTTCCAGTGCGCTACATCGCGCAGTTGCTCCATTCGTTGTTCATGTTTCTCATTTAAAACCGCTTGCTGCTCTGGCGTTAACAGGCGATACATCTGGTTGCGGATCCTGGCTATTTCAACCTGGCGGGCAACCTGTTCTTGCGCCATTCTTTCTGCCTGAGCGCGCACTGCGCTTTCATCAAATTTCTCTGCGGTGACAAGGCGATGCATTGTCTCCATTTCGCTAACATTAACAGGAGGCTGTTCGTGTCTTGCCTGCTGCATTAAATCTCGCATCTGTTGACGTTGATGTTCGGTTAAACTGATACCGTCAAACATGTGGCTCTGAACGCTGCGTTGCGATGAGCCTTCACCCAGGTGCCAGTGATCGCCTGTGACGACTTCAGCTGCATGGCTAAATGTACTGAGTGCCAGCGTTGAGGCCATGACGGCAGCGGTAACTTTGCCCATCACTTGCTCCCAAAATCTTTTCTGTCGCGATTCAACGAGAGACAGTTTACGATTCGGGCTGCAAACATGCGTCAGGGGGTGTAAAACAACGTAAAGTCATAGATTAGCGACGCCTGATGACGTAATTTCTGCCTCGGAGGTACGTAAACAATGAATAAAATCCTGTTAGTTGATGATGACCGAGAGCTGACTTCCCTGTTAAAGGAGTTGCTCGAAATGGAAGGTTTCGATGTGCTGGTTGCCTATGATGGGGAACAGGCGCTTGAGCTTCTGGATGACAGCATCGATTTACTTTTGCTCGACGTCATGATGCCGAAGAAAAACGGCATTGATACGCTGAAAGCACTTCGTCAGACACACCAGACACCTGTAATCATGCTGACCGCTCGCGGCAGCGAATTGGATCGCGTACTTGGCCTTGAGCTGGGCGCGGACGACTATTTACCTAAACCGTTTAACGACCGTGAACTGGTCGCGCGCATCCGCGCTATTCTACGTCGCTCACACTGGAGCGAACAGCAGCAGAACAGCGATAACGGCTCGCCGACGCTGGAAGTAGATGCGTTAAGCCTTAATCCGGGTCGCCAGGAAGCCAGCTTTGACGGGCAAATTCTGGAGTTAACCGGCACCGAATTCACCCTGCTCTATTTGCTGGCTCAGCATCTCGGTCAGGTGGTTTCGCGTGAACACCTGAGCCAGGAAGTGCTGGGCAAACGCCTGACGCCTTTCGATCGCGCGATCGACATGCATATCTCGAACCTGCGTCGTAAGCTGCCAGAGCGTAAAGACGGACACCCGTGGTTTAAAACCCTGCGTGGTCGCGGCTACCTGATGGTCTCCGCTTCATGATAGGGAGCTTAACCGCACGCATCTTTGCCATCTTCTGGTTGACGCTGGCGCTGGTGTTGATGTTGGTACTGATGTTACCCAAGCTCGACTCACGCCAGATGACCGAGCTACTGGACAGCGAGCAGCGCCAGGGGTTAATGATTGAGCAACATGTTGAAGCTGAACTGGCGAACGATCCACCCAACGATTTGATGTGGTGGCGTCGCTTGTTTCGGGCGATAGACAAGTGGGCGCCGCCAGGACAGCGGTTATTACTTGTTACGACGGAAGGACGCGTGATCGGCGCAGAACGCAACGAAATGCAGATCATTCGTAACTTTATTGGTCAGGCCGATAACGCCGACCATCCGCAAAAGAAAAAATACGGTCGCGTTGAGATGGTCGGGCCTTTCTCCGTCAGAGACGGTGAAGATAACTACCAGTTGTATCTCATACGACCTGCCAGCAGCTCACAATCTGACTTTATCAACCTGCTGTTCGACCGACCGCTGTTGTTGCTGATCGTCACCATGTTAGTCAGCTCACCGCTATTGCTTTGGCTTGCCTGGAGTCTGGCGAAACCGGCGCGTAAGTTGAAAAACGCGGCGGATGAAGTAGCTCAGGGTAACCTGCGTCAGCATCCAGAGCTGGAAGCCGGTCCGCAGGAGTTTCTGGCGGCAGGCGCAAGCTTTAACCAGATGGTTACGGCGCTGGAACGGATGATGACCACACAGCAACGCCTGCTGTCGGACATCTCTCACGAGCTGAGAACACCGCTAACGCGTCTGCAACTGGGCACCGCTCTGCTGCGCCGTCGTAGCGGTGAGAGCAAAGAGCTGGAGCGCATTGAAACAGAAGCACACCGACTGGACAGCATGATCAACGACCTGCTGGTGATGTCACGTAATCAGCAGAAAAACGCGCTGGTCAGTGAAACAGTGAAAGCTAATCAGCTTTGGGGCGAAGTGCTGGATAACGCCGCCTTTGAAGCTGAGCAGATGGGTAAATCGCTCACGGTGAATTTCCCGCCGGGTCCGTGGCCGCTGTACGGTAACCCAAATGCGTTGGAAAGTGCGCTGGAAAACATTGTGCGCAATGCCCTGCGCTATTCACATACGAAGATTGAAGTTGGCTTCGCGGTGGATATCGACGGGATTACCATCACCGTGGACGACGATGGCCCAGGCGTTAGCCCTGAAGACAGAGAACAGATTTTCCGTCCGTTCTATCGTACCGATGAGGCGCGCGATCGCGAGTCTGGCGGAACGGGTCTGGGTCTGGCGATTGTTGAAACCGCAATTCAGCAGCATCGTGGCTGGGTGAAGGCCGAAGACAGCCCGCTGGGTGGTTTACGGCTGGTGATTTGGTTACCGCTGTATAAACGCGCGTAACAGGCTTCCCCGGTACGACATAATTACCGGGGAAGCATTCACGTTATGCCGCCGCAGCCGCCGCCGCTAGCTTTTGCTTTTTAATTCGCTTCACCAGAATGGTCGAGCAGATAAAGCCCATTAAGCTGAACGCAATCATCACGCTAAAGACATAGTTGTAGCCAGTGATGCCGCTATTGGTATCCAGCAAATAGCCGTACAACGTGTACGCAAACATCGCTGGCATATAACCGATGATGCAACCAAATGCCATTGCCGAGCCCGCATACTCACGTGGGGTACCGATCTCATCCATCGGCGCGAAGAAAATGGCGCGCTGTGAGAAGATAATCGCTCCGAACCCTAATGTCGCCGCCATACCGATATACACGTTCATTGTTTGATGCGGTAACTGCATGAACACAAGCATCGCCACAGCAGAGATCAGGAACGTCCACTTCAGATACACTGTCGGTGATTTAGCAACTTTATCTGCCAACATTCCACCAATCGGCCCACCTACCATTTTTAACGCATACTGGTTGATGATGCCGTACGCACCGACGAGAGCTACCGGAAGCATATAGATATCTTTTAAGAACGGAATAAAGTAAGTCAGTCCACAGTACGCGGCATAAACGAAGAAAATACCTAAAGAAGCCAGCCAAACATTAGGGCAGGACAAAACATGTTTGATACCCTTTAACACTTCCATGTTGGCACTGGTTTTCTCGCCGCCTTTCACTTTGTCATCATCGACAATAAAGTACGTCACAATACCTGCCACAAGCGTAATTACCGTATAGAACAACAGGCCCGCCTGCATCCCCGCTTTACCTTCACCAAACTGAACGAAGACAAACAGAGCGCCAGATGCAACGATAACATCCACCACACCACGTCCGGCTTCTAAAAAGCCGAACATGCGTCCTTGTTCTTCTTTCGTTCCCAGCAAACGAACGGCTTTCAGCAATACCGGCCAATAAACCACATCGGCAAAGAAAGCCATCGCGGCAAAGCAAATGAGATAACCAGTAAATGACGGTAGCGTTGCCAGATATAAGCCACATAACCCAACGCCAATCAGACCGAACGGTAATAATATTTTCTTGGAGTAACGATCTGCGATATAGAGAGAAAGAAAAAGTCCGGTTGTCTGAACAATCGTATAAACCGTAAAGCTCAACCCAATTTGCGTATTAGTTAAACCCCAGTCATTCTGCATTGGCACATAGAAAACATCTTTCATACTTGAAAGCTTGAATATCGTGCCGCCGCCTAAAATCAAAAAACAGAGCCTTGCCCATTTATTCATGAACATGATTAAACCCTCATTGCTTGTTGAGAGAAATATCTAAATTAAATTGTATAATTAATAAAGCCAGGGGATTATTTTCATAATCCTTTCCGCATTTAATAATATTTTAAGAAAACTAATTAATTGCCTATAAACTTGTCACATATATCACGAATGTATTTTATTTGGGCAAGAGCATGTTCTTTTTCCTGCGCCAGTCGCGCATCAATCATGTTGCTGTCAGGCAGCGGCGTATAACTTGCATCGCGCCATGGGATCCATGGATTATCACCCTCATCGTCGAAGCGAAATGCAGGGGCATAATATTCAACTTCTTCTTCCAGGCCAAAAGCATGTACTTGCGGTTTATCTTCACCTAAAAGTAATAATGCCTTAAGCATCTCTTCCATGGGTAAATCGCCGTGTCCTGAACGACAAGCCTCATGCCCCCAGCCTTTACCTTCTTTAATAATTTTTGCGTCTTTGATATGCACCTGAGTGATCAGAGGAGACATAACCTCTAACGCAGAAAGCGGCTGCTCATTGGCATTAATCATGTTGCCAAAATCAAACAGAATAGAGAGATTTTTCATCCCGCTATTGTTAACCAGCGTCACCAGCTCATGGCCTTGCAGATCTTCATGCTGTTCGATAGTAAAGCTTAGTCCGCAATCGTCATACTGAGACAGCCACGCAATATCATTGGCAATCTTCGCCATAACATCGTTGAGATGCCCTTCATAACGCGGGTAGAAACGCACTGAAGTTGCACCAGTAGCAACAGCAATACGGATGGCATCCGTCAATGTCGCCTTATCCGATGCGCTCGTTTCGATATGCACATCCAGATTATATTTTTTGGCCTTCTCTTTAAAATCGTGTAGCTGCTGATCGTTCAGTTTCTGCAGTGATTGGGACTCACCATCCTCAACATGTATTTTTACACCCTTCAATTTTTGCTGATGCGCAATATCCAGAAGATCCCCCGGCAGGACTCTCTCGTAGCGCATATTCAGATGAAAAGCATAAGCATGTAGGTACAGCGGTATATTTCTCGCGCGTTCCGCAAGAAGTTCTTGGTTACATTTTCCCATTATTTTTCTCATTCATCGCGAATAACAAGTTCCACTGATTCAAGTCGCCAGTATTCGAAATCAACCTGAACCACTTTTTTATCTCGGGTAGCCCGATGTTTTTCTACTAAAATTCCATACGTATTAGGCGCAACACCCAGCTCTTTGCAGGCCACTTCTGGCATATTGACCGGTTTAAAAATCATTTCTTTGATATTTAAAACATGACCAAACGCATCTTCCCAGACGCTGGCAAAAGACTGATTGCCCAATTTATTAATGAATCCTGGCGCAACATCAGCATCAATATAGGATTCATGGTAAAACACTTTATGTGAATCAAGACCGCACCAGCCGGTAACTAAATAGCGGTCACCGGAGGAGAGAAAAACATCATCAACATGATGCGGAACTGTATCAATGGTTTCTTTGGTTAAATAATCCCAAAAAGGCTTACGTCCCTGAGCACAGGCTTCAGCATTGAAGCTGGAAAGTGATTTAGGGTTATAAATAAATCGCTTCGACGAAATAAACCAACCACTGCGGTTCTTGCGGAAAATACGCGCATCGATCTCAAGCTCAATCAGAACCTGACGTAAGGTCATACGCTTTGCATCCAGCAGCTCACATAACTCCCTTTCCGAAGGCAATTTGGACCCCGCTGGTAAATTCTTCTCGTTTAACCAGCTTTCAAAGCGCTCCCTGAGCACATCAACATTGTTTTTCTTTTTCATTTCGCTCATCTGGTTTAAACCAATTTGAAGCTAAGATATTTGAGTGCAGGAAATACTCAAGTTTTTTTTCAACGCAGAGTTTCTTTTTGTGGACCAGGTATCAAGAATGGCTTTGAAGCAAACCGAGACCGTCAGGTTTTTGCCCGGTTTTGTACACAGGGGGGATGAAGCACGGGGGAGAGGTAAATCAGGTGTCTCCACCTGATTTAACTGCCAGATGAAGGTAGGTTTATTTTCCCCACAAACGGCGGGAATTGTCTTCGATCTTGCCGCTTAAACGGCGCTTTTGCATCGTTCTGGTCCAGCTTTTTGATAACCCAGCAGCCGACAGTAAACGGTGATATTGCGAATCATCAAACGGCATATGCCAGGCGATAGCAATGGCCTCCCGCACGCTGACGTCGCTCACGCGTGACGCCAGGATCAATGGCGCGTCTGCTGACACCTGACCAGGCGCGATGACGCTACACAGCCAGCCCGTCTTGCCCGCATCCTGCATCTGGCTGGCCATATCGCTGATGCCAAAATGGAAATTCAGCTTAAAGCACGGCGAGCGCGGCTGCGTGACCTGAATCAGCGCCTCTCCCCACTGGAAAATGTCGCCAATATACACATTATCTTCAGTCAGCCCCTCAGTAGAGAGGTTCTCACCAAACGCGGGGGCGACAAATAGCTCCGCCTGCTCCGGAAACGCTTGTCTCCAGTGCTGATAGTGTTCACGCGGATAGTGACACAGCGCGCGATCCGGCCCGCCGTGAATTTTCGTTTCCGCTTGTTCATCCCCCGTCAGCCCCAGTTCGGTCAGCATCAACTCACCGTCAATCTGGACTTTAGCAATCGCGCTGGGACGGCTTCCCGTGTAGTCCCGAACTTTGCCTGTAAAAACATCGACCGGATATCGCATCTGTTCCCTCTCCCGATAAATTTCCCCCATTACACCACATTTATTTTACCCCAGTCGCTCAAAATGAGAGCACGGTTCACATGAAACTTAGGGACACATGCTATCAATGTAATCTGGTTTTGAAACATCATTTCAAATAAGGAGTCGACAACGTGACTGGTCAATCGCAATTTGCTGGCGTCTGGTGTCCTTCCATTACGCCAATGGACAATGATGGCAAGATCGATCTCAACGGTCTAAGCCAACATCTCAAACGCCTTACCGAGGCCAAAATCGACGTGATTTTGCTGATGGGCAGCATCGGGGAATTTGCCTCCTTCACGCTCGAAGAAAGACTGCTGCTGATCCGCGAGGCCCGCGCCATGAGCTCGCTGAAGATGGTCGCCAACGTCTCATCCACCTGCCAGAATGATGTTTTATTGATGGCGCAGGAAGCGTATCGCTCAGGTTACGATGCCGTGATGATCCTGCCGCCCTACTACTACGGACAAACAGCGAAACAGCTGCTGAGCTACTTCCGTCAGTTGGGGCAGACACTCAGCGGCAAATGGTTTGCTTATAACTTCCCGGCACGCACCGGCTGCGATTTAACTCCCGAACTGGTAGCCACCCTCGCCGCCGAGTTCCCGAATTTCGCTGGCATTAAAGACACCGTCGACTGCCAGTCCCATACCCGCAGTATGATTCAGACCACCCGCGCCGTGCGGGAGGATTTTGCCGTGCTGTCCGGCTATGACGAATACTACATTCCCAACCTGTTAGCAGGTGGCGCGGGGATTATTTCAGGGTTGAACAACGTCATGCCGGAACTGTTTGTCAGCGCGCGGGAAGCGTTCAAACAGGGCGACCTGGCAGCGCTTCGCGATATTCAGGACCAGATTGGCACCTACATGTCCATCTATGCCATCGGCGAAGATTTTGTCACCACCATCAAAACCGTGGTATCGCGTAAGTTTGGCTATTGTACCAGCGTGTCACGTAATGCCGGTGGAGAGTTGAACGAGAGTGAGTGTCGAACAATCGATGAGGTGTTTGTCGTCAAAGGGTAAATAATTAAGCCGGATGGTGCAGACCATCCGGCTTAAGAGACTTACTTCACGGTGCCACGAATATCAATTTCTGCCGCCCTTGCTTTGGCCCTTTTCGACCAGATAGACGTGATAATCGGCACCAGAATGGAGGTCACAATCACCGACGTGGCGACCAGGGAAGTTGCTGCCGGTGCCATCGGTTTAAATGCCGGAACCATTTCAGCAATCAGCACAGGCGTAGCAACCGCCGCCCCCGCAGAACTGGAAGCGGCAATCCCCGCCGTACCATCGCCACCACCAATCAGTTTATCGGCGATAATCAATGGAATACCAGTGATAATAATCACCGCCACGCCCAGCAGAATACCCAGCACGCCGGTCTGCGCAATCACGCTCAAATCAATGGTGTTACCTAATGCGAAGGCAAAGAACGGGATCAGCGTCTGCACCGCTTTGCTGAAGAACTCCCGCAGTTCAGGGTCCAGATTCCCCAGCGCAAAGCCAATCAGGAACGGCAATACCGCACCAACAAATACGTGTGGTTCAAACGACGCGATCCCGGCGGTTCCCAGAATCACCATGGTCATCAGCGGGCCAGACTCCAGCGACATCAGGACAAACGCCCCGGCCTCTTCTTTGGTGCCGTACTGCTGCATAATCGAGGCATACAGCCCGCCGTTGGTCATATCCATCGCGGCCACCAGCGCCAGCGTAGACAACCCAGCGAAGAATCCGACCTCTACACCATGTTCCGGCAGAATGCGTGAAGCAATCGCTGCAACCACCCACGCCACCAGAATCTTGGTTATGACTAACGTACCTGATTTGCGCAGCACGGTGCCGGTGGCGCTTAGCTTGATCGACGCCCCCATGCAAAAGAACCAGACTGCCAGGATAGGCACCGTACCGGTGATCATACCGTTGGTAAAAGAGCCGAAATATTTCCCGGCGCCGGGGGAAAAGGTGTGACACAACGCGCCCAGGAAAAGCGGCACCAGCATCATACCACCTGGGATTTTCTCTATCGTACGTTTGATCTGCATTTCCATCACCTGTAGACATAAAAATGGGGCAATTTTTATGGGCGATTGCATCTTGCTTTGAGATGCGCCCGTCTTGATGAAAAGAAGATAGACATTCATAGAGACTATAAAAGTGATCCCACTCGCATAATAAAACCTTGTTTCAATTTAAGTGGATCATTGTTTTTATATTGAGTTTGATCACAAAAAAACCCCACAAGCATCGCTTGCAGGGCTTTGTTAAAGCGTAGAACTTATTTTTTTGCTGCGAAACGCGCGGCAGCTTCGTCCCAGTTCACGACGTTCCAGAACTCTTTGATGTAGTCCGGGCGACGGTTCTGGAATTTCAGGTAGTAAGCGTGTTCCCAAACGTCCAGGCCCACGATTGGGAAACCGGAAGCGCCAGAGATAGCTTCACCCATCAGCGGGGAATCCTGGTTGGCGGTGGAAACAACAGCCAGTTTGTCACCTTTCAGAACCAGCCACGCCCAGCCGGAGCCAAAGCGGGTTGCCGCTGCTTTTTCAAATTCAGCTTTGAAGTTGTCAACGGAGCCGAAGTCACGTTCGATAGCCGCTTTCAGGTCGCCCTGCAGCGTAGTACCGGTTTTCAGGCCTTTCCAGAACAGGCTGTGGTTAGCGTGACCGCCCGCGTTGTTACGCAGTACGGTTTTCTTGTCTGCTGGCAGTTGATCCAGTTTGGTGATCAGCTCTTCAACGGACAGGCTGGCGAATTCAGGCAGGCTTTCCAGCGCAGCGTTGGCGTTATTTACGTAAGCCTGGTGGTGTTTGGTGTGGTGGATTTCCATCGTCTGCTTATCGAAGTGCGGTTCAAGGGCATCATAAGCGTACGGCAGGGATGGCAGTGTATAACTCATAATCATCTCCAGTATTGTCGGGCGGCCAGTGTTAACGCCGCGTAAGCAGTTGGGTCATTATAGTTAATTAAATGATATTGAAAATGATTATCAATGCCGTACTTTTTACATGGTCTTAATGAATCAAACCCATTGTTAAAGATGTGAGCCGAATCACCCACTTAACGTGATAATTGCCAACATGCGCAAAAGGGCGGCAATCGTCAAAAGGTTAACCACCTGCGTAATTTTTAAACTCGTTAGGTCGGAGGGGTCATTACCGACGATAAAAAATAACGAGGATTAAGTCATGAGTAACGCGATTACGATGGGTATCTTTTGGCATTTGATAGGGGCAGCCAGTGCCGCCTGTTTCTATGCCCCGTTCAAGCAAGTCAAACATTGGTCATGGGAAACGATGTGGTCGGTTGGCGGGATCGTCTCCTGGATAATCCTGCCGTGGACCATCAGCGCCATGTTACTTCCCGATTTCTGGGCCTACTTCAGCTCCTTCAGCCTCTCCACGCTGGCGCCGGTATTTCTGTTTGGTGCAATGTGGGGGATTGGCAATATCAACTATGGCCTGACCATGCGCTATCTCGGTATGTCGATGGGTATCGGGATTGCGATAGGTATTACGCTGATTGTCGGCACGCTGATGACCCCGATTATCAACGGCAATTTTGATGTACTGATCAATACCTCTGGTGGCCGCATGACGCTGCTTGGCGTACTGGTCGCGCTGATTGGCGTGGGTATTGTTACCCGTGCCGGTCAGTTAAAAGAACGCAAAATGGGCATCAAAGCGGAAGATTTCAACCTGAAAAAAGGTCTGGTTCTGGCCGTCATGTGCGGTATTTTCTCCGCCGGGATGTCCTTTGCGATGAACGCGGCGAAACCGATGCACGATGCCGCCGCCGCGTTGGGCGTCGATCCGCTGTATGTCGCCCTGCCTAGCTATGTGGTCATTATGGGCGGTGGCGCGCTTGTTAACCTGGGCTTCTGCTTCATTCGTCTGGCAAAAGTGAAGAACTTGTCGATAAAAGCCGACTTCTCGTTAGCCAAACCGCTGATTATCACCAACGTGCTGCTCTCTGCGCTTGGTGGCTTGATGTGGTATCTGCAATTCTTCTTCTACGCCTGGGGCCACGCACGTATTCCGGCGCAGTATGACTATGTAAGCTGGATGCTGCACATGAGCTTCTATGTTCTGTGCGGCGGGATTGTCGGTCTGGTATTGAAAGAGTGGAAAAACGCGGGTCGTCGTCCGGTCAGCGTGCTAAGCCTCGGCTGCGTAGTGATCATTGTCGCGGCAAACATTGTCGGTCTGGGAATGGCCAGCTAAGCATGCTGAGTACTGAGATGACGCCACTGGCTCGGCGTCATCCCGGTTTCCCGCGTAAATACCACCGAAAAGTAGTTACTGTCCTCAAAGCCGCAGCGCATGGAAATCTCGCTAATCATCAACCGACTATGTTTGAGCAGATACTGCGCATGGCAAACCCGCACCTGGCGGAGATACTGGTTGATGGTCATCCCGGTCTGGCTGCGAAACTGCTGGCGCAAAACGCGCTCGCTGCATTGTTCGCGCTCGCAAAACGTATCCAGTTCAAACGCATGCTCATGGCTACCGGCTAACGCGGTGATCAGTTTATCCAGCAGCGTTTCACTGGAGGTCGCCGGTAGCGTATCCGTGGCATAACGATGCCGCTTAAGGTGTGTCACCAACTGCCCGAACAGCAGTTCAGCCATGGTAAAAGCCTGTGCATCACGTTGATTGCTTTCATGCTCAAGCTGGCTTATCACCTGTCGGACCTGGCTCATGCCAACGCTACCGAGTCGCCAGTGCGGCTGCCTCGGCGTACCGTCAAATCCGGGGATCGCCCCTTGCCAGTCAACATTCAGCGTCAACCGCTCCGGGCAGTAGATGATATTTTGCAACACCAGGTCGTTCACGGAGGTGTAGGAGTGTTTATCTTCGGCGCGAATGTAAAACAGATCGCCACGGGTTATCCGGTACGGGCGATCGTTAAGGACATGCAGACCATTACCGCGCCAGACCATAACCAGCTCGCAAAACTCGTGGGTATGCTCAGCAAAGACATCCTGCGGATAACGGTCAGCCACGGCCACAGCCTGCTGCTCATGCGCAAAGAAGTCTGATTTCAGAAGGACCAGATGATTCGCCATCACAATATTCCCTGTCGGATGGCGGCTACGCCTTATCCGACCTACAGATTACGTGACACGTAGGCCGGATAAGGCGTAGCCACCATCCGGCGTTAAGGGACATGATTATCTGAGATTCGGCGGTAAAAAACGTTGATAGCTTTCGCGTTACTGGAGGCGGCTTGCCACAACGAGATCGCGCCCCTGACGAATATCGCGTGGTGACCACTTGAACTCACGGCGAAAAAGCGTCGAAAAGTGGTTACTGTCGCCGAATCCGCAGAGATAAGCGATGTCTGTCACGCTGTCATCACTGTGGCGAAGCAGATGCCGGGCCTTGATCAGCCGCAAGCGGTTAAGGTAGCGCTGCGGCGTCAATCCGGTTTGCTGTTTGAGCTGGCGATGCAGAGTGCGCAAAGAGAGGGAAAACTTCTCAGCCAGCGCCTCCCAACACACCTCGTCGGCAAAGTTATCTTCCAGCCACGCCATCAGGAGGTTAAGCCGCGCGTCGTTATCGGTCGCAGCTTCCATCAGGCTGCTTTTACGCAGCAGCACCAGCAGTTGCATAAACAGGATCTCGCGATTTGCCGCCGTTGGTGTATCCATCCCCTCACCGAGCGCTTCCATCTGCCCCACCAGTTGTCGAACCTGCTGCAATACCCCCTGATTCACCCGCCAATGGGAGGGATACTGCCCGTTCTGTTCCTGAGGTAAAAGCTGATTCAGCCCAGCCAGAAATTGAAACGCATCCGGAGAGCGATACAACACATTGGTCAGGCACAGATTGTCAGTATGTTCATATAAATGCCGGTCATGATCGCGAACGAAACACACCGTACCGCCGCTGATGGTGTAAGGCTGCCCGTTGAACACATGGATCCCCGTTCCATGTTCGACCACCACAATTTCATGAAAATCATGATGATGCTCTGGAAACGCAGGTTGAGGAAGCCGCGGTTCAATAGCCACTGGCGCTTTACCTGTCGGAAAAAAATCCACGCAATGCAATACCGTCATGATGACATCCTTCCCGATCAAATGAACATGGCTGAATAGTAATTAAGGGTTATCACCCTCACCTTAAATTTTTGACGCCAAAGTGCGTAAACACGGTCAATTCTTCAAGAAATGGCGGGAAAGATCGCGAATTGCGGAAGGCGTCACATCCGCTAAAACAGGTCCTATTAATAGAAATTGTGAACAGCGTCACGTTCACCTTTGCCATGTTGCCAGCCGCTAATTGTGGCTGTCACTGTCAAGAAGGTACGCTTTATCTGGGGTTCTTAGACTGAGTACAATAAAACTCAGAAGGACCTCGCTATGACTTTTCGCCATTGTGTCGCAGTCGATCTCGGCGCATCCAGTGGGCGCGTAATGCTGGCGCGTTACGACAGTGAACACCGCTCCCTGACGCTACGTGAAATCCACCGCTTCATGAACTGCCTGCAAAAAACAGACGGTTTTGACACCTGGGACATCGACAGCCTGGAAAACGATATTCGTCTTGGCCTGAAAAAAGTCTGCGATGAAGGCATTCGGATAGACAGCATCGGCATTGATACCTGGGGCGTGGATTACGTTCTGATCGATAACATCGGTCAACGTGTCGGTCTGCCGGTCTCTTACCGTGACAGCCGCACGACCGGCATTATGGCGCAGGCGATGGAGCAGCCGGGTAAAGGTGAAATTTACCGCCGTAGCGGCATTCAGTTTCTGCCCTTTAACACCCTGTATCAACTGCGTGCGCTGGTTGAACAGCAGCCAGAACTGCTCCCGCAGGTGGCCCATGCCCTGCTGATCCCCGACTACTTCAGCTTTCGCCTGACCGACAAAATGAACTGGGAATACACCAACGCCACCACCACCCAGCTAGTCAATATCAATACCGACGACTGGGATGACACACTGCTGGCGTGGACCGGGGCAGACAAAGCCTGGTTTGGTCGCCCGACGCATCCAGGGAACGTGATCGGCCACTGGATTTGCCCACAGAAAAACCAAATTCCGGTTGTCGCCGTCGCCAGTCACGACACGGCCAGCGCGGTCATTGCTTCTCCGCTGGCCGACAAAAACAGCGCCTATCTCTCTTCCGGGACCTGGTCGCTGATGGGCTTTGAGAGCAGAACACCGTATACCAACGATGCGGCGCTGGCGGCGAATATTACCAACGAAGGCGGCGCGGAAGGACGCTACCGTGTCCTGAAAAATATTATGGGGCTGTGGCTGCTCCAGCGCGTATTAAAAGAGCACCAGATTACCGACCTGCCAACGCTTATCAGCCAAACGCAAGCGCTGCCGGCCTGCCAGTTCCTGATAAACCCGAACGACGATCGCTTTATCAACCCCGACGATATGAGTGCAGAAATTCAGGCAGCATGCCGTGAATCAGGCCAACCCGTTCCCCTGCAAAACGCCGAACTGGCGCGCTGTATCTTCGACAGCCTGGCGTTGCTGTACGCCGACATCCTGCAAGAACTGGCACAACTGCGTGGTGCAGCATTTAGCCAACTGCACATTGTCGGTGGCGGCTGCCAGAACACCTTACTGAACCAGCTATGTGCGGATGCCTGCGGTATTCGCGTGATGTCCGGGCCGATTGAGGCTTCCACGCTCGGCAATATTGGCATCCAACTGATGACGCTGGACGAGCTGAACAACGTCGATGATTTCCGTCAGGTGGTGCGCGCCAACTACGAACTGACCACCTTCATTCCCAATCCTGAAAGTGAAATTGCCCGCTACCAGGCGCAGTTTCAATCACTACGACAGACAAAGGAGCTTTGCGCATGACCACTCAACTTGAACAAGCCTGGGAACTGGCAAAACTGCGTTTCGCCGCGGTAGGCATTGATGTCGAGGCGGCCTTACGCCAGCTCGATCGTCTGCCGGTCTCCATGCACTGCTGGCAGGGCGATGATGTCGCCGGTTTCGAAAATCCGGAAGGCTCGCTCACTGGCGGTATTCAGGCTACCGGTAACTATCCGGGTAAAGCGCGTAACGCCACCGAACTGCGGGCCGATCTGGAGCAGGCGCTGAGCCTGATTCCTGGTCCAAAACGTCTGAATTTGCACGCGATCTATCTGGAATCTGATACGCCGGTTGCCCGCGACCAAATCAAACCTGAGCACTTTAAAAACTGGGTGGAGTGGGCGAAAGCGAACCAGTTAGGGCTGGATTTCAACCCATCCTGCTTCTCACACCCGCTGAGCGCCGACGGTTTCACGCTGGCGCACGCCGACGACACCATTCGCCAGTTTTGGATCGATCACTGCAAAGCCAGCCGTCGCGTCTCGGCGTATTTTGGCGAGCAGTTGGGTACACCATCGGTGATGAACATCTGGATCCCGGATGGCATGAAAGACATCACCGTTGACCGTTTAGCGCCGCGCCAGCGTCTGCTGGACGCACTGGACGAAGTGATCAGCGAGAAACTCGACCCAGCGCACCATATCGATGCCGTCGAAAGCAAGCTGTTTGGCATCGGTGCGGAAAGCTACACCGTGGGCTCTAACGAGTTCTACATGGGTTACGCCACCAGCCGCCAGACCGCACTGTGTCTGGATGCGGGCCACTTCCATCCGACTGAAGTGATCTCCGACAAAATTTCCGCCGCCATGCTGTATGTACCACGCCTGCTGCTGCACGTCAGCCGTCCGGTGCGCTGGGACAGCGATCACGTGGTGCTGCTGGATGATGAAACTCAGGCGATTGCCAGCGAGATCGTTCGCCACAACCTGTTCGACCGCGTACACATTGGCCTCGACTTCTTCGACGCCTCCATTAACCGCATCGCCGCGTGGGTGATCGGCACCCGCAATATGAAAAAAGCCCTGCTGCGCGCGCTGTTAGAACCCACCGAGCAACTGCGTCAGCTCGAAGCCAGCGGCGACTACACCGCACGTCTGGCCCTGCTGGAAGAGCAAAAATCGCTGCCGTGGCAGGCCGTCTGGGAGATGTATTGCCAGCGCCACGACACGCCTGCGGGCAGCCAGTGGCTGGACAGCGTGCGCGCTTATGAAAAAGAGATTTTGAGCAAACGTAGCTAACCGTGACGCCAGGCTTGTAGGCTGGATAAGACGCCCCGCGTCGCCATCCGGCAATAAATGAAACACGATTGCCGGATGGCGCTTCGCTTATCCGGCCTACGTAAGACCCGATAACGTTCGGGCAATAAACAGGAACACCGAACATGCAAAAAATTACGACTTCCTGGTTCGTCCAGGGGATGATCAAAGCCACTTCTGATGCGTGGCTGAAAGGCTGGGACGAGCGTAATGGCGGCAACCTGACGCTGCGTCTTGATGAAGCAGATATCGCGCCGTTTAGCGCCGATTTCCACGAAAAACCACGCTATATTGCGCTAAGTCAGCCGATGCCGCTGCTGGCAAACACACCGTTTATCGTCACCGGTTCCGGTAAGTTTTTCCGTAACGTCCAGCTCGATCCCGCGGCAAACTTGGGCGTGGTACAAGTAGACAGCGACGGTGCGGGCTACCACATCCTCTGGGGCCTGACCCACGAGGCCGTGCCGACCTCTGAACTGCCGGCTCACTTTCTCTCTCACTGCGAACGCATTAAAGCGACGAACGGTAAAGACCGCGTGATCATGCACTGCCATGCCACCAACCTGATCGCTCTGACCTACGTACTGGAAAACAACACAGCGCTGATTACCCGCAAGCTGTGGGAAGGCAGCACCGAGTGCCTGGTGGTGTTCCCGGATGGCGTTGGCATTCTGCCGTGGATGGTGCCGGGTACAGATGAAATTGGTCAGGCTACCGCCGAGGAAATGCAGAAACACTCGCTGGTACTTTGGCCGTTCCACGGCGTGTTCGGAAGCGGACCTACCCTCGACGAAGCGTTCGGTTTGATAGATACCGCAGAGAAATCCGCCGAAGTTCTGGTCAAAATCTTTTCGATGGGCGGTATGAAGCAGACCATCTCACGTGAAGAGCTGGTCGCACTTGGCAAACGCTTTGGTGTTACGCCGCTGGCAAGCGCCATAGAGCTGTACTGATACCTCCCAACACAACGCCGGATGCGGCTTCGCTTTATCCGGCCTACAGGATTTTATTATTAAGGAGAATAATGATGAGCTTTATGTTGGCACTGCCAAAAATTAGCCTGCATGGCGCCGGCGCGATTGCCGATATGGTGAATCTCGTGGCGAATAAACAATGGGGCAAAGCGCTGATCGTCACCGATGGTCAACTGGTAAAACTGGGCCTGCTGGATAGCCTGTTTGCCGCGCTGGATAAACATCAAATGTCTTACCACTTGTTTGATGAAGTATTCCCGAACCCGACAGAAGAGCTGGTACAAAAAGGTTTTGCAGCCTATCAGAACGCAGAATGTGACTACATCATCGCCTTCGGTGGCGGCAGCCCGATCGATACCGCCAAAGCGGTGAAAATCCTGACAGCCAACCCTGGCCCTTCTACCACTTACTCCGGCGTGGGCAAAGTGAAAAATGCTGGCGTCCCGCTGGTCGCCATCAACACTACCGCCGGTACGGCAGCAGAGATGACCAGCAACGCGGTCATTATCGACTCTGCCCGTAAGGTTAAAGAGGTGATCATCGACCCGAATATCATCCCGGACATCGCTGTGGATGATGCCAGCGTAATGCTGGAAATCCCGGCCTCCGTCACCGCCGCAACCGGTATGGACGCCCTGACCCACGCGGTGGAAGCCTATGTTTCCGTTGGTGCTCATCCGCTCACCGACGCTAACGCACTGGAAGCGATTCGCCTGATCAACCTGTGGCTACCAAAAGCGGTCGACGACGGTCATAACCTCGAAGCTCGTGAGCAAATGGCGTTTGGTCAGTATCTGGCGGGGATGGCATTTAACAGCGCTGGTCTGGGTCTGGTGCATGCGCTGGCGCACCAGCCGGGCGCAACCCATAATCTGCCACACGGCGTCTGCAACGCCATCCTGCTGCCGGTAATCGAAAACTTTAACCGTCCGAACGCCGTAGCGCGCTTTGCCCGCGTGGCGCAGGCGATGGGCGTCGATACCCGTGACATGAGCGATGAAGCGGCAAGTATGGAGGCCATCAACGCGATTCGTGCACTCAGCAAGCGTGTTGGTATTCCTGTGGGCTTTAGTTCCCTTGGCGTGACGAAAGAGGATATTGAAGGCTGGCTGGATAAAGCGTTGGCCGATCCGTGTGCGCCATGCAACCCGCGCACCGCCAGCCGCGACGAGGTCCGTGAGCTGTATCTGGAGGCGTTATGATCCGTAAGGCCTTTGTGATGCAGGTGAATGCCGACGCGCACGTTGAATATCAACGTCGGCACAATCCCATCTGGCCAGAGCTGGAAGCGGTGCTGAAAGAGCACGGCGCCCATCACTACGCGATTTATCTCGATCAGGCGCGCAATCTGCTGTTCGCCACCGTTGAGATTGAGTCCGAAGAACGCTGGAATGCCGTTGCCAGCACCGACGTTTGCCAACGTTGGTGGAAGCATATGCGTGACGTAATGCCAGCAAACCCGGACAACAGCCCGGTTAGCGCAGAGCTAAAAGAAGTGTTTTATTTGCAATAGACTTGTAGGCCGGATAAGGCGCTAACGCGCCGCATCCGGCACAACGCAACAGAACAGTTAGTTCTGCTCAGAAACCAGAATCGCCTGGGTGTCAGGCTCCAGCGCTTTAAAAATATGCGCCCGATCGGCGGGGTAACAAATATAGTCCCCCTCACCTAACTCCTCCGGCGCTTCCGTCAATCCTACCATCGCCTTACCCTGCGTCACGATGATGTGTTCAACCGATCCAGGTGGATGCGGCTGTGAAATACGATCCGCGCCCGGCTGCGTCAGCAGCAGATAGATATCCCGCCGCGCCCCCGGCGGGCAGGCGGCCAGTAAAATGGCCTGGTAGTGGGCCTGCTCAGCCACCACCTTTGTTCCTTCGCCGCGGCGAATCACCTGCGTTTTTTGTTCCTGCGGCTCCAGCAGGCGAGCAAAGGGAATATCTAACGCCACACACAGCGACCAGAGCGTTTCCAGGCTAGGATTGCCATTGCCCGCTTCCAATTGCGAGAGTGTCGATTTTGCAATCCCTGCGCGACGGGCAATCTCTGCCAATGACAAACCGGTGCGCTGACGTTCACGCACAAGGCTTTTCGCGATCATACTGATGGGCTGGGTCATTCACGACTCCATGTTCTCTATATCGAACGATTCGTTCGACTTGTAATATTAACTGGTCGCGTTCATTATAATGGAAATTCGTTCGATATGGCTAAAACGGTATGAAACATTATTTTTCCAGTCTCAAAAGCGACACGATAAAAGCAATATTTTTAGTCTGTCTGGCCGTCGGCGTAGTCGGCATGTCATACGGCTCGTTGGCGATGGCCTACGGCTTCCCGCTGTGGGTGCCGTTTGTGCTTTCGATTACGGTACTGGCGGGTGCGTCCGAGTTTATGTTTATCGGTATCGTCGCCAGCGGCGGTAACCCACTGGCGGCAGCGGCTGCCGGTTTACTGGTCAACGCCCGACACGTGCCGTTTGGCGTCACGGTGCGCGATCTGGTGGGCTCCCGGGCTGCGAGTTTCCTCGGCTGTCATATCATGAACGACGAAAGCGTAGTCTTTGGCCTGTCGCAAAAAACGCCCGAACAACGTAAAGCCGCCTTCTGGCTGTGCGGTCTGGGCGTCGCGCTTTTCTGGCCTGTTGGCACACTGATCGGCGCGGGCGTCGGCAAACTGCTCCCCGCCCCGGAAACCATCGGTCTGGATGCCGTCTTCCCTGCAATTTTATTAGCCTTAGTGGTCCCGGCCTTTAAAAACCGCACCACGCTGATTCGCGCCTGTAGCGGCGCCGGGTTGTCGCTTGCCGCCATCCCCTTTGCGCCGGTCGGTTTACCTGTTTTGCTCTCACTGTTTGGCTTACTGACGAGGAAAAAATAATGGGCAACATGACGCTGTTTATCGTCGGTATCGCCATGTTATCTCTGGGAACATATTTAATGCGTTTAGGAGGAGCGAAGCTTGGGAGCCGTTTAGCGTTCTCGGAACGCTCGCAGGCGCTGCTTTCCGACGCCGCAACGGTATTACTGTTCTCCGTTGCGCTGGCGACCACCTTTTACGAAGGTGAACACTTCGCTGGCATGGCCCGCGTGCTGGGCGTGGCTTTTGCGGTATTTCTCGCCTGGCGCAAGATGCCGCTAATCGTGGTGATCGTCGCTGCCGCAGTGGTGACCGCATTACTGCGAATGGCGGGTATAAACTAAAAAAGCGCCTCAAGGGCGCTCTTTCGACAGTACTAAGGTATCTTATTTCAGCAGTTCGGCGGTCATGTGCACGCGGTTACCGGTGTATGCCTGAGTGATTTTGTAATCGCTGGCGCCCGCACGTTCAGCCTGAGCGGCGATTTTTGCTTCAGCGCTTTCCAGCGTAGAACCGGTTGCGGTCACTGTCTGAGCAGCGAAAGAACCAAAAGAAGTAGCCAGAGCAATAACTGCGACAAAAGTTTTGATGCTTTTCATAATATAAACCCTTTAACTTAGTTGTTTGAGTAAGGCACCGTGCCTTGATGTGATAAATAATAGGCTGATACCCGAACAACTGAAAGCGGAAGGATTTGCCAGTCTTATTCAAATTATTTGAGAGATAAGATGTTACGTAATCAGGAATCACAATGGCTTGCTGGCAGCCGTAGAAAAACGCAACCGGCGGGTAATTGGTTACTTCGTCAGGGTGAACCACAAAGTAAAATTCATCTTTTACATCATGGTGTGGCTCGCGCGGTTTATCACGCGGACAACGGCGTTGAAAGGGTTAAAGAGTTCTACTTTGCCGGGGAATACTGCTTTCTGTACCTGAACTGGCTAACTAACACACCTGCCGATTACAGCCTACAAATGATCGCCGCGGGAGAAACCACTGAAATCCCCTTGGCTTTGCTTGATGCGCCGGAAAATCGGGATATTAAGATTCAGCTACTGGCCCAGCAATTGATCTACAAAGAGAAAAAAGAGCAAATGCTGCTACTCAATACCCCAGAGCAACGCTATCAGTACGTACAAACACACTTCCCGGACTGGGAGTCACAGCTCACCCAGCGCGATCTTGCCAGCTATATCGGCATTACCCCCGTTAGCCTGTCCCGTATTCGCCAGCGTCTTAACAAAGGTTAACGCCTTACGGTGATGTGTCGATTATTGTCCCGTCACTCTTTAATAGATGGCGACCACAATGAACGCATTTCTTCTTTCTCAGATGCTGGCTGGCATCAGCTTCTTACTGGATATTTCCGCTTTTCATTTTCAACGCCGGGCTATCACTTTAACGCTGCTCACCAGCTCTACTTCTCTGTTAGCTATCCATTTCTATCTTTTGGATCAACACGCTGCGGCTGGGTTAATGATCATTGCCGCATGCCGCTACGCGACAGCCATCGTCACGTTTCACCGCTGGGTGATGTGGGGATTTATGCTGGGGTCGCTGCTGTGTAGCATTTATCTTTGGCAAAATCTGTCGAGTATTTTGCCGCTGATGGGAAGCCTGCTGATGACCTTTGCGTCATTTCAAAAACGCAGCGGAAAATTACGGGGATACACCTTGTGTGGCAGCCTGTGTTGGCTGCTGAACAATGTGATTGTTGGCTCGCCAGTTGCCGTAATCATGGAACTGGCATTTTCCGGCAGTATTCTGGCCGCCTGGTGGCGTCACTGCGCGACCAGACGTTGCGGATGCGTATAGATCGTCGCCCTGCCCGGTTTGCAAAAACCCACCAGCGTCAGGTTACAACGTTCGGCAACTTCCACGGCGAGCGTTGTCGCCGCAGAAACAGCAAACAGGACCTCCACACCGCACATCGCCGACTTCTGCACCATCTCATAACTGGCGCGGCTGGAGACTAATACTGCGCCCTGTTGCCAGGTTTCCCCTTCGATTGCACGTCGTCCCAGCAGTTTATCCAACGCAACATGACGTCCAACATCTTCATGCCCGCCCGCCAGATGACCTGACGGCTGTATCCAGGCAGCCGCGTGCGTGCAGCCTGTCAGTTGCCCCACGGGTTGAAAATCGTTGAGATGTCGTAAAGCGTTATCAAGATTCGCCAGATCGAATGTCTGGGTAAACGGCAGCGGCTGGACCGGCTTGCCAATGTCATTGAGCTGCTCCACGCCACAAACGCCGCAACCGGTGCGACCGGCCAGCGCGCGACGACGCTCCTTCAGCCCCATAAAGCGACGGCTGGACAGTTCAACCTGCACTTCCAATCCGTTGCAGGAAGGCACTACGTCCATTCCGTAGATATCCTGCGGGGACTCAATAATGCCTTCAGAAAGTGAAAAACCCACCGCGAAGTGCTCAAGATCTTTCGGTGATGCCATCATCACCACGTGCGAAATCCCGTTGTATACCAGCGCAACCGGCACTTCTTCAGCTACCTCATCAGGCTGAGGATGTTGCAAATCCTCGCGCTTCCAGAGGGTCAACTGGCGCGATCCTGTCGAAGATGTCACATTCTTGATGTTTTCTTGAATAATCTTATTCACTTTCTTTTAACCATATTGGAACACGCATACCAACATTGTGGTATTCTTTACAAATCCCTCCTGGACGGAGGGAAATTCACCCAATTCTGGACCTTTGCGGTCCCGTCCGCAAAGAAAAATAACAACCACTTCCCTCGCGTTCGCGTTACAGAAAAGCGAAGGGAACGTGACAATGTCGAAACAAGGAGCGAACCATGCAGGTCAGCAGAAGGCAGTTCTTTAAGATCTGCGCTGGCGGTATGGCAGGCACCACGGCAGCGGCACTGGGCTTTGCACCCGGCGTAGCGCTCGCGGAAACACGGCAATATAAACTGCTGCGCACCCGCGAAACCCGTAACACCTGCACTTACTGTTCCGTTGGCTGTGGACTGTTAATGTACAGCCTCGGTGACGGCGCAAAAAACGCCAAAGCATCCATCTTCCATATCGAAGGGGACCCGGATCACCCGGTGAACCGTGGAGCATTGTGCCCGAAAGGGGCAGGACTTGTGGACTTCATCCACTCCGAAAGCCGCCTGAAATTCCCGGAATATCGCGCACCAGGCTCAGATAAGTGGCAACAGATTAGCTGGGATGAGGCATTTGACCGCATCGCTAAGCTGATGAAAGAAGACCGCGACGCTAACTACGTTGCACAAAACGCTGAAGGCGTAACCGTTAACCGCTGGCTTTCCACCGGAATGCTGTGTGCTTCCGCTTCCAGTAACGAAACCGGCTATTTAACGCAAAAATTCTCCCGCGCGCTCGGTATGCTCGCGGTCGACAACCAGGCACGCGTCTGACACGGACCAACGGTAGCAAGTCTTGCTCCAACATTTGGTCGCGGTGCGATGACCAACCACTGGGTCGACATTAAAAACGCCAACCTCGTCGTGGTGATGGGCGGTAACGCCGCTGAAGCTCACCCGGTCGGATTCCGCTGGGCGATGGAAGCCAAAATTCACAACGGCGCGAAGCTGATTGTTATCGATCCACGCTTTACGCGAACCGCTGCGGTGGCTGATTTCTATGCGCCAATTCGTTCCGGTACTGACATTGCTTTCCTGTCAGGCGTTTTGCTGTACCTGCTGAACAACGAAAAATTTAACCGCGAATACACTGAGGCCTATACCAACGCCAGCCTGATCGTGCGTGAGGATTACGGTTTCGAAGATGGCCTGTTCACCGGCTACGACGCGGACAAACGCAAGTATGACAAAACCAGCTGGAACTACGAGCTGGATGAAAAAGGCTTCGCCAAACGCGATGTCACCCTGCAACATCCGCGCTGCGTGTGGAACCTGCTGAAACAGCACGTCTCCCGCTACACGCCGGACGTCGTAGAAAACATCTGCGGTACGCCAAAGGCCGACTTCCTGAAGGTCTGTGAGTACATTGCAGAAACCAGTGCCAAAGATAAAACCGCGTCGTTCCTGTACGCCCTGGGCTGGACACAACACTCCGTGGGTGCGCAGAACATCCGTACCATGGCGATGATCCAGTTGCTGCTTGGCAACATGGGGATGGCAGGCGGCGGCGTTAACGCCCTGCGCGGTCACTCCAACATTCAGGGTTTGACCGACTTAGGCCTGCTGTCACAAAGCCTGCCAGGCTATATGACGCTGCCGAGCGAAAAACAGACTGACCTGCAAACCTACCTTGCCGCCAACACGCCAAAACCGTTGCTGGAAGGTCAGGTGAACTACTGGGGCAACTACCCGAAATTCTTCGTTTCGATGATGAAAGCCTTCTTTGGCGATAAAGCGACAGCGGAAAACAGCTGGGGCTTCGACTGGCTGCCGAAGTGGGATAAAGGGTACGACGTCCTGCAGTACTTCGAGATGATGAATCAGGGCAAAGTGAATGGCTATATCTGCCAGGGCTTTAACCCGGTCGCGTCATTCCCGAACAAAAACAAAGTTGTGGCTTCACTGTCCAAACTGAAGTTCCTGGTCACTATCGACCCGCTCAACACCGAGACCTCCACTTTCTGGCAGAACCACGGTGAGTCAAACGATGTTGATCCGTCGAAAATCCAGACCGAAGTATTCCGTCTGCCGTCCACCTGCTTCGCCGAAGAGAACGGTTCTATCGTTAACTCCGGTCGCTGGCTGCAGTGGCACTGGAAAGGCGCGGACGCCCCGGGGATTGCCGTTACCGATGGCGAAATCCTCGCCGGTATCTTCCTGCGTCTGCGCAAGATGTATGCCGAGCAAGGTGGCGCGAACCCGGAACAGGTGCTGAGCATGACCTGGAACTACTCCACCCCGCACGAACCGGCTTCGGAAGAAGTGGCGATGGAGAGCAACGGTAAAGCGCTGGCCGACATTACCGACCCGGCAACCGGTGCGGTTATCGTCAAGAAAGGCCAACAGCTTAGCTCGTTCGCCCAACTGCGTGACGATGGCACGACCTCCAGCGGCTGCTGGATTTTTGCCGGTAGCTGGACGCCGGAAGGCAACCAGATGGCACGTCGCGATAACGCCGACCCGTCAGGCCTTGGTAATACGCTGGGCTGGGCCTGGGCATGGCCGCTTAACCGACGCATTCTGTATAACCGCGCCTCCGCTGATCCGCAGGGGAATCCGTGGGATCCAAAACGTCAGATCCTGAAATGGGATGGGGCGAAGTGGAGCGGGATGGATATTCCGGACTACAGCGCTGCCGCACCTGGCAGCAACGTAGGGCCGTTCATCATGCAGCCGGAAGGGATGGGACGCCTGTTTGCTATCGATAAGATGGCGGAAGGTCCGTTCCCGGAACACTACGAGCCGTTTGAAACACCGCTGGGGACTAACCCACTGCACCCGAACGTTATCTCTAACCCTGCCGCACGCATCTTTAAAGGTGACGCACAAGCACTGGGTAAAGCAGATAAGTTCCCGTACGTCGGTACAACCTACCGTCTGACCGAGCACTTCCACTACTGGACCAAGCATGCGCTGCTGAATGCCATCGCTCAGCCGGAACAGTTTGTGGAAATTGGCGAGAAGCTGGCGAATAAGCTCGGTATCTCCCACGGCGATACCGTCAAAGTCTCCTCTAATCGCGGCTACATTAAGGCCAAGGCGGTGGTGACCAAACGTATTCGCACGCTGAAGGCTAACGGTAAGGATATCGACACTATCGGTATTCCGATTCACTGGGGCTACGAAGGTGTGGCGAAAAAAGGCTTTATCGCTAACACGTTAACGCCATTCGTCGGTGATGCGAACACGCAGACGCCGGAATTTAAGTCCTTCCTCGTGAACGTGGAAAAGGTGTAACGGAGACGACCTATGGCTTATCAATCGCAAGACATCATTCGTCGTTCCGCCACTAACGGTTTCACCCCCGCGCCTCAGGCGCGGGACCATCAGGAAGAAGTGGCGAAGCTTATCGACGTCACCACCTGTATCGGCTGTAAAGCGTGTCAGGTGGCGTGTTCTGAATGGAACGACATCCGTGATGAAGTGGGCAACAACGTTGGGGTGTACGACAACCCGGCCGATTTGACCGCCAAATCCTGGACGGTGATGCGCTTCTCGGAAGTGGAACAAAACGACAAACTGGAATGGCTTATCCGCAAGGATGGCTGTATGCACTGCGCCGATCCGGGCTGCCTGAAGGCGTGTCCGGCTGAAGGCGCAATCATTCAGTATGCCAACGGTATTGTCGACTTCCAGTCTGAGCAGTGTATCGGCTGTGGCTACTGCATCGCGGGCTGCCCGTTCGACGTGCCGCGCCTCAATCCGGAAGACAACCGCGTCTACAAATGTACGCTGTGCGTTGACCGTGTTGTGGTCGGGCAAGAACCGGCCTGCGTGAAAACCTGTCCAACCGGCGCCATTCATTTCGGCACCAAAGAGTCGATGAAAACGCTGGCAGGCGAGCGCGTGGCGGAGCTGAAAACGCGTGGTTACGAAAACGCGGGTCTGTACGATCCGGCGGGTGTTGGCGGGACGCACGTGATGTACGTATTGCACCATGCTGACAAGCCAAATCTGTATCACGGCCTGCCGGAGAACCCGGAGATCAGCGCAACCGTTAAGTTCTGGAAAGGCATCTGGAAACCCCTCGCAGCCGTCGGCTTTGCAGCGACATTTGCGGCCAGCATCTTCCACTACGTCGGCGTAGGCCCGAACCGTGCGGAAGAAGAAGAAGACAATCTGCATGAAAAAGACGACGAGGTGCGCAAATGAAACGACGTGACACCATCGTGCGCTACACGGCGCCGGAACGCATCAACCACTGGATCACCGCCTTCTGCTTCATTCTGGCGGCGGTGAGCGGGATGGGCTTTCTCTTCCCGTCTTTTAACTGGCTGATGCACATCATGGGCACTCCACAACTGGCGCGAATTGTGCACCCGTTTGTCGGCGTGATCATGTTTGCCTCGTTTATCATCATGTTTTTCCGTTACTGGCACCACAATCTAATCAATCGGGATGATATCTTTTGGGCGAAGAATATTCGTAAGATTGTTGTCAACGAGGAAGTAGGTGACACGGGACGTTATAACTTCGGCCAGAAATGCGTATTCTGGGCGGCGATTATCTTCCTGGTCCTGTTGCTGGTGAGCGGAGTGGTCATCTGGCGTCCGTATTTTGCGCCTGCTTTCTCAATCCCGGTGATCCGATTCGCGTTAATGCTGCATTCATTTGCCGCAGTAGCGTTAATTGTGGTTATCATGGTGCACATTTACGCCGCCCTTTGGGTGAAAGGCACCATTACCGCGATGGTGGAAGGATGGGTTACCAGTTCATGGGCGAAGAAACATCACCCACGCTGGTACCGTGAAGTCCGCCAGAAACAGGAAAAGTCATCTGAATGAGTATTCGCATAATCCCGCAAGATGAGCTGGAGAAGAGCGAGAAACGCACGGCGGATATGATTCCGCCGTTATTATTCCCCAGACTCAAAAATTTGTATAACCGCCGCGCTGAGCGCCTGCGCGAGCTGGCCGAGAACAACCCGCTGGGCGACTACCTGCGCTTTGCCGCGCTGATTGCCCACGCGCAGGAAGTGGTGTTGTACGACCATCCGCTGCAGATGGATTTGACCGCTCGCATCAAAGAAGCGAACGATCAGGGCAAACCGCCGCTGGATATCCACGTTCTGCCACGCGACAAGCACTGGCAAAAACTGCTGCAATCGTTAATTGCTGAGCTGAAACCAGAAATGAGCGGCCCTGCGCTTGCCGTGATCGAAAATCTGGAAAAAGCCTCAGAGCAGGAACTGGAGCTGATGGCCAGCGCGCTGTTTGCCTCTGATTTCGCCTCCGTCAGCAGCGATAAAGCGCCGTTCATTTGGGCTGCCCTGTCGCTCTACTGGGCGCAGATGGCAAGCCTGATCCCCGGCAAAGCCCGTGCGGAATACGGTGAAAAGCGTCAGTACTGCCCGGTGTGTGGTTCAATGCCGGTCTCCAGCATGGTGCAAATCGGTACCACTCAGGGGCTTCGTTATCTGCACTGCAACCTGTGTGAAACCGAGTGGCACGTGGTGCGCGTGAAATGCAGCAACTGCGAGCAAAGCCGTGATTTGAACTACTGGTCGCTGGATAACGAACAGGCGGCAATTAAAGCTGAAAGCTGCGGCGACTGTGGGACTTACCTGAAGATTCTCTATCAGGAAAAAGACCCTAAAGTTGAAGCCGTGGCTGACGATCTCGCTTCACTGATGCTGGACGCGCACATGGAGCAAGAGGGCTTTGCCCGCAGCTCTATCAACCCGTTCCTGTTCCCGGGTGAAGGGGAGTAAGTTTTAAGATCTTCCCCCGGCAATTGAACCAAACTGCCGGGGATTATCTTAGTGCCTGAATGACATGTTTTGGATCATTGGCAATAGCACGTAACAACGCTTTTGCTGGACCAGTCGGTGAACGACGCCCCTGCTCCCAATTTCGCAACGTATCCACGCTTACCGATATCAAATCTGCGAAACGAGTCTGTGATAATCCTGAAGACTGGCGAATTTCCTTTATTTTCATGGCGTCAATATGAAAGGTACGGGAAGGTTGTCGCGTTCCTTCAGCGATCTCATTCATCTGAACCATACTTTGAGTTAATCGCTCAAATAGTGCCTTATCCATTTACCACCTCTCATTCAACATACGCAGCAGCACTTTTTCTTGTGGAGTCAGATCATCCTTGATCCCTTTCTGATAAATCAGCAACAATCGAATTTGTGATTTTCTGATTTGATGAAAGTAAATAATCCTCACACCGCTACGTTTGCCTTTCCCTCGCTCTCTCCAGCGAACCTTTCTCAGTCCGCCCGTTTCTTGTATCAGATCGCCACAATCAGGCTGAATCGCAAGGAATATCTGTAATCTACGGTATTCATCATCATCCAGTAATTTTTTGACGTCTTCAGTGAAGATTTCCGTTTCTATGAATAGCATTTTGAGTACGCCATTGGACTATATTAATAGAAATTAACTATACGTCAATGGCGTATAGTACATTTCCCTCACAATACAGAATTCAAACAGCAGAAACCAATGACGGTATTTAATCTGCGAGCCGCTTTCCAAAATCATACCTGCCCCCATTTTTCCCATTTTCATTCTTAGTTATCCAGGTTATAAACCTGTATATCCATACAGATAAGGAGATGTGAAAATGGCACTGGAAAGCGGGATTGCACAGCTGGTTGAGGCATTTATCGCGGCGGGACGTCCTTCTTCGCGCGAGCAGAATATTGATGACCGGAGAGCAGGCTACATCGCAAGCACGGTACTGGCCGGAGACACTGAAACCCGCGTACAGGTTGAAGATATTGAACTCGATGCCATGATGTTTCGCGTAGTTTCGCCGCGGGGCAGCACGGGAAATCTCCCCTGCGTTATCTATTATCACGGCGGCTGCTTTGTCAGCGGCGGATTTACCACACATGATAACCAGCTAAGGCAGCTCGCGTGGTACAGCGGCTGTCGGGTCATTGCGGTGCAGTATCGCCTCGCACCAGAGCACATCTTCCCGGCAGCACATAACGATGCTGAATCGGGGGCCAATATTATCTGGAAGTATGCCAAGAAACTGGGAGTAGACCGGGACAACATTACGCTGGCTGGCGATAGCGCTGGCGGGCATCTGGCGCTGGTCACCGCACTACGCCTGAAAGCTACCAGGCAATGGCAACCTGCGCAGCTTATGCTGATCTACCCGATGCTGGATGCAACCGCCAGCTTTGCGAGCTATGACCATAATGGACAGGATTACATTATCACCCGCGACACACTCCTGTCGGGCTACGAGATGTATATGCCGCAAACCAATCCACTGCATCCCGAAGCCAGCCCGCTCTGGCGTGAAGACTTCAACGGTTTACCGCCCACGCACATCATTACAGCTGAATTCGACCCACTGCGAGATGAGGGTGAGGCCCTGTATCAACGGTTCCAGGAGCAGGGCGTGGATTGCACCTGCCAACGCTATCTCGGTGTTATCCACGGATTTTTCCAGCTAGCAGGGGTGAGTCAAGCGGCACGAAGCGCAATGCGGGATGTTGCCTGGCGGCTAGGTCAGTAAGGTTGTTCATGTTTTCGTCCACGGGTGCTATCTTGTGTGAATAGATAACACAAAGGACAAACCTATGCCCAGAACTACCAGCATTACGATTGGCGAGCATCTCGATCGTTTTATTAACGAAATGATTGAAAGTGGGCGCTATGGTTCCACCAGCGAAGTTGTCCGTTCGGCATTACGTTTACTGGAAGAACAAGAATTGCGAAACAACGCATTACGCGATGCGCTGGAGGATGGGATACACAGCGGCACAAGTGACCTGACTCTACAGGAGGTCGCGCACAGGAAAAAGCGCAGTCTGAATGTATAAACTCTCTAATCAGGCAGTCGAAGATTTTGAATCTATCTATGAATACACCTGGAGAAAATTCGGTTATCAGCAGGCGGATAAATACACGACTGAAATGGAACAGCTTTTTTTACTGTTAGAGAAAAACGCTTTGATGGGACACAACTGTTCTGCGATTAAGGAAGGTACCCGTCAATACAATCATCGACAGCATGCGATTTTTTATCAAAATGCGGATTATGGCATTTTCATAATCCGCATTTTACATCAGCAAATGAACCCAATATTACATTTCAGCTAGAGGACTTACTCTTCCTCGTTCCCGCCTTCTTCATACGCGCCAAACGGTTTTGCGGGTAGCACAATGTAGGTGCCTTCAAACACCACACCCGGCGTGTCGTCGCCAAATACCCCGACCTGCATCTGAACGCGCGCCTTACGACCTCTTGCCAGACGATCCAGGTCTCCGCTCAGCGAGCCCAGATCGGCGATGGCTGTAGGTTTCCCGGTGATCGGCCTGCTGTACCGTATATGCGCGTCAGCAAGGATTATCGTCCCGCCGAGATGACGCTCGCGTAGCATCAGCCAGATTAGCCCCCAGCCCGTTAGCGTCGCCAGTGAAAACAGGCTCCCGGCAAACAGCGTATGGTGCGGGTTCTGATTGCCCGTCTCGGGCATCGTGGTGATAAATTTCTGCCCGGTATATTGCTGAATGCGCACACCCATTTTCTCACTCAATGGAATATGTTCGTACCAGGCTTGCTGTAGCTGTCCGCACCAGTCCCCGCGATGGAGAATGTCGTCCAGCGTCGCGATGGGTTTAATCATCAAAAAGTGACGCACCGGCGTGGTTTGCGGCGTGGTGATTTCTCCCTGGCTCACAAACCCCAGCTTGGCGAAAAATTCGACCGCATCTTCACGGGCGCTACAGGTTACGCGCTTTACCCCTTCCTGACGCGCCACAGACTCCAGGGTCATCGCCATCAGCGTGCCCAACCCTTTCTCCTGCACGGAAGGGTCAACGGCCATAAAGCGTATGGAGGCTTCGTTATCCGCATTGATGTACAGACGTCCTACCGCGACCAGATTCCCCTCTTCGTCCACCACCATCTGGTGATGCGCCATCGCATCCCAGGCATCCCGTTCGGAGCCTTTAGGCTGGTGCAACGGTTTACGCAGCATCTCCCAGCGAAACTGGTAGTAACGCTCCAATTCTTCTTCTGTTTGCGGTACTCGAAGGTGATACATCGTCGTATTCTCTCTTGTTGTCCGCGGCCACACCGGTAGCTGGTTCATACTTGTAACCAGAACGTCACGGGGCCATCATTAACCAGTGAAACCTGCATATCCGCAGCGAATCGACCGGTTTGCGTATTCATTTCCTGTTGGCGGCAACGCTCAACAAAGTACTCATACAGCGCCTCTGCACGATCGGGCGCAGCCCCTTTTGAAAACCCCGGGCGCATGCCGCGTTCGGTATCTGCCGCCAGCGTGAACTGTGAAACCACCAGCACGCTGCCCCCTGACTGCTGCACGTTAAGGTTCATTTTGCCTTCGGCATCGCTAAAGATTCGATAGCCGAGTACGCGCTCGCACAGGCGGTTCGCTTTCTGTTCGTCATCATCCCTTTCGACACCTAACAGGACCAAAAGTCCTGGGCCAATTTCACCCGTCACCTCGCCCTCCACGGTGACGCTGGCACGGGTTACGCGCTGAATTAATGCAATCATGGTTGCTCTGCTTCTTCTTGTTCTGCGGCTTGTTTAAGTTTGCGGTATTCCCCGAGAGTGACAGTTATTTCTGCGCCTAGCAAGACGATACACCAGGTCCAGTATACCCAGACGAATAAAATGGGGATCACCGCCAGGACACCGTAAATGAGCTGATAAGACGGGAACATCGTGATATAGAGCGCAAATCCTTTCTTTCCGGTTTCGAACAACACAGCGGCCACAAAGGCGCCAATAACCGCATCACGGTTAGGTACACGTGTAGTCGGTACGATGCTGTAAAGCAGCCAGAAAGAGAGCCAGGAAAGCACCAGCGGGAAAATACGCAGAATGTTATCAATCACCGTGTTGAGATCGCTGGCCCAGCGCAATGACAACAGATAAGAGCTGATCGCCAGACTGGCCCCCGCCAGCAGCGGCCCCAGCGTTAAAATCATCCAGTAGACGGCGAAAGAGTAAACTTTAGGCCGAGTACGCTTGCTGCGCCAGATAGTATTCAGCGCGTTATCAATGGAATACATCAGTAATAGCGCTGTCACAATCAGCCCACACGCCCCAACGGCGGTCATTTTGTTCGAGTTGGCAACGAACTGTTCGATATAACGCTGAATGACATCTCCCGTCGCCGGGATAAAGTTTGCGAAAATGAAATGACGCAGCTGGACGCTGACGTCAGAAAACATCGGAAATGCGGCGAAAAGCGCAAAAACTACGGCAATAAGCGGCACTAATGAGAGCAATGAGACATAGGCAAGATTCCCTGCCAGCGTCGTCATGTTGTCCTCATCAATCCGCTGCCATAGTAGCTTCAGCCAGGCCCGAACAGGACGTGTATGGTGCCTGGCTTGTTGCTGAACATTTTTTAGCATAGCAACTTCGCGAAATAGTCCGGAATGGTCGTTTTATCGACAACCTGGATGCTGGTAATCCCTAACCGATTAGCCCCTTCAATATTATCGGCGTTGTCGTCGAAAAATACCGCCTCATGCGCAGAAAAACCTTCAGACTGCAGGACATGCTGGTAAATCCGCGCTTCCGGTTTACGCATGCCCAGATCCTGGGAAAGGTAAATATGGTCAGCAGCCTGACGGATTTCGGGGTATTCGTCCGGCCAAAACGTCGTGTGCAGACGATTAGTATTCGACAAGACGACCACCCGATGCCCCTGCTCACGCAGCTTTTGCATGATGTCGATGACTTCAGGACGCAAGGCAACAAAAACGGCCTGCCAGCCGTGGGAGAACTGCTCATAGCTTAGCGGTAGCGCCATGTCATGACATAGCGCCTCGGCAAAGGCTTCATCCGTTATTTCACCTCGCTCGTGCTGGTGAAAAGCCTCTCCCATGGTGAAACTTTGCTTTAACGAAGCCAGCGGTACACGGCTCAGATCGCTCCAAGTACCTAACACGCGATTGAAGTCGATATCGACAATCACATTACCCAAATCAAAGATATAGAGCATGCCCTTCTCCTTATTCGCCGTGGATGAATAACTGTAGCGGGAAAGGAGAAGTTTGACTATGAGCGAATGATGGCTACGAACTTATCGAGCCATCACTGGAGAGAATTACACGGCCAGAGCATCGTCCTGTGAAGGACTCACTTGCACAATTTCCACCTGCTGTGACTGAAGTAAATTATGCAGTGCCGGGCCTGGATATTCATCGGTAAATAGCGCGGTCACCTGAGACACGTTACCAATTTCTACCGCGGCAGAAGCCGTGTATTTCGTATGATCCGCAGCCAACAGAATATGCCTTGAATGGGCCATCATCGTCTTCACTACGCTGGCCTCGTTGACATCAAACTCCAGCAGCGCACCATCACTTTCGATCGCGCCAACGCTGGTAACCAGGTAGTCGGCCCGAAAATCAGCGACAAATGCCGAGGCAGAAGGGCCAATGATGCCACTGTTATGCGGGCGTAACGTTCCCCCCGGTACCATGACTTCAAAACGCGGGTTGTTATACAGAATGTGCGCCACACGCAGGCTATTGGTGATAATGCGCAAATGATTATGGTTTAACAGCGCGCGTGCCACCTGCTCAACGGTGGTGCCAATGGTAATAAACACCGTTGACCCATCGGGAATGTAATCAGCCACCGCTTCCGCGATGGCTTTTTTCTCTTCCGTCCAGGAGACTTCACGCTGCTCAAACGCCGTATTCACCACGCTGGAAGCTCTGCCCGCGCCACCATGATGACGCGTAATTAATCCCTGCTCGCTGAGTTTACGAATATCACGACGCACGGTTTGCGTGGACACGTCCAGCAGGCTGGCCAGCTCGTCGATATTCATATAACCGCGCTCGCTAATCAGCATAAGCAGTTGATCGTGTCGCGGGTTACCGGTCAGTTCGGTAAGACTCATGAAATTTCCTCGAAAAACCATTGCCCTGGCATTTTATACAAAAAGTGACAGAAAAGATCGGGTTTGATCACAGTCAGGGATTCCGGCCCTTCCTCCCGGGCGAGTGCATTTTAACGCAGCAACCCCACTGGCAAACCTGACGGCCTCTTCTGGAGCATCGCCGCCGGCCAGGCTGAATGCGAGCGCACCGTGGAAAACATCTCCAGCTCCCGTAGTATCCACAACATCGACTTTAAATCCAGATTGATGCTGCAACGTATTATTTTTTATCCAGTCACAGCCTTCACTTCCCCGCGTTACGTAAACATGTCCATTTGTGAGCGTTTGTGCTTGTTTCAGTCCAGCGACAGAATCGTTTATCCCGGTTAAACGCGCCAGTCCAGGTTCAGAGAATGCAGCATGATCGCTTAGCGCCACCAGCTCGCTGATATCTTGTGGCGTTACGTCGCCATCCAGTACCGTCATCACTCCCACCTGACGCGCCAGCGCGAACGCCTGCCTGGCCCCTTCGTGCCAGCGAACATCCGCCAACACCACATCCCACTGGGAAAAATCGATCTTATTGAGCCAATCAGCATCCGGCAATAAATCCGGGCTGGGATAGTTAACAATAATCCGTTCCCCTTGCGCATCAACCATAATTGCCGATTGCGAAGACTTTGCCCCCGCGTAGCGCCGGGTGTAGCGGGTGTTTACCCCCAGGGATTCCAGCTCCGCCAGCAGGCTATTTCCGGTGTCGTCATCGCCCACACGGCCAATAAAGTCCACCTGCGCGCCCAGCCTCGCTGCAGCCACTGCGGCCGTTGCAGCAGGCCCGCCGCCCACTTCCGTATAACGCTTCGCCACATACTTACCTCCTTCGGTCGGTAAACCTTCCACGTAATAGATGCGATCCATCACGGCAATACCTACACAAGCAATACGAATCATGGTCATTCCTTAGGCATTTCAAGATGGGATCATTTTAATTTCACAAAATGTTTAAAAAGTGACGGCTGTCAATTTTTTGACCATAAATTACAAATACGATCAAAAACAGACAAAAACAAACGACCTTAAATGACAAAAAATGACATTCACGTCTCAGGAGAACGTTATGGCAGTTATAGCATTTATCGGATTAGGTCAGATGGGTTCACCCATGGCGAGCAACTTGCTGAAGCAGGGTCATCAACTCAGCGTCTTTGACGTTAACCCGGATGCTGTTCAGCGCCTGGTAGAAAAAGGAGCTCAGCCTGCCAGCAACCCGGCTCAGGCAGCAAAAGGGGCTGAATTTGTCATCACCATGCTGCCAAACGGCGATCTGGTGCGCAGCGTACTGTTCGGAGAGCAAGGTATCTGCGAAAGCCTCTCCCCACAGGCATTAGTGATTGATATGTCGACCATTCATCCACTGCAAACCGACAAGCTTATCGCTGATATGCGTGACAAAGGTTTCGACATGATGGATTGCCCGGTTGGACGCACCTCCGATCACGCCATCGCGGGAACGCTGTTGCTGCTGGCAGGCGGAACGGCACAGCAGGTAGAACGCGCCGCACCGGTTCTGATGGCGATGGGTAATGAATTGATCAATGCAGGGGGTCCCGGCATGGGGATCCGCGTGAAACTCATCAACAACTACATGAGTATCGCACTGAACGCTCTTTCTGCCGAAGCAGCCGTGTTGTGCGAGGCACTTGGCCTCTCCTTTGATGTGGCCTTGCAAGTTATGAGCGGCACCCCCGCCGGGAAAGGCCACTTCACTACCTCCTGGCCGAACAAAGTGCTGAAAGGCGATCTTTCCCCGGCCTTCATGATCGATTTAGCTCACAAGGATCTTGGCATCGCGCTGGACGTTGCCAACCAACTGCATGTGCCGATGCCGCTCGGTGCTGCCTCCCGCGAAGTCTATAACCAGGCGCGTGCCGCTGGCCGTGGCCGTGAAGACTGGACGGCCATTCTTGAACAGGTTCGCGCATCCGCCGGGCTAAATAAACATACAGATAAGTAAGGACTGAACAATGACGAAGTACACCCTGAAAGATATCACCCGAGCTTCTGGCGGATTTGCCATGCTGGCAGTCGATCAGCGCGAAGCCATGCGCTTAATGTTTGCCGCAGCAGGTGCAAAATCCCCGGTCAATGACAGCGTGCTGACCGATTTCAAAGTCAATGCGGCGAAGATCCTGTCCCCCTATGCCTCCGCCATTCTGGTCGATCAGCAGTTCTGCTACCGCCAGGTTGTAGAGCAAAGCGCTGTCGCCAAAAGCTGCGCCATGATTGTGGCCGCTGATGAGTTCATTCCGGGTAACGGTATTCCGGTCGATAGCGTGGTGATTGATAAAAAAATCAACCCGCAGACCGTGAAGCAAGATGGTGCTAAGGCTCTCAAACTGCTGGTGCTATGGCGTAGCGATGAAGATGCCCAACAGCGCCTGGACATGGTGAAAGAATTCAATGAGCTATGCCATTCCAATGGCTTGCTGAGCATCATCGAGCCGGTTGTTCGCCCACCGCGTCGTGGCGATAAGTTCGATCGCGAACAGGCCATTATCGATGCCGCAAAAGAGCTGGGTGATAGCGGTGCCGATCTCTACAAGGTCGAAATGCCGCTGTACGGCAAAGGTACCCAACAAGAACTGCTTAGCGCCTCTCAACGCCTGAATGAGAACATCAACATGCCGTGGGTCATTCTCTCCTCTGGTGTGGATGAAAAACTGTTCCCGCGCGCAGTCAGCGTAGCAATGACCGCAGGCGCATCTGGCTTCCTGGCCGGACGTGCGGTCTGGTCATCGGTTGTTGGCCTGCCAGATACCGAACTGATGCTGCGCGATGTTTCCGCGCCTAAATTGCAACGCCTGGGCGATATCGTCGACGAAATGATGGCCCGGCGCTAAGAGGATCTAAGAATGAAATGGTTCAACACCCTAAGCCACAACCGTTGGCTGGAGCAAGAAACCGACCGCATCTTTAACTTTGGTAAGAATGCGGCGGTACCCACCGGATTTGGCTGGCTGGGAAACAGTGGTCAGGTCAGAGCAGATATGGGGACACATCTGTGGATCACCGCCCGCATGCTGCACGTCTACTCCGTTGCCGCGTCAATGGGCCGTCCTGGCGCATATCAGCTAGTCGATCACGGCATTAAAGCACTGAACGGTGCGTTACGCGACACTCGCTACGGCGGTTGGTACGCCTGCGTAAATGATGAAGGCGTTATGGACGCCTCCAAACAGGGCTATCAGCATTTCTTTGTTTTGCTCGGTGCGGCAAGTGCGGTCACCACCGGTCATCCGCAGGCCAGACAATTGTTGGATGACGCTATCGACGTGATTGAAAAGTACTTCTGGAGCGAAGAGGAGCAGATGTGCCTGGAATCCTGGGACGAAGCTTTTAGCCAGACGGAAGATTACCGCGGCGGTAACGCCAACATGCACGCGGTCGAGGCTTTCCTGATCGTGTATGACGTTACCCATGACCGTAAATGGCTCGATCGCGCACTGCGAATTGCTTCGGTGATTATTCACGACGTAGCCCGCAGCGGGGAGTATCGCGTTAACGAACACTTCGATTCACAGTGGAACCCAATCCGCGATTACAACAAGGATAACCCAGCTCACCGTTTCCGCGCCTACGGCGGCACGCCGGGCCACTGGATCGAATGGGGCCGCCTGATGCTGCATCTGCATGCCGCGCTGGAAGCCCGTTTTGAAACGCCTCCCAAATGGCTGCTGGAAGATGCCAAAGGTTTGTTCCACGCCACCATCCGTGATGCCTGGGCACCGGACGGCGCAGATGGTTTTGTCTATTCGGTGGGCTGGGATGGTAAACCCATCGTTCGCGAAAGAGTGCGTTGGCCGATAGTCGAAGCCATGGGTACCGCCTATGCCTTGTATACCCTCACCGGCGACAGCCAATACGAAGCCTGGTACCAGAAGTGGTGGGATTACTGCATCACATATCTGATGGACTACGAGACCGGTTCATGGTGGCAGGAACTAGACACCGATAACAAGGTGACTACCAAAGTCTGGGACGGTAAGCAGGACATTTATCACCTACTGCACTGCCTGGTGATCCCGCGTCTACCGCTGGCTCCGGGCCTTGCACCGGCAGTGGCTGCCGGTCTGCTGGATATCAACGCTAAATAAGTAACAAGGTGAGCAGCCATGCATAACGGTGGAAAAACCATTCATCTTCAAGCCGGAAACTTCCAGGCAAAAATCGTCACGGTTGGTGCTGGACTAGCAGAATTGACGCACCGTGGGCGTCACATTGTGATTCCACATAAGCCGGAAGAGATGCCGCTGGCACATTTAGGAAAAGTGTTGGTTCCCTGGCCAAACCGCGTTGCAGATGGCTGCTATCAACATAACGGCAAGACCTTCCAACTTGCCGTTAACGACCATGTTTCACATACCGCCATCCATGGATTGCTGGCCTGGCGGGACTGGCAGATTAATCAACTGTCGAACACGGAAGTGTCGTTGACGATTTTTCTTCCGCCCTCTTATGGCTATCCCTTTGCGCTGGTTTCAGAGGTGATTTACCGACTGGAGGCAGACAGCGGATTGCACGTCATTATTCGGACACAGAATGTGGGTGACGAAATTGCCCCGTATGGCGCGGGAGCGCATCCCTACTTGACCTGCAATCTGCATCCTATCGATGACTGTGAATTAACACTCCCAGCGAGTGAAGAAACATGCGATGAACGGGATTTCACAACGCAGCGACGCATTGCGCAGACCACTATCGATCATACGTTCAGGACCATGCCACCTGACGCTGAGTGGGAAGTCAGGATAACCAGTCCATCGCAAAACATGTCCATTTTTTTACGCAGCCACCAGCCCTGGCTACAGGTGTACACCGGCGAAAAATTAGCACGGCGTGGCCTGGCGGTTGAACCGATGACCTGCCCGCCAGACGCCTTTAACTCCGGAATTAGCCTGATTCATCTCGCGCCCGGAGAAACACATCAAATGCATTTTTTAATCGGCAGTGAATAACAGATTTCCGACAAATTACCGAATTACCCTATTTTTACGGAGACGATAATGAATTCGCTACAACAACGGTCAACCGCCTTAGAACTCACATCATTACCTGATGGATTTGCTTTAACGTACCACCAGCGCCTGATTTTACGTCACAGCACAGAAACCCCCTGTCTGTGGATCGGCACTGGCGTTGCCGACATTGACATGTTTCGCGGCAACTTCAGCATCAAAGACAAGCTCAATGAGAAGATTGCTCTGACCGACGCCACGGTTAGCGAGTCACCTGATGGCTGGCTGGTACATTTCAGCCGCGGTAATACCATCAACGCCACGCTACACATCTCTACCGATGATCAGGGTCGTTTGAAGCTCGACCTCCATAACGAGGAACTCAGCCATAACCGTATCTGGCTGCGTCTGGCGGCCAACCCGGACGATCATATTTACGGCTGCGGCGAACAGTTCTCTTATTTCGACTTACGCGGTAAACCGTTCCCGCTGTGGACCAGCGAACAGGGCGTGGGCCGCAACAAAAACAGCTATGTCACCTGGCAGGCCGACTGCAAAGAAAATGCCGGCGGTGACTATTACTGGACCTTCTTTCCGCAGCCAACCTTCGTCAGCACACAGAAGTACTACTGCCACGTTGATAACAGTTGCTATATGAATTTCGATTTCAGCGCGCCGGAGTATCACGAACTCGCTCTGTGGGAAGACAAAACCACTCTGCGTATTGAGTGCGCCGAAACCTATATCTCTCTGCTGGAAAAACTGACTGCGCTGTTAGGACGCCAACCGGAGCTGCCGGACTGGATCTACGATGGCGTCACGCTCGGTATTCAGGGCGGTACTGAAATTTGCCAGAACAAACTGGACACCATGCGTAACGCAGGTGTGAAAGTAAACGGCATCTGGGCGCAGGATTGGTCCGGGATCCGCATGACCTCCTTTGGCAAGCGCGTGATGTGGAACTGGAAGTGGAACAGCGACAACTATCCGCAGCTGGATAACCGTATTAAGCAGTGGAAAGAAGAAGGTGTACAGTTCCTCTCCTATATCAACCCGTACGTCGCCAGCGATAAAGATCTCTGTGCCGAAGCGGCTGAACGCGGTTATCTGGCGAAAGATGCCTCAGGCGCTGACTATCTGGTTGAGTTCGGCGAGTTTTACGGCGGTGTGGTCGATCTGACCAACCCCGAAGCCTACGACTGGTTCAAAGAAGTCATCAAAAAGAACATGATTGAGCTGGGCTGCGGCGGTTGGATGGCCGACTTTGGCGAATATCTGCCAACCGATACGTATCTGCACAACGGCGTCAGCGCTGAAATTATGCATAACGCCTGGCCCGCACTGTGGGCGAAATGCAACTACGAAGCGTTACAGGAGACCGGCAAACTCGGCGAGATCCTGTTCTTTATGCGTGCGGGCTACACCGGCAGCCAAAAGTACTCCACCATGATGTGGGCAGGCGATCAGAACGTTGACTGGAGCCTCGACGACGGTCTGGCTTCCGTCGTTCCTGCGGCGCTGTCGCTGGCGATGACCGGTCACGGTCTGCACCACAGCGATATCGGCGGCTACACCACCCTGTTTGACATGAAACGCAGCAAAGAACTGCTGCTGCGCTGGTGTGACTTCAGCGCCTTCACGCCGATGATGCGCACCCACGAAGGTAACCGCCCTGGCGATAACTGGCAGTTTGATGGTGATGCTGAAACCATCGCCCACTTTGCCCGTATGACCACCGTCTTTACCACCCTGAAACCGTATCTAAAACAGGCTGTCACGCAAAACAGCGCTACCGGTCTGCCGGTGATGCGCCCGCTGTTCCTGCATTACGAAGACGATGCTCGGACCTATACCCTGAAATATCAGTATCTGCTGGGACAAGATTTGCTGGTCGCGCCGGTTCACGAACAGGGCCAGCAAAACTGGACGCTGTATCTGCCAGAGGATAGCTGGGTAAACGTCTGGACTGGGGAAACTTACCAGGGCGGTGAAATTACCGTAGATGCGCCTATTGGCAAGCCTCCGGTGTTTTATCGCGCGAAGAGTGAATGGGCGTCACTGTTTGCCACTTTACGCAACATCTAACACGGCTCGCCCGCGGGGCAACTCGCGGGCAAATGGAGAATAATAATGAGTCAGAATTCCTCTAATCCGGCAACCCTACGCTTGCCGTTCAAAGAAAAACTCGCCTATGGGATGGGTGATTTAGGCTCCAATATCCTGTTGGACATTGGTACCCTCTATTTACTCAAGTTTTATACCGATGTCCTTGGTTTACCAGGAACTTATGGCGGCATCATTTTCCTTATCGCCAAATTTTTTACCGCGTTTACCGATATGGGCACCGGGATTATGCTCGATTCCCGCCGCAAAATCGGCCCGAAAGGTAAATTCCGTCCGTTCGTTCTTTACGCCGCATTTCCAGTTACCTTGCTGGCGATTGCCAACTTTGTCGGTACACCGTTTGAAGTAACCGGTAAAACGGTGATGGCAACGGTGCTGTTTATGTTGTACGGACTGTTCTTCAGCATGATGAACTGCTCCTATGGTGCAATGGTTCCCGCGATTACGAAAAATCCGGACGAGCGCGCTTCACTGGCAGCCTGGCGACAAGGGGGCGCAACCCTGGGTTTGTTGCTATGTACAGTCGGCTTTGTACCGGTAATGAACTTGATCGAAGGCAATTCACAGCTGGGTTATATCTTCGCTGCCACGTTGTTCTCGCTGTTTGGCCTGCTGTTTATGTGGCTGTGCTATGCCGGGGTAAAAGAACGCTACGTGGAAGTGAAACCCGTGGATGCCGCGCAAAAACCGGGATTATTGCAATCCTTCCGCGCCATCGCCGGTAACCGCCCTCTGTTTATTCTGTGCGTTGCCAACCTTTGTACGCTTGGCGCATTTAACGTTAAGTTGGCAATTCAGGTCTATTACACCCAGTACGTACTGAATGACCCAATCCTCCTTTCCTGGATGGGCTTTTTCAGCATGGGCTGTATCTTCATCGGCGTCTTCTTGATGCCAGGAATGGTTAGGCGTTTCGGCAAGAAAAAAGTCTACATTGGCGGTTTGCTAATTTGGGTTGCAGGGGATTTGCTTAACTACTTCTTTGGTGGCGGTTCCGTCAGCTTTGTCGCCTTCTCCTGCCTGGCGTTCTTCGGCTCAGCATTCGTTAACAGCCTGAACTGGGCGCTGGTCTCCGATACGGTGGAATATGGCGAATGGCGAACCGGCGTACGCTCTGAAGGCACGGTATACACCGGTTTCACCTTCTTTCGTAAAGTGTCACAAGCGCTGGCAGGATTCTTCCCCGGCTGGATGCTGACGCAAATCGGCTACGTTCCCAACGTGGTGCAATCAGCAAGTACGGTCGAAGGTTTGCGTCAGTTGATCTTTATTTATCCCTGCGCTTTAGCGGTGATCACCATTGTGGCTATGGGCTGTTTCTACAACCTTAACGAGAAGATGTATGTCCGCATCGTTGAAGAGATAGAAGCGCGTAAACAACCCGTTTGATAATAATAATGAATAGCGCTCTACGGGGCGCTATTGAGGAGCGATTATGTCTTTTCATGATCCGCTAACGCTAAAACTGAGCCTGCGTGAAAAATTCGCCTACGGAGTGGGTGACTTCGGCTCAAATTTGATGCTGTGTATCGGCACACTGTATCTGCTTAAATTTTATACCGATGAACTAGGGATGCCGGCGTATTACGGTGGGATTATCTTTCTGGTGGCGAAGTTCTTCACCGCCTTCACTGATATGTTGACCGGTGTATTGCTGGACTCAAGGCGTAATATTGGCGCAAAAGGTAAATTCAGACCTTTTATTTTGTATGCGTCATTTCCTGTCGCAGTCGTTGCCAGCGCGCAGTTTTTAGCGACTGATTTTACGCTAACGGTGAAAACCGGACTGGCAACGGTGTTGTTTATGCTGTTCGGTCTGTTCTATAGCCTGATGAACTGCTCATACGGCGCGATGGTGCCTGCGATCACTAAAAACCCGCATGAACGCGCTCAGCTCGCTGCCTGGCGTCAGGGCGGCGCTACCGTAGGTCTGTTACTGTGCACCGTTGGCTTTATGCCAATTCAGGCTCTATTTGTCAGTTCGCCTTCGCTGGGTTATCTGATTGCCGCACTGATCTTTTCAGTCTGCGGGCTGTTCAGCATGTGGTGGTGTTTCAGCGGAGTGAAGGAACGCTATATCGAAATCGTGCCGGATCACCATAAGCCCAGCATTCTCAAATCGTTCTGTGCCATTTTCCGTAACCCTCCCCTGCTGGTGCTGTGTGTCGCCAACTTATGCACGCTGGCGGCATTCAACATCAAGCTGGCAATCCAGGTGTACTACACCCAGTACGTGCTCAATGATATTCATCTGCTGTCGTGGATGGGGTTCTTCAGCATGGGATGCATTCTGGTTGGGGTACTGCTGGTTCCCGCTGCGGTGAAACGCTTCGGTAAAAAGCAGGTTTACCTCGGCGGTCTGGCATTATGGGCTATCGGCGATGTACTGAACTTTTTCTGGGGCAGCACATCATTTTTGTTCGTGACATTCTCCTGTATGGCCTTCTTCGGAACCGCTTTTGTTAACAGCCTGAACTGGGCGCTGGTTCCGGATACGGTCGATTATGGCGAATGGAAAACAGGGATCCGCGCGGAAGGTTCGGTGTATACGGGTTATACCTTTTCGCGCAAAATTTCCGCTGCGCTCGCTGGTTTCCTGCCAGGCATCATGCTGACGCAAATCGGTTATATCCCCAACATAACTCAAAGCGATGCAACTTTGCTCGGCCTGCGTCAGCTTATTTTCCTTTGGCCTTGTGGATTGGCCATTATCGCTGCATTCACGATGGGTTTATTTTATAAGCTCAACGAAACTCGCTTTGCTTTTATTATTGAGGAAATCAGCCAACGGAAAAAAAACAATGCTCTATCGGATCCTGTTACCACTAAAAATAATACCTCTGCTGTAAACGTATAAAAATAATAGCCGCCTATTCCATCTTAATGGATGGCGGCCTCCCTACGCTTAAAAAATGGATTTATTATGAAAAAGTTAACAACAATAATTCTCTTATCTTCGGTTGCTTCTACCTCTGTTTTTGCGGGTGCCTATGTCGAGAACCGCGAGGCATATAATCTGGCGTCAGATCAGATAGAAGTGATGATGCGCGTTGGCTATAACTCCGATATGGGCGCGGGTATCATGCTCACCAACACCTACACCATGCAACGCAAGGATGAGTTAAAACACGGCTATAATGAAATAGAGGGCTGGTATCCGTTATTTAAACCGACAGATAAATTAACTATCCAGCCAGGTGGGTTGATAAATGATAAGAGTACGGGTTCCGGTGGTGCAGCTTATCTGGATGTTAACTATAAATTTACCCCATGGTTTAATCTTACCGTGCGTAACCGATATAACCATAATAACTACAGCTCAACCGATCTAAACGGTGACCAGGACAATAATGATACCTATGAAATAGGCAACTACTGGAATTTTACTATCACCGATAAATTTTCCTATACCTTTGAGCCGCACTATTTTATTCGAGTGAATGACTTCAATAGCAGTAACGGAAAAGATCATCACTGGGAGATTACGAATACCTTCAAGTATCGTATTAATGAACATTGGTTACCCTACCTGGAACTACGCTGGTTAGATCGCAATGTAGAACCTTATCACCGCGAACAAAATCAAATTCGTGTCGGGGCTAAGTATTTCTTCTAATCTTTCCGAAATAAAAAAGCCGCTGATAATCAGCGGCTTTTTTGTGCTTACCTGAAAAAGAGTGTTAATTACTCTTCTTTCGCGCCACGCATTGCACGGCGACGATCGTTTTCAGTCAGGTGACGCTTACGGATACGGATAGAGGTTGGTGTTACTTCTACCAGTTCGTCGTCATCGATGAATTCCAGAGCCTGCTCCAGAGTCATCTTAACCGGCGGAACCAGAACCGTTGCTTCGTCAGTACCAGACGCACGCATGTTAGTCAGTTTCTTACCGGTCAGGCAGTTTACAGTCAGGTCGTTAGAGCGGCTGTGAATACCGATGATCTGGCCTTCGTAAACTTCAGCACCGTGACCCAGGAACAGCTTACCGCGGTCCTGCAGGCTGAACAGTGCGAACGCAACTGCTTTACCCTGGCCGTTGGAGATCAGTACGCCGTTCTGACGCTGACCCACATCACCCGCACGAACATCGTCGTAGTGGCTGAAGGTGGAGTACAGCAGACCGGTACCGGAAGTCATGGTCATGAATTCTGAACGGAAGCCGATCAGACCACGGCTTGGGATCACGTAGTCAAGACGTACGCGGCCTTTGCCATCTGGATTCATGTTTTTCAGGTCGCCTTTACGCTCACCCAGAGCTTGCATCACAGAACCCTGGTGCTGCTCTTCAACGTCCAGCGTTACGTTTTCGAACGGCTCTTGTTTACGGCCGTCGATTTCGCGGAAGATTACTTTCGGACGGGAAACCGCCATTTCGAAACCTTCACGACGCATGTTTTCGATCAGAACAGACAGGTGCAGCTCACCACGACCGGATACACGGAACGCATCCGCATCTTCGGTTTCTTCAACGCGCAGCGCAACGTTGTGCACCAGCTCTTTGTTCAGGCGGTCAAGGATCTGACGAGAGGTAACATATTTACCTTCTTTACCGCAGAACGGAGAGGTGTTTACGCAGAAGAACATGGTAACGGTCGGTTCATCAACGGACAGAGCTGGCAGCGCTTCAACATTCTGCGGGTCGCAGATGGTGTCGGAGATGTTCAGTTCGCCCAGACCGGTGATCGCGATGATATCGCCTGCTTCGGCAATATCACTCTCGATACGTTCCAGACCCAGATGGGTCAGAACTTTACCGACTTTACCGTTACGGGTTTTGCCTTCGCTATCAATGATAGTGATCTGCTGGTTCGGTTTAACTTTACCGCGTTTGATGCGGCCGATACCGATTACGCCAACGTAGTTGTTGTAGTCCAGCTGAGAGATTTGCATCTGCAGCGGGCCATCAAGATCTACGCTCGGAGCCGGTACACGATCAACGATAGTCTGATACAGCGGAGTCATGTCTTCAGCCATGTCTTCGTGATCCAGACCCGCGATACCGTTCAGCGCAGAAGCGTAAACGATCGGGAAGTCCAGCTGCTCGTCGGTAGCGTCGAGGTTAACGAACAGGTCAAATACCTGATCAACAACCCAGTCAGGACGCGCGCCAGGACGGTCAACTTTGTTGATAACAACAATTGGCTTCAGGCCATGGGCAAAGGCTTTTTTGGTCACGAAGCGCGTCTGCGGCATCGGACCGTCCATTGCATCCACCACCAGCAGCACAGAGTCGACCATGGACATTACACGTTCAACTTCACCACCGAAGTCGGCGTGCCCCGGGGTATCAACGATGTTGATACGGTAGTCATTCCATTTGATAGCGGTGTTTTTAGCGAGGATGGTAATCCCACGCTCTTTCTCCAAATCGTTGGAGTCCATCACGCGCTCTTGGGTTTCAGCACGTGCATCGAACGTACCGGATTGTTGGAGCAGCTTGTCTACCAGGGTCGTTTTACCATGGTCTACGTGCGCGATGATGGCGATGTTACGCAAATTTTCGATCACAACTTTGCCTCAGGCATTTTAGAAATAGCGCGTTATTGTACACGGATTAATCGCAGTACAAAACAGGATCACAAACATCCTCCGCAAACAAGTATTGCAGAGTTTCTTTGTGATCACATTCACGGAGCGTTAAAAGGGGTAATCTGACATGCTTTGCACCAATATGGTGCTTAATGTTCACATTAAAGCACTATAATGGTGCAATACAACCTTCATGGTGCAGCCCCTTTGCACGATGGTGCGCATGATAACGCCTTTTAGGGGCAATTTAAAAGTTGGCACAGATTTCGCTTTATATTTTTTATGGCGACACGGCCAATTTTTGCAGAATTGAAGACTTCGTTACCACGACGACAATGACTAATCCGGGAGAGTAAGTATGTCCGCTGAACACGTTTTGACGATGCTGAACGAACACGAAGTGAAGTTTGTTGATTTACGCTTCACTGATACCAAAGGTAAAGAACAGCACGTCACTATTCCTGCTCATCAGGTAAATGCCGAATTCTTTGAAGAAGGCAAAATGTTTGACGGCTCCTCAATCGGTGGCTGGAAAGGCATTAACGAATCAGACATGGTTCTGATGCCAGATGCGTCTACTGCTCTCATCGACCCGTTCTTTGAAGAGTCTACCCTGATCATCCGTTGCGATATCCTGGAACCAGGTACGCTGCAGGGCTACGACCGTGACCCGCGCTCCATCGCTAAACGTGCTGAAGAGTATCTGCGTTCTACCGGCATCGCAGACACCGTTCTGTTCGGACCAGAGCCAGAATTCTTCCTGTTTGACGACATCCGTTTCGGCGCAACTATTTCCGGTTCCCACGTGGCTATCGATGACATCGAAGGCGCATGGAACTCCTCCACCAAATACGAAGGTGGTAACAAAGGTCACCGTCCAGGCGTGAAAGGCGGTTACTTCCCGGTTCCTCCGGTAGATTCTTCTCAGGATATCCGTTCTACCATGTGTCTGATCATGGAAGAAATGGGCCTGGTTGTTGAAGCGCATCACCACGAAGTGGCGACTGCCGGTCAGAACGAAATCGCGACCCGCTTTAACACCATGACCAAAAAAGCGGACGAAATTCAGATCTACAAATATGTCGTTCACAACGTCGCTCACCGTTTCGGTAAAACCGCGACCTTTATGCCAAAACCAATGTTTGGCGATAACGGTTCCGGCATGCACTGCCACATGTCCCTGTCCAAGAACGGCGTAAACCTGTTCTCCGGTGACAAATATGCGGGTCTCTCTGAGCAGGCGCTGTACTACATCGGTGGCGTAATCAAGCACGCTAAAGCGATCAACGCCCTGGCTAACCCGACCACCAACTCCTACAAGCGTCTGGTCCCGGGTTACGAAGCACCGGTAATGTTGGCTTACTCTGCCCGTAACCGTTCTGCGTCTATCCGTATCCCGGTAGTTGCTTCTCCGAAAGCGCGTCGTATCGAAGTGCGTTTCCCGGACCCGGCTGCTAACCCGTACCTGTGCTTCGCAGCGCTGCTGATGGCTGGTCTTGACGGTATTAAGAACAAGATCCACCCGGGCGAAGCAATGGACAAAAACCTGTACGACCTGCCGCCGGAAGAAGCGAAAGAGATCCCACAGGTTGCTGGTTCTCTGGAAGAAGCACTGAAAGAACTGGATCTGGACCGCGAGTTCCTGACCGCAGGCGGCGTGTTCACCAATGAAGCGATCGATGCGTACATTGCGCTGCGTCGCGAAGAAGATGACCGCGTGCGCATGACTCCGCACCCGGTAGAGTTTGAGCTGTACTACAGCGTTTAATCGTTTGAGTTGCCGTGGAACTTTTAGCCTGCTCAGGCAGGCTTGAGATCGATGGTGAATGATAGGACGCCTGATGGCGCAAACTTATCAGGCCTGGAGGGTAACATTACCTTGTAGGCCGGATAAGGCAAATCCGCCATCCGGCATCTATGTTTGCCAGTCATCTGTAGCCCATCTCTGGATGGGCTTTTTTCTCCACTAACAACCTGCTTTTTCGCGCTTTTTTGATGTAAAAAGCTATAATGCACTAAATTGGTGCAACACTTTTCAGGAGACTGCTGAATGGCAACCGGCACGCTGCCCGATGCTGGGCAGATCCTAAATTCTTTAATCAACAGCATCTTACTCGTCGACGATGAGCTGGCTGTACATTACGCCAACCCGGCGGCACAGCAGTTGCTCGCCCAAAGCTCCCGCAAACTGTTTGGTACCCCGCTTCCCGATCTGTTGAGTTATTTCTCCTTAAACATCGGACTTATGCGAGAGAGCCTGGAAGCAGGCCAGGGCTTTACGGATAACGAAGTGACGCTGGTGATAGACAGCCACTCACATATCCTCTCTGTGACCGCTCAGAGGCTGCCTGATGGCCTTATCTTGCTGGAGATGGCCCCTATGGATAATCAGCGCCGTCTGAGTCAGGAACAGCTCCAGCACGCCCAGCAGATTGCTGCCCGCGATCTGGTGCGTGGTCTGGCACATGAAATTAAAAACCCGCTGGGCGGATTACGCGGTGCGGCGCAACTTCTCAGTAAAGCGCTTCCGGACCCGGCGCTGACCGAATATACCAAAGTCATTATTGAACAGGCGGACCGCCTGCGTAATCTGGTCGACCGTCTGCTGGGGCCACAACAGCCCGGCATGCACATCACGGAAAGTATTCACAAAGTGGCGGAACGCGTGGTGGCGCTGGTCTCGATGGAGCTGCCGGAAAACGTCACGCTAATCCGGGATTACGACCCAAGTCTGCCCGAATTACTGCACGACCCGGACCAGATCGAGCAGGTTTTGCTGAACATCGTACGCAATGCTTTGCAGGCGCTGGGACCGGAAGGCGGCGAGATCATTCTGCGCACCCGCACCGCGTTTCAGCTCACGCTACACGGCATGCGTTACCGTCTGGCGGCACGAATTGATGTAGAGGATAACGGTCCAGGTATTCCCTCGCATTTGCAGGATACGCTGTTCTACCCAATGGTTAGCGGTCGCGAAGGCGGTACCGGCCTTGGATTATCTATCGCCCGTAATTTGATTGATCAACATTCCGGCAAAATTGAATTTACCAGTTGGCCGGGTCATACCGAGTTCTCGGTTTACCTGCCTATCAGGAAATAAGGTGACGTTTATGCAACGAGGAATAGTCTGGGTCGTTGATGACGATAGTTCCATCCGTTGGGTGCTTGAACGTGCGCTCGCAGGGGCAGGGCTAAGCTGTACCACATTTGAAAGTGGTAAAGAGGTACTGGACGCGCTGGCCAGCAAAACGCCGGACGTGCTGTTGTCGGATATCCGCATGCCGGGTATGGACGGCCTGACGCTGTTAAAACAGATTAAACAGCGGCATCCGATGCTTCCGGTCATCATAATGACCGCGCACTCCGATCTGGATGCCGCCGTCAGCGCCTATCAGCAAGGAGCGTTTGATTATCTGCCCAAACCTTTTGATATTGATGAAGCCGTGGCGTTGGTCGAGCGCGCCATCAGTCATTATCAGGAACAGCAGCAGCCGCGTAATGTTCAGATTAACGGCCCCACAACCGACATCATCGGCGAAGCGCCAGCAATGCAGGACGTCTTTCGCATTATTGGTCGCCTGTCCCGGTCTTCAATCAGCGTATTGATTAATGGGGAGTCAGGAACCGGTAAAGAGCTGGTCGCCCATGCGTTGCACCGTCATAGCCCGCGCGTCAAAGCGCCGTTTATCGCGCTGAACATGGCGGCAATCCCGAAAGATTTGATCGAATCTGAGCTGTTTGGCCACGAGAAAGGCGCGTTTACCGGGGCGAATACCATTCGTCAGGGGCGCTTTGAACAGGCAGACGGCGGTACGCTGTTCCTCGATGAAATTGGCGATATGCCGCTGGACGTGCAAACGCGTTTATTGCGCGTATTAGCCGACGGACAGTTTTACCGCGTTGGCGGTTACGCGCCCGTAAAGGTAGATGTACGCATTATCGCCGCCACGCACCAGAATCTTGAACTACGCGTGCAGGAAGGCAAATTCCGTGAGGACTTATTCCATCGCCTGAACGTCATCCGGGTACATCTGCCGCCACTGCGTGAACGTCGGGAAGATATCCCCCGCCTGGCGCGTCATTTCCTGCAGGAGGCCGCCCGCGAACTGGGGGTGGAAGCCAAACAATTACACCCGGAAACCGAGGCTGCGCTCACCCGTCTGGCCTGGCCAGGTAACGTACGTCAGCTTGAGAACACCTGCCGCTGGTTAACCGTCATGGCCGCCGGGCAGGAAGTCCTGATTCAGGACTTACCAACCGAGCTGTTTGAAACCTCTGTGCCAGATGCACCGTCCCATATGCAGCCGGATAGTTGGGCAACGCTATTGGCACAGTGGGCGGATCGGGCATTACGCTCCGGTCATCAAAACTTGCTTTCTGAGGCCCAACCAGAGATGGAGCGCACGCTGTTGACTACCGCGCTACGTCATACCCAGGGGCATAAACAGGAAGCGGCACGCTTGCTCGGTTGGGGTCGTAATACCTTGACGCGTAAGCTAAAAGAACTCGGAATGGAGTGACATATCGTCACTGTGTAAAGATTAATAATTGAGCGCAAATAGCTGCTATTTTGCGCTTTACTGTTCCGATGAGTTAAGTATGATCGTGCCCGACTAACGGGGGGAAGTCATCATGCTGGAATCAATCATTAATCTGCTGTCGAGCGGTGCGGTCGAAAGCCATACGCCACAAACTGCGGTCGCCGCAGTATTGTGCGCAGCGCTGGTTGGACTGTTCAGCTAGCGGGTTCGCCGGGTGGCGCTTCGCTTACCCGACCTACGTATTGAGATTTTCGTAGGCACGATAAGCGAAGCGCCACCCGGAAAAGCGTTAAATCACCCGCGAGAATTGCTGCATCCGCGCTTTCTGGCGCAGATACGCATCGAAGCACATGCAAATATTACGGATCAGCAGACGGCCCTTCGGCGTGACCTGAATCCCCTTCTCATCGACATCCACCAGCCCATCCTTCGCCAGCGGTGCCAGCAGTTTCAGGTCTTCGGCAAAATAGTCAGCGAAGTTCAGATCCCATTGCTGTTCCACAGCGGCATAGTCGAGGCGGAAGTTGCAGATCAGGAGCTTGATAACATCCCGACGAATGCAGTCGTCACGGGTCAGGGCAATTCCGCGCCACAGCGCGTCCCCCTGCTCGTCTACCTGCTGATAATAGCGCTTCAGCTCTTTCTGGTTCTGCGCGTAGTTGTCACCAATCATACTAATGGCTGACACGCCCATTCCCAGCAGATCGGTATCACCCTGGGTGGTATAACCCTGGAAATTACGATGCAGCACACCCTTGCGTTGAGCAATGGCCAGTTCGTCATCCGGGCGGGCAAAGTGATCCATGCCAATGAACTGATAGCCAGTTTCGGTCAGTGAAGAGATGGTTTCCTGCAGGATATCCAGCTTATGCTGCGCGCTGGGCAGGTCGGCATCTTTAATTTTGCGCTGAGCGGCAAACAGCGTCGGCAGGTGCGCGTAGTTAAAGACACTCAGTCGGTCTGGATTCAGCTCAGCAACGCGTTTCAGGGTGAAGGCGAAACTTTCCGGCGTCTGTTTTGGCAAACCATAAATCAGATCGATATTCGTCGAGGTAAAGCCAATCTCACGCGCATGATTCAGCAGCGCAAAGATGAATTCCTCATCCTGCTCACGGTTCACCAGGCGCTGAACTTCCTTATTGAAGTCCTGCACCCCCATGCTCAGGCGGTTAAAACCTTCAGCGCGTAAATGATCGAGCACATCCAGCTCAATTTCACGCGGATCCACTTCGATCGAGATTTCAGCGTCGTCGTTAAAGTTAAAGTTGCCACGCAGCAGCGACATCAAACGACTGATTTGCGCTTTATTCAGGTACGTAGGCGTGCCGCCGCCCCAGTGCAGCTGACTGACATGACGTCCGGCGAACAGCGGTGCGCGATGAATAATTTCTTGTTCTAAGACATCGAGGTATTGATCGGCTTTATGCTGCTGGCGAGTCACGACCTTGTTACAGCCGCAGAAGTAGCACAGCTTGTGGCAGAACGGAATGTGAACGTACAGCGAGAGAGGACGCTCAGGATAACGCGCCACGGCCTTTAGAAATGCCTCAGTGCCGTAGTCTTCAGAAAACTCCAGCGCGGTCGGGTACGAGGTATATCGTGGCCCGGAATAGTTATATTTCTGGATCAGGGCCAGGTCCCAGTCTATTAACTGCTCTGACATGCTCACTCCTTCCGATGGCGTCTCTGGCGGGTACGGCGTACCGACTTAACCCCAGTACGGGTGATAAGTCGGTTGCGCAGCCACTTCTGTCGCCGCGACAACCGCTGTAGTTTAACGAATAACCACACCAGATAACATATAACCGGAAGGGTTATAAGCAGGACGGGAAGACCCACGGTGTAAAACCGTTAGTTGCCGCCTTTCAGCAGGCGCATCATGTCTTCCTGCTTTTCTTCTTCTTCCTCTTCTTCCTCGTCATCGTAAGAAAGACCCAGCTTTTGCATCAGCTCATCGATGCGATCCAGCTTGGCATCAACCCAGGACTGATCTTCCGCGCTCAGGGTTTCTCCTGCTTCAAGACGCTCCAGCAGCGCATCCAGGCGCTCATCCGTTTCCAGTAAATCCAACTCAGCCTGTGGTGAAAGCATAGGTTTCTCACTCTTCGGTTTGTGCTGTTTGGTGACTTTTTCGGTCACGCCCAATGGAATGGGGGTTTTGCTGCCAATACGAGGATCTTTTTGCTTATTTTGGTTTCCGCCACCAGATGCGCCTTCGCTACCGGACGCACGGCTACCTGCCGCATGACCACGGTGTTTTTTCTGGCGCTTACGGTCGCGAGCTTCCTGGTTAATTTCTTCGCGTGTTTTACGACGCGCTTTTGCAGGACCTTTACCGCGTGGTGTAGAAGTTGGTTTCATCATGATTCGTCTTTGGCTGTTTTTATTCAGTATATAATTGCGCCGGAATCTAGCAGAAATAAAGAAAAAAGGCGACAGAGTAATCTGTCGCCTTTTTTCCTGACTCTCAACCCTTACGGGCTCTACAATCCCTGTTGGCTATCAACACACCCTGTTTTTCCCTTAGCCTCTAACATTCCGTGTTGTTTCCATTTCCTTTTATTAACGTCTCCGGACGTTTGTCTTCCTGACAATCCTGTGTCTTCGCCTCCTGGCGCTCCTGACCCTCATCCTGAGTCGTCTATCCTTTCAGCTTCCTCGCTATGGACGCTACTTTACCGTTTTGGTTTAAACGTACAAGTAACCTGGGTAACAATTTCTGATTTTAAGAATAGCGCCCAAATGTAACCATATGATTTATTTTAGTTCTGTCAATTTTTACTCTGTCATCTCGTATAGAAACTGTCGGCAATGTCTCACAAAGCGCGAGGTTTTTACTTACACAGCCCACTCGTCGAAAAACCAGCCTTTTGCTGGGGTTCAGGTATAATCGCTGCAAAGCCCTGATTGATGGAGAGGACTGCTTTGACTAACTTGAATTATCAACAGACGCACTTTGTAATGAGTGCGCCTGATATTCGCCACTTACCTTCCGATACCGGTATCGAAGTGGCTTTTGCTGGCCGTTCCAACGCAGGCAAATCCAGTGCGCTAAATACCCTGACGAATCAAAAAGGTCTGGCGCGTACATCTAAAACGCCGGGTCGTACTCAGCTCATCAACCTGTTTGAAGTCGTTGACGGCAAACGCCTGGTCGATTTGCCAGGATACGGTTATGCCGAAGTTCCAGAAGAAATGAAGCGTAAATGGCAACGCGCGCTGGCTGAATATCTGGAAAAACGTCAGAGCCTGCAAGGTCTGGTAGTGCTGATGGATATTCGTCACCCGTTAAAAGATCTCGATCAACAGATGATCCTGTGGGCAGTTGAGAGCAACGTTCAGGTTCTGGTACTGCTGACTAAAGCAGATAAGCTGGCCAGCGGTGCACGCAAAGCGCAGCTGAATATGGTACGTGAAGCCGTACTGGCATTTAATGGTGATGTGCAGGTAGAAGCATTTTCATCGCTGAAAAAACTGGGTGTGGACAAACTGCGGCAAAAACTGGATAGCTGGTTTAGTGAACTGGCACCGGTTGAAGAGGTGCAGGAAGAGGAATAACTCACCGATATGCCGGATGACGCCGCTGCGCGTCTTATCCGGCCTACAGCATGTGCAAAACTTTTCTTTCGCACAATAAAAAACGCCCCAGTCATTACTGACTGGGGCGGCTAAAATATTCAGCCAAATCCGATTACGTGAAGTAAAAGGTCTGAAAGATAGAACATCTTACCTCTGTACCCTACGAGAATAACTTTACTCTTTTTTGAGCAGCTCAGAAAGCACTTTTTGTAATTTTTTTTCATTCCTTACATAGGGAATTCTAATGGACATCACAAAAAGCTCTCTCTTATGTTGCTTAGTTACGAAATAGGAGCGTTATTAAGTAAACCCTTAGTGCGCCTGATCCCAGTTTTCACCACTCCCGACTTCCACCAGCAACGGCACGTCAATCTGAGTCTCGTTTTCCATCAGTTGGTGGATCTTTTTGGAGACGCTTTCCAGATCATCTTTGTGCACTTCAAACACCAGTTCATCGTGTACCTGCATGATCATGCGCACGCGCGGTTGCTCGGTTTGCAGCCATCCATCCACGGCAATCATGGCTCGTTTGATAATGTCTGCAGCAGTTCCCTGCATCGGGGCGTTAATGGCCGCACGTTCAGCACCAGCGCGACGAGCACCATTACTGGATTTAATATCCGGTAAATAGAGACGGCGACCTTCCAGCGTTTCTACATAGCCTTGCTCTTTCGCCTGCGCGCGGGTGCGTTCCATGTATTCCAACACACCAGGGTAGCGTTCAAAGTAGAGATCCATGTACTTCTGTGCTTCTTTGCGCGGAATATTCAACTGGCGCGCCAAACCAAAGGCGCTCATCCCGTAGATCAAACCGAAGTTAATGGCTTTAGCGCTGCGGCGTTGCTCGCTGGTCACAGAATCAAGCGGTAAACCAAAGACTTCTGCCGCCGTTGCGCGGTGAATGTCTTTCCCTTCGGCAAACGCGGTAAGCAGACCTTTATCACGTGAAAGGTGCGCCATGATACGCAGTTCAATCTGTGAGTAGTCCGCAGAGACAATCAGGTAGTCTTCTGGCGCAATGAACGCCTGACGAATACGACGACCTTCATCATTACGTACCGGGATGTTTTGCAGGTTTGGATCCGTTGAAGACAAGCGCCCGGTGGCAGTAACCGCCTGATGGTAGGAGGTGTGCACGCGCCCGGTTTTCTTGTTAATCATCAACGGAAGCTTATCCGTATAGGTCGACTTCAGTTTTGCTAAACCACGATATTCCAGGATCACTTTCGGCAATGGGTAATCCAGCGCGAGCTCTTCCAGTACCTCTTCCGACGTTGATGGCGCGCCGCCAGGGGTTTTCTTCAACGGCTTAATACCCTGCTTTTCAAACAGGATAGTTTGCAGTTGCTTAGTGGAAGAGAGGTTAAACGCTTCTCCGGCGATCTCGTGCGCTTTTTGCTCCAGCTCATTCAAACGCAGCGTCAGCTCTTCTGAATGCTTGTGCAGAACAGCCGGATCGATTTTCACACCGTTGCGCTCAACGCGAGACAAAACCGGCACCAGCGGCATATCGATATTTTCAAAGACGTTCAACGGCCCTTTATGCTGCTGCAATTCTGGCCACATTTTCAGATGCAGCTGTAGCGTAACGTCGGCGTCTTCCGCAGCGTAACGGCCAGCCTCTTCCAGTGCTATCTGGTTAAAGGTCAGCTGGTTTTTGCCTTTTCCGGCGATCTCTTCAAAGGTGATGGTTTTATGTTTCAGCCAGCGGTCCGACAGGCTGTCCATATCGTGTCGTCCAGCGACGCTGTTAAGAATGTAGGATTCGAGCATGGTGTCAAAGGTGATGCCGCGCAGCTCGATGCCATAGTTCGCCAGGATGCCGCGATCGTACTTCAGATTTTGCCCGACTTTGTGCGCGTTCTCATCTTCCAGCAGCGGCTTTAGCAGCTCCAGCGCACGGTCGCGCGCGATCTGGTCAGGGGCATCCAGGTAATCGTGGGCAACAGGAACATACGCCGCCACACCCGGTTCAATGGCAAAAGACAGGCCAACCAGATTCGCGGAAATGTTGTCCAGGCTGTCAGTTTCAGTATCGAAGGCAAAGACAGGTGCTTTTTTCAGCTTAGCGATCCACTCTTCCAGCGTCGCTTCGTCCAGAATCGTCACATAGTTTTCATACGAAAGAACCGTGGCCGGCTCCTCAGGCGTTTCATCGACGACAATAGTTTCTTGCGGTTTTGCCGCCGGCTTCGTCCCTTTCGCCTGTAGCCATTTACCCGCTTCAACGTCGGTAACCCAACGTTTAAATTCATACTGTTTAAACAGGCCAAGCAGTTCTTCTGCAGCGGGCTGACGCACTTCCAGCTGCTCACAGGTCAATTCCAGCTCAACATCGGTTTTGATGGTAGCCAATTGATAAGAGAGGTACGCCACCTCTTTGTTCTGCTCAAGTTTGCCCGCCATGGTTTTCGCACCACGGAAGGTCAGCCCCGCTATTTTGTCTGATTCGGCATAGAGGGTATCCAGCCCACCCAGCCCCTGCAGCAGTGCCTGAGCGGTTTTTTCGCCTACGCCTGGAACGCCAGGAATGTTATCTGAGGAGTCACCCATTAGCGCCAGGAAATCGATGATCAGTTCCGGCGGGACGCCGTACTTATTTACCACTTCATCCGGGCCGAGGATCGTATTGGTCATGGTGTTGATAAGGGTGATATTCGGCGTCACCAACTGAGCCATATCTTTATCACCGGTGCTAATCAGCACCGGGCGACCGATCTTCTCTGCTTCCCGCGCCAGCGTACCGATAACATCGTCCGCCTCCACGCCAGAAACAGCCAACAGTGGCAGCCCCATCGCCTTTACCATCGCATGCAGAGGTTCAATCTGCGCACGCAGATCGTCCGGCATCGGTGGGCGGTGAGACTTATAATGTTCGAATAATTCATCACGGAAGGTTTTACCCTTGGCGTCGAATACCACCGCTGCATGGGTTGGTTGATATTGCAGAATCAAGCTACGCAGCATGTTGAGGACACCGTACATCGCGCCCGTAGGTTCTCCTGCGCTGTTAGTCAGCGGTGGGAACGCGTGGTATGCGCGATACAGGTAAGATGAGCCATCTACAAGGATAAGTGGGTTTTCTGGGATCTGAACCATAATGTCCGTGCCTGTTTATCAGATTATGGGTAAAGGATGCCACAGACAGGATGAAAACATGAGTTTTTCGCCGCATTTGTCGAAAAACTTTTGCAGATCTTCTGCTTTGCTCGCAAACACGGCTGTGGATAACTTTGTGAGTAAATAATTTTCAGTTCTTTAAATATAGCAAGGCAATTAGTGCTTCATTGTATTTATACATATTTTTCATAAACTTAATTTAGCGCGCAGCATTTTATTCCATTTTTACAGCTTATATCCTGATGTGGATAGATATTCTCTTTTTTTCTATTCAGGGAAGATCCATCATTTGGTTCGTTTTCTGATAAAATCAGCCCCTTGCGCCTCTTTCGCGCACTGTCTATGGCTAACCTTTTGAATAATTTAATTATGACGAGAATACTCGCTGCGATAACGCTGTTGCTGAGTATCGTATTGACCATATTGGTCACAATTTTTTGTTCTGTGCCGATCATCCTTGCCGGGGTTGTGAAACTCCTTTTGCCCATTCCTGTCGTCTGGCGCAAGGTTTCTGTCTTCTGTAATTTCATGATGTACTGCTGGTGTGAAGGTCTGGCGCTACTGCTGCACCTTAATCCACGGCTGAAGTGGGATGTTGAAGGACTGGAAGGTCTTAGCAAGAAAAACTGGTATCTGCTCATTTGTAATCATTACAGCTGGGCCGATATCGTTGTGCTTTGCGTTCTGTTACGTAAGCACATCCCGATGAATAAATATTTCCTCAAGCAGCAGTTGGCCTGGGTGCCCTTTATTGGCCTGGCTTGCTGGGCTCTGGATATGCCGTTTATGAAACGCTATTCACGTGGCTATCTGCTTCGCCATCCGGAACGCCGTGGTAAAGATGTCGAAACGACGCGTCGTTCCTGCGAGAAATTTCGTGCGCACCCGACAACCATTGTGAATTTTGTCGAAGGTTCGCGGTTTACTCATGAGAAGCGTGAGCAAACCCGTTCTCCTTATCAAAACCTGCTCCCACCCAAGGCGGCCGGTATTGCGATGGCATTAAATGTGCTGGGGTCACAGTTCGATAAAATGCTGGATGTCACGTTGTGCTATCCGGAAAACAGTAGCCGACCGTTCTACGATATGCTGAGCGGTAAGCTAACGAGGATTGTCGTGCGGGTGAATCTGGAGCCAATCCATGAAGAGTTACACGGTGATTACGTGAACGATAAGGCATTCAAGCGCCGCTTTCAGCTGTGGTTGAATACGCTGTGGAGTGAGAAAGACGCGCAGCTCGACGCGATTAAAGCCGCAAATAAAAAAGCCGGTCAGTGACCGGCTTTTGCTTTTACTTCTGACCGACCAGGTATTTCACGGTATCCGCATACTGTTGTACAAAGATATCCATGCTGCTGGTATCCATGCCCTGCGGGTTGACCTGATATTTGCCATTCACGAACATAGCCGGAACGCCCTGCAGCTGTAAATCAGCCGCTGCTTTTTCCTGCTGTGCCACGAGAGATTTCACTACGAAGCTGTTCCATGCCGCATCATAGTCTTCGCCTTTAATACCCGCATCGACAAACACTTTACGGATATCAGCAACAGACTGAACGGTCTGGGTTTTCTGAACCCCTTCAAACAGCGGAACAGTGACCTGATCTTCAACGCCCAGCGCCATTGCAACCGCCCATGCCTGCGTCAGATCTTTGCCCAAAGGCCCGAGAAACTCGACGTGGTATTTGGTCATCTTGGTGCCTTCCGGCAGTTTTTTCTTCACGTTATCAGACACATGAAGCACTTCTTCAAACTGGTAGCAGTGCGGGCAGTAGAAGGAGAAGAACTCCAACACTTGCGGTTCACCCGCAACAGGCTTCTCCAGGGTGATGTATTGTTTACCATCCTGGAACTGCGCTGCAGATGCGCTAAAAGCTAAGACCATACCAGCCAGCGCCAGCCATATTTTTTTCATGTTCAAGTTTCTCCGATTAATACATTGGCGTTAATTGTAAGGGGGGCTCTTGCAGAATTTTTGCCTGCTCAATAAAGGTCGCGGTCTGACGATGCCAGTAATCTTCCCCGGTTAACCACGGGAAGTTTTTTGGGAACGCAGGGTCAGCCCAACGTCGAATCAGCCAGGCAAGATAATAAACTAAACGCATAGCGCGTAAAGGTTCTATCAGTCCGATTTCAGAGATGTCGAACTCACTAAACTCTTCATAAGCCTCGATAATGGTTTCTAGCTGCATGCGTTGTTCAGCTTTATCACCATTGAGGAGCATCCATAAATCCTGAATAGCCGGACCATTGCGGGCATCATCTAAATCGACAAACATCGGGCCATCGCGCCACAGAATATTACCGGCATGACAATCACCGTGCAGGCGTAACGCAGTAAAACGCGTATGCCAGCGTTCGGTAACCACCGCGATAAGCGCATCCGTTGCCTTCAGGAAAGCCGCTTTTTGCCCTGATGGGATAAGCTGTGCGTGTTCAAAAACTTTACGCGGCTCAGTCAGGTATTCTTCAAGGCCAATCGTCGGTCGGAAGGCAAAAGTACACTTGGATCCGGTCTGGTGCATACGCCCGAGATAGCGCCCGACCGCCTCCATCTGATCGATGTTGTCGGCCTCAAACTGGCGCCCACCGACGCTGGGGAAGATCGCATAATGGAAACCCTGGTGACTTAACAGCGTTTGGCCGTTCAGTACCAACGGCGCAGCTACCGGGACTTCATCGCTTACCAGTTCCAGAGCAAACTGGTGCTCTTCCTGGATCTGATCGACAGACCAACGTCCAGGGCGATAAAACTTAACGACAAAGCGTCGACGGTCTTCGTCCTGGAATTGATAGACACGGTTTTCATAGCTGTTAAGCGGGGTAAGCCCGGAATCCACCCGGATCCCCTGCTCAAACAGTGCATCCATGATGGTATCCGGGTGTAGCGTCTGGAAATTAAAAGCGTTGTCGTTCATCCCATCATCCGGAAAATACTACGAATGATTCAGGATATCATTTCGCAGCGCTTTCGGTGGCGGCGATTACAAGCTTTTACTCTTTAATTACGCCACGAGCGCGGAGTAGTGCGGTTTTAAAATCTTCTTCATAATCTTTCTGAATACCTGGGATGACAGCATCCTTCGCTGAGTCTCGCATTTTCAGGTGATAGATCAGAATGTCATCAGTTAAATCCGCCAGTTCGCCGTCAAAACCTGACTCTTGCGCCAGTTTCTGCAAAAATTGCATCAGGTTAAGATCGGGTTCCTTCTGCCAGGCAGGCTGGAGGAGTTCAATAACTTCATTCAGACGTTTACATTTCATGGTTGTGCTCCTTAGGCTCAATACAGATACGTTAGCAGGGTCAATCCCACATTAAAAGAGGCGATATCAGTGATTCTGGATAGTGCAATAACAGGGGTTGTGCTGGCTGGCGGTAAGGCCAGACGGATGGGTGGAACCGATAAAGGTCTGCTTGAACTGGACGGTAAACCTCTTTGGCGGCATGTGGCCGACATTCTCGCTTTGCAGGTCGAAACCGTGGTGGTTAATGCCAATCGCCACCGGGATATATACCAGCAAAGCGGCCTGAAAGTTATTCCCGATTCCTTGGCCGATTTCCCTGGCCCACTGGCCGGGATGCTATCGGTATTCCTGCAGCAAACGGGGGAGTGGTTTCTGTTTTGCCCGTGCGATATGCCCTATATTCCTCACGATCTGGTCGCTCGTTTAAAAGAGCAACGTAAAGCTGCACCCGTTGTTTGGGTGCATGATGGGGAAAGAGATCACCCAACCATTGCGCTGATGCACCGCTCTATGCAGCCTTTGCTGCAGGATTATCTTCAGTCCGGTGAACGACGCGTTATGGTCTTTATGCGTCTGGCTGGCGGTCATGCTGTCGATTTCAGCGATCATAAAGATGCGTTCGTAAACGTGAACACCCCCGAAGAGCTTGCAAAATGGCAGGAAAAATCATGATCCCATTACTCGCCATTGCGGCATGGAGCGGGACGGGAAAAACCACGCTGCTCAAAAAGTTGATCCCGGAATTACGTGCCAGAGGTATACGTCCCGGATTGATTAAACATACTCATCACAATATGGATGTCGACAAGCCCGGTAAAGATAGCTATGAACTGCGCAAAGCCGGTGCAGCACAAACGCTGGTCGCCAGCCAGCAACGTTGGGCATTAATGGTAGAAACACCGGAAGAGCCCGAACTGGATTTAGCGTATCTGGTAAGCCGGATGGATGCAGCAACGTTGGACCTAGTGCTGGTTGAAGGGTTTAAGCATGAACCTGTCGCTAAGATCGTGCTTTTTCGCGACGGTTGCGGGCATAGTCCTGAAGAATTGGCGATAGACGAATATGTTATCGCGGTTGCCAGTGATGTTCCGCTGACGGTAGATGTTCCATTGTTAGATATCAACGACATACAGCAACTTGCTGATTTTGTTACGCAATGGATAAGATGGTAACCGTGGTGTTGTGATGAGCCTGATGCGCTGCGCTTATCAGGCCTACAAAATACGTTCAGCCCGGCCCCTGTAGGCCGGATAAGGCGGCACGCCGCATCCGGCGGTTTTCATTCCACACAGACGCAAAAAAGCCCATCCGTCAGGATGGGCTTTTTCACTTTAATTAATGCCTGGCAGTTTATGGCGGGCGTCCTGCCCGCCACCCTCCGGGCCGTTGCTGCGCAACGTTCAAATCCGCTCCCGGCGGATTTGTCCTCCTCAGGAGAGCGCTCACCGACAGACAACAGATAAAACAAAAGGCCCAGTCTTTCGACTGAGCCTTTCGCTTTTATTTGATGCCTGGCAGTTCCCTACTCTCGCATGGGGAGACCCCACACTACCATCGGCGCTACGGCGTTTCACTTCTGAGTTCGGCATGGGGTCAGGTGGGACCACCGCGCTACAGCCGCCAGGCAAATTCTG
>NZ_MVFY01000014.1 GCF_002042885.1 Citrobacter portucalensis
TTAATTATCTTTATGTTTTGTAAGGGTTTTGCTCTCGTGGTATTTGTATGATCTTTTTGATATTTATCAAAAACATAAAAAAGATGAATTGTTTGATTTGTCTTATTTATTTGGGTGATAGTTCTGGTTCATGGTGTTATTTAAGTAAATTAAACTTAGGAAACTTCTTAGATTATCGTTTTAGTGGGAAAATTCTTAGTCTTTTTGTAATTTTTGCGTTTCAGGGTTTGTTGAGATGTTACTTAATTCAAATGATAATTTTTGGGCGCGGCAATTCTGGCTCGCAATTAATGGAACCGCTGGAGTGACTTAATAATAAGACTCGGTGGTGAGTTTGTTCTTAGGAGAAGATAAAAATGAAAAAATTATTATTAGTGACCTCTCTGGCGTCTGTATTTGTTGCGGCAAATGCAATGGCAGATGTCACTGCTTCTGCAACGGCCTCGTGGGACGCGACGGCAACAAAAGATACCACCAGCATGTTGGTCGTCACTCCGCTGAACTCTTTGACTTTCCAGTATGCGGAAGGTCTGAATGGCTTCAACTCCCAGGATGGCGCGTTTGATGTGACTATTCAGGGCCAGGAAACGGCAACTGATTTTGAACTGACCGCTCAGATTATTAGCAATACTCTGACCAACGCCAGTGGCGATGCGTCTACCCTGAACGTAGGGGTGGCATGGAATGGCACCGCGTTGACTAATTCATCAGATACTGTCCTGGTAAATTCCAGCTCGACTTCTGGTCTTGAAAGCCTGATGGCTGATGGCGCTTACAACGGTGCTGACCGCGTCAGCGATCAATCCAACTTCAAATTCACCATTGCGTCTGCGACTTCTGATGGTAGCACGCCGGTAACGGATTACTCTGCACTGCCAGACGGCTATTGGACTGGGGATGTAAAAGTACAGTTCAATGCAACCTGGACGACTCCGTCCGCCTAAGAAATAAAAGTTCGGGAGGAGAATTTCTCCCGAATTTATCAGGAATGGTGTCATGAATAAATATTTACCGGCAGCAATGTTGGTAGGGTTGGTAATATCTTTTTCCAGCTGGGCAATTAACGTCGGTGATATCACGTCGATAATGACTTCTACTGAGAGTTCATTATCGAAAGAAATCACTAATACGACAGATTCGGCTCGTTATGTCAGCGTATCGGTAAAACAACTGTCATCACCTTTAGCGGGCGGAGTCGAAATAAAACCCGTTAATTCCGGGGAATTACTCTCTACGCCTGCCAATCTAATTCTGCCTGGTCAGGCAAAAGATGTTTTTCGCTTCTTTTATAAAGGGCCAGTTGATGATGTCGAGCGTTATTATCGTCTGCAATGGATAGATGAGCCAGTCACCGAGAGCGCGGAAACCCGGGCCAATAAATTAGCTGTTGCGACAGCGTCAGCAGAAATTGGAACGATTTTGGTTGTTGCGCCGCGAAAAGAGCGTTTTGAATATAATCGTAATGGTGATGTTATTAGCAATACTGGCAATGTTTCATTTCGAGTAATCGCCTATGGGGCTTGCAAAGATAATGCTCGCGATCAGGGGCGGGGCTGTCGTGAACGTTATTACATTATGCCAGGTACGAAAATAAAACTGCAGTTCACCGACATTAGTAATAGCCGCTCACGCATCGGTATCTGGCACGGTAAGCAGTTTATTACAGTGAAGTGATGGTCAATAGCAGCCATCTGTACGGGAAAAATAAAAATACCGGATTGTAAGGATGCATATGACAACAACATATATTGTTGGCGGTAGCATTTGTCTTTTTCTTGCGCTGACACCAGGAACTTCACATGCAGCCCCAGTAAAAGTGGGTAATTACGTTATTCCCAGCGCTTTCGCTCGTTCACTGGAGCAGGGAATGACGGTGCCGGTTTATATCCGTTACAACGAGACTGATGAGAAAAGTCAGCAAAAAATTGCCGATGCGGTGATTTCGCTTGTTGATGGCAATATTACAGTTAAAGCACTGACTCTTGCTGAATTGCCCAATAATGCTGTGTTATCCGAGAAAACCCGCGCGTTAGTGGAAAAAATCCGTGATGTAAAGTTTCACGATAATACGAATATTGAACTGTCAGATGATGCTCGACTGCAACTTAATGTCTCATCATTTCACCTGGAGATGATTGTCAGCAAAGATGCGTTAACTGAAGCGATTGTCGCGCGCAGTAGCTTGCTTGGACCTTCCAGCGTTGAAACTCTGTCTAACGTCCTGAACTACAACTTCGGTACCTACTACAACGATTACCGAAATGGCAGCAGTACCCGCAGCTATCTGACGATGGACAATACAACATCGCTGCGGGAGCACCACATTAATGTTAACGGTTCGTTTTACGGTATCGGTGACAGCAATGGTACCAGTAAACTATATCGTGCGATGTATGAGCGCGATTATGAAGGGTATCGACTGGCGCTGGGGATGCTTGATACATGGAATGTCCAGTCTATTGCCAGCCTGAATGCGCTGAATGGTGGGAAAATTTACGGTGCGAGCTACGGGAACAAAGGAAGTACGGTTGTTGAGAATACCGCGCTTTCACTCACGCCGATTACCGTATTTTTGCCAGCCGCTGGTGAGGTTCATGTCTTCCGCGATGGACGTTTGCTCAGCGTGCAGAACTTTAATATGGGCAGCTATGAAATTGATACCAGTCGCTTTCCGTATGGTGTTTACGACGTCACGGTAGATATCGTGGTCAATGGGCGGACAATTAATAGTCGTGTCAGCCGGGTTAATAAGATCTTTGCTCGCCAACAAGCTGCCGGAGTTCATCAGCTCTCATGGCAGTTTTTTGGTGGTTCGCTGGATTATGATCGGGTGAGCTATAAGCGTAACCACTATCAGGATTTGGGTAATGAGCAGACCTGGATTGCCGGGGGGGCCGCATCGGTGACGCTGGCGATATTGTCGGGACTGGGCCTGAAATCAACGATCTACGGTTTTGACAACAATGCGGTTAATGAAACGGATGTCACGCTGAATGTGAATGAATACGTCAGTATTGGCAATCAGATGTTGGTAGCGAACGATTCATCATGGCGAAACATCAGTAACATTAATCTCAATGTCCCTGAGGGATATGGTTCCCTTTGGGCATCTCGTGAAGACAGTAAAATTGGCGATCGCTTGCCTATGCAGGAGCGTGATAACTATTCCATTGGCGGAACTCTTAACCTCGGAAAGTTTATTCCTCATGGTGGTTCACTCACTGTTAGTCAGACGGAGAATCGTTACTCAGGCAATAAATACCGTAATCTGGATTACAATACGACTCTTTATTCTGGAAGGTATGCCACGATTGGGTTACGTGCAGGAATTCAGCGTTATTACTACAACAACCGAAATGACGATGGGCGACAGGAACGTTATGTCAGCCTGGACTTATCGTTGCCGTTGGCGACCTGGTTGAGCATGGGCGTCTCCCGAGATCGCTATGGCAGCACCCAGGGTAATCTCAGTGCACGAAAACAGTATGCTGAAGGGCCGATTAAATCGGTCGGATTATCGGCATCAACGCGTCTGAGTGGTGAACAGTATTACGACAATAATTATTCGGTAAACGGCAATCTAAGTTATGACACGAAATATAACGCTGGCACCGTATCGGTAACACGCTCTGCTGACAACTCCACCAATATGAACTTCTCTTCCCAAGGTTCTCTGGCATGGGCAGGTAAAGACTTCGGTCTGAGTAAAGAGAGACAGCGTTCTGGCGTTATCGTAAAAACAGATTTGACCGGCGAGGGGAAACTGGCTGCGAAGATTAATAACCGCAATTATCGTCTCAGCGGTAAATCAAACTTCATTGCACTGCCGCCCTATGCTCAGTACAAGCTGGAAATCCTCAATGATAAAAACTCTGAGGACAGCTTCGATATTGTTTCAGGACGCAAACAGGAGCTGACGCTATATCCGGGTAACGTGGGAGTTATCAACCCTGAAGTGAAAAGCATGGTCACCGTATTCGGTCGCATTCGTTATCCCGATGGACAGTTGGCTGCAAATACCGATATTCATAACCACATCGGTAAAACACGTACGGATGCAAAAGGTGAGTTTGCTATCGATATTGATAAAAAGTATCCGGTTATTACGTTAATTTCTGCCAATGGCAGGATATGTGAAGCCGATCTGGATCTGGAAAATGCACGCGGCGCTGCGTGGGTTGGCGATGTGAAATGTGCAACGCAAACCACGATGGCACAACGATAAGGTATTAATAATGAATAAATCTCTTTCCCTTATTCTCGGCTGTGTCTTTGCCGCGTTATCTCCATCCGCCTGGGCGCTCTCGGCTTCCACTCAGGCGGCGGTCAACAACAACTATTTGTTTATAGAAAACAATGTTGATAACGAATACTTTATTACCCCGTCCTCTCTCGATCCTCGCATTAGTGGGTCGAACACCTGGGTAAAATATGGAAACGACCAGGATAGCCTGGGATATATGGGTATCGTTGGTTGGGTAGCCAATACCTCATATTATAAAGATATGTGGATTGATAATTCACCAATCAGTGAACCATTCCGGGGTATTCGTTGCACCACTGGTGCTAATTGCCCTGCATCTGGCTATATTGCTGCCGAGCTAACCGATCAATTTGGTTTTTATCACACTAAAGCAACCGGATCCGGGATCGCCGGTGGATACTATGGTTTTGCATCGCTGACAGACTCGGCGTATGAATACTTCCGCAATATGTCGGTCGGAAGCGCAGAGACATATAACCTTAATTTTTGTCGAACCACGATTGACTATGATTATGCGGCTGGACAGCGTTGTAAAGACCAGAGCAGCGGTAATTGGTACATCAGACCTTATACATTAAATAAAATAGGTCATTTGTCTTTGGTTTCTACCAATGCATTTCAGGAGTTATGGGTTGCCAGTGATGGTACGCCGAGCATCACTAAAGACAGTGGTTATTGTGAGCTGGGTGTGGTCAGTCGTGAAGATGGCGTTATCTGTAAGATGATTTCATACAATTTAAATCAAACCAGCAACCTGACGGCTTCACTACGTATTCGTATGTATGCGGATAGCGGTTTGCTTGGTTTTACACCGGCAGCTGCCACAATTAAATATTCTGGTGATGGTCAATCCTGGACTAATTTTAGCTCGACATCGATTTATTATAATATTTTTAGTAATGGTGGCGAGTATGTCTATGTTTTTTTGTCGAAAACATTCCTGAAAAATATGGTGGACAGTGGCGTCAGTATCACCAACAGCCAACCATTTACATTTGCTTTTACAAATAGCGTGACGCCAGAGTCGGGGTATTACCAGTTTACTCCTTCGCTACAGCTCAATATTGTGCCAAAGGAATATGGGATCAGTATTATCTCATCGGATAACAGCACCTCGGCAAGCGGCAGCGGCACAATTGGCGAGACCGCTCCGATTGAGGTGGATTACACCGTGACGGTCTCGGGGCCTCGTCAGGCTGATAGCATTACCGCACAAGTTATTGGGGAAAGTACGACGATAAACAATGTGCCTTATTGCCTGTTCACTTCTACGCAAGGTGGGTTATCTGTCCCAATTCCCGCCTTTCTTCAGTACAACAGTCAGTCGGGTGGCGTGGTACAGAAACGAAATAGCTGTAGTGAAGCGGCGATCAGCATGAGAGATGCGCAATGGCAACAGACGCCCTGGGACGCAAATAATACAGATGATGGAAGCTACTTTGCGACTGATTTAAAATTGCTTTTCCCAATGAATGATTCGCGTTCGATGTTGACCGTTTCCGGTGCGGATTGGGAAGGTGTTGTCAGTGCCAGCGGAGAGATAAAAGTGACGGCGAATTGGGTGGGAGTGACGCCATGAGCCACTGTCGTTTGGCGCTAAGATGGATATTGGCCTTGCTTTCCGGGCTGGCGGTGTTCTCCGCACAGGCAGTCTATCTGGAGTCGACTATTTATGAGATGCCATCGGATAAATCATTTATCAGTAAACGAATCTATAACGATAGCCAGAAACAGAACGTGTACAGTATTAGCGCAGTTAAAATAGATAAACCGGGACCGGGAGGTGAAAACAGAAGTGCTATTGCCGAAGGCGAACTTTTGTTTACTCCGCTCCGTTTTTCACTGGCACCGCAGGCAAGTGAGTTTTTTAAGATTTTCTATCGTGGCCCGCAGGATGATAAAGAACGCTATTACCGAATACTGTTTCGTGAAATGCCGATAACGCTGTTTACCGAGCGTAATCAAGGGAAAGGCGGACAGGCTCTCCCGGTGATCGCTATGGATACCATATTGGTCGTTCGTCCGAGGAAAATGAACCTGGCCTACACCATTGATGAGATAAACGGGACGTTGAAAAACACAGGGAATACTTTTTTCAAAATTATCGTACACCAGGGGTGTCACTCAACTGATGATGAAGCCACCATGCGTTATGTGTTACCGGGGGAAACCTGGCATAGTAGTGAGTTGAAAACAAAAAACCGGAAATTTATCGTAGCGTTGCAGAAATACCTACCCGTGGGTCAGAGTTGCTCAAAAATTAATCATTAAGGGGGTTGGGTCTGAACCAATATGCCCTGATTATATATTGAACCTATACTGTCACTCTCTATAGAAAATGTAGCAATAAATTTAGAGTCGATGAAACAATATGTCGTGCATATTGCCGGAAATGTTTATGAATACAAGATCTACGACATCCTCTCTTAGTTTGTCGGTCAGCATAAACTACGGTAATATGTTATTCTGTTGGTCACTGTAGTTATATGTTTTGTAAATTTTGTATTTATAGCTTTTTGTTTTGTAATGAAGTGAAAGTGAGTAAAGGGATTTGTACTGATTAAGAAATGGAGTTTTTTCTTTTTCAATTTTTAAATGGAACTTACGGTGTGATGAGAATACTCATATGGATAACTGTGATTATAAATTCTGAATTTACGTGATATGGCTTATGGATAAAGTTATATCACGAATCGCCTTATGATTATTGGAGGTCGAAGGTGTTGTATATTCTCTCGTGAATAGAGCGAGGGACCTGCTATGCCATAAATTTAAGTTGGTGATAACTATGAATACGAAAAAAATTTTTCTGCTCAGTTATGATAGTTTCCTTTTTTCAGGAATAAAAGCATGGTTACCAAATCTGGTATTGATCGATGCACGGACATTTATTTCTGGCACGCAGTCAGTTATGTCGCAATATCCGTCCTGCTTGCTGGTGATCGATAACCGGTTGCCATTATTATTGGTCAAAAAATGGCTTCAGAGAAACAGTACACAGTTCATCAACATACACTGTATTGTTCTGCGGATGTGCGAAACCCTGCCTGTTAATCGGGGATATGAAGAATATTCCTTTATCAATGGGGGGGAATTGTCAGAGCAGTTGATCGCTCAATTAAAAGAGAGTCTATTGGCACCTAACAAAGTTGTGGAAGTCAATAAAGATTCACCGATGTTTACTTTTAACTTGACTGAATTTGAAGAAGAAATGCTGTATTCATCATTCACAAAAGAAAAACTGCATGATTTCTGTATTGCTAATTCGCTAACAATTAAGTCAGTGTATCGATATCGGGATAAAATTACTGCTCGCCTCGGCTTTTCCAATTTTAATGAAACTGTTATCTTTTTAACCCGAAATAATTTATTAAATGAAAGCTCTATAATCAATAATAATGTGAATGGGGATGCAGTTTACACTGACGCATATGATGTTTCGGATACTAGTAGACTGAGTATGGCAATAAGGAATGAGGAGATCATTCCTTATTTTCAGCCCATCGTGAATATCAGGGGCGACGTTTGTGGTGTTGAGGTATTGGCTCGTTGGCCACAGGGACATAACTATGCTATTTCTCAGCGAGAGTTTATTCCATTGGCTGAAAAAAGTGGCTTAATCAATGAGTTAACTAGCTATTTAATGACCGCTGTTGCGCGCAATCTGGTCTCTGGAGGTGCAAGCATTAATAAAACTCTGTTCGTTTCTTTTAATGTCAGTCCGTCAGGTTTAAATAATCCCGTATTCTATTGGGAATGCCTTAATTTTATGGAGATAACGCAAGGTCTGCCGATAAAATTGATGATAGAGATAACAGAGAACCAGACGTTCACGATCACTCCTGCAATCAAAGAACTTATTCGTTCGTTACGAAATAAAGGTGTTTTGTTCGCTTTGGATGATTTTGGTACTGGATACGCTAATCTCTGCTATCTCAATGAGTTAGACCTGGATGTAATCAAAATTGATAAAAGCTTCATTAAGGAAATTAAAGAGGTTGATCAATATATCCCTATGCTCGAGTCAATTACTCACCTTTCAGGACTTCTGGGGTTACGTACGGTGGCCGAGGGCGTTGAAAATGACTATCAGCAACAATGGCTGGGAAAAAATAATGTTGACTATCTGCAGGGGTATCAGTTTCTACCGCCAGTGACATTTAATGATTTTATCCGGTATTACCAGCAGTCTGTAGATTTGTTTGAATCAGCGTCGGATTCACCTTTATCTACGTAATTCATTTTTGACACGGTTTTTACATATGAAGGGTAAAACCTTTAAACGAGTATGTGCTCTGAGCTGACATGGCCTGCAGCATGATTTTTTCCTGAACACCAGGGGCAGACGCCTCTGGTATTGGCGTCTTTGCATCGCTGCCTGTCTGTCTGGTTAAGTAAAAAGTCCTACAGTGAAGTATGCACCGTTTGTTTATGTATCTTAAACGGGGTATTTATAGTGATATCAGCGTTAATCAAACAGGTACTGAGGTTAGCCCGTAGCCATGCGTCCTTTCCTGACAAAATTAAGAGTCTGGCTTCCACCACCACTCATCCTATTATTATTCCTCATCGCGGATGCGTTGACGGCGATCCCGCGTTTCACATTTGGCGCGGTGACTATCGTAATAAGTGCATTGTTGGCTAGCGTCAGTCTGGCGATGATACTGCATACCGCGTGGCAGATGCGGAAGAAACGTACGACGCTAAACCCACTGCATGCAGAGAAATCGACCACACTTGTTACTGGCGGATGTTATGCCTGGAGCCGCAATCCAATCTATCTTGGAATGAGTGGACTCCAGTTAGCTTTTGCTCTTTACGTCGGTAGCCTGATTGGAATATTGGCTGCACCGCTGTTTATACTGGTGGTTGCCAGATTACATATTGATTTTGAAGAGGAACAACTGCGAAAACATTTCGGGCCGGAATGGATACGCTATGAGCAGCGTGTTCGCCGCTGGTTATAGAATTCCCTTGCCGCGAACAAGGACGCCTGTGACGACACGATTCGTGCGTAATTGAATCCGGATGATGCAAAAATAGGCGTTTGATTCGCAAGGCCATTGACGCATCGCCCGGTTAGTTTTAACCTTCTACCCCGTGTTCACATTCGTGGGCATGTCCTTATCAGGGCCGATATAGCTCAGTTGGTAGAGCAGCGCATTCGTAATGCGAAGGTCGTAGGTTCGACTCCTATTATCGGCACCATTTCAAACTCTTCCCAAGTCTACCGAAATCAACTAAAAGCCCGTTTACTGCGGTTTTCAGCGCACATCTTATTTTTCGGGTAACCTGCACCACGTTCTCCGTATCGCCATTCTTGGTTGGTAGTTCAGAGGCCGTTAATCAGGCCTCGTCGAAATGGCTGATAATATCGAGAGGCCCTGTGCCAGGGCCGATTCGTTTACTGAGCAGATTCAACAGGATGTAAATGCAATACGCTTCAATCCCTCTACCGCTTTTTCGAGGTAGGCGCGTGGACATCCCATGTTCAGGCGGATAAAACCTTTTCCAGCAGGACCAAAGCCATTTCCCATTGAAGGCGCAATACCGGCAACATCAAGCATTACCCATTTGAGCTGCTCATCATCCAGTCCAAGCGCTTTGCAATCTATCCACAGTAGATACGTTGCCTGGGAAGGAACAACCCGAGCCCATGGGAGATATTCATCAATTTGTTGAATAAACCAGCGTCGATTTTCAGCCAGATAGCCAAGTAAATCGTCTAACCATGGTGCACCATGTTGCCATGCAGCCGTACTCGCCTCGACGGATAGCGCATTGAATACATCCAGTCCATGCGCATCCAGACGGCGTAAAAAGTGTTCACGCAATGCCGGTGCCGGTATCAGAAAATTAGCAATACGCAATGTCGACAAACCAAACGTTTTACTGGCTGAAGTGGCTGAAATTACACGTGAATGCCAGCGTTCTCCCAGATGCAGAACTGAAGTAAATTGTTCTCCTGGAAGCAATAAATCTGCCCATATCTCATCAGACAGCAACGTTACATCATAGGTCTCGCATAGCGTAAGTAGCTGTTCCAGCTCCTGTGCAGACCAACAACGACCGGTTGGATTATGCGGATTACATAAAATCATCAGCGGCGGACGTTCAGTCCGGAATAACATTTCCAGGTGAGCAAAATCCATTTGATAACCGGTAGCCGGGTCCTCATACAACGGATTTTCCAGCAGCTGTCTGCCGTTCAGAGAGATAATTTTAGCGAATGAACCATAATAAGGCCCCTGAACGACCACGCCTTCACCGGGTTGACTCAGCATTTGTACGAGTAGCGATAATCCCGGAACAACACCTTCAATACTGCAGATCCACTCTTGTTTGATTTCCAGCTGATGCCGGGTTGATAACCATGAAATTAATGAATCAAAGTAGCTTTGTGGTCGTTCGCTGTAACCAAAAATACCGTGCCCGACGCGGTGAGTTAAAGCCTCCTGAACAGCGGGCGGGCAAGTAAAGTCAAAATCAGACACCCACATTGGCAACAGTTGATGTGTATCCTCGCCGAAATATCGCGCCATAAAGTCCCATTTCAACGAGGCGGTATCGTGACGATCGATAATCTTATTAAAATCCATTACATGCTCTCCCTATTCTGTTGCCGTAATATTTTTTTCTGTTTCTGCCACTGATGGCGCCTTCGCAATACCGATTCCCGTGAAACCGTAAATCAAGGCGAAGAAGATTGCGGCATAGCACTGAATCGCCCATGGCAATAAATCCAGCGTGCTCACTCCTAATGTCGTGGCCATATAAACTCCGGCAGCGGTCCACGGCAACAACGGCTCAATGACGGTGCCAGCGTCTTCAATGGTGCGGGACAGATTTTTGGTATCCAGTCCCATACGACGATATGCGTCTTTAAACAGTTCAGCTGGAACCAGAAGAGCCAGCTTGCCGTCGCTTGTCGCTCCGGTCACCAGAAGGGTGGTACCAATGGTTGCCGCAATTAACTGACCGACACTGTGAATGACCGTCAGTAAGCGGTTAATGATAATGTTGAGTGCGCCGGTTAACGTTAAGGCACCGGCAAAAGAGAATGCGCAAAATACCAGAAGGATAGTGCTCATCATTGAGAACATTCCGCCGCGGTTCAGCAGGCGCGGAACATCAGCAATAATGCCCTCACTCCCTTGCGGGAACATAGTAATGTTGAATCCATCTATAAAGGCATCCAGTCCCTGCTTGATGCTGAGTCCTTGCATGACAACGCCCAGAATCAGGGCTAATACGCATGCACTCAGCATTAAAGGAATGACCGGTTTTTTACGAATCGCGCCCCACAACACAATAACCGGCGGCAAAATCAGAATGATATTGAAGTGGTATAGCGACTCCAGAGCGTTGACAATGTCGGTAACCCGTTGTGGCGTGGCGACCTCGCCGAGCATATTGCTGTGGCCGGCAATAAGATAAACCACGGCGGCAAGCAGAAAGCTGGGAATAGTGGTCCACAATAAGTGCTGGATATGCTCGAAAAGGGTGGTATCTGCAACAATGGCCGCAAAGTTGGTGGAGTCTGACAGCGGCGATATCTTGTCACCGAAGTAAGCGCCAGAAACAACGGCACCTGCCGCTGCTGCCATCGAGACATCCAGTCCGGCGGCAACGCCCATCAATGCTACGCCAACCGTTCCGGCGGAACCCCAGGAGGTTCCGGTACACACCGATACGACGCTGGTCAAAAAGAAGGCGGCGATGAGAATGTATTCGGGGCTGATGAGTTTAAGTCCCCAGTACACCATGTAAGGGATGGTGCCGCTGAACATCCATGTACCAATCAGTCCGCCAACACAGATAAGAATCATGATAACCGGCATTGCTTTGGCGAGTTTATCAACCACCGAATTAATGATGTCTTCCCAGCAATACCCTTGCCACCAGGCCATGCCCGCGGCGACTGCAGCAGAACATAGCAACAAGGGCTCAATACGTAGCCCCATGATGCCGTAGCCAATAATTAGCAGCAGTAGCATGGCTAAAATAGGGATCACTGCCAGTCCAAATGAGAGTGTTTTTTTCTGATTTTGAGAGGCATTCATTCATGAATCTCCAGTCTGTAAGGTCGCTCAAGAGTAGAGAACACCCTTTTGCCTGACTGTGATCGCTCATTGGCCCTCATGTAAGCGATTACATGAAGACGTTAAACTTGAAGTCGGTCACAATTCAGGGGCTTGACGATTTACGCATTGATTTCAGAGAGAGGGGGGAAGAACAGAATCGCGGATCACTAAATCCGCAGTGAAACTATTCACGCTGGGACGCTGAGTTGCGCCCTTAAAAAGCTGTATCGCCAGCTGCGAAGCGCAGCGAGCCATGCGCTCAACGGGATAATGCATTGTTGTGAGTGCGGGGTAGAGATAGCGAGCCATCACCACATCATCAAATCCAACGATCGAAAGCTGCTGCGGAAGTGTAATTCCCTGCTGATGGAGGATGCGCATAATCCCGGCGGCCATTACATCATTAAACGTCACTGCTGCGGTGAAAGGAATGCCGCAATTAAGCAGCTGGTGTGCAGCGCGTTCGCCACCTTCTTCATTAAAGGGCACGCTAATCACCCAGTTTTTATCTGGCGTAATGCCATATTCGGCCAGCGCCTGGCGATAGCCTTCCAGCCGCTCACGGCGATCGATAATCGGTAAATCACTTGTCACGCAGGCAATACAACGGTGCCCCTGTTCCAGGAGATGTAGCGTGGCTGTTTTAGCTGCCTGACTATTTTCCAGCCACACGCAGCGATTGGCCATCCCGGCAATATAGCGGTTCACGACCACCATGGCAGGAAAATGAGCGGCATATCTCAACAGTTCCTTTTCAGACAGTCTACTGGCATGGACCACAATAGCTTCACAGCCCTGGTTTATCAGGAAATCAAGTCCTGATTTTTCCATTCCTTCATCGTGGCCACCGCTGCATACCATCAGCCGAAATTGCTGCTGGCGTGATACTTCTTCCACGCCTCGGGCAAGCCTGGCAAAAAAAGGATCGGCAAGGTTGCCGGTCAATAACCCGAGCATGTCACCGCTGCGTTTCGCTAATGCAATAGCGGCGGCATTGCGATGATAGTTCAGTTCGCGCATGGCTTTTTCAACACGCTCACGCGTCACGGGTTCAACCCATGCGGTTTGATTAATAACACGTGAAACTGTTGCGGTGGACACTCCCGCTAACTCTGCAACATCCTTTATCGTTGCCATGCTGGCTCTTTACCTTTTTGATTCTTAAGAATTTGCTTATCGCTGGTTTTTTTCCTTATCTTATTCAGGTTGGGGGGATTTGTCACCGAGACATCCTCTGAGTATATCTACTCAGAGGCTTATTTTTAGTACTGAATAATTAAATACTATCCTGAGTATTATTATCCTTACATACGATATTCGATCATCCCGCTCTTTTGGGCCACCCAGTCATACAGACGTTGTCCACGGAGATTGGTTTCATGCGTATGCCAGTATAATCTTGACGCGTGGTGTTTTTTGGCTTGTTGTTGGACATACTCGATAAGCTGTTTACCGATATGTTGACCACGTACCTCTTCGCTAACAAATAAATCTTCGAGATAGCAATAGTTGGATTCTGCCCATGTTGAACGGTGAAAGAGATAATGCACCAGTCCCACTATTTTTCCATCATATTTGGCAACAGCACAATAAACAGGTTCGCTCGGGGTAAGGAAACGCTCCCACGTTAATTTTGTTACTTTATCTGAAATTTTAGTGCGATAAAATGTTTGATAGTTTATCCATAAAGGAAGCCAGCTGGCGTAGTCTTTTTGTTCTGCACATTCAATAGTAACGGTATTCATGTTAGTCATATATATCCTGATATTTTATACGAGTAATGTGTTAGTATGATGATACTAAGAACTTTATAAATTCTCGTAAAGAGACACTTTCGATATATTGATAGGATCCACTTTTAGTATAAAGGTTAATACAATGAAGAAAAACAATGCGCCTTTATTTCAAGGATTTGTTTTAGGAAAAGGCGCGGTTAAGGAGCAGGTTTACCACATCCTCCGCGATCACATCCTCGAAGGGCGATTGCCGCCAGGAACAAAAATGCCGTCAACCAGGGCATTGTCCGAGATGATGTCAATTTCACGAAACTCAGCGATCGCCGGTTATGACAGGCTATTAGATGAAGGGTATATCCAGACCCGTAAAGGGTCTGGAACATATGTCTCACATAATATTCCGGATCGGAGTATCAGCAATAGCTATCCAAAGATAGCGTCGGGGGACGTTGTCTCGCCTGATGAACAGGTTCACAGCCGAAATAATCCTGTTCGCGATTTGTGGTCAAATGAGTATGAAGGGCGCGGCATGAACCGCCTATTTGCGGTTGGTGTCGGGTGTACGGATCTCTTCCCGCATGCGTTATGGGGAAAGCTACTGCAACGTGTCTGGAGACAATCCCGGCATCAACTGGGCGCTCACACTCATCCTTGCGGGTACCTTCCTTTGAGAAAAGCGGTTTGCCGCTACATTAAAACAACGCGTGGAGTGAACTGTAACGAAGATCAAATAATCATCGTAAATGGTATTCAACAGGCATTGAACATTACCGCACGAGCGTTGCTGTCGGCAGGAAGTGACGTTTGGCTGGACGACCCGGGTTACAAAGGCGCCCGCGGAGCCTTCATGTCAGTTGGCGCGATGGTGAGGCCCGTACCGGTAGATAGCGAGGGAATGAACGTCCGCTATGGTATTGATCATTTTCCTGACGCTAAGTTGGCCTATGTCGTCCCGTCGGATCAATATCCATTAAGTGGAACGTTAAGTTTATCCCGGCGTTTTGAGTTGCTGGAATGGGCGAAGTTGAATCAGGCATGGATATTTGAAGATGACTATAATAGCGAGTTCCGTTATGCCGACCGTTCTTTACAAGCTCTGCAAGGATTAGATCAGAATCAACGCGTAATCTACGCCGGAACATTTTCTAAAATGATGTACCCGGAATTCCGTTTAGGTTTTTTAGTTGTCCCGCCGGGTTTACAAGAACAAATTATGGTGACGAAATATTTTTCCGATCTTGGCACCAGTTATCTTGAACAGGCTGTGATGGCGAATTTTATTGAGGATGGTCACTATGCCAGTCATGTGCGCCGAATTCGTAAGGCATGCTATGAAAGAAGAACTGCGCTGGTCAATGCTATTCAAGAATACCTGGCTGATAAAATGATTGTGCAGCCTTCTGACTCTGGCGTCCATATTGTGTGCTGGCTACAAAACGGATTAACCGGAAATGAAGTTGAGGAGCAAGCCAGATTACTAGGGATGGGAATACTATCACTAAGTCGTTATTACCAGAGCGATGTCTCACGACAGGGGATTTTGATTGGTTTTGCAAATCATCCGGTAGAGGCAATTGTTGATGGGATTCGCCGTTTGGCTCAGGTTATTTAAATTATAATTTATTCCGCTCTTAGCATTAATGCAGTAAATACGTTTCTTTCGCTACGGGTAAAAATATAGCGCCTGTTTTTTGTACACTAAAATAGTGTGGATCCGTTAAAAACACGCATTGTGGTTCTTTTGGGCCGCTCAGTTTGATCATACCCTGCGCTGGTTTAGTTCTGTTTTGTAAGAGGTACAGATATGCCGGGCGTCTTTAATCAATTCCAACAACCCGTAGGTATGACTTTGTCTGACTGGAAAGGCGCACCCTTTCCACAGGCTCAGCAAATTACAGGTCGCTATTGTAAGCTTGAACGCATTAACACCGAACGCCATGCAAAAGAGTTGTATGAAGCGTACTGCGAAGCAAGCGATTGTCGTGACTGGACATATCTGGCGGTCGGACCTTTTGAAACTTTTGATGCCTTCCTGGTTTATTTAAAAAACATGGAAGAACAGACAGATCCGATGCATTTTGCCGTGATCGATTTAACCAGTATGAAACCTGTTGGTACGTTTGCTCTTATGCGGATTGATCCCGCAAATGGCGTGATCGAGGTTGGCCATGTTTCCTACTCCGTACACATGAAACGCACGCGAATTTCAACGGAAGTCATATCATTGCTTTTAAAGTACGTTTTTGAGGATCTGGGCTATCGCCGTTTTGAATGGAAATGTGATGCCTTCAATGAGCCTTCCCGTAGGGCGGCAGAGCGCTTTGGCTTCAGTTTTGAAGGTATATTTCGGCAGGCTATCGTTACCCGTGGACGAAATCGTGATACCGCATGGTACTCAATCATTGACGGTGAGTACCCGATACTTCGACCTGCCTACGATCTGTGGCTCGATGAGGGTAATTTCGATAGCCAGGGACGGCAGATTCGGCGCCTTGGCGAGCTGATGGAAAGGGGATAAAAAAGCTCCCCGAATAAACCGGAGAGCCAGAAAGCGTAGCGCACGCGCAGTATTATTTCTGCCGCGACTCCAGCCAGACCAGTGCCAGCGTGGAGAGTGCGCACATCAGCAGAATGCCGACAAACCAAAACAGATACCACATCGTACGGTCCTCCCTAGTAAAGTTCGTGATTGTGGCGGCGGATCGTTTCTACATTGATTCGTCCCAGCATTTTGTAATAACTCCACACGGTATAAAGCAGAACGATCGGTAGAAAAATCAGCACAATAACCAGCATGATACTGAGCGTCATCTGGCTGGAAGTGCTGTCCCACACCGTCAGACTGGAGAGCGGATACGCGCTTGAAGGCATCACAAACGGAAACAGGGTGATTCCGGCGGTGAAGATCACGCAGGCCTGGGTCAGTGAAGCGCACAGAAATCCCCATACGGCCCGACGTTGCCCGCAGGCATAGATCGCGAGCATCGGGAACATCATGCCAAGCAGCGGAATAATTAACAGCAGTGGTGACTGATAAAAGTGCGCCATCCACGCGCCCGGTGAGGTCGTTACCATTTTTAACAGCGGGTTGGAAGGACCATTCGGCTCCTGGCTAAGTAGCACATAGCCGTCGATCCCCGTCCATAGCCAGTAACCGGCTAACAGAAAGCAGAGCACGACCAGCATTGCGCTACGACGGGTAGCAGAGAGCGCGCGTTGGTGAAGAATGCCGTCGGTCTTCAACTGGATCCACATGCCCCCTTGCAGAATAACCAGCATCAGGCTTAATGCGCCGCACAGTAGCGCAAAGGGTGAGAGTAACTGCCAGAAAGTGCCCAGGTATTGCACATGAAGCTGTGGTGTGAAGATAAAAGGCACGCCCAAGAACAGGTTGCCGAACGCGACGCCGAAGATAACAGGAGGGACCAGGCTCCCGATAACCAACCCGGTGTCCCACATAGCACGCCAGTGTGCATTGGCTATTTTGCCTCGATAATCAAAGGCCAACGGGCGAAAGAAAAGAGCACACAGCACCAGGATCATCGCTACATAAAACCCCGAAAATGCGGCGGCATAGACCCGCGGCCAGGCCGCGAATAATGCACCACCCGCCAGAATGAGCCACACCTGGTTACCTTCCCAGTGCGCCCCGACGCTATTGATTAACACCCGTCGCTCATCATCGTTTCGCGCGATCAGCGGTAACAGGCAGCCGACCCCCATATCAAACCCGTCAGTGACCATAAAGGCCACCAGAATGATGCCAATCAGCAGCCACCAAATGAGCCGCAACGTTTCATAATCCAACATGATTGTCTCCTTTATCCCTGTTGTTGCGCTGGTTGCTGGTTATGCATTGCATCTGGACCAAGGCGCGCGTATTTCTGCATCAGGTAGACCTCAGCAATTAAAAACAGGGTGTAAAGCGTGAGAATTAGCCCCATCGAGAAGGCCAGTTGGCCTGCGCTCAGCGCGGAGTGGGCGTACCATGTCGGCAAAATATCCTGAATCGCCCATGGCTGGCGGCCAAACTCCGTCATAAACCAGCCAGCTTCGATGGCAATCCACGGGAGCGGCAGGCTCCACAGCGTCATGCGCAGTACCCAGCGATGCTGGTCGATACGCCAGCGTAAGGTCTGTATCAACGCAATCGCCATCACCAATAGCAGCAGCGAACCGCATGCAATCATGATGCGAAAGCTCCAGAACACGGGGGCCACTTGCGGAATGGTGCCGCGTTGCGCGGCCTGATATTGCGCTGGCGTAACGTGGTTCATGTCAGGTGCGTAGTTCGCCAGCAGGATGCCGTAACCCAGATCTTTCTCCACAGCGTGAAAAGCGTTCAGTACCTGAGGCGTGCGGTTACCTTTGGCAATTTCCTGCATCAGTAACCACGCCTCACGGCCCCGCTGCAGGCGTGGGAGCGCGTCCGCCATCAGGTTTTTCAGCCCCGGAACCGGCGTATCTAAAGAGTGGGTCGCCAGAATACCCAGCAGGGCCGGTATCTTCACGGCAAAGGCGTTACGCTCTTGCTCCTGCTGCGGCCAGGCGATGACATGAAAGGGCGCGGGGGCCGGTTCGGTTTGCCATTCGCCCTCCATTGCCGCCAGTTTTACTGGCTGGAGCTGGGCGACCTCAAAGGCTGAGCTATCACCCAGTTGTAGCGTGCCGAGGATAGCCAGCGTGCCAAAGACGGAACCCACCGCGAAGGAGCGCCGGGCGAACTCGCGATTGCGACCACGCAGCAAATACCAGGCGCTGATGGACATCACAAACATGGCGCCGGTGACATAACCAGACATCACGGTATGCACAAATTTCACCTGGCTGACGGGGTTAAAGACCAGCTCGCTAAAACTGGTCATCTCCATGCGCAGGGTATCAATATTAAAGTGAGCGCCAGTTGGATATTGCATCCAGCCGTTGGCGTTGAGGATCCACAGGGCCGAAATGTTAGAGCCAAACGCAACCAGCCAGGTCACCAGTAAATGCTGATACTTGTTTAAGCGCTGCCAGCCAAAGAAGAACAGCCCCACGAAGGTGGATTCAAGAAAGAAGGCCATCAAGGCTTCCATCGCCAGCGGGGCACCGAAAATATCACCCACATAGTTGGAATAGAGCGACCAGTTAGTACCGAACTGAAACTCCATGGTCAGGCCGGTTGCCACGCCGAGCGCAAAGTTAATACCGAATAGCTTTCCCCAGAAACGCGTCATGTCGCGGTAGACTGTTTTGCCGGTCACCACGAACAGGGTTTCCATGATGGCTAGCAAAAAAATCAGCCCCAGCGTCAGGGGAACAAACAGAAAATGGTACAGCGCGGTCAGCGCAAACTGCCAGCGCGATAGGTCAATGACGTCCCACATGCGAACTCCATCAGGCATTAGAGAGTGAATAGGTAAGGAAGAAAACGTCAGACCCGCAGTAGAAAAGTACGCGGGTCTAAAGAGGGGATCAGGCAGGCGGGCCGGATGCCAGCCAGCCGCAGACTTCATCCAGCCGCTCGAGCGAGTCGAGCAGATCTTCCGGTGCGGCCAACACCAGTTCCGGCAACGGACAGATCTCATAACTCTCAAGCAGAAGCCCTTTCAGGGTATCCAGACAGCGAACATGCCAGACATGGCGCAGCGCCGTGGCGTCGATTTGGCTCTCGCCGTAGCCGATGGTGCGGATTTGAATGTGCCCTTCGCCGCACAGGCGGGCGAGGAACAGGCGATCCGCGTCGCTAATCGGCAGTTGGGTGAGGTTAATGCTATGGGGTTGCGCTGCCGGATCGCGCACGTGCGCCAGCAGTTCCTGGGCCAGCGTCAGGCCATTCATCAACCCATCTATAGGCGGAGGCAGCAGGCTATCGTCCGGCAGCGTATTGATTGTTGCCGCCTGCCACAGTGCCCGTGGTGCGCTGCCTACTTCCAGATGTTCCTGCCATTGCCCCTTGTCATTCTGACAACGCACCCGCCAGATACCGCAGAAAATCGACTCCTGAATCTCGCTCGCCCTGCCGTCAGCATGCTGAATGAGCACGGAAACTTCGCCTTCGCCGAGTAGCGTATTCAGAAAGGTGAGATCGTCTGCATTGAGCGAGGATAAATCCCATCCCAGCACATCCTGTTTGGCGGGAATTCTCTGGGTGAGCTGGTGGCGCACATCGGCTAACAATGCCATCACCGCCGGGCTGTGCGGACAGTTTTCCAGTGTTGCCATGCTGGGGTCGCTGTTGACCTGGCAGGTGAGGGGCAAGGGATTCATGCTGAAGCAGTCATCACCTGGCTGCGTTCCTGGCCCCAGCAGATGAAAAAAGGAATCGCTCATCATGCAGACTCCGGCGGTATACGTTCTTCAACGAGGGGACGCATCAGGTTGAGCAAGTCGGCCCACGGGTGGATACCGCTGAGAATGCCGCGCAGCTCACCCTGGGTAAACACCAGGGTAGCCGGAAAACGGAACACGCCGAAGCGATCGCCGATCGCCTCGCTGTGTTCAAGATCCGCCATGGCGATGTGCCAGTCAAACTGGGGAAACTCGCGGAGCAACTCGGCAATCATGACCGGGTTATCGCTGACTTCCGGTGTACGGCGAGGATCGCTACTGAGCAGGACCACGCCATTACGCACGCGGGTTATCCAGTCATCCAGTTCAGATGCGCTCAGCGGTTGCCAGCCCTTAGCCAGCATTCGCTGCCATAGCGCAGAAAACGGTTGGTCATTCAACATGTTAATTATCTCTCTAGCGTTACGCGATACTGGCGAATACGCACGCCTTCATAGTTTTCCATCGACAGGCAGTCATAGTTCAGGCAACGCGTTTCATCGCTTGTCTGTGGCACAATGCCCCACGCGGCCAGTTGCGTAAGCGCGGCCTGTTCCGCCGCCGGGAGCTGAGCGCGCGCGATGTCGGTCAGGCTGCCGCCATAGTCGTCCAGCTGTACCGGCTGTAGTCCCACCAGAGCGATGTGCGCGGGGAGATGGCCGCGAATATCCGCCAGAGCCAGCACTTCAGAGAAGCTGTTCTGATGCAGACTCATTTTTTTAGCGCTGAGGTAACTCGGGACTTTGTCTCCGGCGTAAGTTTGCAGGGTTCCCGGCTCAAGCCCGTAGTCGATGGCGTCAAGCAGCAGCAAATGGCTGGCCTGCTCAACGTAGCCCAGCAGATTCAGTCCCTGCGTGCCGCCGTCAACAATCTCTACCGATTCTGGCCAGTGATAATGGGCGTACAGGCGCTCAGCGAGGCGAATACCAAACCCTTCATCTGCCCACAGCAGGTTGCCTAAGCCCATCACGATGACGTTAGGTTCGCTCATGACGCCTCCTTATCGTGCTGACCCTTAGGAAACTTATGACTACGAAAGCCGTTAATCATGGTTGAGATGACGGTCTCGTCAGACATGATGTCCTCACGAATCGCCATATACACATGGCCTACGATGAAGGCGGCGATGAACCACATCCCTAACCGATGCCAGCTGTGGATATCGAGAGAGTTCCCGCCGGTCCAGTAGAAAAACTCCGTCACATAGCGGAAAGGGATAAAAATGGCATACTGGCTATGTTCGCTGTATAAGGCAAAACCGGTGAGGATCATAAAAACGGAAAGCAGGAAATAACCGCACATCGCCGCCTGCGCGATGGGGTTATGACCGATATCATCTCCCGGTTTTTTTTCCAGAAACAGATACCAACGCACCACAGAATACGCACCCTGCCACCAACTGCGCCGCCAGACCGGCACGATTAACAGTTCGCGTGAATAACGGTTACCGACGAAGGCCCAGTAAATGCGCATCAGCAGTATCACCGTGAACACCATGGCGGCGGCGAAATGCACCAGCCGAATGTCGCCCATATAGAACAGATAAGTGGCCTCACCGCTGACCGACGGCAGCGGTCGGCCAATGAAGTATCCGGTCACCATCAACACCAACATGCAGCCCACCGTCAGCCAGTGCCACAAGCGTACTGGCGCTTCAAACACATAGTGGCAGGTGGTGGTATCACGCGCCTCCCCGACGCGTGGGGATGTTTTTCCAGTCATCGTTCCGTTCCTTAACGCTTAGCGAACCTGGACGGCGATAAGTTCGCTGCCGTCGTCGCCGAGTACGTGGGTTGAACATGCCAGGCAGGGGTCGAAGCTGTGCAAGGTGCGCAGGATCTCCAACGGTTGATCCGGTATCGCCATTTGGGTGCCCATCAGCGCCGCCTCGTAAGCGCCAATTTGTCCCTTTGGATCGCGCGGGCTGGCATTCCAGGTGGTCGGCACCACGCATTGATACAGGTCGATCTTCTGGTCGCGAATCGATGCCCAGTGGCCTAATGCTCCGCGCGGCGCTTCGGTAAAACCGATCCCGCGACAGTGCTGCGGCCAACTTTCAGGCTCCCACTTTTCGGTATTTGCGGTAGCCAGATTGCCGTTTTTCAGGTTGGTCATCAGCTTGTCGAAGAAATATTGCAGCTTGCTCACGGCCCACTGCGCTTCGTGCGCGCGACACAGAATACGTCCCAGCGTTGATTGCATACCCGACAGCGGCAGCTTGAGGGCGGACATCATGCGATCCACGGATTCAATCGTGGCGGCATCCCCTTTGTGATAGGCAATCAGCGTACGCGCCAACGGCCCAACTTCCATAGCGTGTCCCCGCCAGCGCGGGGCTTTAATCCACGAGTAGCGTTCCTGTTCGTTGAGCTGCTTGATATCGGTATCACTGCCTTTGACATCGCCCGGGTTATACCAGGGTTCAGTAATCCCTTCGAACGGATGACGACCTAATTGATCGTCCGGATAACGATACCAGGCATGATCGACAAACTCCTGAATTTGCTGCTGATCGTCCAGGTCCACCGGCATGACGTTATTAAAATCACCGTTAATCACCGCGCCGCCAGGCATCAACAGGCTCTTCGCGCTGAAGTCATTGGCGATATCCGGGAACGCGCCGTAGCTTAAGACGCACTTATCAGAAAGCCCGGTGCCAATCTGGCTCCAGGGTTTATTGAACTGGCCGATAGCCAGCGCGTCAGGCACCATGACGTTGTTGATGAAATCAGCGGTGCGGGTGATGATCGACTGCACCAGGTTCAGGCGTTCCATATCGACTGCGCCTACCGCGCCGCTCTGATCGATATTGATAGCGCACGGCATCCCACCGACAATCCAGTTCGGATGCGGATTCTTACCGCCAAACACCGTATGGATTTTGATGATCTCGCGCTGAAAATCGAGCGCTTCCAGATAGTGGGCAAAGCCCATCAGGTTGGCCTCTGGCGACAGCTTGTACTGCGGATGTCCCCAGTAACCGTTGCGAAAAATCCCCAACTGACCGCCTTCGACAAATTTCTTCAGGCGATTTTGGACGTCAAAGAAGTAGCCTGGAGAAGACATCGGCCAGGCTGAAAGGCTTTGTGCCAGCTGCGATGTGGCGCGCGGATCTGCTTTCAGGGCATTCAGCACGTCAATCCAGTCCATTCCGGCTAACTGGTAAAAGTGCACCAGATGGTCGTGGCACCACAGCGTCGCCAGCATAATATTGCGAATGATGTTGGCGTTGTCGGGCACCTTTATGCCAATAGCGTCCTCAATGGCATAGACCGAGGCGAGCGCATGTACGCCGGTGCACACTCCGCAGATTCGTTCGACAAATGCCCAGGCATCGCGCGGGTCGCGCCCCTGTAGAATGATCTCCAGCCCGCGGAACATGGTGCCGCAGGAAACCGCGTTGGTGATGATGTTCTGCTCATTAATGTTCACTTCACAACGCATATGGCCTTCAATGCGCGTGATGGGGTCGACAACCAGGCGGCGACCGGCATTATTGACCGTATATCCCTGGGTTTGATACGAATTGCTCATGCCTGTTTATCCTTATTGTCTGGAGACTGTTGTCCGGCGTCGGCTAGTTGCTGTTTGTGGCGGTTGTGTTGATTGACGGCGCTGGCGACTGCGTGAACACCGACACCGGCCGCCACGACGCCTAGCGCGGTGAGGCCCACGGTATCGGCGGTTGAATGCGTCCCCATTTGTGGAATATCAACCACGCGGCTGTAGAACGAACCGCGATCCCAGAAGCCGTTTTCCGAACATCCCAGACAACCGTGGCCGGACTGGATGGGGAAGGAAACGCCACCATTCCAGCGAGTGGTGGAACAGGCGTTATAGGTGGTTGGCCCTTTGCAGCCCATTTTGTACAGGCAATAGCCTTTGCGGGCGGCGTCATCGTCCCAACTCTCAACGAACTCCCCGGCGTCAAAGTGGGCGCGGCGGTAGCATTTATCGTGAATACGCTGACCATAGAACATCAGCGGACGCCCCAGACGATCGAGTTCAGGCAAACGATCAAATGTCACCATGTAGGTAATGATGGCGCTCATGACATCCGGAATCGGCGGGCAGCCGGGCACTTTCACGATCGGCTTATCGGTGATCACCTTATCGATCGGCGTAGCCTGGGTAGGGTTAGGCCGGGCAGCCTGCACGCAGCCCCAGGAGGCGCAGGTTCCCCAGGCGATAATCGCGCTGGCTCCTGCTGCGGCTCTTTTTAGCTTTTCAATAAAAGGGCGCCCGCTGCTGATGCAAAACATTCCTTGCTCGCCCAGCGGAGGGTTGCCTTCGACTGCCAGAATGTATCGGCCGTGGTAGCGGCTCAGAATGTCTTCAAATACCTCTTCGGCCTGCGTTCCGGCGGCGGCCATCAGGGTGTCGTCGTAATCGAGGGAAATCAGGGAGAGGATGACGTCTTTGGCAAGTGGGTGAGAGGAGCGGATAAATGATTCGGTGCAGCAGGTGCATTCCAGCCCGTGGATCCAGACTACCGGGATCCGGGGTTTGTTCTCCAGCGCCCAGGCAATTCTGGGCGTCATTCCGGCTCCCAACCCAAGCGATGTAGCCGCGAGGCTACAATATTTGAGAAAACTGCGTCTGCTTACGCCTTTGCGGCGCATCGCCTGATAAAAGGTCTCCTCGTTATTCGTATTCATAACACGCGTTTCTTCCCCCGTTGAGTTCTGGCGCATGCCGCCAGCGATATCTGAAAAAAGCGTATCCGATCGGAAGGGAGAAACAATGCAAAGAGTGTGGTTATGTCCTATTGCGATATTTTCGTACCTGTTATCTGTTTTTCGCTTTCCAGGAATAAAAAAACGCACAGGGGGGATCGCCCTGTGCGTCGGGTTTATCGCGGAAGAACTTAAACCCCAAGGCGATCGCGTAAGCTGTAATATGCCGCCCCCATGGCGGTAAACGGAATGCGCAGGCTGCGGCCTCCCGGGAACGGGTAGTGCGGCAGTTTGGCGAACGCGTCAAAGCGCTCGGCATCCCCGCGCAGCAGTTCGGAAATCAGGCGTCCTGCCAGGTGAGTACAGGTCACACCGTGGCCGCTGTAGCCCTGCATATAGTAAATGTTGGTATCAAGACGACCGAACTGCGGCATGCGAGACAGCGTTAACAGGAAATTACCGGTCCAGCGGTAATCAATTTTTACCCCCTGCAATTGCGGGAAGGTCTTCAGCAGTTTCGGCATCACCAGACGCTCAATATCGTCCGGATCGCGAGCGCCGTAGACTACGCCACCGCCGTACAGCAGGCGGTTATCGCCGGTCAGACGGTAGTAATCGAGCAGGTAGTTACAATCTTCCACGCAGTAGTTTTTCGGGAGCAGCGAGCGCGCCATCTCCGCCGACAGCGGTTCGGTGGTTAACACCTGCGTGCCACACGGCATGCTGCTTTTTGCCAGCGCAGGTTCCAGTTTGTCACCGAGATAGGCGTTGCCCGCGACGATCACAAAGCGGGCCGTCACCTGGCCTTTTTCAGTGCTGACCACCGCCGGGCTGGTGTGCTGAATACGGGTGACTGGCGACTGTTCGTAGACGCGTCCGCCGTTCAGACGAATGGCGTTAGCTTCGCCAATCGCCAGGTTCAGCGGGTGAATATGACCACCGCTGTGGTCGAGCAGCGCGCCGACATAACGATCGCTGCTGACTTCGCGACGAATTTCACTGCTGTCTAACAGTTCAAGCTGCGTGTTGCCGTAGTGTTCCCAGTTCGACTTCTGCTCTTCCAGCGTTTCCATCTGTTTGTGGTTCAGCGCTACAAACAGCCCGCCGGGACGATAGTCGCATTCGATCTGATAACGCTTGATGCGTTCGCGGATGATATTGCCGCCTTCAAACATCATTCCACCGAGCATTTTAGCGGCGTCCGGGCCATAGGTACGTTCGATGACGTCGATATCGCGACTGTAGGAGTTCACCAACTGACCGCCGTTACGTCCGCTGGCCCCGAAACCAATACGCGCGGATTCCAGTAGCACCACGTCATAACCCATTTCCGCTAAATGCAGGGCGGAGGAGAGTCCGGTATAACCACCGCCCACGACGCAAACATCACAGCTTACCGATTCGCTAAGGGGCGGAAACGGTTCGTACTGATTGGCGCTTGCGGCGTAATAACTGCTGGTATGTTCAGTCATGATTAAGACTCCAGGGAGATCCAGATGGTTTTCAGTTCGCTAAATTTTTCCAGCGCATGCAGGGATTTATCGCGTCCGTTACCGCTTTGCTTATAACCGCCGAACGGCACGGTCATATCACCGTCGTTGTAGTTATTCACGAAGACTGAGCCGGCTTTCAGGCGACGGCTCATACGATGGGCGCGCGACAAATCGCGGGTCCAGACCGCGGCGCCGAGGCCGTAGTCACTGTCGTTAGCCAGCGCCAGAGCTTCGGCTTCGCTGCTAAAACGGGTGACGACCAGTACCGGGCCGAAGATTTCATCACGGCTAACGTGGGCCTGCGGTGCGGTATCGACAAAAATCGTCGGGCCGATAGCGGCGGGATGTACGTGGCTGCGGCCATCCAGCGCCAGCGTGCCTTGCGCTTCACCGTCGCGAATAAACGTGTCTACGGTGTCGGCATGCGCATTGTCGATAAGCGTGCCCATCGTGGTTTCCGGATCCAGCGGGTTGCCAGGCTGCCAGTTTTTCGCCTGCTCTTTCAGCAGCGCGATAAATTCGTCGGCAATACTCTCTTCCAGCAGCAGGCGCGTACCGGCGATACAAACCTGGCCCTGGTTATAGAAGATACCTGCCGCTGCATTAGCGGCGGCTTTCGGCAGATCCGGGCAGTCGGCAAACACGATATTGGCGCTTTTACCTCCGGCCTCCAGCCAGACGCGTTTCATGTTGCTGTCGCCAGCGTCTTTGAGCAGTTGCTTGCCGGTACGAGTCGAGCCGGTAAAGGTGATCACATCAACATCCGGGTGCTGTGACAATGCCTGACCCGCTTCGTGACCATACCCGCTAACAACGCTGAGAACGCCATCGGGCAAACCTGCTTTTTTAGCCAGCGCAGCCAGGCGAATGGCGGTCAGCGGTGATTTTTCGGAAGGCTTGAGGATCACGCTGTTACCCGCAGCCAGTGCCGGGCCGAGTTTCCAGCAGGCCAGCAGCAGAGGAAAATTCCACGGTACAATGGCCGCAATCACGCCTACCGGTTCGCGCACAATCAGTGCCAGATCGTTCACCGAGGTGGTGGCAACTTCGCCATAGACTTTATCTATAGCTTCGGCATACCAGCGGATGGCGCGCGCCGCGCCGGGAATATCATCACGCAGGCTATGGCGAATCGGTTTACCGGTATCGAGCGTTTCCAGTAGCGCCAGCTCCTCGTGATGCTGCTCCATTAAATCGGCGAGTTTGTGCAGTACCGCTTTGCGCTCTGCGGGTGATGCTTGCGACCAGTCTCCGCGTTCAAAGACGGTACGGGCTGCGGTGACCGCGCGGTCCACATCCGCTTTTTTACCGCGGGCGACTTTAGCCAGAGGACGTTGTCCTGCCGGATCCAGCGTAATAAAGGTTTCGTTATCAGCGGCGGCACAATATTCGCCGTTAATAAATAAACGGGTCTCTGGTGAATAATGGCTGGCTTTCTCACGCCAATATTTAAGATTCTGAAAGTTCATAGCTACTCCTTTTATATCAATAAGATAAAGTTCGTTGCTGATCTTTTTCAGGCAAAATCAGGCTGCACGATGCCCCAGGGATGTACCCTGTTAATGCGCGTTATTTAAGAAGGCCTGAGAAACTCAGGCCGCTACTTATTAGAAAGTGGTGGGAGTGTGGGCACTGATGATGCGGCAGATCCCTGCCGAGGTGTTGCTGAAGCTGTGTGGTATGCCGGTGTTAATGGCATAGCTTTGCCCTGCAACAAGAGGATACGTTTGACCGTTGATGGTCAGTATCACTTCACCTTCCAGTATTGTGCCAATCTCTTCACCCTGATGTTTAATTCTCTCCCCGGTTGTCGTGCCTGGCTGATAGGTTTCAAACATCATTGCCAGCGTACGATTCGGATTTCCGTTGTGTACCAGCTTCATGGATACTCCCTGACTCCCGATCTCAATCAAATCATCCTGATTGATAACCACCTGCGGTTCGTCAGGCTTTTCCGGTTCCGCGAAGAACTCGGAGAGCGACAGCCCATATACTTTCAATAGCTTTTGCAGCGTACTGATGGCAGGACTGACTTTATCCTGCTCTATGGTGCTGATGGCGCTATGCGTTAACCCAGACAGTTCGGCGGCACGACGCTGCGAAAGACCCAATTGCTGGCGGATCTCTGACAAACGTTTACCCGGCGCCAGGCCGTCATCGCTCATAATTGCATTTCCTTAACTGTAGTGGTCAGAGTCGCTGTTTTTCAGCGAGGTGGTTCTGACAAGCGGTGATAAAACCTTCAAGTAACAAACGCGACAGGGCGTATTCGCTACTGTTCCATTCCGGGTGCCACTGCACGCCGAGCGCGAAAGGATGGTCATGGACGCTGGCAGCTTCCACTAATCCATCCTGCGAGCGTGCTTCCACGCGCAGCTGCGGGCCAAGGGTTTTTGCGCCCTGACCATGCAAGGAGTTAACCCAAAACGTGCTGCAACCTGGTATTAACTGAGATAGCAATCCTCCCTGTTGAACCTGGACTTCATGAGATGGTGCATATTGCTGCTCCACCGGGAGTTCCGCATCTTCACGATGTTCCAGGAACTGTGGATGATCGCACAGGCGACGATACAGAGTCCCGCCAGTGGCGACAACTAATTCCTGCAAGCCACGGCAGATGGCGAAAATGGGAATGCGCCTTTCGAGCCCGGCGGTAATTAGCGCCATGCTCAGAAGATCACGCCCGGGATCGGCGTCAGACTCATCGCCATTTTCACCATAGAGGTGCGGCTGCACATTGCTTGGGCTTCCTGGCAGGAAGATACCGTCCAGTTTCGGTAACAGCGCGTTCAACAATTCGGGTTCCGCAAGCTCATGGGGAAGCGCTATCGGTAATCCACCGGCATTTAATACCGCATTCAGGTACTTTTCTTGCAGAGTCTGGGTCTGGTGACCCTTAAGCCTGTTCCTACACATCACTACACCAATAACTGGCTTGTCAAATATATTGCCCATGATCGACCTCACGTTTTGGAATAAATTATTGCCAAACGGTTCCTTGTTGTGCCATTCCGTTCATTATTTTCTCAATCTAGCAGCGGAATAACCTTCTAGCAAACTTAATTTAACATTTGACAAACAATTTGTTTGCATTCAGAGTCGAAGGGTGGACATTATATTTAACAGTCAAATCACAGAACAGCTTACCAGGCCAACGGCGGTGAATCATGGAAACCAATATCGTAGAAGTTGAGAATTTTGTTCAGCATTCTGAAGAGAGACGAAGTAGCGCGTTTGCGCGCGAAGTTAAGCAGTATCTGGAACGCTATCCTAATACGCAGTATGTGGATGTGTTGTTAACCGACCTTAATGGCTGTTTTCGCGGTAAACGCCTTCCCGTTGCGGGATTGCATAAGTTAGAGAAAGGCTGCTATTTCCCGGCATCCGTTTTCGCGATGGATATTCTGGGCAATGTGGTCGAAGAGGCGGGATTAGGCCAGGAGCTTGGCGAACCGGATCGGACCTGTGTACCCGTGGCAGGTACGTTAACCCCTTCGGCTGCCGATCCGGAATTTATTGCGCAGATGATGCTGACGATGCTGGATGAAGATGGCGCTCCCTTTGACGTTGAGCCGCGGAACGTACTAAACCGACTCTGGCAGAAACTTCGCCAGCGCGGTCTGTTCCCCGTCGTAGCGGTAGAGCTGGAGTTCTATTTACTCGATCGTAAGCGTGACCCCGAAGGTTATCTGCAGCCGCCATGCGCGCCGGGAACGGACGATCGTAATACCCAAAGTCAGGTTTATTCGGTTGATAACCTGAACCACTTTGCTGATGTGCTGAACGATATCGATGAACTGGCCCGTTTGCAGCTGATCCCGGCCGACGGCGCGGTGGCTGAAGCCTCCCCTGGGCAGTTTGAAATCAACCTCTACCATACCGACAACGTGCTCGACGCCTGCGATGACGCGCTGGCGTTGAAACGTCTGGTACGGCTGGTGGCAGAGAAACATAAGATGCATGCCACGTTTATGGCAAAACCTTATGAGGAGCATGCCGGTAGCGGGATGCATATCCACATCAGCGTCATGAATAACAAAGGTGAGAACGTGCTGGCTGATGCGAATGGCGATGATTCCGCGTTATTAAAGCGTGCGCTTGCCGGGATGATTGATCTGATGCCCGCGTCAATGGCGCTGCTGGCGCCGAATGTGAACTCCTATCGCCGCTTCCAGCCGGGGATGTATGTTCCGACCCAGGCGTCCTGGGGGCACAACAATCGTACGGTGGCGCTGCGTATTCCCTGCGGCGACCGTGATAACCATCGGGTTGAATATCGCGTAGCGGGGGCTGATGCCAACCCGTATCTGGTGATGTCGACCATCCTGGCGGGGATCCTTCACGGTCTGGATAACGAACTGCCGTTACAAGAAGAAGTGGAGGGTAACGGTCTGGAGCAGGAAGGGCTGCCGTTCCCGATTCGCCAGAGCGATGCACTGTGGGAGTTTATGCAAAATGACAGTCTGCGTGAACTATTGGGTGAGCGGTTTAGCCATGTGTATCACGCCTGTAAAAACGATGAGCTTATCCAGTTTGAACGTCTGATTACCGACACTGAAATTGAGTGGATGCTGAAAAACGCCTGACCGTTGTACAGGTCATTGAAAAAGAAGTCGCATCATGCGGGCTGAGCGGAGCCAGCCCGTAAAAATTGCAGGAATACCTGCCATTTCCCGGATGTCGCGTAATGGAGCACGGGCGACAACGGGTCTTCAGATAACCGACAGAGTTTGTGACGAGGAAATGTGATGATGCCAATGTTTAAAAACCCGCCCCGCGTGAGTATTCATGGCTCCCGCAGTAAATACGGACCGCATCTGTGCCGTACCACATTGACGCCTTTTTTATGCCATTCCTCCCCGACACGACCCAGGTCTGCTGTACCCACGTTTCGAACGCAGATCTGGACTCGTAGCGGGGAGGAAAACTATGTCGACTAACTCTTCTGCGGATCATTCTGCCCAGCCGGGCAAAGCACAGCTGCGTAAATCCCTCAAGCTGTGGCAGGTGGTGGTGATGGGGCTTGCCTATCTCACGCCGATGACGGTGTTTGACACCTTTGGCATTGTTTCGGGTATCAGCAATGGCCATGTTCCGGCCTCCTACCTGCTGGCCCTGGCGGGAGTACTGTTTACCGCCATCAGTTATGGAAAGCTGGTGCGCCAGTTTCCACAGGCCGGTTCGGCCTATACCTATGCGCAAAAAGCGATCAACCCGCATGTCGGGTTTATGGTCGGCTGGTCGTCACTGCTTGACTACCTTTTCCTGCCGATGATTAACGTACTATTGGCGAAAATTTACCTTTCCGCGCTGTTCCCGGGGGTTGCGCCATGGATTTGGGTGGTGATGTTCGTCGCGATCCTCACCGCGGCCAATCTGAAAAGCGTTAATCTGGTAGCGAACTTCAATGCGCTGTTTGTACTGGTGCAGGTGGCGATCATCGTGGTGTTCATTTTCCTCGTGGTACAGGGGCTGCACAAAGGGGAAGGGGTTGGGACCGTCTGGTCGCTGCAACCGTTTATCAGCCAGAATGCGCATTTGATCCCGATTATCACCGGGGCGACCATTGTCTGCTTCTCGTTTCTCGGCTTTGACGCGGTGACGACCCTATCTGAAGAGACACCGGATGCTGCGCGCACCATTCCAAAAGCTATTTTTCTTACCGCGCTGTACGGTGGGCTGATCTTCATTGCTGCCTCGTTCTTTATGCAACTGTTCTTCCCGGACATTAGCCGATTCAAAGACCCGGATGCGGCGCTACCGGAGATTGCGCTGTACGTCGGCGGCAAGCTGTTCCAGTCTATTTTCCTGTGTACCACCTTTGTGAATACGCTGGCTTCAGGTCTGGCGTCGCATGCCAGCGTTTCGCGCCTGCTGTACGTGATGGGCCGCGATAACGTCTTCCCGGAGAAGTACTTTGGTTATGTCCATCCCAAATGGCGTACTCCCGCGTTGAACGTCATCATGGTCGGGATTGTGGCGCTGTCGGCCCTGTTTTTTGACCTGGTGACTGCCACGGCGTTGATTAACTTTGGTGCGTTGGTGGCCTTTACGTTCGTTAATCTCTCCGTGTTTAACCACTTCTGGCGTCGTGAAGGACGCAAGCATACCTGGCAGGAGAAGCTGCACTATCTGGTATTGCCAATGGTCGGTGCCGCCACGGTTGCCGTACTGTGGGTGAATCTTGAGGTGACATCGCTGACGCTGGGTCTGGTATGGGCCGGCGTTGGGCTGGTGTATCTTGCCTGGCTGACCGGACGTTTTCGCAAACCGCCGCCGCAGTTTGACGCCGCGAAATCTGAGCGCGCCTGGGAGTGATGGAAGCTGAATTGGCCGTAGCATTCGGCTGAGTTGAGTTAAAAATGAAACACGGTATGTCGCGGCAAACGGCCGCGGCATACCTGCTTTAATTAAAGTCCAGCTTGCTTTAGGGAATAAAAAAACCGGCACGGGAGCCGGTAAGTAAATCAATGTAGAAATATAATTATTATTATAATTACTGAATTATAATTCAGCCAACTCAATAGGAACGGGTTTCCCTATATGGTATCCCTGTAACCAACCAATACCCATCGTAATTAGCATCTTTTCAATTTCCTCATTTTCAACAAACTCAGCGACTACTTCCATGTTTTTGAGTTTTGCTACTTCGCAGAAGGATCTGACGGCGCATCGACTAAATTCATCGGTCAATATATTACGGATGAAGGAACCATCAATTTTCAGAATATCTGCGTCTAACGTTCGTAGTCGTGAATAGCTTGATGCTCCTGTGCCAAAATCATCAATAGCAATTTTAGAGCCGGCTTTACGTAGTGCTCTCAGAACATCAGTGACATTAGCGTTGTCAATAATATCTGATTCAATGACTTCAAATATTATACGTTCAGGAGCTATTGAGTATTTTCTAAACAATGTAAAAACATTATCAAGAAAATCAATTTTATTAAGCGAGTCAGGCGTCAGATTAATGGAGAAGTGACTGTTTGGGTCAGATTTCTGCCGTGACTGTATAAAACGAAATGTTTGCTCTATAACAGTGATATCCAGCGCAGGAAGTAATCCTGCCTCGCGAGCAACCGGTAGGATGGTGTCTGGAAAGATTAACTTACCATCAACCATTTTGATCCGAATAAGTATCTCGTGATAACGTGTCAGTCCCGTGGTTGAAACGATCGGCTGAACAACCAGCATCGTTGATACGATGGGTTGAGCCATAAGCTCAAACGACTTTCTGTCAATTGCCTTTTGCAACATATGACGAATGACAGCCTGGCTGACAATTTTATCACCTGGCACTTGCGGGCTGAGTAACAACGGTTGCCCCTGCATTAACGAGATGTAGCTTTGGGTATTAAGATGCTTAATTGCTTGAGATAAATTTTTAATCAGGTTTTTCTCGGTGGTATATGCCACACCACAAGATAGCCCTAATTGGTAGTCCTTCCAGATAAAACGAAAAGAGTTTAGGTCTTTGTAGAGATCAGGAATGTCAGGGACAGCATTAAGGCGAAGAATTATTCCATGACCTGGTGCGTAATAAATGTCACCTGTACCCTTAATCAATTTGCGTATATATGCGCTTAGCGCTTTTACAAATTCAAAACGAAATTCTATTCCGTGAGTTTGCTCCAGCGTATTCAACTCTGTACAACGGATGTAACACAAGCACTCTGTTGCGTGTTTACGGATGTCCATTTGCAGGGCCTGAAAGTTAGGCAGTCCGGTGTTAGGCTCTGATCTAAAAAGTTGTTTGAGGCGGCGGAGATATTTTCGGTTATGAACCACAAGTACACCGGTAACAACAATCGTAATAGAAAAGACAAACACTATCGTGGAGGAAATCACGAGGCTATGTAAATAATTATTATAGTTAGCAGGTGGAATATAACTGTTTATATAATATCCCAACAGGATAAGCATTGTTACCCATACAGGGGATATCAAAGCATGGCCAATACAGATCACTCCCCATAGCATTACTGGAAGTAACCATAGTAATGAATAGTCTGTAAATATAAGAATATCCTCTCTGATGACGATCAAAGCGGACATAATGCAGAGTAACAGCGCCAGCCATAATACTTGATACAGAATAGGAGGGCCGGATTTTATCAGCGCCTTTACTTGTCTAATATATAGAATGCACCATGCAGGATTTTGAACGCTTCTAAGCAACAGATAACAAAAAGGGATGCCAGTCAGGCAAGAGTTCATCAGCCACTGTAAGTTAATTAATGTTTGTAGTGTAAAAAGGTTTGCGATCGGTGCAGAGGCAGTGTTCGACTGGAACCAGTGATCAATCGAGATGAATAGTAAGGCGTTGCAACACACGAGCCAGACAATACGCAGGGTTGTAAGCTGGCTACGACCAAAGCTAACCGCGCCTCGTTTGCCTGTCGAGAAAAAGTAGAGTGTCTGGCTAATGAGAGCAGCCAGTAGCTGAGCCGTTAGTGTGAATACCGAAGATAAAGAGTAAGAGTAAAGCGCATACAAGAAAAAGGCAGCCAAAATTGGCAGCGCCTTTTGCCGGTATAAAACCAGCAGTGCAGAAATGAGAGGTAAAGTGAGATCGTAAAAATGCAGTGTTATACCCGCAACATCCTCTTGCTTACTGAGATGGCCAGCGACCAGTTGTAATGCAAAAAACGCGATGCCGACACAAAAATAGTCTCTAAATGTATTAATGAAATTTATATTTTCCGTTTTTCTTAGCAATATCATCATTCGCAATTCTCAGTGAGTTATCACCGTTCTCGATTTAAGTCATCTACTTAAAACAGGTTAGACTAGAGGTTTGAAATGTGTATTTTTGGATGTTTTCGCTAATTGAAAACTATTCTAAAATATGTTATATGGATTTTTTAAATGTAACCCTCGATAATTTCACTGTGTTTACAACGCAGGGGAGAACAATCTTTGTGGCTGTACTGATAATAAAAGTTGCGTCAGAAGTCATTATTTAAGACAGAATATACGATCGATAATAACGATCAATATAAATCTTTTGATAGATTTTATCGATAGGTTTAGCAGATCATAAATACCATGAAAGATCGATGAAAGCTATTAAAGTGTTATCTTTTAATGGTATTTATTTCATAAATGTTAATTAAGTGCTTTGTTTATTAAAATTTAACCTACGGAGGCATCTTTCTAAGGGAATCATTCTGTTATTGTCAGGAAAGTGAGTTTCCCCACCTTCCCACAACACACTCAATTGTTAATCATTAACGAGGCTGCTGCTGTGTCGCGCAGTGAATACCGCCGCCACCGGCAGCGATACCGTCGATATTCAACTGAATAATTTCACGATCGGCAAACAGCTCCTGCAAAATAGCATGGGTATTACGATCGGTGCGCTTATCGCCAAATTGCGGTGCAATGACGGCATCATTACACAGATAAAAATTGATATACCCCGCGGCGAAATCATCGCTCGCATAAGTCTGGCGGATGGTAGAAGGTCCTTCCAGCGTGACTACCTCCAACCGTCGGCCTTTGGCATTCGTGGCGGCCCGTAATATGTCCAGATGACGTCGGGTGATCGCGTAATCAAAGGATGACGGATCCTGCTCAAGACCCGCCACCACCGTACCCGGATGCGTGAATCGGGCGTAAAAATCTGTATGGCCGTCGGTAATATCCTTGCCGGCAATACCTGGCAACCAGATGATTTTCTCCAGACCTAGCAGTCGCTTAAGTTCTTCTTCGCATTCGGCTTTGCTGACGCCAGGATTACGGTTGGAGTTAAGCACGCAGCTCTCGGTGATGATTGCTGTGCCTTCACCATCTACCTCAACACCGCCACCTTCCAGAGTCAGCACCGAGCGAAGAAACTCGGCCTGAACGTAATCAGTTACGAATTCAGCCACATCGGCATCTCGTTCGTGCTCTTGCTTATTGCCCCAGCCGTTGAAATTAAATCCCACTCCGCCGAGCGCGCCTCTGGCACTTTTCACAAACACCGGCCCGGTGTCGCGGATCCACAGATCGTCTATTGGGTGAACCAGAAGATTTACTGACGGCCCGCACAGACGCGCGGCGAGCTCGCTGTCTTCTTCGCGTACTAACATATTCACGGGTTCAAATGCGGCGATGGTTTTGGCAACTAACGCCAGGTTTTCCTGCACCACCGGTAGCAGATGAGGTTCCCAGATCTCCGCACTGGCACCAAACGCCATCCAGGTTGCCGTATGTGGTGCGCCTTCATCAGGCATTTGCCAGCGGCGGTTCTCTGTTGCGCGGGCAAATTGGCTAAAGCTGAAGCCCGTCATACCGGCGAGTAGCATACTCGTTGAAGTCACCAGGCCTTGTCTGACGAATGAACGTCTTGTCATCATAGGATTAACCTTTGCGTATTTTTACCTGATATCAGGTGAATGAAATAATAATAGATAATAAATATTCTGCGTATTTTAAATATTGAATAATAAATAAAGTGATCGCGGGTAAATTTTATGCGAAATATAGCACAAGAGATATGCGTTGCAATCTCTTAGTTTTATATAATGAGTGAAGCTGGCTTCTATTAAAATTTCTCAACTATATATTTATATATAATTTATATTTATCAGCATGAACATATGTCACGCCGTTGGCTCTGAGCCCTCGTCTGGCGGGCCTTGCCGTGGATTGTGATCTGGCCGATTGTTCTGTTGTATTTATTAATGCCATGAACCGTGTGGACTATAGTAAAGATGGCCGTTATTTCTCATCATTAATAACCGTGAGTGGGGGATGTGAATGAAGAAGATACTGATGCTGGTCGGAGATTATGTCGAAGATTATGAAACGATGGTGCCTTTTCAGGCTTTGCAAATGCTTGGGCATCGTGTGGAGGCCGTCTGTCCGGATAAAAGTCAGGGTGACTACGTTCAAACCGCCATTCACGATTTTGATGGGGCGCAGACATACAGTGAAAAGCCGGGGCATCGTTTTACGTTAAATGCTAATTTTGCCGAGGCGCGGGCCGCCGATTACGACGCACTGTTGATCCCCGGCGGGCGTGCTCCGGAATATCTTCGACTGAATCCAGATGTCATTAAGCTGGTGCAAGATTTCAACACTGCCGGTAAGCCTATCGCCGCAGTTTGTCATGGGCCCCAACTGTTAGCGGCGGCGGGGGTGTTAGAAAACCGGACCTGTAGCGCTTATCCGGCCTGTGCGCCCGAGGTTCGTCTGAGCGGTGGACATTATGCCGATATTGGCATTGATCAGGCCCACGTTGATGGCAATCTGGTGACGGCACCAGCATGGCCCGCGCATCCGCAATGGTTAGCTAAATTTGTTGAAGTATTAATGAAGTAAGCGATGATGCGATGAAAAAAGTCGGTATAACCTGCCAGGCTATACCGACAGGACATATTACCTCTGCATGAGTGCGAACACGCCCCACCCGATATATTCCCGGGTGAATGCAACGTGGCGGACTGGTGAACTTCTCAGTTGCTCTCTGACTTCGGCGGCAAACTCATCGTCCGGATTAGCCTCCAGCCACCGGCGCATCGTCAACCATTTTGCCGCCTCGTATCTGTCCCAACCTTCCTGGTCAGCCAGTACCATTTCAACCACGTCATAACCGAGCAGGTCGAAAGACGAAACGAGTACTGGTAGAGAAAGAAAATCGGCTACTGAAGTTGCGCCGCAAGCCATAGCGATCTCCTCCGTTGCGGGTATCTGACGCCAGTACGGTTCGCCGATGAGCAGGGTCCCGCCTGGTTTGAGACTTTGTTCCAGCTGTTTGATCGTTCCGGCAACGCCGCCGGCAATCCAGGTTGCACCAACGCAGGCGGCAATATCGAATTTTTCTTCGGCGATATAACCTGTTGCATCGGCATGAATAAAACGCACGTGCTCAGTGACGCCCAATTCGCTTGCCCGCAGGGTGGCTTGCTCACTGAATAACTGGCTCATATCGATACCAACTCCGGAAATTCCATGATCGCGTGCCCAGGTGCACAACATCTCGCCCGAGCCGCTGCCGAGATCCAGGATGCGGGTTCCTGGGGGCATCCGTAAAACCTGACCTAACGTCGCATATTTTTGCGCGGTGAACGGATTATGAATGCGATGTGCGCTTTCGCTGATCGTAAAAATCTTCGGGATATCCATCTCTCTCTCCTTAGCGATTATCCAGTTGGGCGCGAACGTTGTTCAGCCCGGTGGTATTGATGCGGTAGGGCTGACCATTAACGGATTTGATCAGTTTTTTCGTTCTGAGTTTTTTGAATACGTCGAGCGTGCAGTCGCAGAGCAGTAACCCTTCGCGGCTATAGCATTCGACGGAAGTGACACGACCAGATGCATCGCGGACGTGAGCAATACGGCCACCTTTGGCGAGAACGTGTAAGGTACGTTGTTCCTGACGGGATAAATTCATACTGGAAAACCTGTTTAATCATCATGTGCAAAACGTGCAAACACACAGCGGTGTCCGCATTCGATTTCGGCGCATTGATAACCAGTCCGGCCTGAAAAGGTCGGTAAGCTGATTATCTGATGATTACATTCTCCAGCATCAAAGCCTCGGGTTGAGTTGATAGGTATTTACCTGCTGAATCATACCAGCCTGGGCGAGTAGGGGAATCGTTCTGTCGGGAAAATGTGATCTATGACGAAAAATTGCGTTTAGCTTATTTTATAATTTTTTAACTCTCGTTAGCTGAGCGGTGTATGGATATATTAAATTTATTGAATATTCAGACATCATCAGTAGCGGCATTGTCCGTAATGATGTGTTGTGAGTCCCACTTGCGTCATACTATAGATTAGTGATATTTAATTTTTCCCTATCCTAATTTTGTTTTATTTGATAAACATGTCTTTATTATAAAAAGGATTTTTAATGGTGTTTTCTTTTAATTCTTTTTAGGAATTTTCTTAACGTCGTGAAGTGTGTATACTCAATCCAGCAAGAAGCTCTTCTGTTATCATCAAAACTATAAAAATGTCCTTAACACCCGTATTACCTCTGCCCTGAATCTCTTCTCAGGGGAGAGGTTTTTTTTGTCTGTGTATAATTTTTATAATCGTCATAAATAGATAATTTAATATTATTGTTCTTGTTGTCTTGCATTAGTGATGACGACAGGTTTTGTGCTGTGAACCATACGGTAATGTTGAAATAGTATCGCTATGAATCTATTTCATGGTGAATAGTGTGATTTCATCTTTATTTATAGGGGTATTATATAGTTTTTCTTATAACTATCTGTTTTTAAGCGTTATGTTAATTTTCGCTTTTGAAGTAATTGTGATTTTGTTCACGGATTTTAGTGCGTTAAGTGGCTATTTGTAGAGAGGTGCAAACGGTTGCATGTTGCTGTTATAGCATTTGTTCATTAAAAAAATATAGCGATGGTATGTCTTGTGTCGGTATCGGGGGCAAGAATCTAAATGATTTTTATTATCCCTTAGACATACGAATTCAGTTTATGACTTCTGTTAGCTTAACACCATGGGAAATGTAGTAAAAACAGACAGGGAATATGATTTTATCAATCAAAAGGAGTTTTTAATCACTGGTATAATTACTGGCCTTTTTTATCTTCCTTTATATAAATCGTTGTCGTAACACCCATAAAATCAGCGTTCTGGGATGAGCGCTGATTTTATTTTGTTCTCAGATTATTCAACCCACGCTGTATGCAGGTCTTCTCTTGCAGTACCTCGTAAATGATACATTAAAGGATCTCCTGGAATGGATATTGTTGAACGCTTTATTAACTACACGAAAATCAATACCACGACCTCAAGGGAAAATGGTGCTAATGGGATAATGCCTTCTTCACCTGGTCAAATGGAACTGGCAAAACTACTTGCAGTAGAACTTGAAGCATTAGGAATGGAAAACATTGAGGTCAGAGATACCGCTATTGTGACCGCGACCTTACCTGGAAATACCGATGACACCATCCCTGTCGTTTCCTTTTTTGGTCATCTGGATACCAGCGCAGAACAGACCGCGGACACAAATGCGCAACGTCTTCACTACAGCGGTGGGGATTTGTGTCTGAACCAGGAGCTGAATATTTATCTGCGTGAAAGTGAATTCCCGGAACTGAAAAATTATATCGGTGATGACCTGCTGGTGACGGATGGTACCAGTCTGCTAGGGGCTGATGATAAAGCCGCCATCGCCGCGATTATGAATGCCCTGGAGTACCTTGTAGCGCATCCGGAGATTAAGCATGGGCCGGTGAAAGTCGGTTTTGTTCCTGATGAAGAGCAGGGATTACGGGGAGCAAAAGCGTTTGATGTTGCGGCGTTTGGCGCTGATTTTGGCTATACCCTGGACTGCTGCGGCATTGGAGAGTTTGTCTATGAGAACTGGAACGCGGGTGATGCGGAAATCATCTTTACCGGCCAGTCCGCGCACCCTATGTCGGCCAAAGGTAAGCTGAAGAACTCTCTGCTGATGGCGCATAAGTTTATTGCGATGCTGCCCGGTGGAGAGGCGCCTGAGTATACGGAAGGACGCGAAGGGTATTACTGGGTAAAACAGCTTCAGGGCAACAGCGCCCGTACGGTACTTAAGCTGGATATCAGGGATTTTACCGAAGAAGGGTATAAGGCGCGTATGGCATATATCCGCCAGCTTGCCGTCAGCACCTGCGCGCTGTGGGGAGAAAACAGCGTGGTCTGTCATTTAACCGATCGCTATGCCAATGTGTTCAATAGCTTGCAGGGCGATGCACACTACCCGATTGATATTGCGTTACGCGCGTATCAGAAGTGTGGCATTACCCCGCAACCTGTCGCCATGCGTGGTGGGTATGATGGCGCAGTGCTATCGCAGAAAGGACTGCCTTGCCCGAATATTTTTACCGGTGCTCATAACTTTCATTCAATTTATGAATATCTACCGGTGCGTTCACTGCGAGCCGCCAGCGATGTGGTGGTAGCGGTCATTGAGGAAACCTTTGCTGAGTTCGCGCAGAGGAGAGCTCAGCCATGATTCAGGTGTTAATTGCCCTACTGGTTATCGTGGTGGTCGCGCGTCTGATACTGAAAGGTTATCGCGCTGAACCGGTGCTGTTCATTGCGGGCCTGGTGTTGATGATTTGTACGGCGTTAACCGGATGGGGTTCTGTATTACCGAAGGGCGTTGCCAGTACGGGGATTTCATTTCTCGATCCTTTCGAGGTGATGCGCGATCTCTTTAGTACGCGTGCTGCCGATCTCGGCCTGATGATTATGGCGCTCATGGGATTTGCGCATTACATGGATCATATCGGGGCAAATGAAGCGGTTGTGCGGGTCGTGACGAAACCTTTGCGCGCGCTGCGTTCGCCCTATGTGCTTCTATTTTTCTCCTATCTGCTCGCCAGCCTCCTGCAGTTGGCCATCCCATCCGCTACCGGGCTTGCCGTGTTGCTGATGGGGACGATGTTCCCCATTATGCTGGGGTTAGGGCTTTCTGCGGCCTCGGCTGCTGGGGTTATTGCCACCTCGCTTGGTGTGGCGTATACCCCGACGGCCATCGATGCTATCAGGGGATCTAAAGCGGTCAATATGGATGTGGTGGAATACGTTGTTTACCACCAGGGACCCGCAGCGCTGGCAACCGTGCTGGTCGTCGGCATCTGCCATTTCTTCTGGCAGCGGCATTGCGACCGTAAAGCGGGGACGCTTCCACGGGAAATCGGTAGCGCTGAGGTGACTGATTCAGGAAAAGCCCCGGCTTTTTATGCGCTTCTCCCGATGCTTCCGATACTGATGGCGGTGGGATCATCGGAAATGTTCGTCAGTGGTATTAACCTGAATATTATCACCATTGTGCTCATTTCAATGGCTGTCTGCATGTTGATTGAGTGGCTGCGGGTGCGTGATTTAAAGTCAGTATGCGAAGGATTCAGCCATTTCCTTAAAGGCATGGGCACCGCCTTTACCGGGGTGGTTGGGCTACTGGTTGCGGCAGGTGTTTTTGCTCACGGGATTAAAGTTATTGGTGCCATTGATCAATTAATCCTGATGGCGGAGCACGTGGGATTACCTCCATTTGCTATGGCGGTGGTGTTTGCGCTGGTGACGCTGGCGGCAGCAATTATTATGGGATCGGGTAATGCGCCATTCCTTGCTTTCGTTGAGCTGATCCCGCAAATCGCGGCAAGTATGGGCGCTAACGCTGTTGCCATGATCCTGCCGATGCAACAGGCATCACATATGGGGCGGGCAATTTCACCGGTTTCCGGCGTGGTGATTGCCGTTTCCAGTGGGGCGAAAATAACGCCATTTGATGTGGTTAAACGTACCGCCGTACCGTTGATTGTGGGCTTTGTAACGCATACCCTGATCATCGGTATTTTCTATTAACTTCGTCTGTAATAAGCAAACTTCCGGGTTGCTGAATGCCCGGTAGTTTGCTTTTTCTGTTTACAGGTCTCATCACAAAAGGTGATATTGATTACTGGTGATTATTATTAACCTTTATCTTTATCGCATTATTCTTATTAGTCATTGTTGAGCCACCCCAGATTAATGATTAATAAGTATGATGTATTATATTTGCACGTTCATTACATAGGGATAAGTTAATCTGGATCATATTTTGGCGATTTTAGTTGTAGTAATTTTTTAATAGAGTAATACAAGAATGACGTGGAATAACAATGATGATTTATTTGGGCAGGTTTAAGTGGTAAGGGATTCTGGAAGAGTTAGTACGTTACGACATCATTATCAGGATGATCTGGAAGCCTTTACCTGGAGTGCGTTAGTCGCAATTGGTATTGCAATAAAGGATCATAAAATCTACTCTAAAATGTCAGAGCATCTATTCATTATGCATTGGCTGGCTATTGCCAAAAAAAGAAAAATATTTTCGAAGAGCATTGTCAGTGAGCTTCAGTGGTTAATTGATGAGGGGAAGAAAAAAAGCCTCAATGCACAACTTAAATTTAAAATAGAATATTTGTACGCCACATCGAGTGGTGATGTGACAATGCAAAACGACTATTTTAAATTTACTCACACGATTGAAGTGTTGAGAAATAATGGATGGGAGAGCTTTCTGCTCACTCCGGAGAAGTGGCAAGGCCTTCATGAAAGTATTAAAGTCAGAAAAGGTGACTTTATTTTTATGGATGACACCCGGCTTCAGGAGTGCTTTGGCGTGCAGGGCGAGATAGTCAAACCTTTCTGTATTCGAGTGTACGGCGATATTGAGTTTGCAAAGTTAACGTTCATCAAACATAACCTGCCGGTTGAATTTGTGAAACATATTTCGAATGAGTTTTATTACTTCAATTTTCTTTCAGTTAAGTAATGCTTAACTGATATGGGGGACAAATTTCTGTTTGTTCAAAGAGTGTATTGATCTACCTGTGAAATTATCGGATATATACCACGCGCAAAGGACAGCGAATGTTTACTCGAAAGTTAGTGATTACAACTGAATGGATAAGGTTGTCGGATACGCCAGACAATGTGTCCATTTCTTTTCGGGGCGTTCTTGAGATCGGTGAAAGCACGGTTGTACCAGATGGCAACACTCCTTTACTTCGCTTAGAAAATGAAATGGCACCTGTCGCCGTTGATGCGTTGTCATGGGTAAGGGTGCCAGTTGAACGCCAGGAAAATGTTATCGTCTATATTTTCTGAATCCTGGTTTATAAATCCATTAATAATGTTAATGTCGATTTGTTCTTATTTTATTCCTCCCGGTGCAAGATGAGATGTCTGGCTGAACAATTCGTTGGGGATCACATCGCGGGTGAGAGCATTTGTAGCGCGTGTACATTATAAATAATGCCAAACACCGCCACCGCGAGCAGAAACAGGGAGGAGATAAAAACGCTGCGTCTGGCAAACCGCTCTGGCATCCAGCGTTTGAAAACCATGATGTAAAAAGACAGCACCGTAACATCAAAAATAACCCACACCAGCGTTAGCGTCAGAATGCTGGTGGTGAAATCTTGCGTAATGGCAATGAACTGGGGAAAAAACGCTACGAAAAACAAAATGTCCTTTGGGTTAGCGACCCCTGTCAGAAATCCATGGATAAGCCCGCTGTTATCGCGTTTTGGCGCACTCAGTCCGAGGTGTGAGTCCCTGGCCCGCAGGCCGTTAATCGCCATCACACCGATATACAACGATCCCACAAGACCCAGTACGCCAAGCCATATCGCAGAGATTGATACCACACCAGCTAGCATCAGTGCAGCCAGAGCAATCAATACTAAAGAAGCGCCGTTAGTGCCAATCAGCGTGAGAAAGGCCCGGCGATAGCCGTGCTGCGACGCGGTGGTGGTAATCAGCGCCACGACAGGACCCGGAGTTAACAGCAGGGTTACTACGCTGAGGCTATAGGCAGCCAGTAAAGTGAAATTCATACCTGATTATCCTGATGATATTTTCCATCAGTATTCCGCCTGCGTGGCGCATTGAAAAACGAATAAAACTGCGCTCTACTGTGAGTAAAACTCAACATAGAAGCTGAGAATGACGCTACCTCCGTTGTATGCCCTGAGGGCTTTTGAAGCCGCAGCCCGTCTGGGATCGTTCAGTAAAGCCGCTATTCAACTTAACGTGACGCCGGGCGCGGTAAGCCGTCATATTCGCACGCTGGAGGCATGGTTTGGTTGCGAGCTATTTGTCCGCAGCGGCCCGCGTATCGAGATAACGCCTTCTGGCCAAGGGCTGGCGCAGCAGTTGACGGCTGGGTTTCAGAGTCTGGAACACGCGTGTCATGCCTTTCGCAGCAGCAGTCATGAGCTACGGCTGAAAGCGCCGTCTACGTTGACGATGCGCTGGCTTCTGGACGTGCTGCGTCATTTCCGTGAAGCGCATCCGACCCCGGTTGTCGAAATTTCCAGCGTCTGGATGGATACCGATTCGGTATCCTTCGGTCGTGAACCGTATGACTGTGCGATCCTGTTAGGGAATGGCCATTTTGGTGACGATACTGACAGCCGGTTGCTGTTTCAGGAGTGGCTTATCCCGGTGTGCTCACCCGCACTGCTGGTGCAGGCGCAGCGCGATCTTTCTGCCTGTGAACTGATTCATCCCTCAGCGGATCGCCGTGACTGGCGTCGGTGGCTGCAACGCACCGGGAAGTTTCCGGCGTTGAATCTTGCGCGAGGCAAAGTGTTCGACACCCTGGAGCAGGGCAGTCTTGCCGCGATGAGCGGTCATGGCGTGTCCGTTGCCGACCTGCTGTTAAGCCTGGCGGCCATTCAGGCAGGGATGTTGGCGTTACCGTTTAAAGATGCGGTAGCGACTGGCGAGGGCTATTACCTTGTCTGGCCAAAGACTTCAACACGGCTTAGAAATATTGAGCTGCTGTATCGCTGGTTAAAAGAGGCTGCGCCGTGTGTCTCCTCGGCAGATCTAAACTGGCTGGATTAAGCTGTTTATTCTGCTAATCACCCATATTGATAATGGTTCTCATTATTATTGTCGTATTGCGCAGGTAATGGTAATGTTGCTTCAGTTATAAACCGTTAATCCCATTTTCTGTGCAGAAGACAGCATGAACAATACCACCGCCCTGAATGCCTCCGGACGCGTCGCTCGCACTTTCTCCGTCAGCGAGTTTATGGATTTTGGTGAGCGCTACGGGATCGATTACCGCTTTCCCCAGTTGGCACAAAGGCCGGATTTACCGTCTGGCAGCCCTGTTCTGCAAGGTGAAATTGAGGAGATGACTCTCCCATGTGGGATGTGCGTGACGCACTCCGACGTACAGGTATTGCAACCCTACGAAACCACCTCTCGTCACGACAGCCCTCTGTATATGCTGGTGGTACTGGAAGGCTGCGTGATCCTGACGCTTAACGGACAGGAGCATGTGGTGCGCTCCGGCATGGCGTTTAGCTCACGCCTGAGTGAGCACCAGACGATGCGTGCCCGTCATCATGCTGATTGTAAACTGCGGACATTATCGCTCGGTTTGTATCCCGACGGCGCGTGTCGCACGGGGTTGCTCGAATCGTTGATGCGTGAGTGGGAAAGATGCCAGACGCCGACGCTTATCTGGCAGGTGCCGGGTTTTTTACTCAGCGGGCTGCAGTACGCGCAGCAGAGTACGATTAGCCATGTTTCTCGTCAGCTGATGTTGGAAGGGCTGATATTACAACTGTTTGGTCATGGCCTCAGCGTGTGTCAGGTCGAGAGCGGTAAACGTCTTGCGGCGAGCGGTGAGCAGCAGCGGCTGGAGGTCGTTCGCCGACTGCTGGAGCAGAGTCCCGAAAATGACTACACCCTTAATGAACTGGCCCAACGCGCAGCGATGAGTCCCAGCAGCCTGCGCAGTAAGTTTCGCGCAGCCTATGGCTGTTCGGTATTCGACTACCTGCGCGATTGCCGTCTGGAACGTGCACGCGGCTATCTACTGGAAGGATATAGCGTACAGCAGGCGGCCTGGATGTCGGGTTATCAGCACGCCACCAACTTTTCTACCGCTTTTCGTCGCCGTTACGGCTTTTCACCCGGTGATTTGCTCAAACTTTGCTAATCCATATTTGCGTTTTACGCACGTGATTTCCTGACAATTTGGCACTGCGCATAGGCAACCTGGCATCCGGCATAGCTATCTCCGCCAGCAAAAAGGTAATAATTCTCACTTACAATTAGACATGCCTTTGGAGATATTCATGTTCGCGAAGACTCGCTTGGCGCTGCTGGTGGGATGGGTTACCGGCAGCGTGGCTTTTCCTCTGCTGGCGCAGGAAACAACAAAAAACGATACGGTGGTTGTCACCTCGCAGATGCAGAGCGGGGCCACGAAGCTTGCCACGCCGGATATTGAAACGCCGCAGTCGGTATCGATCGTTACCCGTGAACAGTTTGAAGAGCAGGGCGCAACCAGCGTGCGGCAGGCCGTCAGCTATACGCCGGGTGTGTACAGCAATCAGATTGGCGCCTCCAACCGCTTTGACTACATCGTGCTGCGTGGCTTTTCTGACGGTAGCCTGGATAACGTCTATCTCGATGGTCTGAAGATGATGGGCGACACCAACTCACACAGCTCGCTGGTGGTCGATCCGTGGTTCCTCGAAGATATCGAAGTCGTACGTGGCCCGGCTTCCGTACTGTATGGCCGTTCCTCCCCGGGTGGCATTGTGGCGCTGACCTCACGTAAGGCGTCGTTTGATACGGGCGGTGAGGTGAAGCTGTTTGCCGGCAACAATAACCAGCGCGGCGCGGCGTTTGACGTCACCGGGGCGCTGGATGATAACGATCGCGTGGCGGCGCGACTGAGCGGGATGACGCGTTACGCGGACTCGCAGTTTGGTCCATTGAAGGAAGAGCGTTACGCGCTGATGCCCAGCCTGACCTGGCGTATCACCGACCAGACGCGTCTGGATCTGATGGCCTATCTGCACCGCGACCCGGAAGGCGGTAGCCACTCCGGTCTGCCGTATGACGGCACCGTGGTTCCGCATTACGGGCAAAAGATCTCCAACACCTTTTACGAAGGCGAGGATGATTACGACAAATACGATCGCCGTGAAAACATGGTGGGCTACAACATTGAGCATATGTTTGATAGCGGTTGGTCGGTGCGGCAAAAGCTGCGCTATCTGCATACCGACGTTGAGCTGAATCAGGTGTATGCGGCGGGCTGGCTGAATGAAACCGAGCTTAATCGCGGTTACTCCGGCTCCGATGAAAAAATGTCGGCGATTACGCTGGATAACCAGCTCGACGGCAGCTTTGATACCTGGCAGGTAAACCACCGTCTGCTGGTGGGGATCGACTATCAGGATCGCAGCAACAATACTACCGGTTACTACGGCGCTTTCCCGCCGATTGACGCTTTTAATCCAGTGTACGGCGCGAAGCCTGATTACATCGACATGTATGCGCGTGAGAAACACAAGCTGCGCCAGACGGGTTACTATTTGCAGGATCAGATGTCATGGGATCGCTGGCGTATTACGCTCGGTGGTCGCTACGATCAGGTCAGCGTTTCTAACATTGATAAAATCAAGGATACTCGCAGCGATCTGGATAAAAACAACTTCAGTACCCGTGCCGCGCTGCTCTATTTATTCGATAACGGCTTTGCGCCGTACGTGAGTTATTCCACTGCCTTTACGCCAACCAGTTTTGCCGATGAGAACGGCAATCTGCTGGATCCGATGAAAGGCAAGCAGTGGGAAGCCGGGCTGAAATATGAGCCGGAAGGACTCAACAGCCAGTTCAGCGCATCGGTGTTCCGTATCAATCAGACGAATATAGCCACCAAAGAAGAGCCGACCGATCCGTACCGCTCGATTGGGGAAATTGAATCTGAAGGGGTGGAGCTGGAGGCAATTAGCCAACTGACAGATAGCTTCCGTTTGCAGGCGGCGTATACCTATACCGACATTCGCTATAAGAAAAGCAGCCCGGAAGAACAGGGCAAGCGCGCAGTGTACGCCCCGCGTAACCAGGCCAGTACCTGGCTGAGCTACGATGTGAAAAGCGGTCCGCTGGACGGCCTGACGTTGGGTTCAGGCGTGCGCTACGTTAACGGTATTACCAGCGATCGCCTGAATACTCACACCCTGCCGTCCTACACACTGGTGGATATGGTGATTGGTTACGACTTAACGAATATCGGCATTAAAGGGTTGAGCGCGCAGTTGAACGTTAACAACCTGACCGACAAGCGCTACGTTGCAGCCTGTAACTCGCTCTCATATTGCTACTTCGGCGCCGAGCGCAGCATTGTCGGCAGTGTGTCCTGGAAATTCTGATGTTTTAGCCGGATGCGGCGCTGGCGCCTTATCCGGCCTACAGCAGCGTGCAAATCGTAGGCCTGATAAGCGCAGCGCATCAGGCTTTGTGATTGCGGCTCTTGTGTAAAACCGTTCTGCAGACAAATCTGCGCGCTGGCGCCTTATCCGGCCTACGGCAGCGTGCAAATCGTAGGCCTGATAAGCGCAGCGCATCAGGCATTGTGATTGAGGTTATTTTGTAAAACCGTTTTGCATACAAATCTGCGCGCTGGCACCTTATCCGGCCTACGGCAGCGTGCAAATCGTAGGCCTGATAAGCGCAGCGCATCAGGCATTGTGATTGAGGTTATTTTGTAAAACCGTTCTGCAGACAAATCTGCGCGCTGGCGCCTTATCCGGCCTACGGCAGCGTGCAAATTGTAGGCCTGATAAGCGCAGCGCATCAGGCATAGTGGATTGCGGTTATTGTGTAAAACCGTTCTGCAGACAAATCTGCGCGCTGGCGCCTTATCCGGCCTACGGCAGCGTGTAAATCGTAGGCCTGATAAGCGCAGCGCATCAGGCATAGTGGATTGCGGTTATTGTGTAAAACCGTTCTGCATACAAATCTGCGCGCTGGTTCTCAGCGTAAAGGCGACTTTGTCTGGGTACTGGCTGTAATAGTTATGCTCTTCTTCCAGCCCTTTTGCCTGCGCCAGACGTACCGTTTCCAGCGAGCAGGTACGGTAGATCAGGTCTTTATTCATATTGGTCTGCTTCTCGCGCTGTTTATCTGCGGACAGCGCCAGCCAGCTTTCGGACAGTGAGTAATCGTAGACCACCCGATTTCCTTTCGCCTGCACGTTCTCAATGGTAATAAATTCGTCGATTTTCAGTCTTGGCTGCCCGCGCATTTTTTTCTTATCTTCTGCGGCGGCATATTGGGCCAGCGCATGAATATCCATACTGGCTATTTTCTGTTTATAAGCATCTACATAAGCGGTAGGTTGCTGATAATGCTGAGCGTAAGCGTTTCTTAATTCCCCGTCATTCATCGTACAACCTGCCAGAAACAGAGGTAATAGCAGTGCCAGTTTTATTTTAGTCATGATGTTATCCCGTTCATTATTTTGATCCCAGTCGCCCATAACAAAATAGAAAAATTATTACAGATGATATTTAAGGTTGTATAAACGAGAGCGCGATGGCACAAGTTCAATTGTCTTAAAATGGCAGGACAGGCGGGAAACCCTGCCAGAATTGGCAGGGTTTTGGACATACTGATAAAAAAATTAATGGCCGATCATCTTTGCCTTCGGGATCAGCTGGAAATACATATGATCGGGCACTGGCGTATCCCAGACATTGGCATAAATGGCATAACCAATGGTGGCAAACAGAATGCCAAGCACCAGTAGCGTCATGGCAACACCTGATAGCGTCTTCTGTCGCCATAACGGTTTACCGTTGTCTTGCGCCCCCGGCGGTGTTTGCAGTGAGAAACTCAGCGTTGAGGCCACCGGGCAGGATTCAACGCAGGTCATGCAGCCAGTGCATTCCACGGTACGCACCTGAATCAGTCTGTCGACCGGGATATGCGACGGGCAGTTTTTCGCGCATTTTCCGCAGTCGATGCAACTGTCTGCGTTACGGCGGATTTTAAACGGCGAGAGCAGCGAGAACAGACCGAGCAGCGCACCATAAGGGCACAGATAGCGGCACCAGGCATTGCGAATAAACAGGCTCAGGACACTGATAACGACAACAAAGATGAGCGTAGCGGAGCCAATATGGCGAAAGAAATCGAGCATCTTCACGTCGATAATCATGCCATAGGCCGACATTAGAAAATACTGAATCCCCTGTGCAGGCATCGACAGGGCGATATACAAAAAGAAACTCAGCAGCAAATACTTCAGACTGAGCAGCGGGATATCCAGCCAGCGCGGCAGCGTGAAGTTGCGACCAAATACTTTTTTCCCCAGATTGCCGAGCAGTTCGGACAGCGTGCCCACCGGGCATAACCACGAACAGAAGGCTTTTTTTAACAACAGACTAATCAGGATAAACGCAACTAACAGCAGCATGGAGGCGGCATGGATAGGCGGAAGAAAACCAGTCTCCAGCGTATAGCGGATATTCATCAAACCCGCGATTGGTAGCCATCCCTCAATACCACCTGGCCTTGGAATATAGACGCTGGTGCCGGCGGTTTCGAAATAGCGGACCCAGTAATAGAACGTTACGCCAATATAAATATTAATAGCCAGCAGGAGAAACTGTGTGGCTTTTCGCCAGCTGCTGGCGTTGCGCCAGTCATTCCACGGCAGTTTGCCTCCGATCGTGCCAGGACGGCGCTGCCAGCGTGTTCTCTTCTTCCCGTTCATGATTTTATACTATCCCTCATATTTCCCCTTCTGCATTCAGAAGGCGTCATCACCGGGATATGCTAGCGCTATTCAGATTTGGTGTATTTGATTTGCATCTTATTACGTGGCTGTTATTTTCATCATGCCAATATGCCTGAATAAAAATAACAGCTCGATATTTATCGCAAGTCAGATAAATACCCTGAACGGGGTATTTATTTCTCTGCAGGGCAATGGTTATTCCTGATAAACCTCAACGCGGTCGCGGCCATTACTTTTCGCCAGATAAAGCGCGCGATCGGCTTTATCAACCAACTGTTTATAGTCGGGATGATAGTCATATTCGGCGATGCCAATGCTGACGGTAATAGAAAATGATTCTGCCGCCGATGCCGCCATGCACATCTCGGCAATCTTCATACGCAGCGTTTCGAGGATAATACTGGCCTGCGACTTGTCTGACTCGACGAGCAGGATCATAAATTCTTCACCACCATAGCGAAACACGTAATCGCTGCTACGGATATGATCATAAATGACCGCTGCGACGTTTTTGAGCGTCATATCACCAGTATTATGCCCATAGTTGTCGTTAATTTGCTTAAAGTAGTCGATATCCAGCATCGCCAGGGTGAAGGGCTTCCGCGCATGTAACGCTAACGAAATCTCACGCCGCATGATGGTTGGAATAAAGCGGCGGTTAAGTAACTGGGTCAGAGAGTCTTTACCATTTTCCTGTTTAACCAGTGCGTCAAACATTGAGGCGAGCAGGAAATGGATTTTTGCCGATAGCTGGCGGACATCCTGCAACAGGCTCATCCTCTCAGGTTCTGTTGGCTGATGCTGATGCGAAAAGGTGGTCGTCATGCGGTTGTCGATCTCTGCTATCAGCGATTCCATTTCTTTCAACAGATTGCTGTTGCCGAGAATGTGTTTTCCTTTATGTGAGAACCACATACCAAAATCAGAATTCGCCAGAAATACCATCTCACCGAAAGGCATACCGATGGCGATGTTATAGATAAACTGATTTTCCCAGTCGGTAAATGAGCGAATTTGCCGTTCGCGCTCGACGTTAACGTCATCGTAAATGGTCTGCAGGCGATACTGCTCCTGCGTATGCAGAGAGTTTTGGTGGCTTGGGGAATAGGAGACGGTCATGGCCTCCAGCGCAGTATCCATTGCCAGGCTGCTGAAACAGATAGCATTGCTCAACAGGGAAGACGAGTCGTCAGCTTTGGTTTTCAATACCCGATACAGCTCATCCTTGAGCTTACGCGCGCCGCGGTTTACCAGATCGATGGGCAGACCGATACGGGCATGCACCACGCCAATTTTGCGTTGTTTGGCCAGCAGCTGCGGTAGATCTTCGTGCGCGCTGCCGAGCACGCTGCGTAACCAGTCAAACATACTACCACTGAGGCGGGTACTGACCTGTTCTGTATTAAGGAACAATGCGCTCTGGGCATGGGAGAGCATATAGTCATAAAAAACGGTCACTAAATGGCGGATCTCTTCATCGCTTAACGATGTGAGGAGCGTGTGAACTTCAGGCGATGTTTGTCGTATCAGCGCCTGCCATTCTGTAAGGAGTAATGTGTCGTTTACCGGTTCAACCTGTTCCATCTCACTGCCACTCAACCTGCGATTAAAAATTCAGGCGGTATTACGGACAATTACCTCACAATGGTCAAGTTAAACTCTCTTATCGATGGCTAATACCTTCATAAATAAGTCTTAGCGCGAAAACACCTATTATTGCGCCAATCACCCGGCTGGCAACACGTTGGATACGACCATACGCCCGTCGCACGGCAGGCAAAGAAAATGCCTGGCTGAGAAATATACGCCAGATAACGGAAGACAACACAATGCCTGCCCAGGCCATCAGTCTGGCCCACGTAGGTGTGTCTGCGCTTAAGGTGACCGAGAAGATACTAATAAAAAACAGCACGGTTTGCGGGTTTGATAAATCCGTTAGTAATCCACGGCGGAAAAACACATACCAGGGGGCGGAAAGCGGTTGCTGTAGCGTGGGCATTTGCGGCGTGGCCTGATGGCGGATGCTGTTCCAGGCAAACCACAGCAGATAGGCGCCGCCGACAATCTTAATCAATGAAAATATCTCTTCACACTGGGTGATTAGCGTTGCCATACCAAAGAGCCCAAGGCCGGAGTAAAACGCATCACCCAAGGCAACACCCAGACCGGTCATCACACCTGCGCGTCGTCCGGATGCCAGGCTAGTTTGTACTACCACAAACAGGTTTGCGCCGGGGTTAAAAAAGGTTAAAACAAAGAGGCTGATGGTAAGAACGACGGCGTGCAGAGGTTCCATAGACAACATTTCCTATGTTCTATTGTTTAACATTATAATATTTATACTTATTTTATAAAGATGAGATATTGCTCACAAAGAATCAGTGTTGAAATTTTTATGCCGTTATAAAAAAACAAATCACCTATTCCAATAGCCTGAAATAATAAATGCTGTAAATTCAAACGACTGCTTGTTTTTATAAAATATTATTTCAAAATAGTAGACAAAAAATCACGCAACAGCTAAATAATTAGTAAGGGCAATGTTTCTTATTGCCAAATAAAGATTGTTAAATTATGTATGCCTTAATGCTTTGGTATGATTTTATGTTGTTACTAGTAAGTTTATTATTTGATTGAGAGAACACTCAGCATCATCATAATTAAAAGATACATCAGTCCAAATAAATGCGGATGCAATTTATTGCGTCCGTACTGACACTTATAAAGCATTGTTAAAGGTGGATAATGGCTGATTACTCAGAACTAGAATTAGTTATTCAGCAGGCCTTTAATGGCAGTTTTCTTGCTCATGCAAGAAGACGCCTAAAAGAAGGTGATAGCATCACACCAATTGTTTCCATTGCTTTGGAACCTACGGACCCAAGGTTCAGGGATCCTTGCAAGTGTGGGTCACTTCTGTGCCAGGCATTGTTCTCCCCCGTTGAATTACGTAGCGAGTTCATTAAAGCGCGGGAACTATCTAAAGAGCGAGGACTACCGTTAAGAATTCGTCTTCGTATTGAGCCATCAGCGGAACGATTACATGGAATCGCATGGGAAACATTGACTGACCCAGATACGCCATTTGGTACCGAAGAACATGCACTTTTAGGGGAAAGTGAATGTGTTTTTTCACGTTACCTTTTTAGCCGTGATTTTCGTTTACCGAAGTTACGTAACCAACAGGGAACAAATGCTTTGGTTGTTGCTGCAAATCCAGTAGGGCTAAACGAAAAATTTGCCCCTATAGCAGCCGACGCCATCATAGATGTAGCTCGGAATGCGATGAGCCCACTCAAAGTACATACTCTGCCTGCAGATCAACCCGCGACTCTGAATGCCATGGCTAATATGATTGAGACGCATGCCGTTGATATTCTTTATCTGGCTTGCCACGGTTCTCGCAGCCAGGGAGAAGCTATTTTATGGCTTGAGGATGAACAGGGAAATGCGGCGAGGGTTACAGGAGAAACTTTTGCGCATTGTATTGCTGGACTGGAAAAACCGCCGACGCTAGTTGTGCTCTGTTCATGTCTGAGTGCGGGCAGCGGTTCTGCAGAAAGTGATGTATTGATGGCAGTAGGTCCTTTATTAGCCAGTAAAGGAATCCCTGCTGTGCTGGCTATGCAAGGTAATTTTCTTTTAAACACAGCGGCAAAGTTTATGCCGACATTCTTTTCTCAGCTCAAGAAACACGGTGAGGTTGATCGGGCTGTGGCGTTTGCCCGCGTTGAAATTATTAATGAACCTGACTGGTGGATGCCAGTGGTATTTACCCGATTAGACAATGCGAGAATATGGTATCCACCCGGGTTTGGCGGTGATGATAAAAACCAACAGGCATGGGATCCTATTATTGATAACTTAAGGGATGAGAAATGTACACCGATTCTTGGGTCAACGCTGAATGAAGCATTATTTGGCTCTCGTAGAGAGCTTGCACGTAGCTGGGGAGAAACATATGGTTACCCGCTAGACGACCATGATCTTGAAGACTTACCTCAGGTTGCGCAGTTTCTGGCGGTGACGCGACAGGGAAAATTTCCTCAGCATGAATTTTATAAGTCTGTCTATCGTTTTATTCTCAAACAACATGCTTCTGAACTTCCTGACCAACTAAAGCAGTTGAGTGATGCTCAGATATTGGAAAAACTGAACAGTATTATCTCGCTTGTTGGTAAGCGATTTCGACAAAGTAATCCGGACGATCCACATCGTGTGCTGGCCGGTTATCCACTTCCCGTTTATATCACGACAGATCCCAGTGATTTGTTGATAGATGCACTGAGGGAGGAGGGTAAAGCGCCTAAAGTGAGGTTATTTCGCTGGAATCATGCTGCTGAAGTATGGGATAAAAATAATGAAAAAAGAGACGGTCGGGTTGCTGCAAATAAAGCTACAGTTGATGCACCTATCGTGTTGAAATTATTCGGCACTTTAGATGTTCCCGGAACGTTGGTAATGACGGAGGATCATTATTTCGATCATCTTGCAAAAGCATCGACCAGTAATGTTAGTTTACCTTCAATTATTCGTAGTAGATTAAACGATAGTGCCTTGTTGTTTATTGGTTTGCAGGTTGATTCATGGGAATTCCGCGTCCTGTTTCGTAGCCTGTTACAACAGGAAGGTAAAGATTTACGTGACGATTACCAGCACTTCTCAGTTCAGCTTGATCCCAATAGTCTATTAGATGCCGCAAGTGCGCGACGATATATTGAAAAATATCTTCAGACAAAAGCATCATTACGATTGTATTGGGGGGACACTGAAACATTTATCCATGAATTAAATAAAAATTACAGGAGGCCATCATGATATCACCGTTCGTGGGGCCAGGACCTTTCGGGCCAGAACAAATACTGTTTGGCCGTGATAATGAAATTGAGGAGTTACATAATCGGCTGATTGCTGATCGTATCATTATTTTATATTCACCCTCAGGTGCGGGTAAGACTTCACTTTTACAAGCCAAGAATGGATTGCTTCAGCGTTTTAAGGAACGCTTTCATCTCCTCCCCATTTTGCGGATTTCCGGTGGCGCTCATCATTCTCCGGTAAAGGGAATTCTGGAACAGCTTAGTGCTAGCGGATATGGTAAATGTAGTGATGGTGACACGCTTGAAACCTATTTTGAACGGTTTCTGTACAGTGAAGGTAATGTCTTTAAGCGCGTCTTAATGGTCATTGACCAATTTGAAGAGATATTTTTATCTGAGATATCAGCAAAAGAACGTGAGGAGTTTTTTATCGATTTAGGTAATGTTTTAAGTCGCTATAGTAAAAGTGTGTGGATTGTTTTTAGTATGCGTGAAGAGTATTTTCCCTGGCTGGATGATTATCGTGATTTAATTCCGACAGGACTTGAATGTAGAGTTCGACTATCACTTTTATCCTTTGAGCAGGCTATTGAGGCGATACGAGAGCCAGCTAAGATGAGCAACATTATTTTGCCTAAAGATGATGGAAGAGATGCCGCAGAATATATTGTCGAGGAGCTTAGTAAGTTTCGTAAACGTATGGCCGGAGAGATAGCGGTTTACCAGGGAGCAATTGAGCCAGTATTACTTCAGGTTGTGTGCACTGAGATCTGGAATGACCTCAGCGTTGGAGGGCAGTCGGTTCAGGAAATACGAATCGCTGACGTACGCCAGATTCAATTGGATGCTATCTTACAAAACTATTGTGAAGAGGTTTTGGAATATTCCGTTAGTAATCTAACTCGCGGTAGATGTTTGCGTGAGTGGATCGAAAATAAACTGTTAACACCAGGAGGTTTACGTACGCCTGCAATGATTGAATCCAGTGATATAAATTCCCCTCAACCTGATGAGTTGGAGTATTTAATATCTCACCACTTAATTCGACGGCAAATTAGAGAGGATGGCGATTGGTATGAATTATCTCATGATAGCCTGAGTTTGCCGATCAAAAACAGTATTGAAAAATGGCAACATGAGCATCTTGCTGAGTGGCAACGCCTTGCGTCTCAATGGCATATAAAGGGCCGGCGTAAGGATTTTTTTTCATCTTTACCTGGGCGGGTACGATTATTTCCGAGACGTGCACGAATTTTATCATTAGAATCTAATAATACAGAAAAGCCATCAGAAATAGAAAGCGCATTTATTGATGCTTATCAGGATTATTCATATTCCTGGTGGTCAAAAATAACCATTTTATTCATGGTGCTGGGATTTACGATGTGGTTTGCAATTGATAAGCATAAAAGTCAGTTATCAGCAGCAGAAGATAGATTAATAGCTCAACGGGATCTTTTTAATAAACAACAAAAAATCGTTTTGCAAAGAGAAAACGATACCTTGCAAACGGGGTTGCTGAACATATTAGGTGGGCGAACCAGTCTTGAACTCCGGGCTCTGGCAGCGGCTACAGGGGCTCAATTCCAGGAGGCATCAAATGGTGGAGTACGCACTGAGTATCGTGGACTTTTAGCTAACATATTATTTGATAATCGCTATATTTTATCTGTTGAATCTCCAGATAATGATAAAAGTAAAGTGGTCGCTATAAATGAAGATTACCGTGTTATCGCTCAAGTTGGCAAAGCAAGGAAAAATATTCAGGTTTTTGATAAAACTGATAATCTATTGTGGAATATTGATTCGTTAGCATTTTTAAAATTTCCTGTGAGCGATACGCGAGTTATCACTTTGGTACGGAAATATTATCTGGCAATTGGCGATTCGCAAGGGAAGGTTGCGTTATGTGATATTCGTCGCAGAGAGTGTATTGCATTGAACTTGGCCAAGTCAGGACAGGAACCCGTTAATGAAACGATTCGTGGGATGTCCTTTGCCAATGATTTTCTTATTGTCAGTTATGCAGATACTACCATTTCAGCATGGCGTTTTGATACGCTGAATAATTTATTGTCGATATCCATTAATAGTAAAGATAATAAACCTAAAGCGAAATCGATAATTAACGCACTGACCTTCATTCCTGGCCAATCGGCATTTTTGGATGCAGGGCATTCCTCGCAGGGTATTAAGATTCTTAATGTAAGTGGTGGGGGGGTATATGTCAAGAAATTACCGCCTCCTCAGCGCCAGGCAATAAGTATGACATCTTCGGGAGAAATAATTTATTCTGTTGCAGTTAGTCCTGATGGTAGATTTATAGCTGCTGGGAATCGTGCAGGAAATATTCATTTATGGGATATTACTACATTGTCGCAGCCAAAATATATTTTTACTATAAAGAATGCGCATGAGGATGTAGTCTCGCAAATTAAGTTCCTGCAAGATGGCTCGCTTCTCTCAGCGGGATGGGATGGTCAATTGAAACGCTGGTCTGGGTTATCGCTAGCGGATAAATCTGCATTATTACCTCAGGCGGAAACATTACTGGGACTGCCGCACCAGATCACCAGTATAGCCATTCGTGCTGATAAGCGGGAAGCTTTTATTACCACAGAGAAAGGTAGTGTGTTAAAAGTTACACTTGCAGATGAGCATCATCCTTTCGGGATATTTTATCCAAATAATGGCCGCTTAGTTGGATTTGAGGAGACGAGAAACGGTACTCAGCTTAACTGGATTACGAGTGGACGACTGGAATCCATCCAGCCAGAGTACGCACAGGCAAATGGCTCTAAACCTCAGGTGCGAGCAGAGCTAACTGATGTTGAACATTTTGCTAGCGCCGATCGGGCAGGCATTATTTTAATCCGTCGCGGTGAGACATTAATGGCTTTGCGACATGACAGCAGTACACTTCAGGTTGTTAAAGGGGTTTACTTTTCGCCTGATGAAAAAGTTCTCTGGATGAAAGTGAATGATACAGCATCTCTTTTAATGATCGATCGTCAGGTCAGGGATAAACCACCGCGCTTATGGATTTTATCTACTGATACGATGAGTGCGGTGGAGTGTTTGCATTCTATTCCTATTGGATTTCGTGCTAGAGAACAACTTTCTGGATTTCGTCCACATAGCAAGGATTTTCTCTCTATAGATGCCTTGAATGATCAAATAACATTGTGGCAAGAAACAGCAACTGATGCTCAAGGATGTCCAATATATGTGGCGAATACTTCATTGCAGAATTCTGCCTCTTCTTTCCCTTTGCCAAAATATACGCTTAACTTTGCTTTTAGCCCTTCTGGAGAACAATTTTATCAGGGGAATTATCTTGGGCAGATTTACCCTATAGCAATTAAAGATGGAACACAGCGTCGCGAATTAATCAAGGATGACTCTACTTCCATCTCCAATACGTTGGCAGTCTTGCAGAATAAAACTGTTGCGATGGGGGATCGTAAGGGGCGGCTCTGGCTTTATTCATCCAATACTATGCTCCCTATTGAAATCAAACAGCAATTTCATCATTCAGCGATTACCGCTCTTGCCATTTCATCTGATGGTCGCTGGATGGCATCGGGTTCGCAAGAAGGTATTGCATTATGGGATCTTCGAATAGACACCTGGATTCAACGGGCGTGCGATTTTGTACCTGAAAGAAGGTTTTCAGATGCTCAAAATAGCATTTATTTTCCGGAAGTTAAAAAAAGGGTATCGCCCTGTGAAGATCATGGCGAAAAGATGACTAAGTTTCAGCAGGAGAACCCCCATGCCCTGGCAAAATATTGATGATTCGCAAACAGGTTATTTTCTGCTTTCGGTGGATAAACAGGGTAAGGAAACCCTATCTGATGTGAACAACAAAGGAGAATGTGTTTCTTCACAAGTTATCAATGTCGTTAAGTATGAGGTGATCACAGATCTTTTTCTATGGGTACATGGTTGGCAGCAAGATCCTGAGCGGGCAAGTAGCCAATTTGACTCGTGGATTGGAGCATTCAAGAATTGCACCTATGATCGACTACGGGTAGAAGCCTCAGTTCCACATTTTCGGTCACTGCATATTGGGTTCCATTGGCCCAGCCTGGCATGGGCTAATGAATCGCTAAAAGCAGTCCCTTTTGATGGTACAGAACAGCTGTCCAGAGCGATGTGGGTCGAGCAATATACGCTAATGCTGGGAAATGAGCCGGGTATTCGTCAGGCAATTGAAAACCTGTTTGACGCCATTAGTATCAATATGTGGATGGATACCTTACCAGATGATGTTTGCCGTGCGTATCTTGCTCTTAATGAGGCGCTAGCCTTGGGAGAAAATGGTTGCGACGGAGATGGTGCTGCAGATCGCCATGCTTTTGATCCACGAGCAATAGTCGAATCGGTGCCTGGGTTTGATAACTTCGCAATCAGTGGTTTAGGAGATGCTATTCTGCTGCCGCTTAGGCAACTGACATTCTGGGCGATGAAAAAACGAGCGAAGGTGGTTGGTGAAAATGGATTGTATCCGTTCATTGTTGCCCTTCAACGTTCAGCTCCTGAGCTACGTATTCATCTGATGGGGCATAGCTTTGGCTGTATCGTTGCTAGTGCTGGAATTGCTGGGCCGGAAGGTAATGCCCCGTTGATCCGTAGTATACAATCTTGTGCGTTGGTGCAGGGAGCTATGTCGATTTGGGCTTTTGCACCTACCAACGAGTATACCCCAAATACACCTGGTTACTTTTATTCCATCATTGCGGACAAAAAGGTGTCTGGCCCTTTAGTGTGCACGTTTTCTGCTTTTGACTATGCGGTAGGGCGTCTATATCCCTGGGCGGCGGGCGTTGCGAATCAAATTGCATTTGATCAACCAAGAGAAATGCCTCGCTATGCAGGGATTGGTACTTGGGGGATTCAGGGCGTTACAAACGATAAACCGAGTCCGATGCTGGAAGTAACAACAAGATACGTATGGGAAAACTCTTCCGTTATCTACAATATTGACGGTGGAAAATACATCTGCAAAGTCGATGGAATTTCAGGAGCTCACAGCGATATTGGCGGACCCGAGGTTGCGCACCTGATTTGGCAAACTGCTTTTCCGGAGGTTAATAATGAGTGAAAACGAAGAGCTACCGCTATCGTTTGGCGTTCATGCGACAACCGGAAAAACCCTGGAATTGAAACCTGGCACAGAGTTTATCTCCCAAATGTTGACCCAGGAAAAAACACTCAGTCAGGCGATCGGTACTGAAATTTTACCAGGCATGAAAGTTTGGGGGGTACCTTTTGATGTCAATCATCAGGAGCTGAGCGAAGCGGGTTGGGGTATTCTCTTTGCTGCTGATGTTGATCCTCAACCGTGGTTAGATGCTCTGGAGCCGCTTATTATGCAACGCCGTATTGAGGCCGGCGATCGGTTTCGACTCTTTTCTGGTTCAAACGGTTACCGTAAGGGCGAAAGTGCCAGTGCCTGGTTGAATAGACATGGTGCAGCGTTAATGATGATTGACCCTGCACAGGGGGTACCTTATTACCTGACGATAGTCGGGCCTCCCACGCAGGTGCCATTTAGTTTTCAATATTCGCTGGATATTGTGGCTGCTGTCGGCAGAATTGATTTTCAGTGTATCACTGAGTATCAATCCTATGCTTTAAGTGTGATTAACTGGGAACGTGACGCCAGCCGTTATACGCGGCGAAGTATTGATTTATTTGCAACGTGTCATAATTTTGACAGGGCAACTCAATTGTTTACTAACAAGGTTGCTGCTCCATTTGCTTCAGGAACAGACAAATATCCTCCTCTGGGGGAAAAATATGGATATCAGGTCAATGCGCTAATGGGGGCCAATGCTACGAAAGATAAACTTAAGCAATCCATGTGCAATGCTTTCGGCGCACCTTCGCTGATTTTCACAGGCTCACATGGAATGGCTTTTAATGCTGATGATCCGCGGCAACCGCACTGTCAGGGGGCAATAGTTTGTCAGGATTGGCCGGGATTAGGTGAAATTGATGAGCGGCATTGGTTTTCAGCAGATGATGTACCTGAACAGGCCTTTTTACATGGAGCAATACATTTTTTCTTTGCTTGTTATAGCGCTGGTACACCACAGTTTGATGATTTTAATTTTGAATCCCCCTCTCGGGCTATTGCTCCAGAGGCGATGAGTGCTCGCCTCCCGCAAAAGTTAATGAGTCTCCCTCAGGGTGGTGTTTTAGCCACGTTGGGTCATATTGATCGCGCGTGGTCTTCTAGTTTTCAGACGCCAGAAGGTGTTGCGCAGACGCAGGGATTTAAGGATGTTATCTCTCGATTATTAGCCGGACAGCGGGTGGGGCAGGCAGTAGATCGGTTTAACAGTCAGTGGGGGGTATGGAGTAGTGAGCTTGTGACAGCACTACTGAAAATTGATAGTGGCATGGCAATCAGTGATGCTCAGATCTTGTCACTGAGAACGCAGCGCGATGATTGTCGTAATTATATTGTGTTAGGTGACCCTGCTGTTCGCCTTAAACCTGAACCACTGACATAGCTTTGCCAGCTCAAGTATGACCTGAATAATTTAATTGATGAGCCTGGTCGACTGGATTTTTTTCTGAACATCAACTAATTATTTAATCAATCTGAACAAGTTATCCGTTCCGAGAACACGATGATGGCATATATAACAAAATCTGGAGCTTTTATATGAAAACTGGAATTAAAGTACTTATTGGTGCGTTAGCTTTTGTTGTGACCAACGCGTACGCCGCGGAATTTATGACGAAGGTTGAGTTTGAAAAGGTTGAGTCTCAGTATACAAAAATCGGTGATATTTCAACGAGTAATGAAGTCTCTACTTCGGATGCTAAAGAAGACCTTCTGAAGAAAGCTGAAGAGAAAGGCGCTGACGTGGTGGTATTAACCTCCGGCCAAACGGATAACAAAATCCATGGCACAGCGAATATTTACAAGAAAAAATAACGTGCAGCTGTAAAAAATACGACACCCGTCGGTCATTGTACCGGCGGGTTTTCTTTTAATCTGCGCCAGAACGTGGTTCTGCTAATTCCGAGATAGCGTGCAGCCGCGGTTTTATCACCATTGAATTGTGCCAACACCTGTTGTGGCGTCAGCAATGACGATGCTTGCGGTGAGTCTGCAACAATGGCCAGTTCCGGTAACAGCTGTTGTAAAAAATCCACATTCAGCTCTGGCTGCGGCTCGACGCTTAAAAACAGTGCCAGGCGCTCCATCATATTACGCAGTTCGCGGATATTCCCCGGCCAGCCATAATTCAGCAACGTCGGCTGACTTAACCCCAGCCCCTTGCGAACAGGCTCAGAAAACGGCACGTCCAGTTCCGCCAGCGACTGTTTTAAAAAGCCTTCCGCCAGTGGCAGGATATCGGGCAACCGTTCGCGCAGCGGCGGCAGCTTGAGGCGTAAAATGCTCAACCGATAAAACAGATCGGTACGAAATTCCCCCTGTTTCATCTCCTGCTCCAGATTACAGTGCGTGGCGCTAATCACCCGGACATCGACCGGAATCGGTTGATGTCCGCCCACCCGGGTGACCTCTTTTTCTTCGAGCACACGCAGCAGTCGGGTTTGTAACGGCAGCGGCATCTCGCCTATCTCGTCAAGAAACAGGGTTCCGCCGTGAGCGATTTCAAACAGGCCCGCGCGCCCCCCTCGGCGAGAGCCGGTAAAGGCGCCATCCTCATAGCCGAACAGCTCCGCTTCCAGCAATGACTCGGTGATTGCCCCGCAGTTGACGGCAACAAACGGCGGTGAGGGTTTACCGCGCCGATTCTCCTGACGGGTGAAAAACTCACGGTGAATGGCCTGTGCGGCCAGCTCTTTACCCGTTCCTGTTTCGCCCTGAATGAGGACCGGCGCACGCGAACGGGCGTACAGCATAATGGTGTGCCGTACCTGTTCCATCTGCGCAGAGTGACCGCGCATATCTCCGAGCGCGTAGCGAGTGCGCAACGTATCGCCAGAGGCGTACTGACCGTTTCTGCGTAATGTCAGGCGGGTCATATCCAACGCATCGATAAAGGCCTGGCGCACGGTGGCCGCCGAATAGATAAAGATGCCGGTCATGCCTGCTTCTTCTGCCAGATCGGTAATCAACCCCGCACCAACTACCGCTTGTGTACCGCCAGCCTTCAGCTCGTTGATTTGCCCACGAGCATCTTCCTCGGTGATATAGCTACGCTGTTCAAGCTGCAAATTGAAAGTTTTTTGAAACGCGAGAAGCGCCGGGAGGGGTTCCTGATAGGTAATGATGCCAATTGACGAGGTGAGTTTTCCCGCTTTTGCCAGTGCCTGTAGCACGTCGAATCCGCTGGGTTTAATCAGGATCACCGGAATAGACAAACGGCTTTTCAGATATGCGCCGTTGGAGCCTGCCGCAATGATGGCATCGCAACGCTCGGTGGCCAGCTTCTTACGGATATAGGCCACCGCTTTTTCGAAACCAAGCTGAATGGGGGTGATGGTCGCCAGATGGTCGAACTCCAGACTGATGTCGCGAAACAGCTCAAACAGGCGGGTGACCGAGACTGTCCAGATAACCGGTTTATCGTCGTTCACTCGCGGCGGTAGATGCGTATCTGCCATAACTAACCCCAAAAATTAAGGAACCGAGTAGTAGGGTTTAGTTGTGTTTCATAAATGTTGCAATGAAACGTGAAGGAACGTTTCATGAAACGATAGCTGACACGCTTTTGTGCAACAAAAATAGAAACATTGGATTTAATCTGTTGTTTTAAAAGATAAAAAATTAAATAGAAGAGAAAATAAGCTCCCTGGCATACCCCTTGCTTTAGAAATATCAACGAACGATAACAAGTTGATAACAAGAGGACGGGATATGTCTCTACACTCCCCAGGGCTGGCGTTTCGCGCTGCGCTCACTAAAGAAAACCCATTACAAATCGTTGGCACCATCAACGCCAACCACGCTCTGCTGGCTCAACGTGCCGGGTATCAAGCGATTTATCTCTCCGGCGGCGGTGTCGCTGCGGGGTCGCTGGGTCTGCCGGATCTCGGCATTTCTACCCTTGATGATGTGCTGACTGATATTCGTCGCATTACGGATGTTTGCCCGCTGCCATTGCTGGTGGATGCGGATATTGGTTTTGGATCGTCTGCATTCAACGTGGCGCGTACCGTCAAGTCGATTTCCAAAGCGGGTGCTGCTGCGCTGCATATTGAAGATCAGATCGGCGCCAAGCGCTGCGGTCATCGCCCGAACAAGGCGATCGTCTCGAAAGAAGAGATGGTCGACAGGATCCGCGCTGCCGTTGATGCGCGCACCGATCCCAACTTTGTGATTATGGCGCGGACCGATGCGCTGGCGGTGGAAGGGCTAGAGGCTGCCATCGATCGTGCCCAGGCGTATGTCGAAGCGGGCGCTGACATGCTGTTCCCGGAAGCCATTACCGAACTTGCGATGTACCGCCAGTTTGCCGATGCGGTACAGGTACCAATTCTCGCCAACATTACTGAATTTGGCGCCACACCGCTGTTTACCACCGATGAACTGCGCAGCGCGAACGTTGCGATGGCGCTATACCCGCTGTCAGCTTTCCGCGCCATGAACCGCGCGGCGGAGAAGGTTTACAACGTGCTGCGTCAGGAAGGTACGCAAAAGAACGTTATCGACATTATGCAGACGCGCAACGAGCTGTATGAAAGCATCAATTACTACCAGTTCGAAGAGAAACTCGACGCGTTGTACACAAAAAAGTAACCGTCGTAGGCCGGATAAGGCGTAGCCGCCATCCGGCAATAAATTAGTACCCTACATATTACAATAATGACGAGGACAACATGAGCGACACAACGATCCTGCAAAATAGTACCCATGTCATTAAACCCAAAAAATCGGTTGCGCTGTCAGGCGTCGCTGCCGGAAATACTGCCTTATGTACCGTGGGTAAAAGCGGTAACGATCTGCACTATCGTGGCTACGATATTCTTGATCTGGCACAACAGTGCGAATTTGAAGAAGTTGCGCATCTGCTGATTCACGGGAAATTACCCACCCGCGATGAGCTCACCGCCTATAAAAGCAAATTGAAAGCGCTGCGCGGATTGCCCGCTAACGTGCGTACCGTACTGGAAGCGCTGCCTGCCGCCTCGCATCCGATGGACGTGATGCGCACTGGTGTTTCCGCGCTGGGTTGTACGCTGCCGGAAAAAGAAGGACATACCGTCTCCGGCGCACGCGATATTGCCGACAAACTGCTGGCATCGCTCAGTTCTATCCTCCTGTACTGGTATCACTACAGCCATAACGGCGAGCGTATTCAGCCGGAGACCGATGATGATTCTATTGGCGGTCACTTCCTGCATTTGCTGCATGGTGAAAAGCCATCACAAAGCTGGGAAAAGGCGATGCACATTTCGCTGGTGCTGTACGCCGAGCACGAATTTAACGCTTCCACCTTCACGGGGCGTGTGATTGCGGGAACTGGCTCTGATATGTACTCCGCGATTATCGGTGCTATTGGCGCACTGCGTGGGCCGAAACACGGCGGCGCGAATGAAGTGTCGCTGGAAATTCAGCAGCGCTACGAAACGCCGGATGAAGCCGAAGCGGATATCCGTAAACGCGTTGAAAACAAAGAAGTGGTGATTGGCTTTGGTCACCCGGTTTACACCATCGCCGACCCGCGCCATCAGGTGATCAAGCGTGTGGCGAAACAGCTTTCTCAGGAGGGCGGTTCGCTGAAAATGTACAACATTGCCGACCGTCTGGAAGAGGTGATGTGGGAAACGAAAAAGATGTTCCCTAACCTCGACTGGTTCTCGGCAGTCTCTTACAACATGATGGGCGTCCCCACTGAAATGTTCACACCGCTGTTCGTTATCGCCCGCGTCACCGGCTGGGCGGCGCACATCATCGAACAGCGCCAGGACAACAAAATTATCCGTCCTTCCGCCAACTATACCGGCCCGGAAGATCGCGAATTTGTCCCGATTGAAAAACGTTGCTAATGCAAAACCTCTAAAGATAAAAAAACAGGAAATGTACCCTATGTCTGCACATATTTCGAACGTCCGCCCTGAATTTGACCGTGAAATCGTTGATATCGTTGATTATGTCATGAACTACGAGATCACCTCGAAGGTGGCGTATGACACCGCGCATTATTGCCTGCTTGATACCCTTGGCTGTGGCCTGGAAGCGCTGGAATATCCGGCCTGTAAAAAACTGCTGGGGCCGGTTGTACCGGGTACCGTCGTCCCGAACGGTGTGCGCGTACCTGGTACCCAGTTCCAGCTCGATCCGGTGCAGGCGGCGTTTAACATCGGTGCGATGATCCGCTGGCTGGACTTTAACGACACGTGGCTGGCCGCAGAATGGGGTCATCCTTCCGATAACCTCGGCGGTATTCTGGCGACGGCTGACTGGCTGTCGCGCAATGCGGTGGCGGTGGGTAAAGCGCCGTTAACCATGAAAAAAGTGTTAACCGGAATGATTAAAGCCCATGAAATTCAGGGCTGTATCGCGCTGGAAAACTCCTTCAACCGCGTCGGTCTGGATCACGTCCTGCTGGTAAAAGTCGCTTCCACGGCGGTGGTTGCCGAGATGCTCGGCCTTAACCGGGATGAAATTCTCAACGCCGTCTCGCTGGCGTGGGTCGACGGTCAGTCGCTGCGTACCTATCGTCATGCGCCGAATACCGGCACGCGTAAATCCTGGGCGGCTGGCGATGCCACCTCACGTGCTGTACGTCTGGCGCTGATGGCGAAAACCGGTGAAATGGGATATCCATCTGCACTGACGGCGAAAACCTGGGGCTTCTATGATGTCTCTTTCAAAGGCGAATCTTTCCGCTTCCAGCGCCCGTACGGTTCGTACGTGATGGAAAACGTGTTGTTTAAAATTTCCTTCCCGGCAGAGTTCCACTCGCAGACCGCGGTAGAAGCGGCGATGACGCTGTACGAGCAGTTACAGGCCGCAGGTAAGACCGCTGCCGATATCGAAAAAGTGACCATTCGTACGCACGAAGCCTGTATCCGCATCATCGATAAAAAAGGCCCGTTGAATAACCCGGCGGATCGTGACCACTGCATCCAGTACATGGTGGCTATCCCGCTGCTGTTCGGACGCTTAACGGCGGCAGATTACGAAGACGGCGTGGCGCAGGACAAACGCATTGATGCGCTGCGTGAAAAGATTAACTGCTTCGAAGATCCGGCCTTTACTGCCGATTACCACGACCCTGAAAAACGCGCCATCGCGAATGCCATCACGCTTGAGTTCACCGACGGCTCACGCTTTGAAGAAGTGGTAGTGGAATACCCAATCGGCCACGCGCGCCGTCGTAACGACGGTATGCCGAAGCTGGTCGAGAAGTTCAAAATTAACCTGGCGCGTCAGTTCCCGACCCGTCAGCAGCAGCGCATCCTGGATGTCTCCCTGGACAGAACTCGCCTGGAGCAGATGCCGGTCAATGAGTATATGGACCTTTATGTAATCTAAACCTGCGTGCGGCAAGGCGTAAGTTCAACAGGAGAGCATTATGTCTTATAGCGAGTTTTATCAACGTTCTATTACGCAGCCGGAGTCGTTCTGGGCCGAGCAGGCCCAGCGTATTGACTGGCAGCAGCCGTATACGCAGGTACTGGACCACAGTAATCCGCCGTTTGCCCGCTGGTTTTGCGGTGGTACGACCAATCTGTGCCACAACGCCATTGACCGCTGGCTGGAGAAACAGCCTGACGCGCTGGCGCTGATTGCTGTGTCATCAGAAACCGAAGAAGAACGCACGTTTACCTTTCGTCAGCTGTATGACGAAGTGAACGTCGCGGCGGCGATGTTGTTGTCGCTGGGCGTACAGCGTGGCGATCGGGTACTGGTTTATATGCCGATGATCGCCGAGGCGCACATTACGCTGCTGGCCTGCGCGCGCATTGGGGCGATCCATTCGGTGGTGTTCGGTGGCTTTGCCTCGCACAGCGTGGCGGCACGCATCGACGACGCCCAACCGGTGATTATCGTTTCGGCGGATGCCGGCGCGCGCGGGGGCAAGATCCTGCCGTATAAAAAGCTGCTCGATGATGCAATCAGTCAGGCGCAGCACCAGCCGCGTCATGTGGTATTGGTCGATCGCGGTCTGGCGAAAATGGCGCGGGTAGAGGGGCGAGACCTCGACTTTGCCGCGCTGCGCCAACAGCATCTTGGCGCGCGGGTGCCGGTGACGTGGCTGGAATCGAATGAAACCTCCTGCATTCTCTATACCTCCGGGACAACCGGTAAACCGAAGGGCGTCCAGCGTGACGTTGGTGGCTACGCGGTCGCGCTGGCGACTTCAATGGACACCATTTTCGGCGGTAAAGCGGGCGGTGTGTTCTTCTGCGCGTCGGACATCGGCTGGGTGGTTGGGCATTCGTATATCGTGTATGCCCCACTGCTGGCGGGGATGGCGACGGTGGTGTACGAAGGGCTGCCAACGTATCCAGACTGTGGCGTTTGGTGGAAAATTGTTGAGAAGTATCAGGTCAGCCGGATGTTCTCCGCCCCAACCGCCATCCGCGTGCTGAAGAAATTCCCGACCGCGCAAATCCGCAATCACGATCTCTCCTCGCTGGAGGTGCTGTATCTGGCCGGGGAACCGCTGGACGAACCGACCGCCAGTTGGGTAACGGAAACGCTGGGCGTCCCGGTTATCGACAACTACTGGCAGACTGAATCCGGTTGGCCGATTATGGCGATCGCTCGCGGGCTGGACGACCGCCCGTCGCGGCTGGGTAGCCCAGGCGTGCCGATGTACGGCTATAACGTGCAGTTGCTCAATGAGGTAACCGGTGAGCCCTGCGAAGCGAATGAAAAGGGCATGCTGGTGATTGAAGGGCCGCTGCCGCCGGGCTGTATCCAGACTATCTGGGGTGATGACGCGCGGTTTGTGAATACCTACTGGTCGCTGTTTTCTCGTCAGGTGTACGCCACCTTTGACTGGGGTATTCGCGATGCGGACGGCTATTACTTCATCCTTGGCCGTACGGATGATGTCATCAACGTGGCCGGGCATCGGTTGGGGACGCGTGAGATAGAGGAGAGTATTTCCAGCTATCCGAACGTTGCCGAAGTGGCTGTGGTCGGCGTGAAGGACGCGCTGAAGGGGCAGGTAGCGGTCGCGTTTGTCATTCCGAAACAGAGCGACAGCCTTGAAGATCGCGACATCGCACATTCGGAAGAGAAGGCGATTATGGCGCTGGTGGACAGTCAGATTGGTAATTTTGGCCGCCCGGCGCACGTCTGGTTTGTATCGCAGTTGCCGAAAACGCGCTCTGGCAAAATGCTCAGACGGACGATCCAGGCGATCTGTGAAGGCCGCGATCCTGGCGATCTAACGACCATTGACGATCCCGCGTCGTTGCAGCAAATCCGTCAGGCGATCGAAGAGTAACATCGTGTGATGCCCGGTGGCGCAATGCTTACCGGGCCTTTTAGTATCGTAGGCCGAATAAACCACGTGAGTGGTGCATCCGGCAAAGAGGCTTTTACAGCGCGACGCTTTCGCGACGACGCCGCAGGGAAAACGGCCCCGGACCGCTAAGGGTAAATACGGAAATCAGCGTGAAGCTCAGCGCAATAATCCCCAGCACCAGATAAGCTCCCTGGAAACCAATACTCTCATACATTTTCCCGGCCAGAACTGACATGAAAATCATGGCTAACTGTTTGAAGAAACAGAAACACACCAGATAAATCGTGGCCGAGAAACGTACTTCGAACTGGCTGGTGATGTATTTGAAGCAGCCGACGATCAGGAACGGTATCTCAAACATATGCAGCGTTTTGAGAATAACGACCTCCAGTGCAGTGGTGGCGAATGACGAGCCAATAATCCTTACCGACATAATCGTACCGGCCAGCAGCAGGGCGTTCTTTCCGCCAATGCGGTTCACAATCAGCGGTGCAAAGAACATGATAGAGGCGTTGAGTAATTCTCCCATCGTCGTGACGTAGCCAAACACGCGGGTACCCTGTTCGCCGGTGGCAAAGAATGAGGTAAAGAAGTTGGCGAACTGCTGGTCAAACACATCGTAAGTACAGGAAACGCCGACCACATACAGGGAGAGGAACCAAAGTTTCGGTTGTTTAAATAACTCCAGCGCCAGCTTCAGGCTGAATGCCGAGTTATTGGCGCCTACCGCATCCGCGACTTTTGCAGAAGAGGGGGCATCTGTTTTTGAAAATAACAGCAGCAATGCCAGAATGACCGCACAGCCAGAGCCTAACCAGAAGACGAATTGGTTATTGATGGTGAACATAATTCCGGCAATCGAGGCGCACAGCGCCCAGCCCACGCAGCCAAACATGCGCGCGCGACCAAATTCAAAGTTGCTTCTGCGGCTGGCTTTTTCAATATAGGCTTCAATCGCTGGGGCACCGGCATTGTAAATAAAGCCAAGGTAAATCCCGCCGACAATTGAACCCAGTAAAATATTAACCTGCAATAATGGGCCAAATACGTAAATAAAGAACGGGGCAAACATTACCAGCATGCCGGTAATTACCCACAGCAGATGTTTACGCAGGCCAAGCTTATCGGACAGTAGTCCGAAAATTGGTTGGAATAACAAAGAAAACATCGAGATACAGGCGAAGATGATGCCGGTATCGCCTTTACTGATATGGTTTACATCGTGTAACCAGATAGGGAAGAAGGGGAAATACGCACCCATAATAAAAAAGTAAAAGAAGAAGAAAAAGCCGAACATCCAAAAGTTAGTGTTTTTTAAATAATACATAACAGACTTCCTATAAATGCGGGCAGGTATCAACCTGCCCTGCTTATATTATTATTTTTGGCCCCAGACGAACTGGAAGTGGTAGCGTCCGGCGCTCAGCTGGAATTCCGGCGACACGGAAGGACTCCACGAATCATCGCCGCCGACGCCCATATGGAAGCCATCAATATTGAGCCAGGTGCCTGCCTCAGGTTGCAGCAGATGGCGGTGGCTGGTTTCCATCAGTTGCTGCTGGCTAAAGCGGCTGATGTTGAACTGGAAGTCTCCGCGCCACTGGTGCGCACCGTAGTACAGTTCGCGCGTACCGCAGCGCAGACCGTTTTCGCTCGGGAAAACATACGGGGTGTACATCTCATCAAGCGACAGATCCCAGCGATCGAAACAGGCGGCGCCCCGACGGTCCGGGTAGTTCTCATGCGGGCCGAGACCTAACCAGTTCACTCGCTCCGCAACCTGCGCCAGCTGGCAGCTCAGGCCGATGCGGGCCGGATGCGGCGTACCGCTGGCAACGTTGACATCCACCGTTACCTGCATTTCACCATTGCCGTCAATACGGTAGCTTTTTCGGCTGATGAACAGCGTTTCACCCTGATACTGCCACGCATGTTCGGTGGTGATCAGTACCGCATTGCTCAGCGTATCGGCAGCACAGTGCAGTAACGTTGCTTCAGCCTGATAGTGACCGGCGGCCTTCCAGCGTTCAACCCAGGCGTTAGGGTCGATGCGGGTTGACTCGCTCACGCCGATGTCGTTGTCCAGCGGCGCGCGGGTGAACTGGTCAATAAGCGGGCTTACCAACTGGGCTTCATCGCTAATCCAGTATTGTGTTAGCAGACCGGACTGACGATCGAATTGCCAGCGTGTGTTGTTGGCCAGCACGGTAAAATTGCTCTCACTAACATCCAGCTGTGGTGCGCTGCTGACGCGTGATGGACGTACCAGGCTGAGCTTCTCTTCCAGCTTCCACTGTTGCCAGGCGCTGATATGCCCGGCTTCTGACCATGCGGTTGCCTGAGGCTGCTCTACGCGCACCGTCAACCACAGTTCGCCTGCGGTGTCCGGCATCGGAACGTTCGGCAGGGTAATCACCTGGCGGCCCTGTGGGGCGATATCCAGAACGATTTCTCCGGCGGCCAGAGGGTTGCCGTCCAGGGCAATCGACCAGTGCAGAACTTCGTTATCGCTGCGGCGGAACAGATATTCGCTGGTCACTTCAATCTGGCGTTCAGCGCCCGGCAGTAAAGTGAACTGGAAAAACTGCTGTTCATGTTTGGCCTCATATAACGCCGGATGCGGAGTGCGATCGGCGAACACCAGCCCGTTCATGCAAAACTGACGATCGTTAGGCGTGTCGCCAAAATCGCCACCGTAGGCTGACCATGCTTTGCCGTTCTCATCATATTTGGTCAGCGACTGATCCACCCAGTCCCAGACAAATCCGCCCTGCAGGCGCGGATACTGACGGAACGCTTGCCAGTATTTGGCGAAGCCGCCAAAGCTGTTGCCCATAGCGTGGGCGTATTCACAAAGGATCAGCGGACGCTGTTCGCCGGGCATCGACAGCCACTTTTTAATCGACCATTTGGGTACTGCGGGGAAGGGCTGATCCTGATCGACGCGGGCGTACATCGGGCAAATAATGTCGGTGGCGGCAGTATCAGCTCCACCGCCCTCGTACTGCACCGGACGTGACGGGTCTTCTGATTTTATCCAGCGGTAGAGCGCGTCGTGATTGACGCCATGGCCGGATTCATTGCCCAGTGACCAGATAATAATGCTCGGGTGGTTGCGATCGCGCTGCACCATGCGCGTGACGCGCTGGCTCATGGCAGGCAACCATGCGGGATCGTCGGTGAGGCGATTCATCGGCACCATGCCGTGGGTTTCAATGTTGGCTTCGTCGACTACATACAGGCCGTAACGATCGCACAGGGTGTACCACAGCGGATGGTTCGGGTAATGGGAACAGCGCACGGCGTTGAAGTTATTCTGCTTCATCAGGATGATGTCCTGCACCATCGTCGCCTCATCCATCACCTGGCCGTTGACCGGATGGTGCTCATGGCGGTTGGTACCGCGAATCAACAGCGGCTTGCCGTTTAACAGCAACAGGCCGTTTTCGATACAAACCTGACGAAAACCAACGTCACAGGCTTCCGCTTCAATCAGTACTCCGCCTGCGGTGTGTAACTGCACAACGGCGCGATACAGATTGGGCGTTTCGGCACTCCATAGCGCCGGTTTTTCGACGTTCAGACGCAGAGTCACCCGGTCATGATAAGCGCCGCGTTCATCAATGATCTCGCTGCCGAGCGGTGAGGTCGTTTCGTGGGTGAGCGTTTCACTTTCCCACAATTGCAGGGTGACGCGTAAATCTTCGTTCTCGTTGCCACCCACTCTGACTTCCGCTTCCAGCGTGGCGCGGCTGAAGTCGTCATTAAAACGGGTATTAATGCGCAGGTCGCGGATTTGCGTAGTGGGCTTATGCAGCAGGGAGACATCGCGAAAAATGCCGCTCATGCGCCACATGTCCTGGTCTTCCAGATAGCTGCCGTCGCTCCAGCGCAGCACCATCACAGCCAGACGGTTTTCGCCGCGCAGCAGATAATCGCTAAGATCAAACTCAGACGGCAGACGGCTATCCTGACCGTAGCCGACCCAGCGACCGTTGCACCACAGATGAAACGCGGAGTTCACGCCGTCAAAAATAATGCGCGTCTGACCTTCCTCTAACCACGCGTCTTCAATATTAAATGTGAGCGAGTAACATCCTGTCGGGTTCTGTGCCGGAACGTACGGGGGATTCACCGGGATTGGGTAGGTGACGTTGGTATAAATTGGCGCATCATAACCGGCCATCTGCCAGTTAGAGGGGACGTTGATGATGTCTGCCTGTGGCAGATCGCTTGTCAGCCAGCTTTCTGGGACAGCCTCCGGCGCGGCAAACCAGGCAAATTGCCACTGGCCATTCAGCGAGCGTAACTGACTCGAACGCTGATTGGTACGTGCATCATCCGCTGAGCGCCAGCTACAGAACGGCGGATGTGCTTCCAGCCGGTTGAGCTGCGTGACGCCGGGATTCTCCCAGTCGCGGCGGGCCAGAACAGCGGAGAGTGAATCTGTGTTCAGGTTCATAACGGTATCCTGTTTGAATTTGTTACTCGCTCACAATTTCAATCAAAATACGAACAAGCGCTCCTTGCTGTAAAGGATGGGGCGTTCAATAAGTGAACTGACTCACACAATTGTTATGCGTTCACAATTTGGGTGTGAGCTGAGAAACTTGCCGCGCCAGCTGGATCAGTGAATCAGCCAGCGCCTGGGGAGTGGTGGTTTGCGTATCGGGAGGCAGAACCGTTTTGCGCTTGACCAGGGTGACGGGAAGCAGTTGGTTACCCACGCTGGAGCCGCCACGGGGGAGTTGCAATAGCCTGTCGACGCTGGTTTCACCCAGCAACGGAAAATCCTGCCTGATGGTGGTCAGCGGTGGGATGTAACAGGCGCTGTCTTCGGTGTCATCGTAGCCAATTACCGATATATCTACGGCGACCCGCAGACCGAACTCGCTGATTGCCCGCATCGCGCCCAGCGCCATTTGATCGTTAGCGACCAGCATGGCGGTAGGGAGGTTGCCGTTATTCAGCATGTGCATCGTTTGCTGAAAACCAGACATCGCGCTCCAGTCGCCTTCCAGCTCCACAACGGGTTGTAGCTGGTAATGTGCCAGATACTTGTGCCAGCCCGCATGCCGAAGCCTTGCCGAAACGGAAGTGTGCGGCCCGCTCAGCAGGGCGATCCGTTGATGTCCGTGCTGCACCAGATGTTCAACGCCAAGGCGCGCGCCGTCGTCATGAGAGAAAATCACGCTGTTAATTGGCGTCAGGTCAGAGACATCGAGAAACAGCACCGGCACCGTACCGCAGGCAGCGGCCACGGCAATGGCATCTTCTTCATCCAGCGGATAGTTGATGATAAGCCCGGTTACGCGTTGAGAAAGCAGATTGTGGACCGCGGCTTTACAGGACTCAACGCCGCTGCGCTCGACCATGGCGATCACCACGCTGGCACCGGAATGGTCGGCGCGGGATTTTATGGCAGCAACAATTTGTGAGGGGGCATGCAGAGCTAGGTTTGCCGTCACAACGCCAATCAGTGGCGTCTGTTTGCCAGCCAGCTGCTGTGCAACGCGGTTAGGGATGTAATTGAGTTCCGCCATCGCGGCCTCAACTTTCTGTCGGGTTTTTGCGGAAACGTGGCTGGCCTGGTTCACGACGCGAGAGACGGTCTGGTAAGAGACACCTGCATGGTCTGCCACATCGTATAGCGTTACCGGTTTCACGTTTATCACCCCTGTAATGACGTTATCTGTGCGCTATGATGCCACAGCGGGACGGTTTTGGGGTATTTGCGCATGGGTTCTGCGAGGCGCATTCCAGGGTTTGAGGATAGCGTGCTGAAGGATTTATCGGCGTTATACCTAACAGAAGAAAAAAGTGAGGACATTGTGAGCGATTGTGCGGCAAAAAATATTCTGTCCATCTACCGACGCCATGCGGATGCTTTTGCCAGCCAGCGCTCGCGCACCTTGTTCGAGAAAAGCTGGCTCGATAAATTTATTTCCGTGATGGGCGGGCAGGGCAGCATTGTGGATATTGGCTGCGGCAACGGTCAGCCGATCGCCGGTTATTTTATCCAGCAAGGTTTTCAGCTTACCGGCGTTGATGGCTCCCCGGCGATGCTGACGCGGGCCCGAAACACTTTTCCCGCACAGCGCTGGCTGGAACAGGATATGCGCGAGTTGGCACTCTATGAGACTTTCGATGGACTGATCGCCTGGGACAGCTTTTTCCATTTAACTCAGCAGGACCAGCAAAAGATGTTCCCGATTTTTGACCGCCTCAGCCATCCCGGTAGTGCGTTGATGTTTACCAGCGGTACGGACAACGGCATCGCGATGGGGCAATTTGAAGGTGAGCCGCTGTTTCACGCCAGCCTCGCGCCGGATGAATACCGCGCACTGCTGTCAGCACACGGTTTTGCGGTGGTCGAGATGGTGATGGAAGATCCGCAATGCACCGGGCACACCATCTGGCTGGCGCAAAAAAGAGGCTAATCGCCGCGAAAGGTTTTACGCCATTCAGCCGGGCTAACGCCAAAGTGGGATTTAAAATGCTGGCGCCAGGTGACGGGCGACTGAAAACCAACCTGTTCTGCGATGCGTTCAACGGGTAACTGGCTGGACTCCAGCAACGTCTGGCTACGGCGCAGGCGCTCGGCAATCAACCATTCGGCCACGCTTGACCCTGTGGCCTTCATAAAATGACGGGTGAGGGTGCGACGGCTCATCATCACCCGTTGCGCCAGCTCGTCAAGATTATGCGGTTCATGGAGATGCTGGCGCAAATAGTCGAGCAGGACGTTGATGCGCTGATCTTTGGTATTTTTCGCCACCGGTTGCTCGATAAACTGTGCCTGGCCGCCCTCGCGATGTGGCGGCACAATCATCCGTCGGGCAATCTGATTCGCCACCGTGCTGCCAAAACGCTGGCGGATCACGTACAAACAGCAATCCAGCGCGGCGGCGGTGCCTGCCGAGGTAATAATACCGTCGTCATCCACGTACAGCGCGTTGATATCCAGATGAGCTGCCGGAAAGCGGGCCTGAAAATCCTGCTCGAACTCCCAGTGCGTAGCCGCCCGTTTGCCATCCAGCAGACCGGCGTAGCCGAGGACAAACGCACCCAGGCATAACCCAACAATCTGCGCGCCGTTTTGTCGCGCACGATTGAGCGCATCAAGCAGGCTTTGTGGTGGCCGATGTGCCGTGGTACCCCACCAGGGGATCACCACGATGTCGGCGGCCTCCACCGCTTCATAGCCGTAGGCTGCGTGAATGGAGAAGCCATCCTGCGAGGAAACGATGCCCGGCTGTTCGGCGCACAGTTGCACCTCAAAACGCTTTTTCGCCGTCACTTTGTCACTGAAAATAATGCACGGCACCGAGAAGTGAAACGGGCTGAAATCTTCCACGGCAACAATGGCGACGTTAAGCGGTTGCATACGAGTCCTCTGTGGAGTTTAAAACGTCAGGGTTTCGCCATCTTCCGGCACGTTAACAAATTGCGCAATCTGGTTGTCGCAGGCGTACTCTTTCAAGGCCGCGCGGGTCAGCAGACAGTGGTTAATCGCCTCCATGTGGGTCGCCACAATTTGTGCTTCGGGCAGCGTGAAGTGGGTTTTTAGCACATCTTCCGCGCCCATGATAATTGGGCCAAACCCGATAACATGAGCAAAGCCTGCGTTCAGAATGACCACGCCTGGCTGGAAAGTCCGCATGTTGGTTTCCACCTCGTCGCGCCAGATGGTGTCCCCGACCAGATACAGCGTTTTTTCCGCCGGATGCTGGAAGATAACTCCGCAGGCATCACCCAGACGCTCAGCCATTTGCGGGATGGCGTAAGCGCGATCCGAACCGTGCTGGCCGCCGGTTTTACGCAGGGTGATATCACCAAGCGCAGTGTTTTGCGTCAGTACGGTCAGTTGCGTGAAACCTTGTTCCCGCAGTACCTGCGCATCGCGATCGTTTTGCACATAAATCGGTTTGTCTTTCGGCACGACACGAGCCGCGGCTTCATCCCAGTGGTCTTCATGCAGATGGGTCACGATCAGCGCATCAACGTTGAGCAGGGTGTCGATATCGACAGGCAGATCAACGGTCGGGTTGCGGATCTCGGCGCGTGCCGTACCGGCAAAGCCCGGATAAGTACCTTTTGCCGCCAGCATAGGGTCGATCAGAAAGGTTTTGCCACCAAAAGTGATGTGCTGCGTAGCGTTACGGATTTGCGTGATGTTCATGGTGTTTGCTCCACGTGTTGGGTCAGTGGTGTCATCGTAGAGTGTTGTCCAGAAGATGAATGTGGGCAAATGGGCGACTAGCGATGGGATTGGGCCAACTGCGGATTACAGATGTCGATAATGTAATTAGAATTAAAGTAATTTAATATTTCCTTGGTGGCTCGTTATTTAATAAGTAGCTATTATATCGAACTGAATAAGAATGCTGTTATTTAAATACGGAAAGGTTTATTAAATGCGAAGTTGTGCCGGAAAACATTATTGATATATGTAATGCATAGTGACCAATAAAACAGATCGCGAACCATGAAATAAGAATGCTATCATTCACACCAGACGCGGCAGGCAACTGCTGGCACACGCATTTACCCCGGAGCAACTGATGAACAACGACATTCCGCTAAAATATTATGATATCGCCGACGAGTACGCGACCGAGGCCGCAAAGCCGGTGAGCGACACAGAACGTGACGCGCTGGCGCACTACTTCCAGCAGCTGATCAATCGTTTGATGAACAACGAAGAGATCAGCGAAGAAGCGCAGCAGGAGATGGCTACCGTGGCAGGTGTCGACGCTCAGCGTATCGATGATATTGCGGAGTTCCTCAATCGTTGGGGTAACGAGTAGCCAAAGACATGGCCTGTGTTTTACACTGCGCGCAAATTGAGTAGGTATACTCTACAAGTAATAGGTTTAATCAGGCGGAAACAGCAATGAACGGAACAATCACAACGTGGTTTAAAGATAAAGGCTTTGGATTTATCAAAGATGAAAACGGCGACAACCGCTATTTTCATGTGATTAAGGTTGCTAATCCTGAGCTGATCAAGAAAGACGCGGCGGTGACTTTTGAGCCCACCACCAACAACAAAGGCTTGTCTGCCTACGCGGTAAAAGTCATACCAGACAGCAAGTACATCTATATTGCAGGCGAGCGTCTGAAGCTCACCTCGATCAAGTCATTCCTGGTCTACAGCGAAGAAGTCCCTGTAGAGACCCGTATCGACAAAGAAAATGCTGTGCTGTCTGTCGGCGTGCTGATGAACAGCATCCGACCGAAATCAGACGTCAAGCCTGGTGAAATGCGCACGCTGAAAAAGCTGGCCATCACTACCTTCCAGGGCACGACGCTGATCTTCTCGGAAGATGAAATTGACATCGACGCGACGGTGAAACTGCTTAAAGTCTGAAACCCTTCAGACTGAATAAAAACCGGAACGCAGCTCTTTTCAGGAGCGGGTTTCGGTTTTTTTTTGATATGTGTAATTTACGTGATTCAGGTATGTAGTGATAAAATTAGTAGGTAGCAATCCGTTTCTGAATAGGTATATATTATCCGTATTAAATAAATATGATCGCCAACTATTTGCAGATTAGTAGCGCGGTTAACTAATAGTGATTCACCGGTATAACTAATGGGGTAATATAAGTGATTTTTAAAAAAATATGGAAAGCTATATCTTCTGAATATATACCATCGGCCATTTGCTTTTTTCTCCTTGCAAAAATGGATTATGAAATAATATCTATCTGGCCACAGAATGAATCGGTTGATGACAGAATTAAACTTTCTTTACTATTCATTCATTTGGTGATGATTTTAGTGATGTTTACTCCGCTAATTAATCGGTTTTTGTCACGAGTAGACAATGAGAAACTTGAAAAGTTTATAGCTCTTCCGCAGAAAGATAAAAATATCACATACATCGATTATTATGATTTTCTGAGCGGGCTTGCTTTATCAGCATTTTACTTATCTATCCTTATTTTTACAATGAAGAGTATTTACGAAGAAGCAGGATGGATAATTTCTGGTATTTATATATTTACAATGTTTGTGTCTTCTATTTCTATTGCTGCATTGTCATTGCTTAGATTTATCTGGTTATTTACAAAGTTTAATAATTATATATATTGGTTTATTGTTTTACTTGCGAGCAGTATGTGTATGGCAGTTATTGGTGCCGCGATGAAAATGGCCTCGTAAAAATGCGCTTAATATCTGGAACAGTAATAATGGAGTATAAACTCTAAATAACAATACAGCTGGAACAGTGATGATTCCGTTTTGTAATCCGTGGGATGCATTGTTGCAAAGCTTAAAGCCTCTTTTGAAGAGGCTTTAAGCCCTCAGCGACCAGGGAAGTAAAAGACTGTCTTTCCTGGTGTTGAGCATTCTGCCAAAAACATAATTAACAGTATTCCAACTACTTTCTTCATTATCACGAGACTGCCGGATTTACCACGTCATCCATCAGTATGTAACGTGCTTCCTGGCGCGTGTATTGATCGATTAATGGTACAAGTCGCTGGAAATGCTCGCTGGCACAATGTTCATCGAGAGCCGCGTGGTTTGGCCATTCTTCGATAAAAATAAAATGCCCCGGATCTTTTTCATCAATATAGAGGTCGTAAGCAATGCAGTGCGGTTCTTTCTTCGTTGCCGATATTAGCTCACGATACAACGGGAGAACAGTTTCAATATACTCTGGTTTGATGAAATCCTCAGCAATGACCTTTAACATGCAGCCTCCTGGCAGAAAACGAATGCACACTATGTAATGAAGATATTTTTTGGGCAAGAGGTCACAGAGTTTTATCGGCCGGATAGTGAGTTATGCCAGCTATCAATCAGATGATCCGCATAACTGTGATCCATCTCACCTCCCGGCAACCAAAATCTCCTGCGATTCGACGCCGTCCTCTATCTGTTTCGCCACCTTTTGTAAGGCCGGAAGATGCTTTTCCGCGGCTTGTTCGATGGTCATGGCGCTGGCCATATACACCAAATTCAGGCAGCCGATCACCCGCTGTTCTCTGCGGATGGGGACGGCGATAGAAGCGATTTTCTCCTCCTGATCCCAACCGCGAAAGTTCTGCCCAAAACCGTCTTTTCGCGCGCGGGTCAAAATGGCATTGAGCTTCAGCGGCTCGCGCGCAAGCTGGAACTCTTCTCCCGATCGGGAGGCAAGCATTTCAATCAGTTCCTGCCGTTCATTCTCCGGGCAAAATGCCAGCCAGGTCAGGCCGGATGCGGTTTTCAGCAGTGGCAAACGACGCCCTACCATCGCCCGGTGAAACGACAGACGGCTGAAACGGTGGGTGGTTTCACGTACCACCATCGCGTCCACATCCAGCGTGGAAACGTCGGTCGGCCAGATGACCTCGCGCAGCAAATCTCCCAGCAGCGGGGCGGCGAGTGCAGAAATCCACTGCTCGTCACGAAACCCCTCGCTGAGCTGGCGGACTTTAATGGTTAAGCGAAAGCTGTCATCGGACAGGCTGCGCCGGACGTAACCCTCATCCTGCAGGGTTTCCAGCAGCCGTCTGACCGTGGTGCGATGCAGGCCGCTTAACTCAGCAAGCAAGCCAACACTGGCCCCACCATCGAGCCGGTTTAACATATTTAATAACATTAATCCGCGCGTTAATCCGCGTACGGTTTTGTACTCAGTGCTCTCGTCATTTTTCATATTCATTGACAAATCTACAGGTAAAACAACGTTGTGCACTTAGTGCACATCCTGGCATGTTTTGATTGTAGCGCAAAAACTCGCTTCTATACTGACCGCACAACAAAAATTGTTCACATATTTTTAACAAAACAAATTGCGCCTCACCAGGGGCCACAATTGCGTTTTGTCCGAGTCGTGAGGTTCTGAAATGACAACAAAAAACCCGGATATCCAACCCGCTGTGCAGCATACCGCGCAGGTGGCGATTGCCGGTGCTGGTCCGGTAGGGCTGATGATGGCCAACTATCTTGGGCAGATGGGCATTGAGGTGTTGATAGTGGAGAAGCTCGACACGCTGATCGACTATCCTCGCGCCATCGGCATTGACGATGAAGCGCTGCGCACTATGCAGTCTGTGGGGCTGGTCGAGAACGTTTTGCCGCACACCACGCCGTGGCACGCAATGCGCTTTCTCACCCCGAAAGGCCGCTGTTTTGCTGATATCCAGCCGATGACCGACGAATTTGGCTGGTCGCGTCGTAATGCGTTTATTCAGCCGCAGGTGGACGCGGTGATGTTGGAAGGGTTGTCGCGTTTTCCCAACGTGCGCTGCCTGTTCTCCCGCGAGCTGGAGGCCTTCAGCCAACAAAACGGCGAAGTGACGCTAAATCTGAAAGCGCCAGACGGTCAACGTGAAACGGTGAAGGCTCAGTGGCTGGTGGCCTGCGACGGCGGCGGCAGCAACGTCAGACGCTCGCTGAACGTGCCGTTTGAAGGTAAAACCGCGCCGAATCAGTGGATTGTGGTGGATATCGCCAACGATCCGCTCAGCACGCCGCATGTGTATTTATGCTGCGATCCGGTGCGCCCGTATGTCTCCGCCGCGCTGCCGCACGCGGTGCGCCGTTTTGAGTTTATGGTTATGCCGGGGGAAACCGAAGCGCAGCTTAGCGAGCCGCAGAATATGCGCCAGTTGCTGAGCAAAGTGCTGCCGAACCCGGACAACGTCGAGCTGATCCGCCAGCGCGTGTATACCCATAATGCTCGTCTGGCCGAACGTTTTCGTATTGACCGCGTGCTGCTGGCGGGCGATGCGGCGCACATTATGCCGGTCTGGCAGGGTCAGGGATACAACAGCGGCATGCGCGATGCTTTCAATCTGGCATGGAAACTGGCGCTGGTGATTAACGGTAAAGCCGGCGATGCGCTGTTGGATACCTACCAGCAGGAACGCCGCGACCACGCCAAAGCGATGATCGACCTCTCCGTGACCGCTGGCAACGTACTAGCGCCGCCCAAACGCTGGCACGGCGCGGTACGCGACGGGGTTTCCTGGCTGCTGAATTATATTCCGCCGGTTAAACGCTACTTCCTTGAAATGCGCTTTAAGCCGATGCCGCAGTACCACGCCGGGGCGCTGGTGCGTGAAGGCGACGCGAAAACTTCACCGGTCGGCAAGATGTTTATCCAGCCGAAGGTGACGCTGGAATCGGGCGAAGTGACGTTGCTCGACAACGTCATCGGACCGAATTTCGCGGTGATTGGCTGGGGCTGTAACCCACTATGGGGCATGAGCGAGGCGCAGATCCAACAGTGGCAGGCGCTGGGGACGCGTTTTATCCAGGTCGTGCCGGATACGCAGATACATACCGATCAGGATAACCACGACGGCGTTACCCGCATTGGCGATACGCAAAACCGCCTGCGCGCGTGGTTTGCCCAGCACAACGCCGCGCTGGTAGTAATGCGCCCGGACCGCTTCGTGGCCGCTATCGCCATTCCGCAAACCCTGGGCAGCACCCTGAATAAACTGGCGTCGGTGATGACGCTCACTCGCGCTACTGCCGACATTCCTGTTGAAAAGGTTGCCTGATATGCACGCTTATCTTCACTGTCTTTCCCACTCCCCGCTGGTGGGCTATGTCGACCCGGCACAGGCTGTGCTCGACGAGGTTAACGGCGTGATCGCCAGCGCTCGGGCACGTATTGCGGCGTTCGAACCTGAACTGGTCGTGCTGTTTGCCCCCGATCACTACAACGGATTTTTCTACGACGTGATGCCGCCGTTCTGTTTAGGCGTTGGAGCTACGGCGATCGGCGATTTTGGTAGCGCGGCGGGGGAATTACCGGTGCCGACAGTTCTGGCTGAAGCCTGCGCCCACGCGGTAATGAAAAGCGGTATCGATCTCGCCGTGTCCTACAACATGCAGGTCGATCATGGCTTCGCGCAGCCGCTGGAGTTTTTGCTCGGCGGCCTGGATAAGGTGCCGGTGCTGCCAGTGTTTATTAACGGCGTCGCCACGCCGCTGCCGGGCTTTCAGCGTACCCGCATGCTCGGTGAAGCGATTGGCCGTTTCGCCAGCTCGCTGAATAAGCGCGTGCTGTTTTTAGGCTCCGGCGGGCTATCGCACCAGCCGCCGGTACCGGAGCTGGCGAAGGCTGATGCCCATATGCGTGACCGCCTGCTCGGCAGCGGCAAACAGTTACCTGAAAACGAGCGCGAGCTGCGTCAGCAGCGGGTGATCAGCGCCGCCGAGAAGTTTGTGGTCGATCAAAACACGCTACACCCGCTTAACCCCGTCTGGGATAACCGTTTTATGACCCTGCTTGAGCAGGGGCGTTTGCAGGAGCTGGACGCGGTCAGTAACGAAGAGCTGTCCGCGATGGCGGGCAAATCAACGCACGAAGTTAAAACCTGGGTTGCCGCCTTTGCCGCCATTTCTGCCTTTGGCAACTGGCGCAGCGAAGGCCGTTATTACCGCCCGATCCCGGAGTGGATCGCCGGATTCGGCTCCCTGAGCGCCACTACGCAGAACTAAAACAGAACTGAATATGCAGGAGAACATTATGACTTACCAACCGCAAACCGAAGCCGCTACCAGTCGTTTTCTGGAGGTGCAGGAAGCAGGCGAAACCCTACGCGTGCATTTCAATGACTGTGGGCAGGGCGAAGAGACCGTCGTGCTGCTGCACGGATCCGGTCCTGGCGCGACGGGCTGGGCAAACTTCAGCCGCAATATCGATCCGCTGGTACAGGCCGGATACCGGGTGATCCTGTTGGATTGTCCTGGCTGGGGCAAAAGCGATGGGATCGTTAACCGCGGTTCGCGATCCGATCTCAACGCCCGCATCCTGAAAAGCGTGGTCGATCAGTTGGATATTCAAAAAGTCCACCTGCTGGGTAACTCGATGGGCGGTCACAGTGCTGTGGCGTTTACCCTGAGCTGGCCGGAGCGCGTGGGCAAACTGGTGCTAATGGGCGGCGGAACGGGCGGCATGAGCCTGTTTACTCCGATGCCGACCGAAGGTATCAAGCGCCTGAATCAGCTTTATCGCGAGCCGACCATCGAGAATCTGAAGCTGATGATGGAGATCTTTGTCTTCGACACCAGCGACCTGACCGAGGCGTTGTTTGAGGCACGCCTGAATAACATGCTGTCGCGTCGCGATCACCTGGAAAACTTTGTCCAGAGCCTGGAGGCCAACCCGAAACAGTTCCCGGATTTCAGCCCGCGTCTGGGTGAAATCAAAGCTCAGACTCTGATTGTCTGGGGACGCAATGACCGCTTTGTACCGATGGATGCCGGTCTGCGCCTGCTCTCCGGGATTGCCGGTTCTGAGCTGCATATCTACCGCGACTGCGGGCACTGGGCGCAGTGGGAACATGCGGATGCCTTTAACCAACTGGTGCTGAACTTCCTCGCACGCCCTTAAGGAACGGACATGACGAATCGTAATCTTGAGCAGCTAGCCGCCGATTTACGTCAGGCTGAAGAAAAAGGGGAAGCCATCGCCCCGCTGCGTGAATTGATTGGTGTGGATAACGCCGAAGCGGCCTACGCCATTCAGCGCATCAACGTACAGTACGACGTGGCGCGAGGGCGTCGCGTGGTCGGGCGCAAAGTGGGGCTGACGCACCCGAAAGTGCAGCAGCAGCTGGGTGTCGATCAACCGGACTTCGGTACGCTGTTTGCTGATATGTGTTATGGCGATAACGAAACCATCCCGTTTTCCCGTGTTCTGCAACCGCGTATTGAAGCCGAAATTGCGCTGGTGCTGAACCGCGATCTGCCCAATACCGACACCACTTTTGACGAGCTTTACAACGCCATAGAGTGGGTACTTCCCGCGCTGGAAGTGGTCGGCAGCCGTATCCGCGACTGGTCGATCAAATTTGTTGATACCGTGGCGGATAACGCCTCCTGTGGCGTGTATGTGGTCGGCGGTCCGGCACAGCGTCCGGCAGGATTAGATCTGAAAAACTGCGCGATGAAAATGACGCGCAACAACGAAGAGGTCTCCAGCGGGCGCGGCAGCGAATGCCTGGGACATCCGATCAACGCCGCCGTTTGGCTGGCGCGCAAAATGGCCAGCCTCGGCGAGCCGCTGCGTGCGGGAGACATTATTCTCACCGGAGCGTTAGGCCCGATGGTGGCGGTGAATGCGGGCGATTGTTTTGAAGCCCATATCGACGGTATTGGTTCAGTCGCCGCCACCTTTTCAGCGGCGGTTACAAAAGGAAGTCAGTCATGAGTAAGCGTAAAGTCGCCATTATCGGCTCCGGCAACATCGGTACCGATTTGATGATAAAAATTCTGCGTCACGGCGTGCATCTGGAAATGGCGGTGATGGTCGGTATCGATCCAGAATCTGATGGCCTGGCGCGTGCCCGACGCATGGGCGTTGCCACCACCCATGAAGGGGTGAAAGGGCTTATCGACATGCCGGAATTCGCTGATATCGACATTGTGTTTGACGCCACCAGCGCAGGTGCGCATGTGAAGAACGATGCCGCGCTACGTGCCGTTAAACCAGGCATCCGCCTGATCGACCTGACGCCCGCGGCAATCGGTCCTTACTGCGTGCCGGTGGTGAATCTGGCAGCCAACGTTGATCAGCAGAACGTCAATATGGTGACCTGCGGCGGACAGGCGACCATCCCAATGGTGGCGGCAGTTTCTCGCGTGGCAAAAGTCCATTACGCCGAGATTATCGCCTCGATCGCCAGTAAATCGGCGGGGCCGGGTACCCGCGCCAATATCGACGAGTTTACCGAAACTACCTCGAAGGCGATTGAAGTGGTCGGCGGCGCGGCAAAAGGCAAAGCCATTATTGTCCTTAACCCGGCCGAGCCGCCGCTGATGATGCGTGACACGGTGTATGTGCTGAGCGAAGCGGCCTCTGAGGTTGAAGTTGAAGCGTCGATTAATGAGATGGCGGCGGCGGTGCAGGCCTACGTGCCGGGCTATCGCCTGAAACAGCGTGTCCAGTTTGAAGTCATCCCGGAAGATAAACCGGTGAATCTGCCGGGTATCGGCCAGTTCTCTGGGCTGAAAACTGCGGTGTATCTGGAAGTGGAAGGCGCGGCGCACTATTTACCAGCCTACGCGGGCAACCTCGACATTATGACCTCCAGCGCGCTGGCGACCGCTGAGAAGATGGCGCAGTCCCTCGCTCGTCAGGCAGGAGAAGCCGCATGAACAGTAAAAAACTCTATATCTCTGACGTGACCCTGCGCGACGGTATGCACGCTATTCGTCATCAATATTCGCTGGAGAATGTGCGCCAGATAGCCAAAGCGCTGGACGACGCACGGGTTGATTCTATTGAAGTGGCCCACGGCGACGGTTTACAAGGTTCCAGCTTCAACTACGGCTTTGGTGCGCACAGCGACCTGGAGTGGATTGAAGCGGCGGCGGACGTGGTGAAGCATGCCAAAATTGCCACGCTGTTGCTGCCGGGTATCGGCACTATTCATGACCTGAAAAATGCATATCAGGCCGGCGCACGGGTAGTGCGCGTGGCGACCCACTGCACTGAAGCGGATGTGTCGGCCCAGCATATTCAGTATGCGCGTGAGCTTGGCATGGATACCGTCGGTTTTCTGATGATGAGCCATATGACCACACCGGAGAACCTGGCACAGCAGGCGAAGCTGATGGAAAACTACGGCGCGACCTGTATTTATGTGGTCGATTCCGGCGGCGCAATGAACATGAGCGATATTCGCGCCCGCTTCCGCGCACTGAAAGCGGTGCTGAAGCCGGAAACAGAAACCGGAATGCATGCGCATCACAACCTGAGTCTTGGGGTGGCGAACTCGATTGCCGCAGTAGAAGAGGGGTGTGACCGTATCGACGCCAGCCTGGCCGGGATGGGCGCAGGCGCGGGCAACGCGCCATTGGAGGTATTTATCGCCGCTGCGGATAAGCTTGGTTGGCAGCACGGCACCGATCTCTATGCACTGATGGACGCCGCCGACGATTTAGTGCGTCCACTACAAGACCGCCCGGTGCGGGTGGATCGTGAAACGCTGGCGCTGGGCTATGCCGGGGTGTACTCCAGCTTCCTGCGTCATTGCGAAGTGGCGGCAGCACGTTATGACCTGAGCGCAGTAGATATTCTGGTGGAACTGGGCAAACGTCGGATGGTGGGCGGCCAGGAAGATATGATCGTCGACGTAGCGCTGGACCTGCGCAACCGCAAATAAAAAATGATTACGCGGCTGGCAACGTATCAGCCGCGATTCACCTGCATCGTGACCTCAGAGGGACATCTTATGACGACCCGTACCCCCGCATCTTACCGCCTGACGTTGACCGTTGGGCTTTGCTTTTTAGTTGCCCTGATGGAAGGGCTGGATTTACAGGCCGCCGGTATCGCTGCCGTCGGTATCGCCCACGCGTTTGCGCTGGATAAAATGCAGATGGGCTGGATCTTCAGTGCGGGCATTCTCGGGCTGCTGCCCGGCGCGCTGGTGGGCGGCATGCTGGCCGACCGCTATGGCCGCAAGCGTATTCTCATTGCCTCTGTGGCGCTGTTCGGCCTGTTCTCGCTGGCGACGGCGATTTCCTGGGATTTCTCATCGCTGGTGTTTGCCCGTCTGATGACCGGTGTCGGGCTGGGCGCGGCGTTGCCGAATCTGATCGCGCTGACTTCCGAGGCGGCGGGCCCGCGTTTTCGCGGTACGGCGGTGAGTCTGATGTACTGCGGTGTGCCGATCGGCGCGGCGCTGGCGGCGGCGCTTGGGTTTAGCGGCCTGGCCTCCGCCTGGCAAACGGTGTTCTGGGTTGGCGGGGTGATCCCGCTGCTGCTGGTGCCGCTGTTGATGCGCTGGCTGCCGGAATCTCAGGTTTATACCCAACAAAAGCAGGTGGCCGCCGCACCGCTGCGCGCCCTGTTTGCGCCAGCGACGGCGAGTGCCACGCTGCTGCTGTGGTTGTGCTATTTCTTCACCCTGCTGGTGGTGTATATGCTGATCAACTGGCTGCCGATGCTGCTGGTGGAGCAGGGCTTTCGACCATCGCAGGCGGCAGGCGTAATGTTTGCTCTGCAAATTGGCGCGGCCAGCGGCACGTTAATTCTCGGGGCGTTAATGGATAAACTGCGCCCGGTGGTGATGTCGCTGCTGATCTACACTGGGATGTTGGCTTCGCTGTTGGCGCTGGGTACGGTGTCGTCATTGAGCGGCATGCTAGTGGCGGGATTTGTGGCCGGGATGTTCGCCACCGGCGGGCAAAGCGTGTTGTATGCGCTGGCGCCGCTGTTTTACAGCACGCAGATCCGCGCCACAGGTGTGGGCACCGCCGTCGCAGTCGGGCGTCTGGGGGCGATGAGCGGCCCGCTGCTGGCAGGGAAAATGTTAGCGCTCGGTACCGGAACGGTAGGGGTGATGGCGGCTTCTGCGCCGGGCATTTTGCTGGCAGGCCTGGCGGTATTTATTCTGATGAGCCGCAAATCGCAGATGCCGATCCCGGCCAGCGGTGCTTAAGCACTCATCCGGTTATGTGAGTGGGGAGATTTGGTTCCTACTTCCGGGTGAACGCCGTCAGTCAACTGTGTTGCCAAAGTTTAGATAAAACATGGCAACGGAGGCGTTATGAGCTGGCGGCCCTTTTTGTATCTGATTATTAATCCCCACCCGCTATTAAGCGCCCGACGTGGTCATCTGCGTCTGGTGCAGGGTTGACTTTGCATTCTGTTAACAAACGCGGTATAACAAATCTTCTTTGGATGTTTAGATGTCCATACGTTTAGAAGGTTATATGCAAACAACACAACAAAATGCGCCACTGAAGCGCACAATGAAAACGCGTCACCTGATTATGCTTTCCTTGGGCGGCGTGATTGGCACAGGATTATTCTTCAATACCGGGTACATCATCTCCACCACTGGAGCGGCGGGAACGCTGCTGGCCTATCTGATTGGCGCGCTGGTGGTCTGGCTGGTTATGCAGTGTCTGGGCGAGCTGTCGGTCGCGATGCCGGAGACCGGGGCGTTTCACGTTTATGCCGCGCGCTATCTTGGTCCGGCTACCGGGTATACCGTGGCCTGGCTCTACTGGCTGACCTGGACTGTGGCGCTGGGTTCGAGCTTTACCGCCGCCGGATTCTGTATGCAGTACTGGTTTCCACAGGTGCCGGTATGGGTCTGGTGCGTGGTGTTCTGCGCGATTATTTTTGGTCTGAATGTTATCTCCACGCGCTTTTTTGCCGAAGGGGAGTTCTGGTTCTCCCTGGTCAAGGTGGTCACTATCATCGCCTTTATCATCCTCGGTGGGGCGGCGATTTTCGGCTTTATTCCGATGCAGGATGGCTCGCCCGCGCCGGGGCTGAGTAATATCACGGCGGAAGGCTGGTTCCCGCACGGTGGCTTACCGATTCTGATGACTATGGTTGCAGTGAACTTTGCTTTTTCGGGTACCGAGCTTATCGGCATTGCCGCCGGTGAAACGGAAAACCCGCGCAAAGTTATCCCGGTAGCGATTCGTACTACCATCGCGCGACTGATTATTTTCTTTATCGGCACCGTGTTTGTATTGGCGGCGCTGATCCCGATGCAGCAGGCGGGCGTGGAGAAAAGCCCGTTTGTGCTGGTGTTTGAGAAAGTAGGGATCCCGTACGCCGCTGATATTTTTAACTTCGTGATCCTGACGGCTATTCTTTCTGCAGCGAACTCCGGGTTATATGCCTCCGGGCGCATGCTGTGGTCGCTGTCGAATGAACGTACGCTACCGGCCTGTTTTGCGCGAGTAACGAAAAACGGCGTGCCACTGACGGCGCTGTCGGTCAGTATGCTCGGTGGTGTGCTGGCGCTGTTTTCTAGCGTGGTGGCCCCGGACACGGTATTTGTTGCGCTGTCGGCAATCTCCGGGTTTGCGGTGGTGGCGGTGTGGCTGAGTATCTGCGCCTCGCATTTTGTTTTTCGTCGCCGTCATCTGCAACAAGGTAAGGCATTGAGTGAATTACATTATCGCGCGCCGTGGTATCCGCTGGTGCCAGTATTAGGTTTTGTGCTGTGCCTGGTGGCCTGTGTAGGGCTGGCATTCGATCCAGCGCAGAGAATTGCGTTGTGGTGCGGGTTACCGTTTGTTGCGTTGTGCTATGGTGCTTATTTCCTTACTCAACCCCGAAACGCAAAACAGGAGCCAGAACATGTCGCAGAATAATCCGTTACGCGCTCTCCTTGATAAACAGGATATCCTGCTGCTGGATGGCGCGATGGCGACGGAGCTGGAAGCGCGAGGGTGTAACTTAGCCGACAGCCTGTGGTCAGCCAAAGTGCTGGTAGAAAACCCGGAGCTTATCCGCGAAGTGCATCTTGATTACTACCGGGCGGGGGCGCAATGCGCGATCACTGCCAGCTATCAGGCGACGCCGGCGGGCTTCGCCGCGCGAGGTCTGGATGAATCGCAGTCGAAAGCGCTGATTGGCAAAAGCGTGGAGCTGGCGCGTAAAGCCCGTGAAGCGTATCTGGCAGAGAACCCGCAGGCGGGAACGCTTCTGGTGGCGGGATCCGTCGGGCCTTACGGCGCGTATCTGGCGGATGGCTCTGAATACCGTGGCGATTATCATTGTAGCGTTGAGGCATTTCAGGCGTTTCATCGCCCGCGCGTGGAAGCCTTGCTGGATGCCGGGGCCGATCTGCTGGCCTGCGAAACCCTGCCGAATTTTGCCGAGATTGAGGCGTTGGCTGAGCTGTTGACCGCATATCCGCGTGCGCGGGCGTGGTTCTCATTTACCCTGCGCGACAGCGAGCACCTGAGCGACGGTACGCTGCTGCGTGACGTGGTTGCGTTGCTGGCGGGTTATCCGCAGGTGGTGGCGCTAGGCATTAACTGTATTGCGCTGGAAAACACCACCGCTGCGTTGCAGCATTTACACGGTTTAACGGCGCTGCCGCTGGTGGTGTATCCGAACTCGGGCGAGCATTACGATGCCGTGAGCAAAACCTGGCATCATCACGATGAACATTGCGCGCAGCTGGCGGATTATCTGCCGCAGTGGCAGGCCGCTGGCGCACGATTAATTGGCGGGTGCTGTCGCACCACGCCTGCGGATATCGCCGCGTTAAAAGCGCGCAGCTGAGAGTTTATCGGGTCTACAGTGAATGATGTGGCGATACGGCTGGATTGTTGATCAGATATAGGGTGCATTGATGTAAAATTAAAGAAGGGACTCCAATGGAGTCCCTTTATTCAAAATGCAATAAACATACTTAGCAACACAGGAATACATAAAATCCACAGCACTGCTTCAATTTTAAATCCTAGTGTTAATTTGCAAGGCAAGCCTCTTATTAAATTATAACCCTCTATGCTCATGCCATAATTAGAAATTTTATTATATTTGAAAATTAAAGTCTCCATAATAAACGCGACTTTAGTCAAATATAATCCTGGTGTGGTAAATAGACTTGCATTTTTACATATTATTGCTGTAACAGGTAATGGTCCGATTTCCTTTTCATAGATATCAACAATTTTTTTATATGCTATTTTGTTGTAAAAATAAAAGGTTGTTATTAATAATCCATTAAGCATTAAAGCAAAGCTAATGATAATTTTTATATCATCTTTATTTTGAATGAAAAAAGTTTTCATAGATAATATGATCTCCTACATAATTACCTAATTTTTCACCAGCGTCCTCGCCATATTTTTCTGCAATCTTACCTGACGTAATAGTAACACCGACCCCTGTAACAAAACACAGAGTAGCACCGACACCGCCTGCTTCTATAGTAGAAATCCCTAATACCCAGGTACAAAGCGCAGTCGCAGCACGCCCGGCAACAGCTCCTGCCAGTATACTACTGCCCTGTTTTAATCCAAACTTACTATATTCTGTTATCGCCGCTTTTTTACAAGCACTTTCACGACCTTTTGAACAAGCGTCATAAACGTTTGATGTATATCCGGAAAAATCTAAACCTATGCCAACAAAACCAACTGTTTTCATTAGATTCATTAGTTTTGCCGAGCGCTCAATATATGTAGCATAACCTTCAATGTTATCTATTCCAGTTTTATCCCATTTATACATAATTGAACTTGTAGATAAACCTAATGCTTTTTTAATACTATCATATTCTTCTAAATTAAGCTGGGTTTTTGAAAATTTGTTTAAAACAGCATCTAGGTTTTTAAACAGTCTTGCTCGTTGACCAAAGAACTCTTCCCCAGATATAATTCCTTTGTTATGACTGTACGTATCTTTATATAACTCCTGAATTTCAATTAATATTTGTTTTATTTCTCCGTAATAACTTTTACCTATCTCACTAATATATCCAAAACCATCTCCAGCATTTCCTAAATAATCACCGAAAAGTTGATATGAAAATGCATCCACGGCTCCTCTGTTATCATGCAATAACTTTGCATCCTGCAAGGTAAGTGGGGCCAGAGCTTTATCAATTCGATCACGCGCTTTTTGCAATGTTTCAATCTGTTGCTGATCTTGCTTTTCAGGATCAACAACAATCAGAATTGAACCAGGTTGTTTTTTCATATCAGGGTTCAGTTTGTGATACAGCTCTCTCGTACCCTCAGGGGGGTTAACGAAAATATACGGCTCATATGTTGATGGTTTTGACTCATAGGGCAATACACAAAATCCCCCATCGACAGGCTCACGAGGCGGTTTATCCTCTTCACCCGGACAATATGGTCCAGGTGCCATCGTGAGCGGTTTTGGCGCGTTCTGCGGCGCTACAGAGACCACTCTGTTTGTGACTGGCTTAGGTGCGGAGAGAACTTCACTCTCATAGAAATAAGTGACATTTGAAATTGAGTTAATAAATCTGCATTTGCAGGGGCATGTGCCAACGCTATGTGCTGTTCCGGCAGCTTGAACACCATGTATAAAATAACCCGGTTGTCCTCCTACTATGTGGTAGAGTTTTTTATCTTTACCGCATATATAGCTATCGCCATGTCGTGCCGTTGGCTGTCCGTCGAGTATATGATTAGTACAACCTGTTAAAATAGTACCGCCGCAGGTTGTTTTATCACCGACCCTTAAAAAATATGCAATTCCCATACAATTCTCATTTTAATAAACTTAAACTTTCCGGATTACAAAAAATCCAGTCATTTTTCCATGTTGCCATATAAACACAATCTTCGATTTTATTCGATTCTTTGAATTGCATATTATTATAAGCGATTAGACTTTGTTATTTTAAATAGTCATTATGATAATTACATTGCGATTGAGTATGACTTAGAAAATCAGGGAATCTTTTCTTCCACATTTGATGAAATCTATCTGTAACTTTTTCAGGTATTTTTAGGATAGGCAATTTTTCATTTTCACTGAAACTGCTAAAGGTATATTTGACGGGGATTACAACTTGAGCTAAATGATAACCATGATATATAATATTGCATTGTTTATCAGCCCATAATCCTGCACTCAACAGCAGATAATAATCATCGCTATTTTTGATGGTTTTATTGTTTTTTACCATTTCCCCAATGTTAAAATCATTCAGTGCATATACGCTCCACTTTTCATTAAATTTTTTCTCTAGGTAAACAGAGTAAATTGATGCTTCCATCTTTGAATAAAAGATTAAAATCCCCTCGATACTTCGATCGTATCTCCTCCACAACGGTTCTAACATTTTTTCGTTTTTATGTGTTATTTTGTTGTATATCCCGCTGACACGACCCAATACCCATAATTCGTGCTCACTTATATATTGAGTGATTTGGTTTTCTTCCTGGTAAAAATACATTTTTGAATCTCTCTCATCCGTTGAAAACGTGATGACATACTATTTTCTCTGTAAAAGTTGTGCGGCTGATCGCATAAGTAATAAAAAAGCCTGAATCCAATTAAGGATGATTCAGGCTTGGAATAATTAAGTTTATATGTATTTACTTAATAAATATTTTATAAGGATTTTTCCTTCTCTATAATCAAATTAATTTTATCTGGTCCGTTGTTTGATCGTAGCCCGGCACAAATTATGCCGCATCCGCCAGAACAAACATGCCGTACGGATGGATTTCAAGATAATACTGCTCGCCGACGTCCGGTTGCAGACGCGTAGCGTTGACCTGCAATAATATCTCCTGCCCGTGCCATTCCACCGTCACTTCATACTGCGGCCCCATATAGGCGACATGGCGGATAACGCAGCGCTGGCTCTCCTCGCCGCGATCGCTGAGCGTGATCGCTTCCGGGCGCACACCGACCATCCCTTCGCCCTGTGTACCAAAGTGCAGCGGGCGCGGCAGATGATAGCCGTAGATATCAACGTATCCGTCGCTGAAGGTTGCCGGGAACAGGTTGGCATCGCCCATAAAGCTCGCCATAAAGCGGGAGGCGGGCTGGCGGTAAAGATCCTGCGGTGAGCCGATCTGCATGATGTGTCCTTTGTTCATCACCAGCACGGTATCAGAAACCGCAAAGGCTTCGCTCTGATCGTGGGTGACGTACAGCGAGGTGATATCAAACTGCTTTTGCAGCTCGCGGATCTTGTCGCGCATGCTGCGACGCAGGTTGGCGTCGAGGTTACTCAACGGCTCATCAAACAGCAGCACTTTCGGCTTGAGGATCAGCGCGCGGGCCAGCGCCACGCGCTGCTGCTGCCCGCCGGAGATCTGATCGACAAAGCGGTCTTCGAATCCTTCCAGATCCACCATCGCCAACGCCTCTTTGACGCGGGCTTTCAGCTCTGCGCGCGGTACGCCGAGCATTTTCAGGCCATAACCGACATTCTCTCCCAGCGACATATGCGGGAACAGGGCATAGGACTGAAACACCATACAGATATCGCGCTGCTGAATAGAGCGATGGGTGACGTCTTCGCCATCAATGAAAATTTGCCCTTCGCTCGGTTTTTCCAGCCCGGCAACCAGGCGCAAAATAGTGGTTTTGCCGCAGCCGGACGGGCCGAGCAGCGTCACCATTTGCCCCTGCGGGATGGTGAGGTTGATATTGTCGATTACCGTATTACTGCCAAATCGTTTAGTGACGTTGCGCAGTTCAACGAAATTTTTCTGAGTCATAGTGCGCTCCATTACGCCTGGTTTTTGGCTTTTGAACGGGAGGTGCGTGATTCACCGATCAGCCAGTCAAAGATGAAAATAATCGCCAGCATCACCACGATCAGAATGGAACCGTAGGCAATCGCTACACCGTATTCGCCATCTTCCACGCGGTTGAGGATGTAGGCCGTCGCTACGCGGGTATCCGGCGTGACGAGGAACACGATGGCGCTAACGGTGGTAATGGCGCGCACAAAGCTGTAAATCAGCGCCGAGAGGATCGCCGGGCGCAGCAGCGGCAGTAGGATGTGCGTAATGGTACGCAGGGAACCGGCGCGCAGGCTGAGTGAGGCTTCATCCAGTGATTTATCGATTTGGCCTAAGCCCGCGATACCCGCCCGGATACCGACCGGGACGTTACGCATCACCATTGAGATAATGACAATCGCCGCCGTACCAGTGAGGTACACCGGGGCGCTGTTAAAGGCCAGAATGTACGATACGCCCGCGACGGTGCCCGGAACGGCAAAGCACAGCATGGTGGTGAACTCGATGGTCTTCTTGCCTTTAAACTGCTGGCGCACCACGATCCATGCGATCAGCAGGCCGAAGATCGCGGTAATTGGCGCGGCAATCCCGGCGTAGAGCAGGGTGTCGAGCAGTGAAGGCCACGCGCCGTCGCTCATCCCCTGACCGAACAGTTTGGTAAAGTTCGCCAGCGTCAGGGTGTAGTCCACGCCCCAGTTGACGGTGAAACTGCCGTAGAAAATGCTGCCGTAGAGCAGGGCGTTAAAGGCAATCCACACTGCCAGCAGCGCGACCACACTCCATACCAGCGTTACCGGCAACGGCTGTACGTCGCCCCGGTAGGATTTGCCGGAAACGGTGACGTATGAGCGTTTACCAATCCACATATACTGCACGCAGAACACCAGCAGCGAAAACAGCAGCAGGAAGGCACCCAGCGTACTGGCGGCCTGGTAGTCAAGCTGCGAACCGGTGATGTAGAAGTAGATTTGCGTTGCCAGCACGTCGAAGTTTCCGCCGAGCACCAGCGGGTTACTAAAGTCGGCCAGTGACTGCACGACCACAATCAAAAAAGCGTTAGCCAGTGCGGGTTTCAGCAGCGGGACAAACACGCCGTTAAAGGTCTGCCAGCGGCTGGCACGCAGGGTGTATGACGCTTCTTCCAGCGACGGATGAATGGTTTTGATTGCTCCGTCGAGGATCATAAACGCCATCGGCGTAAAGGCCAGAACCTGCGCCAGCCAGATGCCGGTAAAGCCATACAGCCAGTTGGTGTTGGTTAAACCAAACCATTCGACCATAAACTCGGTGATGTAACCGGAGCGTCCCATCATCAGCGTGACGCCTAAACCGACGACAAACGGCGGAGTGACGATCGGCAAAATCGAGAAGATACGTCCGATTATGGCGCTGCGTCTGGCGATACGGGTGGTGTAGATAGCCAGTACCAGACCAAAGAAGGTACAGCCGACGCCGACGGCAATCGACAGCATAATCGAGTTGAGGATCACCTGAATGATATGTGCCTGCGACAGCACATTCATAAACGCCAGCGGGGCAAATTCCCCGGCGTCGTTGGTGAACATCGGAATGAAAATGGCGATGCTTGGCCAGACGATAAAAATACCGATCAGCGCGACAATCGCGGTAAGCGAGCCTATGACGAAACGGTCACCGCCCAGCCATTCGAGGCGGGTGAGCGCCAGGGTCATGATTGCGCCAAGCGCCACAAACAGCACGATGGTGGCATAGCCTAAGCCGCGCCCCTCAAGGGTGGCGCTGGCGACAATAAAAGCCATACAGAAAAATGCCCAACCCGCGTCAAGATAATGGCGGCTGCGCTGTTCGCGCCTGGCTTCATGGAATGGGCGCACCAGCAGCAGGCTTGGCAGCAGATACCACAGCCAACTGATATTGAACTGCGACCAGCCGTAGGCGGCGAGTATTTCTTCCCGCGTTGACTCCAGCAGACCGTAGTCCAGGCTCCAGCTCGGCAGCAGGGCAAACGCCAGCCAGCCGAGCAAAACCCAAAGAAATATCGCATCCCGTTTTTTCACGGGATGGAGTGCAAGTGTGTGTGACATAGCGTTTCCGGTAATGTAGGCCGGGTAAGGCGTTTAGACCGCACCCGGCAAATGAACGCAACGTGGGCTTATTTACCCATCTTAACTTCGCTAACCCACTTATTGATCAACGCCTTACGTACGTCAGTCGAACCGTACTTATCCATGTCGTAATTGATAAGCTTCAGGTCGTCGAGCTTCAGCGAGTTAGGAGAGGTCTCGGCAGTGGTGTTGGTCAGGATCTGATAGGATTTGCCTTTCTTCCACGCCAGCTCCTGCGCGTCTTTCGACAGTACCCAGTCAACGAACAGTTTGGCGTTGTCGACGTTGCGCGCACCTTTCAGGATGCTGACGCCGCCGATTTCATAGCCGGTGCCTTCGCATGGAGAAATCAGCTCCAGCGGTGCGCCCTGTTCTTTTTCCAGCGAATAGTCGTGCAGGAAGCCGATGCCGATAGCCGTTTCGCCGCGGGCGGCGTTACGCGCCGGGGCAATGCCGGATTTGGTGTATTGAGAGACGTTGGCGTTGAGCTGTTTCAGGTAATCAAAGGCCTGATCTTCACCCCACAGTTGAGCAAAGGTCGCCAGCGCGGTGTAGGCGGTGCCGGAGCTTTGCGGGTCAGCAATCTGGATTTCGCCCTTGTATTCAGGTTTGGTCAGATCCTTCCAGCATTTTGGCACCGGCAGGTTTTTCTCTTTCAGGCGCTGGGTATTAACGCCAAAGCCCAGAATACCGACGTAAACCGCCGAAGAGAGATTACCTTTGACCTTCGCGGGATCGCGGAATTTCTCCATGATCTGTTCGAGGTTTGGTGATTTATACGGCTGCAGCAGACCCATTTCACCGGCCTGGGATTGCGGATCCAGCGTACCGCCGTACCATACATCCGCCTGCGGGTTTTTCTTCTCTGCATCCACTTTCGCCAGCGTACTGCCCGAACCGTTGCGAATGAATGAGGTTTTCACATCATATTTTTCACCGAAGGCTTTGGTTTCGGTTTCGCACATCTCGTTGGTGGCGCTGCAATACACCACCAGACGGCCCTGCGCCTGGGCTGCGTTGCTGAAGGCCGCCAGCGTCAGAGCGGAAGCAATCAGGGTAGAGGTAAGCGTCAGTTTCATTGTTTTATCCTTTGACTGAGAGAAGGGGTAATGCCCGCAATGAGCAACGGCATCAGCAATAAACCCATAAAGACAGCGGCAACCGAGAGCAAACTGAACATTCCCGACCAGCCGTAATGTTCTATGACCAACGACAGCGGCCAACCCGCCAGCGCGGCCCCCAGATAGGCGAACAGCCCGAGAAAACCGGTAATTGAACCTGCCGCCGCTTTGTGTCCGCATTCAACGGCTGCGAGGCCAATCAACATCTGCGGGCCAAAAACGAAAAAGCCCACGGTAAAGAAACACACTGCCAGTAGCGCGTAGTGGTGCACTGGTGCCAGCCACAGTGCGGCGACGGAAACCATCAGCCCCAGCGTGAACAGCAAAATCATCGGCGCACGCTGACCGCTGAACAGCAGATCCGATCCCCATCCGGCAAACAGCGCCCCCAGCAAGCCGCCAACTTCAAACAGCATCACCGTGGCATTGGCGCTGAGCAGATTTACGCCGTGGCTTTCCGTCAGCCAGATGTTGCCCCAGTCGTTGAGCGCAATGCGGATCAAATAGACCAATACGTACGACACGCCGAGCAGCCAGATCATCGGGTTTTTCAGCATAGTAGTGCGCAACATTTGCCACAGCCCCATCGGCGGGCTTTGCTGCTCCTGACGTAGCTCCAGCGGGTCATGCCGCCATTCCCCAACCGTGGGTAATCCTTCTTCCTGGGGCGTACCTTTCAATTGCAGGGTGAGCCAGATTCCCAGTGCCATACTGATTATCCCCGGTGCCAGCATGGCTGCCTGCCAGCCCCACCAGTGGGCGGCAAAAGCGCTAATTAGCGGGATAATGGCGCCACCGATGTTGATTGACATATTCCAGCAGCCCCACCAGAAGCCACGTTCATTGCGCGAGTACCAGTGGGTCAGTAGTCGGGCACAGGGTGGCCAGCCCCAGCCCTGAAAAAATCCGTTCAGCGTCCAGACCACCAGCAGCAGCGTCAGCGATTCACCAAAGGCGAACAGCACGTTTAAAACGCCGGTGGCAAACAGACCAATACCCATAAACGCGCGTTGTCCGTGGCTGTCGTGCCACAGCCCGGCGGTGAATTTCGACAGACCATAGGTCAGATAAAACAGTGACCCAAGCAAGCCGATATCGCCTTTATCCAGACCCAGATCCGTTTGCAGCGCCGGGAGGACATAGTTAACGCTTTTGCGCGTCAGATAAAACGCGGCGTAACCAATTACCATACACATCAGCAGCCGGGGGCGTAGCGCCCGGTATTGTTGGTCTGTTTCGCTGGCTGAGCGTGTATGCATGGCAGTCTCCGTTTGTGCTGACTATAGGAAAGTGAAAGCAAAAGGGGATGAGAGAAAGTCCGCAGTGACTAAGACTTTTTCCTGGTTAGCTGCTGGTTTGTTGCAAATTTGTGGGCAGGTTAACAATTACTCGCGTGCCGTTGTTTGATTCGAGCGTCAGTTCACCGCCAAGGGCGCTCACCCGCTCACGCATCCCCTGGATACCGAAACCGGGAATTTTTTCTGGCAGAATACCAACGCCGTTGTCAGCGACGTCCAGAAACAAGCAATGTTCCCGCTGGCGCAGCGTAATCGACACATCGCTGGCATCGGCATGTTTACAGACGTTATTGAGTAACTCCTGCAACAGGCGATACAGCGTGAAGCGCACCGTTTCGTTTTCTGGCGTATTTTCTAGCTGATAATCAAAGCGGCAGCGAATACCCCGTTCAGCAAAAGCAAATTCATTCACCAGATGATGTAGTGCATCTTTAAAAGACAGTTCATCGAGCGCGGGGGGGCGCAGTTGGCGCAGCAACTGACGGGTGGAGTGATGAATACGCCGGGCCAGGTCGTTGATTTGATTCGCAACCTCAAGCGTTTGCTCACGACCCGGTGCGCGTTTGACCAGTTGCGACTGAATTTGAATGGCGGTGATGTTCTGACCAATTTCGTCGTGCAGTTCCCGCGCCAGGCTTTTGCGCGTGTTTTCTTCGGTGCGGATCAGCTGTTCGGTCAGCGCGCGACGCGCCGCCAGTTCGGTTTCCAGACGCTGGCGATAATGGTGCAGGTTTTGCGCCAGATGCTGCTGGCGGCTGATGGCGATCCCCAGCCCTATACCCAGCAGAGCCTGGGTGGCGAGGAAAATCTCCAGCTCCAGTAAGTTACTGAACCCGACACCGATTTGCCGGGCGATGGTGATCATCATACTGCCGAGCAATCCGGACAACACGCCGCCCTGCCAGCCAAATTTCCACGCCATCACCACGTTCGGTAAGAACACCACGATCAGCAACAGGCGCTCGATCTCCGGCGACAGTACCATCTGAGTACCGATGCCAATAATAAAAAACAGGCTACACCAGATGATAAGCGAAGTGCGCAGCGGGGGATTGGTGGTATCCAGCCCGAGCAGATGATAGCGGTGCTGCTGGCGCAGAAATTCATAGATCAGATAAACAAACGGCGTCAGCAACACGCCGCCGGTAAACGACGCCAGACCAATCAGCGTTGCCGGGCTCTGGATAAACGGTGAAAGCAGGGCTGTATTGAGCAATGAGGTGAGCGTTACGGCGGCCAGCAGCAGCGTTAAGCGTTGCCAGTAAAGGGGAAAGCGGTGCCAGTATGACTGGCCGATGCTTGCTGGAATCAGGCTAATTAACGGAGCAGCCAGCAGGATATAGCCATTCAGTAATTGCTCGCTGTGCAGCCAGAACAACATCAGCACCGGCGGCAGCACCAGCGCGGGCCAGTAACGGCGAGAAAGCAGGATTAACAGCGCGAGATAGACGCCATGTGGCAGGAACAATGCCGCCTGCTGGCCGTTGTGGGTCAGATAAAACCCCAGCGTCCACAGCATCAGCCAGCCCGATCCCCAGGCCAGCAGAATAAACAGAGAAATAACCCAATGCCGAAGGCTACGCGACATTAATGCCCCGTCAATAGTTGGTGGTCGAGGGCAAAATGCACCAGATCGATGGTGCTGTGGCATTGCAGTTTGCCCAGCACGTTCGCCCGATGAACGTGCACCGTCTTGTGGCTGAGGTCGAGCTTGAAGGCGATCTCTTTTACGCTGTCACCTTTAACCAACAGATCAAACACTTCACGCTCGCGCGGGGTCAGAACCTCCAGGACCTGCGCGGGCTGCTCGCCGCCGCGTAGTGCACGCAGCGCATCGGCGCACAGGTAATGGCCGCCCATGCCTACTGAGCGTACAGCCTGCACCAGTTCTTCCGGGCCGCAGCGTTTGGTCAGGTAACCGCTGGCGCCTGCGTCCAGCGCGCTTTGCACAAACGTGGGCGAGTCATAAATGCTGAGAATAATGGCGCGAAAACCGGGCTTCTGCGCCCGCAGTCGTTTTAACAGGCTCAGGCCATTTTCATCCGGCATGGCGATATCCATTACCGCGACGCTGACATCATCATGCAGAAGTGCAGGCCAGGCCTCCGCCGCGCTGCTGTACTGACCGGTAACGTTCAGATCGTCTTCGAGACTGAGTAATTGCGCAAAGCCGGAACGCACCACCACATGGTCATCCACCAGCACAACATGAATCATGATATTGCTCTCTTGCTGACAATGGCCTCTATGATGCCTGCCAGCGCCGCGCTGGCAATCATCGTGGCGCGGATATGTAACGAATGTAACAAAATCGCAATAATTTACAGCGAGTGTAGGCCTGATAAGCGCAGCGCATCAGGCATTGATTGCCGGATGGCGGCGCAAGCGCCTTATCCGGCCTACGTTCTGTAATGAGCGAAATAGCTAACTATTGCCGCTTTTTTTCTAAAAACGCTTTGTTCTTAGCCAGAATTTTTAATTCCTTTATCAAAATGTGCCGCAACGAAATACTGCCTCCATAACAAGACAGGGGAGCAGACAATCATGGCTATTTCATCGCGTAACGCACTTCTTGCCGCACTGGCATTCATCGCATTTCAGGCGCAGGCGGTGAACGTCACCGTTGCTTATCAGACCTCCGCCGAACCTGCCAAAGTGGCGCAGGCGGACAACACGTTTGCCAAAGAGAGCGGGGCGACCGTTGACTGGCGCAAATTCGACAGCGGGGCGAGCATCGTTCGTGCGCTGGCGTCCGGCGACGTGCAGATCGGTAATCTTGGCTCCAGCCCGCTGGCGGTCGCTGCCAGTCAGCAGGTGCCTATTGAGGTTTTCCTGCTGGCATCAAAGCTTGGCAATTCTGAGGCGCTGGTGGTGAAGAAAAACATCAGTAAACCGGAAGATTTGATTGGCAAACGCATTGCCGTGCCGTTTATTTCCACCACCCATTACAGCCTGCTGGCGGCGTTGAAACATTGGGGGATTAAACCCGGCCAGGTGGAGATTGTGAACCTGCAACCACCGGCGATTATTGCCGCATGGCAGCGCGGAGATATTGATGGTGCATATGTCTGGGCACCTGCGGTCAACGCGTTGGAAAAAGACGGAAAGGTGTTAACCGACTCCTCGCAGGTTGGCGAGTGGGGGGCACCGACGCTGGACGTGTGGGTGGTGCGCAAAGATTTTGCCGAGAAGCATCCTGAGGTGGTGAAAGCCTTTGCCAAAAGCGCTATCGATGCCCAGCAGCCTTATATCGCTAATCCTGATGAATGGCTGAAGCAGCCGGAGAATATCAGCAAACTGTCGCGTTTGAGCGGCGTACCGGAGGCGGATGTTCCGGGGCTGGTGAAAGGTAACACTTACCTGACACCGCAACAGCAAACCGCTGAGCTAACCGGCCCGGTGAACAAAGCGATTATCGACACCGCGCAGTTCCTTAAAGAGCAGGGCAAAGTCCCCGCTGTCGCGACAGATTACAGCCAGTACGTGACCGATCGCTTCGTGCAATAAATAAGGAGGCGATGATGCTGCAAATCTCTCATCTTGCCGCCAGCTACGGTGGAAAACCGGCGCTGGAGGATATCAACCTGACGCTCGATAGCGGTGAACTGCTGGTGGTACTCGGGCCTTCCGGTTGTGGGAAAACCACGTTGTTAAATCTGATTGCTGGGTTTGTGCCGTATCAGCATGGCAGCATCACGCTGGCGGGTAACAGGGTTGATGGTCCGGGGGCAGATCGCGGGGTCGTGTTCCAGAACGAAGGTCTGCTGCCCTGGCGTAACGTCCAGGACAACGTGGCTTTTGGTCTGCAGCTGGCGGGCGTGGACAAGCCGCAGCGTCAGCGTATTGCTCTGGAGATGTTGCAGAAAGTCGGGCTGGAGGGCGCGGGAAAACGCTTTATCTGGCAACTTTCCGGTGGACAACGTCAGCGCGTCGGCATTGCCCGGGCGCTGGCGGCCAACCCGCAGCTGTTGCTGCTGGATGAACCCTTTGGTGCGCTCGACGCCTTTACCCGCGAGCAGATGCAAACCCTGCTGCTGAAGCTGTGGCATGAGACTGGCAAACAGGTGCTGCTGATTACCCACGATATTGAAGAAGCGGTGTTTATGGCGACAGAACTGGTATTGCTGTCCCAAGGACCAGGCCGGGTACTGGAACGTCTGCCGCTCAATTTCGCCCGTCGCTTTGTGGCCGGAGAGTCGAGCCGCAGCATTAAGTCCGATCCGCAGTTTATCGCCATGCGCGAGTACGTGTTAGGTCGGGTCTTTGAACAACGGGAGGCATTCTCATGAGCGTGGTGATTAATGATAAACCCCGTCGCCAGCGGGTGCTGAACTGGCGCTGGCCGTTCTCGCGGCAGATTACCTTAAGCCTTGGTACGTTGGCCGTCATTCTGGCGGTGTGGTGGACGGTGGCGGCGCTGCAGTTAATCAGTCCGCTGTTTTTACCGCCGCCGGGACAGGTTTTACAAAAGCTGATCGTCATTGCCGGGCCGCAAGGGTTTATGGATGCCACGCTGTGGCAGCATCTGGCTGCGAGTCTGACGCGTATTGTTATCGCGCTGCTGGCGGCAGTGCTGCTGGGCGTTCCGGTTGGGATCTCGATGGGGCTGAGTCCGACAATGCGCGGCATTCTCGATCCGATCATTGAACTGTATCGTCCGGTTCCTCCCCTGGCCTATTTACCGCTGATGGTCATTTGGTTTGGCATCGGTGAAACCTCCAAGATCCTGCTGATCTATCTGGCGATTTTCGCCCCTGTGGCGATGTCGGCGTTGGCGGGGGTGAAAAGTGCGCAGCAGGTGAGAGTGCGCGCCGCGCAGTCGCTGGGGGCCAGCCGTGCGCAGGTGCTGTGGTTTGTGATTTTACCGGGTGCCTTGCCGGAAATTCTTACCGGGTTGCGTATTGGACTGGGCGTGGGGTGGTCGACGCTGGTGGCAGCTGAACTGATCGCTGCCACGCGAGGGTTAGGATTTATGGTGCAGTCAGCCGGTGAGTTTCTGGCAACGGATGTGGTGCTGGCAGGGATCGCGGTCATTGCCGTTATCGCATTTATTTTAGAGCTGGGTCTGCGCGCGCTTCAGCGTCGCCTGACGCCCTGGCATGGAGAAGTACAATGAGTGAACGTCTGAGCATTACCCCGCTGGGGCCGTACATTGGCGCACAAATCACTGGTGCGGATTTGACGCGTCCGCTGAGCGATAATCAGTTTGAACAGCTTTATCATGCGGTACTGCGCCACCAGGTGGTGTTTCTGCGGCAGCAGGTGATTACGCCACAACAGCAGCGGGCACTGGCGCTGCGTTTCGGCGATCTGCATATTCACCCTGTCTATCCACATGCCGAAGGGGTAGAGGAAATTATCGTGCTGGATACCCATAACGATAATACGCCGGATAACGACAACTGGCACACCGATGTCACCTTTATCGACACGCCGCCTGCCGGGGCGATTCTGGCAGCAAAAGAGCTGCCATCGGCCGGGGGAGACACTCTATGGACCAGCGGAATTGCTGCTTATGAGGCATTGTCTGAGCCGTTTCGTCAGTTGCTGAGTGGCCTGCGGGCAGAGCATGATTTCCGTAAATCGTTCCAGGAATATAAATACCGCAAGACACCAGAGGAGCATCAGCGCTGGCTGGATGCGGTGGCGAAACATCCGCCATTGCTACATCCGGTGGTGCGGACCCATCCGGTAAGCGGTAAACAGGCACTGTTTGTGAATGAGGGATTTACTACGCGAATTGTCGATGTGACGGAAAAAGAGAGCGAGGCGTTACTAAGCTTTTTATTCGCCCATATCACCAAACCGGAGTTTCAGGTGCGCTGGCGCTGGCAGCCCAACGATGTGGCGATTTGGGATAATCGCGTCACGCAACATTATGCCAATGCGGATTATCTGCCGCAGCGGCGTATTATGCACCGGGCGACGATCCTCGGGGATCAGCCTTTTTATCGGGCGGGGTGATTGTTGGTGGGATTTTACTTATCGGGCCTGGAACTGTCGGCCCGATAAGGCGAAGTCGCCATTCGGCAACAAAGTGGTTAGCGCAGGATTTTTTTCTCAGCCAGATCCAGTGCGAAGTAACTGAAGATCAGATCCGCGCCAGCGCGTTTGATCGAGCCTAAGCTTTCCAGAACCACTTTCTCTTCATCTATTGCACCTGCCATCGCCGCGAATTTGATCATCGCGTATTCACCGCTGACCTGATAAGCGCCAATCGGCAGCTCGGTGCGCTCGCGGATATCACGCAGAATATCGAGATACGCGCCAGCGGGTTTCACCATCAGGCAGTCTGCGCCCTGGGCTTCATCCAGCAGCGATTCGCGAATCGCTTCACGGCGATTCATCGGGTTCATTTGATACGTTTTACGATCGCCTTTCAGCGCCGTGCCTGCGGCTTCACGGAACGGGCCGTAGAAAGAAGAGGCAAACTTGGTGGAGTAGGACATGATCGCAGTATCGGTGAATCCCGCGGCGTCCAGCGCCTGGCGAATCGCCTGTACCTGGCCGTCCATTGCGGCGGAAGGGGCGATGAAATCTGCGCCCGCTGCGGCGGCAACAACTGCCTGTTTGCCGAGGTTGGCAAGGGTTAAATCGTTATCAACGCCGTGATCGCATAACACGCCGCAGTGACCATGCGAGGTGTATTCACAGAAACAGGTGTCGGACATGACGATCATTTCTGGTACGGTCTGCTTACAGATACGCGACATGCGCGCCACCAGACCGTCTTCTCTCCAGGCATCGCTGCCGGTCTCATCGGTGTGATGAGAAATCCCGAAGGTCATGACCGAGCGGATGCCTGCATTAGCAATACGTTCGATTTCGCGCGCCAGGTGTTTCTCTGGAATGCGCATCACGCCGGGCATGGCGTCGATAGCTTTGTAATCGTCGAGTTCTTCTTCAACAAAGATCGGCAACACCAGGTCATTTAAGCTGAGTGTTGTCTCTTCAAACATAGCGCGCAGCGCAGGGGATTTGCGCAGGCGACGAGGGCGTTGGATTAGGTCTGTCATGGTATGCCTGATGTTTGTGGAATCGAAGGCCGTAGTATACCCGAACCTGAGGGCGAGGGGTTTACGAAAGTTGGCGTTATGCCGAGGTTATGTTGATGTTACCAATGCTTGGTATTATGTGTTATCTCTATTTTTGCAATTATGACTATTTTAAATAGTGATTAGTTTTATGGTGAATTTAGTTTAATTTAATTTTTAATTAAGTGGCGAGATTTAACGGTATTTATTTGCTGACGTTTGATTTTTAAGCTAATCATAATTTCAATATATTGTTTCGCCAATGGTTTTACATGTAACCGTCTAAAATAAAAATGATTTTTACGTTTATTTGCTGTTTCGAATAATTTGCATGTCTATTGTCCGTAATCGGACTTAAACCAAAGAATAATTGAACCTTTCCTTTGTGAAACCGCATAATCTTCCCCGCGAAACATAAAATGTTTTCTTTGCATTGATAATTGATGGATCAACTATATTACGTCCCTGAGGAGGGATGACAAATGCACACTTGGAAAAAGAAACTTGTAGTCTCACAATTAGCATTAGCCTGCACTTTGGCAATCACTTCTCAGGCGAATGCTTCAACTGATATCTCTGGGACCACCTACACAACGTTTGCTCATTATAATGACGCATCCTACGCGGATGGCGTCTATTATGATGGATATGTTGGTTGGAACAATTACGACACCGATAGTATTTATAACGGTGATATTTATCCGGTAATCAATAACGCCACTGTCAACGGCGTTATTTCGACTTATTATCTGGATGATGGGCTGTCTACTAACACCAATAACAACAGCCTGACGATTAAAAACAGCACCATTCACGGTATGGTGACATCCGAATGTATGACCTCGGATTGTACTAACCGTACGGGTACTGACTATTACTACGATCGCCTGGCGATGAACGTCATCAATTCAACTATCGATGACAACTACGAACATTATACCTACAACGGTACGTATAATGACGCAGCTGACACACACGTTGTCGACGTTTATAACCTGGGTACGGCTATCACTCTGGATCAAGAAGTTGATCTGTCTATCTCCGCCAACTCTCATGTCGCTGGCATAACCCTGACTCAGGGTTACGAGTGGGCAGATATTGACGATAATACCGTCAGCACTGGCGTAAACAGCAGTGAAGTATTTAACAACACTATCGCTGTCAGCGATTCTACCCTGACCTCTGGTTCATGGACTGACGAAGGCACCACCGGTTGGTTTGGTAACACCAGCAATGCAAGCGACTACAGCGGGTCTTATACTGCAGACGATATTGCGTTAGCGGTTATTGCTAATCCAAATGCAGATAACGCGATGCAGACCACCGCAACGTTTAACAATTCCACACTGATGGGTGATGTGCTGTTCTCCAGCAACTTCGATGAGAACTTCTTCCCGAACGGTGCTGACACTTATCGTGATACCGATACTGACCTGGATACCAATGGTTGGGACGGTACTGACCGTCTGGATCTGACACTGAACAACGGCAGTAAGTGGGTCGGCGCGGCAATGTCCGTGCACCAGGTTGACACCGATGGTGACGGAGTTTATGACAGCTACGCTGCGGGCACTGAGCACACATCGACACTGATCGACATCACCGCTAACAGCCTGTGGCCGAATTCAACCTACGGTATTGATAGCGACACAACTTCTTATGACGAAAATGGTCATGTAGTGGGCAACGCTGTCTACCAGAGCGGCCTGTTCAACGTCACGCTGAACGGTGCTTCACAGTGGGATACCACCAAAACTTCCCTGATTGATACCCTGAGCATCAACAGCGGTTCTGTCGTCAACGTGGGTGATTCTGAGCTGGTTGCTGACTCCATCTCTCTGACTGGTGCTTCTGCACTGAACATCAACGAAGATGGTCATGTTGCAACTGATACGCTGTCTATCGACAACAGTACTGTCACAATCGCCGATGATGTTTCTGCTGGCTGGAATGTGCTTGAAGCTGCGCTGTATGCAAACACCATTAACGTCACTAACAACGGCGTTCTGGATGTGGGTAACAGTACCGGTAATGCACTGCAGGTTGATACCCTGAACCTGACTAGCTACACCGACGCTTATAACCATGTTAACGCGGGTGTTTTCGACATCAACAGCACTGACTATGTGCTGAATGCTGATCTGACCAACGATCGCACTAACGATAAATCTCAGTCTAACTACGGTTATGGCGTGATCGCGATGAACTCTGATGGTCATCTGACTATCAACGGTAACGGCGATTCCGACACCTCAGGCGATCAGTCTGAAGTTGATAACTATGGTGACCACGTAGCGGCGGCAACTGGTAACTATAAAGTCCGTATCGACAACGCGACTGGCGCAGGTTCTGTTGCGGATTACAAGGGTAACGAGCTGGTCTACGTTAACGACGCGAACAGCACTGCGACCTTCTCTGCAGCTAACAAAGCTGACCTGGGTGCTTACACCTATCAGGCACAGCAGCAGGGCAACACCGTTGTTCTGCAGCAGATGGAACTGACAGACTACGCGAACATGGCGCTGAGCATTCCGTCTGCTAACACCAATATCTGGAACCTGGAACAAGATACCGTTGGTACTCGTCTGACTAACGCGCGTCATGGCCTGGTTGATAACGGTGGCGCATGGGTAAGCTACTTCGGTGGTAGCTTCGATGCAGATAACGGCACCATTAACTACGATCAGGATGTTAACGGCATCATGGTCGGTGTTGATTCCAAAATTGATGGTAACAACGCTAAGTGGATTGTCGGTGCTGCAGCAGGCTTCGCGAAAGGTGATATGAGCGACCGTACCGGTCAGGTGGATCAGGATAGCCAGACTGCCTATATCTACTCTTCTGCTCACTTTGCCAACAACATCTTTGTTGACGGTAACTTAAGCTACTCTCACTTCAACAACGATCTGTCTGCCAACATGAGCAACGGTGAGTATGTTGATGGCAGCACCTCATCTGACGCCTGGGGCTTTGGCTTGAAACTGGGTTATGACCTGAAGCTGGGTGATGCAGGTTACGTAACGCCATACGGCAGCGTATCCGGTCTGTTCCAGTCTGGTGATGACTATAAGCTGAGCAACGACATGAAAGTTGATAGCCAGTCTTATGACAGCATGCGTTATGAACTCGGTGTCGATGCAGGTTATACCTTCGCTTATAGCGACGACCAGGCGCTGACCCCGTACTTCAAACTGGCTTACGTTTACGACGACTCTAACAACGATTCTGACGTAAACGGCGACTCTATCGACAACGGTGTAGAAGGTTCTGCGGTACGTGTTGGACTGGGTACTCAGTTCAGCTTTACCAAAAACTTCAGCGCATACACCGATGCTAACTACCTCGGTGGTGGCGATGTTGATCAAGACTGGTCTGCAAATGTTGGTGTTAAATATACCTGGTAAGACATCTCTTGTTGTTAAAGAAAAGATAATCTAACTCAGAAAAATGCCCGTCACGGATTTGACGGGCATTTATTGCAAGGAATGCCCAAATGTTGTCTGCAAATAAACCGCTTGTGGAATTTGGTAAGCTTGATAAATGTTTGTCAAAATATGGCAAACACTTTGAGTGTGATAACGATAAAGAAATAATTTATTCCAGTGATATAAACAGTGACGATACCTTTATCATTTTAAATGGTGTAATTTCTCTGAGGCGAGGGGAGAATGTGCTGGTCGGTATTGCGCAGGCACCGTTTATTATGGGGCTTTCAGATGGTGTGATAAAAACAGATATACAATACAGATTAATCACGGAAAGCGATTGTACGGGATACCATCTACCTGCCTCGCAAACAATTAATATAATTGAAGAGTGCCAGCTTTGGCGTGAAGCTTTTTGTTGGTTGGCATGGCAAAACTCCATGCTTGAATTACGCGATCTGCAGTTGATCGGCAACAACTCCTACGATCAGATCCGCGCGACATTGATCTCTATGACGAAATGGGATGATGCCCTTCGTTCACGCATTGGCGTTATGAACTATATTCACCAACGCACACGAATTTCACGCTCGGTTGTCGCTGAGGTTCTCGCAGCATTGCGTAAAGGCGGTTACATTGAAATGAATAAAGGCAAACTGGTGTGCATTAACCGTTTGCCTTTTGAGTATTGAATCAGGATGCAGGAATGGCCTGTGGCTTGTACCCGCTCAACTCTGCAACCAGTTCGTTGATACCGTCGCTCATATTGGTAAAACGGGTCAGCGGAGAGCGCGTCACTACGACAAATGCCCCAACGTTTTGCTGTGGGATCATCGCCATATAGGTAATGAAGCCACCGCCGCCACCGGTTTTTTGAATAATTCCCGGTCTGCCATTCTTCGGCGCCATGTAGACCCAGCCCAAACCAAGCGCATCGGCTCTGCCTGGAACGTCCATTCCCACCACTTTAGTTAACTGCGTACGCTGGTAAATCAGCGTCTGCATCCGGTCGGCCTGCTGGCTACGATGATAAAAGTCAGAAGAAAGATACTGCTGCATCCAGCGCATCATATCGCCAGGCGTTGAATAAACGCCGCCGCTGCCCATCGCTGCCAGCGTATTGTTACAAGGACTGGCACCTTTTTCCGCGACCATCAGGCGTCGGCACTGATCGGGAGATGGCGTAAAGGTGGTGTCTTTCATCCCCAGCGGACGGGTGATTTTTTCTTCAAACAGCTGCGGATAAGGCTTACCGGACGCGGTACCCAGCGCATCGGCCAGCAGGTCAAACGCCAGGTTGGAATAAGAAGCCTGCGATCCTGGTGCGGCTTTAAGCGTAGCCGTTGAGAGATAGCTCCAGCGCTGCTCGCGGGTTGGCCAGACAAACACCGGGCGCTTGGCCGCGCCGCCTGGCTGTTCGCGCGGCAGTGCGCTGGTATGTGTCGCCAGATTCACCAGCGTAATTGGTGTTCCTTGATAAGTGGGTACGCGTGCGCCAGGAGGTGCATATTTACTCAATGGATCGTTGAGTTTGACCGTGCCCTGATCGAGTAATTTCACCAGCATTTCGCTGGTCATTAATTTGGTAATTGAGGCAATGCGGATTACGGAATCCAGTTGCGGGTGAACATTATTGCCGGGGCGTGTTTCACCAAAACTGCGAAATACACGCTGATTACCATCAATCACCACGAGCGCCATCCCCGTAGCACCACTGCCGTAAAATATATGGTCGGCATAACGATCAACGATATCAGAGGCGAAGACCGGATCGGTTATAGGCTGTGCCGCCTGGACAGATGTCAATGACGCCGCACACAGCGCGGCAGAAAAAAGCAGACTACGTTTCAACGGTGGTGTCCATGAGTTAGAGAAAGTGAAAAAGGATGTCGTGCGTATGCGTATTTATACTACTCATCGGCGTATTGCAAAGCGCTTATCAACCAATGATAGTGGGAAAAACGTAACGATGAGTAAACACAGGAGTTTCCTGGATTGCGGATGTTCGCTTTTGTGATCTCACGCTGTGATAATCTGCACATACTGGAACGTTGTCGAGTGTGAAAACCACAGAAACAATTCTTCATAACCGAGGTGCGAACTAAGTGCCTCGGTTTTGGTCACAATTGTCGGTTTCAGCTTGTGTTTTTGGGCGTAAGCCGTCTGGCCTCCGCACTCTACGGTGGCAAATGCACAGCAGTCGTCATAACGATAAGAAGTTAGCAGGAGAGCACTATGTTTAAGTCTTTTTTCCCAAAGCCGGGGCCGTTCTTTATTTCGGCATTTATTTGGGCACTGGTCGCCGTTGTATTCTGGCAAGCAGGTGGGGGAGCCTGGGTTGCACATATTACCGGCGCGTCGGGAGACGTACCTATTAGCGCAGCGCGTTTTTGGTCGTTGGATTACCTGATTTTTTATGCGTACTACATTCTTTGTGTCGGGGTGTTCGCGCTGTTCTGGTTTCTCTACAGTCCACACCGCTGGCAGTACTGGTCTATTCTGGGCACATCGCTGATTATTTTTGTGACCTGGTTTCTGGTTGAAGTCGGCGTCGCCGTCAACGCATGGTATGCGCCATTTTATGACCTGATTCAAACTGCGCTCAGCGCACCACACAAGGTGAAGATTGAGCAGTTCTATCATGAAGTGGGCATTTTTCTCGGTATTGCGCTGATAGCCGTAGTCATTGGCGTGATGAACAACTTCTTCGTCAGCCACTATGTGTTCCGCTGGCGTACCGCGATGAACGAACACTATATGGCGCACTGGCAGCATTTGCGTCACATCGAAGGCGCAGCACAGCGTGTACAGGAAGACACCATGCGTTTTGCTTCTACGCTGGAAGATATGGGCGTCAGCTTTATCAACGCGATTATGACGCTGATTGCCTTCCTGCCTGTACTGGTAACGCTCTCTGCCCATGTTCCTGACCTGCCGATTGTTGGACATGTGCCTTATGGCCTGGTGATTGCCGCGATTGTCTGGTCGCTGATGGGAACCGGTTTACTGGCCGTGGTCGGGATAAAGCTTCCCGGGCTGGAGTTTAAAAACCAGCGCGTGGAAGCGGCCTATCGTAAAGAATTGGTCTATGGCGAAGATGATGGCAACCGTGCGACGCCACCGACGGTGCGTGAACTGTTCCATGCGGTACGGCAAAACTACTTCCGTCTCTATTTTCACTATATGTACTTCAATATTGCCCGTATTCTTTACCTGCAGGTTGATAACGTTTTCGGCTTGTTCCTGCTGTTTCCGTCGATTGTTGCCGGTACGATTACGCTCGGCCTGATGACGCAAATCACTAACGTGTTTGGCCAGGTGCGCGGCTCGTTCCAGTATCTGATTAACTCCTGGACAACGTTAGTAGAACTGATGTCTATTTATAAGCGTCTGCGAAGCTTTGAGCGCGAGCTTGATGGTCAGGATATTCAGGAAGTTACCCATACGCTGAGTTAATAATAAGGAGATGTTATGTCGACGGTTTCCCGTCTTTACCCCTTGTCTGGTCTGGCAGCACTGGTGCTGGTGGGATGTAGTAGCCAACCTGCGCAGCCGCTAAAAAAGGGGGAGAAAGCCGTCGATGTGGCGAGCGTGGTGCGCCAGAAAATGCCCGCCAGCGTGAAAGACCGGGACGCGTGGGCGCAGGATTTGGCAAAGACCTTTGAAAGCCAGAAGCTGGCACCGACGGTTGAAAACATCTGTTCGGTGCTGGCGGTAGCGCAGCAGGAGTCAAACTTCCAGGCCGATCCGGCTGTTCCTGGTTTAAGCAAAATCGCCTGGAAAGAGATTGACCGTCGCGCAGAACGCATGCATATCCCGCTGTTTGTCGTGCATACCGCGCTAAAGATTAACTCGCCAACGGGGAAAAGCTACAGCGAGCGTCTGGATACGGTGAAGACGGAAAAACAGCTTAGCGCCATCTTTGATGATTTCATCAACATGGTGCCGATGGGGCAGACATTGTTCGGATCGCTTAATCCGGTACATACCGGTGGTCCAATGCAGGTCAGTATCGCGTTTGCTGAGCAGCACACCAGCGGGTATCCGTGGAAAATGGCGGGGACGGTACGTCAGGAAGTGTTTAGCCGCCGTGGTGGGTTATGGTTCGGTACGTATCATCTGCTCAACTACCCGGCGAATTACAGTGCGCCAATCTTCCGCTTCGCCGATTTTAATGCCGGATGGTATGCGAGCCGCAATGCAGCTTTCCAGAATGCGGTCAGTAAAGCCAGCGGAGTGAAGCTGGCGATGGACGGGGATCTGATTCTCTATGGCAGCAGTGAGCCGGGCAAAACGGAGCTGGCGGTACGTAAACTGGCCGGGAAGCTAGGGATGAGCGAGAGTGAGATCCGCCGTCAACTGCAAAAAGGTGACAGCCTGGCCTTTGAAAAAACCGCATTGTACGAAAAGGTTTATAAGCTGGCGGAAGCGAAGACCGGGATAACGTTACCCCGTGAAATGCTGCCGGGCATTCAACTGGAAAGCCCGAAGATCACGCGTAATCTGACTACTGCGTGGTTTGCTAAACGGGTGGACGATCGTCGGGCGAAGTGTATGAATCAGTCATCTTTATGATGACGGTGACGCCAGCGCATGACCGCCGCTATGACGCCAAGAATCAGGCTTCCGGCCAGGAAGGGGATCAGTCCAAAGAGGGTACCGACGCCTAAACCGATTTCAACCCGCGGGCGTCCTGTCTCCTGCATTTGCAGCTGCATCAGTTCTTCATAGATGCCGGGCGCGTGGGCCAACAGATTTAAAATCTGTGCACCCGCCCAGAAGCAAAACAGCACAAATACGGCATACGCAATGTTGCCGGGCAGGGAGGAGGGATCCCGATGCTTGCCCTTAAACAGGGATTTTGAGAGCGTAAAATCAGCCATAAAGACCTCCGGAAATAACCTGCTTTTTTTGACGTAATGCCTGGAACTGAGAGTGAGTCTGACAGGTGATCGGCAATGTCAATATCAGAATGATGGTAATTTCAGGTAGAGATTATTCCTGGATTTCGGTTTTTTGTTGGCGGTCACAATTATGTAACCTTAAGTTAAACTGAGTTACATTTAAGAAATTCCGCACAGGCCACAGACGCCCTCGGGGAAATGTGCGAGGATGCCTTACTGTGTTGTATTTCCACCGGAGCTGTTATGAACCTGCCTGTAAAAATCCGCCGAGACTGGCACTACTATGCTTTCGCTATTGGGCTTATCTTTATTCTGAATGGCGTGGTGGGGTTATTAGGTTTTGAAGCGCAGGGATGGCAAACTTATGCGGTGGGGCTGGTGACCTGGGTGATTAGCTTTTGGCTGGCCGGATTAATCATCCGTCGCCGCGTTGAAGATGATGAAGCAAAGGATGCCCAATAGCTCTATCAGGCATCCTGACGGGTTTACATACTGGTTTTCAGCGCGCTATCCGCAGCATGGCGTTCCAGCGCCAGTTCGATCAGGCGAGTGATCAAATCGGTATAGCCTAAACCGCTCGCCTGCCACAGCTTCGGATACATACTGATGTTGGTAAAGCCAGGCAGCGTGTTGATCTCATTGATCACAACGTCGTTTTCAGCAGTTAAGAAGACGTCAACGCGCGCCATGCCGGCACAGCCCAGAGTCTGGTAGGCCTGAATGGCGATTTCGCGGATCTTATCGTTAATCTCTGGCGCAATTGCTGCCGGAACGACAACTTTGGCACCGTTATCGTCAATGTATTTAGTGTCGTAAGCGTAAAAATCGCTGTTCAGCACGATCTCACCACAGGTACTGGCCTGCGGATGATCGTTGCCCAGTACTGCACATTCGATCTCGCGACCTTTGATCCCTTGCTCCACAACGACTTTATGATCGAATTCAAATGCCAGCGCGACGGCCTGATCGTATTGGGCTTCGCTGGTTACTTTACTGACGCCAACGGACGATCCCTGGTTGGCCGGTTTTATAAACAGCGGCAGTCCCAGGCGGGATTCCACTTCGGCAAAGCTGATGCTGTTGCGATTCGCGCGAGTGAGCGTAATAAATGGCGCGATGTTTAACCCGGCATCACGCAGCAGACGTTTGGTCACGTCTTTATCCATACAGGCAGCAGAACCCAGCACATCAGAACCGACAAACGGCAGGTTCGCCACGCGCAGCATGCCCTGCAGAGAGCCATCTTCACCCAAAGTACCGTGTACGATTGGGAAAATAACATCGACCGTCGGCAGTGGTTGACCGTTTTGTGCATCGATCAACTGGTGCTCTTGTTTACCCGGTACCTGCGCCAGGCTAGTTTCAGAAGGCCGCAACGCAATATGCGCCGGATCGTCTGAATTGAGCAGATAGTTACTGGCATCGCTGACGTGCCATTGCCCTTGTTTATCAATACCTAACAGCACAACGTCAAAGCGAGTCTTGTCGATGGCATCGACAATATTTTTTGCCGATTGCAATGACACTTCATGTTCCGCTGATTTACCACCAAATACGATTCCTACCCGCAACTTTGCCATCTTAAAAACCCATTCCATGAATGCAAAGCACATACATTACCACGACAAAACGCAGGTTTCCTCGGCTTCTGGCAGATTGTTTTGTCGAATGACAGGGGATTAGAAGGGGACATACACGCAGATCGCGCGGGAAGCACAATCCCCTGTTTATAACATGGGTTTGATGTGAGCTGTATCACAAATATGATGAGCGGGAAGATAAAATCCTAAACTGTGATTTATCGCACCTGTGGATCCTTATTCAGCTAAGTAATTTGTTAAGCTGCTCGCAGTTTTCAGCTACTTATCGTTATGAGTCCTTATGGAATCCTGGAGAGTTAACCTTATTTCCGTTTGGTTCGGGTGCTTTTTTACCGGACTGGCGATTAGCCAAATCTTGCCTTTTTTACCACTCTATATCTCCCAACTGGGCGTGACCTCGCATGAAGCGCTATCAATGTGGTCCGGATTAACGTTCAGCGTCACCTTCCTGATTTCAGCCATTGTTTCTCCGATGTGGGGCAGTCTGGCCGACCGCAAAGGACGCAAGCTGATGCTGCTGCGGGCCTCACTGGGGATGGCCATTGCGATTTTGCTACAGGCATTTGCCACTAACGTCTGGCAGCTTTTTCTGCTGCGCGGGGTGATGGGGTTAACCTCCGGCTATATTCCTAATGCGATGGCGCTGGTTGCGTCCCAGGTTCCACGCGAGCGCAGCGGCTGGGCGCTGAGTACGCTCTCTACGGCGCAAATTAGCGGCGTCATTGGCGGACCGCTGATGGGAGGTTTTATCGCCGATCATGTTGGCTTACGGGCGGTATTCTGTATTACCGCCGCCTTGCTGGTGGTGAGTTTTCTGGTCACACTGTTCTTGATCAAAGAGGGCGTTCGCCCGACGATTAAAAAAAGCGAACGTCTGAGTGGGAAGGCCGTGTTTGCCTCGCTTTCGCATCCAGCGTTGGTGATCAGCCTGTTTTTTACCACCATGGTGATTCAACTGTGTAACGGCTCAATTGGGCCTATTCTGGCGCTGTTTATTAAATCGATGGTCCCGGACAGTTCGAATATTGCTTTTCTCAGTGGGCTGATAGCCTCAGTACCGGGCATTTCTGCTCTGATTTCCGCGCCCCGACTTGGTAAATTAGGCGACCGTATTGGTACTGAGCGGATTTTAATGGCGACGTTAATCTTCGCGGTGGTGCTGTTTTTTGCCATGTCGTGGGTTACCACGCCGTTGCAGTTGGGAATTCTACGTTTTCTGCTCGGCTTTGCTGATGGTGCGATGTTGCCGGCGGTGCAGACGCTGTTGGTGAAATACTCCAGCGACCAGATAACCGGACGCATCTTTGGCTATAACCAGTCATTTATGTACCTTGGCAACGTCGCAGGGCCATTGATGGGGGCAACGGTTTCGGCAATGGCGGGGTTCCGTTGGGTGTTCATTGCTACAGCAAGCATTGTGCTTATCAATATCTGGCAACTGGCTATCGCGTTGCGACGTCGGCGCGGGGTTCGTTGAGTTCCTGATTAACAACGCTGCTTGTCAGCGTTGTTAATCCATAATTGTGTATTATATATTTGTGTGATTATTAATTTTCTTACCTTTTTATATTGAATCATTCTGCTTCAGGACTCATTTTCCCTTATTTTGTGTTGTGATTGTTTTCGCAAATCGTTTTATTTCTTATAAAAATACAACTTTCATCCTCTAGGCAGTCGTGAGCCTTAATGATAACGTGGCCCATATTTTGTTAAGGGAATAGGCAAATGAAAAACCTCGTCACTGAGTTGTTACTTAAGCTCGCGCAAAAAGAAGAAGAATCGCAAGATCTGGCGGCACAGGTCGAAACGTTAGAGCGGGTAATCATCGAAATGCTGCGCAATATGGCGTGGAACGATCGGCAAATATTTATTCGTCAAATTGAGGGGGCGCTGGCTGGCGGAAACCGCATGCCCGCGTTTCTGACGAACATACATAATGCTGGCGAGTGCGTACCAAAAGCGTTGTGATCCATCTGTGGTGGGGTAACCACAAATTATCATAAAAGTGTCACATCAAATACTTATAGTCGCTTTGTTTTAATTTTACCGTATTTATACATGGAGAATATAAAGTGAAACAAAGCGCTCTGGCTATTGCCCTGTTACCTTTGCTGTTTACCCCGGTTATTAATGCAGAAACATCTACTGTAGCGGTTATGGATAATCGTGCTGCTCAGGGAGATATCACCACGCCGGGTGGCGCTCGCCGATTGTCTGCCGATCAAACGGCAGCTCTGCGCGAATCCCTGAACGATAAACCGGCCAAAAATATAATTTTACTGATTGGCGATGGGATGGGCGACTCCGAAATAACGGCAGCGCGAAATTATGCTGAAGGCGCGGGCGGCTTTTTTAAAGGTATTGATGCTTTACCGTTGACCGGACAATACACACATTATGCGTTGGATAAGAAAACGGGCAAGCCCGATTATGTGACAGATTCAGCAGCATCTGCGACAGCATGGACAACCGGCGTGAAGACCTATAACGGGGCGCTGGGTGTGGATATTCATGAAAAAGATCACACCACGATTCTGGAAATGGCCAAAGCGGCAGGTCTGGCGACAGGCAACGTTTCCACGGCTGAATTGCAGGATGCCACGCCGGCCGCACTGGTTGCCCATGTCACTTCGCGTAAATGCTATGGTCCGAGCGTGACGGCTGAAAAATGCCCGACGAACGCGCTGGAAAAAGGCGGTAAAGGGTCAATTACCGAACAATTATTGAATGCTCGTGCGGATGTTACGTTAGGCGGCGGAGCAAAGACTTTTACTGAAACCGCTACGGCAGGTGAGTGGCAGGGTAAAACGCTGCGAGAACAAGCCCAGGCCCGTGGTTACCAGATGGTGAGTGATGCCGCGACGCTGGCGGCTGTTAGCGAAGCGAATCAGGATAAACCGCTGTTGGGTCTGTTCTCAGACGGTAATATGCCAGTGCGTTGGGAAGGGCCGAAAGCGTCTTATCACGGCAACCTGGATAAGCCGGTAGTGACCTGTACGCCAAATCCAAAACGTAACGACAGCGTGCCAACGCTGGCGCAGATGACGGATAAAGCGATTGAGCTGTTAAGCAAAAATGAGAAAGGTTTCTTCCTGCAAGTAGAAGGCGCGTCGATCGATAAACAAGATCACGCCGCTAACCCGTGTGGACAAATTGGTGAAACGGTCGATCTGGATGAAGCGGTGCAGCGTGCACTTGCCTTTGCGAAGAAAGATGGCAACACCCTGGTTGTGGTAACCGCTGACCACGCGCATGCCAGCCAGATTGTCGCACCGGATACTAAAGCACCCGGTTTAACGCAGGCGCTGAACACTAAAGATGGCGCGGTGATGGTCATCAGCTATGGCAACTCTGAAGAAGAGTCCCAGGAGCACACCGGCAGCCAACTGCGTATTGCAGCCTATGGCCCTCATGCGGCGAATGTGGTTGGCCTGACCGATCAAACCGATCTGTTTTACACCATGAAAGCCGCGTTAGGACTGAAATAAGCTGACACCCGACGGCAATACTTTTGCCGTCGGGTGGTATTTTTATCGTTAGCAGCCAAACTTACCTGTGTGTCGTCGTTCAGAAAAGGATGGTGCTATGAAAATTACATTATTAATGACGTTACTCTTTGGCCTTATTTTTTTAACTACCGTCGGTGCTGCCGAGAAGACGTTAACCCCGCAACAACAGCGTATGACCACCTGCAATCAGCAGGCCACGGCGCAGACCTTAAAAGGGGATGCGCGTAAGACCTATATGAGTGATTGCCTGAAAAACAGTAAATCTGCGCCTGAGGAAAAGAGCCTGACGCCGCAGCAGCAGAAAATGCGTGAATGCAACGTCAAGGCGACGGAGCAGTCTCTGAAAGGCGATGATCGTAATAAGTTTATGAGCGCTTGCCTGAAAAAATCTGCTTAGCACTTCCGGGTGAGCAGGTAAAATCGCTCACCCGAAATATCATACTTCCGCCACCAGACCCCTTCCTATAATTTGGGAAATTTGTTTCAGAATATTCCCAAATACGATGAATGATGAAAACTTTTATCAAAAGAAGGTCGTCCCGAATGAAGCATTTATATTGCTTCATCAAAATGACCACCAACGTTCCGGTCTGCGATTTGCCCGACGAATCAGGCTGCCGCGAGCGGTGGGACTGGGGGGAATGTTTTTCCCTATCGCGTCGGTATTAGTTTCTCAGCCAATAACCGGAGGCTGGTGGCTTTTGCTGGTGGGATGGGCGTTTGTCTGGCCGCATCTGGCATGGCAATTGGCAAGTAAAGCTATCGATCCACTGCATAGCGAATATACCAACTTAAAAGCCGATGCCATTCTCGCCGGGATGTGGATGGGGATTATGGGGATAAACTTGCTGCCATCCACGGCGCTGTTGATGATTATCTGTATCAACCTGATGGGCGCAGGGGGTATGCGTGTCTTCATCGCAGGCGCCGTGTTGATGGTGGTTTCCTGCCTGGTGACGTTACAGTTAACGGATATTCCCGTGGCTTTTAGCAGTACGCAACTGAGTGTGCTGTTGTCGCTGCCGGTGTTAGTGGTTTACCCGTTGCTGTTTGCCTGGGTGAGTTACCAGACGCTCATCAGGCTGGCAGAACATAAACGTCGCTTACAGGTTATGAGCACGCGAGATGGGATGACCGGGGTTTATAACCGACGTCATTGGGAACTGTTGCTGCGGAATGAATTTGATAATTGCCGCCGCCATCAGCGTGATGCCACGCTCCTTATCATCGATATCGACCATTTTAAGAGTATCAATGATACCTGGGGCCATGACGTCGGGGATCAGGCCATTGTTGCACTGACCCGCCAGTTACAGATGACCTTACGCGGTAGCGATGTGATTGGTCGCTTTGGCGGTGATGAGTTTGCGGTAATCATGTGTGGCACGTCAGCGAGCAGCGCGATTGCAGCGATGTCTCGTGTTCACGAACGGCTTACCCAACTGCGTTTATCCTGCGCGCCGCAGGTTGACCTGCGCATTAGCGTGGGCGTTGCGCCGCTGACGTCTGAAACTGAACACTATCGAGAATGGTTAAAATCAGCAGATATGGCTCTCTACAAAGCAAAGAATTCCGGACGTAACCGCACTGAAGCGGCGGCCTGACGTCCGGCGGTGTTAACTCAGGAGCGGCTGAGTTTTTCCGACTGCTCCATGCACTTAATCATCGCTTCAATCACCGATGAACGGAAACCGCGTTCTTCCAGGACGCGTACCGCCTCAATGGTGGTTCCACCCGGCGAGCACACCATATCCTTCAATTCGCCAGGATGTTTACCCGTTTCCAGAACCATCTTCGCCGAACCCATTACCGCTTGTGCTGCAAATTTATAAGCCTGTGCGCGGGGCATTCCCCCCTGAACGGCGGCATCTGCCATCGCTTCGATAAACATAAATACATAGGCCGGTGCTGAACCGCTGACGCCAACGACCGGATGAATCATTGCCTCCGCAATGACTTCAGCTTCGCCAAAGCAGCGGAAGATATTGAGCACGTCGGCCGTAGCTTCCGGCGTGACTAAGGCGTTTGGCGTGACGGAGGTCATTCCGGCGTTCACCAGCGATGGCGTGTTTGGCATCGCGCGAATGATTTTACGGTCATGACCCAGCGCGCGGGCAAGTTGATCGAGGGTAACACCGGCGGCAATCGAGACGACAAGGGAATCTTTGTTCAGGCTGGAGGTAATTTCGCTCAGCACCTTAATCATGATGCCTGGTTTTACGGCCCCAAAAACAATATCAGCGATCTGCGCGACTTCTTGTGCAGACTGCGCCGCATTAATGCCGTACTGGTCGTGTAGCGCGGCGACCTTATCGGGGGAAGGGGTGTAGACCCAGATTTGTCCGGGGAGAACCTGACCGCTGGCGATCATGCCGCCAAGAATGGCTTTGCCCATATTACCGCAGCCGATAAAACCAATTTTCTTGTCCATCTTGTCACTCCCTATGGATGATATTCATTGTTTTATACCCGTCATACTTCAAGTTGCATGTGCGTTGGCTGCGTTCGCTCACCCGAATCACTTACCAGAGTAAGCTCATCGGGACTCACTCTCTTGCCGCCTGCCTGCAACCCGAATTATTTAGGGTAAATCTGGGAAAGCTAAGCTTAGCGCGGAATGAATATGTTCAGAAGGAGAAACAGCACTTTGCCTGAAAGTAAAAGCACGCGACAATGTGCGACAGCACACCAGTGGGGAGAAGCTATGACAATATGGGTGGATGCCGATGCGTGTCCGAATGTGATTAAAGACATTTTGTACCGCGCCTCTGAGCGCATGCAAATGCCGCTTGTTTTGGTGGCCAACCAAAGCCTGCGCGTCCCGCCTTCGCGTTTCATCAGCACATTACGTGTGCCTGCGGGCTTTGACGTGGCTGATAACGAGATTGTGCGTCAGTGCAGCGCCGGTGATTTAGTGATAACGGCAGATATTCCGCTGGCGGCTGAAGTAATTGAAAAAGGTGCGGCGGCGCTTAACCCGCGTGGCGAACGTTATACCGACGCGACGATCCGCGAGCGTCTGATGATGCGTGATTTTATGGATACACTGCGAGCCAGCGGTATCCAGACCGGGGGGCCGGACAGCCTTTCGCCCCGCGACAGACAGCATTTTGCGGCTGAACTGGATAAGTGGTGGCTGGAAGTTCAGCGTAGAAAATAGGGTCTGTAATTTATTATTTACACTTTATTCATTGTGAATTCTTGTTATAGTAGGGGTTAACTCATCTCGCCATTCTTTCTGTAATTTTTTCTTTACAGTTTTGGCGATGTACTAGTTTGATGATATGATTATATTTTTAACCGCATCAGATCCCGCTTGTTGGCGGCTCTCTGGGGAAATTCTGTGATGACGCAACCTCTTTTTCTTGTTGGCCCCCGGGGGTGTGGTAAGACGACAACCGGTATGGCGCTGGCAAAGGCTATTGATTTCCAGTTCGTTGATACCGATCGCTGGTTGCAATCGCACGTGCAAATGACCGTGGCGGAAATCGTCGAAAGAGAAGGATGGGAAGGGTTTCGTGCCCAGGAAACGACCGCTCTGCAGGCTGTCACCGCTCCTGCCACGGTTGTTGCGACCGGCGGCGGTATCATTCTTACCGAATTTAATCGTCATTACATGCGCAGCCACGGCGTGGTTATCTATCTAAGCGCACCGGTATCGGTACTGGTTGATCGTCTGGAGGCCACGCCTGAAGAAGGATTACGACCGACTCTAACCGGCAAACCGTTGACCGAAGAGGTTCAGGAAGTGCTCGCCCAGCGTGATGTTCTGTATCGTGAGGCTGCGCACTATATCGTTGATGCCACCAATCCGCCTTCGCAGGTAGTGGAAGACATTCTTGGGATACTGGCGCAGGCAGCGCCACGGTTGCAGGGCGGTGTCTATACTTAATGTTCATCCAGTGAAAAGGAAGAACTATGCCGACACAACCACCTTACCCACGTCAAGCGACCATTGTTACGGTTGAAAAAGGGACGCCAGGCCAGACGGTAACCTGGTATCAACTTCGTGCCGACCACCCTAAACCGAATTCGTTGATCAGTGAGCATCCTTCAGCTCAGGAAGCGATGGATGCTAAAAAACGCTACGAAGACCCCGATAAAACCTGATATGAAGACCGCTCTGGCACGAGTCTTAAAAGTGCCAGTCCGGGCGTACATCACATTATTTTAAATTTCGCCGTATACAGTAAAAATTGAAAATTAAACAATAACAATCCAGTACTGGAATGATCTGGAATCTTTACACAATACACCGCCGATCTACTGCTACGCTTTTGAGCATTTGTAGCACAGGTCAGCGCCCGGCACTTATCCGGGATTTCACAGCAAAGTAAGAAGACGGTGGAGCAACAAATGAGTACGTCGTTGGCTATCCTCACGATTGGCGTTGTGCCGATGTGTGAGATGTTACCGCTCCTGACGGAATATATTGATGAACAGCACATTACTCACCACAGTCTGCTGGGGCAGATGCAGCGAGAAGATGTGATGGCCGAGTACGGGGCTTCACCCGGTGACGAGCTGTTATTAACGCTGCTTAGCGACCACCAACTTGCTCATGTCTCACGTCAGAAAGTGGAACGCTCGCTGCAAAGCATTGTGGAGGTTCTCGATAATCAGGGATTTGATGTGATCCTGCTGATGAGTACCGCCTCAATTACCCGTCTGACCGCCCGCAATAGTATCTTGTTGGAACCTATACGCATTATTCCCCCGTTAGTGGCTTCGATTGTCGAAGGGCATCAGGTTGGGGTCATTGTACCTGTTGCTGAATTGCTCAAAGCCCAGACACAAAAGTGGCAGGTGTTACAAACTCCGCCAGTGTACGCCGTGGCGAATCCAGTAGAAGGTTCTGAACAACAGCTGATTGATGCCGGGAAATATCTCCTTGAGCAAGGTGCTGATGTTCTTATGCTGGACTGCCTGGGGTTTCATCAACGTCATCGTGATTTACTGCAAAAGTCGCTGGATGTCCCGGTTCTGCTGTCCAATGTGTTGATTGCCCGACTGGCTTCGGAATTGCTGGCGTAATTTTGCGTGACAGATGGAACGTCAGCCCCCTATATTGGTTCCTAACTTAATCACGAGATAGGGCCAGTTGTATGCTTCAAAGTAATGAATACTTTTCCGGCAAAGTAAAATCGATCGGTTTTACCAGCAGCAGTACTGGTCGCGCCAGTGTAGGCGTGATGGCTGAAGGTGAATATACCTTTGGTACTGCGGCGCCTGAAGAGATGACGGTAGTTAGTGGCGCACTGAACGTGCTGCTGCCAGGGGAAACCGAGTGGAAAGTGTATGCCGCAGGAGACGTGTTTAACGTACCGGGCAACAGCGAGTTTCATCTGCAGGTAGCAGAGCCAACATCCTATCTTTGCCGTTACCTGTAATCGTAAAAATGACGAATGGCGATATTGAGTCGCCATTCGCTAAACACAGCTTAACGTTGCGCTTCGCCGCCTAATCCTTCCACCAGACTTTTAATCAGCGCCGCCAGTTCACCTGTCATCAGGATGAAATCGGCATCAAAACGCTGAGCATAATCTTCGCGGTCGATATCTTCGTTTTGATCGCGCAGCTCGTCGCTGAACTTCAGGCGCTTAATGGAGCCGTCGTCACACATAACGAACTGAATGCGCTGCTGCCAGTCGAGGGCCAGCTTAGTGACCAGTTTGCCCGCTTCGATATGCACGGCGATTTCGTCGCAGACCAGATCCTGTTTTTTCGCACGGATCACACCGCCGTCTTCAAGGATCGCTTTCAGTTCAGCTTCATCCAGCAGTTGGAAGCCCTGCGCCGTGGTGCCGGAGCGAACCCATTCGGTCAGCGTCAGCTCAATAGGGTTTTCCATCGTCAGCGGAACGACCGGCAGTGAACCGAGACTCTTACGCAGCAGCGCCAGCGTATCTTCGGCTTTTTTCGCGCTCGCACAATCAACCATGATCAGATCGTTGACGGTATCGATCCACATCATTGTCTGGCTGAAGCGGCTAAAGGCGCGCGGCAGTAATGAGTGCAGAACTTCATCTTTCAGCGAGTCTTTTTCGGTCTTCTTAAGTTTGCGACCTTGCTCAGCTTCCAGTTTGAATATTTTGGCTTCCAGCGCCTGTTTGATAACCGGCGACGGCAGAATTTTTTCTTCTTTGCGGGCGCAGATAATAATTTGGCCATTGGCGGTATGCGTTAATGCATCGCTGTGCGATCCCATCGGCGGAACCCAGCCCATTTTTGCCATATCCTGGCTACCGCAAGGGGTGAACGTCATTGATGCCAGCTGTTTTTCCATCTCTTCGGCTCGCAAAGAAACATCGCGGCTAAGACGGTAAACCATTAAATTTTTGAACCACAGCATGATAATTTCCACGGCCTTGTCGTTAAATCCAGCGGGCATGATAGCGAATTGTCGCTATGCTTGCATTGTTAATCGGGAAGAGGAGCAAACAGTGCGTATAGGTATCGATTTGGGCGGTACGAAAACGGAAGTTATTGCGCTTGGCGATGCGGGCGAACAGCTTTTTCGCCATCGCCTGCCCACGCCGCGTGATGATTATCGGCAAACGATAGAAACCATCGCCACGCTGGTGGAGATGGCGGAAAACGCCACCGGGCAGACGGGAACTGTGGGAATGGGCATTCCAGGTTCAATCTCGCCCTACACCGGGGTGGTAAAGAATGCCAACTCGACCTGGCTTAACGGACAACCTTTTGACAAAGACCTGAGTTCGCGTCTGAATCGTGAAGTGCGGTTGGCAAATGATGCCAACTGTCTGGCGGTTTCAGAAGCTGTGGATGGTGCGGCGGCCGGGGCGCAAACCGTGTTTGCGGTGATTATCGGCACTGGATGTGGCGCAGGCGTGGCACTGAATGGTCGGGCGCACACGGGCGGTAACGGTACCGCGGGCGAGTGGGGGCATAATCCGCTGCCATGGATGGACGAAGATGAGCTGTGTTTCCGACAGGAAGTCCCCTGTTATTGCGGTAAACAAGGCTGCATTGAAACCTTCATTTCCGGGACTGGCTTTGCCACCGACTACCAGCGTCTGAGCGGTAAGCAGCTCAAAGGCAATGAAATTATCAGTCTTGTTACTGCGCAGGATGCTCTTGCGGAGCAGGCGTTGAGCCGCTATGAGCGTCGTCTGGCGAAATCACTGGCACATGTGGTGAATATTCTCGATCCGGACGTCATTGTGCTGGGGGGCGGAATGAGCAATGTCGACCGACTGTATCAAAACGTTCCGACGTTGATTAAGCAGTTTGTCTTTGGCGGCGAATGCGAAACGCCTCTACGCAAGGCGCTACACGGGGATTCCAGCGGTGTACGCGGTGCGGCCTGGCTGTGGCCGCAGGAGTAAGGTTCGCGTAGCCGGGTAGCGCAGATGCTATCCGGCAGCGTGTGTCATCTGGGGTACTGCGCGCTTCAGGCGACCGTACAGCAACAGTGACGACATCGCAGAAAACGACAGCAGTGCCGCCGGCAGCGTCACGTAGTTGTAGGCAAAGCCCAGCGTCAGCATCATGCCACCGCTGTAGGCGCCAATCGCGCTGCCGAGGTTAAAGGCAATTTGCCCGCCAGCCGCACCCAGCAGCTCCCCTCCTTTAGCATTTTGCAGCAGCAAAATTTGCAGCGGTGCCGACAGGGCAAACAGGCCCGCGCAGCAAATAAAGGCGAAGGTCAGCGACGCTGCTTTGATCCCGCCAAAGGCAAAGAGCAACAGCAGAGCCAGCACAATCACGAAGTCGGTTATCACCGCAATGCGCAGCGGCGTATAGCGACCAGACAGCCGACCGCTCAGCAGATTTCCCAACACCATTCCTAATCCTACCAGCATCATGATGAAGGTCATCAGCGCTTCGGAAAAACCGGAGATGAACATCATGTATGGTTTGACATAGCTGAACCAGGCGAAAACCCCGGCGTTACCAAACATGGTGGCGGAGAAAATGAGCCACGGGGCGGGGCTTTTCAAAAAGTGAAATTGTTCGCGCAGGTTTCCTTTTGCTTCATCGCTGATGTTGGGCACCCAAAAAGCGACCGAGACCATCACGGCGATATTAAAGACGGCAATCAGCAGGAACGTATAGCGCCAGCTAAATTCCTGACTCAGCCAGGTGCCGACGGGAATGCCAACCAGATTGGCAACGGTCATACCCGAAATCATGCCCGCGACAGCGGCGGTGACTTTTCCCGGGCGGGCGAGCTTCGATAGGATAATTGCGCCAACGCCAAAAAACGCGCCGTGCGGGAAGCCTGAAACCAGCCTGCCCACCGTCAGCATAAAATACGAGGAGGAGAGGGTGAAAATGGCGTTGCCAATCACACACAGCGTGACCAGAAACAGCAGAATATGCTTGAGCGAAAAGCGGCTGGAAAAGAGTGCAATAATAGGCGCGCCAAGCACCACGCCAAAGGCGTAAAACGAAATCATATGGCCTGCGGCAGGAATGGAAATTCCCACGTCCCGCGCCAATTCGGTGAGTACACCCATGATGCCAAACTCGGCCATGCCCAGCCCAAACGTCCCCAGGGCTAAAGAGAAAATGACTTTTTTCATACCACCTGTCATACACAGCAACAACAGCTAAGTAGGGCTAATGTTATCATATTTGTGAAGTCTGAACGAACGATTGCAATTATTCTTGAAAGCAATTATTTGCATGTTAGATGCCGATAACATACGGACTCGGAATTGTAGTCTTTTCAATATATAAAATACACTAAAATAATAATTTATTGATGGGCGATTTCTGGTTGGGAATGGATTATTGCATTCACAGTGTATATGAATCAATAGTGATTTATTTTTTATATATAAAGCGCATAGCTATAAATTATTTA
>NZ_MVFY01000015.1 GCF_002042885.1 Citrobacter portucalensis
CTGTAGTATTTAAAAATGATAACAATTCAAATAACTATTTAATTTTCATGCGAAATATAAATGCTTGCATCAGTGATATTTGCTGGTGATATTAATTAGCGTTTATTTGAGCACTGTTTGTCTTTTTATGTCCGCTAAACCGGAACTTAAAAATCAGCGCGAATGGTGCGGTGAAGTGGGATGAAAAGATTGTGCATTTGTGCGAAAAATACGGCCGATTATCTGATAATTAAGCGGGAGAGGGGGGATATGTGTAAAGTTTCGTCACTCAAATCCCTTACCGGATGGTTAAATGTCAGGCGATTAGCCATCCGGTAAGGAATCTTAATGCTGGGGGTATCACAGGCGCGAGCGATCAATGTTCGTCGGTTTGTGCAGGAGCTGTCTGTTGCGGCTGAGTGGTCTGCTGAGATTCTTTTTTGTCCTGGTGGTGATGCCACGCACCAATGGCGGAGTAGACGAAGCGTCCGAAGAAGAAGAGAAAGCTGATAAGCAGTACGATCCGGATCATGCGACTGTTAAATCGGTGTCGTTTGCGTAGGCTGGTAACCTGGCTCACAAAAGGTTCCTTGTAGTGTACCCAACTGAGGGGCGATACTCACATTAAGGCACACTGAGAGGGAATGGTCAATTCTTCCTTATGTAAAATTGCTTCAGTTGTTTTATCTTCTTATGTTATGGAAATTAATATTATTATTTGCATGAATAATGTATTAACGATAAAAAATAATGAAAAGAGTAATAATTGATGAATGAGGGGGATGTTTTTTGATATGTATCAAGCATCACAATTTGCTGACAACTAAAATCGATGAATCATTGTGATGTATTTTACTTTATCGTTTTAAAGTCAGGTGGGATGCCTGTCTGAATACCCCCTACAGGATGTGTGGGATTCTACTGAGCATCTATGAAACTCAATAAAAATTATATTGGTATTAGAGATAGATGGTGGGCATTACCTCTCATCTTACCTTCTTTGTTGTTGCCTATATTGAGCACTGCCACCACCTATGCCCATATTAGTACGGGGACCGTAATTCTTTTCTACCTGCCGTTAGCGCTGATGATTAGCCTGATGCTTTTTTTTGGCTGGACGGCATTGCCAGGTATTATCATTTCCATTATCTGGTACAAATATCCGCAGGTCGGGTTATTTGAAACACTTTCAATAATTTCGCACTTTATAGTTACAATCGTGCTTAGCTGGGGAGGATATAAAGTATTTTCTCCCCGACGAAACAACGTTTCCCACGGGGATTCTCACCTGATGTTTCAGCGTATGTTCTGGCAGGTCTTCTGCCCGGCAACGCTGTTTCTGATACTCTTCCAGTTTGCTGCATTTGTGGGTGTTTATGAAAGCAAATCCGGCATGGTGGGCGTTATGCCCTTCAATACAGGCACATTGATCAACTATCAGTCCATACTCGCGGGGAATCTTGTAGGTGTGCCGCTGTGTTATTTCATCATTCGAACAATTCGCAACCCCTTGCATCTGAGAGGCTATTTTTCTCAGTTAAAGCAGCAGTTTGATACCAAAGTGACTAAAACAGAGTTTGCGGTCTGGTTGATTATATTGACTATGCTAATGGCAATGTTGTGTATGCCGCTCAATGAACAAAGCTCAATATTTAGCACGAATTATACCTTGTCACTGTTACTTCCCGTCATGCTTTGGGGGGCAATGCGTTACGGTTATAGATTTATTTCGTTGATATGGGCGGTCGTACTTATTACCGCAATTCATTATTATCAGCGCTATATGCCATGGTATTCGGGTTACGATACGCAGCTTGCCATTACCTCATCAAGTTATCTGGTTTTTTCCTTCATCGTGAATTTCATTGCTGTCCTGGCAACGCGTCAACGTTTTGTTACCCGGCGCAACCATCGCCTGGCCTTCTTTGACCCTATGGTGCATATTCCGAATTTGCGCGCTTTGAACCGGGATTTGAAAAACGCGCCATGGTCAGTGCTTTGCTTTTTGGGTGTTCCGGGCATGGAGCTGCTGGTGAAAAATTACGGCATTATGCTGCGTATCCAGTACAAGCAAAAACTGGCTCAGTGGATAACACCGTTGCTTGAACAGGATGAGCATGTCTATCAATTGTCAGGTAATGATTTAATCCTGCGTTTTAACACTGAGCTACACCAGGAACGCATTGAAGCACTGGACAGGCATATCAAGCAGTTTCGTTTTGTTTGGGACGGAATGCCTTTGCAACCGCAGGTTGGGATCAGCTTTTGCTATGTCCGTTCTCCTGTTAACCATATCTATTTGTTGCTGGGAGAGTTAAGTACCATTGCCGAATTATCGCTGGCAACCAATTCACCAGAGAATTTGCAGCGGCGTGGTGTGATGCACCTGCAACGCGACCTGAAAGATAAAGTTGCGATGATGAACCGTATTCAGCAGGCGCTGGAGAACAATCGCTTTTTCCTCAAGGCGCAGCCGATTTTTGGCGTGCGTGGCGACGTTTATCACGAAATCCTCCTGCGGCTTGAGGGGGATGACGGTGAAACTATTGCCCCTGATAACTTCTTGCCGGTAGCCCATGAGTTTGGTTTGTCATCCCGTATCGATCTGTGGGTGATTGAAAATACGTTGAAATTTATGGCGCAGAATCGGGAAAAAATGCCCGCCCACCGGTTTGCTATCAACTTATCACCCACCTCAGTATGTCGCGCGCGACTTCCTAATGACATCAATCAGTTACTGAATAAGTACAAGGTTGAAGCATGGCAACTTATCTTTGAAGTGACGGAAAGCAATGCCTTGACCAATGCGGAACAGGCACAGGCAACGTTGCTGCAGCTGCAATCACTGGGCTGTCAGATTGCGATTGATGATTTTGGTACTGGGTATGCCAGCTATGCGCGGCTGAAAAATGTGAATGCCGATATCCTGAAAATTGACGGTAGCTTTATTCGCAATATTGTTTCGAACAGCCTCGACTACCAAATCGTGGCCTCTATTTGCCATCTGGCGCGGATGAAAAGAATGCTGGTGGTTGCGGAGTACGTCGAAAGCGAAGAAATACGCAGTGCGGTGATTTCACTGGGGATTGATTACATGCAGGGGTATCTGATTGGTGAGCCACTGCCGTTGAGTGAAACTCTGGAAAAGCAGGTGCCAGATGAACTGACACCTGCTGAGATCTTATGCGGCGATATCGGGTGAGCTCTCTTCTTCAATTTTGAGTCGCCAGCCTGTTACGGCTTCCCAGTATTGCTGCTCTTTCTCCAGATCGAGCAGCACCAGCGCATTTTGGCTAAACCAGTCATGCGGGAAGCGTAAGGTCCAGTGGCTGTCGTCGGTTATCAGGGTCAAAGTCGGCGGTGTGGTGGTCGCCTGACGCTGATTATTCAACAGCACGCCCAGGCGCAGCAGCTGAATTAACGGCAGAAACTGTTTCTTCTTAAACAGCGTAAAGCGGGGCAAGTCGTCGAGCTTAATCGCTTTGCGATGATAACGAACTAATGTTGCCATCATCAGCTGTTGTTCCTGATTGAAACCAGGTAGATCGCTGTTTTGTAAGATATACGCAGAGTGGCGATGCAAACCGCTGTGGTTGATGTTCAGCCCAACCTCATGCAGCATTGCTGCCCAACGCAGTAACGCTTCCAGTTGGGGATTGGCCAGCTTTGGCTGCTGCGTATGCCACTGGTCGTACATTTGCATCGTCGTTTCCAGCACGCGCCGGGCCTGTTCGCTGTCAATGTTGTACTGGTTCGCCAGGCTGCTGGCGGTACGGCTACGAACGTCCTGGTGGCGAAAACGGCCTTCCATCTCGTACAGCACGCCTTCACGTAACGCACCATCAGAAAGGCGAAGTTCGCGAATAGCTAACGCGTCAAAAACGCCGCACAGAATCGCGAGTCCGGGTACAAACACTGCTTTTCTTTCTTCTGACAACCCCGGCAAGCTGAGCGCATCAAATGACGCGTGCTTCAACACTTCAGATGTCAGCTTGTCCAGACGTTCGGGGGTGATAAAACCGTCTTTTTCACCCATCTCCAGCAGCACTTCATGGGCTGCTTTAATGGTGCCCGATGCGCCCAGCGCAACGTTCCAGCCCTGAATGCGAAACTGCCAGGTTAAGGTTTCGAGCTTTTGCGCAGCCGCCATGCGGGCACGCTGGAAGTTTTCGCGGTTAATTACACCGCGCGGGAAATACATCTGGGCAAAGCTGACGCAACCCATACGGCGGCTTTCGACCAGTTTAGGCTCGAAATCTTCTCCGATCACCAGTTCTGTTGAGCCGCCGCCGATATCGATAACCAGCTTGCGACCTTTTTCCGGCTGCGTATGTTCAACGCCCATAAAGATCAATCGGGCTTCTTCGTTGCCGGAAATAATCTCAATTGGGTAGGGGATGACTTTTTCCGCTCGCTTGAGAAAATCAGTCGCATTCAGTGCCTGACGCAAAGTATGGGTTCCCACGATACATACGCTTGATGGAGGAAACCCCTGCAAACGTTCGGCGAACAGTGATAAACAGCTTAGCCCGCGCTCCATGGCCTCTTCGCTCAGCTTGTTATCTTCGCCGAGGCCATCCGCCAGATGTACGCGTTGTTTCAGTCGCCCAATAATTTGCATTGCGCCATCAACCACGCGGGCAATGACCATATGGAAACTGTTTGAACCAAGGTCGACCGCAGCAAATTCCTGCGGTCGTGGAGTCTTGTCGTGTATTGGCATATCTTTAGTCAGGTTGCTCGAGTGATTTGATGTAATCGTAAATCGCCAATTGTGACTGAACCTTACGGCGGTTTCCGCGCGGTACGTAGCGATTACTCAGTTCTTTATCAATAAAGCGGGCTTTCACCGTGTCGCTGAACAGGATATCGATAATATCCAGCACGCGTTGCTTAAGGCGCGGGTCAAGAAGCGGTGTGGCAACTTCGATACGATAGTCGATGTTTCTTGTCATCCAGTCAGCGGAAGAGAGATACACCTGCTTGTCACCTCCGTTCTCGAAGATATAGACCCGGTCATGTTCAAGATAGCGATCAACGATGCTGATAACGCGAATATTGTCGCTGATACCTTCCAGATTCGGAATCAAAGAACACATACCACGAATCAACAAATTGACCGGCACACCAGAGCTTGAGGCCGCATAGAGGCGGTCAACCAGACCTTTATCGACCAGGTTATTCAGTTTTAGCGTAATGCCGGAAGGCAGTCCTTGCTGCGCGTTGGCGATTTCTTTGTCGATCATCGCGTACAGCAGACGGCGTGAATTCTGCGGGGAAACCAGCAGATAATCGAACGTCACCGGGCGATACGGGTTCTCGATGAAGTTAAACACCCGACGCACTTCGTTGGTAATGCGCGAATCGGCAGTTAGCAACGAGTAGTCGGTATACAGGCGTGCCGTTTTTTCGTTGAAGTTCCCCGTCCCGATATGCGCATAGCGCACGACTTCATCACCTTCTTTACGCGAGATAAGGAACAGTTTGGCGTGAATTTTCAGGCCTGGCGCGGAGAAGATGACGTGAACGCCTGCTTCGGTAAGACGCTTGGCCCAATGGATGTTGGCTTCTTCATCGAAGCGGGCCTGCAATTCCACCACCACGGTGACTTTCTTACCGTTGTGCGCGGCATGGATCATTGAATCTATGATGCGTGAATCTTTTGCCACACGGTAGATGTTGATCTTTATAGCCAGCACGCTCGGGTCGAAAGAGGCCTGGCGCAGCAGTTCAAGAACGTGCTCAAAGGTGTGATAGGGGTAATACAGCAGCACGTCGCGTTCACGAACGGCGTCAAAGCCGTTACGAAACTTCTCGTTGTCGAACCAGATATGGCGCAGACGCGGCAGCGGTTTGTTCACCAGGTTAGCTTTGCCAACGTTAGGGAAGTTAATAAAGTCTTTGAAGTTATGGTAACGCCCGCCGGGAACAATCGAGTCGTAGCGAGAAATCGTCAGTTTTTCACGCAGTACTTCGACCAGTGCATTGGGCATGTCACGCTGATAGACAAAACGTACAGGTTCTGCGGTCAGACGCTGTTTCAGGCTGGATGACATCAGCTCCATCAGGCTCGATTCCATCTCGTGCACCAAATCGTATTCGGCGTCACGGGTCATTTTCATCGAATAGGCGTTCAGTGCGTCGTAGTCAAAGAACCCTTTGAAAATGTCGTCAAGGCAGTAACGTAAGATGTTGTCCAGCAGGATCATCGGTTTGCGACGGCGCGGGGTTTCCGGCGGCAGATTCACAAAACGGGGAACCTTGTCGGAAGGGATTTCCAGCAGCGCGTAGCGGATCGTATCACCACGGATAATTTCTACCGCCAGATAGGTGTAGTCATCTTTCAAAAACTGGACTAAATCCGTCTCGCGGTTAATCAGGATCGGCGTGATGTGCTGGCGAAGATATTGCTTGAAGTAATGACGCAACCAGCTTTGCTGATTGACCGACAACTGGCGTTCGTTGATTAAGAAAATCTGATTGCGCGCCATTTCCAACAGCAACTCGTTGTACAGGCCGTCAAATTCCTGATCGGCTTTTAATACGCGGGCCTGGATTTTGCCTAACAAATGGCGGGAGTGAGAGTTTGAACCCTGTTCTTCGCTAATAATGATTCGGCGCTTCAGTTCGGCAAAACGAACCTTATAAAACTCGTCGAGATTATTGGAATAGATGCCTAAGAAACGCATCCGTTCGATCAACGGGTTTGACTTATCAGCAGCTTCCTGGAGTACACGTTCGTTGAACGCTAACCAACTGAGTTCTTTCTCGATGTATAGCTTTTCCTGACCCATTACCACTTTTACTCCGTTTCATTCACGGGACACTACCGATTTATTATGGCGAGCATTGCTCTCAGATGTCCAACTGTGCCAGAAAAATATGACAATAAACCGTCTGATAGCAAAGAGAAAGGGGGAGCGTAGATGAATACCGGTGGTATTAACCGGAAAAGGTAGTTATGCCTGTAAGCCGGATGGTGACATTCGGCTTACAGGTTGTTTTTTTATTATTCGTCGGCGGCGTAGCCTTGTGGAGACAAACGAACGCCATCCAGCCATGCAGCGTTATCACGCATCTTCAGGCGACCATCGATAAACCAGCTTACCACCAGCGGGTAAATGGTATGTTCCTGAGCCTGAACCCGTGCCGTGACATCATCTTCGCTGTCGCCTTCAAATACTGGAACTTTGGCCTGGAGAATGACCGGTCCGCCGTCCAACTCATCCGTCACGAAATGGACTGAGGTACCATGTTCTTCATCGCCGTTTTCCAGTACCTGGCGATGCGTATGCAGGCCGGGATACTTCGGCAATAAAGACGGGTGGATATTCAGCAATCGTTCAGCATAGTGAGCGACAAACGCCGGGCTGAGGATACGCATATAACCGGCCAGCACCACGACATCGGGTGCATAGGCGTCAATCTCTTGTATCAGTTGGCGGTCGAATGCTTCGCGACTGGCAAACTGGGCGGCTTCCAGCGAGTGTGCCGGAATATTCGCTTCGCGTGCGCGCTCAAGGCCGAACGCATCGGCCTTGTTACTGAATACTGCACGTATGGTGCCATTGATTTTTTTCTGTTCGCAGGCGTCGATTATCGCCTGCAAATTGCTTCCGTTGCCGGAAATGAGCACCACAATGTTTTTCATTCAATGACCACACGCTGTTCGGAATCAGAAGCTTTGATGATACCGATTTTCCATGCGTTTTCACCTTTCTCATTGAGCAAAGCAAGGGCTTTGTCCACTTCCGGAGCTGGCAGGGCGATAACCATACCTACACCGCAGTTAAAGGTGCGATACATCTCATGCTGGCTGACGTTACCCGCCGTTTGCAGCCAGTTGAAGACGGCTGGCCACTGCCATGAAGATTCGTCGATCACTGCCTGCGTGTTGTCTGGCAGAACGCGTGGAATATTTTCCCAGAAGCCGCCGCCGGTCAGGTGGGCAATGGCGTGCACATCAACCTTCTCGATCAGTTCCAGAATGGATTTCACGTAAATGCGGGTAGGGGCCAGTAAGTGATCGGCCAGCGGCTTGCCTTCAAGCTCGGTGGTTTCTGGGTCACAACCGCTGACTTCTACAATTTTACGCACCAGAGAGTAGCCGTTGGAGTGCGGGCCGCTTGAGCCGAGCGCAATCAGTACATCACCGTCGGCAACTTTTGAGCCGTCGATAATTTCTGATTTTTCGACGACGCCAACGCAGAAACCTGCCACGTCGTAATCTTCGCCGTGATACATCCCCGGCATTTCAGCTGTTTCCCCACCGACCAGCGCACAGCCAGACTGCAGGCAGCCTTCGGCAATCCCGTTAATGACGCTGGCTGCGGTGTCCACATCCAGTTTGCCAGTCGCATAGTAGTCGAGGAAGAACAGCGGCTCAGCGCCCTGAACCACGAGGTCGTTGACGCACATTGCGACGAGATCAATGCCGATAGTGTCGTGGCGTTTCAGATCCATCGCCAGACGCAGTTTTGTACCAACGCCATCAGTGCCGGAAACCAGTACCGGTTCACGATATTTTTGCGGCAATGCGCACAGCGCACCGAAGCCACCCAGACCACCCATAACTTCCGGACGACGAGTTTTCTTTACTACGCCTTTGATTCGATCAACCAGAGCATTACCTGCATCAATATCAACACCGGCATCTTTGTAGCTAAGAGAGGTTTTATCGGTCACTGCCTGCTTCCCCACATGTTTACTTGCAGTAAAAGTTAAATTCGGCGCAATTCTAACAGGGAAAGCAAACGTTTGCGAGCCTGCTCTGCATCAAGTTTTATCTGCTGGTTTTTTCAGCATTTTACAATCATTTATCTATTTGTTTGAGCTGCGCCACGAAAATGAAACCGGGTACAGTCTTGTGCTTGAATCCTGTTAGGCGATTGCACAGTATCTTACTGAAACCGGTTTCTTTTTTCTGTTGCGGACCTCATCAACAGCGTTTTGCGCAGAGTCATCACGATAGGGGAAGGGTATGTCAGGATTTAAAGCAGATTTCATGTGGGGTGGTGCTGTCGCGGCTCATCAACTGGAAGGTGGCTGGCAGGAGGGCGGAAAAGGCGTCAGCGTTGCTGATGTCATGACCGCGGGAGCGCATGGGGTGGCGCGTGAAATTACCGACGGTGTGATTGCCGGTAAAAATTACCCTAACCATGAGGCCATCGATTTTTATCATCACTATAAAGACGACATAAAGCTGTTTGCCGAAATGGGGTTTAAATGTTTTCGCACCTCTATTGCCTGGACACGTATTTTCCCCTTCGGCGATGAAGAACAACCCAATGAGTCTGGCCTACAGTTCTATGATGACCTGTTTGACGAATGCCTGAAATATGGCATTGAGCCGGTGATTACGCTGTCCCATTTTGAGATGCCTTACCATCTGGTGACGGAGTACGGCGGCTGGCGCAACCGCAAGCTTATCGATTTCTTTGTCCGTTTTGCCAGGGTGGTATTCACTCGTTACCAGCACAAAGTGAAGTACTGGATGACGTTTAATGAGATTAACAACCAGGCAAATTATCACGAAGATTTCGCGCCCTTTACTAACTCAGGTCTGAAATACCAGCCAGGCGAAGACCGCGAGCCGGTCATGTACCAGGCGGCGCACTATGAGCTGGTGGCAAGCGCGCTGGCGGTAAAGGTCGCGCGTGAGATTAACCCGGAATTACAGATAGGGTGCATGATTGCCATGTGTCCAATCTATCCGCTGACCTGCGCGCCAGACGATATGATGATGGCGATGAATGCCATGCACCGGCGTTACTGGTTTACTGACGTCCATGTGCGCGGCAAATACCCGCGGCATCTTCTCAACTACTTTGCCCGTCGTGGCTTTGAACTGGATATCACCGAGGAAGACCGTCAGGCGCTGGCCAAGGGCTGCGTTGATTACATCGGCTTTAGCTATTATATGTCTTTCGCGACCCAGGCAACGGCGGACAACCCACAGCTGGATTACGACGAGTCGAAAAGCCTGGTTTCCAACCCGTACGTGCAGAAATCGGACTGGGGCTGGCAGATTGATCCGGTTGGCCTGCGTTATTCACTGAACTGGTTCTGGGATCATTATCAACTGCCACTATTTATTGTGGAGAATGGATTTGGCGCCATTGATGTGCGCGAGGACGATGGTACAGTTAACGACCAGTACCGTATCGACTACCTTGCCGCCCACATACGTGAGATGAAAAAAGCGGTGGTGGAAGATGGCGTGGATCTGATGGGATATACCCCGTGGGGCTGCATTGATTTAGTCTCTGCCGGGACAGGGGAGATGAAAAAACGCTACGGGTTTATCTATGTCGATAAAAATAATGACGGTAGCGGGACATTAACGCGCTCACCTAAAAAATCTTTTTCGTGGTATCAAAAAGTCATCCAGACCAATGCTGAATATCTTTAAAATTCATAGCATTGACAGCGAGCCCCGCCATCAGTGCGGGGCTTGTTTTATACTCATCATTCAGACGCAAATGACTTTGGTTGATCCATATCAAGCGTATGCAGTGTTGCGCCAGAGAGGAAAAGCGGTATAATCCGGCGATTTTTTTTGTGGTTGCCATTCGTCTGAGGAAAGGAGAAGAGTATGAAGATCGTGGAAGTCAAACACCCACTCGTCAAACACAAGCTGGGACTGATGCGTGAAAACGACATCAGCACTAAACGCTTTCGTGAACTCGCCTCGGAAGTTGGCAGTCTGCTGACTTATGAAGCAACCGCTGGTCTGGAAACCGAAAAGGTGACCATTGAAGGCTGGAACGGTCCAGTTGAAGTTGACCAAATCAAAGGCAAAAAAATCACCGTTGTGCCTATCCTGCGTGCGGGTCTGGGCATGATGGAAGGCGTTCTGGAAAACGTTCCGAGCGCGCGTATCAGCGTTGTTGGTATGTACCGTAACGAAGAGACGCTGGAGCCAGTTCCGTATTTCCAGAAGCTGGTTTCTAACATCGATGAGCGTATGGCGCTGATCGTTGACCCAATGCTGGCAACCGGCGGCTCTGTTATCGCCACTATCGATCTGCTGAAAAATGCAGGCTGCACCAGCATTAAAGTGCTGGTCCTGGTTGCGGCGCCGGAAGGTATCGCGGCACTGGAAAAAGCGCACCCGGATGTGGAGCTGTACACCGCCTCCATCGATCAGGGACTGAACGAGCACGGATACATTATTCCGGGGCTCGGCGATGCCGGCGATAAGATTTTTGGTACTAAGTAAACGAATAAGTGAAAAGAAGCCGACTTTAAGAGTCGGCTTTTTTTTGAATAAAACAACCCAATGGCTAATAACAAACAACACTCAGAGGAAAACACTATGACGCGCCGTGCTATCGGGGTGAGTGAAAGACCGCCGCTTTTACAGACAATCCCGCTTAGTTTGCAGCACCTGTTCGCCATGTTTGGCGCAACGGTACTGGTGCCAGTCCTGTTCCACATCAACCCGGCTACCGTTCTGCTGTTTAACGGCATTGGTACGTTGCTGTATCTCTTTATTTGTAAGGGTAAAATTCCCGCATATCTGGGTTCCAGCTTTGCCTTTATTTCCCCGGTGCTGCTGCTGCTGCCGTTAGGGTATGAAGTGGCGCTGGGCGGTTTCATTATGTGTGGCGTCCTGTTCTGCCTGGTTTCTTTCATTGTTAAGAAGGCAGGAACCGGCTGGCTGGATGTCATGTTCCCGCCTGCGGCGATGGGCGCAATCGTTGCCGTCATCGGCCTGGAGCTGGCTGGCGTTGCTGCGGGTATGGCGGGGTTACTGCCTGCTGAAGGGCAATTACCGGATTCAAAAACCATCATCATTTCTATGGTGACGCTGGCGGTAACGGTCTTTGGTTCCGTATTGTTCCGCGGTTTTATGGCGATTATCCCGATTCTGATCGGGGTGCTGGCCGGTTATGCGCTCTCCTTCGTGATGGGCGTTGTGGACACTACGCCGATTGCGCAGGCCCACTGGTTCGCGCTGCCGACGTTCTACACGCCGCGTTTTGAATGGGTTGCCATTCTGACCATCCTGCCAGCGGCGCTGGTGGTCATCGCTGAACACGTCGGGCACCTGGTGGTAACGGCGAATATCGTGAAAAAAGATTTGATTCGCGATCCTGGCCTGCATCGTTCTATGTTTGCCAACGGTCTGTCTACGGTAATCTCTGGTTTCTTCGGCTCTACGCCGAACACCACGTACGGCGAAAATATCGGCGTAATGGCGATCACCCGCGTTTACAGTACCTGGGTTATCGGCGGTGCGGCAATTTTCGCCATTCTGCTCTCCTGCGTGGGTAAACTGGCTGCAGCGATCCAAATCATTCCACTGCCGGTTATGGGCGGCGTATCACTGCTGCTGTACGGTGTGATTGGCGCTTCTGGTATTCGCGTACTGATCGAGTCGAAGGTTGACTATAACAAGGCGCAGAACCTGATCCTGACTTCGGTTATTTTGATCATCGGCGTAAGTGGCGCGAAAGTTCACATCGGTGCCGCAGAGCTGAAAGGCATGGCGCTGGCGACCATCGTTGGTGTCTGTCTGAGCCTGATTTTCAAAGTTATCAGCCTGCTGCGTCCGGAAGAAGTTGTGCTTGACGCGAAAGATGCAGACAGTCCGCAACAGTAAATCTCTGACCGGGCGGCAGCGCTGCCCGGTTCTATCGCGACGTATTTCTGTGTTAAACTCAACACGATTTTATGAAATCCTGGGTTGAGGTATCTCTGAACACACCGGCACAGCTCTCTTTGCCACTTTATCTTCCTGACGACGAAACTTTCGCAAGTTTCTGGCCGGGGGATAACTCCTCTTTACTGGCTGCACTGCAAAACGTGCTGCGTCAGGAACATAGCGGGTATATTTATCTCTGGTCGCGTGAAGGCGCTGGCCGTAGTCATTTGCTGCATGCAGCCTGTGCGGAACTGTCCGCGCGCGGCGATGCGGTAGGCTACGTGCCGCTCGACAAACGCACCTGGTTCGTCCCCGAGGTGCTCGACGGGATGGAGCATTTATCGCTGGTATGCATCGATAACATCGAATGTGTGGCCGGTGATTCGCTGTGGGAAATGGCGATCTTTGATCTCTACAACCGTATCCTGGAGTCGGGGAAAACGCGCTTGCTGATCACCGGCGATCGTCCGCCAAGACAGCTGAATCTGGGGTTGCCGGATCTCGCCTCACGCCTGGACTGGGGGCAAATCTACAAGCTACAACCGCTTTCCGATGAAGATAAGCTGCAGGCGTTGCAATTACGCGCCAGACTTCGTGGATTTGAACTGCCGGAAGATGTGGGACGTTTTCTGCTAAAGCGTCTGGATCGTGAAATGCGAACGCTGTTTATGACGTTGGATCAGTTAGATCATGCGTCGATCACCGCCCAGCGTAAGCTGACCATTCCGTTCGTAAAAGAAATTCTGAAGCTGTAAGCGCCGCAGCCGAGAAGACTGCGGCAGGTTGCAGGTTAACCGACGATTTCCAGTACCTGCTCAGGCGGGCGTCCAATTCGAGCCTGACCTTTGGCAACCACAATCGGGCGCTCCATCAGTTTCGGGTTTTCCACCATTGCCTGAATTAGCGCGTCTTCACTCAGATTTTTGTCCGCCAGGTTAAGCGATTTATAGAGATCCTCTTTCTGGCGCATCAGTTCACGCGCGCTGGACATGCCGAGCATCTGCAACAGTTCACGCAGGGTTGCTGCGTCAGCCGGCGTTTCCAGATACAACACCACTTCCGGGTCCACGCCGTTGGACTTCAGTAATTCCAGCGTTTCACGGCTCTTGGAGCAGCGTGGGTTATGGTAGATTTTAATCGCGTCTGACATGACTTCTCCTTGCATAACAATACTGCCGGATGGCGGCCAAAAGACCTTATCCGGCCTACATATTGTGTCTGACGTAGGCCGGATAAGACGCTACAGCGTCGCCATCCGGCAAGGGTTCGATAATTACATCTTCGTGTACGGTTTAAAGCGTTCTTGCAGCTGGCGTAGCTGGTCAATACGGGCATCGTATCTGGCCTGCTGCTGGCTACCCAGTTTCACCTGAGAGCTTGCGCTGCTGAGCATCGAAATAGCCTGATCCAGACGCCCCGCGAGGGCATACCCCTCCGCGCGCGCCGCCAGCTCCTGATCGCGGTTGCTCAGGTTGGCTTCTGTTTGCGCTAACAGATCCCAGCCGTTAGGGTCATCTTTATGGTTAAACGTATAGCGATTCAGGATGGTCGCCGCCTCTTTGGCTTGTCCACCCTGTAAATAGGCATTCGCCAGGTTGAGCTGCAGAACCGGGTTAGTGCGCAGGTCGCGGGCGTTTTTCAGGCGGTTAATGGCATCACTGGTTTTCTTCTGGCCGAGATCGATATCCGTTGCCAGGTCGAGATACCAGGCATTGTTAGGATCCGCCGCCAGCAGCGGTTGCAGCGCTTTACGCGCCTCGTCGTATTTACTGGCTTCCATCGCCTGCAATGCCCGGCCATACTGGGCCGCACGTTGCTCACGTACGTTGCCTTTCGACCAGCTACTCAGCAGGTCATCGGTCAACTGGTTACGACCAGAGTTGTACATGCCTAAGGTTCGTGCCTTAGCCAGATAAAAATCTTCTGACGACTGGACGACCACCGGGCGCATCTGATTGGCGCGGTTACGGGCATCAGACAGACGGCTTTCCGGCAGGGGGTGAGTCAGCAAAATTTCCGGCGGACGCGAAGAGTAACGAGCCTGGTCGAGCAGTTTTTCCAGGAACGTTGGCATGGCCTGGGGATCGAATCCCGAGCGTTGCAGTACCTGAATACCAATGCGATCTGCTTCCTGTTCGTTTTGCTGCGTAAAGCTGATCATTCCCTGACGTGTCCCCGCCAGCGTACCGGTCAGCGCCGCCATACCCGCCTGCGGGCTGGCCATTGCTAATAAAATTGAACCTAATGCGCCAACCCACGTTAGCGGTGCGCTACGTTTCTGGTCTTCCATGGCACGCGCCAGGTGGCGTTGCGTGACGTGGGAAATTTCGTGCGCCATAACCGATGCCAGCTGGCTTTCGTTGTCGGAATAGCGGAATAGTGCGGAGTGCAGGACAACGTTGCCGCCAAAGAAAGCAAAGGCGTTGATTTCATCGTTGTTAATCAAAAAGAAGGTGAAGGGCGTTTTTACCGAGTCGGCGTGCGAGACCAGACGCATCCCCAGTGCATTAATGTATTGGGTGAGCAATGGATCGTTAATTAATGGCGCACTACCGCGCAGTTGGCGTACGTAATAATCGCCCATCTGCATTTCCTGTCCTATGGAAAGCGTACTGCCTGCCGACGTTCCCATATCAGGCAGGGTGTCCGCAGTATCAGCAAATGCGGGCGCAACCTGACCGATAGTCAGTGCGGCAATGAGGGTAGCAACCAGGTTTTTTTTCAACTGCCTGAACATAACCTCTGTCCTGTATTCTTTTTTGAGATAGCCATTTGACCGATGCTGTGAAGTATCGTTCACACTCCGCAAGCTTACGGAGTGTAACTGCGAAACCTGACGATGAACACCCAGGAAAAATGTCTTTTCACTTTGCGTAATCAGCCATAAAAAGCGAAGTCTTTTTTGTGACATTTCGATACAATTCGGGATCGCAATCCCGCTATTGGGTTCATGGAAGGGTTTTATGCTCGAAATGTTGATGCAATGGTATCGTCGCCGCTTTAGCGACCCCGAAGCCATCGCCCTGCTGATTATTCTTGTTGCCGGTTTTGGCATCCTGTTTTTCTTTAGCGGTCTTTTGGCGCCGCTGCTGGTCGCCATTGTGCTGGCGTACCTGCTTGAATGGCCGACAGTGCGGCTGGAACATATTGGGTGTTCACGGCGTTGGGCGACATCGATTGTGCTGGTGGTGTTTGTCGGTATTTTACTGCTGATGGCCTTTGTGGTGATGCCCGTTGCGTGGCAGCAGGGAATTTACCTGATCCGCGACATGCCAGGCATGCTCAATAAATTGTCTGATTTTGCCGCCACCTTACCACGACGTTACCCGGCGCTGATGGATGCGGGCATCATTGATGCGATGGCGGAAAATATGCGCTCGCGAATGCTCACCATGGGCGATTCGGTGGTGAAATATTCGCTGGCCTCACTGGTCGGTTTGCTGACGCTGGCGGTCTACCTGGTTCTCGTCCCATTGATGGTGTTCTTCCTGATCAAAGATAAAGGACAGATGCTGAACGCCGTGCGCCGGGTGCTGCCGCGTAACCGCGGGCTGGCGGGGCAGGTATGGAAAGAGATGAATCAGCAAATCACCAACTATATCCGCGGGAAGGTGCTGGAAATGGTGGTGGTCGGCGTAGCGACCTGGCTCGGCTTCCTGCTGTTTGGTCTCAACTATTCGCTGTTGCTGGCGGTGCTGGTCGGGTTCTCTGTGCTGATCCCGTATATCGGCGCTTTTGTGGTGACGATTCCGGTGGTTGGCGTGGCGCTGTTCCAGTTCGGGCTTGGCACCGAGTTCTGGAGCTGTTTTGCCGTGTACCTGATAATCCAGGCACTGGACGGCAATTTGCTGGTTCCCGTGCTGTTCTCCGAGGCGGTCAATCTGCATCCACTGGTGATTATTCTCTCCGTGGTGATTTTCGGCGGTTTGTGGGGATTCTGGGGCGTATTCTTTGCGATTCCTCTGGCGACGTTAATCAAAGCGGTAATGCATGCCTGGCCGGATGGTCAGGTCGTTGACGAACCCTAATCTGCAAGATCCGGCGATATCATATCGCCGGATCTGAACTTGTCTGACCTCTATCCACACTTTCTGAATAATCTCTTCTGCTGTCGTTTTTCTCCGCGTTTGTCTTTAACTTGACCATCGTGATGTCTTTTAGACACACAAGGATTAAGGCCAACAGGAGAACAAAATGGGTCACAGCACACACACGCAGCAAAAGGTGGGATGGAGTGGTTATCTCGCTTTTTTTATTACGATTATTCTTTTTTCCGGCATGTTTGCGAAAAGTACCGAATGGTGGCGGGTCTTTGACTTCACTATCCTCAACGGTGCGTTTGGGCAGATTAATGCTGCGGGCGACACGGCAGTCTCTTTTCGTGGCACTGGGGGGATGGGGGCAAAAGACGGCTTCTTATTCGCGCTTGAACTGGCGCCTTCCGTCATTCTTTCGCTCGGGATTATTTCCGTCACCGAAGGGTTGGGTGGGTTGCGCGCGGCACAACAGCTGATGACGCCGGTCCTGCGTCCGTTACTGGGCATTCCGGGTATTTGTTCGCTGGCGTTGATTGCGAATTTGCAAAATACCGATGCCGCGGCAGGGATGACCAAAGAAATGGCGGAAGAGGGCATTATCACAGAGCAGGAACGCGCTATTTTTGCCTGCTGGCAAACCAGCGGCAGCGCGTGCATTACCAACTATTTTTCTTCTGGCGCAGCGCTGTTTACGATGGTGACTGTTCCGGTGATTACGCCGCTGGCTGTGATCCTTGTCTTCAAATTTGTGGGCGCGAACCTGTTGCGTGTATGGATCGCGCAGCTGGAAAATCGCCGTATGCAGCAGGAGGCGTGAGATGACAACACAGGTACGTAAAAACGTCATGGATATGTTTATCGATGGCGCACGGCGCGGGTTTACCATTGCAACAACCAGTCTGTTGCCTAACGTGGTGATGGCGTTTGTGATTATTCAGGCGCTGAAGGTGACAGGGCTGCTCGAGGTTGTAGGGCGGGTATGCGAGCCGGTAATGGCGCTGTGGGGGCTACCGGGGGAATCTGCCACTGTGCTGCTGGCAGCGGTGATGAGTATGGGAGGCGGTGTCGGCGTGTGCGCCAGCCTGGTTGTCGCCGGTACGCTTTCGGGACATGATGCCACGGTGTTGTTACCGGCTATCTACCTGATGGGAAATCCGGTGCAAAATGTGGGCCGTTGTCTGGGGACCGCGGGGGTTCATCCTCGTTATTATCCGCTAATTATTGCGGTATGCGTCATTAATGCGCTGCTCTCTATTTGGGTTATGCAGGTTATTGCCTGACAAGGAAGGTTATGAACTGTTCAATTCTTGATTTGACGTTGTTCCAGCAGGGACACGTGTATGCGCCGGAAGATTTAGGGCGACAGGATATACTGGTCTCCGGCAGCAAAATTGTTGCCATCGCCCCGTCAATTTCTCCTGAAGACTTTCCCGGTTGCGAGTGTATCAATCTTGACGGCGCGATTGTATGCCCAGGATTTATCGATCAACACGTCCATCTTATTGGCGGCGGCGGGGAGGCGGGGCCGCATACCCGCACGCCGGAAGTGCGCTTGTCACGGCTGGTTGAAGCTGGTGTCACGTCGGTGGTGGGTTTGCTGGGTACCGATGGCATTACCCGTCACCCGGAATCACTGCTGGCAAAAACCCGCGCGCTGGAGTTTGAAGGTATCAGCGCCTGGATGCTGACCGGGGCGTACTCTCTGCCTTCCCCGACTATCACCGGCAGTATCGATCGCGATGTGGCGCTGATTGATAAAGTTATTGGTGTGAAATGTGCGGTTTCGGACCATCGTTCTTCAGCCCCGGATACCTCGGCGCTGGCAAATATGGCGGCGCAGTCGCGCGTCGGCGGGTTGTTGGGGCGCAAACCAGGGATCAGCGTTTTCCATATGGGCGACAGCCCGCGCATGCTGGAACCGTTGTACCAGATCCTCGACTGCTGCGATGTGCCGATTACTAAACTGTTGCCGACACACGTTAACCGTGCGGAACCGTTGTTCCAGGCGGCGCTGGAGTATGCCCGTAAAGGCGGTTATATCGACATTACCAGCAGCATTGATGAGCCCGTCGACCCGGCCACGGCTATCGCCACGGCGCTGCGCCAGAACGTGCCGCTGTCGCGCATTACCCTTAGTTCGGATGGCAACGGCAGCCAGCCGGAATTTGATGAGCTTGGCAATCTCACCGGCATCGGTGTCGCGGGGTTTGAATCACTGGCTGAGACGGTGCGCCAGTTGGTGAAGATTCATGCCATACCGCTGGAACAGGCGCTGTGTCCGCTGACGCGTACGGTCGCAGAATTTTTGGCACTGGAGCATAAAGGGCGTCTGGCGGTGGGATGCGATGCGGACATTCTGGTGCTCAACGACGCGCTGGAAGTTCATCACCTGTGGGCGAAGGGAAAAGCCGTAGTCAGGGAGCAGAAAGCGTGCGTGAAAGGGACGTTTGAGTAACCGGGCAGTCATCTGCCGGATAAGGCGTTCACGCCTCCATCCGGCATTTCACGGTCAGGCGTTCTCTTTCAGCCAATTCATTACCACGTCGTGGTGGTTGCTGGTTTTGAAGTCATCAAACACATGCTCAATTTTCCCTTCGGCATCAATCAGGAAGCTGATGCGGTGGATGCCATCGTAGGTTTTGCCCATAAATGACTTCTCACCCCAGACGCCGAACTGCTCGCAAACCTGATGATCTTCATCGGACAGGAGCGTGAAATTCAGGACTTCTTTCTCCGCGAATCGGGAAAGCTTCTCTGGTTTGTCAGTGCTGATCCCCAGCACTTCAACACCCGCTTTTTTTAACTCATCCATGTTATCGCGCAGGCCGCAGGCCTGTACGGTACAGCCGGGTGTCATGGCTTTCGGGTAAAAATAAACCAGAACACGCTGTCCCTGGAAGTCGGTTAAATTTACTTGTTCTCCGTCTTGATCCGGCAAGCTAAATTTCGGTGCGATATCACCGGCTTTCAGTGGGTTCATTACTTAACTCCATCCTGTTCATCATGCTGTGAGTAATTGACGACGTTAATACTGCCTTGCGCATTGAGTTCTGTACAGAGTGCTTTAAACGCATCTTCAATATTTGCCGAATCATGTGACGCAGGACTATGTGCGGTAATTTGAATAAACAACTGCGCCGCCTTTCCATTCTCAGCCGGTTGCGTGCGTGAAACCAGTTCCGCAATATTCATTTGGTGGCTGTCAAACAGAGCGGTGAAGCGTTCAATCAAATGGGGAGAATCAGGGACATCGACCTGTACCCATACCGTAGCAGGCATTGCCGGACGGGGGCGCGCGGTCGTGCGCTTCATCACAATGAGTAAATCCAGCTCTGCGCCTTTTAAGGGCAGGGTTGATTCAATCAGGGTGATGGCATTCCAGGTTCCCGACAGCAACATGATAAACGTGAACTCATCACCCAGCATGGCCAGTCGGCTGTCTTCGATATTACAGCCGCAACTGCTGACATGACGCGTGATGGTGTTCACAATTCCTGGGCGATCGGCACCCAGCGCAGTAATGACCAGATAGTGTTGCGATGACGATGTCAAACCTGTTCTTCCTTTGAGCGGTGAGGTAATCATAAGGAAAGCATAAAAAAAACATGCATACAACAATCAGAACGGCTCTGGTCGCTTGCTTTTATTGTCGTACCAAACGTACCATTGAGACACTTGTTTGCACAGAGGATGGCCCATGTTCACGGGAAGTATTGTCGCGCTTGTTACGCCGATGGATGAGAAAGGTAAAGTCTGCCGGTCGAGCCTGAAAAAACTGATTGATTATCATGTCGCCAGCGGCACCTCGGCGATCGTTTCTGTTGGCACCACCGGTGAGTCCGCCACCCTGAGTCATGATGAACATGGCGATGTGGTGATGATGACGCTGGAACTGGCTGACGGGCGTATTCCGGTGATTGCCGGAACCGGCGCCAATGCGACCGCGGAAGCCATTAGTCTGACGCAGCGTTTCAACGACAGCGGTGTTGTCGGCTGCCTGACGGTGACGCCTTACTACAACCGCCCAACCCAGGAAGGTTTGTTCCAGCATTTCAAAGCCATCGCTGAGCATACTGACCTGCCGCAAATTCTGTATAATGTGCCGTCCCGTACTGGCTGCGATATGCTGCCGGAAACCGTTGGTCGTCTGGCGAAAGTTAAAAATATTATCGCTATTAAAGAGGCCACGGGGAACTTAAGTCGCGTTCACCAGATCAAAGAGCTGGTTTCGGACGACTTTATTCTGCTCAGCGGTGATGACGCGACCGGACTGGATTTTATGCAGCTCGGTGGTCATGGCGTGATTTCCGTAACGTCTAACGTTGCGGCACGTGATATGGCTGAAATGTGCAAACTGGCGGCAGCCGGGCAATTTGCCGAGGCGCGGGTGATTAACCAGCGTCTGATGCCGTTACACAACAAACTATTTGTCGAACCCAATCCTATCCCCGTGAAATGGGCGTGTAAGGAGTTGGGACTTGTGGCGACCGATACGCTACGTCTGCCGATGACGCCAATCACGGACAATGCTCGTGAAATCGTCAAAGCGGCGCTTAAGCATGCCGGTTTGCTGTAAAGTTTAGGGAGATTTGATGGCTTACTCAGTACAAAAGTCGCGCCTGGCCAAGGTTGCGGGTGTTTCGCTTGTTATGTTGCTCGCGGCCTGTAGCTCTGACTCGCGCTATAAGCGCCAGGTGAGCGGTGATGAATCCTATCTGGAGGCCGCACCGCTTGCTGAGCTTCATGCTCCAGCTGGGATGATTTTGCCGGTTATGTCGGGCGACTATAATATCCCGGTAACCAACGGCAGTGGTGCCGTGGGTAAAGCGCTGGATATTCGTCCACCGGCTCAGCCGTTAGCATTAGTCACCGGTGCTCGCACACAGATCGCGGGTGATACGTCGACATTACTGGTGGAAAACGGTCGTGGCAACACACTGTGGCCGCAGGTCGTTAGCGTCATTCAGTCTAAAAACTACACGATCACCAAACGTGATGATGCCAGCCAGACGTTGACCACCGACTGGGTTGACTGGAACCGTCTGGATGAAGACGAGCAGTACCGTGGACGTTATCAAATCTCGGTTAAACCGCAGGGCTATCAGCAAGCGGTAACGGTGAAACTGGTTAACCTCGAGCAGGCGGGTAAACCCGTAGCCGATGCGGCATCAATGCAGCGCTACAGCGCTGAGATGATGAACGTTATCTCTGCTGGTCTGGATAAAAACGCCACCGACGCCGCGAATGCCGCGCAGAACCGCTCTGCAGCCACCATGGATGTTCAGAGCGCCGCCGATGACACAGGTTTACCAATGCTGGTGGTACGTGGGCCGTTCAACGTGGTGTGGCAGCGTCTGCCGGCAGCGCTTGAGAAAGTGGGGATGAAGGTAACCGACAGCACCCGTTCTCAGGGCAGCATCGCGGTGACCTACAAACCACTGTCCGATAGCAACTGGCAGGAGTTGGGCGCAAGCGATCCGGGTCTGGTATCCGGCGACTATAAACTGCAGGTCGGTGATTTAGACAACCGCAGCAGCTTGCAGTTTATCGATCCGAAGGGGCATACCCTGACGCAAAGCCAGAACGACGCGCTGGTCGCCGTCTTCCAGGCAGCGTTCAGTAAGTAAAAATAAAGGGCTGGATAACTCCAGCCCTTTTTTTCTGATATGATACGCAAACGTGTGCGTCGGCAGAAAAACGCAATATTTATCGTTAATTCACACCCAGGAGTAATAAAGATGCAAAAGCAAGCTGAGTTGTATCGTGGTAAAGCGAAGACCGTATACAGCACGGAAAACCCGGACCTGTTGGTGCTCGAATTCCGCAATGATACGTCAGCAGGGGATGGCGCGCGCATTGAACAGTTTGACCGTAAAGGCATGGTGAACAACAAATTCAACCATTTCATTATGACTAAACTGCAAGAAGCGGGTATTCCTACCCAGATGGAGCGACTGCTTTCTGATACCGAATGTCTGGTGAAAAAACTGGAGATGGTACCGGTTGAATGTGTGGTACGTAACCGCGCGGCAGGCTCTCTGGTTAAGCGTTTAGGCGTTGAGGAAGGTATTGAGCTGAATCCGCCGCTGTTTGATCTGTTCCTGAAAAACGATGCTATGCACGATCCAATGATTAACGATTCCTATTGCGAAACTTTTGGTTGGGTGAGCAAAGAGAATCTGGCACGTATGAAAGAGCTGACCTACAAAGCTAACGACGTGCTGAAAAAGATGTTTGATGATGCTGGTCTGATTCTGGTCGACTTCAAACTTGAGTTTGGTTTGTATAAAGGTGAAGTGGTTCTGGGTGATGAATTCTCACCGGACGGTAGCCGCCTGTGGGACAAAGAAACGCTGGATAAAATGGACAAAGATCGCTTCCGCCAGAGTCTGGGCGGCCTGATCGAAGCCTATGAAGCCGTCGCGCATCGCCTGGGTGTGAAGTTAGACTAATCTTCCCCTGAGCCGGCGATCGCTCTCCGGCTCATTAACCCCACCTGATTTGATTACTATTTCTTATGGTAATCCTGTTCCGAACCGCCTACGATCATCATCATAATGAATAAAAAGTTGAGGTGATTATGCGCTGGCAAGGGCGTCGTGAAAGTGACAACGTGGAAGACAGACGAAACAGCTCTGGCGGCCCCTCTATGGGTGGGCCTGGTTTTCGTCTGCCCAGTGGTAAAGGAGGCATCATCCTGCTGATTGTGGTGCTGGTGGCGGGTTACTATGGCGTGGATCTCACCGGGCTAATGACTGGCCAGCCGGTCTCCCAACAGCAATCATCACGCTCCATCAGCCCAAACGATGATGAAGCGGCAAAATTTACCTCGGTGATTCTGGCTACAACAGAAGATACCTGGGGACAGCAGTTTGAAAAAATGGGCCGCACCTACCAACAGCCGAAGCTGGTGATGTACCGGGGCGCGACGCGTACCGGCTGCGGCGCGGGTCAGTCCGTGATGGGACCGTTTTATTGCCCGGCAGATGGTACGGTTTACATCGACCTTTCATTCTATGACGACATGAAAAACAAGCTGGGCGCCGATGGTGATTTTGCTCAGGGCTATGTTATCGCCCATGAAGTGGGTCACCACGTGCAGAAACTGCTGGGCATTGAACCTAAAGTTCGTCAGATGCAGCAGAATGCCTCACAGGCAGAAGTGAACCGTCTTTCCGTTCGAATGGAACTGCAGGCAGACTGCTTTGCCGGTGTCTGGGGCCACAGCATGCAGCAGCAGGGCGTACTGGAGTCTGGTGACCTGGAAGAGGCACTGAACGCCGCACAGGCCATTGGTGACGATCGTCTGCAACAGCAGGGACAAGGACGCGTCGTGCCGGACAGCTTTACTCACGGAACCTCTGAACAGCGTTTTACCTGGTTCAAACGCGGTTTTGACAGCGGCGATCCGGGGCAATGTAATACTTTTGGTAAAGGTATTTAAGATACTGAGGCAGGGATGTCCGATAACACGGCGCTGAGCGCGTTAACCGAACAAATGACCCGCGAAGGGATCCGTCGTCTGCTGATTATCAGCGGCGAGGATAACTGGTGTCAGGAACAGGCATTAGCGCTACGTAGCACGTTACCCGGCGACTGGCTGTGGGTAGGGGAGCAAGCCCCTACCGAGCCTTGCTGTACGCCGCAGGCGCTAAAAACATTATTAGGGCGCGAGTTTCGTCATGCGGTTTTTGACGCCAGGCAAGGTTTTGACGCTGCGGCGTTTGCCGCCTTAAGCGGCACACTGCTTGCTGGCAGTTGGCTGGTATTGCTGACCCCACCCTGGCATTCCTGGCACACACATCCGGACGCGGATTCACTACGCTGGAGCGATTGTGCTGAACCTATCCCTACACCGCACTTTATTGAACACGTCAAACGGGTGATTTCCCGCGATAGACAGGCTCTGCACTGGCTGCAGCATCAGCCGGTTTCCTGTCCGCATTTTCCTGCTCGCGCAGCCTGGCACGCGGCAACCGGCGAACCCCAGCCAGAACAGGCGATGATATTAAATCATTTGCTGGCTATACCTCCCGGTGTGGTTGCGGTGACGGCCGCACGGGGTCGGGGCAAGTCCGCTCTGGCAGGGCAACTCATAGCGCGGATTAACGGCACTGCGATTGTGACAGCGCCTGCCAAAGCGGCAACCGATGTGCTGGCGCAATTTGCCGGAGAGCGTTACCGTTTTATGGCCCCGGATGCGCTGTTAAGCAGTTCTGCAATCGCAGACTGGCTAATTGTGGATGAAGCCGCCGCGATCCCCGCGCCGCTGCTGCACCAACTGGTGGCGCGTTTTCCTCGTACGATGTTAACCACTACAGTACAAGGCTACGAGGGAACGGGGAGAGGCTTCTTGCTGAAATTCTGTGCCCGCTTCCCCAATCTTCAACACTATGAGTTGCAACAACCGGTACGCTGGGCGCAGGGATGTCCGCTGGAGCAAATCGTCAGCGATGTGCTGGTGTTTGATGATGAAACGTTCACGCATGCCCCATTGGGGGAGCTTCACTTCTCGGCATTTGAGCAACAGTCCTGGCATGCTAATCCGGCGCTGCCGTTAGCGGTATACCAGCTGCTTTCCGGAGCGCATTATCGCACCTCGCCATTGGACCTGCGGCGGATGATGGACGCGCCTGGTCAGCATTTTCTTCAGGCATCAACCGCTGACTCAGTGGCGGGGGCTGTCTGGTTGGTCGATGAAGGGGGACTATCCGCGGAATTAAGCCAGTCCGTCTGGGCCGGATATCGTCGACCGAGAGGGAATCTGGTTGCGCAGTCGCTGGCGGCGCACGGTGGTGACCCGTTGGCGGCGACGCTCGTCGGGAGACGGGTCAGTCGAATTGCGGTTCATCCTGCGCGCCAGCGAGAAGGTATCGGACAGCAGTTGATTATGCAGGCCCTGCGTTATTCCATGCAGTGTGATTATCTGTCCGTCAGCTTTGGTTATACGGCTGAACTATGGCGTTTCTGGCAACGCTGCGGTTTTGTGCTGGTGCGAATGGGAAATCATCGGGAAGCCAGCAGCGGCTGTTATACCGCCATGGCGTTACTTCCCATTAGCGAAGCGGGGAAACGCCTTGCCGAGCGGGAGCACCAGCATTTGCGCCGTGATGCGGAAATCCTTGCGCGATGGAACGGTGAGAGCATTCCGCTGGTCCCGCTGAAAGAGACTACGCTTAATGAGGATGACTGGGCTGAGCTGGCTGGGTTTGCCTTCGCGCATCGGCCATTATTGACGTCGCTAGGCTGTCTGAGTCGTCTGCTTGAGCACAGTGAGTTACCTCTTCCGGCCTTGCGCGGACGCATCCAGGCAAAACGTAGCGACGCCGAATTGTGCCAACAGCTCAAGATTTCTGGTCGTAAAGCGTTGCTGATCATTCAGCGCGCCGAAGCGGCGCAGGCATTAAATCAGTTAGATGCAGAGCGTGAACAACGGCTACATAATCGCATTATGCAATGGCAATTTTTTCACTAACTTCTTCAATTTCCTGGCATGGTCATTGCGGTTAAGCGGCGTAGAATGATTCTCATCAGTTAAGGAGATCGCCATGAAACATGACCATTTTGTTGTTCAAAGTCCCGATAAACCCGCTCAACAGCTACTGCTGCTGTTTCATGGCGTCGGCGATAACCCGGTTGCTATGGGCGAAATTGGCACCTGGTTTGCGCCGCTGTTTCCGGATGCGCTAATCGTTAGCATTGGTGGAGCAGAGCCTTACGGGACGACGTCCGGACGTCAGTGGTTTTCGGTGCAGGGCGTAACAGAAGAGAATCGTCAGGCACGCGTTGACGCCATAATGCCGGTGTTTATCGAAACCGTGCGCTACTGGCAGAAGCAAAGCGGCGTTTCGCCGCAGGCAACCGCGCTGATTGGTTTTTCTCAAGGTTCAATTATGTCACTTGAGAGCATCAAAGCTGAGCCGGGGCTGGCGTCGCGGGTTATCGCCTTCAATGGCCGCTATGCCACCTTGCCAGAGGCTGCAACCACCGCGACGACGGTGCATTTGATTCACGGTGGTGAAGACCGGGTAATTGAGTTATCTCATGCCGTTGCCGCGCAGGAAGCGTTAATTCGCGCCGGTGGGGATGTGACGCTGGATATCGTTGAAAATCTGGGGCACGCCATTGATGAACGCAGCATGCAGTTTGCGCTCGATCATCTGCGTTTTACCGTACCGAAGCACTACTTTGATGAAGCGCTGAGCGGCAGTAAGCCTCACGATGATGATGTGATTGCCATGATCTGATTGATCACCGTAGGCCGGATAAAACGCGAAGCGTTGCCATCCGGCACGTAATGCCCGGTGGCGCTAACGCTTACCGGGCCTACGGGACTTATCGGCCTACTAATTATTTCTTCGGTTGGTCCTTATTCGGCCAATCGTCGTCGTCATCCCATTTATCGTTAAAGTCACGATGTGGGGGAAGCTCCGGCTTGTTGGCAAGAAATTTCTTGTGATCGACGCGCTTGAGATCTTTAATCACGTTTAGCAGCACGCCTACCAGAAACACCAACACCAGAATCCACCAATATTTTGCCAGCCAGTCCATGCTCATTTCCTCTTACAGGAACACTCATCAGGCGACGAGTTGCTCCATGATACGTTGATACATACGGGCAAGCAGCTGCAGGTCGGCGGCATTAACACATTCATTAATTTTATGAATAGTGGCGTTGACCGGCCCAAGTTCTACTACCTGCGCCCCCATGCGGGCAATAAAACGCCCGTCGGACGTCCCGCCTGTAGTCAGTAACTGCGGTTTAATCTCATTATAGTGCTCAATGGCGTTCACCACTGCATCCACCAGTTTACCGCGTTCGGTCAGGAATGGCTGACCGGAAAGCCACCAGTCGACGGTATAACGCAGCTGATGTTTCTCCAGCAGCGCGTGAACCCGTGCTTTAATCATCTCATCGGTCAGCTCAGTGCTGAAACGGAAGTTGAACTGGATAAACAGTTCTCCAGGGATAACGTTGTTGCTTCCGGTTCCAGCCTGGATATTGGCAATCTGCATGCTGGTCGCCGGGAAGAATTCGTTACCCTGATCCCACTCGATCGCCACCAGTTCGTTGAGCATGGGGGCTGCGCGGTGTACCGGGTTATCGGCCAGATGCGGATAGGCTACGTGGCCCTGCACGCCGTGAATGGTCAGGTTGCAGGTCAGTGAACCACGACGTCCATTTTTCACCACGTCGCCAACGATTTCCGTGCTGGATGGCTCACCCACCAGGCAATAATCCAGTCGTTCATTACGCGCCATCAGCGCTTCAACCACCTTCACGGTGCCGTTTTTGGCGCTGGCTTCTTCGTCAGACGTTATCAAAAAGGCCAGACGACCCTGATGGTTTGGATGCTGGGCGACAAAACGTTCTGCGGCTACGACCATCGCCGCCAGTGAACCCTTCATATCGGCAGCGCCACGCCCGAACAACATGCCATCGCGAATGGTCGGTTCGAACGGTGGATTGATCCAGCGATCGACATCGCCGGCAGGCACTACGTCGGTGTGACCGGCAAATGCCAGGGTCTCACCTTTACCGCGCCATGCCCAAAAATTCTGTGTGTCACCAAAGTCCATTCGCTCAACGGTAAAACCTACCGCACGCAGGCGTTCAATCATTAACGCCTGGCACCCGGCATCATCCGGGCTCAGGGAAGGACGGCGAATAAGCTGCTGTGTCAGCTCAATGACCGGGCACGACATAGACTACACCTCATTAAAAAACAGAGTATAACTGGATTCACTGAAACCAAGCAGCATAGGCTTACCCGGCGCGCAGAGCAATGGGCGTTTGATAATTGCTGGCATTTCAATCATCAACGCGGCGGCGGAAGCCGCATCGGTGATTTGACTGCGCGTAGATTCATCGAGTTTACGCCAGGTGGTTCCACGCGTATTGAGCAGCGCCTCCCAACCTAATTCGCTGATAAAGGACTGTAAGAGCGTGTTGTCCAGACCGTCGACGCGATAATCATGAAAGCGGTAGTCAATACCTTGAGCCTCCAACCAGCGCCTGGATTTTTTAATCGTGTCGCAATTCTTAATGCCGTAAAGGGTGATCATTTGAATCCTTATTGACGTAACTTGAATATTTATTCTTTTATTCTGTGGCAATGAATAATACATATTGTCATTCAATCGTTATAGAAAAATATAACATTGTTGAACAACAGTGAATAATGATTCCTGAAAGCTCCAAAAAATACCGTATAACTAGAAATCAGAATCTGCCTGTTTGCATCAGCCTGTTTTTCCATCAGAATTGCAAAAGTAGTAGATGATGTATGAATATTTCAAAATATTGCAGTAAGTCACATAAAATTTATGGGTATAGCGCATAGTGATCACATAAACCCCAAACACTGGAGGAATCAATCGCAACCATCGGTTAAATTGCCTTCTTTTAATGATGATGATTTCGTAGAATGCCCATAATAATAAGAGAGGTTGTTATGATTGAACGTGAACTGGGGAACTGGAAAGACTTTATCGAAGTGATGCTTCGTAAATAATTTTCTGGAAGAAATTCATATCCTGTAAAGGATAAAAAAAGGCGACTCAACGTAAGTCGCCTTTTTTGTGTCCGATTATTCTGGGCGTGGCTTCAATGGGAAGCGTCTGCGCACCAGCACAAAGAACAGGGGAACGAAGTAAATCGCCAGGATAGTGGCTGAAATCATCCCGCCCATTACGCCAGTCCCCACCGCATGTTGACCGCCGGAGCCAGCGCCACTGCTGATGGTCATCGGCAGCACCCCGAAGATAAACGCCAGTGACGTCATCAGAATTGGGCGTAAACGTTGGCGACAAGCATGGAGCGTGGCGTCGAGCAGATCGTGTCCTTTCTCGTTCATCTCATTGGCGAATTCAACAATCAATATTGCGTTCTTCGCCGATAGCCCGATCACGGTAAGTAACCCGACCTGGAAATAAACATCGTTTTCCAGGCCGCGCATCCAGGTCGCCAATAGCGCGCCAATAACCCCCAACGGCACGACCAGCATGACGGAGAAGGGTACCGACCAGCTTTCGTACAGTGCCGCCAGACACAGGAACACGACCAGCAGAGAAATGGCGTACAGGGCAGGGGCCTGAGAGCCCGATAGCCGTTCCTGATAGGACATCGCAGTCCATTCGAGGCCAAACCCTGTCGGCAACTGGCGCACCAGCGATTCCATCACGTCCATTGCCGTACCGGTACTGACGCCGGGCGCAGCTTCGCCGACAATCTCGACTGCGGAGTAGCCGTTATAGCGTTCCAGACGTGGAGAACCCGTTTCCCAGCGTGAAGTCGCAAAGGCCGAGAAAGGCACCATGCCACCGTTGTTATTGCGGACGTACCACAAGTTAATGTCGTCCGGGAGCATGCGATATTTTGCTGCCGCCTGCACGTAAACCTTCTTCACGCGGCCCCGGTCCATAAAGTCATTGACGTAGCTGGAACCCCAGGCCGTTTGCAATGTGTCGTTGATGTCGTCGATGGAAACGCCCAGCGCCTGGGCTTTGCGCTGATCGATATCAATTTGCAACTGCGGGCTGTCGTCCAGACCGTTATGACGAACGCGGGTCAGGGACGTGTCTTTCCCGGCCAGCTCAATGAGTTTGTCGCGCGCGGCCATTAACGCATCATGGCCCGCACCGGCGTGATCCTGCAGCTCCATATCGAAACCGGCAGAGCTTCCGAGGCCGCTGATAGCCGGAGGGCTGCTGGCGAAGACGCGGGCTTCTTTAATCTTATTAAAGGCTTTGGTCGCACGTTCGATGATGGCGAAAGAGGTTCCGGTAGTGGTGTCGCGCTCATCCCAGTCTTTTAAGCGGACAAACATACGCGCCACGTTTTGACCGTTCCCGCCAGGGCCAGAACCGACCGTGGAAAAGACTGACATAATGTTGTCTTTCTCATGGGTGAAGTAATACTTCTCCACTTCCTCAACCACTTTCAATGTTTGCTGCTGTGTGGAGCCGCTGGGCAGCTGTACCGAGGTGGTAAACATGCCGCGGTCTTCCAGCGGCAGGAAGGAGGTTGGCAGGCGCAGGAACAGGAAAACCATTCCACCGAGCAGCAGGCCGTAGATCAGTATCCAGCGCAGGCTGCGGTGCAGAATTCTGGCAACGCCTTTTTCGTAGCGCTCGGCGTTGCGATTAAACATCCGGTTAAACCAGCCGAAGAAACCGGTTTGTCCGTGATGCTCGCCCTTATGCAGCGGTTTGAGCAGGGTGGCGCACAGAGCGGGGGTCAGGATCATCGCCACCAGAACAGACAGCACCATGGCGGAGACGATAGTAATCGAGAACTGGCGGTAAATGGCCCCGGTAGTGCCGCCGAAGAAGGCCATCGGGATAAACACCGCTGACAGCACCATGGCGATACCGACCAGCGCACCCTGGATTTGCCCCATCGATTTCCGTGTCGCTTCCCGCGGTGAGAGTCCTTCCTCACTCATAATACGCTCAACGTTTTCCACCACCACAATGGCGTCATCGACCAGCAGACCGATCGCCAGCACCATCGCAAACATCGTCAAGGTGTTTACGCTATAGCCAAAGGCGTAAAGCACGGAGAAGGTACCCATCAGGACGACGGGAACGGCGATGGTGGGAATCAGCGTGGCGCGGAAGTTTTGCAGGAACAGGTACATCACGAGGAATACCAGTGCAATAGCTTCCAGCAGAGTTTTTACCACGTCGATGATTGAGGCTTTGACAAAGGAGGTGGTTTCATAAGCCACCTTATATTCCAGTCCGTGCGGAAAATATTGTGACAGCTCGTTCAGACGGTTAATGACCAGTGTTGCTGTCGCCATTTCATTGGCGCCTGAAGCCAGCTTCACGCCCAGGCCGGAGGCAGGATTTCCATTAAAGCGGCTGAGGTAATCATACTTTTCAGCACCCATTTCGACCGTCGCCACATCGCCCAGTTTAACTTCTGAACCATCCTGGTTGACGCGTAGCGTAATGGCGCGGAATTCATCCGGAGTCTGCAGTAGCGACTGGGCGTTGATCGTCGCGTTCAGCGCCTGCTTGTCCACCGAAGGCGTACCGCCAAGTTGTCCGACGGCAATCTGCGCATTCTGTGACTCGATAGCGTCGGTCACATCTTTAGCGGTCATCTGGAAACTGTTCAGTTTGGCCGGGTCAAGCCAGATACGCATGGAGTACTGTGAGCCGTAAGCGTCAATATCTCCCACGCCGTTAATACGGCTGAGTGGATCCTGAATGTTACTGGCGACGTAGTCGGCGATGTCCTGCTTATCCATTGAGCCATCGGTGGAGACAAAGGCGATAGTCAGAATATTGGTGTCCCCGGTCTTACGCACCGTGACCCCCTGATCCTGTACCGCCTGCGGCAGTTTACGCATTGCCGATTGCAGCTGGTTTTGCACCTGCTGGACGGCCTCGTCAGGATCGGTTCCGGCAACGAAGCTCAACGTAACCGTAGCCTGACCTGTCCCGCTGCTCTGCGATGACATGTACATCAGGTTATCGAGACCGGTCATGTTCTGCTCGATAACCTGGGTGACGGTGTTTTCCAGAGTCTGAGCCGAAGCGCCAGGATAGTTGGCGGTGACCCGCACGTTTGGCGGTGCCAGATCGGGATATTGCTCAACGGGCAGTGAAAAAATAGCCAGGGCTCCTGTCAGGCACAACAGGATAGCTAACACCCAGGCAAAAATGGGGCGATCGATGAAAAAATTCGCCATTAAAAGAGGACCTCGTGTTTCTGCGTATCGTTATGGGTATGGCTTGCTTCACTTTAGCGGCAAGGTACGGGTCAAACGTGGAGAAAAAAAGAAGATAATGTAAATTATCATGCCCGTTTACAGCATACCTTTCGTGCCAACGCCGTCAGGCCTGGATCCAGACCCGACGGCGCTTTGCGGTTCTTTACGTTAGCTCACTGTCTGATTCAGCCGAGCGGAAACTGATGCTCACTAACGTTCCCCCTCCGGAAGGTTGAGAGAAGGTCAACGTGCCGCTTAGTCTTTCCGCTCGTTCGCGCATAATATTTAAACCGTAGTGCCCCGTAGGCTCGTGTGGTTCGCCAATGCCGATGCCGTTATCGCGGATATAAACCGTGTGGTTGCCGTCCGGAGCCGTTACGCAGCTGACGGCAATTTCGCTCGCACTGGCATGCTTAATGGCGTTCAGCACCGCTTCGCGGATGATCTGCAACAGGTGCACCTGCATTTGCGCATCCAATGCCAGCGTGGGTAACCGACAGTCGAGTGTGAGTTTAGCTGAGGTTTGATTTTGCAGCGTTTCCAGCATTTCATGCAGGGCGGAGGGTAAGTCTGCCTGCTGTAAGGTCAGACGGAAGGTGGTGAGCAGTTCGCGTAGCTGACGGTAGGCATCGTTCAGCGCCTGGGAGAAATCCGCCATAATGCTTTGCGCCGGGGCGTTATCCTCCGGGATTGAACGTTTAAGCAACGTGAGCTGAATGCGTAAATAAGAGAGCACCTGCGCCAGCGAGTCGTGCAGCTCGCGTGCAATCGTCGCTCGCTCCTCCATTAACAACAGCTGCTGAAAATGTTTTTGCGCCTGGTTGAAGTACAACCCGCGTCCCAGCATCGAGGAGACGCTGTTGAGCAGCGGAGTAGAAGCATTGACGTTTGGACTTTGCCAGTGCAGTTCGCCGTAGACGGTTTCCTGCATGGTGACAGGCAGGATCTGCATCGGTAGCTCGAGGCTTTTAGTCCCTTCGCTAATCCGCCAGTTATCACCGACGGTGAGTTCAAGGAAATACGCGGCGTCATGTTCGCGGACGATCTGTAAAATATGGCGGAAGCAGTGCACGTCAATCTGGCTGGTATTTAACGCCTGCGAGCACTGATACAACACCTCCAGACGGCGATTGGCTTCGTGGAGATCGTGAGTTTTCTCGGCCACAGACGCTTCCAGCGAGCGATACAGTTTGTGTAATTCACTCGACATCTGGCTAAATGTTTTGCCCAGCAACCCCAGTTCATTAGGCAAACCGGTATCCAGCGGTGGGATATCAAATTGACCGTGTTCAATTTGCTGACTGGCCATCACCAGTTTATTCAGCGGACGCACCACCTGCTGGCGAATGCGCCGCAGGGTAAAGAAGACGAGGGTGAATATGCCGATCCCGCCCGCCAGCGAGATGCCAAATACCAGCATTACTTTACGCTCGGCATAATGCTGCAACGCCAGCACGAAGAGATCGATCTGATCGACGTAGTTGTTGATGTTGGCCTGGTACCATTTTAAATCGCCGTCGATCAGGCGGGCGTTCATTTCCAGCCAGTTAGCATGCAGACGTCCATAGCGGCTTTTTACCGCTTGTGGCACATACCACGCGTTCAGATTCTGTAATGCTGGCGAGTTTAGCGCCTGCTGGAAAAGCTGGCGGTGGGCGTTAAGCTGCGGGCTCTGGCTTTGTAGATCGTAACCCAGACGGTAGCTTTGCATGCGCAATGAGCCAGCAACGTTGATGGCTTCGGCATCTCGCAAGCTGCTGGTCAGCGTGAGCAGCGCAATACCCGTTGAGAGAATCGACAGCATCACTATGTAGAAAAAAGCTTTAGCCAGACTGGCCGAGACCGGACGCTTTACCGTCACTTGTGCATCCTCACACAATACACGTCGCGCCTGAAAACAGCGTGAACGATGCGGTGTATTTGATAAATGTTAATAAAACGCCATGAAACTGGATGGTAACTGAAACACAATTTCATATGCGATGAAATAAATTGATCTGCCACAGGTTCTGGATAAATAGTTGTGCTTCCTGGGCAAATGAACATTGCCGCTTCCTTCCGTGTCGGTTAATAACACTCTTATAAAGAATAAGGTTTTTGCAACCAAAAAAGAAGGAAGCCATGAATCGTTTTATTATGGTCAATAGCCAGCAGTGCCTGGGATGCCATGCCTGTGAGGTCGCCTGCGTCATGGCTCACAATGGCGAACAGCATGTCCTGAGCCAACGGCATTTTCAGCCCCGAATTACCGTCATTAAGCATCAGCAGCAGCGCAGCGCGGTGACCTGCCACCACTGCGAAGATGCACCCTGCGCCAGAAGCTGCCCAAACGGGGCAATTAGCCATGATAACGACAGCGTTCAGGTGAACCCGCAAAAGTGTATTGGCTGTAAATCGTGCGTTGTAGCCTGTCCTTTCGGCACGATGCAGATCGTACTCACTCCCGTCGCCAAAGGGAAGGTGAAAGCTACCGCGCACAAATGCGATCTGTGCCAGGGGCGTGAACAGGGACCCGCCTGCGTAGAGAACTGTCCGGCGCAGGCGTTACAGCTGGTGACGGAAAATTCGCTTACCGGTCTGTCAAAAGCGCGCAGGCTGCGTACCGCAAGTTTGGAAAGCCAGCCATGGCATGCCAGCACTACCGATTTTGTTCCACATGTCATCACTAAACGTGAGCAAATGCAGGCGACGCCTGCGCGCGGGGAGCCGGATAAACTGGCGATTGAGGCCCGGAAAACCAGCTTTGAAGAGATCTATCTGCCGTTTCGTACGGCGCAGGCGGAGCGCGAAGCCTCTCGCTGCCTGAAATGCGGCGACCACAGTATTTGCGAATGGACCTGTCCACTGCATAACCACATTCCGCAGTGGATTGAACTGGTCAAAGCCGGGAATATCGACGCGGCGGTTGAGCTTTCTCACCAGACCAACTGCCTGCCGGAGGTGACCGGACGCGTATGCCCGCAGGATCGACTCTGCGAAGGGGCATGTACGGTGCGTAGCGAGCATGGCGCAGTTACCATCGGTAATATTGAGCGTTACATCTCCGATCGGGCGCTGAGTAAAGGATGGCGACCGGACTTAAGCCATGTGCAGAAAGTGGACAAGCGTGTTGCCATCATCGGTGCGGGTCCGGCGGGTCTGGCCTGTGCGGATGTGCTGGCGCGCAGCGGCGTCAGCGCCACCGTTTACGATCGCCATCCTGAAATAGGCGGTTTGCTGACGTTCGGTATTCCGGCCTTCAAGCTGGACAAATCGCTGCTGGCGCGTCGTCGTGAAATCTTCAGCGCCATGGGCATTCATTTTGAACTTAACTGTGAAGTGGGTAAGGATGTCGCGCTTGAAAAGCTGCTGGAGGATTACGATGCCGTGTTCGTGGGCGTAGGAACCTATCGTTCCATGAAGGCGGACCTGCCAAATGAAGATGCGCCTGGCGTGTATGATGCGCTACCGTTCCTGATTGCCAACACCAAGCAGGTGATGGGGCTGGAGGAACTGCCTGACGAGCCGTTTATCGACACCGCCGGACTAAACGTGGTTGTGCTGGGCGGAGGCGATACGGCAATGGACTGTGTGCGAACCGCCCTGCGTCATGGCGCAAGCCAGGTGACCTGCGCCTATCGTCGTGATGAAGCCAACATGCCCGGCTCGAAAAAAGAGGTGAAGAACGCCCGGGAAGAGGGGGCAAATTTCGAGTTTAATGTTCAGCCGGTTGAGCTGGTGTTGCATGCCGATGGGCGAGTCAGCGGTGTGCGTTTCTTACGTACTCAACTTGGCGAACCTGATGCGCAGGGCCGTCGCCGCCCGGTTCCCATTGCCGGGAGTGAGTTTGTGATGCCCGCAGATGCGGTGATTATGGCGTTTGGTTTTCACCCACACGGCATGCCGTGGCTGGAGTCGCATGGCGTTAAGGTCGATAACTGGGGGCGCATTGCCGCCGATGTTGAAAGTGCATACCGTTATCAAACCAGTAACCCGAAAATCTTTGCCGGTGGTGACGCGGTACGCGGTGCAGACCTGGTGGTGACGGCTATGGCGGAAGGGCGGCACGCCGCCCAGGGGATCGTCGACTGGCTGGGCGTAAAATCAGTCAAATCTCATTAATCGGCGAGTAGGCCGGATAAAACGCGTTAGCGTTGCCATCCGGCAATGTGCCGCATGAATGCCTGATGGCGCTTTGCTTATCAGGCCTACATTGTTCCAAGACAAACCCGGTTTCACGGCGTAGTATTATTTCTCACTTCTTGCTGTGGAGCCGGTATGTCGCAAAAAATTACCCTCATCAAAGATAAAGTCCTTTCCGATAACTACTTCGTCCTGCGCAATATCACTTATGACCTGACCCGTAAGAATGGAGAGGTGATCCGTCACAAACGTGAGGTTTACGATCGTGGCAACGGCGCCACAATCCTGCTGTATAACCCGGAGAAGAAAACGGTGGTGCTCATCCGCCAGTTTCGCGTTGCGACATGGGTCAACGGTAACGAAGACGGTCAACTGATTGAAACCTGCGCCGGGCTGCTGGATAACGACGAACCGGAAGCATGTATTCGAAAAGAGGCGATTGAAGAGACCGGCTTTGAAGTGGGTGAAGTACGTAAACTGTTTGAGCTATACATGTCGCCGGGCGGTGTGACGGAAATAATCCACTTCTTCATCGCGCAATACCGTGACAGTCAGCGGACAAACGCGGGTGGCGGCGTGGAAGATGAAGATATTGAAGTTCTGGAACTGCCGTTCACACAGGCGCTGGAAATGATCAAAACGGGTGAGATCCGTGACGGTAAAACGGTGCTATTGCTGAACTATTTGCAGTCATCGCATCTCATGGACTAATGCGCGGGATTTATATTTCTTTACAAATTTACGGCCAATCCGACGATTCTTATTGAGCCACATCAGTCGCGCAAGGAAGATACCGCTTAGGCTGTGTGTTTTGACTTCGGGGTTGTACCGTCCATGCGCTATCGCGTTATTCTCCTTTTCCTGCTCGGGTTGCTACCTGCCCGATTGCTGTGGGCTGCGCCCGCGCAACAGGCGTTTTCTGACTGGCAGGTAACGTGTAATAACCAAAATTTTTGCGTGGCGCGAAATACCGGAGAGCACCACGGCCTGGTCATGACCTTGAGCCGCAGCGCCGGGGCACATACCGACGCCGTGTTGCGTATTGAGCTGGGCGGGCTGGAATCGTCCAGCGTCAAAGAGAGCGATATTGCGCCGCGTCTGCTGTTGGATGGTGCGCCACTCTCGCTGAGCGGCGAGCACTGGCGCATAACTCCCTGGCAGCTGACGACCGATGATCCCGCCACCATCAGCGCATTTTTACAAACCGTACAGGACGCGAAGGCGATTACCCTGCAAAAAGGTGCGCAAAACCTTTCGCTGGTCGGGCTAAAAGCCGCATTGTTGTTTATCGACGCCCAGCAAAAACGGGTGGGGAGCGAAACCGCATGGATTGAAAAAGGTGACGAGCCTCCGCTCAGCGTACCTCCGGCCCCCGCGCTGAAAGGTGTAGCGGTCATTAATCCAACGCCAACGCCTCTCTCACAGCAGGAGCGCGGTGAACTGCTGGACTATGGTAACTGGCGGATCAACGGTATTCGTTGCTCTATCGATCCGCTGCGTCGCGAGATGCGCGTCACGGCCCTAACAGATGATAAAGCGCTGCTGATGATTGGCTGTGAGGCCGGGGCGTATAACACCATCGATCTGGCGTGGGTGGTTTCACGTACGACTCCGTTGACTTCACGCGCGGTACGGTTAAGCCTGCCGTTTAAAACGGATGCAGAAAGTCGCGATATGGAGCTGACCAACGCTACGTTTGACGAGAAGTCGCGGGAGCTGGTCACCCTCGCTAAAGGACGAGGGTTGGCAGATTGCGGTATCCAGACCCGCTGGCGCTACGACGGTCAACGTTTTCGCCTGGTGCGCTATGCCCAGGAGCCAAGCTGCGATAACTGGCATGGGCCAGATGCCTGGCCCACACTGTGGATCACGCGTTAAGCACCTTGTGCGCTTTGTCGACGATGTTATCTACCGTAAAGCCGAAGAACGGGAACAGTTTGTCCGCTGGAGCCGACTCTCCATAACCCGTCATCCCAACAATTGCCCCTTTCAGCCCGACATATTTGTACCAGTAGTCAGCAATTCCTGCTTCTACCGCCACGCGAGCGCTGACGTTTGCCGGCAAGACCGACTCCCGGTACGTCTCATCCTGGGCGTCAAAGATATCGGTTGAGGGCAGAGAAACCACTCGCACGTTACGACCTTCGCCGGTCAGTTTTTCCGCTGCCAGCAGCGTGATTTCCATTTCTGAACCGGTAGCAATCAAAATAACATCCGGCTTACCGCCGCCATCCTTGAGCACATAGCCGCCGCGGGCAATTTGCTGCACCTGCTCTGGTGTGCGCTCAACCTGTGCCAGATTCTGCCGCGAGAGGATCAGCGCCGTTGGCCCGTCATGACGTTCGACTGCCAGCTTCCAGCCTACTGCCGCTTCAACCTGATCGCACGGTCGCCAGGTACTGAAATTAGGCGTCAGGCGCAGGCTAGCGAGCTGTTCAACGGCCTGGTGCGTAGGACCATCTTCCCCCAGGCCAATCGAGTCGTGGGTATAAACCATGATTTGTCGGGCCTTCATCAGCGCCGCCATACGCGCGGCATTTCGGGCATATTCGACAAACATCAGGAACGTGGCGGTGTACGGTACGAAGCCCCCGTGATGGGCGATACCGTTGGCAATCGCCGTCATACCAAATTCACGCACGCCGTAGTGGATGTAGTTTCCTGCATGATCCTCTTTAAGAGAGGAGGAGCCTTTCCAGATGGTCAGGTTGCTGGGGGCCAAATCCGCCGATCCGCCAAGCAGCTCTGGCAGTATAGGCCCGTAGGCGTTAAGGGTATTTTGCGAGGCCTTACGGGTGGCGATTTTGGCCGGATTGGCCTGCAGCTCGGTAATATATTTCTGGGTTGTTGCCTCCCACTCTTTCGGCAGCCCACCGCTCATCCGGCGAGAAAACTCTGCCGCCAGTTCCGGGTAGGCTTGTTGGTAAGCTGCGAATTTCTCCTTCCAGCCCTGTTGCGCTTTTTCGCCTTTCTCGCGTGCGTCCCACGCCCGGTAAATCTCTTTGGGGATCTCAAAAGCAGGATGATGCCACCCCAGCTTCTGCCGGGTCAGTGCCACCTCTTCTTCGCCCAGCGCAGCGCCATGCGCTTCCTCTTTCCCTGCTTTATTTGGTGAGCCAAAACCAATCACCGTGCGGCAGATAATCAGCGATGGTTTATCGGTAACAGCCTGCGCTTCCTGAATGGCTTTTTTCACCGCCTCTGGGTCATGACCGTCAATGTCGTGTACCACATGCCAGTGATAAGCCTCAAAGCGTTTTGCAGTATCGTCGGTAAACCAGCCGTCGGTTTCACCATCAATCGAGATGCCGTTGTGATCGTAGAAGCCAATGAGTTTGCCAAGCCCCAGCGTGCCCGCCAGCGAACAAGCCTCGTGTGAAATACCCTCCATCAGACAGCCGTCGCCCATAAAGACCCAGGTAAAGTGGTTAACAATCTCATGGTCCGGCTGGTTAAACTGCGCTGCCAGCGTACGCTCGGCAATGGCCATGCCGACGGCGTTGGCTAAACCCTGACCCAGCGGTCCTGTCGTGGTTTCCACGCCCGGCGTGTAGCCAATTTCCGGGTGCCCTGGCGTCTTCGAATGGAGCTGACGGAAGTTCTTTAATTCTTCGATTGGCAGGTCGTAACCGGAAAGATGCAACAGGCTGTAAAGCAGCATTGAGGCGTGGCCGTTGGACAGAATAAACCGGTCACGATCGTACCAGGTGGGATCGGTCGGGTTATGGCGTAGAAAATCGTTCCACAGAACTTCGGCGATATCGGCCATCCCCATTGGTGCTCCAGGGTGGCCGGAGTTAGCTTTTTGGACGGCATCCATACTTAGCGCACGAATGGCATTGGCAAGCTCTTTACGGGTCATAGGAAATACTCCTTGAAAAGTAAAGTGTTAGATGCGTGTTGTGATTCACACTTTTGGGAAAATTGCGGGCGTTGTCAGCAAAAAGCATAGCAGACAGGCATGGTATTGCTGGATTAAGCAGGTAACATGGTTGTTATAAATTGATAACAAATTCTTTCTTTGAATGGTGAGAGTTTGGGGACCTTCAAAGTTTGTACCGTTGACTGAGGTGATAATGTGCGGCTCAGTAGAATGGTTACCCGCGCCACTTTTTTGATAGATACGTGAAAGGAACAACAAGATGGATGACCAGTTAAAACAAAGCGCCCTCGATTTCCACGAATTTCCGGTACCCGGTAAAATCCAGGTTTCTCCGACCAAGCCTCTGGCAACGCAGCGCGACCTGGCGCTGGCCTACTCGCCGGGCGTGGCTGCACCGTGTCTTGAAATTGAAAAGGACCCGCTGGCAGCCTACAAATACACCGCGCGCGGCAACCTGGTTGCGGTTATTTCCAACGGCACAGCGGTGCTGGGTCTCGGCAACATTGGCGCGTTGGCCGGCAAACCGGTGATGGAAGGTAAAGGCGTTCTGTTTAAGAAATTCGCCGGGATCGACGTGTTCGACATTGAAGTCGATGAACTCGATCCGGATAAGTTTATCAATGTGGTTGCGGCCCTGGAGCCCACGTTTGGCGGTATCAACCTCGAAGATATTAAAGCGCCGGAGTGCTTCTACATTGAGCAAAAACTGCGCGAGCGCATGAATATTCCGGTCTTCCACGATGATCAGCACGGTACGGCAATCATCAGTACAGCCGCTATTCTGAACGGTCTGCGGGTGGTTGAGAAAAATATCTCTGACGTGCGCATGGTGGTGTCTGGTGCAGGTGCGGCGGCGATTGCCTGTATGAACCTGCTGGTAGCGCTGGGTATGCAGAAACACAATATTGTGGTCTGTGACTCCAAAGGTGTGATTTACAAAGACCGTGAACCGAACATGGCGGAAACCAAAGCGGCTTACGCGGTGGTGGATGACGGTAAGCGTACGCTGGATGATGTCATTGACGGCGCAGATATTTTCCTCGGCTGCTCGGGCCCGAAAGTGCTGACGCAGGAAATGGTTAAGAAGATGGCGCGTGCGCCAATGATTCTGGCACTCGCCAACCCGGAGCCGGAAATCCTGCCGCCGCTGGCAAAAGAGGTGCGTTCCGACGCCATCATCTGTACCGGTCGTTCAGACTACCCGAACCAGGTTAACAACGTCCTGTGCTTCCCGTTCATCTTCCGCGGTGCGCTGGACGTTGGTGCGACGGCCATCAACGAACAGATGAAACTGGCGGCGGTGCACGCGATTGCTGAGCTGGCGCATGCTGAGCAGAGTGAAGTGGTGGCCTCTGCTTATGGCGATCAGGACCTGAGCTTCGGCCCGGAATACATCATTCCGAAACCGTTCGACCCGCGTCTGATCGTCAAAATCGCCCCCGCGGTGGCGAAAGCGGCGATGGACTCCGGCGTGGCAACGCGTCCGATTGCCGACTTTGACGCTTACATCGATAAGCTGACTGAATTCGTCTACAAAACCAACCTGTTCATGAAGCCGATTTTCTCCCTGGCACGCAAAGCGCCGAAGCGCGTGGTGCTGACCGAAGGGGAAGAAGCGCGCGTACTGCACGCTACCCAGGAGCTGATCACGTTAGGGCTGGCGAAGCCGATCCTGATCGGTCGTCCAAGCGTTATTGAAATGCGTATCCAGAAACTGGGTCTGCAGATCAAAGCGGGCGTCGATTTTGAAATCGTCAACAATGAGTCCGATCCGCGCTTTAAAGAGTACTGGAGTGAGTACTACCAGATTATGAAGCGTCGTGGGATTACCCAGGAGCAGGCGCAGCGTGCGGTGATTGCCAACACTACGGTGATCGGCGCGATCATGGTGCAGCGCGGTGAAGCGGATGCGATGATCTGCGGTACGATTGGCGACTACCATGAGCACTTCAGCGTGGTGAAAGAGGTATTTGGTCATCGCGACGGCGTGCATACTGCCGGGGCGATGAACGCCTTGCTGCTGCCAAGCGGTAACACCTTTATCGCCGATACCTACGTCAACGACGATCCTACGCCTGAGCAACTGGCGGAAATCGCCGTGATGGCGGCAGAGACCGTGCGTCGCTTTGGTATCGAACCGAAGGTGGCGTTGCTGTCGCACTCCAACTTTGGTTCCTCTAACTGTCCGTCGGCCAGCAAAATGCGCGACGCGCTGGAGCTGATTAAGGCGCGCGCGCCAGAGTTGATGATTGACGGCGAAATGCACGGCGACGCCGCGCTGGTGGAAAGCATCCGTAATGACCGCATGCCGGACAGTCCGTTGAAAGGCTCAGCGAATATTCTGGTGATGCCGAATATGGAAGCTGCCCGTATTAGTTACAACTTACTACGCGTTTCCAGTTCTGAAGGCGTAACGGTTGGCCCGGTGCTTATGGGGGTTGCGAAACCGGTTCACGTATTAACGCCGATCGCCTCTGTTCGTCGTATCGTTAATATGGTGGCGCTGGCGGTTGTAGAAGCCCAAACGCAGCCACTGTAATTTCACTTTAATTTATTTCCGGCGCGGGTTTCTCCCGCGCCTTTTTATTTTCTCTTTCTTAGTGATCTACTTCACCTTTTAAACCTGGTTGCCGAATTTTGTTATTTACTCTGACAAAAAATTGCCACGATGAGGGCAGTTTTAGCGGAGGCGGTGAGCAATGGAAAAAGAACGCATTATTCAGGAATTTGTGCCGGGGAAACAGGTCACGCTGGCGCATCTCATTGCGCACCCCGGCGAGGAATTAGCGAAAAAGATCGGCGTACCCGAAGCGGGCGCTATCGGCATCATGACGCTGACGCCAGGCGAAACCGCGATGATTGCCGGTGACTTAGCCATGAAGGCGGCGGATGTACATATCGGTTTTCTCGATAGATTCAGCGGCGCACTGGTGATCTACGGTTCGGTAGGCGCAGTAGAAGAAGCGTTATTACAGACGGTAAGTGGTCTGGGTCGATTATTAAATTTCACTTTGTGCAACCTGACAAAAAGTTAATCAGAGGCGGCGATGAAACGTATTGCATTTGTCGGTACGGTGGGGGCGGGGAAAACAACGCTCTTTAATGCGCTACAGGGGAATTATTCCCTCGCCAGAAAAACACAGGCCGTGGAGTTTAATGAAAATGGCGATATCGATACGCCAGGGGAATATTTTAGCCATCCGCGCTGGTATCACGCCTTAATTACCACGCTGCAGGATGTCGATACGTTGATTTATATACACGCGGCAAATGATAAAGAAAGTCGCTTACCTGCCGGGCTGTTGGATATCGGCGCCAGTAAACGACAAATCGCCGTTATCAGTAAAACGGACATGCCGGATGCCGACGTCGCCGCAACGCGACAACTACTTCGCGGGATGGGGTTTCAGGAGCCGATTTTTGAGCTCAATAGCCATGACCCGCGCAGCGTGCAGCACCTGGTGGATTATCTGACTGAGCTCAGCCAAAAGGAGGAAAGGGCAGGTGAAAAAACTCATCACAGCTAACGATATTCGTGCGGCCCACGCACGCGGCGAACAGGAAATGTCGGTTGTTCTGCGCGCCAGCATCATTACCCCGGAGGCGCGCGAAGTTGCGGAGCTGCTGGGCGTTACCATCAGTGAATGCGATGAATCCGCGCCAACTGCTGCTGTACCGGCGGCGGTTGATGATGGCAAAACGGAAAGCCAGCGCATTCGCGAAACCATCATTGCGCAGTTACCGGAAGGGCAGTTTACCGAAAGCCTGGTCGCCCAGCTGATGGACAAAGTTATGAAGGAGAAGCGGTCGCTGGAGCAGGGCGGAATGCAGCCGAGCTTTAACTCGGTAACCGGCAAAGGCGGCGTCAAAGTCATCGACGGTAGCAGCGTGAAGTTTGGTCGTTTTGACGGCGCGCAGCCGCACTGCGTGGGCTTAACCGATCTGGTGACCGACCAGGACGGTAGCAGCATGGCCGCCGGGTTCATGCAGTGGGATAACGCTTTTTTCCCATGGACGCTGAACTACGACGAAATCGACATGATTCTGGAAGGCGAGCTGCACGTTCGCCACGAAGGCGAAACCATGATTGCAAAAGCCGGGGACGTCATGTTTATCCCGAAAGGTTCCAGCATCGAATTTGGTACGCCATCGACGGTGAAGTTTCTGTATGTGGCCTGGCCTGCGAACTGGCAGTCCTGCTAAGGCGGATGTATGAAGGATTTCATTACCGAAGCATGGCTCAGAGCGAATCATACGCTCAGCGAAGGGGCTGAAATTCATCTCCCCGCTGACGCTCGCCTGACGCCGTCTGCCCGGGAATTACTGGAAAGCCGACATCTGCGTATTAAGTTTATCGACGAGCAGGGCAGCCTGTTTATTGATGACGAAGAACAGCAGCCGCAGCCGGTGCATGGATTAACCAGCAGCGATACGCATCCACAGGCCAGCTGCGAACTGTGCCATCAACCGGTGGCGAAGAAACCGGACACCCTGACGCATCTGACGGCGGACAAGATGGTCGCCAAAAGTGACCCTCGGCTGGGATTTCGCGCCGCGCTGGACAGCACCATCGCCCTGGCTGTGTGGTTGCAGATTGAGATGGCAGAACCGTGGCAGCCGTGGCTGGCGGATATCCGCTCGCGCCTGGGCAATATTATGCGCGCTGACGCCATGGATGAGCCGCTGGCAGCACAAGCTGTCGTGGGTTTAAGTGACGAAGATTTACACCGTCTTTCTCATCAACCGCTGCGCTATCTGGACCACGACCACCTGGTGCCTGAAGCCAGCCACGGACGTGATTGCGCGCTGCTTAATCTGCTGCGTACCAAAGTCCGTGAAACGGAGACGGTGGCGGCCCAGGTGTTCATCACTCGCAGTTTTGAGGTTATGCGACCGGACATTATGCAGGCGCTCAACCGCCTTTCCAGTACGGTCTACGTGATGATGATTCTGAGCGTTGCGAAGCATCCGCTGACGGTTAACCAAATTCAACAGCGACTGGGGGAGAAGCAATGATCATTGAACGTGCTCGTCAACTCGCCCAACGCTCACCGGCACGGGTGGTGTTCCCGGATGCGCTGGATGTCCGGGTGCTGAAGGCGGCGAATTACCTGCATCAGCACGGTCTGGCACATCCCATTCTCGTCGCCAGTCCGTTTGCGCTGCGCCAGTTTGCCCTCAGCCACCGGGTGGCAATGGATGGCATTCAGGTTATCGATCCGCAAAGCAATCAGCCAATGCGCGAAGAGTTTGCGCTGCGCTGGCTGGCTCGCGCGGGAGATAAAACGCCTGCGGATGCGCTAGAAAAACTCAACGATCCGCTGATGTTCGCCGCTGCAATGGTCAGCGCGGGTAAAGCTGACGTCTGTATTGCGGGCAATCTCTCATCAACAGCGAACGTGCTGCGTGCCGGATTACGCATTATCGGGCTACAGCCTGGCTGTAAAACGCTGTCGTCAATTTTCCTGATGCTGCCGCAGTACCTTGGTCCGTCATTAGGTTTTGCCGATTGCAGCGTCGTGCCGCAGCCCACCGCCGCACAGTTGGCGGATATTGCGATTGCCAGCGCGCAGACATGGCAGGCGATCACTGGTGAAGAGCCGCGCGTGGCTATGCTGTCGTTTTCAAGTAATGGCAGTGCTCGCCATCCTAACGTCGCTAACGTGCAGCAGGCGACCGAGATCGTTCGTGAGCGTGCCCCGCAGCTTACCGTGGACGGAGAACTGCAATTTGATGCCGCCTTTGTTCCGGATGTCGCAGCGCAAAAAGCGCCCGCCAGTCCGTTAAAGGGCAATGCCAATGTGATGGTCTTCCCATCGCTCGAGGCAGGCAATATTGGCTACAAAATCGCTCAGCGTCTGGGAGGGTATCGTGCAGTAGGTCCGTTGATTCAAGGGCTTGCCGCACCGCTTCATGATCTCTCTCGTGGCTGTAGCGTACAGGAAATTATCGAACTGGCGTTGGTGGCAGCAGTGCCGCGCCAGACTGACGTGAGTCGTGAATACGCCTCACAAACACTGGTTGTTTAGGTCCCGTTCTGGACCCCTTAATGAGAGGAAAACACAATGGAAGCATTAGGAATGATTGAAACCCGGGGCCTGGTTGCACTGATTGAGGCTTCTGACGCAATGGTTAAAGCGGCACGGGTGAAACTGGTTGGCGTGAAGCAGATCGGTGGCGGTCTGGTCACTGCCATGGTCCGTGGCGACGTAGCGGCATGTAAAGCTGCAACGGACGCAGGTGCTGCGGCAGCACAGCGTATTGGCGAGCTGGTTTCAGTACACGTGATCCCACGTCCGCACGGCGATCTGGAAGAAGTGTTCCCGATCAGCTTTAAAGGCGACAGCAACGACATGTAAGTCGTCCATGTGACGCCACAGACTTCATTGCTGGCGTCACCCTCTCTCCTTTTCACATTACCTTCTGCGGAGGGTAGGGGGAGGTTTTACCTGAAATATGCCACGGAGGCGCGTATGAAACTGGCAATCGTTACAGGACAAATTGTTTGTACCGTACGCCATCAGGGGCTCGCGCACGACAAGTTGCTGATGGTGGAAATGATTGACGCCCAGGGAAATCCCGACGGGCAATGTGCTGTTGCTATCGACAGCATCGGGGCGGGAACCGGAGAGTGGGTGCTGCTGGTCAGCGGAAGCTCCGCCCGTCAGGCGCACCGGAATGAATCATCGCCTGTCGATCTGTGCGTGATTGGCATTGTCGATGAAGTGGTGGCAGGTGGTCAGGTGATCTTCCATAAATAAGGCAGAAAATCATGAATCAACAGGATATTGAACAGGTCGTGAAAGCGGTACTGCTGAAAATGAAAGACAGCAGCCAACCCGTCAGTGCCGTTCAAGAAATGGGCGTTTTTGCCTCCCTGGATGACGCAGTGGCGGCAGCAAAACTGGCCCAACAGGGGTTGAAAAGCGTCGCCATGCGCCAACTGGCTATCACGGCCCTACGTGAGGCGGGCGAAAAGCACGCCAGAGAATTAGCGGAACTTGCCGTCACTGAAACCGGCATGGGACGCGTCGAAGATAAATTTGCCAAAAACGTGGCGCAGGCGCGCGGCACGCCGGGTGTGGAATGCCTGTCTCCACAGGTTCTGACCGGCGATAACGGTCTGACGCTGATTGAAAACGCACCGTGGGGCGTGGTGGCCTCGGTAACCCCATCCACCAACCCGGCCGCGACCGTCATTAACAACGCTATCAGCCTGATTGCCGCTGGTAACAGCGTGGTCTTCGCACCGCATCCGGCGGCGAAAAAAGTCTCTCAGCGCGCTATCACTCTGCTTAACCAGGCGGTAGTTGCCGCAGGCGGTCCGGCAAACCTGTTGGTGACGGTTGCCAACCCGGATATCGAGACTGCGCAGCGTCTGTTCAAGTACCCAGGTATCGGCCTGCTGGTGGTGACCGGTGGTGAAGCCGTGGTGGACGCCGCGCGTAAGCACACCAACAAACGTCTGATTGCCGCTGGTGCGGGTAATCCGCCAGTGGTGGTTGATGAAACGGCTGACCTGGCACGCGCGGCGCAGTCGATAGTCAAAGGTGCATCGTTTGATAACAACATCATCTGCGCCGACGAAAAAGTGCTGATCGTGGTCGATAGCGTCGCTGATGAACTGATGCGTCTGATGGAAAGCCAGCATGCGGTGAAACTGACCGCGGCTCAGGCCGAACAGCTGCAGCCGGTGCTGCTGAAAAATATCGATGAGCGCGGTAAAGGCACAGTCAGTCGTGACTGGGTCGGGCGCGATGCCGGAAAAATCGCTGCGGCGATTGGTCTGAACGTACCGGAGCAAACCCGTCTGTTATTCGTCGAAACCTCCGCGACGCATCCGTTTGCCGTTACCGAACTGATGATGCCGGTGCTGCCGGTCGTGCGAGTTGCCAACGTCGATGAAGCCATTGAACTGGCGGTCAAGCTGGAAGGCGGCTGCCACCATACGGCGGCGATGCACTCACGCAATATCGAAAATATGAACCGTATGGCAAACGCCATTGATACCAGCATCTTCGTTAAGAACGGACCGTGCATTGCCGGTCTTGGACTGGGCGGTGAAGGCTGGACCACGATGACTATTACCACACCAACCGGGGAAGGGGTGACCAGTGCGCGTACGTTTGTGCGTCTGCGTCGCTGTGTGTTGGTAGACGCCTTCAGAATTGTATAAGGAGTAAATGAGATGGCGCACGACGAACAACGTTGGTTGACACCCAGACTGCTAAAAGCGGCAACGCTATGTAACCAGACGCCCGCAAAGAGCGATTCACCGCTGTGGTTGGGCATTGATTTGGGTACGTGTGATGTGGTGTCGATGGTTGTGGACAGTGACGGACAGCCGGTCGCGGTTTGCCTGGACTGGGCCGATGTCGTGCGCGATGGCATCGTCTGGGATTTCTTTGGTGCGGTGACCATCGTTCGTCGCCATCTCGATACGCTCGAACAACAACTGGGTTGCCGTTTTACCCATGCGGCAACCTCGTTTCCACCGGGAACTGACCCACGCATCTCTATTAACGTGCTGGAGTCTGCCGGGCTTGAAGTGAGCCATGTCCTCGACGAACCAACCGCGGTGGCGGATCTGTTGCAGCTTGATAACGCCGGCGTGGTGGATATTGGTGGTGGCACTACCGGGATTGCGATTGTTAAACAGGGCAAAGTGACTTACTCCGCTGATGAAGCGACCGGCGGGCACCATATCTCTCTGACGCTGGCCGGGAACCGTCGTATCCAGTTGGAAGAAGCCGAGCAGTACAAGCGCAGCAATGGCAAAGAAATCTGGCCGGTGGTGAAGCCTGTCTACGAAAAGATGGCGGAAATCGTGGCGCACCATATTGCCGGACAGGGTGTCGCTGATTTGTGGCTGGCGGGTGGCTCCTGTATGCAGCCAGGCGTTGATGAACTGTTCCGTAAGCGTTTCCCGGAACTGCAGGTGCATTTACCCCAGCACAGCCTGTTTATGACTCCGCTGGCGATTGCAAACAGCGGAAAAGAAAAAGCGGAAGGAATCTATGCAAGCTGAATTGCAGACCGCGCTCTTTCAGGCATTCGATACCCTGAATCTGCAACGCGTAAAAACGTTTAGCGTTCCCCCGGTTACGTTATGTGGACTGGGAGCGCTCAGTACCTGCGGACAGGAAGCACAAACGCGCGGACTGACGCATATGTTCGTCATGGTTGACAGCTTTCTGCATCAGGCTGGGATGACCGCGGCACTGGAGCGCAGCCTGGCGATGAAAGGTGTGGCAATGACGCTGTGGCCATGTCCGGTAGGTGAACCGTGCATTACGGACGTCTGCGCGGCAGTCGCGCAACTGCGTGAATCAAAGTGCGACGGTGTCGTGGCTTTCGGCGGCGGTTCCGTGCTGGATGCCGCCAAGGCAGTGGCGTTGCTGGTGACCAATCCTACCCAGACGCTGGCTGACATGGACGAGCGTAGCGTGTTACGCCCGCGTCTGCCGCTGATTGCCGTACCGACTACCGCCGGAACGGGCTCAGAAACCACGAACGTCACGGTGATTATCGACGCCGCGACCGGACTCAAAAAAGTGCTGGCCCACGCAACCCTGATGCCGGATGTGGCGATCCTTGACGCCGCATTGACGGAAGGCGTGCCTGCGCACGTAACGGCGATGACCGGGATTGATGCACTGACGCACGCCGTTGAAGCGTATAGCGCACTGAACGCGACGCCGTTTACCGACAGCCTGGCGATTGGTGCGATAGCGATGATCGGTAAATCGCTGCCGAAGGCCGTCGGCTACGGTCAGGATCTGGCGGCGCGCGAAAGCATGCTGCTGGCTTCCTGTATGGCCGGGATGGCGTTTTCCAGCGCTGGGCTTGGCCTGTGCCATGCGATGGCGCACCAGCCGGGGGCGACGTTGCACATTCCACACGGACAGGCTAACGCCATGCTGCTTCCCACGGTAATGGGGTTCAACCGCATGGTGTGTCGTGAGCGCTTTAGCCATATCGGACGCGCGTTAACCAACAAGAAATCGGACGATCGTGATGCTATCAACGCGGTCAGCGAGTTGATTAGCGAAGTGGGCCAGACCAAACGACTCTCTGACGTTGGGGCAAAGCCCGAGCAGTACAGCGCATGGGCTCACGCCGCGCTGGAGGATATTTGTATTCGCAGTAACCCACGCACCGCCACGCAGGCACAGATCATCGACCTGTACGCGGCTGCCGGGTAATGCCTGTAGGCCGGATAAGGTGCTCGCACCACCATCCGGTAATAACACGGCGTTAATGCCGGAGGCGACGTAAACGTCTTATCCGGCCTACAAATCACAAATGACAGGGAGTAGGGGCTATGGGAATTAACGAAATCATCATGTACATCATGATGTTCTTTATGCTGATTGCCGCCGTGGACAGGATCCTGTCGCAGTTCGGCGGTTCGGCACGCTTCCTCGGTAAGTTCGGTAAGAGTATTGAGGGATCGGGCGGCCAGTTTGAAGAAGGTTTTATGGCGATGGGCGCGCTGGGTCTGGCGATGGTCGGTATGACCGCGCTGGCACCGGTTCTGGCGCATGTGCTCGGGCCAGTAATTATTCCGCTGTATGAAATGCTGGGCGCGAACCCGTCGATGTTTGCCGGAACGCTGCTGGCGTGCGATATGGGCGGCTTCTTCCTGGCGAAAGAACTGGCGGGCGGCGACGTTGCGGCGTGGCTGTACTCTGGCCTGATCCTCGGGGCGATGATGGGGCCGACGCTGGTCTTCTCCATTCCGGTTGCGCTGGGGATTATTGAACCGTCTGACCGTCGTTATCTGGCGCTGGGCGTGCTGGCGGGTATTGTCACCATTCCGATTGGTTGTATTGCGGGCGGTTTGATTGCGATGTACTCCGGCGTCGAAATCAACGGACAGCCGGTGGAGTTCACCTTCGCGCTGATCCTGATGAATATGATCCCGGTGCTGATCGTGGCTGTGCTGGTGGCGCTGGGACTGAAATTCATCCCGGAAAAAATGATCAACGGCTTCCAGATCTTCGCGAAATTCCTGGTAGCGCTGATCACCATCGGCCTGGCAGCAGCGGTGGTCAAATTCCTGCTCGGCTGGGAGCTGATCCCAGGTCTTGATCCTATCTTCATGGCTCCGGGTGACAAGCCGGGTGAAGTGATGCGCGCCATCGAAGTTATCGGTTCTATTTCCTGCGTACTGCTCGGTGCGTACCCAATGGTACTGCTGCTGACCCGCTGGTTTGAAAAACCGCTGATGAGCGTCGGTAACCTGTTAAAAATCAATAATATTGCGGCTGCCGGTATGGTTGCGACGCTGGCGAACAACATCCCAATGTTCGGCATGATGAAGAATATGGATACCCGCGGCAAAGTGATCAACTGCGCCTTTGCGGTCTCCGCGGCCTTTGCACTGGGTGACCACTTAGGCTTCGCCGCTGCCAACATGAACGCGATGATCTTCCCGATGATTGTCGGCAAGTTGATTGGCGGCGTGACGGCGATTGGTGTGGCTATGCTGTTGGTACCGAAAGATGAAGATGTGCCAGCAGAAGTAGAAACCAACCCGGAGGCGCAATCGTGAATACTCGCCAGCTACTGAGCGTCGGTATCGATATCGGCACCACTACCACTCAGGTGATTTTCTCGCGCCTTGAGTTAGTCAACCGTGCGGCAGTGTCGCAGGTGCCGCGCTACGAATTCATCAAACGCGAAATTAGCTGGCAAAGCCCGGTGTTCTTTACCCCCGTTGATAAGCAGGGCGGGTTGAAAGAGGCCGAACTTAAGGCGCTGATCCTCGCCCAGTATCAGGCGGCGGGTATTGCGCCTGAGACTGTCGATTCCGGCGCGATCATCATCACCGGAGAAAGTGCCAAAACCCGTAATGCGCGTCCGGCGGTGATGACGCTCTCTCAGTCGCTGGGGGATTTTGTTGTGGCCAGCGCCGGTCCGCATCTGGAATCGGTGATTGCCGGTCACGGTGCGGGGGCACAAACCCTGTCCGAGCAGAAGTTGTGCCGCGTACTGAACATCGATATCGGTGGCGGTACGTCGAACTACGTTCTGTTTGATGCTGGAAAGGTCAGCGGTTCGGCTTGCCTCAACGTCGGCGGGCGACTGCTGGAAACGAACGGCCAGGGACGAGTAGTACATGCGCATCAGCCGGGGCAGATGATTGTTGATGACGTATTTGGTCCGGGCACCGACGCCCGAACCCTCAATGCGGCGCAGCTTGTTCAGGTAGCCCGACGGATGGCGGCGCTGATTGTGGAGGTGATTGACGGTACGTTATCACCTCTGGCGCAGGCGCTGATGCAAACCGGCCTGTTACCGGCGGGCGTGAAACCGGAAGTGATTACGTTGTCCGGCGGGGTGGGCGAGTGCTACCGCAACCAACCAGCCGATCCGTTCTGTTTTTCCGACATTGGCCCGCTGTTAGCAACGGCGCTGCATGAACATCCGCGCCTGCGTGAGATGAACGTGCAGTTCCCGGCGCAAACCGTGCGCGCCACGGTGATTGGCGCCGGTGCGCATACGCTGTCGCTTTCGGGCAGCACCATCTGGCTGGAAGGCGTGGCGCTTCCGCTGCGCAATCTGCCGGTGGCGATTCCGGTTGATGAGGCTGATTTGGTGGCCGCCTGGCAACAGGCGCTAATGCAGCTCGATCTGGACCCGCAAACGGACGCCTACGTGCTGGCGCTGCCCGGTTCGCTGCCGGTGCGCTATGCCGCGCTGTTAACGGTGATTGATGCGCTGCTGGCCTTTGTCGCGCGCTATCCGAATCCGCATCCCCTGCTGGTGGTAGCCGAGCAGGATTTTGGTAAGGCCCTGGGCATGCTGTTACGCCCACAGTTACAGCAACACCCGCTGGCAGTCATCGATGAGGTGGTTGTCCGGGCGGGGGACTATATCGACATTGGTACGCCTCTTTTTGGCGGATCGGTTGTGCCGGTGACGGTGAAATCACTCGCATTTCCTTCCTGAGGGAACGACTTATGAAACTAAAGACCACATTGTTCGGCAATGTTTATCAGTTTAAGGATGTTAAAGAGGTGCTGGCAAAAGCCAACGAACTGCGTTCGGGGGATGTGCTGGCAGGAGTGGCTGCAACCAGTTCGCAGGAGCGCGTGGCGGCCAAGCAGGTACTGTCGGAAATGACGGTGGCGGATATCCGCAATAACCCGGTGATTTCCTATGAAGAGGACTGTGTTACTCGTCTGATTCAGGATGACGTCAACGAGACGGCCTATAACCGTATCAAAAACTGGAGTATCAGCGAGCTGCGCGAGTACGTGCTGAGCGATGAAACCTCCGTTGATGACATTGCGTTTACGCGAAAAGGGTTAACGTCGGAAGTGGTCGCTGCGGTAGCAAAAATCTGCTCTAACGCGGACCTGATCTACGGCGGTAAGAAAATGCCGGTGATCAAAAAGGCCAATACCACCATCGGTCTGCCGGGCACCTTCAGCTGCCGTTTGCAGCCGAACGACACCCGTGATGACGTGCAGAGTATTGCCGCACAAATCTACGAAGGGCTGTCCTTCGGGGCGGGCGATGCGGTGATCGGCGTAAACCCGGTAACGGATGACGTGGAAAACTTAAGCCGCGTACTGGATACCGTGTACGGCGTTATCGACAAATTCAACATCCCGACCCAGGGCTGCGTACTGGCACACGTGACTACCCAGATCGAAGCGATTCGTCGCGGAGCGCCGGGCGGGCTGATTTTCCAGAGTATCTGCGGTAGCGAAAAAGGCTTAAAAGAGTTTGGCGTTGAGCTGGCCATGCTGGATGAAGCGCGCGCAGTGGGCGCTGAGTTCAACCGTATCGCCGGGGAAAACTGCCTGTACTTCGAAACCGGGCAAGGGTCTGCACTTTCCGCGGGCGCGAACTTCGGCGCCGATCAGGTGACGATGGAAGCGCGTAACTACGGGCTGGCACGCCACTATGATCCGTTCCTGGTGAACACCGTGGTGGGCTTTATCGGGCCGGAGTATCTCTACAACGACCGTCAGATTATTCGCGCGGGTCTGGAAGATCACTTTATGGGCAAGCTGAGCGGCATCTCAATGGGCTGCGACTGCTGCTACACCAACCATGCTGATGCTGACCAGAACCTTAACGAAAATCTGATGATTCTGCTCGCCACCGCTGGCTGCAACTACATCATGGGCATGCCGCTCGGTGACGACATCATGCTCAACTATCAGACCACCGCCTTCCATGACACCGCGACCGTGCGTCAGCTGCTGAACCTGCGTCCGTCGCCGGAGTTTGAACGCTGGCTGGAAACCATGGGCATTATGGCAAACGGTCGCCTGACCAAACGGGCGGGCGATCCGTCACTGTTCTTCTGATGACGCGGGGATGACACACGATGGATCAAAAACAGATTGAAGAAATTGTACGCAGCGTAATGGCGTCAATGGGTGAGTCTCAACCGCAGGCTCAAGAACCGTCAGCACCAGCAAAATGCAGCACCACGCAGTGCGCCGCGCCGACCGGTGAAAGCTGCGCGATGGACTTAGGCTCAGCCGAAGCCAAAGCGTGGATTGGCGTTGAGAATCCGCACCGTGCAGAGGTGTTGACTGAACTTCGCCGTAGCACCGCTGCGCGTGTATGTACCGGTCGTGCCGGTCCTCGTCCGCGTACCCAGGCGCTGCTGCGTTTCCTGGCTGACCACTCGCGTTCGAAAGATACGGTATTGAAAGAAGTGCCGGAAGAGTGGGTAAAAGCCCAGGGGCTGCTGGAAGTGCGCTCGGAAATCAGCGACAAAAACCTGTATCTGACGCGTCCGGATATGGGGCGTCGTCTGAGTGCGGAAGCCATTGAAGCACTGAAATCACAGTGTGTAATGAATCCGGATGTGCAGGTGATTATTTCTGATGGCCTGTCTACCGACGCGATTACCGCTAACTATGAAGAGATCCTGCCGCCGCTGTTGTCGGGCTTAAAACAGGCCGGATTGAAGGTCGGGACGCCGTTCTTTGTTCGCTATGGGCGCGTGAAAATCGAAGATCAGATCGGCGAACTGCTGGGTGCAAAAGCGGTGATCCTGCTGGTTGGTGAACGTCCGGGCCTCGGCCAGTCGGAAAGTCTTTCTTGCTATGCCGTCTATTCGCCGCGTGTGGCGACCACCGTTGAGGCTGATCGTACCTGTATCTCGAACATTCACCAGGGCGGTACGCCACCGGTTGAAGCGGCGGCGGTGATTGTGGATTTGGCCAAGCGCATGCTGGAGCAAAAAGCATCCGGCATCAATATGACCCGTTAAGGAGGCATCATGCCAGCATTAGATTTAATTAGACCTTCAGTCACCGCAATGCGTGTGATTGCCTCGGTAAATGACGGTTTTGCCCGCGAACTTAAATTACCGCCACATATACGTAGCCTCGGACTCATCACAGCAGATTCTGATGACGTGGCGTATATTGCCGCAGACGAAGCGACAAAACAGGCAATGGTCGAAGTGGTTTATGGCCGCTCGCTGTATGCCGGTGCGGCGCACAGTCCCTCTCCAACATCGGGCGAAGTGCTGATTATGCTCGGTGGACCAAACCCGGCCGAAGTTCGCGCGGGTCTGGACGCGATGGTGGCCAATATTGAAAGCGGGGCGGCATTCCAGTGGGCGAATGACGCAGAAGATACCGCCTTCCTGGCGCATGTGGTTTCGCGTACCGGTTCGTATCTCTCCGCAACCGCGGGATGCCGACTGGGCGATCCGATGGCGTATCTGGTAGCACCGCCGCTGGAAGCGACATTTGGTATTGATGCCGCGCTGAAATCTGCCGATGTACAACTGGTGACCTATGTACCTCCGCCGTCAGAAACTAACTATTCAGCCGCGTTTTTGACCGGTAGCCAGGCCGCTTGTAAAGCCGCATGTAACGCCTTTGCCGATGCCGTTCTGGATATTGCCCGTAATCCAATCCAGCGCGCGTAAGAGAGGTAGTGATGATCAATGCACTGGGATTACTGGAAGTGGATGGCATGGTGGCTGCCGTGGACGCGGCCGATGCCATGCTGAAAGCCGCGAACGTGCGTCTGCTTAGCCACGAAGTGCTCGATCCTGGTCGGCTGACGCTGGTGGTGGAAGGCGATCTGGCGGCATGCCGCGCAGCGCTGGATGCTGGCAGTGCAGCCGCAGCGCGTACGGGCCGTGTTATCAGCCGTAAGGAAATAGGCCGGCCGGACGATGACACCCAGTGGCTGATCGGCGGTTTTAAACGCCAGCCGAAGAAACCTGAACAGAAGCCAGAAGCGAAAACAGAAGTGAAACCAGAGAAGACACAGGACGCCCCAGTGACGTCTGAATCCTCTGCCCAACTTCTGACGCTGTTAGCATCGGTCCGTCAAGGAATGACGGCAGGGGAAGTGGCGGCCCACTTTGGCTGGTCACTTGATGAAGCCAGAAATGCGCTGGAACAGCTCTTTTCTGATGGAGCGTTGCGTAAACGCAGTAGTCGCTACCGCTTAAAAAATTAACCTGTCGGAGGGCCGGGGGCTTCGTTGAAGCTTCCGGCTTAAAAGATCATGAAAAAGAACCGTACTGCAAACTTGCACCATCTTTATCATGAAGTATTACCCGAAGACGTTAAACTGACGCCGAAAGTGGAAGTGGACAACGTTCACCAACGGCGAACAACGGATGTGTATGAGCACGCGCTGACGATTACCGCCTGGCAGCAGATCTACGACCAGCTGCATCCGGGAAAATTTCATGGCGAGTTCACGGAAATCCTGCTCGATGATATTCAGGTGTTCCGTGAATACACCGGACTGGCGCTGCGTCAGTCGTGCCTTGTCTGGCCAAACTCATTTTGGTTTGGCATTCCGGCCACGCGCGGCGAGCAGGGATTTATTGGTACCCAGTGTTTGGGTAGCGCTGAAATTGCCACCCGCCCAGGCGGGACGGAGTTTGAACTGAGTACGCCGGATGATTACACCATTTTGGGTGTCGTCATTTCGGAAGAGGCCATAGCTCGTCAGGCCAACTTCCTGCATAACCCGGAAAGGGTGTTGCATATGCTGCGCAATCAGTCGGCGCTGGAAGTTAAAGAACAACACAAAGCCGCGCTATGGGGCTTTGTGCAGCAGGCGCTGGCGACGTTTAGTGAGAATCCTGAAAACCTTCACCAACCCGCGGTGCGTAAAGTGTTGGGGGATAACCTGCTGCTGGCGATGGGCACCATGCTGGAAGAAGCGCAGCCGATTATGACTGCGGAGAGCATCAGCCATCAGAGCTATCGTCGCTTGCTGTCACGTGCGCGCGAATATGTGCTGGAAAATATGTCAGAGCCGCTGACCGTGCTCGACTTATGCAATCAGCTGCACGTTAGCCGCCGGACGTTGCAAAACGCCTTTCACGCGATCCTCGGTATTGGCCCGAATGCCTGGTTGAAACGTATTCGCCTGAACGCCGTGCGCCGTGAGTTGATAAGCCCATGGTCGCAGAGTGCGACGGTGAAAGACGCCGCCATGCAGTGGGGATTCTGGCATTTAGGGCAGTTTGCCACCGACTACCAGCAGCTGTTTGCGGAGAAACCGTCGTTGACGCTGCATCAGCGTATGCGCCAGTGGGCATGATGAGATTATTGTGCCGGATGCGACGCTAACGCGTCTTATCCGGCCTACGGGTTTGCTGTTGTTGCAGGCCTGATAAGCGTAGCGCCATCAGGCAATTACACCCAGTCGCGGACCTGAATAAACTCGCTAAGGGCAGCTTCCGGGCTGTTCGCTTCTGGCTGCCAGTCATACTCCCAGCGTACCAGCGGCGGCATCGACATCAGAATCGATTCCGTGCGCCCGCCGGTTTGCAAACCGAACAACGTGCCGCGATCCCACACCAGATTAAATTCCACATAGCGACCACGACGATACAGCTGGAAATTACGTTCGCGCTCGCCCCAGCTCATCATTTTGCGGCGTTCGACGATGGGCAGATACGCCTCGGTGTATCCTTGACCTACCGCCTGCATAAAAGCGAAGCAGTGGTCGAAATCAGGGGTATTCAAATCATCGAAAAACAGCCCGCCAATGCCGCGCTGCTCGTTGCGGTGCTTGAGGAAGAAGTAGTCATCGCACCACTTTTTGTAACGTGGATAAACGTCATCGCCAAACGGCTGGCACAGGTCCCGCGCCGTGCGATGCCAGTGAACCGCATCCTCATCAAAGCCGTAGTAGGGCGTTAAGTCAAAGCCGCCGCCAAACCACCACACGGGATCGGCCCCCGGTTTTTCCGCGATAAAAAACCGTACGTTGGCATGACTGGTTGGAATGTAGGGATTCTGCGGGTGCACCACCAACGAGACGCCCATGGCTTCAAAACTGCGCCCGGCAAGCTCCGGGCGATGCGCGGTAGCCGAGGCCGGCATTGCATCGCCGTGGACGTGGGAGTAGTTAACGCCTGCTTGCTCGAAAATACCGCCGTTACGCAACACCCGACTGCGCCCGCCGCCGCCCGCTTCGCGTTGCCAGTTATCCTCAACAAATTCGCTGCCGTCTACGGTGGATAACTGCTGACAAATTTCATCCTGCAGGCTGAGCAGGAACTGTTTTACGCGCTGTGCATCGGGCTTCATGGTTAACGTTTCTTCGAGTGTGCTTTCTGGTTATCAAACCAGTGGAAATAGCTGATGATGCCATTGGCGATAGCGGTGGCGATTTTCTGACGAAACGCCGCCGTACCCAGCAATCGTTCTTCTTCCGGGTTGGTGATGAACGAGGTTTCGACCAGGACCGACGGAATCGAAGGTGATTTTAGCACCACGAAGGCGGCCTGTTCCGTGCTGCGACTGTGCAGACGGTGTACCGGCTTGATCTTCTTAAGAATATGCGAGCCTAACGTCAGGCTGTTTTTTATGGTGTCAGTTTGCACCAGATCGAACAGCACCTGCTGCAACAAATGATCTTTGTCAGTGGCCTTCTTTCCGGCGACTTCATCGGCCCGGTTTTCACGATCGGACAGATATTTCGCCATGGCGCTACTGGCGCCGCGATTGGATAAGGCAAAGACCGAAGCACCCGCAGCGCTCGGATTGGTAAAACCGTCGGCGTGGATCGACATGAACAGATCGGCACCATGTTTGTGGGCGATCTCGACGCGATCGTAGAGCGGAATAAACGTATCGCCGGAGCGGGTCAGGCGTGCATCAATCCCCTGGTTACGTAGGATCGAGCGCACGTTTTTGGCAATCGCCAGTACCACGTGCTTTTCTTTCGACCCGTTGCGACCAATTGCGCCGGTATCAATCCCTCCGTGCCCCGGATCAAGGACAACAACGCGCTTAGCACCGGATTTTTTCGCTTTCGGTTTGCTGTGTCCATTGCTGGTCTTTAGCGCTTCTTCTTTAGCGATGGCTTGTGACATGCCTGACAGCGTCAGGGCGGCCAGCCCGGCTTTCAGCACCTGGCGGCGCGATGTGAGTGTTTTTAGTGGTTTAAAAGTGCTCATACGGCCTGAGTTGTAAAAAAAAGGTTCTAAACGTTATATCGTATCGCGTAGTCCGTTGCGACGGATCGAGATAAGAATTGTTTTACTTTTCATTTCAATACGTGACAATTCCGTATTATGCCATTTTTTCCGCCGCTTCGCGTCAGATATTGGCTAAATCAGCCGTTCGCGCCATAATCGCTTTTTAACGTCCTGAAAAGGTACCCAATACCATGGAAATACGCGTTTTTCGCCAGGAAGATTTCGAAGAGGTGATCACCCTCTGGGAGCGTTGTGATTTGCTGCGTCCATGGAACGACCCTGAAATGGACATCGAACGTAAAGTCAATCATGACGTCAGCTTGTTCCTCGTTGCTGAAGTGAACGGCGAGGTGGTCGGTACGGTGATGGGCGGATACGACGGGCATCGCGGTTCCGCCTATTACTTGGGCGTGCATCCTGAGTTTCGCGGTCGCGGCATCGCCAATGCGCTGCTCAACCGGCTGGAGAAAAAGCTCATTGCCCGCGGTTGTCCGAAGATTCAAATCATGGTGCGTGACGATAACGACGTCGTACAGGGCATGTATGAACGTTTGGGCTATGAACACGCGGATGTACTCAATCTGGGCAAGCGTTTGATCGAAGATGAAGAGTACTGAGTTTCATCCGGCCGACTATGACGGTCATGGGCGTCTGCGCCTGCCTTTTCTCTTCTGGTGCGTACTGCTGCTGCAGGCACGCACCTGGGTTTTGTTCGTGATTGCCGGTTCTTCCCGTGAGCAGGGCAACACCTTGCTGAATCTGTTTTATCCCGATCATGACGCATTCTGGCTGGGGTTGCTTCCCGGCGTTCCCGCCGTGTTGGCGTTTTTACTCAGCGGGCGACGCTTTGCGTTTCCGGTGCTCTGGCGCTGGCTGCGCGGATTATTGATTTTCGCTCAACTGGTGCTGCTGTGCTGGCAGCCGGTGATGTGGCTGGCAGGCGATCCGCTCAATGGCGTCGGGCTGGCGCTGCTGGTGGCGGATATTGTCGCGCTGATCTGGCTGTTAACCAATCAACGTCTGCGCGCCTGTTTTTCCCTTGAGAAAGAATAACGGCACTTTTTGGGGAAACCGGACTCCAAGCACCGTTGATAAATAAGGAAGGAAGTGAAATGAAATCACTGCGTTTGACTTTATGCACGATGCCGCTGCTACTGGCCGGGTGTTCAACGTTGTCCTCGGTGAACTGGTCTGCCGCCAATCCGTGGAACTGGTTTGGTTCTTCAACGCAGGTCACAGAGCAGGGCGTAGGAGCGTTAACGGGCGCTACGCCGCTGGATGAAAAAGCCATTGCTGATGCGCTGGACGGTGATTACCGCCTGCGTAGCGGAATGAAGACCGATAACGGTAATGTGGTGCGCTTCTATGAAGCGATGAAAGACGACAAGCTGGCGATAGTCATCAACGGCAGCCAGGGAACCATCAGTCGTATTGATGTATTAGATCACGATATTTCGTCAGCCGCGGGTGTCGAAATCGGTACACCGTTTAGCGACCTTTACACTAAAGCTTTCGGTAATTGCCAAAAAGCAACCGGCGATGACAGCGCGGGCGTTGAGTGTAAAGCTGAAGGAAGTCAACATATTAGCTATATTTTTTCCGGTGAATGGAGCGGGCCTGAGGATATAATGCCGTCTGACGACACGCTGAAAGCGTGGAAAGTAAGCAAAATTATCTGGCGGCGTTAATTTGCGTCTGAACAAATCGGCTTGTTAAAAAAACAGGTAGAATAGCGCCCATCAATGCCACGATGTCGTGGCATCTTTTTTTCAGGAGGAACAATGTCTCAGGTTCAGAGTGGCATTTTGCCAGAACATTGCCGTGCGGCGATTTGGATTGAAGCCAATGTTAAAGGCGACGTTGATGCCCTGCGTGCGGCCAGCAAAACCTTCGCCGATAAGCTGGCGACCTTTGAAGCTAAGTTCCCGGATGCGCATCTGGGCGCGGTTGTCGCTTTTGGCAACAACACCTGGCGTGCATTGAGCGGCGGCGTCGGTGCTGAAGAGTTAAAAGACTTTATCCCTTACGGTAAAGGTCTGGCACCAGCAACCCAATATGACGTGTTGATCCATATTCTCTCTTTGCGTCATGACGTGAATTTCTCCGTTGCACAGGCGGCAATGGAAGCATTTGGCGACTGTATTGAAGTTAAAGAAGAAATTCACGGTTTCCGTTGGGTCGAAGAGCGCGATCTCAGCGGCTTTGTTGACGGTACGGAAAACCCGGCAGGCGAAGAAACGCGCCGTGAAGTTGCCGTTATCAAAGATGGTGTGGATGCCGGTGGCAGCTATGTGTTTGTGCAGCGTTGGGAACATAACCTGAAGCAGCTTAATCGCATGAGCATCCATGACCAGGAAATGATGATTGGTCGCACCAAGGAAGCCAACGAAGAGATCGACGGTGATGACCGTCCGGTCACCTCTCACCTGAGCCGTGTTGACCTCAAAGAAGACGGTAAAGGGCTGAAAATTGTGCGCCAGAGCCTGCCATACGGTACTGCCAGCGGCACGCATGGTCTCTATTTCTGCGCCTACTGCGCTCGTCTGCACAACATTGAACAACAATTGCTGAGCATGTTTGGTGACACCGACGGTAAGCGTGATGCGATGCTGCGCTTCACCAAACCGGTAACCGGCGGCTATTACTTTGCACCGTCGCTGGACCGTTTAATGGCGCTGTAATGGTGAGCTGAGCCTGTTATCGGCCACGAAATAGACATCCCCGCATCGTCGGGGATTTTTTTTACCTGAGATTAACCTGATTTAGTGAGCTATTCCTCAGCACTAATTTGTTATTGCTGTATCTTCTGCGTGAATGAAGCGAAGGCTTCATATTCAAAAGGAGAATATTGAAATGGGAAAACTCACGGGCAAAACAGCATTGATTACGGGCGCATCTCAGGGTATTGGCGAGGGTATCGCCAGAACGTTTGCCCGCCATGGTGCGAACTTAATCCTGCTGGATATCTCCGATGAGATTGAAAAACTGGCGGATGAGTTGGCTGGGCGAGGGCACCGTTGCACAGCTGTTCACGCTGACGTCAGAGATTTTGCGTCGGTCAAGGAAGCGGTGACGCGCGCGAAGCAGATTGAAGGCAAAATCGATATTCTGGTGAACAATGCCGGCGTATGCCGCCTCGGTAACTTCCTTGATATGAGCGATGAAGATCGCGATTTCCACATTGATATCAACATTAAAGGCGTCTGGAACGTGACGAAAGCCGTTCTGCCGGAGATGATTGCGCGCAAAGATGGGCGCATCGTGATGATGTCATCGGTGACCGGCGATATGGTTGCTGACCCGGGCGAAACGGCCTACGCGCTGTCGAAAGCCGCGATCATCGGTTTGACCAAATCCCTGGCGGTAGAATATGCGCAGTCCGGCATTCGCGTGAACGCCATTTGCCCTGGCTACGTTCGTACGCCGATGGCGGAAAGCATTGCGCGTCAGTCTAACCCGGAAGATCCTGAATCCGTTTTAGTCGAAATGGCGAAAGCGATCCCGATGCGTCGTCTGGCCTGCCCGCTTGAGGTCGGTGAACTGGCGGCGTTCCTGGCATCGGATGAGTCCAGTTATTTAACTGGCACGCAAAACGTGATTGATGGCGGCAGCACTTTGCCTGAAAGCGTAAGCGTCGGCGTCTGATTGATGCCGGTCTCCTCCCCATGTGCTGGGGAGGAGGTACCCCTTATTCTCTTTTCAACTTTCAAATCATCAAACGGTATATAAAACCGTTACTCCTTTAGCACTGGTTATAAATATGATGACCATAAGAAAGTCATTTAATTTATAAGGGTGCGCAATGGCCGTTAACTTACTGAAAAAAAGAACACTGACGCTGGCAGCCATGCTGTTGCTGGTGGGGCAGGCGCAGGCAACGGAACTGCTGAACAGTTCATACGATGTTTCCCGCGAGCTGTTTGCCGCCCTTAATCCGCCGTTTGAACAGCAATGGGCGAAGGATAACGGCGGCGACAAACTGACGATTAAACAATCTCATGCCGGGTCATCAAAACAGGCGTTGGCGATTTTGCAGGGGCTGAAAGCTGACGTCGTGACCTATAACCAGGTGACCGACGTGCAGATCCTGCATGACAAAGGCAAGCTGATCCCTGCCGACTGGCAAAGCCGCCTGCCGAATAACAGTTCGCCATTCTATTCCACCATGGCGTTTTTGGTGCGTAAGGGCAACCCGAAGAATATCCACGAATGGAACGATCTGGTTCGCCCGGACGTGAAGCTGATTTTCCCGAACCCGAAAACCTCCGGTAACGCACGCTATACCTATCTGGCAGCGTGGGGCGCGGCAGATAAAGCGGACGGTGGGGATAAAGCCAAAACCGAACAGTTCATGACCCAGTTTCTGAAAAACGTGGAAGTATTTGATACCGGCGGTCGTGGTGCAACTACCACCTTCGTGGAGCGTGGTCTGGGCGACGTACTGATTACCTTTGAATCGGAAGTGAACAATATCCGTAAACAGTACGAAGACCAGGGCTTCGAAGTGGTGGTGCCGAAGGTCAACATTCTGGCGGAGTTCCCGGTGGCCTGGGTAGATAAAAATGTGCAGGCCAACGGTACTGAAAAAGCGGCGAAAGCTTACCTGAACTGGCTGTACAGCCCGCAGGCGCAAACCATCATTACCGATTTCTACTACCGCGTGAATAACCCGCAGGTAATGGACAAGCTGAAAGATAAATTCCCGCAGACCGAATTGTTCCGTGTGGAAGATAAGTTTGGCTCGTGGCCTGAAGTGATGAAAACGCACTTTGTCAGCGGCGGTGAGCTGGACAAACTGCTGGCGGCGGGGCGTAAGTAAATGTTTGCTGTTTCTTCCCGACGTGTGCTGCCCGGCTTCACTTTGAGCCTGGGCACCAGCTTACTGTTTGTCTGCCTGATATTGCTGCTGCCGCTGAGCGCGCTGGTGATGCAACTGGCGCAAATGAGCTGGGCGCAATACTGGGATGTGATTACCAATCCGCAGGTGGTGGCGGCTTATAAAGTGACGCTGCTGTCAGCGTTTGTGGCGTCGATTTTTAACGGCGTGTTCGGTTTGCTGATGGCGTGGATCTTAACACGCTATCGCTTTCCGGGCCGTACGCTGCTGGATGCGCTGATGGACCTGCCGTTCGCACTGCCTACGGCGGTGGCAGGTCTGACGCTGGCGTCACTGTTTTCGGTTAATGGCTTCTACGGCGAGTGGCTGGCGAAGCTGGATATCAAGGTGACCTACACCTGGCTCGGTATCGCGGTAGCGATGGCCTTTACCAGCATTCCGTTTGTGGTGCGTACCGTGCAACCGGTACTGGAAGAGTTAGGCCCGGAATATGAAGAAGCAGCTGAAACGCTCGGTGCTACGCGCTGGCAAAGTTTCCGTAAAGTAGTGCTGCCGGAGCTGTCTCCTGCGCTGGTGGCGGGCGTTGCGCTGTCGTTTACCCGCAGCCTCGGTGAGTTTGGCGCGGTTATTTTTATTGCCGGAAACATCGCATGGAAGACGGAAGTGACCTCGCTGATGATTTTTGTTCGCTTGCAGGAGTTTGACTACCCGGCCGCCAGCGCGATTGCTTCTGTGATCCTCGGGGCTTCGTTGTTGCTGCTGTTTTCAATTAACACTCTGCAAAGTCGCTTTGGTCGACGTGTGGTAGGTCACTGATGGCAGACATTACCCAATTGAAACGCTATGGCGCACCCCGCATCAACTGGGGGAAATGGTTTCTGATCGGCACGGGCATGCTGGTCTCCGCGTTTATTTTGCTGGTGCCGATGATTTACATCTTCGTGCAGGCGTTCAGCAAGGGATTAATGCCGGTATTACAGAACCTGGCGGATCCGGACATGCTGCATGCCATCTGGCTGACAGTGCTGATTGCGCTGATTGCGGTCCCGGTGAACCTGGTGTTTGGTGTGTTGCTGGCCTGGCTGGTGACCCGTTTTAACTTCCCAGGACGCCAACTACTACTAACGTTACTGGATATTCCATTTGCTGTCTCGCCGGTGGTCGCCGGTCTGGTCTATCTGCTGTTTTACGGCTCTAACGGCCCGCTTGGTGGGTGGCTGGATGAGCATAACCTGCAAATTATGTTTGCCTGGCCGGGGATGGTGCTGGTGACAGTGTTCGTGACCTGTCCGTTTGTGGTGCGTGAGCTGGTGCCGGTGATGTTAAGCCAGGGCAGCAATGAAGATGAAGCCGCGGTTCTGTTGGGCGCGTCCGGCTGGCAGATGTTCCGCCGCGTTACGCTGCCGAATATCCGTTGGGCATTGCTGTACGGTGTGGTGTTGACCAACGCCCGTGCGATTGGTGAGTTTGGCGCGGTGTCAGTGGTTTCCGGCTCGATTCGCGGCGAAACCTTATCGCTGCCGCTACAGATTGAATTACTGGAGCAGGACTACAACACGGTCGGCTCCTTTACCGCCGCGGCGCTATTAACGCTGATGGCGATTATTACCCTGTTTTTGAAGAGCATGTTGCAATGGCGTCTGGAGAACCAGGAAAAACGCGCGCAGCAGGAGGAAAATCATGAGCATTGAGATTGCCAATATTAAGAAGTCTTTTGGTCGCACCCAGGTGCTGAACGATATCTCGCTGGATATTCCTTCAGGTCAGATGGTCGCGCTGCTGGGGCCATCCGGCTCGGGCAAAACCACGCTGCTGCGCATTATTGCCGGGCTGGAGCATCAGTCCAGCGGGCATATCCGTTTTCACGGTACCGACGTCAGCCGATTGCACGCCCGCGACCGTAAGGTGGGGTTCGTGTTCCAGCACTATGCGCTGTTTCGTCATATGACCGTTTTCGACAATATCGCGTTTGGTCTGACGGTCCTGCCACGGCGTGAGCGCCCGAATGCGGCGGCCATCAAAGCAAAAGTGACCAAACTGCTGGAAATGGTTCAACTGGCTCATCTGGCGGACCGTTTCCCGGCACAGCTCTCCGGCGGCCAAAAACAGCGCGTGGCGTTGGCGCGTGCGCTGGCGGTAGAGCCGCAGATCCTGCTGCTCGACGAACCGTTTGGCGCGCTTGATGCGCAGGTGCGCAAAGAGCTGCGTCGATGGCTGCGCCAGCTGCATGAAGAGCTGAAATTTACCAGCGTGTTTGTTACCCACGATCAGGAAGAAGCAACGGAAGTCGCAGACCGCGTGGTGGTGATGAGTCAGGGTCATATCGAACAGGCTGATGCGCCGGATCAGGTATGGCGCGAACCGGCTACTCGTTTCGTCCTGGAATTTATGGGTGAGGTTAACCGCCTGCAGGGGACGATTCGTGGCGGCCAATTCCATGTGGGCGCACACCGCTGGCCGCTGGGTTATACGCCTGGCTATCAGGGACCGGTGGATCTGTTCCTGCGCCCGTGGGAAGTGGACGTGAGCCGTCGTACCAGCCTGGATTCGCCGTTGCCGGTACAAGTGCTGGAAGCCAGCCCGAAAGGACACTACACCCAATTAGTTGTGCAACCCCTGGGGTGGTATAACGAACCGTTGACGGTAGTCATGCAGGGCGATGATTCCCCTAGCCGCGGCGAACGTCTGTTTGTCGGGCTGCAAAATGCGCGCCTGTATAACGGCGACCAGCGTATTGAAACGCGGGAAGAGGAACTTGCCCTGGCGCAAAGCGCCTGATAGGTTAATTCGTATAGTTATCATCCGGTGGCGCTGCGCTTACCGGGCTTACCAGGTGCAGCATGACCTGTAGGCCGGGTAAGTACAGCGCCACCCGGCATTTTTATTGAGTTGAAAACGTGAACACATTAGAACAAACAATTGGCAATACGCCTCTGGTGAAATTACAACGTCTAGCGCCGGATAACGGTAGTGAAATTTGGGTCAAGCTGGAAGGCAATAATCCCGCAGGTTCGGTGAAAGACCGCGCCGCGTTGTCGATGATCGTCGAAGCGGAAAAACGCGGAGAAATTAAGCCAGGCGACGTGCTGATTGAGGCGACCAGCGGTAATACCGGAATTGCGCTGGCAATGATCGCCGCGCTGAAGGGCTATCGCATGAAGCTGCTGATGCCAGACAACATGAGCCAGGAGCGCCGTGCAGCGATGCGCGCCTATGGTGCCGAACTGATTCTGGTCACCAAAGAGCAGGGGATGGAAGGCGCGCGCGATTTAGCCCTTGAGATGGCGCAGCGTGGAGAAGGCAAGCTGCTGGATCAGTTTAATAATCCGGATAACCCGTACGCGCATTACACTACCACCGGACCGGAAATCTGGCAGCAGACGTCAGGTCGTATTACCCACTTTGTCTCCAGTATGGGAACGACAGGCACCATTACCGGTGTGTCGCGTTTTCTGCGTGAGCAAGAAAAAGCGGTCACTATCGTTGGCCTGCAGCCGGAAGAGGGCAGTAGTATTCCGGGAATTCGCCGCTGGCCTGCGGAATATATGCCAGGCATTTTTAACGCCTCGCTGGTGGATGAGGTGCTGGATATTCATCAGAACGATGCGGAAAACACCATGCGTGAACTGGCCGTTCGCGAAGGGATTTTCTGTGGTGTCAGTTCTGGTGGCGCGGTAGCGGGGGCGTTACGTGTGGCGCGCGCGACACCGGGAGCGGTGGTGGTGGCGATTATCTGCGATCGCGGCGATCGCTACCTTTCAACCGGCGTGTTTGGTGAAGAGCACTTTAACCAGGGATTAGGGATTTAGTTTTCAGGCCTGATAATCATAGCACTATCAGGCAAACGTACGGCACGAGCGCCGGATGACGACGTAAAGCGTCTTATCCGGCCTGCCATAATCAATCGTTACGTTTTTCCACAAGCTTATCAAGGAATTGCCACAGTTTCTCATTCATCTGCTGATAATCCCATGCTCGCATCTCTTCAATGGAACGGATGAAACGCTTGCCTTTAGCTTCCGCCAGTTCTTGTTCGGAGTGTTGAATAAGCCCTTCTATAGCATCAGCCGTAAACTCCATATGGCACTGAAAACCATAAACAAAATTACCGTATTGCACGATTTGTCGTGGGCAGCCCTCGCTGGCAGCAAGAATGGTCGCCTGGTCGGTTAATCCTGGCATGTCGTTGTGCCAGTGACCGACGGTAAGCGGTGAGCCGAAATAGCTGAACAGCGGGTGCTGTTGACCGGCTTCGGTCAGAACGATGGGGTAGTGACCAATCTCTTTTTCCGGACTCTGGCACACCTTCGCACCCAGCGCTTCGCCGATTAACTGTGAACCCAGGCAGATCCCCACCACAATTTTACGTGCCGCAATCGCCTGGTTGATCAGATGCTGCTCGGCCTGAGAATCAAAGTACGGGCACTCTGCCAGCGTGGTTCGTGGTGACTGCGGACCGCCAAACACCACCAACATATCGAAATCATCGGCGTTCGCAGGGACCGCTTCTCCGGCATAAACGCGCGACCAACTGACGCTATAGCCGCGTGATTCGGCCCACGGCAGATACGCGCCAGCAGATTCGAAAGACTCATGAATAACAAAATGAACTCGCACTTTTTCTCTCCTGTTAGCGTTTTAGCGCCTGATGAATATCAGCCGCCAGCTTATCAATGTCGCTGTCAGTTAAGGTTGACAGCGTAATACGCAGGCCGTGGGCGGGCGTATTGACGCCAAACACTTCGCCTTCCCGCACCAGCCAGCCGGACTTTGCCAGCGCAAAAGCGATCGCCTGGCTGTTATCTTCCAGCGGTAGCCACATATTCAGACCGTCACCAACGGGCAACTCAATGCCATGTCGCCGCAGTGCTGCCGCCAACGTTTGCTGCTGGGCGGCGTAAAACTGCTGAGTTTGCGCCAGCGTGTGTTGATAAGTCTCGTCACTCAGGCACGCGCAGGCCAAATCCTGCAGCAGGTGGCTGACCCACTGACTGCCGGAGTTGAGCCGTAAACGTAGCTTCCCTGAAGTGAGCGGATCGCTGGCCACAATGGCCAGGCGTAAATCCGGACCTAACGTTTTTGACATCGAACGGACAATCGCCCAGTGCGTGGTTTCCTTCGCAATCACCGGATACCAGTGGCAAGCAGATAGCAGCGCAAAGTGGTCGTCGACGATCACCAGCGTCTGCGGATAGCGAGCCAGGATTTCCTGCAATTGCGCCGCGCGTGAAGCGCTCAGGCTGCATCCTGTCGGGTTATGCGCGCGCGGTGTCAGAATCACTGCCCGCGCACCTTTCTGTAGCGCGAGTTCCAGTTGGTCCGGCAGCATGCCTTCGTGGTCAACATTGGCCGGACTGGCGGAGAAACCAGCATAACGCAGCATGTTGATGCTGCTCAAAAAGCATGGATCTTCTACGACAACGCTATCACCAGGCAGCAAATGGGCGCACAGTAGCCGTTCGATAGCATCAATGGCGCCGCTGGTGATATCAATTTCCCCCTTGCCGGGCATTGCATTTTGCATCCATTGTGATGCCCATACCTTAAGCCCTGGTGACACAGCGGCATCGCCGTACAAACGCGGATTCTTATTTATCTTCGCGAAATAACTACTCAGGTCAGGAAGACGCGAGGGCGCTGGATTACCGCCGGAAAGATCGATAAGCGGGGTATCCGGATTACCACCTTCCAGCGCAACGGGGGCAGTAATCCCCTTAATCACCGTGCCGTTGCGTCCCAGGCTCTGCGCCAACCCGGAGGTGACCAGGCGTTTGTAAGCCGCCGCGACAGTATTGCGGTTCACGTTTAATGCCGTTGCCAGTTCCCGCACTGGCGGCAACGTTTCGCCTGCTGCCAGCGTGCCTGTAGTGACATGTTGACGGATACTGTCAAAAATTTCGTTAGCGGTTTTTCCGTCGATCATTATTGACCTATGACAAAATGAATTTTAGCATATGACGATAATAGTGAGGCGTAGGCCCGCTGTCCAGCGAGAGGAGAAATTTATGGAGCAGGAGAGTGATATCCAGTCAGTGCTCTTTGACGACACGAATCGGGCGTTACAGACCGATATCGTCGCCGTCCAGTCACAGGTGGTGTATGGCAGCGTAGGTAACAGCATCGCCGTCCCGGCCATTAAAGCGCAGGGGTTACGCGTGACGGCAGTACCCACGGTGCTGTTCAGTAATACCCCGCATTATGAAACCTTTTACGGCGGCGTTATTCCGTCTGACTGGTTTAGCGGCTATCTCCGCGCCTTAAGCGAGCGTGATGCCTTGCGTGAGCTAAAGGCGGTGACAACAGGATACATGGGCAGCGCGGAGCAAATCGCCTTGCTGGCACAGTGGCTGGAAACCGTTCGGGCCACGCATCCGGACCTATGCATTTTGGTCGACCCCGTGATTGGCGATACGGATAGCGGCATGTATGTGAAAGCCGAAATCCCGGAAGCTTATCGTCAGCACCTGCTGCCGTTGGCACAGGGGCTGACGCCGAACGTGTTCGAGCTGCAAATGCTAAGCGGAAAGCCGTGTCGTACGCTTGATGAAGCCATTACGGCGGCACAATCACTGCTCACTGACACCCTGAAATGGGTGGTAATAACCAGCGCGCCGGGGGATACCGAAGAGATTATTAACGTTGCGGTGGTGACGGCTGAAACGGTTGAGGTGTTAGCCCATCCGCGAGTGAAAACGGATCTGAAGGGGACTGGCGATCTGTTTTGTGCAGAGCTGGTGAGCGGCCTTGTACTGGGGAAAGCGCTGACGACCGCGACGCACGACGCCGCGCAGCGGGTGCTGGACGTGATGACGTGGACGCACCTGTGCGGTTGTGATGAATTAATTCTGCCACCGGCAGGGGAGGCGCGATGAAGAGTTACCGGCTGGTAGTTCGCCAGAATGGGCGTATGGTTGGACATTTTGACACCAACGGGGCAGCAGCGCTGGAAGATATCTGTGTAGCGCGGGCCATGTTTGGTATTGCGGGTGGCTACGATTGTGAATTGTTAGTGGCAGACTCGGAGCGAAGGATGCTGGAAAGCGGGCCGGAAGGGATGAAGATTCTGATGCGCGAGGCGTGTTACCGACCGGTCACCTCACAGATTTAATGCCGGATGGCGACGAGAACGTCTTATCCGGCCTACGTTACGGAGTTTGCTGTAGGCCGGATAAGCGTAGCGCCATCCGGCAGGGTTTTGATATCCATCAGATAAAAAAAATGGCGCCTGATGGCGCCATTTATCTCTGCAAAAAGAATTACTTCTTGATGCGGATAACCGGAGTCTCACCCACTGTCACGCTACCGGACAGTTTGATCAGCTCTTTGATTTCGTCCATGTTGGAGATAACAACCGGAGTCAGGGTAGACTTGGCTTTTTCTTCCAGCAGCGGCAGATCGAATTCAATAACCGGGTCGCCCACTTTCACGCGCTGACCTTCTTCAGCGATGCGTTTGAAGCCTTCGCCTTTCAGTTCAACGGTATCAATACCGAAGTGAACAAACAGCTCAATGCCGCTGTCGGATTCGATAGAGAAAGCGTGGTTGGTTTCAAAGATTTTGCCGATGGTGCCATCAACAGGAGCAACCATTTTGTTACCGGTTGGTTTGATAGCAATGCCATCACCAACGATTTTTTCAGCAAAAACTACATCCGGCACGTCTTCGATGTTGACGATCTCGCCAGAGAGCGGAGCAACGATCTCAATAGTTCCGGTGTCTTTCTTATCATCAGAAACCAGAGATTTCAGTTTATCGAACAAACCCATGATCTTCTCCTAAGCAGTAAATTGGGCCGCATCTCGTGGATTAGCAGATTGTTTTTTCTTCAATGAACTTGTTAACCAGCGTCATTAACTCGTCCGTTGTCGGTTGAGCAAGAGCCTGCTCTGCTAACACCTTCGCATCTTCGAAGTTCGTGTTACGGATAATCTTCTTAATGCGCGGGATAGAAATGGCGCTCATAGAGAATTCGTCCAGACCCATCCCCAGCAACAGAAGTGTAGCACGTTCGTCGCCTGCAAGCTCACCACACATGCCAGTCCATTTGCCTTCAGCATGAGAAGCATCAATAACTTGCTTGATCAGCGTCAGCACAGATGGCGACATCGGTTGGTAAAGGTGTGAAATCATATCATTACCACGGTCAACTGCCAGGGTGTACTGCGTTAAATCATTGGTGCCGATACTAAAGAAATCAACTTCTTTGGCTAAATGACGCGCAATTGTTGCCGCAGCTGGTGTTTCCACCATCACGCCAATCTCAATGCTCTCGTCAAATGCTTTACCTTCGTCGCGCAGTTCCTGTTTGTAGATTTCGATCTCTTTGCGCAGTGCACGCACTTCTTCAACAGAGATGATCATTGGGAACATGATACGCAGTTTGCCGAAAGCAGAGGCGCGCAGGATAGCGCGAACCTGGTCACGCAGGATCTCTTTACGATCCATGGCGATACGCACGGCACGCCAGCCCAGGAACGGGTTCTCTTCTTTCGGGAAGTTCATGTACGGCAGTTCTTTATCGCCGCCGATGTCCATGGTACGGACGATGACCGCCTGAGAGCCACAGGCTTCAGCAACGGCTTTATACGCAGCAAACTGTTCTTCTTCAGTTGGCAGCGATTCACGGTCCATGAACAGGAATTCGGTGCGGTACAGACCCACACCTTCAGCGCCGTTACGCTCGGCGCCTTCAACGTCACGAACGGTACCGATGTTGGCGCAAACTTCAACCTGGTGACCGTCCAGCGTGATAGCCGGCAGATCTTTCAGCTTAGCGAGTTCCGCTTTCTCGGTTGCAACCTGCTCCTGAACGGCACGCAGTTGCTCAATAACGTCGTTGGTCGGATTGACGTAAACCTGATTGTTTACGGCATCCAGAATCAGATAGTCGTCGTTTTTCACCTGAGAGGTGACGCTACCCGTACCTACGATGGCAGGCAGTTCCAGAGAACGCGCCATGATAGAGGTATGAGAGGTACGTCCGCCCGCATCAGTGATGAAACCCAGCACCTTGTTCAGGTTCAGCTGTGCGGTTTCTGACGGGGTCAGGTCTGCGGCAACCAGGATAACTTCGTCCTGGATAGCGCTCAGATCAATAATTGCCAGACCCAGAATGTTACGCAGCAGGCGTTTACCGATGTCACGTACGTCAGCCGCACGTTCTTTCAGGTATTCATCATCCAGCTCTTCCAGGGCTGTGGCCTGACCTTCGATAACTTCATGCGCAGCTGCATCAGCCGTCATGTGCTTATCTTTAATCAGGGCTATGATTTCCTGCTCCAGCTCCTCATCTTCGAGCAGCATGATATGCCCTTCAAAGATGGCTTCTTTTTCTTCACCGAACGTTTCACCAGCTTTGGTTTTGATCGCTTCCAGTTGCGCAGATGCCTTGGCACGACCGCTCAGAAAACGTTCAACTTCCTGATCAACCTTGTCGGCAGAAATTTTTTTCCGGTCAATGACGATCTCGTCTTCTTTCAGCAGCAATGCTTTACCGAAAGCGATACCCGGGGATGCTAAAATGCCTGAAATCATAACCCTACCTTACTTGTGACTGATATTTAAAAGAACTCGTTGAACTTACTCGAGTTCAGCCATCAGTTTAACCAGATGCTCAACTGCTTTCTGCTCGTCTTCACCTTCTGCGGACAGGGTGACAACGGTACCCTGAGTCAGGCCCAGAGTCTGCAGTTTAAACAGGCTTTTGGCGCTAGCGCTTTTGCCGTTGGAAGTCACAGTAATTTCAGAAGTAAAGCCTTTTGCTTCTTTAACAAACTGAGCAGCAGGGCGAGTATGCAGACCGTTCGGAGCGGTAATGGTAACTTCTTGCTGGAACATTATATTTCCCCAACTTATAGGTTTAGTGTTGTGGAACTAAAGTCTAGCCTGGCGGCTCAACTTTAGCCTGTATTGTTAGCATCGGCGTAAACTGGACGCGACACAAAAGGAGTTCGGTGCAATCCGTTGCTGGCAACTTCTTGCCGCTGACGTTTCGTTCGTCATTAAACATTATGCCGCGAAAGGAAGAGTTGAACCAAATCATAAAATCGATTCAGCTAGCGCTTTTCCTGTAACGATTAATTTCGCGCATCAAAATAATTAGTTTGGTTAAATACCAGTTCCGGCGGGCTGAATCAATGCCAGGCGAGTTGAAACTTTGAAGCAGGCCACAAAAAAGCACCCAAAAGGGTGCTTTTTTACGCGTTTTTAACATGCTGGCACTACTGTTGCAGTTCTTTCTCTGTAAAGAGATCGGCAAACAGTGCAGTGCTCAGATAACGCTCACCCGATGACGGTAGAATAACCACTATATTCTTATTGGTAAAGGTTTCATCTTCCTGGAGCTTAAGCGCGGCAGCAACCGCAGCACCGGAAGAGATCCCAGCCAGAATACCTTCTTCTTCCATCAGACGACGCGCAGTAGAAATAGCTTCATCATTAGTGATGGCAACGACTTTATCGATAAGCTTCAGATCAAGGTTACCCGGAATGAAGCCTGCGCCAATACCCTGAATTTTATGCGGGCCTGGTTTGAGTTCTTCACCTGCCAGCGCCTGGGCGATAACAGGGGAGTCGGTAGGTTCAACCGCGACGGTGATCAGATCGGTTTTGCCTTTAGTGCCTTTAATGTAACGGGTCACACCAGTCAACGTACCGCCAGTACCGACGCCGGAAATAAAGACATCAACCTGGCCATCGGTATCTTCCCAGATTTCCGGGCCGGTAGTTTTTTCGTGGATTTCCGGGTTTGCCGGGTTGCTGAACTGCTGCAGCAGCAGGAATTTTTCCGGATCGCTGGCCACAATTTCTTCCGCTTTCTGAATCGCGCCCTTCATACCTTTTGCGCCTTCGGTCAGCACCAGGTTCGCGCCCAGCGCTTTTAAGAGCTTGCGGCGCTCAATGCTCATGGTTTCAGGCATGGTCAGAGTCAGTTTGTAACCGCGAGCTGCGGCAACGTAGGCCAGCGCAATCCCTGTGTTGCCGCTGGTTGGTTCGACCAGCTCTACACCCCGTTTCAGTACACCACGTTTTTCGGCATCCCAAATCATGTTGGCACCGATACGGCATTTGACGCTAAAGCTTGGGTTGCGTGATTCCACCTTCGCCAGAATGCGTCCGTTACCGATACGGTTCAGTCGAACCAGCGGCGTATGACCGATAGTCAGCGAGTTGTCTTCAAAAATCTTACTCATGGCCTGTCCTTAACTGTATGAAATTGGGATACCGCTTCAGCATACCTGTTGAGAAAGTATGGGGAAGTAAGGAATTCGTATATCTATATGCCACCAGGAAATAATGCGTTGCAGTATGGAATAAGAGCGGGCATAAGCCAGCCCGCTTTTACACATTTTTGCATTACTTCCATAACGCGTGCTTAGCACGATAGCAGTCTACCCACATCGCCGTGGCACCACAAACCGCGACCGGCATGATGAACAGATTGAGCACCGGAATCATGGTGAACAGGCTGGTCAATGCGCCAAATTGCATATTGGTGACCTTGCGTGTGCGCAGCGCGACGCGCATCTCCTTAAAAGGCACCTTATGGTTATCAAACGGATAATCGCAGTACTGAATGGCCAGCATCCACGCGCTGAACAGGAACCACAGCACCGGGGCGACGGTCTGCCCAATACCCGGAATGAAATAGAGGATCAGCAACACGACGGCGCGCGGGAGATACCACGCCAGCTTTTGCCATTCACGTTTCATAATACGGGGAACATCTTTCATGATGCCGAGAACGCCGGTGTCAGGCGGTGTTGCGCCCGTTAAGCGTGCTTCCAGTTGTTCTGCCAGCAGACCGTTAAACGGCGCGGCAATCCAGTTGGCTATGGTGGAAAACAGGTAGCCGAACACCAGTAGTACGGAGATAGTGACAATCGGCCACAGCAAGTAGCTGAGCCACTGAAGCCAGTCAGGGACGTGACTCATCAGCGCGGGGATCCAGTTATCGAGTTGTGTGAATAGCCACCAGAATGCGCCGCCCATCAGCAGGATATTCACCAGCAAAGGCAGGATGACAAAGCGACGAATGCCCGGTTGGGTGATGAGCTTCCATCCCTGTGAAAAGTAATAAAGGCCGCTGCGAGGTACGACTGCAGATGATGAAACCATGGTCAGGACATACTCCTTGTTATATAAGCTCTGGTAAACTTTGCGTATCTTACCGGGTTGTTGAGCGTTAAGCTGTTCAGAAATGTTCGAAAAAACAGCAAAAAGCACAATTTTGTTCATCTTTATGCCGTGAAAGCCAAGAGTGCACTTGCACTTGGCGTAATCGACAAATACTCTTAGTGAGTAAATGTTTGCCGTGGTGGCAAGGTGTTAGAACAACAGAGAATATAATGATGCAGGATTTGCGTCTGATATTAATCATTGTTGGCGCGATCGCCATAATCGCTTTACTGGTACATGGTTTTTGGACTAGCCGTAAAGAGCGGTCTTCTATATTCCGCGATCGCCCACTGAAACGCATGAAGTCTAAACGTGAAGACGAGGATTCGTTCGACGACAACGTCGAGGAAGACGAAGGCGTGGGCGAAGTTCGCGTTCATCGTGTGAATCATGCTCCCGGTAACGCGCAGGAACATGGTGTTCCTCCTCAGTCGCCGCAACACCAGTACCAGCCGCCTTATGCGTCTGCTCAGCCGCGTCAACCCGCGCCGCAGCCTGCACAAGCGCCGGTACCGCCGCCGCATGCTCAGCAGCAGCCGCAGCCTGTACAACCGCAGCAGCCGGTGCAGCATCAGCCTGTTCAGCAACAACCTGTGCAGCAGCCGATGCAGCATCAGCCCGTTGCTCCGCAGGTTCAGCAGCCGATGCAGCATCAGCCCGTTGCTCCGCAGGTTCAGCAGCCCGTGCAGCAAGCACCGCAACCTGCACCGCAGGCTTTCCAGCCCGCAGAGCCTGCCGTTGAACATCAACCGCAGCCTGAGCCAGTAGTTGAAGAAGCGCCTGTTGCTGAAAAACCGCAGCGTAAAGAAGCGGTCATTATTATGAACGTTGCGGCGCATCACGGTAGTGAGCTCAACGGTGAAGTGCTGCTCAACAGCATTCAGCAAGCCGGTTTTAAATTTGGCGATATGAATATTTTCCATCGTCATTTGAGCCCGGATGGCAGCGGTCCTTCGCTGTTCAGCCTTGCCAATATGGTTAACCCAGGAACGTTTGACCCCGAAATGACGGGTGATTTCAGCACCCCTGGCGTGACTATTTTTATGCAGGTTCCGTCCTACGGTGACGAGCTGCAAAACTTTAAGCTGATGCTGCAGTCCGCACAGCACATTGCCGATGAAGTGGGTGGTGTGGTGCTCGACGATCAACGTCGCATGATGACGCCGCAGAAACTGCGCGAGTATCAGGACCGCATCCGCGAAGTTAAAGAATCTCACGCCTGATTCTCCTCTGGCGTGACATCTCCTTGCTAAACCCCCGCCTGTCGGGGGTTTTTTATCATTGATGGTGCGATATGGAATTAATCGAACAACAACTGACAGAACTGCGAACCACGCTTCGCCATCATGAGTATCTTTACCATGTGATGGATGCGCCGGAAATTCCCGATGCGGAATACGATCGCCTGATGCGTGAACTGCGCGAGCTGGAAGCGCAGCATCCGGAACTTATCACCCCCGACTCGCCAACCCAGCGTGTTGGCGCCGCCCCGTTAGCAGCGTTCAGCCAGATTCGCCATGAAGTGCCAATGCTGTCACTGGATAACGTGTTTGATGAAGAGAGTTTTCTCGCCTTCAACAAGCGCGTGCAGGACAGACTGAAGAGTACGGACAAACTAACCTGGTGCTGCGAACTGAAGCTGGACGGGCTGGCGGTCAGTATCCTGTATGAAAACGGTGTGCTGGTCAGTGCCGCAACGCGTGGTGATGGTACTACGGGTGAGGATATTACCTCGAACGTGCGCACCATCCGTGCGATCCCGTTAAAACTGCGAGGCGATAACATTCCGACGCGTCTGGAAGTGCGCGGTGAAGTGTTCCTGCCGCAGGCCGGATTTGAAAAAATTAACGAAGAGGCCCGCCGCACTGGCAACAAAGTGTTTGCTAACCCGCGTAACGCAGCGGCCGGGTCATTGCGCCAGCTCGATCCGCGTATCACAGCGAAGCGACCGCTTACTTTCTTCTGCTATGGCGTTGGTGTGCTGGAAGGTGGTGTGCTGCCTGATACCCACCTGGGCCGTCTGCTGCAATTTAAAGAGTGGGGATTGCCGGTGAGCGACAGAGTTACGCTTTGCGACTCTCCGGAGGAAGTACTTGCTTACTATCACAAGGTTGAAGAAGACCGACCGACGCTGGGATTCGATATCGACGGTGTGGTGATCAAAGTCAACTCTATGGTGTTGCAGGAACAACTGGGTTTTGTTGCCCGCGCGCCGCGCTGGGCGGTGGCCTTTAAGTTCCCGGCGCAAGAGCAGATGACCTTCGTACGTGATGTTGAGTTTCAGGTTGGACGTACCGGGGCGATTACACCTGTCGCCCGCCTTGAGCCAGTTCAGGTTGCCGGGGTGTTGGTCAGTAACGCCACCTTGCACAATGCGGATGAAATTGAGCGTCTTGGTTTGCGTATTGGCGATAAAGTCGTCATTCGCCGTGCGGGCGATGTCATCCCGCAGGTAGTGAATGTCGTGCTTTCCGAGCGCCCGGACGATACGCGTGAAATTGAGTTTCCCACCCACTGTCCGGTATGCAACTCTGACGTTGAGCGTGTGGAAGGCGAAGCGGTCACTCGCTGTACCGGTGGTTTAATCTGCGGGGCGCAGCGTAAGGAATCGCTGAAACACTTCGTTTCCCGCCGCGCGCTGGACGTTGACGGCATGGGCGATAAAATTATCGATCAACTGGTCGAGAAAGAGTATGTCCACACGCCAGCGGATCTCTTCACACTGACCGCAGGTAAGCTGACCGGTCTTGATCGTATGGGACCGAAATCGGCGCAAAACGTGGTGAATGCGCTGGAAAAAGCGAAAGAAACGACGTTTGCCCGTTTCCTCTACGCGCTGGGCATTCGTGAAGTCGGCGAGGCCACAGCCGCAGGTCTGGCGGCGTATTTCGGCACGCTTGAAGCGCTGGAAGCGGCCTCTATTGACGAGCTGCAAAAAGTGCCGGATGTCGGCATTGTGGTAGCGACCCACGTGTTTAATTTCTTTGCTGAAGAGAGCAACCGCGAGGTGATCGTCCAACTGCTGGCGCAGGGGATCCATTGGCCAGCGCCGGTGGTCATCAACGCTGAAGAAATCGACAGCCCCTTCTCGGGTAAAACGGTAGTGCTGACCGGGAGCCTGAGCCTGATGTCACGCGACGACGCCAAAGCGCGACTGACTGAGTTGGGTGCAAAAGTGGCCGGCAGCGTATCGAAGAAAACCGACCTGGTGATTGCCGGTGAAGCGGCGGGATCGAAGCTGGCAAAAGCGCAGGAACTGGGTATTGCCGTGATCGATGAAGCTGAAATGATCCGCTTACTGGGTGCCTGAAATGGAAAAAGAGCAGCTGGTTGAAATCGCCAATTCCGTGATGCCCTTTGGCAAATATAAAGGGCGTCGGCTGATTGATGTCCCGGAAGAGTATCTGCTGTGGTTTGCCCGTAAAGATGAATTCCCGCCGGGAAAGCTGGGCGAGCTGATGCAAATCACGCTGCTGATTAAAACTGAAGGGCTGACGCAACTGGTGCAGCCCCTGAAACGCCCTCTCTAAGCCTTTGCGGCGCGGCTTTTCTGCTGCGCCTGCAATGCGTCTGTTTGTTGCTTGTAGCGACGTGCCAGCACGGCACACACCATCAGCTGAATTTGATGGAAGATCATCAACGGCAGCACCATCATTCCTATCACTGACGTCGGGAACAGAATATTTGCCATTGGGATCCCATTCGCCAGGCTCTTTTTCGATCCGCAAAAGACAATGGTGATCTCATCGGCTTTGTTGAAGCCGCATTTCCGCGCAACAAAGACGTTGATGCCAATCACGATTGCCAGCAATACGATGCTGACCACCATGATAAACAACAGCGAACCAATCCCCACTTTGTGCCAGATCCCGTTAACCACGGCTTCACTGAAGGCGGAGTACACCACCAGCAAGATGGAGGATTGGTCCGTTTTGGCGATCCATTTTTTATGTCGGGACACCCAGTTACCAATCCACGGACGTGAAAGATGTCCCAGTACGAACGGCAGCAGCAGCTGCAGCATGATTTTCCCCACCTGCTCCAGACTGCCTTCTGCGCCATGCATATTCATTACCAGGCCAACCAGTAACGGCGAGAGAAAAATACCCAGCAGGCTGGAGGCCGAAGCGGAACACACGGCGGCAGCAACGTTACCCCCCGCCAGCGACGTAAAAGCGATTGCCGACTGCACCGTGGCCGGCAAAATACACAGGTACAGGAAACCGGTGTACAGCATCGGGTCAACATTTACCGGTGCCCACCAGGCGAACAGAACGCCCAGCACCGGGAAAACAACAAACGTGCTGCACATCACCCACAGATGTAAACGCCAGTGACTACCGCCGGCAATAATGGCTTCACGCGAAAGCTTCGCCCCGTGCATAAAAAACAGTAGGGCAATGGCAGCGGTGGTTAAGCCTTCAAAGAAAGGTACAAAGCCACCTTCGGCCGGGAAAAAGGACGCCAGTAAAACGACCGTAATCAACGTTATCGTGAACGGATCAAGGATACGAAAAAGTTTCATAAAAGCTCCTGAAATTCGGTAGGAACATTTTGCGTTTTTCTGTTTGAGAAATAAAATTGATTTATTGCATCCATATATGAATCGAATAGATGAATTACTCTCTGCGTCAGCTCCGTATCTTTGTTACCGTCGCTCAGGCCAAAAGCTTTAGCCGGGCGGGGGATATCATTGGCTTAAGCCAGTCTGCGGTCAGCCACAGCGTTAAAGAGCTGGAAGGGCAGACGGGTGTGCGGTTGTTAGATAGAACAACGCGGGAAGTGGTGCTGACGGAAGCAGGGCACCAGTTGGCGGCGCGGCTGGAACGTATTCTGGATGAACTGCACAGCACGCTGCGTGAAGCAGGCCAGGTGGGAACGCAGTTAACCGGAACGGTGCGCGTTGCCGCCAGCCAGACAATATCTGCTCACCTTATTCCACAGTGTATTGCCCAGAGTAATCAGCTTTATCCAGCAATCGATTTTGTGCTGCACGATCGTCCGCAACAGTGGGTGCTGGAGAGTATTCGTCAGGGCGAGGTAGATTTTGGCATTGTGATAGATCCAGGTGCTGTGACCGATCTGCAGTGTGAAGCGGTGTTATCCGAACCGTTCCTGCTGTTGTGTCGAGGGGATCATCCGCTAGCCCAACGCGAATGGGTAAATTGGCAGGATTTATATCATGAGCGCCTGGTATTACAGGATTACGCTTCCGGCAGTCGACCGTTGATCGATGCGGCACTGGCTCACTTTTCCATTGAGGCCAATATCGTTCAGGAGATAGGTCACCCTGCCACGCTTTTCCCGATGGTTGAGGCGGGGATTGGTATCAGCGTGCTGCCTGCGCTGGCGCTTCCTCTGCCACAGGGCAGCCATTTGCAGGTTAAACGCCTGACGCCGGTTGTGGAACGACAATTGATGCTGGCACGACGTAAAAATCGTTCTTTATCGACTGCGGCCCAGGCGCTGTGGGACGTAGTACGGATGCAGGCCAGTGAATTAACCGCCGGTCGGGCACGGGATCCTTTGTACCAGCTTTAACGATATGGCTGGTGTTTGTCATGTCGTTAAGTTTGGCTTTCAGTATCGATGAACTGATCGTTAACTTTTATATTTTTACCCGGCACCGGACTACCTCTTTATATTTATAAATTCTCCTGCGATATTCTTAGGCAATTGCTTAGTTTGCGGATTTGTAAGGCTATTTTAAATTATTACTTTTTTTCTTGACCTTCCACTTGCTGGAAGGTTGATACTCTTTATACGCAAGTACGGATAGCAGTATCTAATACAATGATGTATAGCGATTGATTAATGAAATGACTAAGCAATTTATACAGTAACTCGTTATAGGTAGAATTAACACGATCCCGATGGAGTAATATTAGTGACATGTTAAATAATCCTACAATAGCTGGTTGCTGAAACTAATCCGGTAAATATATTTAACTAATGGGTATTGGCGGCGATGATAAGCAAAAATAAAATTTTAATTGCAATGCAAATTAGTATGCTGGCATGGTCTGGTTATACGTTTGCAGCAGACAGAGTGTATGTAGCAAATGAAGGTGCAGATTCAGTTAATGTACTTGATGCTGCGTCTTTAAAGACTGTAGATAAAGTACATGTTGGTAAAATGCCGCATAACGTTCAGGTGTCACCAGACAATAAAACAGTTTGGGTAACCAACCTTGGTGCTAACGGGACACATTCATCAGGCTCTGAACATATGGATATGAGTAAAGATGCCCATTCTGAGAAAATGGATATGGGCAAAGATTCTCATGCAGGCAAAAAGGAACATGGCGAAGTTTGGGTTATTAATGCCGAAAATGATACGGTTATTGCAAAACTTCCGGTTGGCGCACACCCTGCGCATGTTGTCGTCACCCCTGATGGGAAAATGGCGTATATCTCAAATAGTGCAGATAACACTATCAGCGTGATTGATGCAGAACATTTGAAAAATTTAACGACAATTAATGTAGGTAAATTCCCTCATGGCCTCAGAGTGAGTCCTGACGGTAAAGAAGTTTATATCGCGAATATGAAAGGGGGCACGGTATCCGTTGTCGATACAGCCAGTAATAAAGAGGTCGCGCAGATCCCATTAGGTAAAATGCCAGCCCAGGTAGGTTTCTCACCGGACGGAAAACTGGTGTTTGTTTCCCTGTCTGGTGAAGACGCTGTAGCGGTGATTGATACAGCAACGCGTAAAGTTGTGAAGAAAATTAATGTAGGTACCGTACCAATCCAGCTGTTTGGTACTCCGGATGGTAAAAGCATGCTGGTAACCAATCAGGGCTCGAAGAGCAAGCCGGGTAACACAATAAACATGATTGATATCGCAAGCCTTACGGTAGCGAAAACCATCACCACTGGCGATGGGGCCCATGGCGTGGTTGTCGATAAAAATGGCAAGTATGCTTACGTAACTAACTCATTTGCAAACTCTGTTTCGATGATTGACATTAATGAGCGTAAGGTAGTGAACACGCTCCCGGTAGACAACAACCCAAATGGTATCAGCTGGGGCTCTGTCGAAGTGACGCCTAAATAACTGTGCTAGCATTTATCAATACCCGTCATTCGCTGGCGGGTATTTTCATGAATATTCTATAAATAAAGGAACGACAGATGAGAAAGCCGGAGCGGACAAAAACGCTGCCTAGTAAGTTCAATTTTGATGATACTGTAAACAGACTCGTCAGCGTATTGAATGCTAAAAATATTCGTATTTTTGTGCAGGTTGATCAACAGCAAGCGGCAACGGATGTAGGTCTTGCTCTGCGACCGACGATGTTATTTCTGTTTGGTAACCCAAAGGGGGGTACTCCTGCCATGCAAGCAAATCCTCATGCGGCAATAGAGTTACCCCTACGGGTGGTTATTTGGCAGGATGACAATGGTGATACCCATATAGATTATCAGGATGCAAGTACTGTTCTGGAGTTTGACTATGGTGTTGCACATAATATTGTTGCTCCAGTTAGCATCCTGACAACCCTTCTTAACGAAGTGGCCGGTAATTAATTGCAAATAACACTAAATGCCTCGTGGATATTTAGTGTTATTTTTCTGCGTTTATCATGCAAATATTTAACCCGCTATAATAAACCTATTGAATAATACATATGATGTTCATTACTCTTCAATGTTTGTCGATTCGTCTATTTTATAAATAGAAGGGTTTTTGTTTGCAATATTATGTGAAGAGTATATCTTGACGCTCAAATATTAATATGTAAGTTATGAGGATAGTTATGAAAAAGACATTAGTCACATCATTGGCCGCTTCTTTGTGTTTTCTCAGTCTGTCTGCCTTTGCTGCTACAGAAATCTCGCAACAAGAAGCCAATAGTTTAAAACATGTCAAGTCAATCACCGTAACGGAAAATACGGTGAATCAATGTATGCACAAAATTTCGAAAATGGCAGATAAAGAAGGTGCTGATTTCTTTGTTATTAAGAACTTCTCTTCTATAGGCAATGGTTCTCAGGCTGTAGTGACCAGCGAACTCTATAAGAAGTAAACAGCTGTTTCCCCCGTTTTAATTATTGATTAGCGAAAGTGCGTTGTTGTACCTGCTTTCGCTTATTAATAATCAACAAATGTTTGTCAGTCATTTGCAAGGCGGGCTTTGTCAGCCCACTCGTCTGACTAATTCCTGATGTGTTGGTACTCCTTGCCATTTCTGGCAGAAAAAAAATGTGAGTTCAGGCCGATTTAGCACATGCCATCTATACCGATTTACTATCGGTTATCGGGATAAACGGTATTGGTAATCGATTGCGTAGTCTCGCTATAACAATGCGGTACGCTACGTTATTTCGATTACTCAGTATTAAGGACATCTCATGAGCCACTCTCTTTTCTCGCAAAATCCCTGGTATAGCGCTGATATCATTCGTGGTTACAAACTGGATTTTACGCCGCGCGTAGCCTTTATCCTCGGCTCAGGCCTGGGGGCGTTGGCGGATCAAATTGAGGATGCGGTTGCCATCTCTTACGAGAAACTACCAGGGTTCCCGGTGAGTACCGTACACGGTCATGCTGGTGAACTGGTGTTGGGAAATCTGGCGGGAATTCCGGTGGCCTGTATGAAAGGACGTGGACATTTCTATGAAGGTCGCGGTATGACGGTGATGACGGATGCCATTCGTACGCTGAAGCTGCTGGGCTGTGAGCTGCTGTTTTGCACCAATGCTGCAGGCTCTTTGCGTCCCGAAGTCGGACCGGGTAGCCTCGTTGCGCTTAGCGATCACATCAATACGATGCCGGGTACGCCGATGGTAGGGCCAAACGATGAGCGTTTTGGGGAGCGATTCTTTTCACTGGCGAATGCCTATGATGCTGACTACCGTGCGATCCTGCAAACTGTTGCCGCTGAGGAAGGATTCCCGCTGAGTGAAGGGGTTTTTGTCTCTTATCCGGGGCCGAACTTTGAAACCGCGGCAGAAATCCGCATGATGCAAATTATCGGTGGTGACGTGGTGGGGATGTCGGTGGTGCCTGAAGTTATCTCTGCGCGCCACTGCGGTTTGAAAGTGGTTGCGGTGGCGGCCATCACCAACCTGGCGGAAGGTCTGGGTGATGTTAAATTATCTCACGCGCAGACGCTGGCAGCGGCGGAACTCTCCCGGCAGAATTTCATCAATTTGATCTGCGGATTCTTGCGCAAACTGGCCTGAATAACTAAAAAATGACCCCGCTTGCGGGGTCTTACTTTATGGCAAGGAACGGAAAAATGGGTATCGCATCTCGCTTAAAGCTCATGTCGTTTTTGCAATATTTCATCTGGGGAAGCTGGTTGGTAACCCTGGGTTCCTATATGATTAATACCCTGGATTTTACCGGCGCGAACGTCGGTATGATTTACAGTTCGAAAGGGCTGGCGGCGATTATCATGCCGGGCATTATGGGCATCATTGCCGATAAATGGCTACGCGCCGAGCGCGCCTATATGCTTTGTCATCTGGTGTGTGCGGGCGTGTTGCTATATGCCACAACCGTTACCGATCCGCAGACCATGTTTTGGGTGATGCTGGTTAACGCAATGGCGTATATGCCGACGATTGCGTTATCGAATAGCGTCTCATACTCGTGCCTGGCGCAATCAGGTCAGGATCCGGTCACCGCGTTCCCGCCAATTCGTGTGTTTGGCACCATTGGGTTTATTGTGGCGATGTGGACAGTCAGCTTGATGGGACTGGAACTGAGCAGCGCGCAGTTGTATATCGCTTCAGGCGCATCGCTGCTGCTGGCTCTGTATGCGCTTACGTTGCCGAAAATCCCGGTTGCTGAGAAGAAAGCAAACACCACGCTTGCCAGCAAGCTCGGTCTGGACGCTTTTGTCCTGTTTAAAAAACCGCAGATGGCAATCTTCTTTTTGTTTGCGATGATGCTGGGGGCGGTGTTGCAAATCACCAACGTCTTTGGCAATCCGTTCCTGCATGATTTTGCCCGTAGCCCGGAATTTGCCGACAGCTTTGTGGTGAAGTACCCCTCCATATTGCTTTCCGTTTCACAGATGGCGGAGGTGGGCTTTATTCTCACTATTCCGTACTTCCTTAAACGCTTTGGCATTAAAACGGTGATGCTGATGAGCATGCTGGCATGGACGCTGCGCTTTGGCTTCTTTGCCTTTGGCGATCCGTCGCCGTTTGGTTTTGTGCTGCTGCTGATGTCGATGATCGTCTACGGCTGTGCGTTTGATTTCTTCAATATCTCGGGATCGGTATTTGTCGAGCAGGAGGTTAGCTCTAACATTCGCGCCAGCGCGCAGGGGCTGTTTATGACGATGGTAAACGGCGTTGGCGCGTGGGTGGGATCAATTCTGAGTGGTATGGCGGTGGACTATTTTTCTGTCGATGGCGTCAAGGATTGGCAAACTATCTGGCTGGTGTTTGCCGCGTATGCGCTGGCTCTGGCGGTTATCTTTGCATTGTTCTTTAAGTACAAGCATGAGCCTGAACGACTGGCACAGAAATCACCGGCACATTAACACTCCATTGGCGGCGGGTTCTGATACCCGCCGTTTCATTTTCTGCGAGGCAATGTGGTAACTTTGCGCATTATCCTTATTTCAGGAGCGCATTATCCATGGAACGCACGCACCGCATCGATCTGAAGTTACTGCGTTATTTTCTTGCTGTCGCAGAAGAACTGCATTTTGGACGTGCTGCTGCTCGCCTGAATATGTCGCAACCGCCGCTCAGTACCCATATTAAAGAGCTGGAGCAACAGCTCGGCACTTTGCTATTTATCCGTCATTCCCGCAGCGTGGCGTTAACTCACGCGGGAAAGATATTGATGGAAGAGTCGCGCCGACTGTTATCCAGTGCTAATCAGGCGCTGGCGAGAGTGGAGCAAATTGGTCGTGGTGAGGCAGGGCGAATTGAGCTTGGCGTTATCGGTACAGCGATGTGGGGAAAAATGCGTCCGGTGATGCGGCGTTTTATGAAGGATAATCCCAATGTTGAGGTGCTGTTTCGCGAGAACATGCCCGCGATGCAGATGACGATGCTGGAACGGCGTGAACTGGATGCGGGAATTTGGCGGATGGCTACGGAGCTTTCTCCCGGGTTTACCAGTTTGCGTTTGCATGAGTCCTCTTTTCTGGTTGCCATGCCGGAAGAACATCCTCTTACTGCCTGTGAGTCCATACCGCTGGAGGCGTTGAGAAATGAATATTTTGTCACAATGCCTTCCATTCATACTGACTGGGCATTTTTGCAGCGAGTTTGCCTGAGTGCTGGATTTTCCCCGATGATTATTCGTGAGGTGAGGGAGCCGCAAACGGTGCTGGCGATGATCAGCATGGGGATTGGTATTACGTTAATTGCTGACAGCTATGCGCAGATGAATTGGCCTGGCGTGGTATTTCGACCGTTAGAGGAACGTATTCCGGCGGATTTGTATATTGTGTATGACCAACTGCAGGCGACACCCGCGCTGGAGAAACTGGTAGCGGCATTGACGATGTGATGTCTGTGCCGGATGGCGACTGACGTCTTATCCGGCCTACGCGTGTTGTGTTGTCTGTGCCGGATGGCGACTGACGTCTTATCCGGCCTACGTGTGTAGTGTTGTCTGTGCCGGATGGCGACTGACGTCTTATCCGGCCTACGCGTGCGGTATTGTCTGCGTCGGATGGCGACTGACGTCTTATCCGGCCTGCGCGTGTAGTGTTGTCTGTGCCGGATGGCGACTGACGTCTTATCCGGCCTACGCGTGTTGTGTTGTCTGCGCCGGATGGCGACTGACGTCTTATCCGGCCTACGTGTGTAGTGTTGTCTGTGCCGGATGGTGGCTGACGTCTTATCCGGCCTACGTGTGCGGTATTGTCTGTAGGCCTGATAAGCGTAGCGCATCAGGCGATGCAGGTTCGAATCTTATAAATCGCAGATAGCAAAAAGGCGCCTTTAGGGCGCCTTTTTACATTGGTGGGTCGTGCAGGATTCGAACCTGCGACCAATTGATTAAAAGTCAACTGCTCTACCAACTGAGCTAACGACCCGAAGTGGTGGGTGATGACGGGATCGAACCGCCGACCCCCTCCTTGTAAGGGAGGTGCTCTCCCAGCTGAGCTAATCACCCACTTCGGTACTTCAATTTTATTGTAAGAAATCCAGCTGGCGAGAAAGTGGTGGGTGATGACGGGATCGAACCGCCGACCCCCTCCTTGTAAGGGAGGTGCTCTCCCAGCTGAGCTAATCACCCACTTCTCAATTTCTTACTCTACACGGCGGAGACTACATAAAGTAGTTGGTGGGTGATGACGGGTTCGAACCGCCGACCCCCTCCTTGTAAGGGAGGTGCTCTCCCAGCTGAGCTAATCACCCCCGCTGTGTGGAGTCGCATTATAGGGAGAGTTGAAAATGAGTCAACGCATTTTCTAAAGAATTTGTTCGTTCGTCGTAAATTTAAACAAAACGATCGCAAATCAATCCATGCAGCATGATTTGTATACGAAAATGGCAAAGCGTGATGTTCCAACCTGAACAACATTGAGGAATCAGACCACAGTGATAGAATACGAGCCTGATAATCTTTCCAGGATTTGCCGGTTGTCGGCATCTTTATAAACGTAAGGCCATTTCATGAAAATCAAAACTCGCTTCGCGCCAAGCCCGACAGGTTACCTGCATGTCGGTGGTGCGCGTACTGCTCTATATTCCTGGCTTTTTGCACGTAACCATGACGGTGAGTTTGTGCTGCGTATTGAAGACACCGATCTTGAACGCTCCACTCCGGAAGCTATTGAAGCCATTATGGATGGCATGAACTGGCTGAATCTGGAATGGGATGAAGGCCCGTATTTCCAGACCAAACGTTTTGATCGCTACAACGCCGTGATTGATGAGATGCTGGAAGCCGGTACCGCGTATAAATGCTACTGCTCCAAAGAGCGTCTGGACGCACTGCGCGAAGAGCAGATGGCAAACGGTGAGAAGCCACGTTACGACGGTCGCTGCCGCCACGGCCATGAACATCATGCTGCTGATGAACCATGCGTGGTGCGTTTTGCCAACCCGCAGGATGGATCCGTTATTTTTGACGACCAGATCCGTGGGCCGATCGAATTCAGCAACCAGGAGCTGGACGATCTGATCATCCGCCGTACTGACGGTTCTCCGACCTACAACTTCTGTGTTGTGGTCGACGACTGGGATATGGAAATCACTCACGTTATTCGTGGTGAAGACCATATCAACAACACTCCGCGTCAGATTAACATCCTGAAAGCGCTGAATGCGCCGGTGCCGGTTTATGCACACGTGTCGATGATCAACGGCGACGACGGTAAAAAACTCTCTAAACGTCACGGTGCGGTCAGCGTTATGCAGTATCGCGACGACGGTTACCTGCCGGAAGCGCTGCTGAACTATCTGGTGCGTCTGGGCTGGTCCAGCGGCGATCAGGAAATCTTCACCCGTGAAGAGATGATCAAACTGTTCTCCCTTGGTGCGGTGAGCAAGTCTGCCAGTGCGTTCAACACCGAAAAACTGCAGTGGCTGAACCATCACTACATTAATTCGCTGGCACCTGAATATGTGGCAACGCATCTGCAATGGCACATTGAGCAGGAAAATATCGATACTCGCGTCGGCCCGCAGCTGTCTGAGCTGGTTAAACTGCTGGGTGAGCGCTGCAAAACGCTGAAAGAGATGGCGCAGAGCTGCCGCTACTTCTACGAAGACTTTGCTGAGTTCGACGCGGATGCAGCTAAGAAACACCTGCGTCCGGTAGCGCGTCAGCCGCTGGAAGTGGTTCGCGATAAGCTGGCTGCTATCAGCGAGTGGACGGCAGAAAACGTGCACCACGCGATTCAGGCAACCGCTGATGAGCTGGAAGTGGGTATGGGTAAAGTTGGGATGCCGCTGCGCGTAGCCGTAACCGGCGCGGGTCAGTCTCCGGCGTTAGACGTAACGGTGCATGCGATTGGTAAATCACGCAGCATTGAGCGTATTAATAAAGCGCTGGCGTTTATTGCTGAGCGTGAAAGCCAGCAGTAAGACCGGTTGAGCGATGAAACAACGGCAGGAGCGCATCCTGCCGTTTTTTTTGCCTGTTATTCAGACTCATCAATACCCAGACGGGTAAGGAAAGTGCGAATACCTTCGCGCGAAATATACATTGCCAGCTTTTCTTGTTCCGTTGGGGACATGTTGTCCAGTGCGCTAATTATCTGGCGACAGGCGTGGCTACGCACCACGTGGGTGTATTCTGCCAGCGGTTCCTCAGCCTGATAAATTTCAGGGACTTTGCGAAAAGCCGGAATATTGAGCAGAAACGTACGGACGCTGGAGTCGATATGGATCAGTCTTGCACGACCCCCTTTAACGCCGGGAAACTTTTCGGTGGTCCAGTTTTGTTCTCTGATCCAACGATTGACGGTTTGTTTGGCAACCCCGAGACATTCCGCCAGTTCTTCGGTCGTCATTTTGCTGCGTAATTTTTTCATATTATTTGTTGTCGCGGATCCCTAAGCGTTGTAACAAACCCGTAATGCCTTCACGCAGGATCAGTGACGTAAACATTTTTTGTTCTGACGGAGTCATCTCTTTGGCGAGCCTAATCAGTAGAGCTTCGATAGAGGTATCGCCGGATAACGATAAATTATCTGATAAACCTTCGGCTGAACGCTCAGCACTGCGAATGTATTCACGAACTTGTTCGGTGACGTGAACCAGACGCGCTTTACCGCCCTGTACGCCTGGTTTTGGTGATGTAGCCCAACCCTCCTTGCGCACCCATTTATTGATGGTCTGTCGGCTGTATCCGGTCAGATTAGCAAGTTCTTCTGGCGTCATCCGTTCCTTGAACATAACGATTCCCTGAATAGTCGTGGGGTTAATTAGTGGCTCATTTTATAGCACCATTTTAGTAGAAACCGTGACGCGTTTAACTACTGAATGCGAGTTGTTACGCAATGTTCTTCATTTGACTGCTTTTTCAGCGATTGAATTCTATGAGTTAATTTTGCCGTTGACACACGCGAAGGGAATTCATATGATGCCGCCCGTCAACTCGACAAGCTTTACGTAATGGGGCTATAGCTCAGCTGGGAGAGCGCTTGCATGGCATGCAAGAGGTCAGCGGTTCGATCCCGCTTAGCTCCACCAAATTTAATCCCAATAAATTTGGTACGTATGTAATAGCATCGTGGGGCTATAGCTCAGCTGGGAGAGCGCTTGCATGGCATGCAAGAGGTCAGCGGTTCGATCCCGCTTAGCTCCACCAAAATTTAAACCCTCGCTGAAAAGCGGGGGTTTTTTGTTTCTGTATCCTACCTGTTCTTACCCTGTATCTCTTCGGTTTGCTGAATAGCAGGCATAAAAAAACCGGGGAGAAGAATTTCCCCGGTCTTATCAATACGACGTTGTCTTACGCTTACAGCACCAGTGCGGCGATAGATGCAGACAGTACGCTCACCAGCGTAGAGCCGTACACCAGCTTCAGACCAAAGCGGGAAACCACGTTACCTTGCTCTTCGTTCAGACCTTTAATCGCACCGGCGATAATACCGATGGAAGAGAAGTTAGCGAAGGAGACCAGGAACACGGACAGGATACCTTCTGCACGCGGAGAGAGCGTGGCGGCAATTTTCTGCAGATCCATCATCGCAACGAATTCGTTGGAAACCAGTTTGGTTGCCATGATACTGCCCACCTGCAGCGCTTCGCTGGACGGCACACCCATTACCCATGCAACCGGGTAGAAGATGTAGCCCAGGATGCCCTGGAAGGAGATGCTGTAGCCAAACCAGCCGGTCACGGTGGCGAACAGGGCGTTCAGGGCTGCGATCAGCGCGATGAAACCAATCAGCATCGCCGCAACGATAATTGCCACTTTGAAACCTGCCAGGATGTATTCACCCAGCATTTCGAAGAAGCTCTGGCCTTCGTGCAGGTTAGACATCTGGATGTTTTCTTCGCTGGCATCAACGGTGTACGGGTTGATCAGCGACAGCACGATAAAGGTGCTGAACATGTTCAGAACCAGCGCTGCAACCACGTACTTCGGCTCCAGCATGGTCATGTACGCGCCGACGATAGACATGGAAACGGTCGACATCGCCGTTGCAGCCATGGTGTACATACGGTTGCGAGACATTTTGCCGAGAATATCTTTATAGGCGATAAAGTTCTCGGACTGACCCAGGATCAGGGAGCTGACGGCGTTGAAGGATTCCAGCTTGCCCATACCGTTCACTTTGGATAACAGGAAACCAATAGCGCGGATGATAACCGGCAGAACGCGGATATGCTGCAAAATACCGATCAGGGCGGAAATGAAGACGATTGGGCACAGCACTTTCAGGAAGAAGAATGCCAGGCCTTTGTCGTTCATGCTGCCGAAGACAAAGTTTGTCCCTTCATTAGCGAATCCGAGGAGTTTTTCAAACATCTCGGAGAAGCCTCTCACGAAGCCCAGACCGACATCAGAGTTCAGGAAGAACCATGCCAGTAACACTTCAATAACAAGCAATTGAATAACATAACGAATGCGGATTTTTTTACGGTCACTGCTTACCAGCAGTGCGAGTACCGCAACCACGGCAAGGGCCAGGACGAAATGAAGAACGCGGTCCATATTTGCTCCAAATATGAGGCAGGTTTAGTTTTCGTGCACATTCTATGTAACAACCATAAAGAAAACGAGATCAAACACACACTATAATAAGGACCTGTGACGAGATTCAAAATTAGTGATCGGTGATACACTTCTGTTATGTTTAGTATGGAAGTGAAAAGTTATGTCATTGTGCTAATCTCATAACAATAATTAAACATCTCACCGGTATTTCCAGAATCCTTATCGATCCATAGACAAACGCTATCAGAGAAATCAACTTCACCCATTAAAATGAATTTGATAATCATTCTCAATAGGCGTAGCTTGAAACATAGCAAAGGCTATGTTTCTGAGGCACTAAAATGACTAACGATCGCGTTGAGAGTAGCAGTGGACGGGCAGCGCGCAAGTTGAAGCTCGCATTAATGGGACCTGCGTTCATCGCGGCGATCGGCTACATCGATCCGGGCAACTTCGCCACCAACATCCAGGCAGGGGCCAGCTTTGGCTATAAACTGTTGTGGGTGGTGGTCTGGGCAAATCTGATGGCGATGCTGATTCAGGTGCTGTCGGCAAAGCTGGGTATTGCCACGGGTAAAAATCTGGCGGAGCAAATTCGCGATCACTATCCTCGTCCGGTGGTGTGGTTCTACTGGGTGCAGGCCGAAATTATCGCCATGGCGACAGACCTTGCTGAATTCATTGGTGCCGCGATTGGTTTCAAATTGATCCTCGGCGTGTCGTTATTGCAGGGGGCCGTGCTCACCGGTATCGCGACTTTTTTGATTCTGATGTTGCAGCGCCGTGGGCAAAAACCGCTGGAAAAAGTGATTGGCGGCTTGCTGCTGTTTGTGGCTGCGGCTTACATTGTGGAACTGATCTTTTCCCAGCCGAACTTCGCGCAACTTAGCAAGGGAATGGTTATCCCGAGCCTGCCTAATTCTGAAGCGGTGTTCCTGGCGGCTGGCGTGCTCGGCGCGACTATCATGCCACACGTCATTTATCTGCACTCTTCCTTAACTCAGCATCTGCACGGCGGAACACGTCAACAGCGCTATGCGGCCACGAAATGGGATGTGGCAATCGCCATGACGATTGCTGGATTTGTCAATCTGGCGATGATGGCGACGGCTGCCGCTGCATTTCACTTTAGCGGGCATACCGGTATTGCCGATCTCGATCAAGCGTATCTGACACTTGAACCGCTGTTGAGTCACGCTGCGGCGACGGTATTCGGTTTAAGCCTGGTGGCTGCGGGACTTTCTTCTACCGTGGTCGGTACGTTGGCCGGGCAGGTGGTGATGCAAGGGTTTATCCGCTTTCACATTCCGCTTTGGGTACGCCGTACCGTCACTATGATGCCATCATTTATTGTGATTCTGATGGGACTGGATCCGACGCGTATTCTGGTGATGAGCCAGGTATTGCTCAGTTTTGGTATTGCACTGGCGCTGGTGCCGCTGTTGATCTTCACTAGCAACAGTCAGTTGATGGGCGATTTGGTGAATACCCGTTGGGTAAAACAGGTAGGTTGGGTGATTGTTGTGCTGGTGATGGCGCTCAATATCTGGCTGTTGGTAGGAACCGCACTCGGTTTGTAAAAACAAAAGGGCCCGTTGGCCCTTTTGTTACATTAATGATGATGTTTGTGGCCGCGCCCGCGACCGCGGTGGTCGTCACGATCGTTCCAGCCTTCACGATAACCACGCTCATAAGCTTTGCGTTTGTCCCAGCCACGATGGTAGCCATTGTCATGACGCCACCAGCGATTTTTGCGCCACTCATAGTTATGGTGCCAGTAATCCCGGTCGCGCCAGCGGCCGCCATCCCAGTAGTTACCGTAGTTATCGCGATCGCCAATTTGTAATTTTATTGATGGCAGCAGGGTGATTTCGCCAGCGTTTGCGGCCAGCGGTGTAAAAGCCAATAAGACTGCCGCCAGAATCAGTGACCTGAACATGTTTTCTCTCCTTCACGATCGAGCCGTAGCCGGCCTGTTAACGTAATATTACGGGGCAGTAAAGCCCCGTTTCATCGCCTTAACTCTTAAATCGCAAGTGAGAGCACTTTTTGTTAATAAATGTGTCTTTATTTCAATCAACTCAGGATAGCATCAATCTCCGCGCACTCTTCAGACGTAAAGTGACGGTTTGCCAGCATACCGACAGCGTCTTCAATCTGCGCCGTTTTACTCGCGCCAATCAGCACGGACGTGACTTTGTCATCCCGTAACACCCATGCTAGCGCCATTTGGGAAAGCTTTTGCCCGCGTCGTTCTGCCAACACATTCAGCGCCCGCACTTTTTCCAGTTTTTGTGGAGTGATCTGGTCCGGATTCAGAAAGCGACTGGTGCTTGCCGCACGAGAATCCGCAGGAATGCCGTTCAGATAGCGGTCGGTTAACTGTCCGCCAGCCAGCGGTGAGAAGGCGATACTGCCGACACCTTTTTCCTGTAATAGTGACAGCAAGCCACCTTCGACCCAACGTTCAAACATGGAATATTTGGGCTGGTGAATAAGGCATGGCGTACCTAAATCGTCGAGTATTTCAATCGCCTGCCTGGCAAGATCTGCCGGATAGTTAGACAACCCGACGTACAGCGCTTTGCCCTGACGGACGATGTGATCCAGCGCGCGCATGGTTTCTCTGAGCGGTGTTTCAGGGTCGGGGCGATGGTGGTAGAAGATATCGACATACTCCAGCCCCAGACGCTTCAGGCTTTGATCGAGACTGGCAATCAGATATTTGCGTGAACCCCAGTCACCGTAGGGGCCTTCCCACATGGTGTAGCCCGCTTTTGTGGAGATAATAAGCTCATCTCGCCACGGTAAAAAATCTTCCTGCAGGATCCGACCAAAATTCCGTTCTGCCGAACCCGGTGGTGGACCATAGTTATTTGCCAGATCAAAATGGTTGATTCCCAGATCGAATGCGCGCTGTAACAATGCGCGACTGTTCTCGACCTGTGTGGTATCGCCAAAATTGTGCCACAAACCCAGAGAGACAATCGGGAGCTTAAGGCCGCTCTGACCGCAGCGGCGGTACTCCATTGTCTGATAACGATTTTCATCTGCGTGATAAACCATGTCACCCCCTTCCACAATGCGTGTGCCTTTCAGTGTATACGGTTACACCGTCGATTCTTCAATGAATTTTTACCGCCAAAACTGTAAATCCTGCTTTCCACCCCTTCACAGCGACTTTCCTGGACAGTCATCACAGTTCTTCGATACTCAACATGAGGTTACCGTCAGAAGGATAGCTGTCATGCAAACCCCGTATTCCGTTGCTGATTATCTGCTGGACAGGCTGGCAGGCTGTGGCGTCGGCCATCTCTTTGGTGTGCCGGGCGATTATAATTTGCAGTTTCTTGACCACGTGATTGAACATCCCAACGTATGTTGGGTCGGGTGTGCGAATGAATTGAATGCGGCTTATGCGGCAGATGGCTATGCCCGGGTATCCGGGGTTGGGGCGCTGCTCACCACGTTTGGTGTGGGGGAGTTAAGCGCAATTAACGGTATCGCGGGTAGCTTCGCGGAATATGTTCCTGTTTTGCATATTGTCGGCGCACCCTGTCGCGGCGCGCAGCGTCGCGGAGAGTTGATGCATCACACTTTGGGTGACGGTGACTTTCAGCATTTTTACCGCATGCAGCAGGCGGTAACGACGGCCAGCGCGATACTGGATGAACAAAATGCCTGCTATGAGATTGACCGTGTGTTGCGAATGATGCTCAGCGAGCGCAGGCCGGGCTATCTGATGCTACCTGCTGATGTGGCTAAACAGCCTGCTACGCCACCGAATGATATTATGATTGTTCCTCTGAGCGAGCCGGAAAGCAGCGTGATAGAGGCGTTTCGCTACCATGCCCGTGAACGATTGCTGGACAGCCCACGCGTAGCGTTGCTGGCCGACTTCCTCGCGCTGCGTTTTGGTCTGCAGCCGGTTTTACAGCGCTGGATGGCAGAAACGCCGATGGCTCATGCCACGTTGTTGATGGGCAAAGGACTGTTTGATGAGCGTCACCCGGCGTTTGTTGGCACGTACAGCGCTGGAGCCAGCAGCGATTATGTACGTCAGGCGATAGAAGATGCCGATACGATAATGTGTGTCGGCACACAATTTGTCGACACCCTGACAGCTGGGTTTACACAACAGCTACCGCTGGATCGCACCATTGACGTTCAGCCCCATGCGTCACGAATTGGATCCCACTGGTTTAACATCCCGATGGAGCAGGCGGTCACCACATTACGTGAGCTGTGCCTGGAAATGTCGTTTTCTCTACCGCCAGAACGTCCGCCAATTAGGCGTGTTCAGGTTGAGAAGGGCCCACTGACGCAGGAAAACTTCTGGCACACGGTACAGCAGTTTCTGAAGCCTGATGACATTATCCTCGTCGATCAGGGAACCGCCGCCTTTGGCGCGGCTGCGCTCTCACTACCTTGCGGGGCGGAAGTACTGGTTCAACCGTTGTGGGGATCTATCGGCTACGCGCTCCCGGCTGCATTCGGCGCGCAAACGGCCTGTCCGGACCGTCGGGTGATCCTGATTATTGGCGATGGCGCGGCGCAGCTCACCATTCAGGAGCTGGGCTCCATGCTCAGAGACGGGCAATCGCCGGTTATTTTACTGCTCAACAATGACGGTTATACCGTGGAGCGGGCCATACACGGGGCAAATCAGTGCTATAACGACATCGCCGCCTGGAGCTGGACGTCGGTGCCGCAGGCGTTTAGTCGTGAATGTCAGGCCGAATGTTGGCGGGTGAAGCAGGCGGTACAGCTGGAAGAGGTGCTAGCCCGGTTGTCCCATCCGCAACGACTGTCGTTAATTGAGGTGGTGCTACCGAAAGCCGATCTTCCTGAATTATTGCGCACGGTGACCCGTGCGCTGGAATCTCGCAACGGCGGATAGCTATTTATCAGGGCGCTCAGCGACCATCATCGGTTTGCCCGCCAGCAACAGCCAGGCGGGCAGCATGACGATGCACAGCAGCGGCAGCAGGGTGGAATCTGGCACCACCACTGCTGCCATAAACAGGCTCAGCCAGGCGTCACGGGTGACGACCAGCACCAGCCCGAGAATAGAGCAAGAAACCGTGATGGCAGCCGGCACCGCTTCAACATGGGCGTGCAGCATCAGGCCAAGCGCGACGCCAACGAATACCGCCGGGAAGATTCGTCCGCCGCGAAAACCACTCGCCGCTGCAACCACTAATGCCGTTAGTTTGATCACGGCGAGCATGAAATAATCTGATGTCCCCAGCGTTTGGCTAAACGCCATTTGCTGCATTTCGTCCAGTCCCTTAAACAAGGTAAGCGGCCCGCCGATAACACCCAAAATGCCAAGGATAAAACCGCCTGCCCCGAGGATCAGCACCGGGTGTTTTAATCGATGCATTAAATGGTGCAAACGCGGCAGACACCAGACGGCAACCATCCCAGCGGCAATGGCGATGGCAGCAACAACCGCGCCGCTGAGGATATCGATCAAGTGCATCTGCGTGTAGTGCGCGATGGGTAGTGAAAAATGGGGGTGAAAAAACAGGCTGGTGGTTAGCGAACCTGCGGCGGCGGCCATTAACGGTGCAAACAGGCGATCCCACAAGGGCACATCGTTTGAGCTATTCAGCGTTTGCGAAAATATCAGCGCGGCGGCAACGGGGGTACCAAATAGTGCGCCGATGGTGCCGGCAGAGGCGAGAATGGTCCAGTCCAGCTTCGCAATGCGCGGAAACATGCGGCTACCAAGTGCCACTGCCAGTGCGATATTCACGGTCATGATAGGGTGTTCCGGACCCAGACTGACGCCACCCGCGAGGCCGAGGATTAGTGCTGCCAGCAGGCCCGGTATTGCTGACGTTGGCACCGGCATACCAATTAACGGTTCACAGGCCGGATCCGGGCCTGCGTGGCCATGGCTGTAACGGATTACTAACCCGACCATGATCCCCGTGAGTGTCAGCATACCGATAATCCAGACCGGAGAGTCCTGGGCTATACCGATGCTAACAGGCAGACGTTCCCACAAAAACTGCTGTAAAACGGAAGCCACTTTCATCACAACGATCAACACCAGGCTGGACGCTATGCCAATGATTAGCGCTGGGGTTGATAGCAAGAGCATCGTTCTGGCTCGCGGATGGAGCATTTTCTATTCCTTAAAACAGAGTCATAGACATAGTTTGCACAGCCTGCCTGACGACATCGCTGCAAATGGTGCTGAAACGATAAAGTAATTGTGTGATCTGGATCGATTTTCCACGGGCATCAGCCTTCAGACCGTTGTTGTTATGTCCCCATGAATTTACAGTGTGGCAAAGATTTATTCTGACTTTAGCGGAGCAGTGGAAGAATGACAAAGTATGCTTTAGTAGGGGATGTTGGCGGCACCAACGCGCGTCTTGCTCTGTGCGATATTGCCAGTGGCGAGATTTCGCAGGCAAAAACCTATTCCGGGTTGGATTATCCAAGTCTGGAGGCGGTGGTGCGCGTGTACCTGGATGAGCATAGCGTTAGCGTTGAAGATGGTTGTATTGCCATTGCCTGTCCGATCACCGGCGACTGGGTGGCAATGACCAACCATACCTGGGCGTTCTCTATTGCTGAGATGAAAAAAAACCTGGGCTTCAGCCATCTGGAAATCATCAATGATTTCACCGCTGTGTCGATGGCGATCCCGATGCTGAAAAAAGAGCATTTAATCCAGTTTGGTGGCGCGGAACCTGTTGAAGGTAAACCTATTGCGGTTTATGGCGCAGGAACCGGGCTTGGCGTGGCGCATCTGGTCCACGTGGATAAACGCTGGGTAAGTCTCCCTGGTGAAGGCGGCCACGTGGATTTTGCGCCTAACAGCGAGGAAGAGGGAATTATCCTTGAGGTTCTGCGCGCGGAAATAGGTCACGTGTCCGCAGAACGCGTGCTGTCTGGTCCGGGACTGGTGAATCTGTATCGCGCGATCGTCAAATCTGACGGACGCCTGCCGGAAAATCTGCAGCCGAAGGATATCACCGCACGGGCGCTGGAAGATTCCTGCATTGACTGTCGTCGTGCGCTGTCGCTGTTCTGCGTCATCATGGGACGTTTTGGTGGCGATCTGGCGTTAACGCTGGGCACATTTGGCGGTGTGTACATCGCCGGCGGTATTGTGCCGCGCTTCCTCGACTTCTTTAAAGCGTCGGGCTTCCGCGGTGGTTTTGAAGATAAAGGCCGTTTTAAAGCCTACGTGCAGGATATTCCGGTGTATCTGATCGTGCACGATAATCCTGGACTACTTGGCGCTGGTGCGCATTTACGTCAGACGCTGGGCCATATTTTGTAAGGCCAGGGCCGGATGGCGCTCAGCGCTTCTCCGGCCTTGTCGTTCTGGCTGTTCATATTTTCTAAAATTATCTTGATCATCTGTTGTTCAAATAAATCGGCATGCAGGTATCTTGTGTTTTTATATTTTTTATCGGTATCCAGATAGGGTTGATGCAAACAACATTCTGGCGGCGTGCATGAGATCAGGGTGTTAATAAGGTCAATTGGTTTAGGGTATTCAACAAATAGCGGGCCATGGCGATAGTTATGTTTATTTTGCCATTCCGCCAGATCGTCCATGAAACACTCTGCGGTTGGTTTTGGCATCGCGCTGGCTTTATCTTTGCCCAACACAATATAAGCCAGGTTGTATAACCCGTGCGCGTATGGCCAGAACATTTTATGGAGCTTAGTGAGCCCAGGTTCTCTCAATGCAGACACGCTTTTACAATATAAATCGAGTTGCGTGCCTGCTTCTGTCACATCCTCATCCAGGAGCGCCATCAGATAGCTGAGGATGAACATATCGCTTACTGTTTGCTTCGTGGTCAGTACCTTTTGCGCTCTTTTTCTGGCATCCACTGCAAAGTCTGCACGTTTGTACCACAGCGCCATCATTAAATTCGTCATGGCCAGGTTAACAGGGTGACCGTTATCACTCATACCCAATTTTTCAGGCAATAAGAGTGGTACTCGGTCAAATAACCCCGCGGCAAGAATCTCTAGTGTCGTCCATACATTAATACTGTGATCGCAGCCTGAGTCCACACCCTGCGTCACATGTTTAATCATCGCAGACTGTCGCAGGGATAAGTGTAGAGATTCCATATCATTTGACTGTATCGCGGTTTTATATCCTAATAAATCCGGGCTGCGCTTCATGCGCAGCATAAAAAGCCATGAACTCAGCTGTTGTTGCAGTGAATAATCCAGATGGCATTGTTCATGAATATCCAGGCACTCAGCTAAATAATCGTCCGTACTTATCCATATCAGGGCGTTTTTTTCCGCTTCTTTTGCGTATTCGCGTAGATATGTACGTTGATATTTTTCGCTCAGCTTCGCCATGACATCACCTGTAAAAAATAGAGTGACGACCAATATACTACAAACTTAGTTCCGCTATCCCGTTCGTCGCGGAAACAACTGAAAGCGTGCGCTGTACTCTCCATTCGTCACGCTTTTTCAGCACTATAAATGCATTAATTGTCTGAATTCTTTCACTTTGCTCCGACTAACCGGGATTTCAAATTCCAGATCCTTTAAACGCAGAATATAAGTGTTGTTAAACCAGGGTTCGATCTCGCGGATTTTATTCAGATTTACGCAGAACGAGCGGTGGCAGCGGAAGAAATGCGAAGCCGGCAGTTTGCTGCAAAATTCGCTGATGTTCATCGGCATGACGTATGATTCTCGTCGCGTATAGACGAACGTCATTTTTTCATGCGCTTCAGCGTAGTAGATGTCGTTGATTGGGGTCACGATGATCCGCTCATCTTTGATCAGGTTGATCGTATCGTTTTCGCGGGCCACCGGACTTACAGGGGACGTTCCCGTTTGCTGTTGCTGCCAGGCGGCTTCCAGCTTTTGCAGCATACTGACAATGCGTGATTCCTGATACGGCTTCAGAATGTAGTCAAAAGCTTCCAGTTCGAAGGCTTCAACGGCATGCTCTTTCCACGCGGTAATAAACACAATAAAGGGTTTATGTGCGAACTGGCTGATATTTTGTGCCAGCAATACGCCGTCCAGCGAGGGAATATTAATATCCAGAAAAATGGCGTCAACGCGGTTGTGCTGGAGATATTTCAGCACGTCCAGACCATCGTCAAACGTGCCGACAATCTCCATCTGGCTGTGCTCTTTTATCAGCCAGCTCAGTTCCTGTTGGGCCAGGAATTCATCTTCAACAATGATGACTTTCACGACTTCACTCCTGGTTAAAGCAATAATGTAGTTGGCGCGGCTGCGGGCGAGTGCACATTAGGTACATAAAAGGCAATCTCTGTGCCTGGCTCCAGACGGCGGATATGTAATCCCTCACCGTAGAGCAGCTTAACGCGATGGTGCACATTCAACAGACCAATTTTATTGCCCGGCATTTCATTGGACTCGACCCGTTCAATCACTTTTGGGTCGATACCATGACCCGTGTCTCGTACGGCAATCCGTACCCGGTTGCCGCACTCCGCAACGCTGATAGTGACCACACCTTTCCCTTTGCAGGGCTGGATCCCATGGACGATAGCGTTCTCGACCAACGGCTGAATCAGCAGGCTGGGAATAAAACAGCTTACCTCTTCATCGATATCATAAATAACGGTCAGCTTGTCGCCAAAGCGGGCCTGTTCGATGGTGATGTAATCCTTGATTTGATACAGCTCTTTCTTGATGTCGATCTGCTCATCGTCTTTTAATTCAATATTATAGCGAAGATAGCGCGACAAATTAAAAATGAGCTGACGTGCTGTGTCCGGGTTAAGCCGCACCGACGATGAAATCGCGTTCAGGGCATTAAACAGAAAATGGGGATTTATTTTGCTTTGCAGCGCGCGTAGCTCTGCCTTATTTGCCATTTCTCGTAGTTGCTCTGCGCGGGAGACTTCAAGCTGGGTGGAGATGATTTGCGACAGACCGATCGCCATTTCCTGTAACGAGGAAGTGATTTGATGAGCGTGACAGTAGTAGATCTTCAGCGTGCCGGTCACGACGCCTTTCTCCCAAAGCGGGATCACCAGCATAGAGTGAATTTCCGGGGTGCGATGTGCTTCATCATTGTTTTTTATGATGATTTTACCGTGATTTATGGCTTCCTGCGTGGTGGGGCTGACGAAGTCATCGTTATCGCGGTAGTTAATCTCTCCAACGCCAACATAGGCCAGAACGTGCTGAGTATTGGTGATGGCAACCGCGTCTGCGTGGATATCGTGGCGAATAATTTCGCACACCTGACGTAACGACTCGCTGTTGACCTGGCGAAAGAGCGGCAGCGTTTTGTTGGCGATATCCAGCGCCAGCTTGGCCTGTTTTGCAGCGCTGGCTTCTTTCTCACCTTCAACGCTTTGTACCAGCATCACGATAAAACCAATACAGACGCTGCCTAGGATCATTGGAATACCGATTTTTGAGACAATATCCAGCCCCAGTTCGGTGGTGGGTGCCCAGGCGACGACCAGTATCATGGTCAGTGATTCGCACAGCATTCCGCCTAAAATACCCGCGCGCCAGTGCTGCGCTTTGGGGATCTTACGGTTGATCCACCCGGCAATGCAGCCAGCCAGAATGCTGGTAATAAAGCAGGGTAGGGCAGTTACGCCGCCAATATCGATCAGGTAACGGTGGGTGCCTGCGATCAGCCCCGTAATAATGCCAACCCATGGACCGAACAGGATCCCTCCTGACATGACCGCGATAATACGCACATTAACCAGAGAACCTTCAACCGGTACGCCTGACCAGGTACTGAACAGGGCAAACATGGAGAAAATCGCGGTAACGGCGAGCAGCTCTTTTGGGGAGTGGGCTGACTTGTGCAACAGTTCGCGAAACAGGCGGATACGAATCAGGAAAAACAGACAGAACAGCATCAGTGCTGCCCGGTCAAATACCGCCAGCAGCATATTGAATATTTCGTGCACGGGTGACTCTTGCGCAAGGGTTAAACCACTATGATAGGTAACCTGAGGCAGGATGACCAGCACCCCCGCAGTTCAGAGCTAATGGGGAAAAACCATAATATTAAAAGGGGATTGTTGCATGATTGTTGTATTTACAATACCTGTCCTGTGAGTGCTGCGTTCAAGGTAATGTATTTAACAACAAAATGTTAAATGATGGTAATTTTTGGCGGGTTGTGAAAATGGTTATTTCCTCATTTTACTCAGCTGTTCCTCTTTTTCGTCAGGAAAAAATATTTTGTTTTGCCTCTCGACAGAAGGAAATTATTCAGGCTATTTTCTAAACGTGCCACCATCGTGGCAGCGTCGCTCGGACGGTCCGGGCGCTAACGTTAATCTGAGGATATTATGGCTGACTCCCGCCCTGAACGTCGCTTTACGCGTATTGATCGCCTTCCCCCGTACGTTTTTAACATCACCGCTGAACTGAAGATGGCTGCGCGTCGGCGCGGCGAAGATATTATCGATTTCAGTATGGGGAACCCGGATGGGGCCACGCCTCCTCACATTGTCGAAAAACTGTGTACCGTGGCGCAGCGCCCGGATACTCACGGTTATTCCACCTCACGCGGCATTCCGCGTTTGCGTCGGGCGATTTCCCGCTGGTACCAGGAACGCTATGACGTTGAGATCGATCCTGAATCCGAAGCCATTGTGACCATCGGTTCCAAAGAGGGGCTGGCGCACCTGATGCTGGCAACACTCGATCACGGTGATACGGTCCTCGTGCCCAACCCAAGTTATCCCATCCATATCTATGGCGCGGTGATTGCCGGCGCGCAGGTGCGTTCAGTGCCGCTGGTTGAGGGGGTCGACTTCTTTAATGAGCTGGAACGCGCAATACGCGAAAGTTACCCGAAGCCGAAGATGATGATCTTAGGTTTCCCATCCAACCCGACCGCGCAGTGCGTCGAGCTGGAATTCTTTGAGAAAGTGGTGGCCCTGGCTAAACGCTATGACGTGCTGGTGGTTCACGACCTGGCCTACGCTGATATTGTTTATGACGGCTGGAAGGCACCATCGATTATGCAGGTACCCGGCGCTCGCGACGTCGCTGTTGAATTTTTCACCCTGTCGAAAAGCTACAACATGGCGGGATGGCGTATCGGGTTTATGGTGGGCAACAAAACGCTGGTGAACGCGCTGGCGCGAATCAAGAGCTATCACGATTACGGGACCTTTACGCCACTGCAGGTTGCGGCAATTGCCGCGCTGGAAGGCGATCAGCAATGTGTGCGGGATATCGCTGAGCAATATAAACGTCGTCGCGATGTGCTGGTCAAAGGACTGCATGAAGCAGGCTGGATGGTCGAGATGCCAAAGGCCTCAATGTACGTTTGGGCGAAAATTCCAGAGCAATACGCCGGGATGGGGTCACTTGAGTTTGCCAAGAAGCTGCTGAACGAAGCGAAGGTATGCGTTTCGCCAGGGATTGGGTTTGGTGATTATGGTGATACGCATGTGCGATTTGCGTTGATTGAAAACCGTGACCGTACCCGCCAGGCTATTCGCGGCATCAAGGCGATGTTTCGCGCAGATGGCCTGTTACCGACCAGTGCAAAATCGACTTCTGAAAGTACCGACTGACAGAATGTTCCCCCAAAATGCAAAACAGGAGCCTGATGGCTCCTGTTTTTTTGCTGCGTCTTTTAATTTAGATCATCAGGGCGAAAGTACCGGCCCAAACGATGACCATAAAAGAAATGCCCATAAAGAAATATTTCACTTTTCATCTCTCCGCGTACCTGAGGTACGTCTAAATGAACATATGCTTACCTGACAGAGAGCTGATGCACTCGCGAACGAAAGGGAGAATACCCCTCATTTGCTTGGCTGCATCACCTCAGAATTCTGAGCTTTAATGCTCCAGACGGCGCTAATGTACGCCTAAAAATGAGGAGAGACAAGAGGCATTTTTTTATTTAATTTTAATAACTTACAACTGTCGTGATTCGGCGACAGTTTAATTTCTGCCGGTAATAAATTGCTATTGAGCGACGGAATGGTTACTCGGAGAATTCTCATATCGCCATGATGTTAATGCGGTTAATTTTTCGCGGAATGAGATAATGAAAAGGTTAAAAATGACCAGATTAATGATGTTAGCACTCGTTTTTACGCCACTGACGTCGATGGCGGCCTCACCGTTGGCGTTTAATTTCAGCTGCGCAAGTATTGGTGGTGTGAATAGTGATGGCAAAGGCAATGTTTGGATTGATGGCTCGAAGGCGACGGTGAAGGCCTTCAATGAAAATTACTGGGAAGCCAAAAGCGGGAACAATACGGTTTCTATTTCTCGTAAAGATGACGGAAATCCGGACGTTTCCTGGAGTGGGCCGAATCGAAAGCACGGGGTATGCCTGCCTGAAGATAATATTGACTTTTCTGGGGCCAAAAAATCGACCAGCACTGGACCCTCTTTTTCCTGCGCTGCGGTTGCAAAGGGCAGTATCGAAGAGATTATCTGCCAGAGTCCTTCGCTCTCAGAAATGGATTTAGCGTTAAACGGGGCCTACAAGCAGGCGCTGGTTAAATCGAGCAATAACCCGACTCTGAAAGCAGAGCAGCGCGGTTGGGTGAAAGGGCGTAACGAGTGCTGGAAGGAACAGGATAAATCAGCCTGCATCGCCCGCAATTACAACGAGCGAATGACTGAGCTGCACAGCAAATGGGGCGTTAAGTAATTCAACCGTAGAAAAAAAGAAAGGCCTTACGGCCTTTCTTTTTAGATATACAACGAAGCTTCACCCATCGGGCGAGTTTTGAAGCGACGGTGGATCCAGAGATACTGCTCGGGTGCACGCATGATCTCTTTTTCGATAATTTTGTTCATATACGCCGCAGCCTGGCTTTCATCTGCCGGGTAACCTTCCATTTCTGGGGTGATGAACAGGCGGTAACCGGTGTTATCTGCTTTTCTCACCATGGTTACGGTCAGCATTGCTGCGCCCGATAATCGTGACAGCACGTAGGTACCGTTGGTGGTCGCCACGTCTTTGACTGCGAAGAAGGGGGCGAAAGAACTCCCTTTACGACCATAGTCCTGATCGGGGGCAAACCACACTGCCTCGCCTTTTTTCAGGGCGCCGACAATACCACGCAGATTATTTCTGCCGATCATCGCCTTGTTGGAGCGCATACGACCGCGGGTTTGGATCCACTCCATCAACTTATTATTGTGCGGGCGATAGGTTGCCATCATTGGCTGGCAAAGCCCCATTACGCGACCACCCAACTCGAGCGACATAAAGTGTACGCCAACGACCATCACGCCACGATTTTGCATCTGAGCGCGCTTCAGGTTGTCCAGCCCTTCTACATCAAACCATTTGCGCACCCGACGGTCAGGCCAGAACCAGGCCATACCCGTTTCAAGCAGCCCCATGCCGAGCGAACGGAAATTCTCATCGACCAGTTTGTCTCTTTCTTCCTGTGACAGATTTGGGAAACAGAGTTCGAGATTTTTACGTGCAATAGATTCACGGCGTTTTAAAAATGGACGAGCCAGCGTTCCTGTACGGGTACCAAGAAAACACAATACGGGATAGGGAAGCTGTACCAGTAACCAGAGCACACCAACACCAAACCATGTGAGCCAGTAGCGCGGATGCAAAAACGCGCGTGAAAATTTACATTGGGGGAACATAAGCACCTGTTGTTGATACGAAATAGATGTATCGCGAAGATTCTTTGCCTGTCGCTTTATACTCTGCACTGATCGTTAGGCCGCCATGAACGACATTGGTTCCTGTAAAGAGTGTAAAACTGAGTCAGGACAAAACCACGAGGGGGCATGAATGATCGGACGCACAATGTACACCCGAAAATTAATGTCAGCCAGAAATAATTACTCAAGATTCGTAAATGTTTTTAGGGCGATTAAGGGCAAAATTTCGCCTATATATAATTCGTTGTTTTTATGACGATTAAATAAACGACGGAGATACAGCGTAATAGTAAGCGGTCGAATGATTTTTGTGAATAAAATGTTGCTCAAATTGCAAGCGGATAGGAATTGTCTTAGAATATAAAGTTAAGGGAGTGTAAGGACTTACGTTAAGTTTACGGCAGACAGGAGGTATCGCTATGCTCTATTTCTGGACCTTTCTCATACTGAGCATTCTGTGCGTCAGTTGCTATATCTGGCAGGTTATAGGCGCTGCGGCGTCAATTAGCGCTTTTCTCGGCATGGCCATCCTTACGGCATTAATTTACGTTTTTACTATGCGGCTGACCAATGGTAACGAAATGGTAACTGGATTATTCCTGTTTCTTGCTCCGACATGTGGTTTGATCATTCGCTTTATGGTCGCGGATGGTAAGCAATAATTTGCAATGTTACGTTTAGCAATAAATTATCACTTTGAGTTATTTATTATTTATCTGAGTTTATTGAAGTGCCAGCATCGCTGGCACTTTTTTGTGAGACCGAAATGAATTACCGGGCATCCGCCAACTGGAGTGATGCTTCCTCTTGCTGAGCATTTTTTCGCTGTTGCTCAAGTTCCAGCGCACCGCGATGAGAGAGGTAGCAGAACAGGATGCAGCAAACAATACCCCCCATCAGCAGATAGAAGCCGCCGTGCCACCCCATTTTGTCGACCATTACGCCAAACAGACTGGTGCCCAGCGATGCGCCAAAAATGTAGCTCATAAATCCGCGCAGTCCTACTGCAGAACCTACTGCGAAGCTGGGAACGATTTCCATCGTCTGAACAGAAGCGAGGAACTGTGGAACATAGATCAGGCAACCCACAATGGCGGCAAAAATAGTGACCATCAGCAGGGATTCACTTTTCCAGTAGCCGATCAAACAGACGAAAATCAGCGCCATACAAATCATGGCCAGCGGCATGCGACGGCCTTTAAACAGTTTATCGGTAAGCCAGCCCGCCAGTAATGTGGAAGGGATTGCCGCCCATTCAAAAAACAGAAAAGCGATGCTCATTTGCTCTTTCGAGAAATGTTTTTCGGTTAACAGATAAATAGGCAACCAGCTAATCATGCCAAAACGCACCATATAGACGAAGACATCTACCAGTGAAACATACCAGGCATTCTTATTACGCAGCACATAGGTGCAGAAAATCTGGAAGGCACTCATATTTTCTGGTGCCTGGACAGCGTGTCGGGAATTTAATACTACTTTTTCTTCCGGCATCATTTGTTCCAGAGCCGGTAAGCCTTCCTGGCGCGGTGAACCTTTCCCCAGCATCAGCACAATAAAAGCAAACAGTACGGCAACACCGGCCGGGACAATATAGCTGGCGCTTTGCCAGTGCTCGCTCCCTAAAATGGCAAAGGCGGCACCAACAATCGGAGCGACAATACCACCGCCAACGTTGTGAGAAATATTCCAGAATGCGCCGACGCGTCCACGTTCTTTACGCGGAAACCAGTTGGCGATGGTAATAAATGAAGGACCAACGCCCATTCCCTGAAACAAACCGTTGAAAACGACCAGAGCGGCAAAAATCCAGAATCCGGTACTGAATCCTAAACCGACGTTTACGATGGCGCACAGAACCAGGCCGCATGCCATAAAGACCTTAGGGCTGGCCTTGTCTGCCAGACTACTCATAATGCCTTTACTGATCCCATAGGCAATAAGCATGCAGCTGCTGAGTAGACCAATTTGCGTGGCACTGAGATCCAGATGTTCTTTCAGGTACGGTGTTGATAGCGTGAAGTTATTACGCACAATATAGTACGCAAGATAGCCAAGAAATACGCTGAGTAATGCCTGAATGCGGTATCGGCCATAAGTTTCCTGGACTTTCTCCGCCGGGACTTTATTTGCTGAAGGCCCTGCCTTAAATATGGATAACATATCATCACCTAAATTTATATTGATGTGAATATCAGGATTTTTCGTAGTGAAGAGTGAAATAGGCGGGCGAGAAATTCAAATAGATGAAATGTGTCACTATTGACTCAATTTTTGGATGGTGTGGCTGATTTTGACTCTTTTTAAATAATGGCTTTTCAATTCTATTTTTTTACGAACGCTTTTATCATCGGCGTGTGCGGATATTAACAAATTCAGACTGCGTTTTCGGGTATTCTTTACCGATGTCGTCACTTTCCGTTTGGTTATTCTACGAATAACCTTATTCTTCCCCCAGTCGGTGATAAACGGGTAAGTTTTGTCTCAATATTATTTTTTGCATATGTTGGTATTTATGAACGGGATCACAAACAGACTTTTGGGCCGGGGGCGTTGTTGGGCGTTCTCGCTCTGTTTTATGTCGTTGTCGGTGAGTTGCCTGGCGCAGGGTAAAGAGCTGGTAATGGCGACAACCTTTTCCCCTGGGGCAACGGCCTGGATTATTCAGCGTTGGCAGACTGAACCGGGGTCGGTGATGATTCGCACGTTAAACCGGACCAGCAGTTCGTTGGAGCAACTGCTGGATACCGCGAATGCGGAAAATGTTGATCTGATTTTGACCTCATCCCCTATGCTGTTGCAGCATCTGCAGGAGCATCAGAAGTTGGCGCCTTTCGAAAATGCGTTGCCGGAAAGCCAGCGGCTGGTGCCAGACTCTATCCGTTCGACCTCCGTGGCAGTGGCGATATCTGGTTTTGGTCTGTTGATTAATCGTTCTGCGCTGGTGGCACGACATCTGTCGCCTCCTGCCGACTGGGGGGATTTAACGCTGCCTAAATATCAGAACGCGCTGTTGATGAGTAGCCCATCGCGTTCGGATACCAACCATCTGATGGTTGAGTCATTGCTACAGCAAAAAGGGTGGGATGCGGGGTGGGCGACGCTGCTGGCGAGTGCTGGAAATCTGGTGACGATTTCATCACGCAGTTTTGGCGTAGCCGACAAAATTAAGAGTGGCCTGGGCGTGGCGGGGCCGGTCATTGATAATTATGCCAACCTGTTGCTTAACGATCCTCACCTGGCTTTTACCTATTTTCCACGCTCGGCGGTATCGCCAACCTATGTTGCTGTTCTCAAGAACAGCCAGCACCCCAATGAAGCGCGTCGTTTTATCCGCTATTTGTTAAGCCCGGAGGGACAGCGGATCCTTGCTGATGCGAATACGGGGAAATATCCGGTAACGCAGCTCGCATCTGATAATCCCCGCGCTGCTCAGCAGGCTATTTTACTGAACCAGCCTCCGCTTAATTATCGGCTGATCCTTAAGCGACAACAGTTAGTGCAGCGGATGTTTGATACCGCCATCAGTTTTCGTCTTGCGCAACTGAAGGATGCATGGCGGGCACTATACAGTGCGGAAGCACGCCTGAAACGCCCGCTACCCGAAATCAGAGCCTTACTGACCAGCGTTCCGATAGATGCCAAAAGTAGTGAAGATGAAGCCTGGCTTGCGCAGTTTGATAATAAAAGCGTTGCTGAACAGCAGATGATGGAGTGGCAGCTCTGGTTTCTTAAAAACCAGCGTCAGGCGATATCAAAACTGGAAGAATTAAAATGAAAGGTGGATCGATACTGCAACGCCTTCGCCAACTCAGCATCAGCAGCAGCCTGCGGGGAGCCTTTCTAACGGGCGCATTACTGACGTTGAGCGTAAGCTGCGTCAGTTTATACTCCTGGCATGAGCAGAGCTCGCAGATACGCTATTCGCTTGATGATTACTTCCCGCGCGTGCATTCCGCTTTTTTGATTGAAGGGAATCTCAATCTGGTTGTGGACCAACTGAATGAATTCCTGCTGGCTCCCAATACAACAGTAAGGCTGCAACTGCGCAATCAGATAATCTCGCATCTGGATAAAATCGAAGTGCTGAGCAGGGGGTTGCAACCAGCAGAACAGCAGCAACTGGCGGTGATTTTGCAGGACAGCCGGGCGCTGATGGCGGAACTGGACCGGGTGCTCTACAACATGTTCCTTGTCCGCGAAAAAGTGAGCGAACTTTCCGCGCGCATTGATTGGCTACATGATGATTTTACTACTGAGCTGAATTCACTGGTGCAGGATTTTACCTGGCAGCAGGGGACGTTGCTGGATCAAATCGAGGCCAAAAATGGTGATGCGGCGCTGTATCTCAAACGTGCCCGAGAGGTGCAAAACGAGCAGCAGCAGGTCTACACCCTGGCAAGAATTGAAAACCAGATCGTTGATGATTTACGCGACAGGCTCAATGAACTGAAATCGGGTAGCGACGATGGCATGCTGGTGGAGAATCACATCCGCTACCTGGAAAATCTGAAGAAAACGGCGGATGAAAATATCCGCACCCTCGATGACTGGCCCAGCACTATCACACTGCGACAAACTATCGATGAGCTGCTGGAAATCGGGATGATGAAAAATAAAATGCCCGATACGATGCGCGATTATGTCGCAGCGCAAAAGGCGCTGGTTGATGCCAGTCATGCCAGAGAGGCTACGCTTGGGCGCTTTCGAACACTGCTGGAAGCGCAACTGGGGAGTAGCCATCAGCAAATGCAGACGTTTAACCAGCGGCTGGAACAAATTGTTCGCGTCAGCGGTGGACTTATCCTGCTGGCGACGCTGCTGGCGCTACTTCTCGCCTGGGGGCTTAACCACTACTTCATTCGCTCGCGTCTGGTTAAGCGTTTTACTGCGCTCAACCAGGCCGTGGTGCAAATTGGTCTTGGCAGAACGGATGCCTCTATCCCGGTATATGGACGCGATGAACTGGGGCGTATTGCAGGCTTGCTGCGTCATACCCTGGGCCAGTTGAGTGCGCAAAAAAATCAGCTGGAGCAGGAAGTGACCGAGCGCAAGGAGATTGAATCCGATCTTCGTGCAACGCAGGATGAGCTGATCCAGACGGCAAAACTGGCGGTGGTCGGCCAGACTATGACCACGCTGGCGCACGAGATTAATCAACCGCTGAATGCGCTGTCGATGTACCTGTTTACGGCAGGGAGGGCAATCGAACAGGGGCAACCCGCTCAGGCCAGAAGCACATTAACCAAAGCGGAAGGGCTGATTACTCGCATCGATGCCATTATCCGTTCACTGCGTCAGTTTGCTCGCCGGGCCGAACCTGGCACGCCTCTGCATCCGGTCGATCTCCGACAAACGTTCAACGCTGCCTGGGAACTGTTGGCCATGCGACACAAGCCACAGCAGGGTACGCTGACGCTCCCAGACCGGGGCGTGTGGGTGGCTGGTGATGAAGTGCGTATCCAGCAGGTGCTGGTAAACGTCCTGGCAAATGCGCTGGATGCCTGTCCGGTTGCGGCGAAAATAGAGGTTCACTGGCAGACCGAAGGCAGCCGGTTATGCGTATTTATCAGCGATAACGGCCCCGGTTGGCCTGGAGCATTATTACCATCACTGTTAAAACCGTTTACCACCAGTAAGGATGTTGGCCTCGGTATTGGCTTATCGATTTGTGTATCGTTAATGATGCAAATGAACGGCGAACTGCGCCTGGCGTCGACCCCGGGGCGCAATGCCTGCGTCGTTCTGCAATTTAATCTGACGGATGTAAACGATGTTGAGTGATGAATATTCTGTTCTGCTTATTGATGATGATGCCGATGTTCTTGACGCTTACACCTTGTTGCTTGAACAGGAGGGATATCATGTATTCGCATGCAGTAACCCTTTTGATGCCCGAAATTGGCTGCAGGCCGACTGGCCAGGGATTGTCCTGAGCGACGTGTGTATGCCTGGCTGTAATGGAATTGACCTGATGACGTTGTTTCATCAGGATGACAATCAGCTTCCGATCCTGTTGATCACCGGACATGGCGATGTCCCGATGGCGGTGGACGCGGTGAAGAAAGGTGCGTGGGATTTTCTGCAAAAACCGGTTGATCCAGGCAAACTGCTGGTGTTGGTAGAGGATGCGTTGCGTCAGAGAAAATCTGTGATTGCACGTCGTCACTATTGCCAGCAAAAGCTCCAGGTTGAACTGGTCGGCTACAGTGACTGGGTTAATCAGTACCGCCAGCGCTTACGGCAACTGGCTGAAACGGATATTGCCGTCTGGTTTTATGGCGAGCCGGGAACGGGGCGTATGACCGGAGCCCGTTATTTGCATCAGCTTGGGCGCAGCGCTGAAGGACCGTTTATCCGCGGGGAATTGACGTTAGAGAATGCGGGGCAACTCAATGACCTTATTGCCCAGGCGCAAGGGGGAACGCTGGTCCTGAGCCATATTGAGTGCCTGACGCGCGAACAGCAGCACCAACTGGTGCATTTGCAAAGCCAGGAGCGGCGTCCGTTTCGCTTAATTGGCATTGGCGCCACTTCGTTGGTGGAACTGGCGGCAACTAATCAGATTGTGGCCGAACTTTATTACTGTTTTGCGATGACGCAAATTGGTTGCCAGCCGTTGTCTCAGCGCCCGGATGATATTGAGCCGCTGTTTCGCCATTATCTGCAGAAAGCCTGTCTGCGCCTGAATCATCCCGTGCCCGAGGTTGACGGGGAATTACTAAAGGGAATGCGGCGTCGCGTGTGGTTAAGCAATGTTCGAGAGCTGGCCAATGCCGCCGAGCTTTTTGCCGTTGGGTTATTGCCACTGGCTGAAACCGCGAATCCACAGCTACATTTGCCCGAACCGACACCGCTCGATCGTCGGGTCGACGAGTACGAGCGACAGATCATTACCGAAGCGCTTAATATTCATCAGGGACGTATTAATGAAGTGGCGGAGTATTTACAAATTCCGCGTAAGAAACTGTATTTGCGCATGAGAAAATACGGACTGAGCAAGGAACACTATAAGTTTTAGCAGATGGCGTGTGGGGAAGAAGAGCGGTTGACGGTATTTCGGTGGCGGCGCTAGCGTTCACCGAAATACGCGACGGAACTCTGGGTGATTATCGGGGGGGTTTTCTTACCACATCAAATCGTCAGGAATGACAAAATCAGCATACGGATCGTCTTCGTCCTTCGCTTCCTGGCTCAGTTCGCAATTGAGAACAATATAGCTTGCATCGCGCTGGGCAATCTTGTCGGCGACAACAGCCGGGATAATGGCGTATTCGCTCTCGCTGCTGCTTTCAGCCGTCAGGCGGGCAATGGCCAGACGGCCCTTGATCAACTGAGACTGGGTTACTTTATCAACATAAACTTTTTTGATCAGGTTATTGTCGGTAAAGTTGTAACCAATATCGCCACGGGAAATGGTGATTTTGTTCATTTCAATCAGTTGCTTGATCTGCGCTTTGTATTCTTTAGACAATGCGGCCTGCTTCTGCTGTTCGCTGAGCTGCTTATCACGCTCGACCTGTGCTTTTTTATTTTCTTCAACCGCTTCTCTGGCTTCACGAGCCTGAACGCGCGATTTTTTCGCCGTTCTCTGCACTTTCGCCATTTTTTTGCTGCTGACCAGACCCGCTTTAAGCATCTGTTCTTGTAGGGTAAGTTTTGTCATTGTCGCTTCTAATCCAAAAAATCGTTGTAAGGATTATAACCTTAACGTTCGGCGGGACGCCAGAATGATGGCCGCGCCATGGCTGTTATCTCGGGCTGCTGTCACTGTCCTGTGCTTCTCTCTCTTTTGAATCAGTTAATGATTACCTGATTTTTTAATAAAAAATAATATGCCAAATAAGTTAATAAAATGGACTATAGGTTTAC
>NZ_MVFY01000016.1 GCF_002042885.1 Citrobacter portucalensis
GAACTCCCCTGTTCTTGAGCTTATGCGCGACCACCTGCTATATGCCGGAATTATGGCAGGAAGTGTGGTGGCGGGCTTTATCTGGCCACTCGCCATACCGCTCTTTCTTTTGCTGGCCATCGTGGCCAGCATCAGCTTCGGTACCCACCGCTGGCGCATGCCGATGCGAATGCCAGTCCACCTCAATAAAATAGATCCGTCTGAAGACAGGAAGGTACGACGCAGTTTTTTCAGAGCATTTCCCTCACTGTTTCAGTACGAAACAACGCAGGAAAGCAAAGGTAAGGGGATATTCTACATTGGCTATAAGCGAATGAATGATATCGGACGCGAGCTGTGGCTCACCCTTGACGATCTGACCCGCCATGTAATGTTCTTTGCCTCGACCGGTGGCGGGAAAACCGAAACCATCTATGCGTGGATGCTCAATTCATTTTGCTGGGGACGGGGATTCACCTTTGTTGACGGCAAGGCGCAGAACGACACTGCACGTACCTGCTACTATCTGGCTCGCCGCTTTGGGCGTGAGGACGATGTGGAGTACATCAACTTCATGAACAGCGGCATGTCCCGCAGTGAGATGATCCAGAACGGAGATAAAAGTCGGCCACAGTCTCACCAGTGGAACCCCTTCTGCTACAGCACTGAGGCCTTTGTGGCTGAGACGATGCAATCAATGCTGCCGACCAACGTACAGGGTGGAGAATGGCAGTCCAGAGCTATTGCAATGAACAAGGCGCTGGTCTTTGGCACAAAGTTTTACTGTGTCCGTGAAAACAAAACCATGTCATTGCAGTTGCTCCGCGAGTTTATGCCGCTGGAGAAACTGGCCGGGCTTTACTGCCGTGCCGTGGATGATCAGTGGCCAGAAGAAGCTGTCTCTCCGCTCTATAATTATCTGGTAGACGTACCGGGTTTCGATATGGCCACCGTGCGGCAGCCTTCAGCCTGGACAGAAGAGCCGCGCAAGCAGCACAGCTACCTGACGGGCCAGTTTCTGGAAACCTTCAACACATTCACAGAAACGTTCGGCAATATCTTCGCTGAGGATGCCGGCGACATCGATATTCGTGACAGTATTCACAGCGACCGCATACTCCTGGTGTTGATCCCAGCCATGAACACGTCGCAGCACACAACCTCTGCACTGGGGAGAATGTTTGTTACCCAGCAGAGCATGATCCTGGCCCGGGACCTTGGACACAAGCTGGAGGGACTGGACTCAGAAGCGCTTGAAATCACCAAATACAAAGGCAAATTCCCCTACATGAATTATCTCGATGAGGTGGGAGCCTACTACACTGAGCGAATAGCCGTTCAGGCTACACAGGTACGCTCTCTTGAGTTTGCACTTGTAATGATGAGTCAGGACCAGGAGCGCATTGAAAATCAGACCTCAGCGGCCAACGTCGCAACCCTTATGCAGAACGCAGGCACCAAAGTCGCCGGAAAAATCGTGAGTGATGATAAAACGGCAAGAACAATCAGTAATGCTGCAGGGCAGGAAGCCCGGGCGAATATGGTCAGCCTGCAGCGGCAAGACGGTCTCATTGGCACTTCCTGGATCGATGGTGACCACATCAATATCCAGATGGAGAACAAAATCAATGTGCAGGACCTGATTAAGCTACAACCCGGTGAGAACTACACAGTGTTTCAAGGTGATCCAGTTCCAGGAGCATCTTTCTACATCGAACCTCAGGATAAAACATGCAATGCCCCCGTCATTATCAATAGATATATCACGATTAACCCACCGAATCTTAAGCAACTGCGAAAACTTGTCCCACGAACAGCACAGCGCCGTCTGCCGGCAGCGGAGAACGTCAGCAAAATCATTGGTGTACTTACAGAAAAACCCTCGCGCCGGCGTAAAGCGGCCAGAACTGAACCCTGGAAGATAATCGATACCTTCCAGCAGCGGCTGGCCAATCGACAGGAAGCACACAATCTGATGACAGAATATGACATGGACCACGGAGGACGGGAAGAAAACCTCTGGGCAGAAGCGCTGGAGATCATCAGAACAACCACTATGGCGGAACGAACAATCCGGTACATCACACTCAATAAACCTGAGTCAGAATCGACGGAAGTAAACGCTGAAGAAATTCAGCTGGCGCCGGATGCAATATTGAGGAACCTGACACTTCCACAACCTGCCTATGTTCCTCCTGCCCGGCACAGAAACGAGCCATTCTTCTCCCCAAAACAGACAAGTTCACCACAGCCAGATATGGAATGGCCAGAGTGACAGTTCAAAAATTTGTCGGGTTTTAGGAACAACTGCCGATAATCAAAATGATATAGCACGAAAGGAAATGAAATGAAGAAACTAATATTTGCCGCACTCTTTGGTTTTTCAGCCGTTGCCGCTGCAGCGCCCCAACCTGTTGTAGACGCCAATGCCGTGGCGCAGTTGACTGAAATCCGTAACATCCTCCTCACGAACCAGCAGAAGGCGTACGCCTGCTCCGATGGCGAGAAGCTTTATACCGTCGGGTTGCAGATTAAACATGATGGTTCTGAATACAAATGTGTTTTAAAGAATGACCACGCGGAATGGGAAGTAGTTCCACGCATTGCATTTAACTAAAAAAGGCCGCGAAAGCGGCCTTTTTTGTTTTTATAGTTCTGCTTTGGAGGTAGCTGAGTCAAAATTCAGTGCTTTCGAATACGACCGTTGCTCATCCTTAGCGATCTTGCTCGTTTCTTCCATATCAAAGTCCGGATATTTTGTTTTAACCGCTTTGCACAGGTCTTTCAGGTGCCCTTCTGCTTCACATACTGCGTTCCGGAAATCATCATGAGCAGCCTTTGCCAACGGATCAGTATGTACATTGTGCTGATGGCCGAACTTCTGCAGATGAGGGTTATTGGTTTCAACGAAGTACCATGCATAAGAAAATGCCCGCGAGCATGACTGGTAAAATAGCTCTACAGACTTCCTGATTTCTTTGTCATGAAGATGGAACTGAGTAGCCTGAATATAACCCTCAACACCGTAGTGGTAATGAAGTGCCGGAATATATACCCACGTTATTTTTCCGTGATGGAAAAACCAGTCATAAGTAGGCAAGTGCATCTGGCTGAATAACTCATAAAGAGTATTTTTATCTTCCTTGTCTTCTGCAGTCATCTTCTTTTTTGATGGCCAGCGATCCAGTGTTTCGTTCGCTATCAAACAGAGCAGACCCAGCCCCAGACATACCCATCCACTCGTGCTCGTATCTGGTATATTAATGCTTGCGTACCTGGATAAAAATGCGTTCACATAGGGGACCCAAAGTGGCCCTGACAACATCGATATACCGGCAGCTATCAGCGCCCTGGTGACCCACTTACGTAGTTCTGGAAAAAAAACGCGAAATATTTTCCAGAAAAATTGCTCATCAATTTTCAAATCATATTTCCTGGGCATACCCTATGCCGCGGTGGAGGCCACAGTGTATTCGTGAAGAAAAAGCTAAGACAAGGCACAGAAACCCTTGCAGGCGACGTTAAAAAGTATTGGAGTAGCTATAACCCTCACTCATTTCTCAAGAGGTCGACATAATCCTTATAGACATAGCTTTTCCCGCGAGCTCTGCCAGTCGTTTCAACAAGAATGCCTGTAGCTTCGAGTACCTTGATCGCAGTACTGGCAGTAGGAAACGTTACCGCAAGTTCAGACTGAGCACGTTCGACAGTTAATCTTGGCATAACTGGCAGTAACTCAAAAAGACGCATGGTTTGCAAGGACGTCGAGGTGTTCGCAAGTAGCATCTTTCGATGCATGGCGATGAGAGAAGCTATCTGAATAATACTCCGTTGAGCCTCCTCAGCAGCTATCTCCACCCCTTCCAGGAAGAACGATACCCATTGCTCCCAGTTCCCATAGCTCCGTATCTCTGACAGACACCGGTAATATTCTTCCTGATGGCTTTTCAGGTACCCGGAAACATATAAAAGAGGTTCGGGCAGGACACCCCATTCTTCCAGCAGGATTGCAATAAGCAGTCGGCCAATGCGTCCATTACCGTCCAGAAAGGGGTGAATAGTTTCGAATTGCGCATGCACCAGGGCAATCTTAACGAGTGGAGGTAACGTCTGATTTTGGTCGTGAATAAACAGCTCCAGATCAGACAAGAGGTTCGTGACTTCTTCCGGGGGAGGAGGAACATAGACCGCATTACCAGGACGAGTTCCGCCTATCCAGTTCTGGCTGGTTCTGATGTTGCCGGGTTGTTTATTAGCGCCACGAATACCATTGAGAAGAACCTTATGCGCTTCCGTAATCAACCGCACCGATACAGGAAGACCTTCAGGTGAGTTAATTTGTTCCCGGACATACCGGAATGCCTGCAGATATTGTGTAACTTCTTCAACATCATCCGCATTGGCAACGGATAAACCTGCTTCGTCATCAAAAACGTCTGTCAGGGTAGCTTGGGTACCTTCCAGCTGGGAAGTTAGCAATGCCTCGCGGCGCAAGGCGCTGTAAATGAGCCACTCTCCGGAGGCAACGAGACCAGACATACCTGAAAGCCTGGCCAGGGCAAGTTCAGCTCGTGTATTTTGTTCTTGCCATACATGGGGATCCAGTTCTGGTTTCGTTGGTGGCAGAGGAAATGGCACAAAGGCATGAACAGCCTCATTGTGGCTTTGGGTGGTTTTGTAGTGGCCTGTTACTCGATTCATTAAAGCTCCTTTTAATAAGCTAGATAGTTATTAAAACATCCTTTAATAACAATATCACTAGTTAAAAAAAGCTTTAATACAGAGGCTGACTCTGTTTATCTTGGCGTCGGTGGTTCCCAGGTATTCTGATGTGAAGCTTGAGCATCCGGAGCATAACTGCTTTGATTCAACACATTTGTGAATTGTTGCTCATGCTCAACACGTAGCTGGTCTACATCCGGCCGTGCGATATGGTATTCAGCTTCATCGCGGTGGTTCACATTGTGCCATGCCACCATTTTGGCAAATGCTGTATTGAACTGTTCATCATTCCCTTCTGGTGCCATCGCGACGGTCGGAGAACGACTGAAGAGAACCGGTGCGACTTTGACCATATCCCGCTTCAGCGAATCGTAATCGCCGGTGTTTCTGAAAATAACCCTGTCGCCATAGTCAGTGCAAATGTGACGACCTGTCTCCGGATCCCGGAACTGGACGCGACCATTTTTCTTCAGTGAAGCCTGTAGGCCAGGTACACCGGAATACATCGGCGTACCACCAGGTTCACAGATAACAACACATCTGCTGTCTGTAGTGGATTTCACTGCATTACCACGACGATCCTTGTAATCCCATCCCCTTAGCTGTGATATCGCAGCCTTGTCACCTTTCACCGCTTCAGCTTCAACCCACTGCCGGTAAGACGGCGGATACCATGTTCCCTGTCCGATGAGTTCAGCGCGTTCAGCTTTCATAGCTTCTTTCAGTGTAATCAGAGCCTGCATACGCTGCAGTTCTACAATATGGTAATACAGCTTTCTCACCAGAGGGTCTCGATGTTCGATACGGATGCGCGCTTTACGCATCCGGCATTCATCATGTATAGCCTGGTAGCGCTCACGACCACGCAAATCCGGACGCTGCCAGTTAGCCCGCCAGGCTGCATAACGGGCTTTCAGATCTTCTCTTGCAGCTGCGCGCGCTTCACGGCGCTGGCGACGCAATTCAGGGTCACGTTTCATACCAGGAATATCGCGATCGCTCACGGCCAGTTCCGGATTGTAACGGCTTACCGGCTTAACACGTTCAAAGATGTCTGCCGGCACTGGAACAAATGAACCAGCATGAGGTTCCGCACGCGCAAGTGTAAGATCCGGATGAACATGACTTGCCTTAACAGGAGTCTGTTCGCGATTATAGGCATCCATCACAACCAGCCCCTGCTGCTCACGAACTAACAACAACCCTTGTTTCGCAAACTGTTCATGACAGCGTTCCCAGGAAAAGTGTTTACTGCTTATAAGCGTTTCAATCTCCTGACGGCAGTGCGAAACAGCATAGCCCCAGAGGCTTTCCTTATCGGAGAAAATCTCGCGTTTCAGGGCTCCCTGTGGACCCGATCCTGTACGCAATTTTCGCCATTCCCGATCGGAAACTGGAGTTGCTTCCAGACCGCCACCAGTGAACTGTTCTGCAGGAGGAACCTGCTGGAAAATGTCTTTTGGTACCGGCTTCCAGCCACCTTTATACGAGTCCAGGACCGCTTTCGTTAGCGCAGGCCATACCCGTTCTGCCCTGACTGGTGTGCGCGTTGGATCATATCCATCACAGATAACCAGTCGATCATGTTGTTCTTTAAGATACAAACCCGACTTTGCGAGGAGTGTATGTACCGACTGTATAGTTCGTTGCGACGGGTCCTGATCAAGTGCAATCAGCGGTGCGCGTAAACGTGCGGTCGCATAGTCAGTTAAGGTATCTTTCTCTGTCATTCGTTCAGGACGCGACGGCACTGTAATTTTCTCAGGTTCGTAACGGCCAACAGCCTGGACTTGCGAAAAGATATCCTGTGCAGGAGGAGTAAACTCACCCAGTTTACGAATAAGTTTTTCGGTATCGAAAGCGTGACCAAATGCCGAAAGCGTTACGCCAGGACGCTCACTGTCCCAGCCATCCTTCACTTTCAACTCGCCGTTATCCGCTGACAGGAACAAACCTTCTTTAGCAAAACGCTGATGGAGAGAAGACCAGTCAGTCACAGGTGCTTCCCGTAAACCGGCTATAGCAGTGTCAGCGATGTATTCTCTCAGGCTCTGAATACGACCACGCTTCCAGGCACTTTGACGATCACGTTCAATCGAAGTACGACGAACAATACGATTGTCAGGTGCAATCACATAGCACCCATTATCGGGCGAAAAGCCATGCTTAAGCTCCAGCTCACGGCAGGCCTTACTCAGTTTTTCCTGGCTGTAAGCGAGACGGTTAAGATAACCGGTCTCCGGGTGAACGCGGTTTACAGCGATGTGAACATGCAGATTATCCGTGTCAGTGTGAACGGCAGAGACGAACTGATGGCCGGCTAATCCTAGGCGAGAAAGCGTATGGCTGACCGAATCATAAATCTGTTCTGGACGTGGGCTTTCATGCGACTGCCAGCTCAGAATATAGTGGAATACAGGATCACTTTTGTTATGGGCGAACTTCGCTTTACGGGCCGAGAACTCCATCTCTTCGGCTGCGCTTTCAATTGACGTACAGTTGTGGAAACAGGTCACGCCGTAAAAATTTACCCATTCACTGCCGTCCGGCATCACGTCAACAAGCGAGATAAACGACTCATCACGCAGTTTCGTGGCATAATCAACAAGACGAGAAAAGCGACTGCTGTGCGGCATTTCCGGTTTTGTTCCGGATGCTTTAACAGCTTCCATCAAATCATCATCGCGCGGTTCATCACGAACAGAAACGTAAGACACCAAATCCCCAAAGGAGGACTTTCCGTCTTGTCGTTTCGGTGGAATAACTGCGATCATGATGTTCTGATTCTCTCCGTACTAGTCGTTGCTCATAAGTTTTTTTCTGAGCGTGGTGGACAATTCTGATATTGCTACAAGGACCGTGGAGTATTCTTTATCCCCGACTCTTTTCCCTTCAACAAACAGATGCTTTTGCAGTCTTCCCAGCCTCAATAGCTCAGTCATAAAGCTGTCGTCGATGAGTGAAATGACCTTTCTGTTCATCGCAGCGTTACGAATGTAAGCCGATACGCTTTGTCCAACCTCTTCCGCTTTCCCTTCAATTTCTTCGATTTCATCAGGGGTAAACCTCAGAGTCTTGATAACGGTTTTCTGCCGTTTATCACTTCCTCTTCGGGATACTTTGTCGCTCATGTGTGCTCCTTACTCGGGTGTCGGGGCGGAGCCCTGACCAGGTGGCATTTGTAATATCGTGCGTGCGCGGTATTACAAATGCACATCCTGTCCCGTTTTTTCGGCCATTATACGCTTCGCTGGCTGTTTCGCCTAGTGGCGATTTGACGGCATCGGCAGTGCGAGACACTGCCACTTTTTATTTGGCAATGGTATGATTTACATGAAAATCATAGCGGCAATATGTGAAAGGAAAAATTTGATATGACAGATAAAAAATGGTTCACAACGGAAGACGTTGAAATGGCAAAAATGACGTTAGATTCTCTACCGGATTTAACCGAGAAACGTCTTACCAAATCCGACGTATTGAATAAACTGCAAGACCAGATAATTTTGCTTTCTGGTCATAAAGGCTATTCTGTAGATGATATCCGTTCGGCTTTAGAGGGTGTGGGTATCCAGACAAGTGTTAAAGCTATTCGTGAAATATTAAGTAAGCAGAAAAAAACAACAAAAGGGGCAGGTTTATCTCGTAACAGAACGACTAAAAATTCTAATCAAACTCCAGTGAATCAAGAAAGTTAAGAATTTTTACGGAGAGCAACTGGAACCTGATGAGAGGCATTACTTTACCACGATAGTGGTTAGATAATTCCGAACTGTGTAATTAGTTTAAAACTGATTCAATACCTGTGTTTGTCACGTATAGCACCATAATTAGCGGGAGTTTCCTCCCGCATTGCATTATTCATGACTTCAACTTTTGCATCATTTCTGCCATTCCCCACAATGCACGGTTCAGTTTTACATCCCCATCAATTCCGGTCACTGCACGTGTACGCTGTCTCTTTCCTTGCGCTGTTTTTCCCAGTAAACCACCCTTTGTCATATTCTCCTGAACACGCTGATACGTCGTCCAAAGATCATTAGATTTATCTTCATTTCGGCGAACATTGAGCAAATCGGATGGTGCCAGAGGTATGTGCTTTCCTTCTGAGTTTTCATCATAACGCCAGCCCAGAGCGGTCTGTGCAAAAATTTCCTGCTCCTCGCGTGTCAGCGCGGTGTCTTTCATTATTTCTCGTGACTCTGTTATTTCGTCAAAAATTCCCAGAACCTCGTATGCGCCTTCTATAACTTGCTCTACTACATCGCCTTTGTGCGGGACACGTATCTCACCGAACGTCTGTCCGCAAATCATCCCGTTGGTGCAGACGAAGCGGAACATTCCCGGAATCATCTGATAACTGCTGCTACCATCGTGGCTATTCAAAAGAATTATTTCCGGAACCTCTTTACCTGCAATTTGCCCGGAACGACGCAAACGCATCATATGTTTGGTGTGAGCACGTTTTCCTTCATCACGGGTGCGTGTCTGGCAAGCAAAGAACGGGAGGAAACCTTCTTCGCGCAATTTTTCCAGAACGGTAATCGTTGGAATGTACGTGTAGCGTTCGCTACGTGAATCATGTTTGTCCTCGGAGAAAATACTCGGAACAACATGCATCAGTTCATCATTCGTCAGTGGACGCTCGCGACGGATGACATTCATTGATGCAAAACGAGATGCTAAACGGGCCATAGTGATTCTCCTCATGATGATAAAAAAATTGCTTCTGCCGTCGCCTTTTTGATGATGATTCACCATCGCGGGAGGCCGTTCCCGTGATAAAGCGAACGGCCTGACCTGCAAGGAGGAGATGCAAGGGTGCAGCAGGAAGCCGCAGCGCAAGCGACCAGAGGGAGTGCGAACGGGTGAGTGATGTCCCCTTGCATAGACTCCGGGTCGGGCCAGAGTCTTTCACGGGTAAGGCAGCACGCGGTGAGCAAAGTACTCAAAAGGTGAAGCTGGAATTAAGCCAGCGGGCGAAGCCCGTTTCCTTTCTGGGGCCGGAAGCGGCCCCAGTCAGGGCGGCGCTGACGGAACGGCAGCTGCAAGCCCGTGCGCCGGAGGTGGGGAATTATGCCCGGCTCTTCCGGGCGAATACTTACCATTCAAAAACAGGTGCGCCTTCCACATGATCGCCCACGGCAGAGAAGTGGATCATGCTGACATCGGCCTGACGAATTGCGCAAAAGATGAATGCACGTGTGGTTCTCGAAATACCCATTTTTTTCAGTCTGTGTAACGGGTTAGTAACGGCATCGAGCCGAATCAGGTAGCCCACTCCGGTATTCATTAACCACCCGCTGTCTTCATCCCAGAACACGATGTTGTCGAGAATATTATGATCTTCCAGTGTGATGTGATTGATGCAACACTCCAGGACAGGGCGCATCATCATGCGTGAAAGCACAACACGAGGTCCCCATTTCAGAGAGTCGGTAACATCGTTCCATGACCACTCTTCATCATCAGGAACGGGAAGCGTCAGCAACCTGAAAGGTACACCAATTTTTTCTGCAAGAATTTCTCCCATTCCGATAACAGGATCATCACGTTCATTAAGGTCACAGCACGCAATAAATTCACCGTTCAGGTAAATGGCTTCCTCGCCGTTATCAAGCTGAATAGCTGTTACGCCGCGTGGCGCATTTTGTAGATAATATTTTGTCATTGGTTATTCTCCGCTATGGCGCTCAAAAGCCGCCCCGTTGCGGGGCGGCGGCTGTCAGATGTAGCCCAACTCGGCGTTCACGGTAGTCATGAACTGCTGCCAGTATTCAAATCGCAGCGCAGGTACATGCGCGCGGCGGCCACTCTTCAGGGCGTTTACAAACGCCTTCGCCTGTGCGACTATTTGCGGGTCGAAAATCATAGTTAACTCCTTTGGTTTTGATGAGGACCAGTTGCATCTGGTCTGGAAGAAGCAGAGTTCGCGCTCTGCTTTTTTATTGCCTGTGATCCGGCAATCCTTTCTGCGTCGATGACGCAAGCCTTCAGTTGTTCCCCCCCGGCTCCTTCTGCCGTCTCTTTTTTCTTCGGCTTCCGGGCCAGAACGAAACGCCCTCATTGCGCAGACGATTCGGCAGCGCCCGAAAGAGGCTGCAAGGGTTAAGGACTTATTTTTTCTGCGTCACACCGGAAAAAATCAGGCCTTAAGCAGCTCTGCTGCGACCCTTTCAGACGCTTACGGGAGATGCCAGTCTGCATCAGCAATGAGAGGCTTTCGTGCGTGCGGAGGGGAAAAAGGACGGCAGAAGAAGCCGGTGAAGCCGGCTTTCCTTAGCGGACGCCAGCGGCGGCCAGTGAAAGCGGCGCGGCCGGAACGGTCGCAGCAAGCGCGGGGTTGCCGTTCGACATCGGACACTAGCGAATAGCCCGAAACCGCTTGCGGGTTCGGCGGAGCCTGGCCGGTGCGTCAGCAGCTGCCCGGCGGAGTGTGGCCTGACGACCCGGCGAGCTGGCGCGACGGGGAGCCGAAGGGGGCGCGCCTTTCGCATTTTCCTTTCTCTTTTCGCTGTCAATTTCAACATCAAAAAAAGTGCAATATCTGCACCTTTTAACCTTCAAAAAAACCATAATTTCATTATAAAATAAGTGCAATTTCTGCACTTTTTTAAGGATAAATAATGACAGGTTACGAGCTTCGACTCTGGAGAAAAGGCCTCGGCTGGAGCCGTGACAAGGCGGCTGAACAACTGGATATCAGCCTGCGAACCTATAAAGACTACGAAAACGCGCCCCGCCTGAAACGCAGCATTGCGCTGGCAACAGTGACGCTATCACTACAGGACCAGCTGCCCCGATTCAGACAGAACCGGACCAGCGGCGACAAAATGCGTGAAATGCTCAATGTGATGATCGATGATGCGATCCATCCGGATTAACGGCCCTTCCCTGCGGGCCTCCCCTGCAACGTGTCCTGCACATATTTTTGCGCCATATTCCAGACTCGCGCTTCATCTTTGCTCAGTTCCTCTGAATCAATGGCTTCACAAGTATAGTAAGCATCCCATGGCGGCGGATGACTGACCGCTTTGGGCATATTCAGCAGTTCAACCGCCGCGCGAACTGCCGGAAGCACATCACCCGAATCGACCCCTTCATCAAAAATTATCTCTGTGCCCATCGCCACGTTATCCTCCAGCCACGCCAGCAGGATTTCCAGTTTGTGGGGTTTGCTCATACGTCCTCTTTCGGTGTGGCCCGGCAACCGCCGGGCCTGATTTTTCAGTCAATGGCCCGGTAAATCAGATCGCGTTCCGGGTGTTTGATGATGCTGATATAGTCCTTCAGCGCGTCCTGACGGTCGACAAGGCCCTGACAGACTCTGGCCATCTCCGGCCCCATCTCGAAAACCTGCCAGTTGAGGCGGTTCAGGCACATCAGGGTTGCAATGATCCCGGCGGCCTCCGCTGAAACCTCAGCATCGAAGTAATTTCCCGGCATGGTCACGTGATACACCCCTTCCGGCGGTACCAGATACCCGGTCGGGCGGGTAATACAGTCCTCAGTCCATCCGTCAATTCGACCGCTGATACCACGCGGAACGGCAAAGTAACGCCAGAAACCTCCTTCATACTGGCTATGTACCTGTAACCAGGAGGCGACCAGCTGGTCGCCCTGCGGCGTGAAGAATAATTCTGGAATAAAGGCCAGACGCTGGCGCGGGTCAGTGATTTCAATGCTGGCAGTCGGGGCAATCATTGTGGAAGTCATCATTATTCGGCTTTCCTTAGCGGCCGCCAGTGGCGGCCAGTTTAAGTGGCGCTGCCGGAACGGCAGCTGCAAACGCTATGTGTCAGGCGGCAATATCGAGGCCGTACATAAAGTCCTTCATTGCTTTCATGCGTCTCTGGAACTCCAGCTTGTTTTGAAAGTCGTTCCAGTAATAAACCGGGGTATACCGCGCACGATGCAGGTTCATTGTCAGCGTGTTGCCTGTGATAACTTCCGCCGGGATACCCAGTAACGAAAGCTGAACAAACGCCATATCGGCGGCGATCGGGTCAATATCGATACAGCTTCCGAACATGTGATTCGAATGGTCATATCCGGCATCTAACAGGCATTCGGCATAGGCGATAATCATCCCCGCCGCGCCGCTCGCGGGGTCACTGACGGTGACAAAACCCTCGCGGCGGATCGACTCTTTCACGCCGGGCATCATCATTCGTGCCATCATCGACTGAACGGAATACGGCGTGAAGTATTGCCCCATGCCATTAGAACCCAGCTCCAGCTCCATGAAAATCGCGCCGAGAAAATCATGAAATTTGGCATCGAGCGCGCACACCATCAGGATGAAAAGATCATGCATTTTCTGAATATCTGCGGCCTCGTAGCGCTCGCAGATTTTGCGGCTACGCTCGATATTCTCCGGTGTAAGAATCCGCGCCAGATCCAGCTCACTGGCAGAAAGCGTGATGAAATCGCAGAACACATCCCAGCGGCGCATATAACGCGCGGTATCGTTAAACAGGCGGATAAACTGCTTACGTGCTGCATCCACGTGCATCAATCCGATAATCGGCTTCTTTTTGGAAACCGGAACAATTGGAATAACGTTGTCAGACTCACGCGCCTGATTGAAAAATTCTGCAAAACTCAGTTGTGACATAGTTCCCCCTGCTTGCCGCCCCTTCAGGGGCGGCTCCGTGTATCAGTGTGTTTTCTGGCTTTCAGGAATGAAGGTCGCTTTGACCTTCGCCACAATGACGGCGTGATTCAGGTGGCTGTAATCACGCAGACGGAAATAACGCTTGCCGCAGCGCACGAAAATATCAGTCACGTTCCCGCAATACATTTCCTGCATCATGAACGTTTCAGTGTCCTGCGCGGTGTCGCTACGCCAGTTCATTGGCGGCATCATCCCTGCCGCGTCATGGAACTTGTACACGTCGATTTCGACGGGGGCAGTGACAGCCGCTTTTTCGCGGGTCAGCCAGTAGGCGCGCTCGGCCTCGGCGGTCGCGTTCATGTCCAGCGTGTGGGTCGGTTCGGTCTGATATACGTGCATAGGGATCTCCTTTCTTTTTAATCACATCACCCGTTGAGTTACGGGAGCCGCGGTTTTGACGTTTTGCGGGAACCTGCTGAAGTTTCCCGGGTTGTTTCACTTCACCCGTTTGAGAACCTTCGCCGCAGGTGCAGCACGCCACCGGCCGACGCCGGAATCCAGGGCGGAAGCGCAAAGTTTTTACCTGGAAAAAGTTTTCGCTGGAGAGCGGCAGCGGCCCTGGATGACAAGGAGGACTGTGGCGTGATTCAGCACCCAGGAGGAGGAACTCAAAGGGCGAAACGCACAACGGAGAAGACGAGCCGGGACCCGCCGCAACGTCGATACGCGGCTGCGTAGCGATGTTGCCCTGTAGAATCCCGTCGCCGGCGACGGGATGGTTAGAGCGGCGTGGCCGGAACGGCCGCAGCAAGCGTGGTGTTTGACCTTCTCCATCGGACACTAGCGAGTAGCCCGAAACCGCCTGCGGGTTCGGCGGAGCCTGGCGGGTGCGTCAGCAGCTGCCCTGGCGGAGTGTGGCCTGACGACCTGGCGCGCTGGCGCGACGGGGAGCCGAAGGTGGCCAGGTCCTTCGCCTTTCTGGTTTGAAACAGGAAGAATCCGGGAGAAAATGGCACAGCCATCAGGGAAAGTGGAACAGAAATGAGTAAAGAGAAACAAACGGCAGGAAGAAAGCGGAATACTACAGCAGGACCAGAAAGAGGACATAGACGGAGGTGAGGATTGTAGGCGCGCAGCGCCTCTCATCCGCCCTCCCGGGTCCCCACTGTGGTTGTTCATGCCAGCCAGATGGGGAAAAGGGCCTCCCTGCGAGCAGGGAAGCCCTTCTAAAAGCGCCTGGGGCAATGATTCGACAACATAGAAAGCCCTGAGTGGCGGGGGTTTCCCCCCGCCGGGGTTAGCTACTTAGCGGATTCGTAAGCCAGTATTGCAGCGACCTCCCGTTCTCCGTCCTTCAGCCTGATTTCGCAAAGCGATTTTCGGGTCAGGTATGTGAATGCCAGCAGTGTTAAACACACTATAAGCACACACCAGATAACGGGACTTCGCGGCAGTTTCATGGCCTTCTTCTCCTGTTAACACCAAGCTGTAATGTCCCCTTTGAACCATTCTAAAATGTCCCCAGACAATTCTCTGGGGGATTTTTCATGATCAAAGAGACTGTTACGATGAGTCATAAGGAACTCGACCGACTTCACATTATTCAGGAGTCACTTAATCGCCATATTACTCAGGAACAAGCTGCGGCACGCATTGGCATTTCTATTCGGCAGGTTAAACGTCTGGTGCAACGGTATAGAAATGAAGGGCCTTCTGGTCTAGTTTCCCGCCGACGTGGAAAGCGTCCCAATAATTCCTTTTCTACCGAATTCAGAGCAACAGTAATTTCACTCCTCAAAGGCCGCTACGCTGATTTTGGACCTACGCTTGCGTGCGAAAAATTGCGCGAGATACACGGCTTGTGTTTATCCATTGAAACTCTCAGGAAGTGGATGGTAGAGGAGGGCATATGGCGCGAACGTCGTCGTAAGTTTGCCCGAATTTATCAGCGCCGGATGCGGCGCCCATCCTACGGTGAACTCATCCAGATTGATGGCTCGCCTCATGACTGGTTTGAAGGTCGGGGCCCCAAATGCACACTGATAGTCTTTATCGATGATGCTACCAGCGCTCTGATGGCGCTACGATTCGCTCCTGCAGAAACAACCCGGGCTTACATGGAAACCCTCCGGGGTTACCTTAATGATCATGGCGTACCACTGGCTCTCTATTCTGACAGACACAGTATATTCAGAGTAAATAACCCGGAGCGGGAAGGAGAGTTGACTCAGTTCACACGTGCGATAAAGACACTGGGCATCGAGCCAATCCATGCCAACAGCCCGCAGGCAAAAGGGCGGGTAGAGCGTGCCAATCAGACACTGCAGGACAGGCTGGTCAAAGAAATGCGGCTTCAGGGTATCAGTGATATTGAAACAGCAAACGCATGGTTGCCGACCTTTATTGAAGCCTATAACAACCGGTTTGCTACGCCGCCTCGTATTGCTGATAACGCCCATCTTGATGTACACCATTCTGAAGAGGAACTGGGTTATATCTTCAGCCTCCAGGCGAAGCGCGTTCTCTCCAAAAATCTCACTTTCCAGTACAAAAGCAGTGCGTTTCAGATTCGCAGTGAAGGCCGGGGATATCGACTTCGGCATTCGGTTGTCACGGTATGCGAAAGCTTTAACGGTGAAATTAAGGTTCTGTATGATGGGAAAGCGTTGGGATGGGAAAAATATGTTGATGGCCCGGAGCCTATACCACTGGATGATGAAAAAAGTGTCCATGAACGTGTGGATAATGCCCGTTTTGATTTACGCTCAAAATTCTACGTAAAACCTAAAGCTGACCATCCTTGGCTCACGCGCCGCACGCAAAGTAATCAGCAAGTGAAGCCCCCTAAATTACCCAGAAAGAAGGCTGATCCCGATAAAATGGACTGAAACCAGGCGTTATTCAGTTGAGTGCATATCCAGTCATAGGATAGATTCTTACGTAGCGTTTCTGGCGTGCATTTTCGGGTGGTTTGTTACTGTTTTTAACGGGGACACGTCAGAAACGCGCTCAGGCCGTCTGAGCGGTACGCGTAATGGGGCGTTATGGTAAATCCGACAACCAAAGCTGTTGTGCGTAAGATTGGTTGTGATGAAAAAATCCTCCCATGCCAATTCCTGGCTGAGCGACTGGAGATTTTTTATGACGATCAAATCTGTTTACATCGGTATGCCTGTCTACCATAAAGACGGCGGTGCTCATATGACGGTGAGACAGGTCTTGCCAACTGGTAATGTCATATGTGCATGGATTGAACCGGATGGCCGAGAGGTTGAACAGACTTTTCTACCGACGGACTTAGAGATAGGGGTTCACAAAATGGGAGCACTATTGCTTACAGGGCTGTAACCGTCGTTGTCCGGCGACGAAAAGTGTACAACTGAAGCCCGCTATCGCGGGCTTTTTCATCGATGTATGCATTGCGACGTTATGGTAAATCAGAGTGCTTTACTCGCGGTTCTCTAGTGAGAGAGCAATCCTCTCTAGCGCGTCGCCTATACGTGAAAGAGACTCTGCTGCTGTTTCACGTTGGTAGCCCAAAGCAATTGCTACGGCCTCAATAAACGCTGGTGAAGACTGGCTTACGCCTAATCCGTCATGAACCAAATTTTTCAAAAGCTCTTCACTTTTTTCGGTCATAAACACCTCTGTATGCTGTATAAATCAACGAGTTTCGATGAGTAAATCAGGCGATTTTTGATAATCAGGGCGTGAGTAATCCCGATCAGTTTCTGAAAGGCAGCGGAAAATGATACTTATGGTCGTATCGATCCCCATGCGGGTATTTGCCACGCTTTCATTGGTAAGCATAAATTTTTTACCCAGTGTGGCACACTTCTTTGCCCCAGCTTCAAAAGCACTTTGCCTCGCCGAAGCCGCATCTCTGAATCCATCAGCGGTAGCTGAAACACTATACGTATCTCTGCCTAACTCAAGAACATTGCTGGTTGAAACGCATCCGGTTAAAAACAACAGAGAAATTATGGCTGTTTTTTTGTAACTCATTGATTTTAATATCCGAGTAGGGTGATTGTGGAACACCCCTATTGTGTATTGATTTCTTAATATTTTCAATGTGTTGGGTGGTTTAAAACTAGCGACTGGTATATGTAATAAGTGTCGGTATTTATTTGTGATGATTTAATGATAAATCATGATGTTAGTGGTTCCCGTTATGAGGCGTTATGGTAAATAGCCTATGCTAATGTCCGCTAAGAGCGATATATAGTCATTCGCACCCTGATGTAGCCCCCTGAAACTCCAGACAGTAGCTGTATCTCCAGATAAGAGATAGGCTTGAATATATGTCTAACACTAACGCCAATTTTGAGATGACCGGGATCCTGTTAGGGCAAGAAGTCCGTAAACGTAAAACTCCTCAGGAGAAGATCGCCATTATCCAGCAGACGATGGAGCCGGGCATGAATGTCTCCCATGTCGCCCGCCTGCATGGCATCCAGCCCAGCCTGCTGTTTAAGTGGAAGAAGCAATATCAGGAAGGCAGCCTCACCGCCGTTGCGGCCGGAGAAGAAGTTGTTCCAGCTTCTGAGCTTACTGCTGCTCTGAAGCAGGTCCGGGAGCTTCAGCGCCTGCTGGGCAAGAAGACGATGGAAGTTGAGATCCTGAAAGAAGCCGTGGAGTACGCTCAGTCGCGAAAATGGATAGCGCACGCGCCCTTGTTGCCAAAGGACGGGGAATAGCCCTGGTCAGCCGCACCATGGGCGTGTCGCGTGCGCAGCTGTCACTGCGAATTAACCGTTCTGCCGACTGGCAGGACAGGCGCTGTAACCGGCGTGATGACGAAGCAGACGCTGAAATACTGTCAGAGATCCTCGATATCATCAGCGATATGCCCAGTTACGGCTATCGCCGTGTGTGGGGCATCCTGCGTACGCAACGTCGTACAGAGGGACTGCCCCCCGTGAACGCCAAACGGCTTTACCGGCTTATGAGCGAGCATAATCTGCTGTTACTGCATGACAAACCAGAGCGGTCGAAGCGTGAACATAAGGGCAAAATCGCGGTGGCAGAAAGCGATATGCGCTGGTGTTCAGATGGCTTCGAGTTCGGCTGCGACAACGGTGAGAAGCTGCGGGTCACGTTCGCGCTGGACTGCTGCGACAGAGAAGCCATAGACTGGGCAGCGAGCACAGGAGGCTACGACAGTTCGACGGTGCAGGATGTGATGCTGAGGTCGGTGGAAAAGCGCTTCGGCGACGGGCTGCCGACCACACCGGTTCAATGGCTGACGGATAACGGTTCAGCATATACCGCGCATGAAACGCTGAGGTTCGCCAGAGAGCTGAATCTGGAGCCGTGTACAACAGCGGTGAGCAGCCCGCAGAGCAATGGCATGGCCGAACGGTTCGTGAAGACGATGAAGGAAGACTATATCGCGTTCATGCCAAAACCAGATGTGAGAACAGCCCTGCGAAACCTTGCAGCAGCGTTCACACATTACAATGAAAACCACCCGCACAGCGCGCTGGGATATCACTCCCCGAGGGAATATCGGCGGCAGCGGACATCGTTAACTTAAGATACAAAAGCTGTCCGGAGATGGCGGGTCAAGATCATAGTCATTCGCACCCTGAGAATTACACTTTGAAGTGATTCAGGGTATGCGCTTACTGGTTACGAATATTGAGCGAGAATCATGCGATGATCGCCGCTTTTCTTTCGAGCCAGTAGGTGCTCCACGTTCGCTAACGAGTACTCAGGGCATGCAGATAACTGCTGGCTATATTTCTTTCGAAGAGCGTGGAATGCATACCAATCCCCGATAAAAAGGAGTTGGTGATGACTGAGACTAATCAATTTGCTGCGCACGTTGGTCTGGACTGGGCAGATAAAAAGCACGATGTCTGTGTTCAGTTTAAAAACGGTGAACGCACATTCCATGTGATTGAACATACGCCGGAAGCGCTTGATGTCTGGCTTACCGAGTTACACCAGAAGGTAAAAGGCAGGATCGCTATCGCCGTTGAGCTGAAGAAAGGTCCCGTGGTGTATGCTCTTCAGAAATATCCATTTATCACCGTTTTCCCTGTCCACGCTTTGTCCCTGGCCCGTTACCGGCAGACCTTCTCGCCTAGTGGCGCTAAAGATGACCCGCAGGATGCCGAGCTGGCATTAGAGTTAATGCTGCGCTATCCCCAAAAGATAAAAGCCATTGAACCCGACAATGCGGATATTCGCTTACTTCAGCAACTGGTTGAGCAGCGTCGTCAGCTGGTTGAAGATAAACGCCGTTTTGTGAACCGGCTCATCAACACACTTAAACAGTATTATCCTCAGCCCCTGGAGTGGTTCTCACATCGGGGTAGCTTGCTATTGTGTGAACTGATTATGCGATGGCCCAGTCTGCAACAACTAAAACGAACCAGGCGCGACACGATCCGCAACTTTCTCAATGCCAAAGGTGGCCGCGCAATGGCCCTTACCGAGCAGCGTGTTGTGAGTATTGATAACGCCATTCCGTTGACGACAGACCCGAGTGTTATAGAGGCTAATGCTTTGATGGCAACAGCACTGGCGACACAAATTAAAGTCGTGAGTGAAATCATCAAAACCTATGACGAACGAATCGAAACGCTGTTTGACACATTGCCAGATTCGGGGCTGTTCAAATCACTTCCGGGCATGGGGCCGTGTTTGGGACCACGAATGCTTGCTGCACTTGGTGATAACCGTGACCGGTTTAACAGCGCTGAAGAAATTCAAAACTACGCAGGTATTGCACCGGTGACAGAACGAAGTGGCCAGAAATCCTGGGTTCACTGGCGATGGCAGTGTGCCAAGTTCGTCCGGCAAACCTTTGTTGAATGGGCTGCCAAGACGGTTAACTCATCATACTGGGCCAGACTTTATTATCGGGGACTGCGAGAAAAAGGAAAATCTCACCAGTCTGCAATCCGGGCTCTGGCCTTCAAATGGATAAGGATCATTTACCGCTGCTGGAAGACCAAGACCCAGTACGATGAAGCGAAGTATTTGCTGGCACTGGAAGCGCGAAAGTCGCCCTTACTGAAGCCATAAAAAAGCTTGTCGAATGTCTCAGGGCGTGAAGCAGACCTTAGGATAGTTCTTCTGGTATGCCATACCACGCTTCCAGCATGGGTTACTCTGCGTCGGGAAATTTGCAGAGCAGTAGTAATGTTACTTTTGTATTCTGTTAACGCGAACCACAGGAGGTTGCGTTTTGGTGTCAAGACTGCCGTTAATACTGATCATTTGATCGGGTTTTACCGTGCGACCGTCAAAGACAGAAAGTGGAATCAGTGTATAAATACTGCCGGTTTTGTCACGAAAAACAAATTTATCTCCACCTTGACCATCAATCAGATTCCCGCGCAGGGAGATGGTTGCACCATCATACATACTTTTGGCTTGTTGAACCGTCATGATTCGCGCATCTTCTGTACCCCGGTACCCCTCATCCAGAGCGTGTGGTGGTGGCGGCGCAGTATCTTTTTTCAGTCCACCATTGTCATCGTCAGCGAAAACTGTCGGGATTAAAAAACAATATATTAATGGTATCACGTATAATTTCACTCCGTCCTTACCTCAGTAACAACTTGACTTATTAAGTCTGGTTGCTATTCCTTAATCTGGCAAACTGGAACTGTCTTAAAAAGTAATATCGTTACAAATCATCTAACTGGCGAGATACAAGCAAAACAGAGAGGTCAAACATGCCCAGAAAAAAACAGACAGTCCCCGGCATTGAAGAAAGTCATTACTTTCTGAATTTTGAGTCGAAATTTCATAAGGTTGGATTCGCTGTTTTACTCATTATTATTTCCCTGGCGGTATTAGGTGTTTTTTCGGATGGTTATTTCAGTAATGCCGTGAGTAAGAATACTACCGGAGAAGTGACACTGGATTTTGAGCGATTTGGTCGTTTGCAGACAGAGTTTAAATTAAAGATCTCGACTACAGGTCAACATTCTGAGGGGAACATTTATCGTATTGGTGGAGATTTCAATGCTTTCTATGAAACAGAAAATATCTGGCCTCTACCTGACAGAATGTACAGCAAGGGAGATGATCTGTACCTCGTGTATAATGCCAATAAAAAACAAGAAAATATAGCAATCTGGTTACTTGTTACACCAGTAAAACCCGGAAGCGCCATGAGTGTGATCCAGTTAAATTCCGGCCCTGAAATTCGTTTCAGTCAGTTTATTTATCCATAGGAGATCATTATGGAAATGGTGCTGAGAGCCTTAGCAATTTATCTTATTTTACTCGTCGTATTTAAGATTGTTGGACGCCGCGCATTATTACAAATGACCAGTTTCGACCTGATTTTATTATTGATTATTAGTGAAGCCACACAACAGGCATTACTTGGCAATGATTTTTCCATAACAGGGGCGATGCTCACCATTGTCACTTTGGTAGTGATCGATATATTTTTCGGATTCATTAAAAAACAGATGAGCGGCGCTGAATCTGCTCTTGATGGCTCACCGGTGATTCTGCTGGACCACGGCGAACCGTTAATGGAGAAAATGAAAATGGTTGATGTCTCTCTCGATGATATTCTGGTGGCTGCACGCCAGAGTCAGGGCATTACGGAACCAGGGAAAATTAAGTATGCAATCCTTGAGCGTAATGGCCATATTTCAGTCATTCCTGATGAGGATTAAGGGGGGAAATGAAAAAATCAGCGTACAACAAAACCAAAACCACTGGCGAGTTAACAAAACAGATCGCGAATACGTTCATTGACAGCGGATTATCCTTAACCACAGCTGAATCTTGCACGGGTGGACGTCTGGCTGCTGCGCTCTGCGCAGAGGCAGATACCGCCGCGTTTTATGATATTGGCATCATTACCTTTAGCAACAGTGCAAAACAGAAAATGCTTGGTGTGCAGGCCAGTACGCTGGAGAAATATACCGCTGTAAGTGAACAGACGGTGATAGAAATGTCTGAAGGCGCCCGGGTACGCGCCGGAACAGATATCAGTATTGCCATTAGCGGCTATGCGGGGCCTGACGGCGGAGAGGATGGTACTCCCGCGGGTACAATCTGGTTTGCGTGGAATTTCCGCGGGCAGATAGTAACAAAACGAACCATTTTCTCCGGCAGTTGTCAGGATGTCATTGAAAAAGCGATCTGTTATAGCCTTGAGGTTTTAGTGGAAGAAGTTTCAGTCTGGCAACGGCACTGACTGTGGTTTGTCAGTGCATGCATTGCCAGAAATAGTCTGAAAAGAACTTATTTTTTCGCTTCGACGCCGTTTGCATCAGATCTCAAAAGGAACTGCGCCGTCGTGTTCGGGAGATGCTTAAGAAGCCAGTCAGCCATATCGAGTTCTTCCGCCAGAATTGACTTTATGGCAGGTATGGACGCGGTGTCACCCGCTTTCTCAGCAGCAACCAGGAGCGAGGTATAACAAGCTATTTCAAATTGTTCAAATACATAGCCGCTGATCGCTCCCTTTACAATTTCATCAGAGGGTAACATGCCTCCAATCGACTGGCCAAACGCGGCCATTTTACTCATCGAGTCTTTTAGTACAGAACGCGAGATATCATTTCGCTTAAGAATCTCTTCCAGCACGGTAATCTGTCGTTTTGTCTCGGTCAGGTGTTGCTCTATTCTGGCACGTAAATCAGGATAATTATCGATACGGCCTGCCATTGATTCCAGCATGGATTCCGCTTGCTTTTCCATCGCATGCGCATCCCGTAGCCAATCATGGTAATGCTCAATATAATTCATCGTGATTTCCTCGAGTCAGTAATTTTATTTTTTCTCGGCCTTTTTATTGATATTGCCTACCGCAAGGTCGGTGAGTTTCAGGTCGGTATCTTTTTCTTCCTTAAGTGTTTCCGCGAGAAGTTTCACCGCTTTTTTATAACCCAGTTGTTCCGCTAGGGTGGCCAGAGTGCCGTAACTGGCTATCTCATAGTGCTCTACTTTCTGTGCCGCAGCGATTAACGCCGCATCGCGAACTTCATTTTTTTCAGTGCCTTCTATGGCCTCATTAGCTTCTTCAATCAGTCCTTCCATAGCCACGCATTTGATACGTTTAAGCTTAATTTCCGGCTCTTGTTCAAGGATTTGGTCTATACGCTCTATTTGCCCCCGAGTTTCTTCCAGGTGTGCATTAAAAGCCGCACTGAGTTTTTCATTTGACGCCGCTCTGGCAAGTTTAGCCAACCCGCGCGTTAATTGTTTTTCAGCACTATAGGTGTCTGAAAGCAGGTGAATAAAAACATCTTCAATAGTTTTCATATTCATATGGATTCCTTCAGGGCTAGAGAAATACTGCGAGTCTAATCCAGACCCGCAGGACACTCTTTTTTATTAAAAGATGAGACTGAAACTAATAATCAGGAATTGTCAGACTTACGGCCACCACTGTGACTGTTCTGCCCGCCTTTCTTACCGGCTTCAGATGCACGTTGCGGATCATTTTTGAAGTTTCCCCCGCTGTGCTGACCACCTTTGCGGCCTGCTTCAGATGCTTTATCTCGGTTTTCAGCGAAATTACCGGAACCACCACGATGCTCTGCCATATATCACCTCATATATCGGTTATGCCAGTCAGATACAAAAGTGTATTTCGTACCCGTCGTTGTTCAGTGCTTAACGTTAGCGGTAATCCTGACTTAGTCAAATTTAATTCCGGCATCCACCATTTTTCCACCTTTATTTTTCAATACATTACAAATCTCTCGCTTGGCTTATTTTAAGGCTAACATGATATTAAAGACACGCTAACTCACCGACCACGCACAAAAAAATAAAAAATATTAAAACCAGGATTAATCTGATACGGAAATTATTAAGATACAAGCTGTGAATTTTGATCTACGCTTATTAGCTCTTCCAAGTAAATATAGAGAGGTGATGGAATGCCGGATAAATATAATGAGAAACAGGATACGAATATGACAAATTCAGAACGTTTTCCTGTTCCACCTTTTCCACACCAAAGACAACCTTTTCCGGGACTTGCCGGAAAAATGCAACCACGTCCGGATCATGGTGAAGAAAGTTATCAGGGAAGCGGTCGCCTTACTGACCGAAAAGTGTTAATTACCGGAGGTGATTCAGGAATTGGACGAGCAGTCGCAATTGCTTTTGCACGTGAAGGCGCGGATGTGGCAATCAACTACCTGCCTGATGAAGAAGAGGACGCTCGTGAGGTCGTCGATCTAATTCAGAAAGCAGGAAGAAAAGCCGTGGCACTCCCTGGTGATATCCGTGAAGAGACATTTTGCCAGCAATTGATTAGTCAGGTGGTTAAGACCTTAGGTGGGCTCGATATCCTGGTCAATAACGCGGGTCGCCAGCAATTCTGTGAGTCGATTGAGGAACTTACAACTGATGCCTTTGATGCAACATTCAAGACCAATGTCTACTCGTTATTCTGGATTACTAAAGCGGCACTCCAACATTTATCCCCTGGTAGCGTGATTATAAACACCTCATCAGTTCAAGCCTACGAGCCCAGCGAGATCCTACTGGATTATGCTCAGACCAAAGCGGCTATCGTAGCTTTTACAAAATCGCTGGCAAAACAACTGGCACCGAAAGGGATCCGGGTAAATGCCGTTGCCCCCGGTCCCTACTGGACGGTTCTTCAATGCTGTGGCGGCCAACCACAGGAGAAAATTGAGCAGTTTGGTGCTAATTCACCACTTGGTCGACCTGGTCAGCCTTCGGAAATTGCACCACTATATGTCACCCTGGCTTCCCCAGAGAACAGCTATACGTCCGGGCAGGTCTGGTGTTCTGACGGCGGAACCGGGACGTTATAACGAGTGATTGCACGAGATGAATAACGGGAGAACTAATGATGAAAGCAATGACTTATCATAGCCGTCTTCATGCCCGCAACCACACACTACCTTAACCCGGTATATAAACGCCGTAAGATATTGTTATTCGTGTAACGTAAAGTGCTATCTGTGGTTCGGGCCCCGCATATTTATCGGGGTAAACCCCAGTGCACTTCATGGTGACATCTTTGGCCATGAGTTTATGACAGAGGCCGTTGAGACAAAACCGGAAGTGACAGCGGCCAGTATTGGCGATCGTGTGGTAATACCCTTCTTCCCAGACACCCAGGAGATTAAATGGCTGACTTAAATGAACGCGTTGAAATCCTTGAGAGAAATCTAGACGATCTGAGACTCGACCTTCACGCATCAAAGATTGCTATTAGCGTTTTATCTACTGTGATAAACAGCATGAGTGCTGAACCTGGAGTACTTGAAAGATCTTATGATCAAGCCAAAAGTTCTGGTCCTCTTGTAAAATTCAATCATCCAGTAGAGGAAGGTTATGAGGATAAACTTACGGAGAGAATATTAAATATACTCTCGTCTACCTAAAACAAGCTTAACTAATCCAAAACTACCCCAGAGGATAAGCGGAATATCCTCTTAGGGTGAACGCATTCCGGACTTCCCCAGCCGGGGACAAACTGACCATAGCGGTGGGGTTCAGATATGCGCAATAATCCCTTCAATGAAAAATCTGAGCACAATAGTTACGTACGAACTGTCTGCTCATGGCACAAAGCGGACAGTGATCACCGTTCTTACGACTACTTTCTGACTTCCTTCGTGACTTGCCCTAAGCATGTTGTAGTGCGATACTTGTAATGACATTTGTAATTACAAGAGGTGTAAGACATGGGTAGCATTAACCTGCGTATTGACGATGAACTTAAAGCGCGTTCTTACGCCGCGCTTGAAAAAATGGGCGTAACTCCTTCTGAAGCGCTTCGTCTCATGCTCGAGTATATCGCTGACAATGAACGCTTGCCGTTCAAACAGACACTCCTGAGTGATGAAGATGCTGAACTTGTGGAGATAGTGAAAGAACGGCTTCGTAATCCTAAGCCAGTACGTGTGACGCTGGATGAACTCTGATGGCGTATTTTCTGGATTTTGACGAGCGGGCACTAAAGGAATGGCGAAAGCTGGGCTCGACGGTACGTGAACAGTTGAAAAAGAAGCTGGTTGAAGTACTTGAGTCACCCCGGATTGAAGCAAACAAGCTCCGTGGTATGCCTGATTGTTACAAGATTAAGCTCCGGTCTTCAGGCTATCGCCTTGTATACCAGGTTATAGACGAGAAAGTTGTCGTTTTCGTGATTTCTGTTGGGAAAAGAGAACGCTCGGAAGTATATAGCGAGGCGGTCAAACGCATTCTCTGAACCAAAGCATGACATCTCTGTTTCGCACCGAAGGTGACACTTCTGCTTTGCGTTGACAATGGCCTTCTTCTCCTTGCCTTACGGCATCTAAGAGGCTATCCTGATGGTGTCGATTCATGCAGGGGCCTCGGTTAATGAAAATTAACTGGGGCTTTTGTCTTTCTGCCTCACGACACAGGTACAAACCACCGGAACATCCTGAGGCAAAAAGCCTCAAGCGCCACCGCCATTATACCGTTCATCCCTCTTTCTGCCCAGGAATAGGCAGCTAACTGTCTTAATTTATCCTGCTTATCCGTCTTCCCGGGGATCGCCCTCCCCTCTGGCCCACTCAGTAATCTGCTCATCCAGCACGGCAAGTTGCGGGTATACCGCCTCAGCCAACAGATAAAAATCTGTCTCCAGTCCGCCATGCCAGTCGGCCCATTCGGCAGACATATCATTCAGTTTGTCGACGATGGTCTGCAGCTTCTTACGCTGACTGCGTGCGAGTTTCAGTTCCTCGCGGAACGGGTTTCGTTTTCTCACGGCCAGACCTCCCGAAGAGTGATCTTGTTCGGTACCATCCAGCGTTCAAGCTCGCGTTCTTCAGGCGAACTGGCTCCCGCAACGTCGTGAACATCCAGCACAACCTCCAGCGCCGACAGGTTATACCCGCGAACCAGAGATGCCAGTGACGGACAACGTTCTGTCCACGCCCACAGCATTTTTTCCAGATCGTAGTCCCGGATATCCTGTTGTGACCAGTGGGCATACCAGGTGCGGATAGTCTCCGGTGTGTGAAATGCCAGGTCAATTTCGGCCTGCCCGGTCAGATTGTCATACTTCTCTTCCCGCTCTCTTTCTCGGCGTGCCTCCTGACGGCTGTATAGATCATCTTCACGCTGGTAACGGCTTGCCTGACGCTCTCCCACACTGAACGCCTGCTCCGGAAACAGCGATGTCACCATCGAGGTATCAAGCGGTGAATAACAATGCCGACCCCGCGAGCGAATCAGAGTATCAAATGCTTCCTCATACTGAGCGAGCGGGACTTTGTCGTCCTTGTACCAGTACACGCCGCGTACCTGGTTAATGGCGCGACCGCTAATTTTGCTGCTCCCACACAGGAATCGGAAAAAGGCCCGGGCATAAGGGTGCGGCGGATTACCGAACCGCCTGTCCTTCTGAGTTGTTTCCTCAACGTGCATAATGGCACGGAGTGCAGCTTCACGTTCTGGCAGTTGCGTCACAAGAGAGAGATGGCGTGGAATGCTCATGCTGGTATCTCCTCTTTCAGAATAGACATGATGTCGCATAGTCCGTATCCATCCCAGTGAAGGCCACTGACCTGGCACAAAATGCGGCTGATTTCACTGGCATCGAAGAACGAGGACTGGTGAACACAGGCCAGACGCTCTCCCTGAGACATGGAAATCAGCACAAGCCAGTAATCACTGATTTCACCAGGGCTGCATACCACCACTTCAAAGCGCCCATGTTCGGGGGTAAAGCGAATCTGAACCGGAAACAAGCCGCCGAACTCACTGCGAAATTCTCCGTTCATGTCCCATTTGTCAGGAAGCGCGAAGGAATTCATGACGGCATTAGTGAGTTCACTGCGATACTGAAAACCCGCTGCTCGATGGGCTTCAAACTCTTCGGCGGTCATCGCGGCAAGACGGGAATGATGAATACTCATAGGGTATCTCCTTATTGCCGCCCCATCGGGGCGGCTCTCCATATCAGGCGGCTAATGCCGAGTGGTCAGTTTCAGTCTGGTTTTCTTCAATCGCTTTCGGCTGCGGAGCGCATAACCACGCAGGAACCCAGCAACTGTCTTTCAGACGATCCTCGGCAAGCTCGGCAGCATCGCCCTTCTTCATCTTCGCCGCATCGGACGCTGCCCCTTCCATTCCAGCCTCTTTCAGGGATTCGACAATCTGGTCATGCTTAACGCCTTTGAAATATCCGTCTTTGGTTGGATGCCACCAGTCGCGAAAGTTGAAATCGATCGCAGTCTCCAGCGCGTCAAGTTTGCTTCGGGAGGTATGACCGTTATCGCGAGTCTGAACACCGTCAACGGAACAGGCCGTACAAAACGCCATAAGAGACATGAGCACACCACCATCCAGCGAGAAGAACGAGGTTAAATCCTGTCGCCAGCCCTCTGGCAACAGCGCCTCAAGACGCTCACCTTCGGTCCGGATTGCGGTATATGCTTTACCCTCCTTGCCCGACGGTGCATTCATGGTCTGTGAGTAATGACCTACAGTCACGCGAACACCAAATGGATTATCCTGCTCTCCACGCCCCGTAAAGACCTCAGCACACATACGCCATGCCAGCAGCGCCACGGCTTTGGTTGGCTGGTTCATCAACGCTGCCTGAACAGCAAGCGTCCTTTCAGACGACATTTTCAGCAGTTGCGGCGCGGTAACCCCTTCGGTGATATCTTTTTTGATCGAAGTCACCGCAGGTACAGGATCCTCCCCACTTTCCGTTTCTCCGTTCTCTTTTGTCGGAAGGTCTGCAATACGGCAGACACCGCGCTGAATGACCAGTTCGCCATACTGGTAGCTGACCACAACACCCGCAGAGGCTTTCATCCCATCCGTCCAGGCACGTTGTCCTGCTTCTTCCTGCATACGACAGATTTCGGCATCAAGCTCGTCAGCTTCATCACAGGCACTGTCAAACGTACTAAATTTCTCTTTCAGTTCATCCAGACGCGCCTGTTCTTCATCGGTATAGACGGTTTCTGGTTTTTCCAGCAGCAGGTAGTCTTGCCCGTCCTGACCATAACGACCTACCGTTTCTGGACGACCCATACTCCACGACCAGCCCTCGCTCAGTTCGTGTTGCAGTGCAATCGAGTCCAGTTTTTCCTGTACAAGGCGCTGAACCAGTACGCTGTCAGCCGTTCCAGCTCCCTCTTCCTTGGAAAACAAATCTTCACGAACCACACCGCCAGCGGTTTCATATGCTTCACGACCCACAAAGAGAAAGGCTGAACTGGTAACAGAAATTTCGGTTTCTGTGATCGCACGTTTTAGTAAATGAGCCTGAACAGATCCCCACTGCGCGTAGACGCTGTCAAACACCTGAACCTGACGTTCCTGACTGGATTCAAGGCACAGAGCCTGACACTGCTCAACAGTGATTTCATCCTGTGCCAGCTTATCCAGCAGTGCTGGGGCAAGGTTTGCCAGTTTCAACATGCGCTGAACATGGCGGGAACCATAGCCCAGACCATCACCAATCTGCGCGGCGGTTTTGCCCTGCGCCGCCAGCTTACCAAAGGCCATAATTTGCTCGGCAGGGTGCATCGCCTCCAGTTCATTGTTCTCAGCGTAAGACGCTTCAACAGCCAACTCGTCACTGACACACTTAACCGGAACCTGATAATCAGCACCAATACGTCCCGTCTCGCACAACAGATTCAGTGCGGTGAGACGTCTACCACCTGCAGCAACTCCGGATTTGCCCTCCGGCAGCACGTGAACCACGAGGTTATGCAGAAGCCCGAGGTTTTCAATCGAGTTAGCCAGACGTTTAACACTGTCAGCGGTGTAAGGGATAGTACGCACGTTCAGCGGAGATTTAATAAGATCGGACAGCGGAACGTATGTGATAACAGCGGAATCAAGCGCGCTTTTCAGTTCTGCGCTGATAACTTTATTCTTCGGGTTGGCCTTTTTGGCTGATTTTGCTTTAACATTTGCTACTGACATCGTTATTTCCTCCATTTTAATGATTGTCGCGTTCTGCGGAGGTGCATCTCCGCAGAACACCTTTCGTTTACTGCTGTACTGCCCTGCCGTGACTTTTCAGGTAGCCGTTCAGTACCTGTCCGGCATCCGGCTGGAAATTCCAGACCCGTTCAATCAACTGCTCATGTTCGTCACGCATAACTAACTGAAAATGCGATGACTGATCGTTTTCTAACGTCACATTGGAGTAATACGCAGACACGTTTTTCGCGTCTTCGCGTGTAAAAGCGCCCAACGGAAGCAGTGGCGCAGGAGCATTGACGACTTCGCCATTCAGCAGCGCCGCCAGCGCATGATCCTCAGCCGTAGGCTGCCGTAATGACTCAGGCTGATTCAGAAAATCCTTCAACGATTTGCACATCACAAAACCCCTCTGGTCTGGTTTTCAGAGGCAAAGCCTCTCCTGCCGTCCTCTTTCTGGTGTTTTCACACACTGCGGAGGACCTTTCCGCGAGAGCGTAACGGGCACGGCCCGGTGAAGCTGTCCAGGATTAGCGGGAAATTTATTCCGGCTCGTCCGGAAAAAATTTGCTGATAAAGCCCCGGCGGTCCTGGCCAGCAAGACGGGTTGTGGCGGTATCAGCGACCGGAAAGGCACTCAGCAGGGAATGAACGCAGAGGAAGTGGCGGGAGAGAGCCGGCAACGTCAACAACGTTGCCCCTTACACCCCGGAACGGGGTGCATCGAGCGCAGGAACGGCGCGACAGGGCGGCGTGACCGGAACGGTCGCTGCAAGCCAGCCTTTGACGTTGCGACAGCCTGGGATGGAAACCCGCTGCCCGAAGGTTTACCGGAGGGCCGGGCAGAGACAGCGCAGCTGGCTCGGTGCGAAGCATGACAGCCCCGGTTCCCGAAGGGAAGTCGCCCGGGTAAACCAGCCCGTGGAAAAAAAGTATCTGAAAGCCCCGGTTTTTATCGTTCTGGTTATGGTTCTGGCCACGCGGCCCACGCCCACGCCCACGCCCACGCCCACGCCCACGCCCACGCAGGTCAGCATGTTTCAGAAACGACAGCAGGAAAAGCAGATTTCAGAACTGATTCATCACCGGCTTCACCGGCGGAGGGAATGCGCCGCAGGCGCTTTCCCCTGCCGTCATCCCGCAGGGATGACAGGGTTTTCCCGCGCGCGAACAGGCGGCTCATTGGCCGCCTCCGGGACTAATATTTAACTTTTTGCTGGATAAACTGGCCGCCGATAAAAAGTTGCTCGCGACGAGTCAACAAATCACAAATATCGTCAAGGAGCATTGGCGTCGTTATGGGTCTGAGGCCTAATTCCCTGCGGCGTTCGTTTACCAGAGTTTTGTAGTGTTTCAGAATTTTGCGTGTTTCAGGTGTCATTTTCATAGGGAACCTTTTTCCGGCAGGGTTTCCCCTGCCTTATCAGAATTAGCGACGAAAAACATAGCCATCAATGAAGTTGAAAGTGTCGATAAACAAATCACGGGCAAACGCGTCATAGTCAAAGTAGCCGTGCAGGCTCTCAGGGATAGCCGCCAGCAGGCTGTGTTCGTTCACGTAGTCCACAGCAAAATCTTCTTCGCTCACGGCCTCGCCATAGTAGGCGTCTTCGAACGCGTCAAAGTCGCATTCGCCGCTGTATTCGGCCCACGCGATAAATGCCGCGTCCTTACCTACATCCTTCGCCTGTTTGTAGGCATCGATGAAATCCCAGTCCACAGAGCTTTCAGAGGCAAACTGAGAAGGAATGCCTTCCCAGTCCTGAAACATCAGTTCCGGGTCATGCTCATTCGCGTGGAGCGCGTGACAGGCTTCCAGAAAGTCTTCTTTCTCGTCGAAATCGGTCAAATCAAACCATTTTCCGGTCAGGCTGCCACAGTTGTATTTGTGATAAGTGCCAACGTATACCGCCGGGGTGGTGGTGATAGTGTTCATGGGTGTTCCCTCCATAGTCCAGGTTATCTGAGTACCGGCTTACGCCGTGCCGACACGACAGCCCGACGAAAAGCGGAGGATGCAAGGTCGGAAGCGGAGGCCGCAGCGCAGATAAAGAAGAGGCGGTCTGGACGGTTTTTCTGCGAATTTTTGAGCAGAAAAACAACGGGAAGAACGCCGATAATCATCAAAAATAACTGCGACCGGGTGACGGTGGAGGTGGCGCCAGCCACGTGCCTTGCATACGCAGCGGTCGGGCTAAAGTGAAGGCACGGCGTTAGCCGCAGACCGCACGAAATCTCATCCCCCGCGCGCCCGTAACAGCGTGGAGGTCGCGCTGGTATAGCGGAGCAGCGCGACATCCGATTCCTGTACAGAACTGCGGGGCAATCTGCCCCGCCCGTCGGTCACGCAGCAATCCGGATTCCGGAGAATGACCGCATCATCGCGTCAATTTCGACGCGGGCCTCGCTGACCGCATCACGTAACCAGCGGCGCTCAAACCATACGCGTGATGGGCTGTCCGGGTGACGCAGCGCGAACGGTACGTTCTTGACACCAACAACGCGACCGTGACATTCGAGACGGATCTGGAGGCGACGAAACGTTTCCTGCCCGTCGAGGACGGCTTTCAGGCGCGCGTCGAGAGTGTCGTTATCCCACTCGGTATCATCGCTTCCGGCTTCCACTTCAATCACGGAGAGCGTGAAGTTGCGCGTCCGGCGGGTAAACACCAGAGGATCAGCAGCAGGACGCAGGGCTTCTGTCAGGCGGTATCCGGCAGCGGCGACACAGCTACAGACATGGTTGATTTCGTCTCGCAGGGCTTTCAGGAGGCACAGGATTTGTTTTACCGACATCCCGGCAGGACAGTTATCGTATTCCAGCGAAATCGTGCCAGCGTGGGCTTTGCGGTGGCCCAGCGAGTTGCGGTAAAGACGAACAATCAGATCGCTCCCGCTAACTAATGGCAGCAGTTCATTCAGTGCGCTATCCGGCATCAGGCCACGCAGCGCAATTTCAGGCAACAGGCGCAGCAGATCGGACGCCCCCAGTTGTCCATAGAAAGCGACGCCTTCCCCACGCGAATAATTCAGGCTGGTATCGATATCCATCGTGGCTGGCCAGCCACGGGCAACCAGCGTATTACGGGTGTGACGGTGCATAAAGCGATAAGCGGTGGTCATAGTTTTCTCCTTGTCTCGACGCGGCGACTGCTTCGCCGTGCCGATACGACAGCCCGACGATCCGCGGGAAATGCAAGGGCGGAACCGGAGGCCGCAGCGCAGAAAAAAAGCAGAAACGGTCTGGACGGTTATCGAGCGAAACCTGAGCGAGAGAACGACGGGAAGAACGTTGAAAAACATAAAAAATTTACTGCGACCGGGCGATGGTGGAGATGGCCCGGCCATATCCCTTGCATTAACCGCAGTCGGGCTATAGTGGAGGCACGGCGTTGACACCCGCCGCGACACCGGCGCGGCATAAAAAGCGGAGTCCACGACATCCTTATGGCTGATTTGGCGGGCTGACAATGCAGCCCGGCCACGGTTAGCGGGTGAATTCGTCCCAGTGTTCGTTGAACTGATTCTGAACCCGCGGGCTTGTCAGATCACCGGTAACAACCCAGGCATCCAGGAATTTAAGCCCCTGCAGGATAGAACTTTCAACATCATCAAGCAGTGTGATGCTGTTAAACCAGACCGACTTTCCGGAACGATAAGCCCATCGGCAGCCATCACTCTCTTCCAGGCATTCCTGCCACCAGGTTCTCCCCATATAAACAACCCCGGCTTCCGCCAGCGCCAGACTCTCCGCCTGGATCAGGAAATATGCCGGAAACTCAAGATCAGAAACTTCGATATCGACGCCAATCAACCAGGTATTCATTATTTCTTTGCCTCTTCAATCGCCCACTGCAGGTGATCCCAGTTGAAACCGATATTGGCATCATGGCATTCATCAGCGAGTGCCATCGCAGCCTCAATCGTCTCGTTGTCCAGCGTGTTATCGAGCGAAAGGAAATCGTCGGCCAGCCAGAACGTCCCTGTACAAAGTGCATCCAGAGGAAGTTGCTGCAATCTGGCAATCATCCCCGATACAGTCATTTCACGACGCCACAGAGCAGGTGCCGGGAAAACTGCGTTGGCCACATCAAACCACTCCCAGTCTCCTGGCGGTACCGGCCATTTCACCATTTCGGTCTGAACGCCTGGTAGCCGGGACAGACGCTCAAGGATCTCCCCCAGGGAAAACTTATGGCCACTTACATCGTCACTGGCCAGACAGTGGCCATTGAGAAACACCGCATGCTGGCCATCATCCAGCGTAATACACGTCAGCTTAAACATATTTCCCTCCTTAACCCGGCACCCATCTGCGCCGTGCCGACACGACAGCCCGACGATCAGTGGTTAATGCAAGGGCGCCAGCAAGGCCGGTAGCCGGTAATAGCAGAGGCGTTCCGGACGGGTTTTCCGTGAAAATTGAGCGGAAAACCGACGGAAGGAACGACGATAAGACGTTAAATCACAGGCGGCCGGGCGCAGCTGGCGGCGCAGCTTCCCTTGCATTCACCACAGTCGGGCTATAGTGAAGGCACGGCGCACCCATGCCTGAAGATGGGATAACCAGACGCTGCCGGTTCAATACCGGCAGTGGATGGCTGGGGAGAGATGATGAGCCACGGTTTCCCGGGGATGTCTTCAGGAAAAGCTGGAGGTTAATTCCCGATCGTGGATGATACGCTGGCGTACCTCGTCAGCCAAAGCATGAAGCGCTTTCAGCGGTAGCCAATGGCGTACTGGCGCTCCCGGACGAATAATGCAAATGCCGGCGCTGCGGTCACCTTCACGGACCATATCAAAATCACGGTAAATCGCGAGGCCAACGGCAACAACTGCGGCCCCGTGGTGAAAAATTTCTTTCAGCCATAGTTGCTGTTGTTCAGCATCCGGGCGCATCAGCGGCGGCATATCATTCCACGCTTCACCAAAAACCCAGAAGTGGCGTGTCTGGCGCTCAAAAATATTAATCCCTTCATACTGGGCTCCGGTCATCTCTCCAATAATGCCGGCATCAATGAAGATCTGACGGCACAGGACCATCAAATCGGCTTCAATCGCTTCAGTCAGGCCAATACAGATCGGGTTCGCCTCCACAAAATCAACCCGAACACAAGGATCACCTTTCAGGATTTCGCCGCTGACGCTTGCACACAGGTTGAGATCACTGCACATCTGCTGCAGGCCATGGACCGCACGGGTATCAAGATGGCCACGTGAAGCAATCGCCGGCAGCATCGCCATAATAGATTCGGTAGTGACATGGCCCGAAATAGTGAAGCAATAACAGTTTGCATCAGGCTGGACAACGACTGACGACGGCCAGTTGTTTTCTGACAGGATCTGACGGCTGCGGGTTGGTGCAAGAGTCATATAAAGATTCATAGGGTGCTCCTTCGTTTGATTTACCGGGCTTCTTCTGCCGTAGCTTTTACGTACGGGAGGATATCTCCCGCCATAAGCGACAGGCGGCAACGTGCCATCAGGCAAAACTCAAGTTCCGGAGGCAAAGCCGCAGCGCAAGCGACCAGAGGGAGTGCGAACGGGTGCAGCAGCAGGCGACTTTATTTTTGCCGGCACGGTGCAACTGTTTAAGCGATGGCTGGAGATAATCTGACTGCAATAGAGCAGCAAAGTGACTTCATTGGATATACCCACATCGTTATCCCCCGATTCTGTGGATAAGTAACCCAGCTCTCAACGAGTGCAAGGTACCACATCACCGGTGGAGTTTTTCCAGGAACTACAGAGGGTTAAAGGCAGCAAAAAATCAATACTTGAAAGTGTCTTCAATAAAGCAATAATACTGTATATGCAAACAGTGTTATTTGAGGTGGTTATGTTTGAGTTTATACGTGCTGACAGCAATCCAGAGTTGACGCCCATCCCTCTCTATAGCGATCGCTGCCAGGCTGGGTTTCCCTCACCGGCCCAGGACTACGTGGAGGCCGAATTAGACCTGAACCAGTACTGTATATCGCGGCCCAGCTCAACCTACTTTGTACGAGCTATCGGCAACTCGATGACCGACATCGGCCTGCATTCGGGCGACTTGATGATCGTCGATAAAGCTGAACAGGCTCAGCACGGAGACATCGTCATAGCTGAGATAGAGGGAGAGTTCACGGTTAAGAGATTGCTGCTGAGGCCACGGCCTGGACTGCAGGCGATGAACCCAGCCTACCCAACTCTATGGCCAGACCCGGAGAACCTGCAGATCTTCGGTGTCGTGACGGCATTTGTGCACAAAACCCGGGGACATGATTGATGTTCGCCCTGGCTGATGTGAACAGCTTTTATGCGAGTTGTGAGAAGGTCTTTCGTCCTGACTTACGTGATAGACCAGTGGTTGTTCTTAGCAATAACGATGGTTGTGTTATAGCCAGATCTAAGGAAGCGAAGCGGCTTGGAATCAAAATGGGGATCCCCTGGTTTCAGCTAAAAGCAATGCAGTTCCCGGAGAAAGTCCTAACGTTTTCAAGTAATTATGAGCTGTACGCAAGTCTGAGCAACCGGGTCATGGCACATCTGGAAGAACTGGCGCCCCGCGTTGAGCAGTATAGTATCGACGAAATGTTCCTGGAAATTCGCGGCATCGATGGCTGTACTGACTTTGAAGATTTCGGACGGCAGCTGCGCGAGCACGTCCTAAGAGGAACCGGACTGACAATTGGTGTCGGGATGGGACCGACAAAAACTTTAGCAAAATCAGCACAATGGGCTTCTAAGGAGTGGCCGCAATTTGGGGGCGTGCTGGCCCTGACTACTGGCAATCTCCGTAGGACGGAGAAACTGCTCTCACTGCAGCCAGTGGAGGAAATCTGGGGGGTTGGTCGCCGCATAGGCAAAAAGCTGAATACATACGGCGTGACAACTGCGCTGCAGCTGGCGCGCATGAACCCTGCCTTTGTACGAAAGAACTTTACCGTGGTGCTGGAGCGGACAGTACGCGAGCTGAACGGTGAGGCCTGTATATCTCTTGAAGAGGCACCGCCCGCGAAGCAGCAGATTGTCTGCAGCCGATCATTCGGAGAGCGCATCACGACTTACGAAGCGTTGCGACAGGCTATCTGCCAGTACGCCGAACGCGCGGCTGAAAAATTGCGGGGAGAACATCAGTTCTGCCGGCACATATCGGTCTTTATCAAAACCTCCCCTTTCGCAGTCAACGAAGCGTATTACGGCAACGTGGCCAGTGAAAAGCTTCTAGTGCCTACACGCGACACCCGAGACATCATTAATGCCTCAGTAAAAGCCCTGGACTGTATCTGGCTCGACGGGCATCGATATGCAAAGGCTGGAGTAATGCTGAATGACTTCACCCCTACGGGAGTAGCACAGTTAAATCTTTTCGATGACGTTAAGCCGCGGGAATGTAGCGAGGAGCTAATGAAAGCCCTGGATGGCATAAACCATTCAGGGCTCGGGAGGGTATGGTTTGCTGGGCGCGGAATAGCGCCGGACTGGCAGATGAAAAGAGAAATGCTGTCGCCGGCATACACAACTAAATGGACTGATATACCGTGCGCCTCAATTTGAGTATCAGAGAAAGCTCTTCATTTTTTCTCGGGCTTCTTCCAGTCGCTGCTGCTCATCATCCTCTACGACTTCGGGCTTGATTGCAGGGGTAAACTGCCCAGCTCCCAGTTCCTGAAGCACTGAGCGAATATCAGCCTGCGTAGGTTTCCATCCGGTGGTCTGGCTGAGCAGCCCGGTCAACTGGTCAGCTGTAAACTCCTTGTTCAGCATCGCGGCCAGAAGCGCGGGTAATCTAGGATCCAGTTGCTGCAGAGCCATTCCGGAAATAAATGCATTCCGGAACAACTCGCCCCGGGTAGAACGGGGAACGGCTTCAATGACTTCCAGAGCCTGTCTGTCTGCATCCCTCTCAGGATGCAGATATAACGTGAATTTTTTCCGTTCCTCACTCACTTCATTACTCCCCTTTAAATACGGCGATCGCTTCTACCAGTGCGGTCTGTGGAGAGGCCATCATAACCACTTTCGGGCCCAGATGTTGCCATGCCGCCTGGACTGCCGTTTCGATAAGCGGTGCACCACCACCGACAATATAAACCCGGTTTACATGACGGAAATCGGCAAGGTCATCCACCACCCGAGCCCCCAGACTGGCGATTGCGCTTTCAATGGTATCCATCACCAGTGGGATTTTGCTCTCGTCATTAATCACCTGACGGACAAAATCCATATCGTGGCGGTGTTTTATCAATTCATCAGCCACCATGGCACTGGTATCACTTGAAGCCATACGAAGCGCACTGAGGGCACTCTGAGTGACCATTGACACACCAATATCCGAATTACCATGAATGGCACTGACCGCATCAAACTGCCCGACAATGACGCCAACATCTAGGGTCGTCCCGCCAAGGTCGATTACCAGCGATTTCTCGTAAGGCCCGACACTGTCTTTTACCAGACGGGTAAACACGGCAGGCAGGGATTCCGGCATAACTTCAACGTGTTCAATACTGAACGTCTCACCTTTGTTCAGTTTTACCGGCCGCATAAGGTTGTCGATCTTGCGCTGAATGTTGAGCTCATTCTTCTGGCATTCTTTTGTATAGAACTCACTGATAGGCAGTGTCACCGTCAGTGAAACAGCCTGTGGCTTCAGCCCGCTGTTAAGTAATGCATGATGTACAGCCAGAACATTCACATCCGTGTACTGATACTCAATATGAGTCGTCAGGATGGACTGATTGCTGACTTCATCATAGGTGTACTTCTTGCCATCGAGCTCATAGTTAAAAGTCTGTCGATTTCCCAGCCCTTCTACCTTCCAGCCGGTACGGAACGAGTTCGCAGATACTGACGTCTGCAGCTTTTTCCCGGCATACCAGGCAAGTTTTACGTTTGTTGATCCGTCGTCACAGAAAATATTCATTGTCATTCCTTAGCCCAGATATCGATAACACTCAAAGTGAGTATTAACAATTATTCTCACGGCAGTGCAACTACTCACTTTGAGTCCCTTCGAACATGATAATATCAAAACAAACTCATAATCAAATCATTTGAACATCGAAAACACATTATTTTAATATTACTTTAATATCACTCTGAATTGACGTAACTTTCACCAAAAAGCATCGCTATCGGTTGACATGACAGCCAAAAAAACTATCATCATGATATTGTTTTAATATTAAAAAGGGATTGCAATGATACTTACGATAGCTAACACAAAAGGTGGCGTAGGTAAGTCTACGCTCGCGGTCAACATTGCCGTAAAAAGAGCCCTTCAGGGGAAAAAAGTTTGGTTAGTCGATGGTGATAAACAGGGTTCGTCGCAAACAGCTATTTTGGTTCGTTCAGAGGACGGTGTTGAGCCAGGTATTGCTTGCTCGCATTACCCTGAAGGTCCGGTATTAAGGAGCCAGGTTTTACAACAGAAAGATAACTTTGACGATATCATCATCGAATGTGGGGGCCGAGACTCCACTGCTATGAGGGCAGCTCTGACAATCACAGACGTCCTTTTAGTCCCTTCAGCACCGGGAAGTTTCGAAGCTTGGGCTATGGATGCCAACGCCGAACTAATCAAAGAAGCGCGGAGCATAAGAGATGGGTTGGTCTGCTATTCGCTTTTGAACAAAGCAGATACTCAAGCCAGATCCTCCTACAACAGAGATATGCTGGAAATGATGGAAGAGTACAAAGAGGACATCCCAATCCTCGACAAAGTCATCTATCAAAGAAAAGTCTACGCCAATGCTGCAGGCAGTGGAAGGACCGTGAGTGAACTGAAATTACGTTCGCATGAAAAGATTGCAGTGCAAGAGCTAGATACTCTCATATCAACACTATTTGAATAGTTAAATGCAATCAAAATAATATTAAAGTAATGTATAGGTGATATGAAATGGCGCTCCAAAAAAAACCCAAAAACCAGCAATCTGCTTCAAATAATGAGGCAGTAGAAAACTTCATAAACTCAGCCCCCGATGCAAAAATCCCCGCGTCGAAGGGAGTTGTTAAAGGTAAAAAACAGCAGATCACAATCACGATGGACCCTGAACTGATTAAGCGTATAGATGAAGCAGCTGCAGAGAACGGGCAATCGCGCGCTGCTTTCATTAATATGTCATGCATAAACATACTGGACTATGGTTTGCAAATTGCTGGCAAGAAGAAAATCAGCGACTAAAAACATCAAAACACAATGAAAGCAATTTCAATTTGATGTTGTTTTAATATTAAAACAACATCAAATCAATCTTTTCTGAATCTTACTGCTATCTTAGATTTTTTTTATCATCGCAACAGCCTCAGCCCCGGACATCTGAAACTGTACCCGGTGCCGTGCCGCCACATCGAGTGCAAACACCTTCGTGTAGACCTCCGTTGAACTGATACTCTTATGCCCCATCAGACTCTGCAGCACCTTCAGCGGAATACCGTTGTACAGCATATGCATGGCATAGGAATGCCGAAAAGTATGTGGAGTCACCGGTACCGAGAATGTCACACCGTCGGCCGCAGCGGATTCAACCGCTTCACTCAGCCAGGTTCTGACGGTGCGGTCCGTAATTTCCCAGATGCGTGCTTTCTCTGTTCTGCCAGTACGTTTATTCCGGCGCTCGAGGGGAATTTTCAGCGTGGCCACCATCATCTCCAACTGACTGACGTACTGTTTATCTGACAGCGGCACCAGGCGATGAGCCTGGCTGCCGGCAGGCATTCTTCCTGCTGTTCTGGCCGCCTTTTCCGCCCGTTGTTTCAGGGTGGCCAGCTGCACAAACGGGTAGGGTGGCGCCAGCGAAAAATCACTCCGGGTCAGCGCCAGCGCTTCGTTAATGCGCGCGCCGGTATTCCACAGCGTGGCCAGCAACATCTTGCGGTGCAGATCGGGGACATAATGGAGCAGGGCGCTTACTTCCGGCGCCAGCAGATACTTCGGCATTTCGTCCTGGACGATCGCCATCTGACGCAGGGCCAGAGCAGCCGGATAATCGATGGCCACAGGTAGCTGTGCTGCAGGAACGTTGGTTTGAGTGATCGGCATCAGATGACTCATTGCTTTAGCACCAGGACCGGCAGTTTACCCGTCCACGTTTCAAAAGGTTCGTAAAAATACTCAGCAGGAATATCGGCAAGAGCCATTCCACTCCATGTTGACACTGTCATGTTGCTCCTCGTTATAGCTTATAGGCGGCGGGTAACCAGCCGGGAGCAGGCGGCAGCGGAGAGCAGTTCCAGGGATGCTGCGCTGCCAGCTCCTGAATATCGTCGTCATACAGTCCTGTCCCGCCAAAATCAAACGCCGGCCAGCGCTGGCAGGCATAGCAGTAAGCCAGAAAACCTTCATCCCGCTGCCGGGTCAGCCAGTACACCCAACTGATGGCGTAAATGTCCTGCGAGTAAGCGCCCCAGGCCACAAAGAATGCAAACCGGGTCCAGTGTGCCAGTTCAGGGTAAAGTGGACGCATGGCAGCCAGTTCATTCAGTGTCTGCGGGTCGAGACTGAAATCCTGCTCTTCCGTGTCGGTAACAAATGTCTCCATATCAAACTCAAACTTTTCCATTCCCGGTGTTCCTTTATTGTGGAGAAATTCCGTCTGTACTCTGTGTCAGTGAACCTCAACCTTTTAACACTACCAGTACCAGCAGGAGAAATATCAGCGTCAGTATCTTGTCCTGCGTGGACAGTCCCAAAAACATCTGGATGATTCTCAGTAATAACTCACACATATCAACAAGCCCCTCATGATTCAGAATCTTTGAGGCCCGATAGTAAGGAGTCTGTACTTTGCGTATTTTGTAAAGTCCGGTAAATCCTCTGGCGAAGACTGAGCGCGCTTCCTCATATACGGATGAAACTGTCACTCAGAGTAATCACACTCCCCGGCATAATATTTTGCCACGACCGTCCTTTTCGTACGGTGCTGACTCTGTCCGGACATTTCTGCGTTAATTGATGCCGGGATTATCACCTGGTGTGACAGTCCCGGACGCATTAGGAATTTTCCCCACGTCGCTTAGGAATTTTCTCGCATCACTCACATGGGTGATGATAACGCCGGATGTAATCATTCACTTATAACATCACGGTAGTGATAATAAGCAGACACATAACAACGACATTAAATTACCGGACGATGTTTTTCAGATGATCCGATTTTCTGCTTATTCACAACTTTCCGGAAGTGTACCACGGGCAGGGAATAAGCAAAGCGGTCTTTTCTGCCCCTGCGCGCCGGGTCACAGGGAAGGTTCATAACACAACATCTGGTAGCAAAGCAGCTGACTGAGACGCTACATCTTGTGTTACCGGGCCGCAGCGCGCGGGTGCGGTTCGCGGAGATCCTACTCTGGGAGTTTTCGGATCTGACCGGGAAAAGGGAAAGAGTGTATGTAAGTTCTGTACTGTATGTACTGTATGTATTAACTGTATTGTATGTATTATATGTATTACGTGTATTGTGTATTTTTTACACCCGGAGTACGATGGCGCCATTCCCTGAGAAACCGGAGCCAGACCATGACCACCCTCTCCCCGGACACCGTCCGCCGCATTGAAGACGCCGCTGCCGCCCTGATCGCCGCCGGCACCCCGAACCCGACCAACGAGCAGGTCCGTCAGCACCTCGGCGGCGGCTCCCTGTCCCACATTTCCCCGGTGATGCGCGCGTTCCGCGCCCGCCAGCGCGAGCAGGCCGCTGAGCAGGCCACGCCCCTGCCGCCGGAGCTGGCGCAGCTGCTGACTGGCCAGCTGGGGCTGCTGTGGCAGGCCGCGGTGAAACAGGCTGAAGCCGGAGCCCTGGCGGCGCGCGAGCAGGCCGACGACGACATTGCCCGGGCCGACCAGGAGCGGGACGAGGCCCTGGCGACGGTGGCCGCCCTGGAAAGCGAGCTGGCGGTGCTGCGCGAGGTGGTGGCCGAACGTGACCGCCTGCTGCAGGAGGTGCGCGAGCTGCGCGCGGAGGCGCTGCCGCTGCGTGAGCAGGTGGCCCGCCTGACCGCCACCGGCGAACACCTGGCTGTGCAGCTGCAGGACACGAAAGCGGAGCTGAAGGAAGCCCGGGAGGACGGCCGTCAGCTTCAGACCGAACTGCTGGCCCTGGCCCGCCAGGAAGGGAAGGTGAAGAAATGAATGCGGACACCCGGGCCCGCGTGGAGGCCTTCCGTCGTGCGCTGGAGCTGGCTGCCCGTGAACGGTCCGGCGAGCCGGTACCGTCCGTCTGGCGTACCTTTCTCGCGTCATTTCCACGCGGCTGCTGCGAGCTGGCCAGCCAGACTCTGGCGGAATATCTGACGGAAGACGGCAGCAACCTGCACCCCTATGTTATCGGCATGAAGTGGAATGAAGGTCCTGATGCCCATGGCCATGTCATTGTCGCCCTGGACGGGGAGTACATCGACCTGACGCTGGACCAGTTTGACGGGTATGACGACCGGATTGTGGCGGAGCCCATTGAGTACGACGGGCAGATCGCGGCATTTATTCGGAACGTCCGGGCCCACGGCGGGACCCTCACCACGCGTAAAGTAACCCTCGATGTCATACCGTACGAAGGCCATAAGCTGTATGGCTGGCTAAAAGCCACGGCGGACAGTCTGCTGGCTGCGTCAGGACAGGGCAGGGCACCTGACAGTATGCCTCAGCTGGTCTCCACGGAGATCCTGCCTCAGTACCGCGACAGAACGGTGGCTGCTTCGTCAGATAAGGCCACTCACGTCACTGAGCGGAAAAAACGGCAACCAATGACGCACGTGGGGATCATTACCGAATGCTACCGGCCCCGCGAGGTCAGGCTGCGGGAAACCCGCACTCAGTGGGTCAGCGAATGCGGTCTGCGCTTCAGAAAGGCCACCGGCGCCGCGGCCGGAAGCGGCGTCTGGAGTGCAAACCGTCTTGATTTAAAGAGCATCCGGAAAATCCAGTCTGAAGATTAACGGTCGAAGATGCCTGACAAACACATCAACCCGTCGCGCCGCTTCCACTTCCATATGTACACAACCTGCCGGATCAGGATGGCGGCAGGACTTGCACCCTATGTGCCAGCCGCCTCGCCTCTTCCTGATCCCGGTATTCATTCGCCTTTTTCATCATTTCTGCCGTTGGCTCCGGCAGTTTTTCAAAGAATTCCTTAAATCGTTTAGCGACCGACTGCAGGGAAACACTGTCCGTGCGGGCGGTATTCTGATTCGTGTAAACCAGGCGGGCAAGGGGTCTGGTCAGCTCCTTCCCTTCCATGAAGCGTTTGAAGATCCAGAGATAAATATCAACCATCTCCAGCCCTGCACTTTTTGTACCCGACTGGAAGACCAGCGGTTTGGCCGGCATGTTCTTCATATCCATAACAGGTAAACCGGGTCCGAGTCCCCAGGGCTGTTCGCGGATCTGGTAATAGAACTGGCTCAGCTCCCGCTGGGTGGTGTTAAACTGCGACTGCTGGTCCACAATGATGTCAGCTTTTCTATTCGGTGACCCCAAGCGGGAACAGATACCGTGCAACACTGACTGGAACCCGATCATGTTGGGCATGATCTGCAGCTTTTCCTTACCGGTTTTGCAGTTATATCCCAGTTCGTCAAAGTGGACCATCGCCCAGGACAACGCATCGGAAATCAGTTCTACCGAACGGGGATCGCCCAGAGTATGGACACGCGAAAGTAACTCCCTGCAGACCTCACTGAACAGGGATGAGGCACGCTCATCATGGGCTTCGTGACGGGCACGCCACGCTTTTTCAGCCAGTTCATCATCGAACAGGTTTGCCAGATTCAGCAGCAGCGGGTACCGCAGGGGTGTCCAGTAAGCAGTCCAGGGCACCACCGGATTCAGTCCCTGATCGAACACCTGGTCGAAGAACGAAATAATGGCGTGATCCCGTTTAACCACCTGCCAGACATCAAACCGCATCCGGTGCTTCTTCTGCAGGACAAGCAGCGTATCAACCACCCCATCAAGGCGGTGCATGCCCAGTTCTGCGGCGTGCAGGCGCTGTACTCCCAGTTTGTTACGCAAGGCAGCAAGATCTGCTTCGGCAACCTTGTCCAGGTCATCCGGTGAGGAAAGCACGCCGTAGGAAAGGACGGGCTGGGTGCGGTCAAAAAGATTCGGACCGGTATGACCGGTTTCATCCACATAAAAATGCATGCAGGGTTCCTTTGTCAGGCAGGCGCAGGCGAAACGATATTGTTTACGCGACTGTAAAACCTTTCTGTCAGTGGGTGCAAGAGAACCGGTTAACGCTTTTTTCGGATCTGCGGAAAGGTTGTGCTCAAAAAACCAGCAGCATGGGACTTGTTACTGAAGGTTATGTGCACTCTTTAACGAAAATGATGGTGTTCTTTTAAGTATCGGATTAGAAAGGTGATGAAATAATGACAATAATTTTTAAAGGATGATTGCTCCGACTATGAATATTATCAACCCTTTCCACACACAGTGCAGTGCCAGAATCCCCGATATTTACCCCGACCATGTACCGCGCTCCCCCATAACATCCTGGCTTGATGCGGCGCATGTTCTGGCTTTTGCAGGAGCTAATGGTGATATTGCGTGGCATATTGAAAATGAACTGGAGAATGGCGGTGAATACGCGAACTGGAGAGCAAATATGCCGACAGTTACACCGCAAATTTTACTGGACTATCAGCAGCTGTACCCCCTTTCGCCAGAGCGGATGGCTCAGGCGGACAACGAGGTAAATACCCATGGAATGATGATCCCCCATGGTCAGATTCTCTTCCACGGTGGCCAATGGATGGGAAAGAAAACTGTTACTAAACTTAGTGACCCCTTTGCCACGACCTTCTGTCCACAGGTTGCCATGCGTGAAGCTGAGCACTCAGGGAAAGCATACAAGGAAGGCTACATTGATCTGATGGTCATTACGGTTATCGATCCCCAGGTCAAAGCCTTCGTGTTCGACATGGATGAGCCAGAAAAGGGAAATGAGCTTGAGGTGCTGTTTGCGGCCGGGGCAACGATAACTGTTACCAGCAGAACCTCTATGGGTCACAACTATCCTGTTTATGGGAATCCAGAAAAAGAAATTACGACCTACCTCGTTGAAGCGACACTCAGTTAAAAACAGAAGGGCGCAATGTGCGCCCTTAATATATGAGCTCGTTGCGCAGAGTGAGTTTTCGGGCGACTGAGTCCCCATATGCAGGCCGATAAGCGCCGGCGTTCGCTGAACAAATTCTGTCTCTAAATCTGAATAATTGCCCACTCAAACCTCCCGCTCCAAATGCTTCAGGCCAGCAATTCCGACTTAGCCAATTTCCGGATCTGCACGGCGGGAAATCCGTAAACGATATGATAATTAAAGCAAACACATAAAATCATACTAAGTGTGATATTTGTCGTAATTCATAACATCATATCTGATATGATGTTTACTCATTTAGTAGAAAATCATTCTGGATATGATTTTTTACTTCACCGGACATTTTCAGACGGAGCGTGCAGGATGGATGAGAAAGAAGTGAATTTTTCACTCAGCTATGAGCAGCTTTTTCAGGAAGCGGAAAAGCAGATAAAAAAACGGAATCTCAGCAGGACCGGTGAGTTTTATGTCCATGAGAAAATTATGGCCAACGACATACTGATGTTCTGGCACAGTCTCGCCCTGCGTGGTTATCAGGGCATTCCTGATACGGCGCGCATCGATGCTGACTGGCAGCGTCTGAATGCCCACATTGAGAACGAGGGCGAAGTATCGTGACAACAGCTAACGCCCGTCGCCCGTCACCGCTTCAGCGTCGGGTGCTGATTGTGCTGGCCGCCCTCGGGGAGAAACGTCCGGGGCCGGTGGCCACGCGGGATATCGAGCGCGTACTGGCGCGGGGCGGGGAGGCGCCGGTGTATGGGCCGAATCTGCGTGGCTCCTGCCGGCGTATGGAGTCCGCAGGCTGGCTGCGCACCCTGCGCGCCCCGAACCTGCAGCTGGCCGTCGAGCTGACGGACGCCGGCCGTGCGCTGGCCGCCCCGCTTCTGGCTGACGAACAGGCGCGTGTCCTGGCTGAGCAACGCGCGACAGAGGTCCGGGTTCTGCCCCTGGTCCGGATAAAGCCGGTATACGAGTCTGACAGGTTCGGTGACGACCGGCCGGTGGCGCTGGACGGTCGCTGGCACCTGGCGTGCCGGGGCGACTACGTTATCCGTCTCGACGGCACCACCTGCCTGCAGCTGTGGAACACGGCCGGGCAGGTGACGCGGCTGGGAGGCGACCCCCTGCAGGTGGCTGAGTGGTTGCAGGCCTGTCACGATGCCGGCATTGATATCCGCCTGCAGATCAACGAAAGCACCGCGCCTGAACAGGGTACACCTGTCCTGACGAATGCAGAGTTTCCCGGCGGACAGGCTGCAGACACGACGGAAATCTGGTACCGGCACCTGCTCAGGGCACTGCGACAACACGATGTGCAGGGGCTGTCCGCCACAAACCCGGAGCACCTTAAAGCAGTGAAGCCCGGCTGGCGTAATAAGGAACAACCGCTGCAGGAACGTTTTCTGGCGCTGGCAAAAGCCGTGGAGGGGACTCCTGATGCCCTTCGCTCGGATCGGTATGAAGAAGATACCGGCCATTTGATGACACCGATGCTGGCCGGATTCGGGTTCACGCCGGACCAAACTTCCCGCCTCATCCGCCTTATCCGCTGGCCGCTGATGAGTCAGGAAGAATATGACCGGCGCGAGCTGAACAGCCTACTGGATGAACTGGAACAGCGACAGCTGTACTGCAACCGCGAGCAGCTGACTGAGATTGTGTTTTCACCGGTCCGCCAACCCGGCGAGCGCTGGACTGACCGTCTGCAGTGGCTCCTGATGACGGACGGATTCGGGTTCTGCAGTCCGCTGTCCCGTGACGCAGGCGCCCGGGCGTTGGCGATCCTGGCCGGCTACACGGGGCAGGAGGTGGCGGAACATCTGGCCACGGTGATCGTCTGGAACAACCACAGCGCGGGGACGCCGTCATGAGCACAGGCAACGTCCATTTGATTGTAACCTGCACGCGCCGCAAAACCGTGCCTGCAGGTGATGCGGTCTTTCCGGATGAACGTGACGTGGAGAGAGCTTACGGGCTCTGGATGGAAAGACTGGCGCAGGCCTGTCGCGGATCGCCCCCCATGACCGCCGGCGAACTGTATACGGGCCAGCACTGGTGCAGGGCAGTTGCAGCTGCGGCGCGAAACGGTGCCGAAATGTGGGTGATTTCAGCTGGCCTGGGGCTACTACATGCCTCTGATCCCGTGGTCCCGTATGAGGCGACATTTTCCTCGATGCCGTTCTGCCATCGCACTCACTGGGAACGACTGACAACACGTCCACTTTCGGAACGACGGTGTACCTCCCTGAAAATGCTGATGCAGGCAAGGCCTGACGATCGGTTTGTAGTGGCGGCCTCCCCAGTATACCTGCGTGCCGTGGAATCAGACCTTCTCGCGGGAAGGTACACGCTACGAGCACCTGATCAGTTGACGGTTGTCACCTCAAAAGGCTATCAGGGCAGCCTGAAGGACAGTGTCCGGTATACGAGCGCAGGAATGATGAAGGGGCTGAATACCAACATGACAGGATTAAATATTAGTTATGCCGTGCAGTTGATTGGTAATGAGGAAGATCGCACCAGAACAGCACATGAGGTATATGCATGACCCGTCTGTTATGTTCAATAGTTATGATCGTTCTGACGTTTTCTGCCAGCGCGGATGTCAGCGGCAGGGTTGTGCGCGTGCTGGATGGAGATACCGTTGAGATTCTTGAAACAGGGAACAGAGTGACCCGTGTTCGTCTGGCCGGCATTGATGCACCCGAAAAGAGCCAGCCCTTTGGCCAGCGCTCCCGTCAGGCTCTTTCATCGATGGTGGCGCAGCGAACCGTAACCGTCACGGGAGGAGATACGGATCGTTATGGACGGCTATTGGGTACGGTGTGGCTTGACGCTAAGGACGTGAATGCCGAACAGATCCGTAAGGGACTGGCCTGGGCGTACCGATATCACGGAAAACCCATCAAACCTGACTACGCTGCCCTCGAAGACGAAGCCAGACGTCTGGCAATCGGACTCTGGTCAGCCCCCGACCAGACAGAACCCTGGCGTTGGCGGAAGCAACATCAGGGATAAGGCTCTCTCAATGACGCCCTGAATCCGAACGTTGCCGACAGCAGGGGAAACCGATTACCTGTGCCTGTGTGAAAATGCCTGCATCCTGTGCTACGAGTGCTCACGATGCCAGACGGCCGATTTGACTGCCAGTGCCAGTGCGCGTCCTTCTCCTTTCTTTTCCTGTTATACATAGCAACACACAGATATATATTGACGGAAATAAAATGCACTTAAGTTAAAACTAATGGACATATCAGAAAACAACCTATAAATTTATATATGTGCGGTAGAAACAAGTCTAATTAAATATATATCATTAACAATTTCATCAGGAGTTCTAAAATGAATAAGAAGAGTGACAGAACCTTTCCTAAACCATTTTATTTTGCAGTTCTGTATGTAATAACGTTTTCCTTTTCTTACGCATGTTTATCTGAAATTCAACTAATTGTGTCAAATAATAATTCGCAAATTGATGCGGTGTGGCCATTAAACTGGATTACAGATCCGAACCAACGCATCTATGGTGCAGCTTTTTTAGGAGTGCTAATCTGCTGGGGTATTAAAGTTATTTTTACAAAGTATAAGAATTCGCAAAAAAAATCCATCTGAAGCCCATGCCTTTTCAGCAATGGCGGACGCTTGTTCGCCTCCTGAGCTATGCCTCAAGTCGTATTCCCTCCAGACTTTCCCTCGTTCGGCGCATAGCTAATGCATCCAGTCGGTAATTACTAGGCAAAAGACGGACATAACGCGAATTAAACCTAGAAAAAATCGAGCCGGCAGCAGATGACAAAGTTTTTTTCGACGCTGTCGCTGTATAGTGCTTACTGTTCCCTTTCAACAACGTCATTCTTCTCCCGATATTTATTTAGCCCGCTGTTTGATCCATACTCGATACTGTTAATAATACCCACTGCATCGGTCTCGAGTATTACTGTAGTTGTCCCGTAAAAATACCTACCCATAAATATCACGCTGAATATTTCCGCTCCAAACAGCTATTTCTTTGTTGTCTTGTTGACGAGGTCTTTTGTACACAGGGTGTCGAACGCTAAAATTTATGTTCCACGGAAATTTCGGCAGTTCCAGCGGCTACCGGTATAAACGGAGAATAATTATGCCGCGTGGCGGCATAAAGGCGCCAACAGATGTTAAACATTACACTGAAAGTGAGTGGCGCCGTTGCCCGGCGTAGCCGGTTACAGTTCTGATAGGTTCCACCAATCCATCCCTTCCCCCTGTTAAGCCATAATCCGCAAACAGGCTGCTCAGAAAGCTATGTGCGCCGTCGGAGTGGTCACGACAAGGCTTTGCCGCAGTCGGGGCGTATCTCCGCGTTAGCGGGCCGTTAGGACCGCTTACGGGCGTGTTACCCTGGACCTGTCGAAAGTATAAATTAAAGCGGCTCAGGATATAGTTACAACATTCATCATTAAAAGCGATGTCTTCCGGCCCCTTGGGCCGGGTGGCGGCGCTTTTCAGTGGTGAGTTTGTGTGAGGAGTTGAAGATTTGGAAGGTCAGTTACCAGATGTTGGCAGTTTATAAAGTTTTGCACCCTGCCCGCCATTTTTGGCGGGAGCTACTTTAAGGCGCAAAGCGCCTGAACCGAACCGGCGCGGACAGCGTCCGCTGCAAGGGCGGGCGTTTTACACATGTCCACAGGACAGGTGCTGAATAGGTTTTATTTTTAAAAGTAAGTAATAACTGAAGTTTAAAAGAAAGAAGATCGGGGGTTTAAAAGGATCATCGTAGTTTGTAAAAAAACCATTTAGTGGTTTGAAAGATATCCTTCCAGTGGATTGAAGCAATACCCTCTTGTAGTTTGTGTGGATAAGTAGAAGAACAACGAAAAGCGGCGAAACATTGGGCGATCGGTCACAGAAATGTGTGACCAACCAAGGTCGGATTTTGTTTAAGTTTATTCACCCCGAGGTCTACAGGACGAGTATGTCATTCAGAGACCTGAAACAGGGACTTGGACAGGTGAAAACTGCAATACAAGCTGTAAAGCAGGCAGGCGTAAACCGGCGCCAGGGCACCAGGTCATATAGATTGTGTATTAGCAGGCGTTAAGTTGTGACGAGCAAGGCATCACCGAGTCGAGCATAATGGCCACGCGAGAGCTTCATTCGCTCAGTGACACGACGTTCTATCTCGTCGCGCACCGAATCAAGAGTACCGAAGAAGCGGCCCTTACTGATTTCTTTCTGGAGCTGCAGACGAACCAGTTGCTCAATCTCTTTACGCGTTCGGGGAGCATCCTTACGCGCCCTGTGCCGTTTCATGCCGTGTTCATAACGTGACTTATGATACTGTCGGAAGCGTTCACGCACGAATGACCAGGCTGCACTGATAAGTTCATCTGCACCGGCGCGAGGTAGCCCTTTCTTCTCACGTTGCTTGTTCTCCCACTCGATACGGCTGCGACGGGCTGCAGCAACTGCTTCCTCAGACACTCCCAGTACCTGCCACATCAGCGGCGTGAAAGTTATGTCTGTGGGGATATTGCAGCCAATTTCTTTGTCGTATTCGGTGTTATAGGTAATGAGATTGAGCTGAGCGAGAAACTTCAGAGCCCCCGTCAGGCGGGTGATCGACAGACGTTTTTTTTCCGTGGCCAGCCCGCAGCGAATGCTCATGGTAGTAAGCGATGAACCAACGCGATTAGCCAGGGGATTAAAATAATGGCACATTGCCTGAACAGCTGCTTCCAGAGCCCGTATGCGCAACACTGGAGGGCGCTTTTTGCGCTCACCACGGGCGATCAGCATAGCAACCAGAGCCTGAAACTCTGCACGCTGAGTGAAGCCAACAGCTTTCTCGCGAATTTTTTCACAGAATGGCAGGGTTTTCTTTCCCTTTTCAGGAATGAACTCTGGATTCGGATTTTTTACCTGGCGGTAAAGTGTAGTAGCTTCAGAATTCTGCTTACTCACTACTTCCTGCGCTTATGTTGCACAGAAGGAGTAAGCACGGAATCTCTTGTCTTTTTTCGCGCACGGGTTATACTCCCATACAGAAGCAACAACTTCTGCATGATTTGTTAAGGACCCCGTTAATCTCGCGATGCCGCCAAGTATCTAAGATTATCGGGGTTTTTGCTTTTCTGGGCTTAGTTAACTAACCTGCCAGAACCTGTCACCTTCTAAGGCGTGACAACCTAATAAATTCATTTATAACAATAAGTTCACCGACTTTATCACCACAACAATGCAGGATCAATTTTTAGGATCTCTCCAGCACCAGGATTAAGCTTCACTTCTGGAACGATGCGCTTCTGCGTCTCGTTTTAAGCTCTCGAAAAGCTCTAGTGGTACAAGATAAAACGCCGGCGCGCTACGATTCAGAATAGCAATAGCATCACCCTCTGCTGACTCGACAGTCCCTAACGGATCCCTTTTGAACTCCGTGATACCAGCGACTTTCGTGCAATGTATCGGATGTGCCATAACTCCTCCTGGTTTACAGATAGCACCTACGAATTATTGTATCGTAGCATACAATCAGACACTTAAAAGCATCATTAACTAATATTATGATCGCTGATCAAACTCAGTTAAGTGTAGTTTTACATGATATAGTACATCCGCACACAGAATATACCTCTAAAATTCAAATAGATACGGCCATTAGCGGATGATGTCTAAAATCATTTCTTCAAAAAAAAATTCCAACTTGCTCCTCAGGTCTTAAACCTGATTTCCAACAGCAGGGAACCTATGACAATCAAGAATGGTAGCCTGCAGTATGTAGCAGTAAACCAAGCCTTTCTTAGGTTATTAAAACTCCCTTATGATTATCCTATTGTAGGTAAAACATTAGACCAACTTCCTACATCCTTAGCTTACCTTTCACAGCGAATACACAATCAGGAAGAACTTGTTATGGAGCATGAAGACCAGTTCTCTTCAATCGTTACGCATCCAATAGGTGAGAGCAACTCTATACATGCTTTGTACTTCGAGTCCCGGCCCTATTATGACGATGAAGGGATCTGTTCCGGTACTATGCTTCAGGTAAGACCTGTTGATATTTTTGGACCAGATAGCTTACTGTCGGGAGACGTTCCCAAATCGTTGGTATATAGGGTACCGTCCGAGATATTTACTAATGCTGAATGGGAAGTCATTTTTTTAATATCTCTTAAATACAGCAGGAAAATTATGTCTCGGATATTAGGGACTTCTTTAAAAGCGGTAGAACACAGAATCAGCAGATGTCTGCAGAAAACCGGGACCGCGTCAGGGGCCGAGCTAATAGAAGTTTGCAAGAAGAATAACTGGGATGCCTATATCCCCCCTCGATTTTTAAAGCCGAGATTTCGATTATTCAGAGCTGATCCTGATGCGTATCTAGTTGACTCATCACTAAGCAAACAGTAGTCTTCAACAGTCATAGTAAATCCTGTGACCGGGCGTGAGAACCCGTATCTACACGTGCACATAGACACGCATAGCGTGTTTTTTTGTGTACTGAACCAGCACATCTGTGTAATGGCGGTTCAGGTAGGGCAACCGTAAGGTTGGCCGGTACCGTGTAGGCCGGTTTCTCACCCCTGCCTGGGCTGCCACCAGAGCGTGAGAACTCCGTGGTAGCCGATATCATATCTACACGGGAGCTTCATCTACAATGCTCAAGAACTTATCAAAGAATTCTCAATCCCCCTTAGCAAATAAACTTGGCTTTCAATGCCTTGTAGCTGATGTGTTCTCTAAACAGAACGCCCTAATCCATACCACATATCACAACATGTTCAATGGGGTTTCTCCCCATTAAGGGAGATGCATTTTACGCGTAAATTTATTACGTACTGATTTGCCAGGGGACTTCACAATGATTAATGAGAACACTATTAACGCCCTGCATAGCGTTTTTCCTGAACTTTCCAAAAAACAGTTAGAAATTGTGACTCTGTATGCACACGGAAATACATATGAATCCATTGCTGACATTTGCAATATCTCTGTTGAAACGGTCCGATCACATCTTAAGCGAAGCACTAAGGCTCTGAACTTAAAAAGCAACGATGCAATGCGGGCAGTAATATTGTCACGCTCATATTTTTTTATGATTTCATTGATGATCACAAATTAATCAAAAAATGCACCCCTTAAGGGTGCATTTTTAAGACTTGGACTATTTACACTTTACTTTGGTTTACTGGGATAGAATTATACGCGCAGACCTTTAAGTATTGCCGCCAATTTTACTTGAGGGTCTACCCTACAAGAGCATTCTGAGCTATGAGACCCCCAATACAGCAGGCAAACTTAAGTGTTTGTTAGTAAGACTGTTAGTCGTCATGGTTGAGTATGTTCGTCCCCGTTGAACATTGAATTATCCCGTCATGGATCAATTCTGCGCGAAGCGTTCAAAAATGAATATTGAGACTGTATGTAACCAACAATGGTATCTTGCTCTCTATATTACGGGGGGCAAAAATCGCGAGAAATTATTCGGCTGGCTACACGACAGGAGAATTACTCCCTGGACGCCATTATCCTTAACGAAAATACGTCGTGCTGATGCACCGCATGTTTTCAGAAAAAGGGTATCTGCAGTTTTTCCTGGATATTTTTTCCTAAAAGCCAATTTTGATGTTCAAAAGATAGATACTATTAGGGCGCACTCAGCCTTCTGCGATTTTGTGAAGTTCGGTAGCCAAATCACCCCAGTGAACACAAGGGTGGTTGAAGCATTAATGAAAAAATATCCCGACCCTACCCATCACCCTGCAGCAAGGGATGAACTGGAAGTTGCATCAAATATTTGGCTTACAAAAAGTCAGTACAAACGCCTGACACAGCTAGAAAAAATGGAACACCCAATATCCAGGACAGCGATGTTGTTCGATATGATCACCCATGCTGATGCATGGGGGTTTTGAAATGTAATTTACCGTAGCCTCTTAAACTGGCCTTAACCAGTTATCACTCCATCCCTTTTAGTTTCCCCCGTCTATGGGGGCTTTTTTTTGCACCGTTTTCCGGCAATGACGTCTGGGCTGGTCCTACCCGATGAACAACCTCTGTTCCTTTAACCAGCCAGCACTCAGGCTTCCTTCATTCTGGCGGAATGAAGGTACAGACGTCATTGCCAGAAACCGGAACCTAAGAGAGACAAACCATGCAATCCACCCAGGAACAGGTCAGCCATCTCTTGTGGTGCATTCTCGTTGCCTTACGTACGGCAGTCGAAAACCATCACATAACCTCAGAGCGTGGCAAACGTAGATTCATCACTGAATGGTTAAGCGGAGCAAGAAGAATACCGACATTCAAAGGAATGGGAAGCGAGTTCATGACTATCCGGCAGTTACTCGAAACCGAAAAAAAACGCTCCATTGATGCCGTACTGACTACGCTCTGGACGAACTCTGTATCAACCGGGAACTGCGATCTTTTTCGATTCCGGGCAGTACTTAATTCACTTCTAGGACTTGGTTGGAAACACTGCCTCTGCCCCTGGCCTGAACAAGTTGTCACCGAAATCATGGAGCGCCAGCGCACTCGGAAGAATCACATCCTGCAGCTCACTCGTATGGAAGAAGCATTTACCGCAACAGGCTCAATGATTTCACCTGTCACATTTCAACTCCTGCTGAAAAAAAACGAGGACGAAGAAGTTGAAAAGTCTTTCTATCTCGATCGTTTCTCTGTTGTTCGAGGCCGGGACACCTCGTTGTCTAAAGCTACTTTACGCACTCTCTATATCGGACATAGTACCCTGCCGGAAACCGCATGGGGAGCATGGGGAGATCGAGAAAATGTCGGCAGCGGTAATCTCTGGCGGCCAGACCTTCACTGACCGATAACAAAAGGAACAAACCATGAAGTTTCGACCATTCACCCGGGACGTCAGCGTGCATAAAATTGCCCTGCCCCTGTTAATACCGTCACTGTTGAGCAGCTGCACGGGATTTCAAAACCGTAATGTCGCACCAGACACCCCTGCACTCGTGTTTGTAGACGGTCAGATCAGCGACAGCGCTGATATAATCAAACAAACACAACGACGGATAGCGCCTCCGGCCGCTACACCTGTTCCCGTACGACAGTCGGCAACTGCAGCGCAGTTATCGAAGACCTCGCCTTTACCTCAACCAACAATGCTGGCTTCCTCCACAAGTAAATCCAGCGCACCTGGTTCAGTCGCGAACCCATCACTGTCAACACTTACATTTATCGGCACACCGGGTCCCGTTGAAGTTCTGTCATTATCACCGGCGCGCAACCTCACACTCGAACAGTGGGTCAAACGTATCATTCCCACTGGCTGGGCACTCAACTACGAGAATGCACTGCGCCCTGTCCTGAATACCCGTATCGTCTCGGTATACACCAATGACCAGTGGACTAGGGTGCTCAACCGTTTGCTGGAAGAGCAATCAATCCAGGCGCAGGTGGACTGGAATCGTCATGCCGTCACACTGCAGCGAAAGGGTCAATCTGCTCAGTTAAAAACCTCTGCGTCGTCCACTGAAAACCGAACAACTCCTGCCCAGGCAGCCGGCGTACCGAAAAACCCATTCAGCGGCCCGGATTCAGCCCAACCAGTAGCGCAGGCAACTGTTAAATCTCCGGCCCCTGTAACGACAAAATCGGCGCAGACACCGGTAGCGGTGAAACCGCAGCCAGTCACAGGACAACCGATCGCACCTGTGATTCAGGGCAAAACCTGGACGGCACCGGCTGGTACAACTCTGCGGGAAATGCTGATGAAATGGGCACAGGACACCCGCTGTGAATCTGGCGCTTCACCACACTGGACGGTTATATGGCCTGTCGCCGTGACGGATTATCGGCTTGATGCTCCGCTGACATTCCGCGGTTCATTTGAAACCATGCTCGGCCAAATGTTCGACCTTTACCGTACCGCACAGAAACCGCTTTATGCAGAAGCTTCCCGCATGCAGTGCGTGGTATCAGTCACAGACACTCCGGCAGGTCGATGATGGGCTGGGTCATACTGGCCATCGGTATGATATTTTTCCTTATCGCCGGTGATATAGATTCCCAGCGCAATCAGAACAGTCGGACAGCTATACAAACACAGAGCGGCCAGTTTTATGCATCCCAGTTCCTGACCATCGCTAATCGTGTTAATGACTGGCGTTACAAGACAGGTCAGAAGGAGGGCGCCATTCCAACCGATCAACTGGGTCTTCCCTTCACGCCCGACAGCCGAATCCAGTACCGGTTACTTCAGAGCAGATTGTGGATCTGGATGCCGGAACAACCTGGGCTCGTTGATGCATTACGGGCACAGAGTCGCGGTTCGGCACTTATCGGCACCATGAGAAGTGGCCAGCTAATCTGGCTCTCCGGTCTTGCCACCGGACTCACGGCACCACAGGGCGTTTCTGAAGGCGCCGTGGTTTACCTCAACTAATCCGGATTTTCCCCATGAAGAAAACCCTTTTGCGGCGCCTGCTGATGGCGTCCTGCTTTGCCATGCTCGCAGGCTGTACCTTCTCTGAAATCAACAAAATGCAGACGAAGGCTCAATCTGATGCCACGGTAGCCCGCGCGCAGGCGCAGCTGCCACGAACCCAACACCAACAACCACTGACCTGGACGGACCGGCAGTGGATTAACCCCAGCCCCATTCCTGTCGCCGTACGGGAAAGAAACCGCCAGGCTCCGTCCTGTAACATAACTCAGGCAAAAAAGAACATTACGCTGCAGGAACTGGCACAACGCATCACAGCTTTGTGCGGCACACCAGTCATATTTACTCCTGATGCCATTGATATCAGCCAGAGTAGCGTCAGCACCGGCGTCACACGCCAGATGAGTGGCTCACTCCCCCCCCCTGATGACAGTGGGCGGACACCACTGGCAAGCCTGGGTGGCGTAACCTCTCCGGCAACAGGCGGAACCAGCCAGCCCCTGAATCTCACCGGATTGATGTGGCAGGGCGATCTGGGCGGGCTTCTGGATCTGATGGCCAGCCGTAGCGGTCTCTACTGGCGAATGGATAATGGCACCATCGTTTTCTACCTGATGGAAACCCGGACCTATTCGTTGGCCATGCTGAATACCAAAACGTCCAGCACGTCGAGCGTCAGTTCAGGAACGACCAGCAGTATGGGGGCCACCAGTGGCACGGATAACTCCGCATCCGGGGAATCCACCACCTCCCAGAGCACAACTACCGGTCAGGAATACGATCTGTATGCTGATCTGCGCAAAGCTGTTGAGTCCATGCTGACTCCAAATAAAGGCCGCTACTGGCTGTCCTCGTCCAGCTCATCACTGATTGTGACGGATACACCTTCAGTACAGGCTGCCGTGGCCCGTTACGTGAACGAGCAGAATCTCATCATGAACCGGCAGGTAGCGCTGAATGTTGAAGTACTGAGCGTCGGTAATTCACGAAATGAAGATTTCCGGATTGACTGGAATCTGGTCTACAAGTCACTGCATTCAGCTGGCGCAACGCTTAATAACGCTACCGGGGATCTCTCTGGCGGTATATCTGCCGGCGCATCCATTCTTGATACCGCTACCGGTAATGCCGCGAAGTTTGCTGGCTCCAGCCTGCTGCTAAAAGCACTGTCCGAACAGGGTGATGTCAGCGTCGTCACCTCTCAGTCCAGCACCGTGACAAACCTGACGCCCGTGCCTATCCAGATGGCAGATCAGACGGTTTATGTGGCACAGTCGGCTACAACAACCACCACTGATGTTGGCGCCACCACAACTCTGACTCCGGGGATGATCACTACCGGGTTCAACATGACCCTCCTGCCGTTAATTCAGGAAACAGGTAATGTTCAGCTGCAGGTGAACTTCAATCTGTCTGATCCACCTACTATTCGTAACTTCACGTCAAAAGACGGCAACTCCTATATAGAGATGCCATATACCAAACTGCGCTCCCTGAGCCAGAAGGCAAACCTCCGGGCCGGGCAGTCGCTGATCCTCACCGGCTTTGATCAGAACAATACCTCCGTCAATAAGTCCGGTACCTTCACGCCAGGGAATCCGCTCCTGGGTGGAAGTCAGTCAGGTAAAAACGAGCGAACCACTTTGGTCATAGTGATCACGCCGACGTTCCCGCAGAACTCCGGAGGCTGAAATGAATGATGAGGCTTACCTGTTTACAATCCGGGATGGAAAATCCCGCAGCCGTTACTGGCTGGCGGGAATGGACTGGGCACCAAAGGAAAGGCAGAAATTCCGGCTACCGTCATTTCAACTGAGAAAAGCACGGCCCGCCAGTACAGCAGGTATCGGTGTTAATGCTTCCAGTGAACGAATAAATGGACGGGACAGGCAGCAACAGGTAGTTGGGGGCGGCCGATTGCCAGCCCGTCATCGCCGGCATCAGCTTTACTCACTGGCGCTCGCTTTTTGTGCCAGTACACGAAACGGATATGGTATTTACCGACTGAATAGTACTGATTTCGTGTTTCTGGCCAGCATCAATGGTTTGCCTGCCGTCACCGCCGATAAAACGGGGGGCGCAGACAAAATGCAAACGCTGCTGACACTGTTCCTGAGCATGAATGAACCGCCGTCAGAAGGATGGAAGTGTCTGGCCACAGTGGACACCCCGCTTGAAGCCAACAGTCTCTTTACCGGACTCTCTGCGCGTAGACGACAGCAATGCCGTGTACATGTTGATGGACTGCAAAGACAACGCTGGTTTTTAGCCAGCGCGATATTGCTGATGGGTACATTTGGCATTACCTGGTGGCAGGCTGCCACACCACCAGAGGAGCCGACGCTCACCGCCGAGGAAATCCAGGCCAGGGCCCGCGCGATGTTTGCCACCCAGGTAAAACCTCAATCTCTGCCTCACCCCTGGGCACACGAAGTCACGGCTACGGATCTTCTCAACGATTGTCAGAGACGGACCGATCCGGCGAAGTATGTTCTGGAAAGCTGGAAGCTGACATCCGGAACCTGTTCACCTGATGGGATAACACTTCTGTACCAGATTATGCCGGGCGGTACAGTAGAGGGATTCCTGGCCCGCGCCCGGGAAGTTTTCGGTGTCACACCTGTATTCAATCTGAAAGAGGGGGGGCGGGAAGCCAGGGTTACACTGGCTCCCCCTGACAGCCCACTCAAAGATGAAGCCGTGCCGAGCAGCTCAACGCAGTTCATCCGTATCCTCTCCTGGTTCCAGCGACAGCAGGTCATGCTCAACATCACTGATGTAGCTGCACCTCCAGTCCTGCCAGGGGCGAACGGAGAGCCGCCTCCCGTGCAGGACTGGCAGGAATACGTGTTTAGTTTCTCCGCTCCCCTCCCCTCCATCATGTTATTCGACGGTCTGGATGAAACTGGTATCCGACTAACCCGAATCTCTTTCGAGCTGAATGGCAGTGCGTTCAGCTATACCACTGAAGGTAAAATTTATGCGTCAGCAAAGTAACTTTCTGCGACAGGCGACACTCTGGCTCCTGCTGCCAGTATTCAGTCCATTACCTGTTCAGGCCTCTCAGTCAACTAACCAGCAGGTATCACAACCAGCCGAAGTGACAAAAGGTCAGCTTGAGCAACTGCATATCCGAAACATCATCCTCCAGGCAGAAGTGCAGGGGGCGCAACTTCAGCGCCAGCTGGAGGAAAACCAAGCCGGTGCCGGTACCGTCGCCCCTTCCCTTCCTGGAGCTATCGTCGGTGAGACTTCACTGCCCGGCCAACCTGCACGCACAGTTCCCGCAAATAATCGTCCTGTCGTGCTGGAAATCAACGGTCGCGACCAAAAACTCCGCGCCACACTACAACTACCATCAGGACAGTCACTGGTTGTATCGCCGGGGAGCCGTATTCCTGGTCTGGAGAGCACTGTCAGGAGTATTACGCTTGCCGGTGTCACACTCAGCGATGGCACTCTGCTTGCTTTCGGAGACTAACCATGAACGCTATTACTGCAGAATCCCTCCTGCTGTTTGATGACGGAGAAAAGAAAGAAATCCTTATCGACACCAACCAGCGAGGCGACCCAGGTGTACAGGCCGCGCTGATGGATTTAATGAATAAGCATCCAGGGATCAAACATCGTTTTGTTACTCTCTCGGACTTACGTGAGGCGAAAAAAAACCAGGCTGCTCAACCTCAGGCCAGCGATAAGGCTGGTTTGACGCTGGCAGATCTGGGTGGCGACAGCAGCCACAGTGAGCAACGGATCCTGAACTATTTCTCAGTGGCCAGAAAGCTCGGCTCCTCAGATATTCACTTCCTGATTTCAGACTCGCTCTTCCAGGTCAAAATGCGGGTTCACGGCTATTTACATGTGGTGGATGAACGTCAGAGAGAGGAAGGAATGTCCCTCTGTGCCACCTGTATTCTCTCTATGTCGGATGTGTCAGAAACCAGTTTCTACCCACACCGTGAGCAGGATGCACGACTCTCTCCAGCCATGATGCGGAAAATAGGCCTGTTTGGTGCCCGCTACAGCCACCGTCCAACTGGCGATGGTCTGATTGCGGTAATGCGCCTTATCCCGGATGACGGCAATAACGTACCTGACTTTCTACAACTGGGGTATTTGCCCGAACAAATCAAGCTACTGATACGCATGATTGACCGCCCTGAAGGGAAAATCATTCTCTCGGGACCTACCGGTTCTGGTAAGTCCACTACGCTGCGTACCGCCTGTCGGGTATACCTCGATACCAACCCCGGGCAACACCTTCTGACCATTGAAGATCCGCTTGAGGGACAGGTCGTGGGTGCTGTTCAGACCCCGATCATCTGCGACAAATCTGATGAAGAAGCAGTACATATCGCCTGGGGAAAAGCCATCTCGTCAGCTTTGCGACTGGACCCTGACTCAATCATGATGCAGGAAATGCGCGACCTTATCTCGATGCTGGCCACCATTTATGCCGCCCAGACCGGACACCTGGTGATGACTACGCTACACACAAACTCTGCACTCGGTATCCCGGAACGCATGGTTACGCTCGGCATTAACGAAAATCTGCTGTGTGATGCCCAGTTATTGATTGGACTTATCAGCCAGCGCCTGGTGCCCACGCTATGTCCTGAATGTCGTATATCCTGGCAGGATAAGGTCGCCAGCCTGACTCTCGAGGAAAAGGACTGGCTGGAGAAATACTGCAACATTGAAGGTATCTGTTCGACCGATAAGCTCTATTTCCACAACCCAGAGGGATGTGAAGCATGTACACAAGTGGTGGAGATAAACGGTCAGGTTCGCGGTAAAGTCGGTCAGGGGATCAGGGGGCGTACCGTCATTGCCGAGGTTATCGAGACCAATAACCGTCTTTTTAAGCTGCTGAAAACAGACGGCAAAGTCGCGGCGCGCCAATACTGGATAAATCACATGCAGGGGATCAGCCGTGTCCGGCACGTCCTGCATAAAATCAACGAAGGACTGGTCGACCCGCTGATGGCCAACCGTATCATTCCGCTCGATGAAGATGAACGTCTGGAGGTGGATGATGCGTGAAATGCACGTCCTGAAACGACTCCGATATACCCTGGTTCGCAAGACGTTCAGCGGTCGATACCGTGTTCAGTTCTATGATGCCCTGCGATTTCTGATTGAAAACCAGCAACAACTTAAGCCTTCACTGGAGAAAATGCGCAATGCTTGGACAAACTTCGGCCAGAACTGGCATCCCTACGTTGAGCTGACGGATGACTGTGTTGATGCCTTAAGGGAAAACAGCGGGGAAAAAACGCTGGAGCGTACGCTCTCCCGATGGCTACCGGCCGCAGAAGCGTCCGTCATAAGCGCAGGCATACGCAGTGAGTCACTACCACGCGCGCTAAGATACGCCTGTGCTCTGACCAGCGCCGGTAAGCGTATTCGTGCTGCAGTATGGCAGATGGCCATCTATCCGATCGGCTTTGCCATCATGATGGCCAGCACCATTTATGTGCTGAATACTGAGTTACTTCCCACGTTGACAGAAATCAGCCCGCCAGAGAACTGGACCGGTGCACTCGGCTTTCTTTATGGTATCTCGCTGTATTTCAGTGAATATGGCGTAATAACTGCCATCGCTACTATCGCATCAACTATCTGGACTATCTGGTCACTCCCCCGCTGGCACCGCCCCGACAAACTTCGCCGTGCATTCGACGGTCTGATGCCATGGTCGGTTTATAAGGATATTCAGGGTGCAACTTTCCTGTTGAACATCGGTGCACTACTGCAGTCCGGTGTCAAAACTAAAGACGCGCTGGAGATTCTGCAGGAAACGGCATCCCCCTGGCTTGCTGTGCGTATCGAAGCAATTACCGAACACGTTCGTGAAGGTAAACATTTCGGGCTGGCCCTGAAAGATTGCGGTTATGACTTTCCGTCGCAGGAAGCTGCCAACTTTCTCTCCCTTCTACAGGGGGACGGCGATGATGAAATCATAATTAACTACGGCCAGCGCTGGCTTGAACAAACTCTGGAGCGAGTAGCAAAACGTGCAGTCGTTATCCGCGGTCTCATGTTCCTGGCAATGATCCTGATGCTTTTGCTTCTGGTCCTTGTCGTTATGGATATCAATGCCCTTAACAGCTCGTCGGGCGCTTTTTAAACGAGGAAAAATCATGCAATTTAATTCCGAATCAACTTCTCAGACATACAAACCGGTTAAGACAGTGTTGCACCATCGAGGCTGGGGGTTTCTGGAACAGGGGAGTATTGCCCTGATCGTCCTGGTCGTCATCGGCCTTGTGCTGGCGGGATACTTCGCCCTCAAAAATAACGTCAACGTGGGTAAGGAATCATCGAATATTCAATCTCTCATCACCAGTACACAAAACCTGCTGAAAGGGGGAGATGGTTACACATTCACTTCCGGAGCCAAAATGATGGGCGCGCTTATCCAGATGAAAGTCCAGCCTAAAAGTATGACTGTACGGGGTACAGCCTCTTCCGGGACTGCCACACTTTACAATGGATGGGGTGGTGCAGTGACACTGTCACCTGTAACCGTGTCTGGATTCTCAAACGGATTCTCATTGACCTACGAAATGGTTCCTCAGGATGCCTGCGTCTCGCTCGCCACACAGCTCAGCCGAGCCAAAATTGCTGATGCCATTACCGTCAACTCCACGGCACACAGTGATGGAATCGTGACAACCGAAGAAGCCAGCGCACAATGCACAGCTGACAATGGGAGTACCGGTACTAACAAGCTGATCTTCACGCTTAACAGCTAAGGAGACGATATGCGGAGGGAACGCATTCTCTCCTGCTACCTGGCAATGATGCTGCTCATTTTTTCCCTTTCCCCAGGTCCATTGATGGCCAGTTCGAACTCCCCTCCTGATACGTTTGATGCCTGCTTTAATAGTGCCGGTGCCCGATACCAGATAGAGCCACTGCTGCTTAAGGCAATGGCCAAAGGGGAGTCCTGGCTCCGACCATGGGTCACAAACACTAACAGGGATAAAAAGGGCAATCCGGTCAGCACGGACTATGGGTTGATGCAGATAAATTCAACCCATGTGCCAAAGCTCATCCGAATGGGCATCATCCAGAGTGCAGAAGACCTGCTGAAACGACCCTGTCTGAATATTCAGATCGGGGCGTGGATACTGGCCAGCCACTTTCAGGTATGTGGTGTGACATGGAATTGCCTCGGGTCTTACAACGCTGGATTTCGTAAGGACAGGCACGAAACTCGCGAACAGTATGCCAACCGTATCTGGGGGTTCTATCTGGAACTGAAAGGCCTTCGAGTCTGTCGGCAGGAGAAAGGAAAGCGAATATGCGAACCATCATAGTCACCAGCCTGGCAACAGCATGGAGCCTGCCGTTACTGCTGGGTTTTGCGCTAATTGGCAGATGCCTGATGTGGAGAGTACTCGACTTTCTGGAAGATACCACTGCTCATAGTAAGGAGCGGAACTCGCTTCTAACTGCTGGGATTTGGCTTTTCGCCACGTTCAGTATGATCGCTGCCCTGTCACCGGCTCCAATTGCCGATCGGGCTGCTGCCATCATGATGATGGGCTTCCTGCTTCAGTCCGGTATCACCGACGCAGTCAGTGGATATTTGCCACGTACTTTCACAGCACGTCTGTTACTTGGAGGACTTATTTGGGGAGTAACAAAAGACGTTTCGATTGCAGGTGTATATACGCAATTGGTGGAAATCGCTGTGGTGGGCGGCCTGATGACGTTGCTGAGTATCCTGATAAACCGGGGCGATCAGCGTCTTGGTCGGGGAGATTTATGGCTGATAACAGGTCTGACGGCCTGGATGGGGGGGAAAGATGCAGCACTGGCCACTCTGTTTGGTGCTGCAGCCTTTATGCTCTGGCTGCTAACCTGGCATTTGTCCGGAAAAAAAGAGGGGCCGCTTGGCCCCTGGTTGTGTCTTAGCGGGAGTCTCTTCCAGTTATCCAATCTGTATCAACCTGTATGGATATCAATCTTATGAAAAAGCACGATCGTGGCTGGGCGAATCTTGATGTTGCTCTGGCGCTCATAGTTGTGATGGCAATGACCGTCTTTGGACTCACTAAATACAAAGACTGGCAGCAGGAGAAAAACTGGCAGGTTGAAGCCTCCCATATCAGTACATACGCAGCTGCTGCACGGGGATACGTCGGTCGTAACTACGCCACTTTGTTAAGCGCAACCAGTACCACCGCGCCGACAGTGATAACTACGGCCATGCTTAAAAACACGGGTTTCCTGCCGTCCGGTTTCACCGAAACAAACAGTCAGGGTCAGCGTTTGAACACTTATCTGGTCAGGAATGGGCAAAACACGGAGTTACTACAGGGCATGGTAGTATCCAGCGGTGGCAGTGTATACCCGGACAAGGCATTGAGGCTGATATCAAGGGATATCAAAACCGGTTTCGGGGGCTACATTGATGATGGTAAAACCGCCACAGGTGCCCTGCGTTCTTGGAAAATCCTGCTGAGCAGTTACGGTGCCACCTCTGGTAATGGACATATTGCAGTACTCCTCTCAACAGATGAGCTGTCTGGTGCGCAGGAGGACAACGACAGGCTGTACCGTTTTCAGGTAAATGGGCGTCCCGATCTGAATAAAATGCACACTGCTATCGACATGGGTGGTAACAACCTGAACAGTGTCGGCACCATTAATGGCCAGACTGGAACATTTAGCGGAAACGTCAGTGGGTCAAACGGTATTTTTACCAGTAATGTCAGCGGTGCAAACGGTAGTTTCACCCAAAACATTACAGCCGGAGCACAGGTAAAAGGAGCAACGGTCCGTGCCGACAGCGACATTAGCGCCGGACGCAATATTACGGCAACTAACGAGGTTTCTGGTGCCACAGTCAAAGCAACAGGCAACTTGTCAGCAGGTGGGGTTTTGCAGTTGGATCGGATCAATGTTGCAGGCATCGCTTGTTACCCGAATGGGCAGATAAGCCGCGATGCCAATGGCGGCATACTTTCCTGTCAATCCGGTGCGTGGACGTCCAGCGGCAAGGTATCAGCATTTGAAATGATTCAAGGAAATGATGCTTGTGGCAAATACGTCTACTCAAAAGCCTACTGTCCTGCCGGAAAACAATTGATTTCGGGTGGCTGGGTTCTCTCAAACTGGACAGGTGGTAACGGGTGGAACGCCCCAGATTCCTCAATGCCATCACCATCAGATAATGCCTGGCAACTTGTTACTGGAGGTGGTGTTACGGGTGGAACGTGTATGCGCGCAATAGCGTGGTGTGCTAAAAATTAACTGAATGATAAACTTGGATAAATCCTCAAGCACAAGCAAAGGAAGCCGCTAATAATGCTTACGTATCTCTTCAGTACATTAAGAAACAGGTTGAAAGTACCGACTGCCAGAAACCTCTTCAACACAACAAATCTTCGAAGAAAATCACGCAACAAGTTGCTCAAAAAATCAGGGGTTGTCATAACTGGCGAAAGCGCAGTAACCCCCCCATTTTTTTATGAATATGGTCGCATAACGATCGGTCAAGGTGTCTACATCAACACTGGATGTGTCTTCCTCGATCATGCGTCAATTTCGATAGGCGACAATACCCTGATTGGACCGAATGTCACACTGACGACAGCCAGCCATGAAACTTCGCCTGAATTGAGATGTAGTGGCGTTACTCAGGCTCCAATCAGTATTGGCCATAAGGTATGGCTAGGAGCAGGCGTCGTCGTTTTACCGGGCGTTACAATTGGCAATAACAGCGTTATAGCGGCAAACAGCGTAGTACGTTCGGATGTACCAGAAAATACGTTGTACGCAGGTTCTCCTGCTGTTTTTAAACGCAACATATGATATGGGTTACTGGAAACGAAACACATTAAAACTGCCGTAATCGCACCCATAAGCCATCATTCCATTTGATGTAATCGAGAACGATTGGCCATCAGGAACATCAAATGAAAAACTTCCAGATTTCTGCCACTGAGAGTTACCATCGATTGAGTGTGCAACAGTAAGGCCGCCAACTGTAGCTGTCAGTGAAAACGTATTGGCACAGTTATCTGAGTTACCAAAGTTGATTTTTTTGGGGGGGGGATTGCCTCCCCAGGCATATATTTTAAACTGCTTTCCAGTTGTGTTGCTGCTACTAAAAAAGCCTTTAAATGCTCCGAGAGAGGTGTAAATACCATCAGATGGAGAGGGGGAACGCCAGGCACCGGATTGACAGTCACACTGACTCTGTTGAGTTCATGTTTATGAGCAGCTAATTATGAAGCTGCATTTCCCTGTTAAATCCGTTCGGTTAGTGCCTGGGTGAAAGACATATTCATCATAGTAGCCGCATGTAACCACTCGGTTTGCATCTACGGCAGCAACTTGACCGGCGAAGTAATTTGGTTTCCATCCATGTGGATTTTCGCTATTGCTGACACTCCAGGTGCATTGGTTTTGGCTAAAACCTGTGGGCAGCGGAATCTGTTGCCCGTTGCCGATTAAACCCGTTAAAACTGTACTCCCTATGTTCCTGCGCCAGACACCGGATTGACAGTTAGAAACAGTTGATCATAACAGCACCGCCTAATGTATTAGTTTGCCAGAGGTACTTACCTTCACCATCCGGCCCGGCTACTGGGTAGATCTGCGATCCACCACCTTGTCCGTAATGCCCTAAAGCACAATATCTGGCCCATGTAATATTGTTGACACCAACTGGAGAAGCGACAGAAAAAAAACCGATTTTCAAACCACTATTCCACACGCCGGATTGACAGTTTCCTCAACCGGCTTTGACTATGTAGTTAAACGCAACGTTCTTAGGGCGTACTTCACTACCATTTGAGTAGTAATGATCCATACCGTTATGATGGCCTTCGAGCCTACCACCAGTATTAAGGATCATATTACTTTGGTCTTTTTGGTAACTGAGAATAGCTCGTCCATTGTCGAGGCCGCGCCCATTATCCCAACCACGTATAAATGTGCCGCGTAGATCGGGTAATACACATCCAGGATAAACAATAGCCAGTTTAGGGTTAGAACCGCATGAAAAGCTCTGCCCTGCCATTAAAAAGAAACCTGGTGGGGGTGTTGTGGAAGGCCACGGAATAGGGCTACCAACAGGGTAGCTGTCAGATCCGCCCCACACGCCGGATTGACAGATTAATTAATTCAGTCTGACTGCAAAACATCTAACGTTATCTATAGTGCAAGTTTGGTTATCTTCTGTACAAGCATCAGATCCAGTGGCGACCCAACCTTGTGCCGTTAACCCGCTCGAATTCAAGGAAGTCTGGCAAATATCGCCGTAGTTATTCCCTGAATTTACTGACCATGTGTAACGCTGTATTTTTTTTTCCCCAGAATTAGCCCAGGCACCGGATTGACAGAATTATTGCATTTTTCTCTTAAGGCTTTATTTTCTTCACCTTTTAGGAGTAATGATGTCTTCCGTTGCGCGTATTAGAAAAATGCCCCTCAGTCGTGGCCTCGATAAATATTACGAATCAGTATCTGTTCATAAAAAGGGCCACCTTCAGGAGTTTTACCGAACCAACGTCATTAAGCGCCACCCACTGGCCAGCAGGAATATGGACGAAATCACCACGGTTGATATTGCCGCCTACCGTGATGAAAGACTGACCCAGCGCAACCCCAGGACGGGGAACCCTATCACCGGTAATACAGTAAGACTTGAGCTGGCGCTATTGTCATCACTTTTCGGTATTGCACGTGTGGAATGGGGAACCTGCCGTAGCAATCCGGTCGAATTAGTGCGTAAACCAAAAGTATCAAAAGGTCGTGATCGCCGCCTGACATCCACTGAAGAGCGCAGACTGTCCCGGTATTTCCGCGAGCGAAACTTAATGCTGTATATAATCTTTCATCTCGCGCTGGAGACGGCCATGCGTCAGGGTGAAATCCTTAACCTGAAATGGGAATATATTGACCTGCAGCATGGTGTCGCACACCTGCCAGACACCAAGAATGGGTCATCGCGTGACGTCCCCCTCTCACGTAAGGCACGCAATCTGCTTCAGATGATGCCGGCCCTGCTCAAAGGTAAAGTATTTTCATATACGTCATCCGGTTTCAAAAGCGCCTGGCGGCTCGCCCTCAAGGCCCTCACTATCGAAAATCTGCATTTTCATGATCTTCGGCACGAGGCCATCAGTCGCTTTTTCGAGCTCGGTACATTGAACGTTATGGAGGTCGCTGCCATTTCGGGTCATCGGTCGATGAATATGCTTAAACGCTACACCCATTTGAGAGCTTACCAACTAGTCAGCAAGCTGGACGCGCGACGGCGCCAGACTCAAAAGATTGCCCCCTACTTCGTACCTTATCCCGCACTGGTAGAACAGGATTGCGGAAGTACTGGTGACATAAGAGTGATGATATGCGACTTCGAAAACTTGATGGTGTCGGCGCCGACCCGCGAACTTGCCCTGACCCGCGCCAGCGAACTGCTACTACGCACTCTGGCACTTGCTGCCCAGCGCGGCGAACGAGTCCCTGCACCAGGGGAACTCCCTATCAAGACAAATGACCACATCATGATTTGTCCGCTTAACCCCGACCAGGCTCTCTCGGCCCGGGCGTAACCTTTATCCTGGAGGGACTGTGTATCTGATTATCCTTTCAGCAGTACCGCTGACATTACTGCTGTATTGCCCGGTAATGACAGTCGTTAGTGCCGTGACGCCCTGGACAGGGTTTCGCACGGCCTCGGTTAGTCATCGAAAGAAGCATTACACTACCCTGCACCTTTCGACATTTGACCGGGTTGGTCATCTTAATCTTCATCGTGCAGCGCGCTTTCACCGTAGTTTTCTTGCCACGTTGCAACTGGCGTTACAAAGGGACAGCGCCCCCGTGTATTTCACATCCCATTTGATGCGCCCGGCACACATGAAAAGCATGACCCTCCTGATGGGAAAAATGGACGATACACACCGCTGGCGCTGGACCACAGTATCGATTCCTCCTGCCGTCAGGAACGGGATACGGCTACAAACACTGGTACAGGAATGGCGCTGGATTACCGTACCGGAAACCGGCGTGCTTGTGCTCATTCGACCGCGCCGGAGAACGAGTTAAAACGACAATACACAAACGCAATTAAAACGCACACGCAAACGCAGTCGATCTACAAGATCGAATTAACTCGTTATACATGCGCGTCACGATTAATTATTCTTTAACTCACTGAACCGCAAGATGTAATTTTACTTAAGGGGGCCACGTGGCAAACAGTCTTACCGCAATTTTCACCTCGCTTCTGGCGCTCCCCGACCTTGATCGGAACAGGATTGCAGAACTGCTTCAACGCAATGAAAAGAAGCCTATGCAGACCACGTCACTCCGAATGAGGCCCGGCACCCGCCAGCTGATTGATGAGTTATCCGGCAAGATTGGGATATCTCAATCGGAGCTACTGAATCTGGTTATAGAAGGTTCTCTGCGAGATATTTTCCTGCCGTTCAGCAATACCGCGCTTAGTATCATCGATCGCTTTGAGGTGCTAATGCAGGCACATGAGCTTGACCCGACTGATATCGCAGAGTTGCTTTCGTCATGGAATGTTCGGGTGAGCGTACTGCAGGACAGGGAACGAACGATGGACTATCTGTCCACTCCGCTCCTGCAGGCGCTCGCTCAGTGGTTTTTCGTTTCACCGGACTGGTTGTTAGGCAGGAATGTTCCAACGGTCGACACCACCCTGGCTCGACATCAATGGCCACAAACGGAAGATGCCTTACGGAAGATAATAATTCCTTCAGATGAGAATAATAATGACAGCGTTATTTTCTGGACAACCGAACATACAGGTGAGGATGAATATCAGGAACAAACCGGCATATTAATTAAGAAGAAAATTTCTTCATCACTGCTGACATATTTCCCGGTGTTATCCATTATTCCGCTCGTTCTGAATAAAGAGCAAAAATACTGGAAAGAACGCCTCCTCATGGAACATGCCGCAACAGGCACTCTGCGCACCGTCACGGTCAGCAAGGGACTATCCACAGCGCTTGAACAAGGAATAACGCTACCTGCACTTATATTCAAACAGCTTTAAACCACGCAGAAATATTGAATTAAAAAAGAAAAAGAAATTTTTGATGCTGCCGCATCAAGACCTTCTTTTGCCCAAAATCCAGACTTGATTACAGGAAATTTAATGATGAAAAAGACTTACATTGCAAAAACACTGATTTCTTCCGCCATCATGATGGCTTTTCATGCAGGTGCAGCAACCTCCTACATGGAAGCCCGCAGCGATGCCATGGGGGGCACCGGCGTGGCCTCTGCACACTACGGCACTGCTGCCTTATCCAACCCGGCACTCCTGACGAAGTTTGGCGCGAATGATGACTTCAGTCTGGTGCTGCCGTCCGTGGGTGTCCAGGTGGCAGACCCCAATAAGGCCATAGATACTGCCGATGACGTGAAAGATCTGTGGAACAATTTTGACAATGCTGTCGACAGCCAAAGCGGTGTTAGCGAAAGCGCTGCCGCGTTACGCAATAAGCTGGAAGATTTGAAAGATGTGAAGGCAAACGGGCAGGTCGGGGCATCTGTTATTGCCACCACCCCGAATAAAGTACTCCCATTTGCTGTTGTCGTGAAATCCTGGGGCACCGTTTCCGTAAATGGCACGGTCAGCGACCACGATCTGCAGTATCTCGACAAAATCGCAAGCGGGGCCATACCGGCGGATGCGGTAGACAAAGATGCACTAACGTCCCGAGCCTATGGTCGGGCGGCCGTCATCACCGACGTAGGTGTGGCTATGGCGCATGAATTTGAAACGGCAGGACACAGCTGGTCACTGGGCATTACACCCAAGTATCAGCGAATCGATCTTTTCAATTACAGCGCAACGGTAAACGACTTCGACAAAAATGACGTGAACTCAGACGATTACCACAACACCAAAACCGGATTTAACGCCGACATCGGTCTGGCCACAAACCTCGGAGATAACTGGATGCTAGGTCTGGCGGTACAGAACATCATTGCCCGCAGTGTTGACACTAAAGAAGTGAACGGCGAGAAAGAAACGTTCAAAGTGAAACCTCAAGCCACTGCTGGCGTCGCCTGGAGCAACAACGTCCTGACTACCGCACTCGATGTGGATCTGACCGAAGCCAGCCGTTTTGAGCGAGATGACAAACGCCAGTTCGCCAGTGTAGGGGCTGAGTTGAACGCCTGGAGCTGGATGCAGGTTCGTGCTGGTTATCGCCAGAACATGGTCTCCAGCGAGGGTAACGCCTTCACCGCAGGTCTGGGCTTCTCACCGTTTGATGTAGTACACCTGGACCTTACCGGTATAGCCGGAACTGATCGTACCTACGGCGCGGTTGCGCAGTTGCAGTTCACGTTCTGATAATCATAGGGAAGCCCGCAATGGGCTTCCTCTGCCGTTTACTTCCGATCAATATCTCAACCGTCTGCAAAACTCCGTATCCCTGAATCTTCTGGCTTTAACCTCAGTCGCCCTCCCGGCAAGGTAACTACTATGAACTACTTAATTCTTCCCGGCGTGCTGGCTATCTCTCTTCTTGCCGGCTGCCAGCCCTGGATTCCGCCATCGACGCCTCCAGCTTCTGTTTCTCCTGACCGCTACGGCGCAGCATCATCCGTCGCCGTTGCCCGTCACACGCAATATCAGATGTGGAATAACGGTCTTTGGTCCGGTTCGAAAATTGTACCATCGTCCATGGAAATCATACGTACCAACAGTGCTGACGTTTCCTTCGACTGGGAAGGTGATGCTGTGGAGTTGCTGGCTGAACTGGCGCGTGCACGCGGCCTGCAGTTCAACTACAGCGGCGTGCGTCTGCCCTTACCCGTAACGCTACACGTTCGGGGTATGACGTTCAGCAACGTGCTGCGCGTGATTGAAGCGCAGACAGCATGGCGAGCTACCCTGAATCAGTATCCAGGACTGCTGCAGCTCAATTTCATGCAACCGGAGACAAGTAAGAAATGAAATATTTTCTCTTATTACTTTTCCCTGCGCTGCTCCTGACCGGTTGTGCCACCGAGCGTCCTGCGCCAACAACTGATGCGAGTGTTCCTCCACCGGATATGCAGGCCTGGCTCAATCCGGAGCGACAAAGACCAGACAGTATTTCCGAAACTCGCTGGCAGATGCTTACTGATGCCGGCAGAACACTGGGATTTCGGGGGGGTAAATCTCAGCGTGCGTGGGAGTTGACCCAGGCGCTAAATGCCCGCGAGTCCACCCTCAATGCCCTTTACGATTTCCGGCCGCTTATCAGCCCTGAGGGCTGGCTGCCGCCGGTTATCGATGAAGCGCAGGACGTTGCACACATCACTCCTAATCAAATCCGCACCGCCTCAAAGGTTTGGACCATTATCCGACCGGAGAGATTTGTCAGTAACCCGCCCAGTTGGCGCAGTTGGTTACTTCGCGGGCTGGCCACCACGGCAACCCCGGGCACAGAAGGACTGGTCGTGCCGGAAGACAGCTCTCAGAGAAAGGTATGGGAAGACGCGCTGAAAAAAGGCTGGCAGGAAGGTCGCGCAAATGCCGACCTGACCCTTGAAGCCAGTATGAATCAGCTCACCCGTGATTATCGGGGCATGATGCTTTACTCCCTGCTCTGGCGTCGGGGCATGATTTCCCGACCGGAAGTTACCGAACAACAACAGACTGTAACCGGCAGTGGCCAGAAACTCGTTACTGGCGATCGCGTACGCCGACTCAAATCACATGCGTCGTTTGAACTCCAGAAGTCCCGCTGGCGCCCGTCTGTTACCATTCAGTAAGGAGTTTTCTAGTGAACACATCTCTTATCCCAGATAAGTTCGGGATTTTTCCATTCAGTGGAGCCTTCACCGCCGACGAGTTCAGGGCATTTTTTGCCTGGTGCTCAGCACAGGCTGTAAGTGACGTGGACCTGGTCGGTGGCTCTCCAGTTTCTGTTAGTCGTTATGGTCGGCGTGAGAGAGTCTCCGACACCGTACTGCCGAATACCATGCTCGGCAATATGCTTGATGACCTGCTGGGACCAGAAGTGCGCCCTAGAGTGCAGGGAGGTAAACCGTCGGACAGAGCCATCCAGATCGACGGAGACATGCACGGGCGTCATGGCCTGAAGCGGGGTGAACGCGTGCGACTGCGCGCACACATTATTCAGGGAACCTCTGCCCGGGAAGAAAAGGCATTATCCGTCACTCTGCGCGTTATCCCACATATCATTCCCGACTTTCTGAAGATGGGTATAGAGCCTGTACTGGCAGCCTCCATGTTGCCAAAAACAGGGCTGGGTCTCATCTGCGGCGAAACAGGTTCCGGAAAATCAACGCTTCAGGCGGCGTTGTATCGACACTGTCAGAACACTCAACCTGACCGCAAGATAGTGACCTACGAAGATCCGGTTGAGTACATTCTTGGCCGTCCCGATGACCTTCTGCCACCACATCAGGCTCAGGTAGGCCGTGACGTGGCAAGTTTTGCCGATGGGCTTCGCTCCGCCATGCGCCGTAACCCAGAGGTCATCGGTATCGGGGAGATCCGCGATACTGAAACAGCAGAAGCCGCTGTTCAGGCCGGGGAAAGCGGGCACATGACTATCGGGACTCTGCACTCTAAGTCGCCAGGTGAAACCCTGAACCGATTACTTGGTTTGTTCCCGCCTCAAATTCGAGATGCGCGTGCGTGGGAGCTGCTTGGTATGTTGCGTTTCATCGCAGTCCAGGTACTTGTCAAAACGACTGACGGCAAACGTCGTGCCCTTCGGGAATACATCGTATTCGACGATGACTTACGCGATGCGCTTCAGAATATTCCTTCAGAAAAGTGGCCGGCGCACATCGACACAATTCTAAGGATGGAAAAGCGGCGTATTGTCGATCAAGTGCGGGAAGGTTTCGTAACAGGGGACATAGACAGAGATGAAGCAGCGCTCTATCTGTCAGGTAAGGAACTCACGCAATGAAACGAGAAGGATTCTGGCGTTATGCCACTCCGCCGGTCAGCTTTTTTGGTATTCCGCTGCCGTTCCTGCTGCTGTATCTGATCTGGTTTCGCTGGCCATCCATGAACACGCTGTATATCTGTTCCGCCATTCTGGGATTCTTTGTTGCACTGAATTTCTTTGGCTGGAGTGTACGTGCCATCTGCCTGCGCGTGATTAGTACCTTCAGGGGAAAGATTGCCTCCGGTCGCCCCTGGTGGTACCGACACTTCATCGAAACGCCGCGAGACTGGACCGGTCTCTGAGCCCAGTCTGACACGCCAGTTCTCCACAGCGCTTACGCGCTTCCCCCTCTATATCTTCCAGGATTGTGACCATGCAAAAAAGTCACCGTATATGGCTTGCCGTACCTCACGAAGAGAAGGACGACGCCATCAATGCCCATCCGCGTTTGGATAATGGCCAGAAAGCACTTGAATGGGACAATGAACACCGGCTCTGGTATGCCCGACCAGGTGCCGACCTGAACAAGTTCGAACGATGGATGCCCCGACCACACGAACTGTCGATGAATGCAGAAGACCCGGTAACAGAGTTTGCACAAAAACTCGAAGAAGCAGGGCTGATGGTTAAAGGGCTGCCCGTGATGGATGGCAGCCTTCAGCGTGTACCGACGAAACAGGACAGGAAGGGTTCCAAAAGCGGAGCTTACAAAGCATACCTGGACGGGCGCCCTGCCGGATGGTATCGCGATTATCGCAGCGCCGACGCTAAACCAACGCAGTGGGTGTTTTCAGGTGGTGGCGAGATGGACCCGCTTGCGCGCCTACATCTCCGTGCTCATGCCCAGCAAACCCGTGAAGACAATGCACGTGCTCTTGAGCTGCAGTATAACCGTCAGGCGGAATATGCAGCCCGATACGTTGACCGGTACCCGCAGGCTACAACAAACACCTATCTGACCCGCAAGGGAGTAGAGGCCGCTCCGGGTATAAGAATCAACGAAAAACAAGAGCTTGTTATCCCCTTCAGCAACGCGCATGGCGACATTCGTTCTTACCAGCGTATTCCACTTACCGGTGGGAAAGACGCCCGGATCCTTAAAGACAGTGAGAAAACAGGTAACTGGTTTGCTCTCGGGACCCCGCAGAACGGCAAGCCGCTGTTGTTTGCTGAAGGATATGCCACAGCAGCCTCCATACATGAGGCATCAGGCCTGCCGGTACTGATGACTATTGATGCGGGAAACATGATTGCCGTTGGTCAGAACGCCCGTGCCGTCTGGCCAGACAGTCAATTTATCTTCTGCGCTGACAACGACCATCAATTAAAAAACCCGCAGACTGGTGAGCCAGAGAATAAGGGCATCCTAAGTGCCACCAAGGCCGCCGAACTGACGAACGGAGAGGTAATAGCACCAGCATTTACACCGACGGAGCTTGAACAAAACCTTACTGACTTCAACGATTTAATCCTCAGCAGAGGAAAAGACCTCGCCAGGCATCTCATCAATGTTCAGCTTCACGCTATGGGGATAGAAACCCCATTCAACACAAACTCACAAACCCGTAACGCCTTTGTAGAGGGCGGTCTCGTCTTCACCCCTGTTCAGGAAACTGCTATGGATAATCATGAATCTCCGGATATCGCACATATATCCGATAATGACATCGCCCGTGAACATACCGTCAGTGAGTTGGCCGAGGCCACTGCAGCAGAAAAACCAGCGACGGAGGCACCAGTGCAGCCTCCAGAAAACCAGGCGTCACATAAAGCCGGGCGTGAAACGATAACTTTGTTTCATGGTTCACCTGCAGCCTTCAGTGCCATTGATTCTGAAAAAATAGGATTAGGTCAAAACCTCGTGGGGAGAGGTTTTTATACTGATACGTCTGTTTTAGGCGTGCACTATGTAATGGAGGAAATAAATCATAAGGACTATCACGTATATGAATTAGAGATCCCTTCTGAGTCTGTTGTTTTAGACCGTTGGGATAATTCCACATTAACAGAAGAACTGCGGGCACGAATCAGAGAAGCTGGAAATTCGGGGCATCAGCAACTCAATGAAAACGAGAGCATTTCTCGCTCCGAGCTTGGAAATAAACTCGCTGACAGCAAGGCGATAGATGACACCTTTCTTAACTTCGCCAGCAGCCCTCAGGGGATGAGCATTCTGAAAGAAGCAGGAATTGATGCATTAAAAGACAATAGTTATGTCGCTATTATCAATACGGATTTAATTGATAATATTCGTTTGCGCTCAGCAGGTGGAAATATAAAAGCAGAAATGACGCAATATATAGACAAGGCATTAAGTAACGTTGCTCAGGATGCATCAAGATTGTCAAATATATTGCAAAAGGAACAGAATCTTTCAATACATTATGAAGCCATCCGTTCTGAACTAATAAATCTTACAGTGGCTCAAAACCGGCCCGAAGAAGCTGAAAGGTTGACAGCTCTACTTACACATACATTCGTTAAAACTATTGATAGTCCCCCTGATAGAAAAACAAATATTACCCCCTTAAACCGACTATATGCGGAGGCAATAAGAAGCCTTGACCTGAATCACGATGATAGCGCTGCGCAACTGGGTCGCATTATTGATAGTGCTGTTGTAAACATAAACCCTGACCAGAAATTCGTTGCTGAACCCAATAAACCAGAGCCGGCAATTCCTGCCAACGAACAGAATCCCGCGCCGACTGAGCCGGAACAACCTCAACCTGCAGATGTACGCGATGAGCCATCCCCCATGCCCCCAATAGAATCTGACGTTTTAATTCCTGATACGCAGAGCAACCCGGATGGGACGCTCGTGACATCTCCCGATGATATCGGTCAGAGTAGCCAGAGCGTCGCCGAAGCAGGATCGTATGCACCGTTACCTGACCTGGATGATTATGCAGACATACGCGCGCAAATGGACGACCCACAGTTTGGTGAATGGATGCACAGTCAGTCTGACGACTTACCCCATAAGCCTGCACAGGAACAATTTACAGCCCAGGAACTGCAGGAAACGGATGAACAGGCTGTAAAACCTGAGGCTGCATTGCATGATAAAAACGCTGAGCCCACGGCGCCGGTCTCGTCTGAATTACCAATCCCTCCACAGTCCCCCGGAGCACCATTAACCGGGAAAAAACAGGAACAGGCACAGACAGCCAACGCAGATGCAGACATGCCAGAACTGAATCTAAACTGGACGAAAACTGCAGAGAATGAGGTGAATGAAGCGGATGGGCTTGTCTATGGGCCGCGAAGACCGGAACCGCTGCAGCGGGAAGATCTGGATAAAATCATCAAAGCCTTGTCAACAGAAGAGCAGCGCGACAACACGGTGCTCTACCGCCTCGACGGGGAAGATGCCTTTCGCGATCTCGGCAACCGCCTCGAAATGTGTAACGGTGCAAGTCAGGACAAACGAAGGGTACTCGCCGCGCTGGCGGTTGCATCCCGCTTTTACGGCGGCGTGGTGGAGCTAACCGGCAGTATGGAGTTTAAAGAGCAGGCTATGCGGCTCATTATCGAAAATGACCTCGATATCCGCATGAAGTTGCCTGCACAGCGCGCTCAACTTGAGGCACTTCGGCAACAGATGGGGACGACCAGTGATTCAATCACAACGCATATACCTACGCCAGATCTGAATCGGCAGACACCATCACCTGATGCCGCACCACCACAGTCATCGGCAACAGCCGCACCCGAAGCTGCTTCCTCTAACGCGCCAGACACACCAACACCCCCTGCATCACCGAACCCGGTATCACAGGCACAAGAACCCGGCGCGCCTCAGCCGGCGTTTTCATCCTCTACTGAGGCTGTTACTGAGGCTGTCGCGTCAAAGGCTGCCGACAGTATCCGGGTCCCGGAAATGCCCGCTGAACCAGCGCCCTCCGCACTGAAGCCAGGGCAAAGCATCACGGCGGTATTGAAAAACTTTGGCGAGGCGACCTACGAAAATAAAGAGAAAAAGGGTGGGAGCTTCTTTATCGAGCTACAGAACCGTGGAGGGAGTCATACCTACTGGGGACAGGATTTAAGAAAACTTATCGAAAACCACAAAACCGGTGATGTGGTTACACTGACGCTTAACTCCCGTGACAGCTGGCATGTACCAGGAGAGGAAAATGAACGCGTAAAGAATAACTGGTCATTGACATCCGCCTCGACGGGCCTTGCCGTGGCACACGATCGGCCAGAGCAGGGGCAACCCCTGCAAGTTTTTCCGGTCGATACGTTTGGCCGTCTCACTCAGCAAATCCGTCAGGCCTGGCCCGAGTACACCACAGACCTGAAGTTGCCACCTCGCCTGGAAGAACGTCAGTTTTATCTGGGTGAAGACAGGCACCCGGTGAAGTCACCGGTAGCTGCAGCAAGCATTTTGCCACCATCCACAGACGCCCCAGACAGGTTGATACCCGTTATGGCCTCCATGGACACACAGTCAAACCAGTTAGACCTGCTGCTTGTACAGTCAGCGGGGGAACACCTACAGGGTATGGTGCGACTGGATGGCACACTGTATCCGGCACTTGCCACACCAACTACCGACAATAGTCAGTTGGTTATCAATGCCATCACCGACGACGGCCCCCGCTTTGCGGGTTACGGGCAGGCGGTGAATTTCGAACCCGACGGCACCACCCGTGCCGCTCCCCAGCTGATGAAGTTCCACCTGAAAGGTCGGGAAGAAGATACACCACTTCCTGCCCGACTCTACACACCGGAAAAACAGGCAGACACCCTGTTCCAGCGTCTGGGTTTTGAACAGACCTGGAAACAATGGGATGACGCACGAAAGCCGGAGGGCAGACAGGAAAAGGCGCTTCATCAGGAACACTCCCACAGCCCCGGCCGCTAAGCCGATAAGGAGAGAGAATGCGATATCACATGCTTAAAGCCGGACTCCTGTCCGGCTTCATGCTTTTTTCTACCACCGCTACGGCGGCGACCTGCCGAGCAGGAAGTGCCGCTGAAGCGGGTAGTCAGGCTGGTTATGAGCGAGCCAGGGCGGCCGCAACAGCCTGGGAACAGCGCGAAAGCAATGTCTCATCCTCCCTGCAGTCCTGTCTGTCCCGTATCAAGAGCGTCAAAGTGAGCCTGCCGCAATTCCCCGGGCTCGATGACATCATTTCTCAACTGGAAAATAAGGTCTGCGAAGCTGCCCTTGATAAGGTCAACGAACAGATTCCAGACAACATCGATCCCTGGAAAAACTTCAACTCCTGAAACCTATGACAAAACTGACTCAACCGGCCCCCCCTGCAAAGGGGCGGGCCACCTCCCCTGCGGAGGATCCGCTGAACGACGCCGTGAAAATGATGATCACGGCAGAAAAACGCCAGAAAATGGCACCGGAGCTTATGAAAAGTAATCTCCGACTGGGGACTGGCCTGCTTATCAGCATAATCCTCAACGCCGGTTTAACCTGGGCTCTGATACAACAGCCACGAGATTACTTTGCCACCGACAGCGGACGCCTGGTTCGCCTGGCTCCCACATCCGAACCGGCATGGAGCCAGGACGATGCAATCGCCTTTGGCAGCAAGGCGCTGATGCGGGCCTTTAACCTGGACTTCGTTCACTATCGTGAGCAGGTATCTTCTACGGCCTCGCTATTCTCTGAAGAAGGGCACGCCAGTTACATCCAGGCGCTCACTAACTCCAATATCTATGATGCCCTGAAGCGTGAACGTATGAACCTTACCGGCTCCGTTGGGGCTGGTGTCGTCATCCGGCGTGGACGCTTGTCTGATGGAACCTGGTTCTGGACTATGCAATATCCGGTACGTCTGCGTCTGGTTGGTCAGACAACCAGCAAGCCCGAACAACCTTTTGTTTTCGAAATCACCATCCAGCGCGTAGATCCACGACAGAAACCTGTCGGGATGGAAATCCGCCAGATGATCTCACGCAACGCCCCCCGCAACCTCTGAGGCTCCCGCCATGAAACTTCGTTATCTCATGACCGCGCTACTGCTGTGTGGTCCGGCTCTCGCAGTCGCTGCTGACAATACTGGCTGGCAGAACGCCAGGACACCTGGCGCAACAAGTGCAGCTCCAGCCCAGCAAGGTGCTGAACCACATACAACGGACGTACCCGCAACCCGGATTAGTGGGGAGTTACCGGCACCAGGACAAAGCTCACCGCTGGTAGACGAAGCGGCAAGCATGGACTCGCCTCTGTCAGCGGATGAGATACGCGAACTGCGTCTGCGACTGACAGACAACGAGCGGTCGGTAAATGCTCCAATGATAAGCGTGGTTCCGCGCATCAGTTCGTTAACCCTTAATCTTTCACCAGGAGCCAGTATCCCGTTGGTACGTACGGCCATGAACAACCAGAGCGTCGTTACCCTGACAGACATCAGTGGTGCGCCGTGGCCACAGTCGGATCCGCCAATTAATGCCAGTCCGAAAAATTTTGATGTGAAGTTCAATGCTGGTAGCAACATGCTAACTATCACCCCACTGCGTCCGTGGGCGGCAGGGAACATATCCGTCTATCTTAAAGGACTCGATGTACCGGTCATGATTAACGTGACAAGTGGTGAGACAGACACCCGTACAGCCAGCCAGGAGATCGACAGCCGACTGGATTTACGCGTCCCACGCCTGGGTCCCGGCACCATGGCCCCAGGCGCGCCAGTCGATAAAATCGCACTCCATAGTGCCACTTTGCAGGCCTTTCTGGATGGCACTCCACCAGAAGATGCACACCGCCTCAAATTCCAGGGCAACGTTCCTGACACTGTTATATGGCAAAGCGGTGATGATCTGATGGTCCGTTCCCGGGCAATGCTTCGCGATGAGTTTGAACAGACACTCTCTTCAGCGGACGGCACGCATCTCTGGAAACTCCCCCTCACCCCGTTACTGACCTTCTCAGTGAACGGGAAATCCGTTCACGTCACGCCGGAGCTTCAGTAATGAGCGCAGAACAGGATGCCGGAAATAACGGCAAAAAACTTATTTCAATAATCGGATTTGGAGCCCTGGTTTTACTGACTGCCGGTTACTGGTTAGTGTCATGGCTGGCACATGACCCTTCAGGAAAGGATTCTGCCGTCAATCTTAACGGCACTGCCTCAAGTGCCGTAACCACCACAACAGAAAGCCCGCGATACCGTGAGCTACTGAAAGCCTCAAACGACTTAGGTGCGCAAGAAGCCGCACGGACTGATTCATCTTTTATCGCCAGCCTCCCGGTAGGCCTTGAAGTCACGGAACCCCCGCCTGATAAGCCGCCGGTAACAAAGCCGGCATCACAAGATTCGCCATCTCCACAGTCGGGAAAATCGTCACGACGCACGGAAAACACGGCCGGAGAAGAGCAGGCAAACGAGAAGCGCCAGGCTCAACTCCAGAAACTGCTCACGCGAATCAGTGCCGCGCAGGCGGGCGGTGACGCTCCGGTTCTGGCCACTGCACTGGCCACCGTTACGCGGACTTCACCAGAGTCTGGTGCTGGCCGCCAGGCAGAATCCACAGCTAAAACAGAAAACGCACAGGTCTTCATCCCTGCACTCACTCGTGCGTCCGGTTATATGGAGACTGCCGTGGATTCGGATAACCCCAACTCAGAGGTGGTTGCGGTCATACCTGCCGGGCCGCTGGCTGGCGCCAGACTCCATAGCCCTTCAGTAAAACTTGCCGGAAATGGACTCGATATCAAATTCACCAGTATGAGCTGGAAAGGAATGGAACTGAACGTAAAAGCAAGCGCACAGAGCGAGAAAAACCTGATGTCTTCAATAGCTTCCGATGTCAACCATCGATGGGGGACACACATCGTTCTACCAGCTGTATTAGGTGGTCTTGGAGATCTGGGGGGGCTGTACAAGGATGCTAATACTCAAGTCATGCAGTCCAGCGTCGGAACAGTCACCGGACGCGTAGGGAAACCTGACGGCAGCACAGTAGCTGGCGTAATGGTCGGTGGCACAGCACAGACAGGTGCGGAAGTCATCAAACAGGAGATGGCCCGCGAGCCGTTCCGCCAGGTAACAGTTAAGCAGAAAGAGGTTATCTCCATTCTCTTCGTTGAATCAGTAACTTCAGACGACATTATCAGTAATAAGAAGGCCGCACTCTCCGCTGCCAGTACATCAGCACCAACACCTGTTGCAGCAGAGCAGCAAACTGAATCCCGCCTGCAGGAAGCTATAGCGCGCCGCCAGGCTGAAATCCGTCGTCAATATGGCGACACCGTACCCGTGAGGAACAATGATGAATCAGCAAATTGACATACCTGAAGAAGATACGCTGGAAAACGAGGATGATTTTGGCGCGCCAGACCCCCGTCAGAAACCACCTTTATGGAAACGGGAGCTGCTGTTTGGCTATTCTCTACCGTGGCTTCTCGGGATAACTCTTCTGGCAGTGGCCAGCCTCTGGTATCTGTTCGGTCCGTCACTGTCATTTACAAATAACACACCGTCTGAAAGCAGCTTCAGTGAGGTTGAAAGTACGCTCGACGGTGCACCGCAAAATGCAGTTGAGACTATCCAGCACACGAGGGCTTCGATCCCCGTAGCGCAGCCAGCGACACAAATTGCACCTCCGATGCTCCAGGGCGATACGGCGAGCATGATGACGGATATTCGTGACGAGCTGAACGACCGTGATCGAAAGATAAATGACTCTATGACGTCACTGAAAGACAGCGTCACCCGTCTGTCTGATGCTATCAAGAGGGATGAGGCATACGCGGTAGAAACGCGTGCCCAGCTTAATGACCTGATACAAAAGCTGGCAGTACTGGAAGCCCGGGCAAGCGTCACTGATACCTCAAAACCCGCTTCCAGGTCCCAAAAACGGCAGGTAGCCAGTGCTATTTCAGGCATGAAAATCATGTCACTGGAGTCGGGAATGGCCTGGATTAAATGGCAGGGCAGTACCTGGTCCGTCCGGGAGGGGGATACGCTGGGTAAAGTCACTATTCGTCAGATTGATCCCGCCACACGCTCTGTGGTGACAACAGGAGGAACCCTGCGCTAATGGCACTGGATGCCATTACGCTAATAGAGAACCTGGCTTCGGGCATCTTCACCGCTGGACTGGATTTACTGTTCAGTTGGTCTGAGATGATTGGTTTTTTTGGCCTCATCGCCCTACTGGTCCGGCAACGTTCCAGTCGTGGTCCCTTATCCCCGGGCAGGTTCGCTATTGGCCTTTTTTCCTGCGCCGCACTGGTATCCCTTCCCTCCATAATTAATGCCAGTGGTGCTCAGCTTGGTTTTGGCGCTACATCCTTTGATGCAATCGCTTATGTGCAGCCCGCCACCTACGGCGTTGCTGCAGGGGCCGCTAACGCCGTGCTTTCCCTGGTTCGGCTCGCAGGTGTGGGATTTGTCTATGCAGCACTAGATATGTTTCGACGTTCAGAACTTGAAGGGCATACCGCGCTCAGTTCAAGCGAAAGCATTCGTGCCGCGACCGTAAAACTGATGGCCGGAACCGCGATGGTCTTTTCACCTCAGCTCATCGATGCCGCGCTCGCCACCTTCGGACTCGCTTTTTAACACCATTCGTTTTTTTATAACCCAAGGAGACACCATGTCACTTTTCCGTGCTATTTCCGCGCGTATTTATGCCGTTGTTATTTTCTGTCAGCTGACCATGATGAAGTGCCGTGAGCGAATGATTCAGGGGTTGTGTGCCCTGGCCACGTTCCTGTTACCCGGCATGGCCTTCGCCGAAGGCGATCTTGCTGACATGCTTAGCAGCGCCGCTGCCGGTGCTAAAAGTGGTAAAACTTCTGGCCTGGAAATTGCCCAGGCGATCGGAGTATTCATCTTCATCGGTTCCCTGCTGGCTTTCAAAAAAGTTGGTACCAACCCGCAGATCACCGTGGGCCGCTGCTGTGCAGGTCTGGCTATTGGCGGTCTGCTGGCCGTTGTCCCTGAAGTTATGAGTCGTACCCAGAAACAGCTTGGTACCAGCTCCGTCAATATCAGCTAAGCACAGGAAAGGGTCGGTGTTTACCGACCCTTTCAGGAGAAAACGATGAGTAATAAGAAAAAGACACCTGACCTTCGGTGGCTACATTCACTTCCAGTACCTGATGTTGTCCATACCACAGCCCCCCAGCTTCCTGCCCCTGTGAGCGTTTCAGGGGGACGCTGCTATTGCTGCGGTGCTGATATGAAACATCTGTTTATGTTACCGGAATCCCTGCCCTTAACCCGACTTGCGGAAGAAGCACATGATGCAAAGGCCAGACTCGTCAGAGCGAAAGATACGCTGGCTCAGCTGGCGTCCCGCCCCACGCCACAGGTACCGGCTGAATACGAAAAACATACTCGTGCACTGAAAGCCGCACAAACCGGGATGCAGCACGCATCACTTGCAGCCCGCCGCCTTGCCCTGCGCCAGATTCCCACCGCGCTTCTGACCGATACCGGTTTACTGTCTGATACTGAATATGCTGAGTTCGAACGGCTCACGCAGCCGTTTAATCTCTGTTTTATCTGCCACGCCTGGCATGCCCTCAACGGATTTGCTGCTGCTCAGGGGGTAATGGTCTGGTTACCGGATCTGCATCCACGTAATGTCGTCGCCCTGAACCGAAAAGCGCTGCAGGCCGTCTTCAGCAACATTCCTTACAAAATTCGGGAGGGTCGCCGGGTGCTGTCGGAATTGACCCGGCATCGATTGCCTCTGGAAGAACGTTTCGGAGGGTGGCGGCCTGCTGATTATGCCGATGCGCTTAAACGCTTCCCGCCAGTCATTCGCGATGACATGCGACAGAAAATGAATGGAGTGGCGTTGATCCTTACACCGGATTCAGTAACGGACAGTGACGTGCTGTCAGAAATCCCGCAGAAAAAAATAGTATCGGCGCTGCCCACTGGCACCACTGTCACACAAAACTGAAGCGCACCTCGTCACACAGATGCGCCATCGAGCCCATCAATACACGCCATCCTGGTGGAGTCTTCACTGCTATGAATATCAACCGCCTTGTCTTCGCCATTGAAGACGTTATGAACACCTTTTCCCGTTTCACCATCTCTGCTGACTTTGTCGACTATTGCGACATTCGCACTGTGATCGGACTGGACAAACACGACCTGGAACTCAGACCCTGGCTGGAAGCACCTTATATTGGCGTAACCCATCATGGTTATTACCTCTCTGTATTTGAAATTTCCGGGGCATTGCGTGAACTATCAGAAACCGCCTCAGCCGACCATCCGGATGCGTTTGAAGGAATGATCGCGCACCTCACATCCACACTCAGTACGACCTGGAAAAATACCGGCCATAAGTTGGCCTTCATTTTTGAACGAGATCCGGAAAAAGGGCGTGACGAAGTCAGCACCATGATCGCCCCACAAAAACGCTCAATTCAGCACATCGGCATCCAGTTGGATGACCTGCTCAATGAAAAGGTAAACGTAATTTCACCTTGGCTTGTCCGTGAGCGATGCTGGCTTGCCGTCTGGAGTTCACCGACACTGGTGAGCCATCAGGAAAGAGCAGATTTCAATACCACCGTTCGGGCTATCCAGGATAAAGCGCCGGTCGCGCGCTTTGGACAGGAGCCCTGGCGCTGGCAAATGTCTGGTCTGAAGATCAGGCATGACAGCTTTATCTCTACTCTTGAAAAAGCACTCGTACGCGGCGGAGACGGCTTACTTGTCCGCCTGCTAGACGTGCCTGAGTTCTGTAACGAAATCAGACGTGAAACAGCACGTAACAGCACATCGGCAGCATGGCGCCCGGCACTGCCGGGGAAAGCCGCACCCTCGGGTACGCTTCAGGATGATGACGCCACGGCTCTGCTTGCTCCCTTCCTGAATTTTCAGGTTTTTGGTTGTACACCAAAAACTGAAGGTAATCTTGTGTTTGCAGAGGGACTATGGCATGGCATGGTAGCCATAACTCTGCCTCCTCAGAACCCCAGCCCCTTCAATGAACTGGTTAAACTGGTTCCACGTGCCGTTCCCTGGCGTATTCGGATCGATATAATGCCGGGTGGGATGAAGGCGCTGGGCTGGAAAAAGAATATTTCATCATTTGGACAATTTATTCCCTCCATTCGTCCTCTTTACGACGCTTTTACGCAGTTGGCTGAAACGGATGAACGAGATCCAGTTTGTGTGATGACCATTGTGGCTTCCACCTGGGGGCGTACCCGTGAAATATGCACCCGTAATCAGATGCTGCTTGAATCAGCTATGCAGGGATGGGGAGTCTGTAACACGACCACAACCTTCGGTGATCCACGTCGGGGATGGGTAAACAGCATGCTGGCAGCGTCAGCAGGTTCAGGCCCCGTCCCGCTTTATCCGCCACTATCCCATGCGCTTTCTATGCTGCCCTTCAACCGACCAGGTTCCGTCTGGCGCGGGGAAGGTAATTTGATGCTGCACACTGAAGACGGCTGCGCCTGGGAAGTTGGGCTGGGTTCTTCACGACAGAACAAGCACACCGAACTTGCACCAGGTGACTCAGGTCTTGGTAAGTCGGTACTGATTAATACCCTGACGGAAATACAGGTATCTTCCGCCCAGGTTTCACTTCCCTATGTGGCGCATATCGATAAAGGGTTCAGCGCTATGGGGTTCATCCAGCTGATTCGTGACAGTCTGCCGGAGGAGCGAAAGGACGAAGCCGTCGGTATTATTCTCAGCAACGACCCGTCTAAGTCGCGCAATGTTTTCGATATCCTGTACGGTGCCCATAAGCCAGTAACGCCGGAGAAGCAATTTATCGCGTCCATGTTGATGGCCTTCTGTATAGAACCGGATAAAGGGACGCCTCCTAACCCGACCGATACCCGGCAGATAGTGAACCGCCTGATTGATCTGGCGTTCGACATGCGCAGCGGTATTGAGCCAAACATGTTCCGGTCAAACGTAGAGCCAGAAGTGGATGAGGCACTGGAGTCATCCGGGTTGAGAGATGAGCACGATCAGGAATGGTGGACTGCGACGCCATGGTATGAAGTACGTGATCTCCTCCATGAGCGCGGGCAGTTATCCGCGGCTCAACGGGCGCACTATCAGGCAGTACCCGAACTCGCTGATATGCCAGCGCTACTACGCAGTGAGGCAATTCAGGAGAGTTTTGGCAGAGTACAGCGTGACGGTTCACAGGAGCCACTGCTGGAATACATTGAGCGTTGCATGATTCAGGCTCGTCAGGACTATCCGATGATGGCCAGTCGGACTCGTTTCGCGCTGAACCCGAACACACGCATTATTGCCGTAGACTTAAACAACGTCGCCGGCGATAAGACTCCGGCAGGCAGACTGAAAACCGGCATAATGTTCCTCTTTGCTGGCCACATAACAGCTGGTGATTTTACGCTTCCTCAGTATCAGGAAGAGATAGTGAAAACGGTGCCGGAAGCCTATCTCCCGGGCATTATGCGGCGTATCAACCAACTCGACAGCGAAATGAAAACCAAAATCTACGACGAGTTACACAACGTCAAGGGCATTGATTTCATCTTCGAAGCGCTGGACACGCAGGACAGGGAACAGCGTAAGTTTGGCATCCGCACGGTGTTAAGTACCCAGTTCCTTACCGACTACCCGAAAAGCCTGCTCGATTCTGCCAACACCCTCTGGCTGCTGCGCTACCGCCAGGAAGACATCCCTCTTTTACGGGACAGTTTTAAGATCCCCGAACACAATCTCCATGCTTTCCTGCGTATGCCAGCCGGTCCTGCTGCAGACGGTAGTGGAGTACCGATGCTGTGTATGATGCGCACGACCCAGGGCACGCTGGCGCGGATTGTCCGGTTTACGCTCGGACCGCTGGAGCTGTGGTCGCTTAACTCAGACAAAAAAGACGGTGCGCTACGCAAAAATCTCTCCGCGACGATCGGCACTGCCCGTGCCCGTCAGTTGCTGGCAGATAAGTTCCCACGTGGGTCTGCAAAAAAACTCATTGAGTACAGAGAGCGTAACAGTGGCGTCCGTGGTGATAAGGGTGTCATCGAACTGATGGCGGACGAAATGATTAACGAACTGGGGTATGACCTGTGATGTGTTCCATCCACCTGACGCCACGCTGCCGTCGCCCGGCAAAGGGACAGGTCAGACTTTCACGCCTGATGATCGATGTTGACGGCGTGGAGTTTGTTCTACCATCTCGTCACTTTCGTACAGACAGTGCAGTGAACTCTCGTGCTGTATACGCTACTGATCGTCGGGCTCCACAAGAAGCCTGTGGCGTTCTTCTTACGATCAAAGATCGTCCTCGCCAGTTGGTAACTACGGCCATATGGCAGGTACAAGAGCCAGGCGAACAGGTGCGAGAATCGCGTCATGTGGTCCAGTGGCTGTTACCTGAGGATATAAGGACGGTGTTAAGTGATGATACCTGGTTATGGCCGGAGGGGGCAGAGACCCCACAACTCAGCCCAGGAGACAGGCCGGTACTGGATATTACCCCTTCAACTCACTCGCGGATCGCTCGTCGTGGGTTGACTATCATAGACACCCGCAGCCGGGAAGGACGTATCAGCAGACGCTTTCAGACCTTCCCTCTGGTAGCCCTCGCCCCCGACCCACAGTCAACTCGCCTTCCCAACGTATTTACCCCGCTCAACTAAATGGAGAATTTCATGATACAACGCCATCTCCCCGCGCTGGCGCTTGCCATCGCGTCCAGCCTTCCCACAGTTGCCAGTGCTTTCACCGTCAACGTGAACTCCAGTGTTCCGATAACTACTCAGGTTCTGCCTGAGATGGCCACCATCCAGGCAACGCTGGTCGAAATACTACAGATGCAGCAGGCCACCGGTACAGCAATCACACAGAATGCTGACAAGCTCGGCGCGCTGATTAATCAGGATGGACAGGCCACCCGTCAGCAAATGATTTTCAATAATGAAACCCAACGGCTGGAAGAAGCTCGACAGAGTTTTTCGGTACCGGATTCGATCTGCAGTGATTCAGCCTCCGGCGTTGCTGCACAAAGTAAAAGTGCGTCAGGTAGTACCGCATCAAAACTCTCTTCCGGCAAAGGCGTTTCCAACTCAGCGGTGCGTAAGAGGATTTCCACTGCATCAGAAGAGCAGGCCCGCGACGCTTATGACGGTGCGAACGTGCATGCAGCGTACTGCACAGCAGCAGAATATGAGCGTTTTGGTGGGACGGGGATCTGCCCAGCCGTCAGCAAAATGCCCGGTGGTGACAGCCAAGTACGCTCGATCTATGGTGGAGCAGGACCGGAAGGGACGGCACCAGCACTGTCCTGGACACAGGAACAGACCGACGCCGCAATGGCCTACATGAAAAACACATCGCGCCCTTCGGCCGGTCGCACGCCCGGTAAAGGTGAAGTCAACACCGTAACCGGACGGACGTATGTAGGATTGCTCAACGAGTACAACGGTATCACCGATGCCGCCTCTGAACCTCAGCTCTCGCTGATTGCCGACAGTAAGCCCAGTGAAACCACCCGTGATGCCCTGAAAGAAGCACTGCAGTCCCCTTCCGCAGCGCAGTATTTTGATGATGTGGCTTCACCGGAGGCGAAAGCGAAAGGCTACATGAGCCAGCGAGAATTTGAATCCTTTGAGGCCGGACGTCGATATGCCAATACAGCCTATCTCTCTGACCTGCAGCAAATGAACGGAGATAACCTTATGCGCGAACTCATCCGAACCACGGCGCAGATGAACTGGCAACTTAATGACATTAAAGAGTTGATACGCAAAGGGAACGTTATCGACGGCCAGTTGCTCGCTGCCTTTGCCCGTCAGTCCTATGCCCCACGACTAAAACAACTCGAATCAGCCATGAACCAGGGAGCGGCCAAATGACATCTGAAAAAATAGTCTCACGAAAAAAAAGCCTCACCGGGCGTATCACCATCGGATTGCTTAGCATCTTTCTACCTGTGCAGGAAACAAAGTGGTTTCTACGATCAGCTCGACACATGACATCACGCAATCTGGAGCGAATGCGTGATGCCTTTCCTGAGCTTAACACCGACGACAAACTGCCTGCTTCTCCTGATTGGGAAAAAGCCGTTGAGGAATCCGGCTGTACTACCGAACAGCTGGATAAGGGGTATGTTAGCCAGCGCCGGCGCTGGCGATTTCTGTTCTGGCTTATGATTATACTCGTTCCGCTTGCACCACTGACAACATTCATCATCGGTGGGAGTATCACTGCACACCAGATCAGCACCTGTGTGGTGCTGTTTTCCGGCGCTGGCGTGGCGTGGTCAAAAGCGCTAATCGTAACCTATCGACTGTGGCAGTTACGCAACCGGCGTGTGAGTCTTGCTGAAGGAGGCACCTTTCAGCATTTCAGGACGGAAACACATGCCTTACGAGATTCCATTCTCGGAAAATAACGGCCCTCTTCTGCCCCAACCGCCATCCCGGCATTCATGTTTTATCCGGAGTTACCGTGAAAAATCTCATTCGTGCGCTTTGTGCAGGGCTGCTTATACCTGTTATCCCGGCACGCGCCGGTGTCACTTACGATGATATAGTCTCTGCTGCGACCAATGCCCAGGACCTTTCCCGACAGGCTCTGGTCACTATCTTCGGCGACGTGGTGCTAGACCCTCTCGCCGCCGGTAATACCACGATGATCGGGAATCTGTTTGCGCTGTTTAACGGAATTATTGCCGTCCTTGCCGTCGTCTGGTTTGTGATTATTGGCCTGAAGCACATCAACAAAACGGGGCATCAGGGCAAGGTATTCAGTGGCGATCGCGATATCACCAGTACACTGAGTACAGTCTCAGGATTCTTGATGATTATCCCGACAGCCAATGGCTGGAGCATGTCTCAGCTCATCATCCTCTGGGGCGCATCGATTATGGGCGTGGGCTCTGCCAACCTGATGGTGTCCAAAGCTGCAAGTGATATTGCCAGCGGCTACTCCCTGACGGTGCAGCCCACCCAGGCCTCGACCCGTACATCTGCACGCGGTATTTTTGAGATACAGCTGTGCAAATACGCCATCAATACGGCACTGGACGATTACAGCAGCACTGCCAATTCCACCACAGCAAAAATGACTGAGAGATTCGGTTCGTCTGGAGGAAATTATACCTACCGGGTCACGAACGGCAGTGGAGTGTGTGGCACAGCAACAATTCCGGAACAACAGAAATCAGGCTCCTCGTCTGGCTCTGGGAGCTTCTTTAATCCCTTCAGTAATAGCGACACACGTGAAGTCGTGGACGCACAAAACAAAGCGATGGAAGCCATGATTCAGGATATGGATAGCGCTGCCAGCGAGTTTGTTACAGGATTTATGAATAAGCGAACGACCGGAAACGGCACACTCCCGGATATAGAAACGCGCATTCAACGAGCTGCCAACAACTATGAACAAACAGTACAGCGTGCGCTGCCGGCACAGAGTGAGCAAAATGGCATTCAGGATGCTGTCAGGAATTACCTCGATACATACGGCTGGGCGTCTCTCGGCGCCTGGTATCAGACTTTCGCAACGGCCAACCAACGCCTGACTGAAGTTGCCAGTCGCGCACCGGCGACCAGTGGGATGTCCTCTCTAGGGGAAATTGGCAGCGGAGAACTTTTCAGTGCAGTAATGAGCGCATACAGAACTCAATTGCAGAATTCGAGTTACAGTCCGGCGTTGGGGACCACTATCTCAAACGATGAACAAACGGCAGTAGATGGGAATGATCCAAATAGTTATTTCATGAAAACTGTCGGTGGGCCCATGCAGAGGTTAACCAACTACTTAGCAACTTCATTAAGTGGAACAGGTTCTGTAAATGGGCAAGTTAACCCGCTTATTAAGATGAAAAATGTAGGCGATTACACGTTTGGAGCTGCCGAAGGCACATTAACTGCATACACAGCTGTTCGAATCATTGCAGCTGCTGGGGAAGGAAGCTTGGTAGGTAAAGCGCTAGATTTATCTACCGGCACAGTCAGCGCGATTAATAAAGGTCTGGATGCTATATCTCCAGCAATATACTTCCTGCTGCTGCTCATGTTTACGGCTGGGTTTACCTTATCAATCTACTTACCGTTTATACCATTCATTTTCTGGATGACAGGGATTGGAAACTGGATTGTCAGTGTTCTTGTTGGCTGTGCTGCAGGCCCTCTGTGGGGAGCTACACATCTAGGTACTTCACAGGATCGAGGTAGTCGTGCTGCGTACGGCTATATCTACTTGATCGACACGATGATACGCCCAACCCTCATGGTGTTTGGATTCTTTTTCGCATCTGTCGCGATTATAGCTGTAGGTACAATCTTACACGCATTGTTCGGAGCAGCTCTGGTCAATGTTCAGGCAAATTCTTTGACCGGAGTTTTCAGTCTTGTTGGATTCTTAATGATTTATGCACGCCTGTGTACAGCACTGGTATCCAGTATGTTTGCATTACAGGCATATCTACCGGACTACGTGATTTCATTCTTGGGCGGAAGGGATGCAGCCAATACCCTTGGCAGTATGGCTGGCTCAGTGAAAGATATGTTTATAGCCGGTGGGAGAAATATACGCCATACCCCTGGAGTTAATACAAAGGGTATGAATGGCCCCGATGGAACAAATAATGATGGAATCAAAAGTTGAGATGTGGACATCTATCCAGTAGTGCTATAATATTGATTGAAATACCTAAGGAGGGTTGACTGTGAAAGATAGATTCCCTAAATGGTGGCTTCCATATTATGTAGTCAGAACTCTATTCTTGCGGTTCGGAGTTATTACATTAGTTTTACTTGCTCCGCTATTTACTTTATATGTATCGAGCGGGGATTATGTTATTGGAAGTGACTATATTTTTCTCTTTAGTCTTTGGTTTATGCTGTTCGCCCCATTCATCATAAATTACGGCATAGCCAATAATCGTAAAAAAAAGATCCTTGCTGTTATTGAGAAAATCAAGGATACAGGGCACTTCAAGCCGGACATCAACTCAGAAGGCTGGCTCTTCTGGCAAAGTACCTATCTGGGTTTCGACTTCCAGCAAGGAACGTTTTTGTACATCAGAATCTATCCTGGCAACGTTATGGATGTCATTGGTTTCGATGCTTACAGCCTTACCCGTACAGAGGTTGAAGACTCAAAGCTGCGCCTGTTCACAAAGTTTACATCGTTGCCGATGATTCTTATTGATACCGGCGCTGCATCCAGTATTGCTAACCATTTGCACGCAATGAACAATAAAGGATACAGCTATAACTTTAACTTCAATGATGTCGTGAATAAAAAACGTGCCGAGATCGAAGTTCTGACAGGACTACCAGTTCCCGTTCTTGCCTAAAACACATCTACTCCCCTCCAATAAATAGCCGGTTTAATTACCGGCTATTTTTATTAAAGTAGATCATTGCCCTGAAAATTCACTCTAAAACAGATAATGATAATTAAAACCACAATCTGACTCCTTATTGATTATTACTCAAATAAAGGGGATCCATATCAGATCCACAATAATTTAATTTTTAACCAATCAATATATTTTCACCTTCCGTTGCCATCAGTAAACACGCCTACAGACTTTAGATAAGTCCATGCGTTGTTGCCCTTTTTTATTCAGTTAGTCTTCATCTTGGGAGTTTATCCATGACATCCGCTCGCGTGGGATCGAATGACCCGCTTGAATTTCTCGGCGCCCTCGCCATCCTGGGAATTATGGTTCTGCTTGTCGCTTGGCTGTACTTGCCCGAGTTTGTGTATTGGTCATGTTTCATTTTGCATATCCTGTGGGGTATGGCTGACTTTGGACCATTCCATACCTGGGCCGCACCGCGCTATAACCTGTTGGCCGTCACCGCCAACAATGCCCAATACATCACGTACGATCAGTGGATCAACGTGATGGAGCAAACGACAGGGATCTTGATGATATTCCTCATTCCCCTGTCCACCGCTTCCCTGTGGAGCTGGTTACACCATCCAGCCCGCAACTGGCAAACTCGGCGGGTACTCGACATAAGTACATTGCCGTTCGCCATGGAAGCTATTTCTCCTGCAATTTCCCCCATCCTTAGTGAGGGAGATGCCAGTCGTCTCTTGTTGGATAAACGTCGTCCGGAAAGACGTCCGGCACAAACCCCGGAAGGTTTCGTAGAAGAACATCAACTCATCAGTAACATGCAGCTCGATGTTGCCCGCTGCCGGGCTGTTTTCATGGCGCAGCTGGGACGTCCGCTGAATGGATGGAAAAGCCTTGCGCCGCATGAAAAAACTCTGTTCGCAATATTCGGCCTTCAGTTTTTCCTGGACGATCGCCCGGCAGCAAAAGCGCTGATGGATGAACTGAACCGTTCCTGCCGTCTCAAAAGTCGCCGTGATAAGGGGAAATTCTCAGTACCAGTCTATGCGCTGGCCAGAACTGCCTTTAAGCGTGTCATCCAGAGCGAAGGCGCGAAAAAGTGGTTGCATGAGCACCGCTACGTCAGAAGTGGCATGGTCTGGCTGTACGCACATGATTTACGGCTGACACCGCCTAACTGGTTATGGCTCAAGGGAGTGGATCGTCCCCTCTTCTATGCCCTGCACCGGGCAAACACCACCAAAGGATTTATTGAAGGAGCAGGTATCGTCGCCGTCGCCCGCACCGAAAGTGAGGCTATACGACTTGGCCTGCCCTGCCCGCAAGCCTGCGTCGATGAAGCCATTGAGGGACTGCGCATCGATATGCTGTCCTTGGGGCTAATCTGGGACGAACCTCAGCCAGACCGAGACCGCAAGCGCCGCATCCGGACCAACTGGTCACTGACGGAAGATGTTATCACTCGCCCGGGAGGCGACGACGCTCCCATCTTCTGAAAATCCGAACATATCTAACGCGAATTAACATACCGTCTACTGGAGTCTCCTTATGTCACAGAAAAGCACCTACACCACCTTTCGTTGTAACGATTTCATTTACGACACAATTGTGGTTTTACATCAAAGCGGAGAAGGCGATCCTCAGGCCCTGCTCATATTCCGCGAACCACAGCGTATGGCCATTCATGATAAAAAACTCATTGCCTTTTATGAGCTTTCAAAAGAAGCCGTGACACTTCTTGATGACCCGATGCACGATGCGGTAGAAGTATTCAACACCATTGCACTGCAACTCAAAACTCAGAGTAAGGCGGTGATAAAACGGCGAATTAAAGCCCTTGCCCTGTTTGTTGGCGGTGCGTTGATTGCGTCCTCGTTATGGTTCATGGGTACAAGCAACCATACCTCACTTAATTTCAGTAGCACAGAACTGACAATACCTGAAGAGCCTGTCCCTGTTCAGCCACGACAGTCTGCCGCTATTCAGGGACAACCTAAAATGACGGTTCTCCCGCCGACTGACAATACAGTCAGCCACGTTGCACAGGCTGAATCCGCCAATATGCAGAATATTATGAAGGAAAGCCATGAATCCTTACCGGCCTCTCCTGCTGAAGCATTGCAGACGGCAGCAACACCGGTAACTCCCCCTACGCCAGTAACAACAGAAGCGACGGAACAGTCAGCCCGACAGAAGATGGTAGCCATACTGAAGCGCAGCGCCGATCGGGGTCTGTTCACCATCCCACTCTCAAACGGACATGAACGTACGCTGTATGCATTCCTAGATCCAACCTGTGCGGTTTGCAAAAGCATGGAACCAGCGATCGAACAGCTGGCACAACATTACAACGTGGTCATTTTCCCTGTATCTGTAGTCAATGACGGTGGCGATGCCGTAGATAAAATCGTTCCGGTATTGTGCGAGAAAGACCTGACTGCCCGTGCAGTAGCATGGAGCGATCTTTTCCGTCCAGACGCTGGCATGCAGGTTCCTGGACAGGCGGCCTCTCAACAGGTGAGTTCAGACTGTTCCGTGTCGGCTCAAGCCGTAGTGGCCGTAAACGATACAGGCTTCCGCGCATTTGGTTTTTCAGGTACGCCTACAGTGCTGACTGACACAGGCATTCGCCTGGCAACAGGCATGCTGGCCGCACCAGATAAAATTGCTCACTTCATGAAAATTACCGATCCAATGACACAAGAACAGGTCGACCGTTTTGTGAGTTCCCTTAGCATCCAGGAGTAACCCATGAATAATACGCCCGTAAATCAGGCGCTAATGAAGCGTAATGCCTGGAACTCCCCTGTTCTTGAGCTTATGCGCGACCACCTGCTATATGCCGGAATTATGGCAGGAAGTGTGGTGGCGGGCTTTATCTGGCCACTCGCCATACCGCTCTTTCTTTTGCTGGCCATCGTGGCC
>NZ_MVFY01000017.1 GCF_002042885.1 Citrobacter portucalensis
TTCGCTTTCTTCGCCGGAGTTCTCAGTGGAACCCCGCTGACCCGGCGGCTTGTAATCCGTTGTTCCGTGTCAGTGGAGGCGCATTATAGGGAGTTATTTCAGGCTGACAAGGGGAAATTTAAAATAATCTTCCGAGTGCGTATTTTTTATTCTTTGCGCTTATTTTAACAACGCTTTGTTGGTTAATTGGGCTATTTCTCGCGCGAATCTCGCAACCTGTTCCCAATCGGTATACACCACTTCTTTATTCGTATCCGTTTCACCACCTGACATCTTCATTATCAGTTGGATCATAACGCGGTCATACCAGCGATAGCGTGGATACAGCAAAGCACCCGCAATGACTGCGCTGTGGTCTGGTCGCCACGGCGAACTCATCAGGAACTTACGCGCATAGCTGTTGGTTTGCGGCGTACGTTTCTCCGGTTTACGGGCAACCAGGTTTACGGAGTAGAACGCGCTCGGCATCGAATTCAGCCGTGTGGCATGCTTTTTCACAAACTCCTGAAAAGCAGCATGGTAATGACCGTAGCGAATCGAGGCGCCAATTACCACGCTGTCATAATTTTGCCAGTCCGGCTCCGCGGTACGATGCAAATTAACAACATCTGCCCAAACGCCCAGCTCTTTGAGTTCAGAAGCCAGATATTCAGCGATTTCACGCGTTTGTCCGTCCCGGGAAGAAAAAAGAATCAGTGTTTTCACGTGTTACTCCATTATTCACGCCAGAAGGTAGGGGTAAAGAGCACCAGCAGAGTAAAGACCTCCAGACGACCAAACAGCATATTGGCAATCAGGATCCACTTCGCCACAGGGTTCATACTGGCAAAGTTGTCGGCGACAACCCCCAGTCCAGGCCCCAGGTTATTCAACGTTGCCACAACAGAGGCAAACGCGGAGAAGTCATCAACACCGGTCGCAATAATCGCCAGCATACTGATAATAAAGACCAGCGCATAGGCAGAGAAGAATCCCCATACGGCTTCAAGAATTCGCTCCGGCAACGCACGGTTACCCAGTTTGATACTGTAAACCGCATTCGGATGGACCAGTCGTTTCAATTCGCGGTTACCCTGCTTAAACAGCAGCAGGATACGAATCACCTTCAAGCCACCGCCCGTCGACCCGGCACAGCCGCCGATAAAAGCAGAACACAGCAACAACACTGGCAGAAACAGCGGCCAGCGGGCAATACTGTCCGTGGTAAATCCGGCGGTCGTCGCCATCGATACCACCTGGAAAAAGGCCTGGTTGATCGTCGTGAGCGCCGAGCCATAGGTATTGTGTATCCATAGCACCAGCGTACAGACTGCCACCAGCGTCAGCTGCACGCCGATAAACATGCGGAATTCCGGATCCCGCCAGTAGACCTTCAGACTACGCCCACTTAATAAAGAGAAGTGCAGACCATAGTTACAACCGGAGATCAGCAAGAAGATAGCAATGATGGTGTTAATCGTGGGACTGTCGAAATACCCCACGCTGGCATCGTGTGTGGAAAAACCACCGATGGCGATTGTGGCAAAACTGTGCCCTATGGCGTCAAACGCGGGCATCCCGGCAAACCATAGCGCCAGCGCGCACGCCACCGTCAGTAATACATAGATTAGCCACAGCGTTTTCGCCGTTTCGGCAATACGCGGGCGCATTTTATTATCTTTCAGCGGCCCCGGCATTTCTGCACGATAGAGCTGCATCCCACCAACGCCAAGAATAGGCAGGATAGCCACCGCCAGCACGATGATCCCCATCCCGCCGAACCATTGCAGCATCTGGCGATAAAAGAGAATCGCGTGTGGCAATGAATCCAGCCCCACCAGCGTCGTCGCACCTGTAGTGGTTAATCCGGAAAAGGATTCAAAAAAAGCGTCGGTTATCGTTAGGTTAGGGCTTTCCGCAAAGATGAACGGTAGCGCACCCACACTACCCAGAACGGTCCAGAACAAAACGACAATCAGAAATCCTTCGCGCGATTTCAGTTCACCCTTCTCTTTACGGTTTGGCCACCACAGCATGGAGCCGATCGCCAGAGCAACGAAGAAAGTTTGGGTGAATGCACGCCCTGCCCCATCGCGGTAGATGAGCGCTACCAGTCCGGGGATAATCATTGTCCCCGAGAATAAGATGACCAGTAGTCCAACGATTCGGGTGATGGCGCGAAAATGCATCTCTGCCGCTTCCTTAGTTCTTTAAAATGAGGTGGGGATTATTCTTCAATCGCTAACAATTGCAATGAACCACGACTAAAATCCGCCAGTTTTGCCGAAAACTCATCCACTTTGGCAAAAGGAAGCGCCACCCTGAGCCGAACAAAAGCCTGGTAATCACTGGCAACGACTTTACCGTCAAACTGCCCCAGCAAGGCTTCAATGCCTGCCAGCTGACCGTACTCACACTGCAAAGTATATTCGGTTAATGGCGTCTTGCGCTGTGTCGTTAACTGGCGCAACGCCTGATTCACACCACCACCGTAGGCTTTTACCAACCCTCCAGTACCGAGAAGGATACCGCCGTAGTAGCGCACGACTACAGCGGTAATCTCGCCGACACCGCTCCCCATCAGCTGCGCGAGCATCGGTTTACCTGCCGTACCCGCCGGTTCGCCATCGTCTGAAAATCCTAGCTGCTGCGAGTCATTGGGCGCACCCGCCACCCACGCCACACAATGGTGGCGGGCGTCCGGGTGTTCCGCTTTGACTGACTCAACAAACGCCTTTGCCGCTTCTACGCCGTCCGTATGGGCGAGCAGCGTAATGAAGCGGCTTTTTTTGATCTCTTCGACGACGCTAACCGGCGCCGCAGGGATTAACCAACTGTCCATTACGCCAGTTTCAAATCCCGCGTCATGTTTTCGATATTGTTTTCGTGAACCACCACGTTGTCTTCAATACGAATACCGCCGAACGGTTTCAGTGCTTCAATTTTCTGCCAGTTGAAGTGCTTGCTGAACTGTCCTTCACGCCATGGTGCCAACAGAGATTCAATGAAGTAAATGCCCGGTTCGATGGTCAGAACCATGCCTGGTTGCAGTACGCGGGTGCAACGCAGGTAAGGATACTTCGACGGCGCGGCCAGATGAGTACCGCTGTCATCCTGCATAAAGCCTGCGACATCATGCACCTGCAGACCCAGCGGGTGACCAATACCGTGCGGCATAAACGGCCCGGTAAGATCGTTTTCCACCATCGCTTCTTCACTCATACCGGTGATGATTTGATGCTTACGCAGCAGCTTCGCGATACGCTGATGGAACTGAATGTGATAATCCACGTAGCTGGTGCCTGCTTTCATGGTGGCAATCAGCGCCAGCTCTTCGTCGTTAACGTCTTTCACCAGATGCGCATAGTCGTTGTCGTTTTTCGCCGACCAGGTACGCGTCAGGTCTGCCGCATAGCCGTTGTATTCCGCACCAGCGTCGAGCAGGAAGCTGCGGATTTCAGACGGTGCCTGATGATCCAGCTTGGTATAATGAAGAACCGAAGCATGCTCGTTAAGCGCCACGATGTTGCTGTATGGCACGTCGGTGTCGCGGTGACCGGTGGCAGTCAGGTAAGCGAGGTTGATGTCAAACTCGCTCATTCCGGAACGGAACGCTTCTTCTGCGGCACGGTGTCCATTTACCGCCATTTTCTGCGCTTCGCGCATACAGGCCAGTTCGTATTCCGTTTTATAGGCGCGGTAATAATGCAGGTAGTCGATCACCCCTTTCGGGTTGATGTTGCTGGCCGCGATGTCCAGTTGCAGCGCACGTTCCGGAACCGGGCCGATATAACCAATATTGCCTCGAGCAGCAGGCAGTTGGCTACCGATACCATCCGCTTTCGGCAGCGCGATGATCTCGATTTCTTCCGTCCAGAAAGAGGTTGGTAGCGGCTCAACGTTGTGCCAGTAATCGACCGGCAGGTAGAACCACAGTTTCGGCTTGTTTACGCCATCCACCAGCAACCAGCAGTTAGGAACCTGTGTTACAGGCACCCAGGCTTTAAATTGTGGATTGACCTTAAACGGATATGGATGATCGTCGAGAAAGACGTTAACAAGTTCGCCAGAGTGAATAAGTAATGCATCCAGTTTGAAGCGATCCAGCGCGTCGCGCGTCCGTTCCTGTAAGGTAACGATATGATTTTTATAGAGTGCGGCCAGCGATTCCATTTTCTATCCTTCTGTTTTTTGACCTCAAGTCTCCGCATCTTAGCACATCGCTTTGTGAGTGCGTGATTTCTGCCGAGCGTGATCGAATCGTCATTTCTTTAATCATTCATTTGCATTTTATTAACATAAAACACACACTTCGATTCATCTGGTATGACCAGATCACCTTGCGGATTCAGGAGACTGACATGCTTTACAAAGGCGACACCCTGTACCTCGACTGGCTGGAAGATGGCATCGCCGAACTGGTGTTCGATGCCCCTGGTTCGGTCAATAAACTCGACACGGCCACCGTTGCCAGCCTGGGCCATGCGCTTGATGTGCTGGAAAAACAACCGAATTTAAAAGGGCTGCTACTGCGTTCTAACAAAGCAGCCTTTATTGTTGGTGCCGATATCACCGAATTCCTTTCACTGTTCCTCGTGCCTGAAGAACAACTAAGCCAGTGGCTGCATTTTGCCAACAGCGTCTTTAATCGCCTCGAAGATCTGCCTGTTCCGACCCTGTCAGCAGTAAACGGCTACGCGCTGGGTGGCGGCTGCGAGTGTGTTCTGGCAACCGATTATCGTCTGGCAACGCCGGACCTGCGCATTGGCCTGCCGGAAACCAAGCTGGGCATTATGCCGGGCTTTGGCGGCTCCGTGCGTATGCCACGTATGCTGGGTGCGGACAGCGCGCTGGAAATTATTGCGGCAGGTAAGGATGTTGGTGCTGAGCAGGCGCTAAAAATCGGCCTGGTCGATGGCGTAGTGAAGCAAGACAAACTGCTTGATGGCGCGATCGCAGTATTACGTCAGGCGATTAACGGCGACCTCGACTGGAAGGCCAAACGTCAGCCGAAGCTGGAGCCGTTGAAACTCAGCAAAATTGAAGCGGCTATGAGCTTTACCATCGCTAAAGGTATGGTGGCACAGACGGCAGGGAAGCATTATCCCGCGCCGATTACCGCGGTAAAAACCATTGAAGCAGCGGCCCGTTTTGGCCGTGAAGAAGCGCTGAATCTGGAAAATAAAAGCTTTGTTCCACTGGCGCACACCAGTGAAGCTCGCGCGCTGGTTGGGATCTTCCTTAACGATCAGTTCGTCAAAGCCAAAGCCAAAAAACTCACCAAAAATATTGAAGCACCGAAGCAAGCTGCGGTGCTGGGCGCGGGCATTATGGGCGGCGGCATCGCTTACCAGTCAGCCTGGAAAGGCGTGCCGGTTGTCATGAAAGATATCAACGACAAATCATTAACGCTGGGCATGACCGAAGCGGCCAAGCTGCTGAACAAACAGCTTGAGCGCGGCAAAATTGACGGTCTGAAAATGGCGGGCGTGATTTCCACTATTCATCCAACCCTCGACTATAGCGGTTTTGAGCGTGTGGACGTGGTGGTTGAAGCTGTCGTGGAAAACCCGAAAGTGAAAAAAGCGGTACTGGCAGAAACCGAAGATCAGGTACGCCCGGACACCGTACTGGCTTCAAATACCTCCACCATCCCAATCAACGAGCTGGCCAGCGCGCTCAAGCGCCCGGAAAACTTCTGTGGGATGCACTTCTTTAACCCAGTACACCGCATGCCACTGGTTGAGATTATTCGCGGCGAGAAAAGCTCGGATGAAACCATCGCCAAAGTTGTCGCCTGGGCAAGCCAGATGGGCAAAACCCCAATTGTGGTCAACGACTGCCCCGGTTTCTTCGTGAACCGCGTGCTGTTCCCGTATTTTGCCGGTTTCAGCCAGCTGCTGCGCGATGGGGCGGATTTCCGCAAAGTCGACAAAGTCATGGAAAAACAGTTTGGTTGGCCGATGGGCCCGGCTTATCTGCTGGACGTGGTGGGAATTGATACCGCACATCACGCGCAGGCAGTGATGTCCGCAGGCTTCCCTCAGCGTATGCAGAAAGATTATCGCGACGCGATAGACGCCCTGTTTGATGCGAACCGTTTCGGACAGAAAAACGGTCTTGGATTCTGGCGTTATAAAGAAGACAACAAGGGCAAGCCGAAGAAAGAAGAGGATGCCACCGTTGACGATCTGCTGGCAGAAGTCAGCCGGCCGAAACGCGACTTCAGTGATGAAGAGATTATCGCTCGCATGATGATCCCAATGGTCAACGAAGTGGTGCGTTGTCTGGAAGAAGGCATTATCGCCAGCCCGGCAGAAGCCGACATGGCGCTGGTGTATGGCCTGGGCTTCCCTCCGTTCCACGGCGGCGCGTTCCGCTGGCTGGATACGCTCGGCAGCGCGAAGTATCTCGATATGGCCCAGCAGTATCAACACCTCGGAGCGCTGTATGAAGTTCCGGCTGGTCTGCGTGATAAGGCGCGCCATAACGAACCGTATTATCCCCAGGTTGAGCCTGCCCGCCCGGTTGGCAGCCTGAAAACGGCTTAAGGAGTCACAATGGAACAGGTTGTAATTGTTGATGCGATCCGTACCCCGATGGGCCGTTCGAAAGGGGGCGCGTTTCGTAACGTGCGGGCAGAAGATCTCTCCGCACACTTAATGCGTAGCCTGCTGGCGCGAAATCCTGCGCTGGAGCCATCCGCGCTTGATGATATTTACTGGGGCTGTGTGCAGCAAACGCTGGAGCAGGGTTTCAACATCGCCCGTAACGCCGCGCTGCTGGCGGAAGTTCCTCACTCCGTTCCAGCCGTCACGGTCAACCGCCTGTGCGGTTCGTCCATGCAGGCGCTGCACGATGCGGCACGCATGATCATGACCGGCGATGCTCAGGCGTGCCTGATTGGCGGCGTGGAGCATATGGGCCATGTGCCAATGAGCCACGGCGTTGATTTCCATCCGGGCATGAGCCGCAACGTGGCAAAAGCCGCGGGAATGATGGGTCTGACTGCGGAAATGCTCTCTCGTATGCACGGCATCAGCCGTGAAATGCAGGATGCTTTCGCCGCACGTTCACATGCTCGCGCCTGGGCTGCAACACAGTCTGGCGCATTTAAAAACGAAATCATCCCGACCGGCGGCCATGATGCCGACGGCGTACTGAAGCAGTTTAACTACGATGAGGTTATCCGTCCGGAGACAACCGTTGAAGCGCTCTCCACCCTGCGCCCGGCGTTCGATCCGGTTAGCGGAACGGTCACTGCCGGTACCTCCTCCGCGCTCTCCGACGGCGCAGCGGCGATGCTGGTCATGAGCGAAAGTCGCGCCCGTGAGCTGGGTCTGACGCCGCGTGCCCGTATTCGTTCGATGGCTGTTGTTGGTTGCGACCCTTCAATCATGGGTTACGGCCCGGTTCCGGCCTCAAAACTGGCGCTGAAAAAAGCGGGACTCTCCACTAGCGATATCGGTTTGTTTGAGATGAACGAAGCCTTTGCCGCTCAGATCCTGCCGTGCATTAAAGATCTGGGGCTGATGGAGCAGATCGATGCGAAGATCAACCTCAACGGCGGGGCGATCGCTTTGGGCCATCCGTTGGGTTGCTCTGGGGCGCGTATCAGCACCACCCTGCTCAATCTGATGGAACGTAAAGACGTACAGTTTGGCCTGGCGACGATGTGTATCGGGCTAGGCCAGGGCATCGCGACGGTATTTGAGCGAGTTTAATCAAAGCATGCCGGGGGCGCTTCGCTTGCCCGGCCTACGAAATGTTATCTCAAAGCCATTGGTGCCAGAACAAGGCGGCAAGTGAATGAATCCCGATGAGCTTACGTATAGTAAGTGATTCGGGTGAATGAGCGCAGCCAACACAGTTATGGTGCCAATGGCGAAGAGAGAAAGTTTAGTTGCCGTTCTTCCCGCCTGTCAGGGGCGGGTTTTTTATTTCTCTGAACTACCACGTACCACTAACTGCACCGGCAACAGCAGATTCTCTTCCTGATTTTCTTCCAGCAATAAACGCAGCGCTTCACGCCCCAATTGTTGTTTATCAACCGCAATGGTGGTGAGTGGTGGATGTGACCAGGCCGCAGCATCGATATCATCAAACCCAACCAGCGCAAGATCTTCCGGGATACGTATACCCTGCTGCGCACACACCCGTTGAACGACCAGCGCTGCCGCATCGTTATAGGCAAAAATAGCGTCGGGCGGCTCTGGCAGACTGAGCAATTCATTCACCGCCTCCACCAAAGATTGCTCGGTATCCAGCAGCGGCGGCGCAATGGCTTCATACTCTGGCGGCATCAGCAAACGGGCCTCATACAATGCCTGACGGTAACCCTTCTCGCGCTGACGGATGCTGTAGTGCGCAAGCGTGCTGGCAAGAAAAGCAATACGGCTGCGACCTTGTGCAATCAAATGTTGTGTAGCCAGATAACCGCCCTGGGTGTTGTCCGGATTCACGCAAGGCAGGCCCGGCGCCCAGAGATCCACCAGCACCAACGGCAGCTTCATCTGTTGAAGCAAGCCAAGTAATTCAGGCTCAAAAAATCCGGCACAGATCAGTGCATCAGGCTGGTGCAGCAGCACCTGCTCACTTACTGCATCGCCTGGGCCAATGGAGAGAAAGCTCAGCGCAATACCATGGTCACGACAGTTATCTTCTATGCCCAGCAGCAGTTGAGAGTAAAACGGCAATGCCCGGCTGATATTGTGCTGGCGGTGAAGTAAAAACAGGACGCGTTTGATCTTGTCAGTGCGCAGACGGGAAAAATCATAACCCTGCTGCTGCGCCACAGAAATAATGCGCAGCCGGGTGTCTTCACGCAGCCCCGGCTGCCCTTTTAGGGCGCGGGAAACTGCACCAACTGAAACACCACAAGCTTCGGCAATATCTCTGATACGTACAGGTTTCGTCATTTCACTCTCATTGATTCTACTATGGCTTGTTGCGCCCCCAGCCAGGCCGCGCCGCGTACGCCGCTGCTGTCGCCGTGACGGGCCCGAACAATCGGTGTGCGGCACTGCTTACCAAATACGTACTGCGCCGCTCGCGCCTGTAAACCAGAATACAGTAAATCGATATTAGATACCCCGCCCCCCAACACAATGACATCGGGATCGAGCGTATTCACCACGCTTGCCAACGCACGCGCCAGTTGATCGCAATAGCGTTCCCATACAAAGCAAGCATCCGCATCACCCAATTCTACCTGTTGCATAATTTGTGGCACACCCACATGCTGCGCGGTGTGATTCAGGTACTGGCGTTCCAGACCGCTGCCGGAAATAAAGCTCTCAATACAGTTCAACTGTCCGCAATAGCACATCACTCCAGTCCCGTCCTGAGATTCGTGGTAGCGCGGCAATGCATTATGCCCCCACTCTCCTGCGCAGGCGTTAGGTCCAGAGATCAAGCGGTTATCGATGCATAGTCCACCGCCGCAACCGGTACCGAGGATCACGCCAAATACCACGCTATGCCCGTGTCCGCTACCGTCCATCGCTTCCGACAAGGTAAAACAGTTGGCATCATTAGTAACAGGCACGGGCATTCCTGATGCTCGCTCAAGGTCTTGCGCAAAGGCCTGTTGATTGAGCACCAGGATGTTCGAATTCTTAATCAAACCTTCGCTATCCACCGCGCCTGGCACCCCAACGCCAACCGATAAAGGCTGATTAACGGCCAGTCTGGCCTTAGCAATCATCTCCGTCACGGCCTGGAAAAAATCACCGTAACTCTGCTTTGGTGTCGCGCATCGCTCGCGGTAAACAATTTCACCCGCGTTATCAATCACCACCGCTTCGATTTTAGTCCCGCCAATATCCAGTCCGAGCCTCATGGTTTTCCTCGTTTGCGCCTCGCAATTTGATTGTATCTAGTTTGCCAATTTTGTTTACTAAACAAAAAGAGACCTGTCACAAAAGCTAAGTTTTGTGATTAATAGATAGGAAAAACATGTTTACTAAAAAACGTGGTGAAAAAGAGGAACAACGAGACCGGGCTTGCACCCTGTTAGAAGAAGTAAGGTTGGTGATGAATGCGCCGGAAGGGCTCCGGCGCACAGCGCTTAAATGAACGCGAAAGCGTCGCCAAACAGGCGATCTTCACGTGCACTGCGCTCATTACAGAAGAGATCGCGCGCGATTTTGGCCATTTCAAAACGCCCGGCAATGTAGATATCATGCTCCGCCAGGGTACCGTAATCCTGCAATACTGCCGTTAACACGGTTCCCGTACGACCACGCCAGCCGTCTTCAGGCTGTTCCACCACGGGCTCAACGCGCAGATTCGGGTGGTTCACAGACAGCGCTTCCAGCTCGGAGAGATCGTAGAGATGCTTCTCTTCGCGCCCGCCCCAGTAAATGGTGATATCGCGATTTGGATTACGCGCCAGCGCGGTAAGCAGAATAGAACGCACGTAAGAGAACCCTGTACCACCGGCAATCAGGATCAGCGGGCGCTCGTCTTCATCTCGCAGCCAGGCTTCGCCATGCGGAATGTCGACTTTGATTTCCCGGTCTTTCAGAATGCGGTCCATCACGGCCATGGCGTAAAGATTTAGCTCAGAGGCGCCAACGTGCAGCTCAATGAATCCTTGCTCGTCCGGCGTTGATGCCATGGAGAACGGACGCTTATCCCTTTCATCCATCACGACCATTAAATACTGGCCAGCACGAAAGGAAAACGCCGCGTCTGGCACTAAACGAACGCGATATACGGTGTCAGTGATAGCTTCTACCGAGGTCACTTTACAGCTTAAGGTTGTCATGCGCTCTCTCTGTCGGATCAATAGGCAAAACGATCGCGCCTCAGGCGCTTTTGCCGTCATTAAAGATGGCTAGTTCATCCCAAATTGCGTCAATGCGCGCAGTCACTTCAGGATCTTTTTTAATCGGACGTCCCCATTCACGTTGGGTTTCGCCCGGCCATTTATTTGTGGCATCCAGCCCCATTTTTGAACCAAGGCCGGAAACCGGCGAGGCAAAGTCCAGGTAATCAATTGGCGTATTCTCTACCAGTACCGTATCCCGGGCCGGGTCCATACGGGTAGTAATTGCCCAAATCACATCATTCCAGTCGCGTGCGTTGACGTCATCATCGCAAACAATAACAAATTTGGTGTACATAAACTGACGCAAAAACGACCAAACGCCCATCATGACGCGTTTGGCATGGCCAGCGTACTGTTTTTTCATCGTCACGACGGCCAGGCGATAAGAACAACCTTCCGGAGGTAGATAAAAATCGACGATTTCCGGGAACTGCTTTTGCAGAATAGGCACGAAGACTTCGTTCAGCGCCACGCCGAGCACCGCGGGTTCATCTGGCGGGCGTCCGGTATAGGTAGAGTGATAAATTGCATCTTCACGCTGGGTAATGTGCGTGACGGTAAAGACCGGGAAGCTATCTACTTCGTTGTAGTAGCCGGTATGATCGCCATACGGCCCTTCCGGAGCCAGCTCGCCCGGTTCAATGTACCCTTCCAGCACGATTTCTGCGCTGGCAGGCACTTCCAGGTCGTTGGAAATACATTTAACTACTTCGGTCTTGGTTCCGCGCAACAGCCCGGCAAATGCGTACTCGGATAATGTATCAGGGACCGGCGTCACGGCCCCCAGAATGGTCGCAGGATCTGCTCCTAACGCCACAGAAACCGGGAAGCGTTCACCCGGATGCGCTGCGCACCACTCCTGGTAATCAAGCGCGCCGCCGCGATGGGACAGCCAGCGCATAATGAGCTTGTTTTTGCCAATCAGCTGCTGACGATAGATGCCCAGATTCTGCCGCTCTTTATGCGGACCACGCGTTACGGTGAGCCCCCAGGTAATCAGCGGCGCGGCATCTTCCGGCCAGCAGGTCATAATCGGAATGCGGTTTAGATCAACGTCATCGCCCGAGTAGATTTTTTGCTGACAAGGCGCACCGCGCAACCGCTTAGTCGGCATGTTCAACACCTGCTTAAACTGCGGCAGCTTATCAAACAGATCGCGGAATCCTTTCGGTGGCTCTGGCTCTTTCAAAAACGCCAACAGTTTACCGACTTCTCGTAGCGCCGAGACATCTTCTTGTCCCATCCCCATCGCAACACGCTTTGGTGTGCCAAACAGGTTACACAGCACCGGCATTGAATAGCCTTTCGGATTCTCAAACAGTAACGCAGGCCCACCGGCACGCAGAGTGCGATCGGCAATTTCAGTAATTTCCAGGTGGGGATCCACCTCAAGCGAAATGCGTTTGAGCTCGCCCTGCTGTTCAAGCAGCGTCAGGAAGTCGCGTAAATCGTGATATTTCATGGCGTCCATTGTGGCCTCTTCGTAAGCGCTTCATTATACGGCGTTCATCATTGTGATGCTGTATTTTTGTTAAATTAGCGTGAACTCTGGCGATACATATAAGCCCCGGGCGTATATACCCATTGGGTTTCAGCCTGCGTTTAGGTGGGTATAATTAACTTAACGCATGGCTTTTGCTATGCTTGCGCTCAGAACAAGCGGATAAGAGTTATTATGCAATCCTGGTATTTACTGTACTGCAAACGTGGGCAACTTCAGAGAGCCCAGGAACACCTGGAAAGACAGGCGGTGAACTGCCTGACGCCTATGATCACCCTGGAAAAAATAGTGCGCGGTAAACGTACCACAGTCAGTGAACCACTATTCCCTAATTACATGTTTGTCGAGTTCGACCCGGAAGTGATCCACACCACCACTATCAATGCCACGCGTGGTGTCAGCCATTTCGTCCGTTTTGGCGCGACGCCTGCGACCGTCCCTTCTCCCGTTATTCACCAGCTTTCTATCTACAAGCCTGAAGGTATTGTGGACCCGCAAACTCCTCAGCCAGGGGACAGCGTGATTATTACTGAAGGGGCATTTGAGGGGCTAAAAGCGATCTTCACCGAACCGGATGGCGAAGCGCGTTCCATGCTACTGCTTAACCTGTTGAATAAAGAAGTTAAGCAGAGCGTGAAAAATACCGGTTTTAGAAAAATTTAAGCCGTTTAGAAGGTCACTTCGAACAACGTTCGGACGTTAGCATCAATGGTTGCTGACAGCCATTGAGGATCTTCTCCGCGCCAGTGGGCAATACGCTCAAGAATATGTGGCAGGTGCGCCGGTTCATTGCGCCGTGACGTCGGTTTAGGCGTTAAGTCGCGAGGAAGTAGGTAAGGCGCATCGGTTTCGATCAGTAGTCTTTCTACCGGAATAAACGGCAGCAGTTCCCGCAGTTCCATCCCCCGACGCTCATCACAGACCCAGCCGGTAATACCAATATAAAGCCCTCGGTCCACACAGTCCTGCATCTCCTGCCGCGTTCCGGTAAAACAGTGCAGCACCGCGCCCGGGAGACTATCCAGCCACGGCTCCAGCAACGTCAGAAAACGCTCATGGGCATCCCGACAATGCATGAAAATCGGCATCTGCAGTTCAGCAGCAATGCGCAGTTGTGCCTCAAAAGCACGTTCCTGCTCCTGTGGCGTGGAGAAATTGCGATTGAAATCCAGACCGCACTCGCCAATAGCGACCACCTCAGACTGGTTTGCCAGCGCGATAATCTCGTCTTCCGTTGAGGATTGCCATTGGCTACTGTCATGCGGGTGCACGCCAGCCGTGGACCAGCAACGTGGATAATGTTGCGCCAACTTCAGCGCCTGCTGGCTTTCGTGCAGGTTTGTTCCGGTCAGAAGCATACCGTTTACGCCCGCAGCAAAGGCGCGCGCCACAACATCATCCCTGTCTTTCGCAAATTGTGAACTGGTTAAATTAACGCCAATATCAAACATGCTACCTCCCATATGACAACCGCCCTGACGGGCGGTTGAATTTACTCTTCTGTTTTCTCGGTGGCTTCGGCTTCTTTTGCTTCTTCAGCCTCGTTGTCCTCATCTCGCGTACGTCGCTTACCGACATAGAAACGAGAGAAGAAAACGCCCACTTCAAACAGGCAGTACATCGGTATCGCCAACAACGTTTGCGAGAAGACATCTGGCGGAGTCAGTAACATCCCGACGACGAATGCTCCCACCACCACGTAAGGTCGTTTCTTACGTAAATCTTCAGGTGTCGTAATGCCCATCCAGCATAGCAGCACAATGGCGACAGGGACCTCAAAAGAGACACCGAAAGCCATAAATAGCGCCATTACAAAGCTGAGATAGCTGGCAATATCTGTCGATACCTGCACGCCTTGCGGAGCCGTGTTAGCCAGAAAACCAAACGCCAACGGGAAGACGACAAAATAGGCGAATGCCATGCCGATGTAGAACAACAACGAGCTGGAGACCAGCAGCGGCACAACCAGTCGACGTTCATGTTTGTACAAAGCAGGCGCAATGAATGCCCATACCTGGTAGAGGATCACTGGCGCTGACAGGATCAGCGACACCATGAAGGTTAACTTTATAGGGGTAAAGAACGGTGAGGCCACATCGGTGGCGATCATCGTTGCACCCTGCGGCATCTGTTTAATCAGCGGTGCCGCAACCATATGGTAAATGTCGTTGGCAAAGTAAACCAACGCCAGAAAGATCACGATAACCGCAATAATGCAGTTCAGGAGTCGCTTACGCAGCTCGATAAGATGCGTAATGAGCGGTTGGGTATCTTCTACAGCCATGTTTACGGTTTATCACTCGACGAGGGGGAGGATTCGACAACAGGTGCGGCAGCTTTCTTTTCTGCATCCATCAACGTGGCGGAAGTGTTTTCCGTCTGCTCTGGCGTTTTAGCACCCGCGGATTCCGGTTTTTGCTCCGGCGAACTGGCCTGGTTTTCAGCGGCGGCAGGGGTAACCCCTTCTCGCTGCGCTTCACCTTCTTTCACCACCGGATTATGGATAGTGTGCGCTTCATCGCTCGCTTTCTCAGGATCGTGCACGCTGTAAGAACGCTTCATCGATTCCGCCGCTTCACGCAGCTCATCCATTGACGCTTTCAGCTCCGGGGTCAGATTTGTCAGGCTCGCTTTCTCTACTTTCTTCAGGCTGTCCTGAAACTCCTGAAGCTTAAGCTCCTGGGTCAGTTCATTCTGAACAGTAGTTGCAAGGGAACGCAAAGCGCGAACCCAGCCAGCAACCGTTTTTACCGCTACAGGTAATCGTTGCGGCCCCAGAACAATGAGGCCGATCACGAACACCAATAACAGTTCGCTAAAACCGATATCAAACACGGATTATACCTGCTCTTTATCTTGGCTTTTGGCGTCTTCCTTTTTCACTTCACCCTGCTTATCGGTGATGGATTTAGCAGTAAAATCAGCGTCCTGGCTGGTCTTATCTTGCTTAGGCTCATCATCACCCATCGCTTTTTTGAAGCCTTTGATCGACGCGCCAAGATCGGAACCGATGGAGCCGAGTTTCTTGGTGCCAAATAGCAGTACAACGATGACGGCAATGATCAACAACTGCCAAATACTGATACCACCCATACATGTTCCTCTGTCATAGATGATGAATTAATAAGGCCGTAGTATACGTTACACGACCTGCCTTGGGCGATGAAAAATTCAGCGCATTTTGCGCCAGCCGATCAACCAGGCTATGACGCCTCCCGCCATTAACCAGCCCGGCATAAGCCCCCACTCAGGGCGGCTTACCAGCAGGAATATTCCACTTAGCAACAATGTTGCGCCAATGCCCAATAAATAACGGGATTGTCCCTGGCGTACATGATTCGCGTGAAGCTCGCGGGCAATCTTATCAACACTGTGCTGTAAATATTTGCCCTGGCGCAAACTGTCATACACCAGTTCAGGTATTTCTGGCATTTTTTCGACCCAGAACGGTGCTTTTTCTTTAAATGCCCTAACGAGCGCTGGAATACCGACCTGATCTTTAATCCAGGATTCGAGGAATGGCTTAGCCGTTTTCCACAAATCTAACTGCGGGTAGAGTTGTCGTCCGACACCTTCAACGTACAGCAGCGTCTTCTGGAGCAATACCAGTTGAGGCTGAACTTCCATATTGAAGCGGCGCGCAGTGTTGAACAGATTCAACAGCACGTGACCAAAGGAAATCTCCGCCAGCGGCTTTTCAAAAATCGGCTCGCACACGGTACGAATGGCAAATTCAAACTCTTCTACGTTGGTATCCGGCGGAACCCAACCAGAATCTACGTGCAGTTCAGCAACTTTGCGGTAATCGCGGTTAAAGAACGCAATGAAGTTTTCAGCCAGGTAACGCTTATCTTCTTTGTTTAAAGAGCCCACAATCCCACAATCAATACCAATGTATTTCGGGTTTTCAGGGTGCTCATAACTGACAAAAATGTTCCCGGGGTGCATATCCGCATGGAAAAAGCTGTCGCGGAATACCTGAGTAAAGAAGACCTGAACACCACGCTCGGCCAACAGTTTCATATTGGTGCCGTTCTTCTCAAGCGTGGTGACATCTGAAACCGGGATGCCGTAAATACGCTCCATCACCATCATGTTCTGACTGCAGTAGTCGGAATACACTTCCGGGATGTACAGCATCGGACTATCTTCAAAATTACGTCGTAGCTGAATGGCGTTCGCCGATTCGCGCAGCAGATTCAGTTCATCGATCAACGTTTTTTCATATTCACGGACGACTTCTGTTGGTCGCAGGCGACGCCCATCTGGCAGCAGACGAGGAACCCAACGAGCCAGGCGGTAGATCAGTTTTAAATCCGCTTTGATGACCGGAAGTATGTCCGGGCGAATAACTTTGATCACCACCTCTTTGCCATTCGATTTCAACCGCGCAGTGTGGACCTGAGCAACAGACGCAGATGCCAGCGGCATGATCTCAAAATCATCAAACCATTCCTCGACGGGCAGCCCGCCCATAGCCTCTTCGATTTGTTTTTTCGCTCTAAGCCCATCGAACGGGGCAACCCGATCCTGCAATAGCGCAAGCTGATCGGCGATGTGCGGAGGGAAAAGGTCACGACGGGTAGAGAGCATTTGCCCAAATTTGATCCACACTGGGCCGAGTTCCTGTAAAGCCAGTCTCAGCCTTTCTCCCAGCGGTTTGTCTTTATGTCGGCTGGGCATCCAGAACAACGAGTAACGCCACAACCGAAGCGGCAGCGTGATTCGCATTTTGGGGATGAGTTCATCAAGACCGTAGCTTAAAAAAGTGCGAATGATGAAATAAAGGCGCCGTACTTCACCTGGCGTCATTTGGCCTCCAGTTTTTCCAGCCGTTTGGCCAGAGATTCAACCGCGCGCTCAACGGCTGCCGTTTCTTCAGCAAACCATGCAACCTCTAGTGGACCAGGAGCCATGCGCCACTCTTCAGTGATCGCTTCGGCGACATAGCGCTGCTGGCGCTGAAAGTTATGGCACAGGAACTTCGCTCCACCACGCAAGACTTTGCTGACCCCTTCCGCGACGATATCGCCGGTATAGGGTGCTAACAGTTCTGCAGGATCCAACTCCGCCAGATCGGCCAGCGCAACAAAGTTCTGTACTACCTGGATATCGCCCTGGACTTCCAGCTCACCGCTGCGGATAAGCGTGGTGAGTTGCTGTCGGTCACGCAATTTCGGTAACACACTGGCATATGTGATTACGGTGCAATCGGCTTCGCCTTCCCATGCCCCCAGCACATCGACCTGGCGCTCGCTAAATACCAGGACTAACGGTGTTGAAAATCCTTTGAGATCAACACGTAGCACCTTACCCTGTAAACGCGTTCGGGCTGACTTCAGCGCAGGAGAACGGTACAGAAAGGTGTTGAGCAGATTTTCAACGCCTGCGGTTACTAAGGGTTTTAAAGGCATCCCCACTCTCCTGTCAGAACTTGTAACCACGGTGCAGCGCAACGACACCTGCTGTCAGGTTGTAGTAATCAACGCTTTCGAACCCGGCATCTTGCATCATTGCTTTTAAGGTGTCCTGATCGGGATGCATACGGATGGACTCCGCCAAATAACGGTAGCTGTCCGCATCGCTTGCTACCATTGAACCTATGCGCGGCAGAACATGGAAAGAGTATGCGTCGTAGGCTTTGCTCAACGGTTCGATTATGGGTTTGGAGAATTCCAGCACCAGTAGACGTCCGCCCGGCTTCAATACGCGGTACATGGAGCGTAATGCTTTGTCTTTATCCGTTACGTTGCGCAGACCGAAAGAGATGGTGATGCAGTCAAACGTGTTGTCAGGGAAAGGTAATGCTTCCGCATTCGCCTGAACGTACTCAACGTTACCTACCACGCCAATATTACGCAGCTTTTCGCGACCCATTTTGAGCATTGAGTCATTGATATCCGCCAGCACAACTTTGCCGGTTTCACCAACCATGCGAGAGAATTTCGCCGTCAGATCGCCGGTACCGCCTGCTAAATCGAGAACGGTTTGCCCGCGACGCACGCCACTGCAATCAATGGTGAAGCGCTTCCACAAACGATGAATGCCAAATGACATTAAGTCATTCATAACGTCATATTTAGACGCCACAGAATGAAAAACGTGGGCCACCATGTCAGCTTTCTGCTCTTTAGCGACGGTCTGAAAGCCAAAGTGCGTCGTTTCTTGTGAATTATCCACCATCTCAGTGCCTGCTCATCCAAAAAATGTTCGAGAAGTGTAACAGATTGGGCCAATTTGCCCTACCCTTCTACCGGGTTCAACTACCCCAAATGGACTAGTTTGATTGCTGATTTACCGCTTCATCCTCGGGGTAAGACGCATCTTGTTGCGTCTCAGGGACCGAGCGCAAGCGGTATTCCTCATCCTGTGTAGTAGCTTGTTCAGCCAGCTCAGGATTTATCTCGCGCTTAATTTCCACGCCTAAACTACGAAAAGCTTCTGCCTGCGACAGGACGTTTCCACGACCGGAAGAGAGTTTTTTCATCGCCTGTCGGTAGTTGTCCTGGGCTTTGTCCAGGCTTTGACCTATTGCCGACATATCATCCACAAACAACCGCATCTTGTCATAAAGTTTGCTGGCCCGATCGGCAATTTGTTGCGCATTACGACTCTGATGCTCGTAGCGCCACAGGTTGGCGATCGTGCGCAATGCCACCAACAGCGTGGTAGGGCTCACCAGCATAATGTTATTTCTAAGCGCTTCGGTAATCAGTTCGGGCTGTCTGTCGAGCGCCAGCAAAAAAGCGGGCTCAACGGGGATAAACATCAGCACATAGTCAAGCGTACGCAGCCCAGGAAGCTGCTGATAATCTTTGCGACCCAGCAGTCGAATATGGTTGCGCACCGAGGCGATGTGCTCCTGCAATGCACTTTCGCGGGTGTATTCGTCTTCTGCGTTAAAATAGCGCTCATAGGCGACCAGCGTCATTTTCGCATCGATCACCACATCTTTACCCTGCGGTAGCCGAACGATGACATCAGGCTGCATTCGCGAACGGGCGTCGTTTTCGATGCTGACCTGGGTTTCATATTCATAACCTTCACGCAGACCAGAGGCTTCGAGTACCCGCGTGAGTACGACCTCTCCCCAGTTACCCTGCGTTTTGTTATCGCCTTTTAATGCACGCGTCAGGTTTACCGCTTCCTGCGCCATCTGCGCATTCAGTTGCTGGAGATTACGAATTTCGTGTGCCAGGGTATGGCGTTCTTGTGCCTCTTTACCAAAGCTATCCTGAACCTGGCGACGAAAACCGTCCAGTTGTTCACGAAGCGGCGCAAGCAGGCTGTTCAGACTTTGGCGATTTTGCTCATCAACACGGCGGTTGCTGTGCTCAAAAATACGATTCGCCAGATTTTCAAACTGTTCACTCAGACGCTGTTCGCTGTTGATCATCTGGCGGATTTTATCTTCCGCATGCTGTTGCGTTGCTTCCAGCCGGGTAGTGACTTCACGGAGATCGGCTTCCAGAGAGGTGTTGATACTGTGCAGACTGCGTAATTCGTTATTGAGGAGTTCGCACTCATCACGCCAGTGTGCTTCCTGCGAGAGCTGCTGGCGAGCGGCGCTTAGCGCAATATCCAGTTCACGTCGCTCTTCGATGAGGTCGGCGCGGATTTGATCGGCGCGTGCTTTTGTCGCCAGCCACCCTACCAGTAGCCCTGCGGCTAACGCCAACACGGCACTCATCATAATTGAAATATCCACAACGCCCCCTTACAGCAACGACTTACCCGCACAAAATAGAATTGTGCTGTATAAACGTCCAGTTTAAAAGGAATTTCCTGCGAGGCACTACGCAAAATAAAAAGGCCGAACGCGTCGGCCTTTTTGAATTGAAGGGATAATTACAGTAAACGACGCGCGGCTTCTACCACGATTTTCACCGCGTGACTTTCCGTTTGCTTCATCGTTTCCGCATTAGGGATCTCTTGCTGAGTACGGTTCACGATAACACCCGCGACCATACCGGCACGCAGACCCTGGCTTGCGCACATGGTCAGCAGCGTAGCAGATTCCATTTCGTAGTTCATGACGCCCATAGACTGCCACTCTTCCATTGAGCCTTTGAAACGGCTCACGACGCGACCAGAGAAGGTGTCATAACGCTCCTGGCCCGGGTAGAAGGTGTCAGAAGACGCGGTAACACCCACGTGAGTGGTGGCGCCGATAGATTTCGCCGCTTCCACCAGCGCGGTGGTGCACTCGAAGTCCGCAACGGCCGGGAATTCCATTGGTGCGAAGTGCAGGCTTGCACCGTCCAGACGAACAGATGCAGTGGTAACCAGTACATCACCCACGTTGATATGCGGCTGGATAGCGCCAGTCGTACCGATACGCAGGAAGGTACGAATGCCCAGCTGTGCCAGTTCTTCTACGGCAATAGAGGTGGACGGGCCGCCGATACCGGTAGAGCAAACGATCACGGCTTTACCATCCAGCTCAGCACGCCAGGTGGTGAACTCGCGATGAGATGCCAGCTTAACCGGCTTATCCATCAGCGCGGCGATCTTTTCCACACGCTCCGGGTCGCCAGGGACGATAGCAAGCGTAGCCCCTTGTAAATCGTTCTTAGTGAGGCCGAGATGAAAAACATCAGACTTAGACATAAAAACTCCTCTGTGAATCGGTTTTGTCAGAAGAAGCAAAAACACACTTTACCGAAGGCATAAACATATTTTCGTGACAGTCATCACTATGATGTAAATCAATTGCATTCGATTACCATCAAATAGTGATCTTTATCACATAAATGATGCGATATAAGTAAGCCCTGCACAAAAGATAGACCGTTTAAGGCAATGTGGTTCGTTGCATGTGTCTATAGTTAACAATGCGCTTTTTTGCTGAATATTTAAGGGTACGGAGAATACCATGACAACACGACAATCTGGCTTTGCACCTGCTGTATCTCCACCGACGTCTACCACGGTTCACACCCCGGATAATGCAATTATCGCCGGTGTAACGTCTATACCTTCACAAGGCGATGATATGCCAGCGTATCACGCACGACCAAAACAGACTGATGGCCTGCTGCCCGTAGTCATTGTCGTGCAGGAGATTTTTGGTATTCATGAGCACATTCGTGACGTTTGCCGTCGTCTGGCTCTGGAAGGGTATCTGGCTATCGCACCAGAACTCTATTTTCGCGAAGGAGATCCCAATGACTTTGCCGATATCCCTACGCTGCTTAGTGGCCTTGTCGCCAAAGTGCCTGACTCTCAGGTACTGGCCGATCTGGACCACGTCGCCAGCTGGGCCTCCCGCAACGGAGGAGATGCGCACCAGTTGATGATCACCGGATTTTGCTGGGGTGGACGCATCACCTGGCTGTATGCCGCACATAATCCGCAGTTAAAAGCGGCCGTGGCGTGGTATGGCAAACTGGTGGGCGACAAAACCCTCAACTCGCCAAAACATCCCGTTGATATCGCAACCGATCTTAACGCCCCCGTTTTGGGGCTTTATGGCGGCCAGGACACCAGCATTCCGCAAGATACCGTTGAAACAATGCGCCAGGCACTGCGCGCCGCCAATGCTAAAGCGGAAATCGTGGTCTATCCCGATGCCGGACATGCGTTCAACGCCGATTATCGCCCGAGCTATCACGAAGAGTCCGCGAAAGACGGTTGGCAGAGAATGCTGGAGTGGTTCGTGCAATACGGTGGGAAGAAATAAACGTTAATTGCCCGGTGGTGGCGACGCCTTACCGGGCCTACAACTATTGCGATTTCCTGTAACCCGGGTAAGCGCAAGCGCTTCCCGGGCAATGAATTACGCCTGACGCAGATTCTGCGCCGCTTTGACCATGTTCGCCAGCGCAGCACGGGTTTCCGGCCAGCCGCGGGTTTTCAGGCCGCAGTCCGGGTTCACCCACAGACGTTCTGCTGGAATGCGCTGCTCGGCTTTCTTCAACAGGGCTTCAATCCACTCCACGCTCGGAACGTTCGGTGAGTGAATATCATATACGCCCGGCCCGATTTCGTTCGGATAGTCGAACTCTTCAAACGATTCCAGCAACTCCATATCAGAGCGCGAGGTTTCGATGGTGATCACATCCGCATCCAGCGCCGCAATGGAGTCCATGATGTCGTTGAACTCGCAATAACACATGTGGGTGTGGATCTGGGTTTCATCCTTCGCTACCGCCGCGTTAATGCGGAAGGCTTCCACGCCCCACTCCAGATACGCCGCCCAGTCGCTGCGACGTAGTGGTAAACCTTCACGCAGTGCCGGTTCATCAATCTGGATGATGCCGATACCCGCCGCTTCCAGATCCGCCACTTCATCACGCAGCGCCAGCGCGATCTGCTTCGCGATGGTTTCACGCGTCACGTCTTCACGCGGGAATGACCAGCAGAGAATGGTCACCGGACCGGTCAGCATGCCTTTTACCGGTTTGTCGGTCAGCGACTGGGCATATTTCGCCCACTCCACGGTGATCGCTTCCGGGCGGCTGACGTCGCCAATCACCACCGGCGGCTTCACGCAGCGAGAGCCGTAGCTCTGCACCCAACCGTTCTGGGTAAAGACGAAGCCGTCCAGGTGTTCGCCAAAGTATTCGACCATGTCATTACGCTCGGCTTCACCGTGTACCAGCACGTCGAGACCCAGACGTTCCTGTTCAACAATCGCCTGTTTAATATGTTCCGCAATTCCGGTGCGATAGTTCCCAGCATCCAGGTTGCCCTTTTTGAAATCCAGGCGCAGGCCGCGAATTTCTGTGGTTTGCGGGAATGAACCGATAGTCGTAGTCGGCCATGCCGGCAGATTAAAGCGGGCACGTTGCGCCTCGGCACGAACCGGGTAAGCGTTAGCGCGCTGGCTGTCCTGGGCGGTGATTGCCGCCAGACGTTTTTCCACTGTGGCGTTGTGTACGCGGGTAGAGTGACGACGAGCCTGAATCGGTGCGCTCCACTCGACAATTGCTGCCGTATCACCGCTATTCAACGCATCGCGCAGCAGCGCCAGCTCGCCGCACTTTTGCAACGCGAAGGCAAACCAGCTCTTCACTTCTGCATCAAGGCGAGTTTCCACACTGAGATCGATTGGGCTATGCAGCAGGGAGCAGGAAGAAGCCACCCACAGGTTACGTTTCCCGACGATATCTTTGATTTGTGCGTATTTTTCGCTGAGATCGGCACGCCAGACGTTGCGGCCGTTCACCAGCCCCGCTGACAGCAGCCAGTCGACTGGCAGACGCGTGTGCAGCTCGGCTGCATCATCTTTGCCGTGCACGAAGTCAACGTGCAGCCCCTGCACTGGCAGCGCGGTAATGGTATCCAGGTTTGGCGTTACGCCTTCGAAGTAGGTGGTCAGTAGCAGCTTCACCTGACCCGTCAGCGCGTCATAAGCTGGTTTGAAGGCGTCCAGCCACGCTTGCGGCAATTCCAGTACCAGCGCGGGTTCGTCAATCTGCACCCACTCAATACCGCGTTTCGCCAGCTCGGCCAGTACCTGCTGGTAAACCGGCAGAATGTCGTTCAACAGGCTCAGGCGATCAAACTGTTCGCCTTTCACTTTACCCAACCACAGGTAGGTTACCGGCCCCAGCAGCACAGGCTTCACCTTGTGACCGAGCGCCAGCGCTTCGTCCACTTCATCCAGCAGTTGGGTCCAGGTCAGTTTGAACTGCTGACCTTTAGTGAACTCTGGCACCATGTAGTGATAGTTGGTGTTAAACCATTTGGTCATTTCTGCCGCCGCTGCGGGTTCACCCGTTGGTGCGCGGCCACGGCCAATGCGGAATAAGGTATCGATATCGACCGAGCCGTCTTTATTTTGATGGCGAGCCGGAACGTTGCCGAGCAGCAGGCTGGTGGTCAGCACGTGATCGTACCAGGCAAAATCACCCACCGGCAGCAGGTCAACACCCGCCTGCTTCTGCTGATCCCAGTGGCGGGCACGCAGCTCGCGGCCAACGGTCAGCAAATCTTCACGGGAAGAATTTCCCGCCCAGTAGCTTTCTTGCGCTTTCTTCAACTCGCGACGCAGGCCAACGCGAGGGAAACCGAGGGTGTGATTCAATATTGTCATTTTTCTTCCTCTAATTATATGTAAATCCTATGGATTTTGAATTTAGGGAAGGCGGCAAGTTTACTCATCCCCAGGAGCTTACTGAAGTAAGTGACTGGGGTGGGGAAACGAAGCCAACGCACCATAAATTTAAAAGACGAAGGATTTTAGCCGTCCAGATGTTTACACATCCATAATTGGCGGTTACTGTATATTCCTCAAGCGCAATTTGTTCATGCCGAAGTGAAGGACTTTCATGATCGAGATTAAACACCTGAAAACGCTCCAGGCGTTGCGGAATAGTGGTTCTCTGGCAGCCGCAGCGGCGACGTTGCATCAGACCCAATCCGCCCTTTCTCACCAGTTCAGCGATCTGGAGCAGCGCCTTGGCTTTCGACTTTTTATCCGTAAAAGCCAGCCTCTGCGCTTTACGCCGCAGGGAGAAATCCTGCTGCAGTTAGCCAATCAGGTGTTGCCGCAAATTGGTCGTGCGCTGCAGGCCTGCAACGAACCGCAGCAAACCCGGCTGCGAATTGCGATTGAATGTCACAGTTGTATTCAATGGCTGACGCCCGCGCTGGAGAATTTTCGTGCCAACTGGCCGCAGGTGGAGATGGACTTTAAATCCGGCGTGACGTTCGATCCGCAACCAGCGCTACAGCAGGATGAGCTGGATCTGGTGTTAACCTCCGACATCCTGCCGCGCAGCGGATTGCACTACTCACCGATGTTTGATTTTGAAGTCCGCCTGGTACTGGCGCCTGACCATCCGTTGGCCAGCAAAACACAAATCACACCGGAAGATTTGGCCAGCGAGACGCTGCTGATTTACCCGGTACAGCGGAGTCGACTGGATGTATGGCGGCATTTTCTGCAGCCTGCAGGCGTTAGTCCGTCGCTGAAAAGCGTGGATAACACCTTGCTGCTGATTCAGATGGTTGCAGCCAGGATGGGTATCGCGGCATTACCGCACTGGGTGGTGGAGAGCTTTGAACGCCAGGGCCTGGTAGTGACCAAGACCCTGGGTGATGGATTGTGGAGCCGACTGTACGCCGCCGTGCGTGATGGCGAGCAGCGACAGCCGGTCACGGAAGCGTTTATTCGCTCAGCGCGGAATCACGCTTGCGATCACCTACCGTTTGTACGGAGTGCGGAACGACCCACTTTCGATGTACCCACAGTGAAGCCACTATCACAGCCGCACCAATGATGAAGCTTGGCCAGTGAGGTTGTTGATGCCAGATAGCCAGGTTAACCAGCAGTCCGGCAGGGACATGCATATTGTTCATGATGCCCAGCGTGCCCGCATCCACCTGGGTCGCGCCGTAGTTCCACATAAAGTAACCAATGCCGGACGCCGCCACGCCAAGAAAGACCAGAATTCCCCACTGTAGCGTGGTTGCAGGCATTTTCTGCGCATTGCCCAACATGAACCAGGCCACGACAGCCACCATAAAGGCGCCCATATAAAACCAGGCAAAGGCGTTGTGCTGCGGCATTGGCCGCGTCTCCATCAGACGTTTATAGCCCACCATACCAATGGCAAAGCTGATATTGGACAACTGCACCAGCAGCAGACCGGTCCAGAAGTGGCTGGTCACCTGATCGTAACGAATGATCCCCGCGCCAATCACCGCCAGCAACGCACTAAAGGCGTAACTCCAGCGCAGACGACGTCCGCTCATCAGATCATAAATCAGCGTAATGTAGAGCGGCGTCAGCACGGTAAAGAGCAGCAGTTCTGAAACCGTCAGGTACAGATAGGCGTGAAAACTCAGCATGTACATAATGCCAAGCTGCATGGCACCCACCAGCATATACAGCCCGATCGTTTTTACGCTGTGCCCACGAGTACGTAGAAACGGCAGGAACACCAGCGCCGCCAGCCCAACGCGCACCAGCACCGCAAAATAGCTATCGACATGACCGGCAAGGTACTCGCCAAACAGGCTAAAGGAAAAGGCCCACAGAATTGTGGTAATGATGAGTAACGCCACAATGGATGTCTCTTAACAAAAGGTACACCCATTGTAGCGAAGTTTTTAGTTGACAACTGGTCAACTAATGAACAGAAGGTTACTGCAAAAACAGTTCACGCAGATAGTGTGGCACGGCATCGTCGGCATTAAGACCAATGACTTCCAGTTCCGGGTGCAGATCCTTCAGGCGCTGGTGGGCGTTGCCCATGATGCAGCCTTTACCTGCCATGGAGAGCATTTCCGCATCGTTCATCCCGTCGCCAAAGGCGATGCAGTCTTTCAGGCTGTAGCCCATCGCTTTTGCTACCGCTTCCAGCGCATGACCTTTCGATACGCCGCCAGCCATGACTTCCAGACAGGTAAGCGTAGAGAAGCTGACGTTGACGCGATCGCCCCAGCGGGCGTTAATCGCCTGCTCCAGCGGCAGTAGCCTTTCGTGAGAGTCGGTGGTGAAGAACACTTTGCTGACGCCCTCAGGCTCCAGTAATGCAGGTTCAAACAGTGAATAGTTAAACACCGCTTCTTTGAAGAAACGCATTTCGTCCGGACGATGGCGATTCATAAACCACTCATCATCACGATATACGTTGGTCACGATGTCCGGGTTTGCATTCACTACGCCAAACAGGTCGCTGGCAATATCGCGATCCAGGTTATGGGAAAACACCAGATTCCCGTCAGAATCATGCACGCGCGCGCCGTTGGACGTGATCATGTAGGTTTTAATGCCGAGGTTATCGCGAATTTGCCCCACATCAACATGATGACGGCCAGTCGCAAACACGAAGTTAACACCGCGAGCGGTCAATAACTTCAGCGTCTCTTTGGCATAAGGGGACAGAGTATGGTCGGGAGAAAGCAGCGTACCGTCTAAATCAGACGCAACAACCTGATACATAAGAAAATTCAACCTCTAGGCAAAGCGGGTTCCGCTGGATGAGTTATGCTTGTCGAAAAATTCGACAATAGCGTTAAGCGCGACTGAGCGCATGGCGTCCTTTTCAAAAAGGATCTCATGGTACGCGCCTTTGATGACAAGCGGCTGACCCCCTTCTACAGGATGGCCCGCTGCGGCGCGGAGTTCACAAAAACGATCGTGCATGCGGTTATCTACCACACGCTCTTCTTCAGCCTGAATCAGCAGCGTCGGCGTCGCATCATCCCCGGCGCCAGCCAAAACCTGTTCGCCAGCCAGAATCCCTTCACGTACCCAGTGATAGGTGGGGCCGCCAACGCGCAACCGCGGCTCATCAGCATAAAAGCGTAGATTGCGCCGATAGCGCTGTCGACTATGGGTTAACGCATTCATACCGAACGGCAGCGCCCGCCAGCGCCCGGTTCCCATCGCATAGCCTTCGCGGATCCGCGGATGCCCTTCGGCCCAGTCCAGTATATGGCGCACCATCCAGTCGGGAAAGCGCATCACAATACCAAACATCGGTGCGCAAAGCGCGATGGCATCACACTGATTCGGGTGGCGCTGCAGGAATAACGTGGCAATCGCCCCGCCCATTGAATGCGCCAGGATATAGCGTTTTCTCCACGGGCCGGGTAGCACTTCCTGCTGCCAGAAGGCGGTTAGATCGTCGACATAATCATTAAAGTTATCGACATGACCGCGGTGCGGATCCGAAAGCATACGCCCGGAACGCCCCTGGCCACGGTGATCGATAATGAGAACGTCAAAACCAGAATGAAACAGGTCATACGCCAGTTCAGCGTATTTCACGTAGCTTTCAATGCGTCCAGGACAGACGACGATGACGCGATCGTTTTTTTCTGCATGAAAACGAACAAAATGTACGGGAATATCATCCACGCCCGTAAATTCCGCTTCTTCCCGCTGACGCCAGAAATCTGTCAGTGGCCCCATGGAAAAAGCAGCAAACGCGTTTTCTCTTGTTTCCCAGTCTTTTTGCTGCTGAAACATCGGGTATCCAGCCTCGCTGACCAAGTAAAATCGTTTTTTTCGCCGTCACTGACACAACCTAACGGCAGTAGCGTATTGTGGCATAAAAATAGACAATCCGGGAGTTTCTCATGACCTTTGAATGGTGGTTCGCCTACCTGCTGACCTCTATTATTTTGAGCTTGTCCCCAGGCTCTGGCGCAATCAATACCATGACCACCGCCATCAGCCACGGATATCGCGGTGCCAGCGCGTCGATTGCGGGTTTGCAGACCGGGTTGGGTATTCATATCGTTCTGGTTGGCGTAGGACTGGGAACGCTATTTTCACGTTCGGTGATCGCATTTGAGGTGCTGAAGTGGGCGGGAGCGGCCTATCTGATTTGGCTGGGTATTCAACAATGGCGCGCGGCGGGTGCTATCGATCTGAATACCATGGCGAATACGCAATCGCGCAGCCGGCTGTTCAAACGCGCGGTCTTTGTTAATCTGACCAATCCTAAGAGCATAGTTTTCCTTGCCGCTCTGTTCCCGCAGTTCATCCTGCCGCAGGAACCGCAGTTGATGCAGTACGTGGTGCTTGGCGTCACAACCATCGTGGTCGATATCATTGTGATGATCGGTTACGCGACGTTGGCCACGCGCATTGCTGGCTGGATTAAAGGGCCAAAGCAAATGAAGGCGCTCAACAAAGTGTTTGGTTCGCTATTTATGCTGATAGGCGCCCTGCTGGCATCGGCAAGGCATGCCTAACAAATGGAACGGCACTCGCAAAGAAATGCTATCTGTAAGAGCCTCTGAACATGGCTTTTCGTACTTCGCCACAAAGGGAGAAAAGCCTTATATTCTGCACTGTTAGACGTTAATTGCTAATGCCAGAATGCTGCCATATTCACCACTCACGGATGATTAACGATGGCGGAAGTAACAACACCACATGACGCAGTATTTAAAACCTTCCTCTCCCGCGTGGAAACCGCGCGGGACTTTATCGAACTTCATCTTCCTCCCTCGTTAATCAAAATATGCAAACTGGAAACGCTCCGTCTGGAATCAGGCAGTTTTGTGGAGGACGATCTGCGCCCCTATTTCAGCGATATTCTCTACTCACTGGAAACCACCAGCGGACATGGCTATGTACATGTGCTCATTGAGCATCAAAGCTCACCGGATAAGCACATGTCATTTCGCCTGATGCGCTACGCTATCGCAGCGATGCAGCGTCATCTTGAGGCTGGAAACGACACTCTGCCGCTGGTTATTCCAGTGCTCTTTTACCATGGCAAGGCTCAATGAACTGGCTGGATCACTTTGAGGATTCTGGAACCGCCCTTCAACTTTACAGCACACCATTTCCGTTGGTGGATGTGACGGTTATTCCAGATGATGAGATCATGCAGCATCGCAGTATGGCAGCGCTGACATTAGTACAAAAACACATTCGCCAGCGCGACATGGCGCAGCTGCTGGATAAACTTACCCGCCTGTTTATGCTGGAGAAGATGAGCGGACAACAAATAACCGTGCTGGTAAACTACATGGTGCAAGCAGGGAATACACAAGATGTTCAGACATTATTGTATAAGCTGGCACAGCGGGTGCCGCAGCATGGAGACAAACTGATGACAATGGCGGATCAACTAAAGCAGATAGGCCGTGAAGAAGGGAGGCGCATTGCCCTTACTGATGTAGCAAAAGCGATGCTCAAGCGAGGTCTTGATACCGATGCAATTATGGAAATGACCGGCCTTTCGAAGGATGAGCTACAGAAGCTTGCGCAATAAGCCGCATACCGCCTGGGAGTCCCAGGCGGGCAACAAACTTAGCGCGAAATAATCAGATGGATACCAAAGCCTGCGAACAGCGCACCGGCAAAACCATCAATCCACTTCGCCAGACGCTGATAGCCACGACGCATTTTTGGCAGAGCAAACAGGCTGGCGACCACGGTAAACCACGCCAGCGTTTCCACGATAATCAGAGCAAAGATCCCCCAACGCGCGCCCGTTCCCACGTTGTCGCCAACGAACAATGAGAAGACGGAGCCAAAATAGATAATGGCTTTAGGGTTCGCCAGGTTGGTCAGCAGACCTTTCAAAAAGCTGCGTCCGCTCTGCGCCAGCTCCACCTGCGGAGTGGGCGCTGCAACATCCTGTTTTTTAAACGCGCCGCGCAGCATCTGATAACCCATCCAGCACAGATACAGCCCCCCGCCGACCATAATAATGGTATGCAGCCAGGCCATTTTTTCGATAATCAGATGCAGGCCGAGCAGTGCCACGCCAGCCCAGACCATGACGCCGCAGGTAATGCCCAGCACGCCCATCATAGCTTCTTTGCGCGAACGGCTAACCGCAGTTTGAGAAACAAAAAAGAAATCGGGACCGGGGCTCATCAGCGCAACGATATGCACCAACGCAACGGTGAAAAATAGCGTTAACATAAAAATGACTCGCGGGGGAATAGTTCAGTGAGTCACCATCCTGGCACTTTTTTGCCCGGCTGACTACTCTTCGTCGTCACCATCAACGTGTGCGCGAATAAGCGCCATAAACTCTTTACCGAAACGCTCCAGTTTACGCATCCCCACACCGTTTACGCTTAGCATTTCACTCGGTGAAACCGGCATCTGCTCTGCCATTTCAATCAGCGTGGCGTCGTTGAACACCACGTACGGCGGAATGTTCTCTTCGTCGGCAATGGCTTTACGCAGCTTACGCAATTTGGCGAACAGTTTGCGGTCGTAGTTACCACCGAAGGATTTCTGCATCGCACGCGGTTTCAGCGCCACAATACGCGGTACAGCAAGCTGTAACGCAACGTCACCGCGCAACACCGGACGCGCGGCTTCTGTTAGCTGTAACGCGGAGTGATGAGCAATATTCTGCGTCACCAGGCCCAGGTGAATAAGCTGGCGAATAACGCTCACCCAGTGTTCGTGGCTTTGCTCACGACCAATGCCATAGACCGGCAGTTTGTCATGAGCCAGTTCGCGAATACGCTGGTTATTCGCTCCGCGCAGAACTTCCACGACGTACCCCATGCCGAAGCGTTGGTTAACACGGTAAATCGTCGACAGCGCTTTGCGCGCATCCATAAGTCCGTCGTACTGTTTTGGCGGGTCGAGACAGATATCGCAGTTGCCACACGGCTCCTGGCGCCCTTCGCCAAAATAGTTCAGCAGCACCAGACGACGACAGGTTTGTGCCTCGGCAAACGCCCCCATCGCATTGAGCTTATGACGCTCGATATCCAGTAGTTGCCCAGCGGGTTTCTCTTCGAGGCAACGGCGTAGCCATGCCATATCAGCCGGATCGTAAAACAGCATCGCTTCCGCAGGCAGGCCATCACGCCCGGCGCGGCCGGTTTCCTGGTAATAGGATTCGATGTTACGCGGAATATCGAAATGCACCACGAAGCGTACGTTAGGTTTGTTGATCCCCATACCGAACGCCACGGTCGCCACTACGATTTGCAGGTCATCACGCTGGAATTTCTCCTGCACCTCGGCGCGTACGGCATTTTCCAGCCCGGCATGATAAGCCCCGGCGCTGATGCCACGGCTTTGCAGACGCGCGGCGGTGTCTTCGACTTTGGCGCGACTGTTACAATAGATAATGCCAGACTTACCGCGCTGCTCTTGCACGTAGCGCATCAGCTGATCGAGCGGCTTAAACTTCTCCATCAGCATGTAGCGAATGTTCGGGCGGTCAAAGCTACTGATCTGAATTAACGGATCGTTGAGTCCCAGCAGACGCACAATGTCCAGCCGGGTTGTCTCATCCGCGGTCGCGGTCAGCGCCACAAACGGTAGCTTCGGGAAACGCTGACGCAGCTGGCCCAGCGCAGCGTACTCGGGGCGGAAATCATGCCCCCACTGCGAAATACAGTGCGCTTCATCAACCGCCAGCAGCACCGGATTCCAGTGCGCCAGATGCTCAAGGAAGTTATCCAGCATCAGGCGTTCGGGCGCAATATACAGTAAGCGAATCTGCCCGCTGCGACAGCCCGCCATCACCTCAAGCTGTTGTTCACGACTTTGAGTAGAATTCAGGCACGCCGCCGCCACGCCGTTGGCTAGCAGTTGATCGACCTGATCTTTCATCAGGGAAATCAGCGGGGAAACAACAACGGTGAGTCCGTTTAGCAATAATGCGGGAATTTGATAGCACAGGGATTTACCGCCGCCGGTCGGCATAACGACCAGGCAGTCGCGACCAGAGAGCACGGTATCAATGATTTCTTCCTGACCGGGGCGAAACTGTTGGTAGCCAAAGGTTTCCTGCAAAACCTGTTTAGCGCCCATTTCCAGATTCAACACTTCCGCCTGCGCCACATTAACCCCATTCGCCCGAAATAAAAACAGGCGCTATTTTCAGCGCCTGAGAGAGAAACTGCAATGATTAAAATACTCTCAATACTTATCAGAAGATATCGTTGAGCATCACGCCCACACCAACACGCGTCTGATTGAAGTTGTAGTCAATCAGCGATTCGCCGTAACCACTGTAGACCTGAGTGTATAGACGCACATGCTTCGTAATGGGATAACTGGCCCCCAGCTCTGCACCGCCGTAGCCGGTATTCCAGTTGTACTGGCCTTTCACGCTGATAACAGCGTCACCCAGGTGATACCCCATTTTCAGCTGATAGTAGCCCATGTATTTAGTGATATCAGGGTTATCGTCGGTGCTACCAATCACGTACCACGGCTTAACTTCCACCAGCCAGTTACCATTTTCAGCCATCAGACGGGTATAAAGACGGTTCCAGCTACGTGACGTGGGATCGGAACGGCCGTTGGAGTCATGGTTATAACCCATTTCGACATCACGAAGCGTCCAACCGGCAAAGCGATAGTCGGTGGCGAAACCGAGGAACAATTGCGGTTCGTAGTTGGTTTCGCGAAACGGTGAAGACTCTTCACTGTTCGAAAGCTGCCACCAGGACTTCTGGGTATAGGAACCACCAAGTACCGAGTTTGGGCCTAATATCCCGCGCCAGAGCGGAAACGCCAGGCTTAGCTGAAACTTAACCTCATCTTTGCGCGCATTTTCGGACCAGCTATAACTGCTGATCGCCTCTTTGTTCATGTCGCTGGTATTGGTGTAAATAAGATAGTTGGTATCATAAGGATAAAGCGTGAAAGGGTTGTCATGTTCCTGCAGCATATTGGCGATAATACTGCCACGAACCGCCGGTGCATCATGAATCTCTTTCACTGTCGCTTCCTGCGCATACGCGGTCAACGGCAGCATAATTGCTGGTAGTAACCATCCCAGAATCGCCCGCATCGGTAATGTTCTCCTGAACCAAAATATTGATGAATTGTATAATTATCTGGCAAGTATTCTACATACTTAGCTAGTTACTCGTTAGTCATCCCGTCCTAAAGTAGAAAACAACAAATAATAAGCATAATATCAACATTTCATTAACCATTGAGGTGTAGGGATCGTATGTCTGCCGTACTTACTGCTGAGGAAGCGCTGAAGTTAGTGGGTGAAATGTTTGTCTATCATATGCCGTTTAATCGGGCGCTGGGACTGGAGCTTGAACGCTATGAGAAAGAATTTGCTCAATTAGCCTTTAATAACCAACCGATGATGGTCGGCAACTGGGCGCAAAGCATTCTGCATGGCGGCGTGATCGCCTCGGCGCTGGACGTCGCCGCCGGGCTGGTATGCGTTGGGAGTACGCTGACCCGCCATGAAACGATCAGCGAGGACGAACTGCGTCAGCGGATGTCACGCATGGGTACAATCGATTTGCGTGTTGATTATCTGCGCCCCGGAAGAGGGAATCGCTTTACCGCCACCAGTAGCCTGCTGCGGGCGGGTAATAAAGTCGCTGTTGCGCGAGTGGAATTGCATAACGAAGAACAGCTTTATATTGCCAGCGCAACCGCCACTTATATGGTGGGGTAAGTGCCTAAAAAAAGGTAAACTGCTGTTACATTTCTGCAATGAGTTTTCCCGATGGATGCTAAACAAACGCGGCAGGGCGTGCTACTCGCTCTTGCTGCTTATTTTATTTGGGGTATCGCTCCCGCCTACTTCAAGCTGATTTACTATGTCCCGGCGGATGAGATCCTGACGCACCGCGTCATCTGGTCATTTTTCTTTATGGTGGTACTGATGAGCATCAGCCGCCAGTGGTCAGGCGTCAAAACGCTGCTACAAACGCCAAAGAAGATCTTCCTGCTGGCGCTCTCTGCAGTGCTCATCGGCGGAAACTGGCTGCTGTTCATTTGGGCGGTCAATAATCACCATATGCTGGAAGCCAGCCTCGGCTATTTTATTAACCCACTGGTGAATATTGTGCTGGGAATGCTATTCCTCGGTGAGCGCTTTCGTCGCATGCAGTGGCTGGCGGTACTGTTAGCCGCCTGCGGCGTGCTGGTACAGCTGTGGACCTTCGGATCGCTGCCAATAATCGCGCTGGGACTGGCGTTCAGCTTTGCATTCTATGGGCTGGTGCGCAAGAAGATTGCCGTCGAAGCACAAACCGGCATGCTGATCGAAACCCTGTGGCTTTTACCTGTCGCCGCCATCTATCTGTTTGGCATTGCGGACAGCTCAACCAGCCATATGGGGCAAAACCCCATGTCGCTCAACCTGCTGCTGATTGCCGCGGGTGTCGTGACCACCATTCCACTGCTGTGCTTTACCGGCGCGGCAACCCGCCTGCGTCTGTCCACGCTGGGATTCTTCCAGTATATCGGGCCTACGCTGATGTTCCTGTTGGCCGTCACCTTCTACGGTGAAGTCCCGGGAACGGATAAAATGGTCACGTTTGCGTTTATCTGGGTGGCGCTGGCGATTTTCGTGATGGATGCGATTTATACGCAACGACGGGTTCGTCGGAGCTAGGGGAGTGTCGGATGGCGCTTCGCTTATCCGGCCTACAAAAGCACATCGCCGTAGGCCGGATAAGTACAGTTATTACAGCCAGTTCTTGCGCTTAAAGTACAGATACGGCGCCAGTCCCGCGAGCATCATAAAGACAATCGCGCCCGGGTAACCGAAGCTCCAGTGCAATTCCGGCATAAACTCAAAGTTCATCCCGTAGCTGGAAGCCACCAGCGTCGGCGGCAGGAATACCACAGAAACCACCGAGAAGATCTTGATGATGCGGTTCTGCTCGATGTTGATAAAACCCATCGCCGCCTGCATCAGGAAGTTAACCTTCTGGAACAGCGATTCATTATGCGGCAGCAGTGACTCGATATCGCGCAGGATCTCACGCGCCTGCTCCAGCTGACTGCCCGGCAAACGCGCTTTACGCACCAGGAAGTTCAGCGCGCGCTGGGTATCCATCAGACACAGACGTACTTTCCAGCCGATATCTTCCAGTTCCGCCAGCGTCGACAGCGCTTCATCATATTCATCGCCCTGACGCCCTTCCATGATCACACGGCTGAGTTTTTCCAGGTCGCTGTAGATGTTTTCGATCTCATCCGCCAGCTGTTCAATTTTGGTTTCGAACAGGTCGAGCAACAGCTCGTAGGCGTTGCCATCCACCATAGCCTGGTTACGCGCACGCATGCGGTACAGGCGGAAGGCCGGCAGTTCGCGCTCGCGCAGAGTAAACAGGCGGCCTTCGCGAATGGTAAATGCGACGGTTGAGTTACCCGCGTGATCGTCGGCGTCTTCGTAAAAGAAGAAGGAGTGGATGTGCAGACCGTCTTCGTCTTCAAAAAAACGTGCGGATGCTTCGATGTCTTCCAGTTCAGGGCGCGTAGCCAGATTCTGGCCCAAGTCCTTTTGCACACGGTTTCGTTCTTCGTCATCCGGCTCGACTAAATCGACCCAAACCGAACTGGCCAGGTGCTCGATCTCGTCTGCCTCAAGGCGAGTTAAACGATTGTTTTCCAGTTGAAATGCGCTCAGCATGACCGGGACTCCCAATGCAAAAAATTATCGGACAGTTCGGAGGGCACACAGAAACAAATTGGGTTTCAGACCATTAAACAGCCTGACTCAGCGCGACGGGAAAAAACAGAAGGTCGCTGACAACCGCGAAGGCTATCAGCAAAAAGGGATAGCCTTAGGAGTTGATCCTGGATGACAGGATAATGAGCCAGTATCTACTGGGTGTGTCCAAGGCGAATGTCCTCTTAGCGTAATCGTGCGCGCATGTTACGCCAGCAAAATTTTGACGTCAACACGCAACGGATGGCGAAAAAGTAATAATTTCCCCTTATACAGAAAGGTTAGCAGAGGGGAATTATTTATCTATGATTTCAGAATATTAACCGACAGATAGCCGGATGGCGCCTTCGCCTTATCCGGCCTACAAATCAAAATATTACGTTCCGCGTAGGCCTGATAAGCGCAGCGACATCAGGCGATCATACCGTTTCCAGTCTGGCGTAGGCGGCAACCAGCCATTTGATCCCCTGCCCCTGGAATGCGACCTGCAAACGACTGTGTTCGCCGCTTCCTTCCAGGTTGACGATGGTGCCCTCGCCAAATTTAGCGTGGCGCACGCGCTGGCCGAGCTTGTAGCCGGTATCATTTTCCGCCATTGGCGTGCCCATCCGCTGATGGCTCACCGGGCGGCTGACAGTGGCGCGCAGGCGAACCTCTTCAACGCACGCTTCCGGCAGTTCGCCGATAAAGCGCGACGGACGATGGTAAACCTCTTTGCCGTACAGACGACGCGTTTCGGCGTAGGTCAGCGTCAGCTTTTGCATTGCACGGGTCACGCCTACGTAAGCCAGGCGGCGCTCTTCTTCGAGGCGACCACCTTCGTCCAGCGACATCTGGCTGGGGAACATACCTTCTTCCATCCCGACGATAAACACCTGCGGGAACTCCAGACCTTTCGCCGAGTGCAGCGTCATCAACTGTACCGCGTCCTGCCAGGTATCCGCCTGCCCTTCGCCCGCTTCCAGCGCAGCGTGAGACAGGAACGCCTGCAGCGGCATTAAGTCTTCGTCTTCTTCGTTGTAGCTGAACTGGCGCGTTGCCGTCACCAGTTCGTCTAAGTTTTCGATACGCGTCTGGCCTTTCTCACCTTTTTCCTGCTCGTACATCATGCGCAGGCCGGAGTCTTTAATCACCCGGTCAGTCTGCACGTGCAGCGGCATATCGGCAGTCTCCTGGGCCAGTGCGTCAATCAGCTCCATAAAGCGCTGTAAGGCACTGGCGGCGCGACCCGCGAGGGCTTTTTCCTGCAACAGCTCACGACAGGCCTGCCACAACGTTAGCTGGCGGTCACGGGAGGTCTGACGCACCACATCCAAAGTACGATCGCCAATCCCGCGGGTGGGCGTATTCACCACGCGCTCAAATGCGGCGTCGTCATTGCGGTTGGCGATCAGACGCAGGTAGGAAAGTGCATCTTTGATTTCCTGGCGTTCGAAGAAGCGCATCCCGCCATAAATCCGATACGGCATGCTGGCCTGTAACAACGCCTCTTCCAGTACGCGCGACTGGGCGTTGCTGCGATAAAGAATAGCGCATTGCTCCAGCGCACCACCGTTGTCCTGCCAGGTCTTGATACGATTGACCACAAAGCGCGCTTCATCGAGTTCGTTGAACGCGCAGTACAGCGAGATCGGTTCGCCGTCGACGCCGTCGGTCCACAGCTTTTTACCCAGACGCCCGTTGTTGTTTTCAATCAGGGCGTTGGCCGCGCTGAGGATATTGTTAGTCGAGCGGTAGTTCTGCTCCAGGCGAATAGTTTCTGCGCCGGGGAAATCCGTGAGGAAGCGCTGGATGTTCTCCACCTGCGCTCCGCGCCAGCCGTAGATTGACTGATCGTCATCGCCGACGATCATTACCTTGCCGGTATCGCCCGCCAGCAGGCGGATCCACGCGTACTGAATGTTGTTGGTATCCTGAAATTCGTCCACCAGGATATTGGTAAAACGTTCGCGGTAGTGCTGCAGGATATGCGGTTTGTTGAGCCACAGCTCGTGGGCGCGCAGCAGCAGCTCGGCGAAATCCACCAGCCCCGCGCGGTCACACGCTTCCTGGTAAGCCTGATACACTTTCTGCCAGGTTTGCTCAACCGGGTTGCCGTAGCTTTGCAGATGATGCGGACGCAGCCCTTCGTCTTTCTGGCTGTTGATGAACCACATCGCCTGACGCGGCGGCCACTGCTTCTCATCAAGGTTCATCGCCTTGATCAGACGCTTGAGCAAACGCAGTTGGTCTTCACTGTCGAGGATCTGAAAATCCTGCGGCAGGTTCGCATCCATATGGTGTGCGCGCAGCAGACGGTGGGCCAGACCGTGGAATGTACCTACCCACATACCGCCCTGGCTGGTTCCCATGATCTGGCCGATACGGTGGCGCATTTCCGCCGCCGCTTTGTTGGTAAAGGTCACCGCCATAATGGAGTACGGCGAGTTGTTCTCAACCGTCAGTAACCAGGCGATACGGTGCACCAGCACGCGCGTTTTACCACTCCCCGCGCCTGCCAGAACCAGCATGTTGCTGCGTGGCGCGGCCACCGCTTCACGCTGTTTATCATTAAGGCTGTCGAGCAGGTAAGAAACGTCCATTGGCACCGCCGCGTAAAAGTAGGTAAGGCGGATAAGCGTAGCGCCATCCGCCAAAAAGCTGGGTATATATACAGAGTTCTGCTGGTGATTATATCAGCGAGGTTAGAGATGCCAACTGTGAAATTTCGATATGCGGAAGCAAACGACTGTCTGCGGTTTGCATCAGGTCGGCATTTTCCGGTTTGATCCAGCATGCCTGCATACCACAACGGATGGCGCCCGCGACGTCCGTCGTCAGGTCATCACCCACGTGCAGAATCTCACCCACAGGCATTTTCAGTTTTTCCGCCGCCAACGTGTACATGTCGCTAAACGGTTTTGATCGCCCGTCGGGACCGGCACGCAGCACAAACTCAAAGTAATCACCCAGGCCAAACAGTTCCGGCTGCGCGTTACCGTTGGTGATCGCCACCAGCGGCCATTTGCGGGCCAGCGCCTTCAGCGTGTCATGCGTCGTCTGCGGGACTTCAATGCGGCTACGCCATTTGGCAAAATTCATCATCGCCGCATTCGCCCCCATTCTGGCTTCTGCCGCTGACAACCCCGCCTCCAGCATAGCGCGCTCTACGGCACGGTGACGCCATTGGGTAACATCGTGGTAGATTTCCGGCTCAGCGTCGCGAACGGCCTGACGTAAGCGCTGTAGGTCGCTATTTTGCAGCGAATTCAACGCCGGGTGGTAATTCTGTACAAACGCGAGCGCTTCCTGCTCGGTGCGTTTGATAACGGGACGGTTATCGTAAAGGGTGTCATCAAGGTCAAAGGTGAGCGCAGAAATGCGCCCCAAAGGCCGGTAAAAACGCATTATTTCCCCCGTTTGGCGCGCGGATGCGCCGCATCGTACACTGAAGCCAGGTGTTGAAAATCAAGATGGGTATAGATTTGGGTCGTGGAGAGATTGGCATGCCCCAATAACTCCTGCACTCCGCGCAGATCGCCGCTCGACTCAAGCATATGCGTCGCAAAGGAGTGACGCAATTTGTGGGGATGTACGTGGCTGTTCAGCCCCTGCTTGATACCCCATTCAGCAAATCGTTTCTGCACGTTACGCGCCGAGATACGTTTGCCCAGTTTGGACAGAAATAGCGCATCGTCATCGCTGCCAAATAGCCCGCGTAGATCCAGCCAGTGCTCAATCCAAGCCACCGCGTTGCGGCCAATCGGCAGACGACGCTCTTTACTGCCCTTACCCATCACCCACACTTCGCCGGTGTCGAGGTCGAGATGTTTAATATCCAGCCCAACCAACTCAGATAAACGCAGACCCGCGCCGTACATCACTTCCAGCATTGCTCTATCGCGCACAGCAAGGGGATCGTTGAGATCGATATCCAGCAGACGATTAACATCGTCGACATCGATATTTTTAGGGAGATGACGCGGTGCTTTCGGCGCGGAAACGCTTTTTGCCGGATTAGCTTTCAGCTCGCCCTGATTAACCAGCCAATCGAAGAAACTGCGTAACGCGGAGAGACGCAGTGCCAGACTCGCCGGCCCCAGTCCTTTACGACGGCTGCGAACAGCAAAACTACGTACCATCGCAGCATCACATTGTTGCCAGCTTTGCAGACCGGTCTCTCCGGATAACGCAATGATGGCATCAAGCTGACGCTGATAATTAAGCAATGTGACCGGGCTAAGCTGACGCTCAACGCCCAGATAGCGCAAAAAGCGCGCCACATCCTGAGAAAGGGGTGAATCGGTCATACGCGTTCAATCCAGCGCTCCAGCAGTTCCGGCAACATCAGCGAGATTTCCTGCAGCAATTGCGTGCCTTGCCCCTGCTGGTAATGATTAACGTCACGGCTGCTAAACAGCATCACGCCCAAAGAGCCATCTTGCCCGAGCATCGACATCGCCACCGAGCCTATGGCTTTCGCCTCCGGCATCATGACCAGCAATTCCGGACCATTGAGCGGCCCAAGATAGTGCTGTGACTGACCCAGACGCTGGATACGCAGCGGTTCAAAAGCCTGACGGCTTAATGCCAGATGGGTGAATTTTGATGGCGCGCCAAGTCGCCAGCGATCCGGGAACAGACGAACCGTCGCTCCGGCCAGCCCTAACTCACGCGCCCAGCGATGAAATCGCATCAGCATGTCGTCAAGACTGCTGGCCGACACCAGCCGCCCTTGCAGATTTAACAGACGATAGAACAGGCTTTCATTGGCGTTGGCTTGTTCCATCAACAACGCCATGTTCTCTTCCAGCACGTTAATATGATTACGTGCCCGCGCCATATTCCATTCCACTAAAGAGACCGTGCCCCGCACTGGGTGCGGAACTCGCATCGCTTCAACGGCCTGGGCATTACGGATAAAAAACTCAGGATTACGTTGCAGGTAATCGACGACCGCCCGGTCGTCCAGCTCCATGAGCGTTTCCTGTAGTTCTTCCCCTGGTTGCTTCATAAGTGAATAAATCCGTCGTAGACATGTGCCGCCGGGCCAGTCATATACAACGGATGACCCGGACCTTTCCAGGCGATATCAAGTCGACCGCCCGGTAATTCCACCCTCACTTCTTCCGCCAGCAGACCCTGCTGGATACCGACCGCAACGGCAGCGCACGCACCGCTGCCGCAGGCCTGCGTTTCACCCGCGCCGCGCTCATAGACGCGCAGTCGGATATGCTCGCGTTTTACCACCTGCATAAATCCGATATTGGCGCGTTCAGGGAAGCGTTCGTGGCTTTCCAGAACCGGTCCCAGTGTTTCTACCGTGGCCGTATCAACATCATCAACCTGAATCACGCAGTGCGGGTTCCCCATTGAAACCACGCCGCACAATACTGTCTGTTCGGCCGCGCGCATAATATAGGTCTTCTCTGCTTTGTTAGCGCGAAAAGGAACCTGCGAGGGTTCAAAATTGGGTTCGCCCATATTCACCCGCACCAGCTCGTCGTCGGTTACGGTTAATACCATACGACCATTCGCGGTACTGACGCGAATATCACGTTTATTGGTCAGCCCTTTCAGGCGAACAAAACGGGCAAAACAGCGGGCACCATTGCCACACTGTGACACTTCACTGCCGTCGGCATTAAAAATACGGTAGTGGAAATCCAGCTCCGGATCATACGGAGGCTCAACCACCAGCAGTTGATCAAATCCAACGCCGAGATGTCTGTCGGCCAGGCGGCGGATCAGCTCTGGTGAGAAAAAGACATTCTGCGTTACCGCGTCGACGACCATAAAATCGTTGCCAAGGCCATGCATTTTAGAGAATTGCATCATTCACTCCGTTCACGCGGGTACAGAAATGTAAAATCTATTCCTGCCGTTAGTAATTCACCTGAGAAGGCCCATCACTAATCCCACGATCGTTTTTCTCTGGCGTGGTGGATTGCGATTGCGGCTGAACGCTCTTGGTCGGAGGCGGCGCGGTTTTATCAGCTGGCGGGAAATAGAGCGGGCCTTTTAACCCACAGCCCGTCAGGCTGAACAGAGTAAAAATGACAGCGAGTGGCTTTAACACGTTTTTCATTATGGATTGCCTGTAAAGTTCATGCTTTCTGTTTTCTATCATCGCAGGAGAAGGCGTAAAAGCAAGAGTTTGGCTAAAAACTGCATCGCGATTTATTCCACGTTATACTGCGGGCATCACGAAAAATAGGATAAGAAAATGAACGACAGTGAATTTCATCGCCTTGCTGACACCCTTTGGATGACCATTGAAGAACGTCTGGATGACTGGGATGGCGACAGCGATATCGATTGTGAGATCAACGGCGGCGTGCTGACCATCAGCTTCGAAAACGGCAGCAAAATTATCATTAACCGTCAGGAGCCGCTCCACCAGGTGTGGCTGGCGACCAAACAGGGCGGCTACCACTTTGACCTGAAAGGCGACGAATGGATCTGCGACCGAAGCGGCGAAACGTTCTGGGATCTGTTGGAACAAGCGGCAACGCAGCAGGCGGGTGAAGAGGTGAGCTTCCGCTAAGCTTTAGTGCCGGATGCGCTTTGCTTATCCGGCCTACTTTAGCCCGGTAAGCGTCGCGCCACCGGGCAAGTTAACTCACGAGAAATACTGCTGTAACAGCGGCGTGTCGTTGTCCTGACTGGCTGGCGGAACGGCGCTAATCGGCTGGGTGCGGAACGGAATCACCTGCGCGCGCCCGTCGGTTTTCACAATCTGATAGAACTGCGGCAGGTTAAAGTTGATGAAGCTGGAGCCGTAGGTAAAACGATCGTGCGACGATGAGTAGAAACGGCTGACGTCGCGTACTAACTCCTCTTTGCTACCTTCGCAGTGGTGATACACCTCAGCCCGATTGCTTTCGTCCAGAATGTAGATATTAAAGCCCTGCTCATCACCCGTTTCTTCGAAAAAGAACTGAATAATCCCTTCGCTGGCAAAACCGTCGACCACCGACGGAAGTTTCACATGGTTGGTCTCAACCTGGACGGAAAGCCCGTGCAGTTTGTTATGTGAAATCGCGCCATAGAATTCAATTGCGTTTTCCAGCTTCTGTACCGAAACGTTCAGGCGCTCGAAGAACAATCCCCACGTCTGGCCGGAAACACGCAGCGCTTTGAAACGTCCGGTTTCCTGACGGGTGCTGGAGAGGCGTAATTCGATGCACTCAGACACCAGTTGCTGGACGCGGGTGCGAATTAAACCGCGCAGATGCTGGCTATAGCAGAACACCTCGACGCTATCTGGCGGCGCGGCATCCTGGTGCATTTTGCCCAGAATCGTTTTTAACGCTTCAATCATCGCCTGCTCGCCGTTGAAGTGCAGCGTACGCACTTCATTCCACGAGTTGCGGTACAGCAGGTCGACGCTTCCTACCAGGCAATTTTGCTCTTCGCCAAAGCTGAAGACGTCCAGCTTACGGAAATCAAAATGCACCACCTGATTGCGAAACGCTGCCGTTGGGTCATATTCGAGGTTAACGATAATCGCCAGATGGCGAATTTCGCATGGGCTATAGAGCGCTTTCGGCGTTGGTGCAGGCAGCCGCAGCGGGAAGTGGTGCGATACGTCGGCGACCATTTCCTGCAGCTTCGGCAAATCAACAATGCCGTTGCCCTTAATAAACAAATGCGTACGCGAGGTCAGCAGGCCGTTGAACCAGGCCCACGCCACCAGCTTATTTAGATAGCGGTTATATTCCAGCGGCTGATGGCTAATGATCGAGTCCATGTTCGGTGCGCGGTTGTAGAGATACCAACCTGAACGGTTGGCACGACCCGGCGGTACATGGATAAAGGTCAGATTCGGTTCCGAGAGATCCGGAGATATCTGTGGGTTCACCAGCGTGACTTTACCCGGCAACGCTTCAAACGCGGCATACAGCTTACGGGTCAGCACGCCGATATCCTGCGGGCTGGCGCTGACGCTGAGGTTATTGCGCCGCGCAAAGCGGATCAGATTACGATAGCTCTGCATCATCGCATCGAGCAGTTCGTTATGCGCTTCGCGTACCTGGTCAATCTTCCAGTTAGCGCGGTTATCCAGCATGGTCAGACGGGCGTCATCCCAGCCCCACTCTTTCACTAACTGACTTAATACTTCACGACGCCAGCCCACGCAGGCGCGCTCACGGCTCAGTTTCTCACACACTTTTAAGTAGAAACATCGACGCACTAAATCCAGGCGCGTCGGATCTTCGATCGCCGTGAGGTACTCGGTAACGCGCTCCAGCATCATGCAGTAAGGGTCGAGACCAAAAGAGACGATCTCGCCATCGTGCAGGCGCTGTTTAATATCTTTCGCCAACAGGCGTGGATTTGGGTATTCCCAGGAATAGGCTTCCAGCAGCAGCGTTTTCAGCACCGCTTTGTACGGGGAGTCGATACTCTTGTACAACTGCCAGAGGCTGGCGCCAAAGTACTCTTCGGCGGAAAGCGAACTGAGTCCGCCGAGATCCAGCCATTCGTTTGGCGTTAGCACCCCCTGCGCGTAGAGCGTCATGACGTAATCGTCGTAATGCTCTTCTTCGTCGCCAGGCACCATATTCCACAGAATACGTTTACCCGCGAGGCGCACAGCGGTGCGATAGAATTCATCAAGCAACAGGATATGCTGCGTCGAGCCACAGTCTTCACCACCCAGACTGCCGCTTTCATTGTGACGGAAACGGTTTTCATCAATCAGGAAGAAACTGACCTCCACGCCCAGCGAGGCGGCCCAGCTTTCCAGCAGGCTGCATTTACGCTGCAGCAGCTGGCGCTCTTCGCTATCCAGCCAGGATTGATGGCAGACCCAGATATCAAGGTCAGAGGAACAGCTTTGCCCTACCGAAGAGGTGCTGCCCATTGAGTAAACGCCGGTGATCGGCAGTTCGCCCTTGGGAGGATCCTGCGGCGACATACCGCGGTACAGTTCCAGTTCGTTCAGGTAGTGGCGTTGGGTTTCATCAGGCGTGTAAAAGCATATGCCTTTGGGAACGTTACCATCGAGGTAACCCGGCATCAGCGGATGGTGGTAGTGCAATAATGTCGGCAGCAGACTGTATACCTGCTGGAAGGCAGGTCCCATGGCAGCAAGCGCGCGATCCACACGCAGTTGATTTATGGCATCCAGTCTCTGTTTCAGAGTCTCAATATAGAGGTACAAGACGTATCGCCTGATGTTGCTATCCGTCATGTTGTCGATTGCCGCGGCGCAAGCGCTCACAATAATCGCCATCAATTCGGATAAACCGTATGTCAAAAATAACCGTTACCTGTTTTTCGCCCATATTTTTTTATGCTGTACAGCCGAAAAAATGGTCTAAAACGTGATCAATTTAACACCTTGCTCATTGACCGTAAAGAAAGATGCGCTACATACAAGTGTAGCACCGTTCGTTACGTGTAAATTCCTTCATACGGTCGGGAGGTTTCTCGTCATTATTCACTGCCAGTGATGATGCAGCGCCTTTTCCTCTCACTTACGTTTGAGCGTAACGCTGACATCCCTTTGATAAGGATGTTAGGATGGTCAATGATTGATAATGACGGTAACAAGCATGTTAGACAATGTTTTGAGAATTGCCACACGCCAAAGCCCCCTTGCGCTCTGGCAGGCACATTATGTCAAAGACGCCTTAATGGCAAACCACCCCGGTCTGATCGTGGAACTGGTTCCTATGGTAACCCGTGGCGATGTGATCCTTGATACCCCGCTGGCGAAGGTCGGGGGGAAAGGGTTGTTTGTTAAAGAGCTGGAAGTCGCGCTGCTGGAAAAACGCGCCGATATCGCTGTGCATTCCATGAAGGATGTGCCGGTTGAATTCCCTGACGGTCTTGGACTGGTCACCATTTGTGAGCGAGAGGATCCGCGTGATGCTTTCGTCTCAAATAAGTACAACTCTCTGGATGAACTCCCCGCAGGCAGCATCGTCGGGACATCCAGTTTGCGCCGCCAGTGCCAGTTGGCGAAGCGTCGCCCGGATCTCGTCATCCGTTCGCTGCGCGGCAACGTAGGCACGCGCCTCAGCAAACTGGATAACGGCGATTATGACGCCATTATTCTGGCGGTCGCCGGATTAAAACGTTTAGGTCTTGAGTCGCGAGTCCGCACCGCTCTGCCGCCGGAAGTCTCCCTGCCCGCTGTCGGGCAAGGCGCAGTAGGCATAGAATGTCGACTGGATGATATGCGCACTCAGGCACTGTTAGCGCCTCTCAACCATGAAGAGACCGCGCTACGCGTCAAAGCAGAACGCGCCATGAACACCCGCCTGGAAGGGGGATGTCAGGTACCTATTGGTAGCTATGCCGAAATCATCGACGGTGAGATTTGGCTACGTGCGTTGGTCGGCGCGCCTGACGGTTCACAGATGGTATGCGGAGAACGTCGCGGCGCCACACAGGATGCCGAACAGATGGGTATCTCTCTGGCAGAAGAACTGCTGGAGAACGGTGCGCGCGCCATTCTGGCGGAAGTTTATAACGGAGAAGCCCCCGCATGAGTATTCTGGTCACCCGCCCGTCTCCCGCAGGGGAAGAGTTAGTGAGCCGACTGCGCACACTGGGGCAGGTGGCCTGGAGTTTTCCGCTCATCGAGTTTTCACCTGGTCGGGAACTGGCAACGGTTGCTTCCCGACTGTCGGCGCTGACGGAGAACGATCTGGTCTTCGCCCTCTCGCAGCACGCCGTTACCTTTGCAGATGCCGAACTTCGCCAGCAAGAGAAAAGCTGGCCATCCCTTCCACGTTATTTTGCCATTGGCCGTACAACGGCGCTGGCGCTGCATACTGTTAGCGGCTTCAATATTCACTACCCTCTGGATCGGGAAATTAGCGAAGTCTTGCTACAATTACCTGAATTACAAAATATTGCGGGAAAACGCGCGCTTATATTACGCGGCAACGGTGGCCGGGAGCTGATAGGTGAAACCCTAACGGCACGCGGAGCCGATGTCGATTTTTGTGAATGTTATCAACGCAGTGCAAAACATTACGATGGTGCGGAAGAAGCGATGCGCTGGCAATCCCGTGGCGTAACCACGGTGGTTGTCACCAGCGGAGAGATGCTACAACAGCTCTGGTCGCTCATTCCGCAGTGGTATCGTGAGCACTGGTTACTACGCTGTCGGCTGTTGGTCGTCAGTGAGCGTCTGGCGCACCTCGCCCGGGAATTGGGCTGGCAAGATATTAAGGTCGCTGATAACGCCGACAACGATGCGCTACTACGCGCATTACAATAACTCTCATAATGGGATGCCATAATGACGGAACAAGAAAAATCCTCCGCCGTGGTTGAAGAGACCAGGGAGGCCGTGGAAACCACGTCACAGCCAGTTAATACTGAAAAAAAGAGTAAGAACAGCACGGCGCTGATTCTGAGCGCTGTGGCGATTGCTATTGCGCTGGCTGCAGGCGTTGGGCTGTACGGCTGGGGGAAACAACAGGCAACAACACAAACGGCAACCAGCGATGCGCTGGCGAACCAGCTGACGGCGCTGCAAAAAGCGCAGGAAAGCCAAAAAGCTGAGCTGGAAGGCATTATTAAACAGCAGGCAACACAGCTGGATGAAGCCACTCGCCAGCAGGCCGCGCTGGTCAAACAGCTTGATGAGGTCCAGCAAAAAGTCGCCACCATCTCCGGCAGCGATGCGGGCACATGGCTGCTGGCGCAGGCTGATTTTCTGGTGAAACTGGCCGGTCGTAAATTATGGAGCGATCAGGACGTCACCACCGCCGCGGCGCTGTTGAAAAGCGCCGACGCCAGTCTGGCAGATATGAACGACCCGAGCTTAATTACCGCGCGACGTGCTATTACTGACGACATCGCGAGCCTCTCCGCGGTGACTCAGGTCGACTATGACGGCATTATCCTGAAAGTGAATCAGCTCTCTAATCAGATTGATAACCTGCGTCTGGCCGACAACGACACCGACGATTCACCAATGGACTCCGACAGCAGCGAGCTTTCCAGCTCGATTAGCGAATGGCGCGTCAATCTGCAAAAAAGCTGGCAGAACTTTATGGACAGCTTCATCACTATTCGTCGTCGTGATGAAACCGCCGTCCCGCTGCTGGCACCGAACCAGGACGTTTACTTACGTGAGAACATCCGTTCTCGTCTGTTAGTGGCCGCACAGGCCGTGCCGCGTCATCAGGAAGAGACATACCGCCAGGCGCTGGAAAATGTCTCCACATGGGTGCGTGCTTACTACGACACCGACGATGCAGCGACCAAAGCGTTCCTTGAAGAAGTAGACCAACTGAGCCAGCAAAGCATCAGTATGGATGTTCCGGAAACGCTGCAGAGCCAGGCTATTCTCGACAAGTTAATGCAGACCCGCGTACGTAATTTACTGGCGCAGCCTGCCACAGCACCGGTAGCAGCAGCGCCTGCGCCAGCGCCTTCGACAGACGCTCCGGCAACCGCGCCGCAAGGAGAATAATGATGCTAAAAGTATTGTTGCTCTTTGTGCTGTTGATCGCCGGGATCGTCGTCGGTCCGATGATAGCCGGTCATCAGGGTTACGTGCTGATCCAGACGGATAACTACAATATCGAAACCAGCGTGACGGGCCTGGTGATCATCCTGATCGTCGCCATGGTCGTCCTGTTTGCGATTGAATGGCTGTTGCGCCGAATTTTCCGCACCGGCGCACATACCCGTGGGTGGTTTGTGGGTCGTAAGCGCCGTCGCGCCCGTAAGCAGACCGAACAGGCCCTACTCAAACTGGCAGAAGGTGACTATCAGCAGGTTGAGAAGCTGATGTCGAAAAATGCCGATCATGCAGAACAGCCGGTAGTGAATTACCTGCTGGCGGCGGAAGCGGCTCAGCAGCGCGGTGACGAAGCGCGCGCCAACCAACACCTTGAGCGTGCTGCCGAACTGGCCGGAAATGATACGATCCCGGTAGAAATCGCTCGCGTTCGCCTGCAACTGGCGCGTAATGAAAATCACGCCGCACGCCACAGCGTAGACAAACTGCTGGAAGTGACGCCACGTCATCCGGAAGTGCTGCGTCTGGCTGAGCAGGCCTACATTCGCACCGGCGCATGGAGTTCCTTGCTGGATATCATCCCATCCATGGCAAAAGCGCATGTGGGTGATGATGAGCACCGCGCCATGCTGGAACAACAGGCATGGGTTGGCTTGATGGATCAAGTCCGCGCCGATCAGGGCAGCGAGGGGCTGCGTACATGGTGGAAAAACCAGAGCCGTAAAACCCGTCATCAGGTTGCCCTGCAGGTGGCGATGGCTGAACATCTGATTGAGTGTGACGATCACGATACGGCGCAGCAGGTCATCATTGATGGTTTGAAACGTCAGTACGATGACCGCCTGGTGCTGCCGATCCCGCGTCTGAAAACCAATAATCCGGAACAGATAGAAAAAGTGCTGCGCCAGCAGATTAAAGCCGTGGGCGATCGCCCGTTGCTGTGGAGTACGCTGGGTCAGTCGTTAATGAAGCATGGGGAATGGCAGGAAGCTACGCTCGCCTTCCGTGCCGCTCTCAAACAGCGCCCGGATGCCTATGACTACGCCTGGCTTGCTGACGCGCTGGACAGATTGCACCAGCCGGAAGAAGCCGCCACCATGCGCCGTGATGGCCTGATGTTGACGCTGCAGAACAACAATCCCCCGCAGTAATTCCCTCTTGCCCGGTGGCGCCTCGCTTACCGGGCCTACATATTTTTCAATCGCATAAACAAAATCCTTCGAGAAGTCACTTGAAGGATTTTGTTTATGCATAAAAAAACGCCCGCTCGGTAAGGAGCAGGCGTTAAACAGGTCTGTATGACAACATAAATGGGTGCTTCACTCAACGTTATGTCCATGGTGTTTGATGAGGCCTGAGCGACATCTGTCTGTGGACGATAAGCACCGTAAACGGCTCTGCATCATTCCTGAGTTTATGAGGCCAGATGGCGAACATAAGAGATGGAATGAGCATCTACCCGCATATTATTGCACAACGCATGCCACGATTGCACTGCAAAAACCAAGTATTCGGACTTTTTAAGACTTCAGGAAATTCGCAGATGCGCAGGCTAAGAAGGGAAAATCTGAAAACAAAAAACCCCGCCGAAGCGGGGTTCAAAATTGGTCGGCGAGAGAGGATTCGAACCTCCGACCCACTGGTCCCAAACCAGTTGCGCTACCAAGCTGCGCTACTCGCCGTTTTACTGCTTTTTGAATTTTTAGTTCAATTCTTTAAGTCGTGGTGCGAGGGGGGGGACTCGAACCCCCACATCCTAAGGACACTAACACCTGAAGCTAGCGCGTCTACCAATTCCGCCACCTTCGCATTTCACAACTTTAAATTAATGGGGTGGCTAATGGGATTCGAACCCACGACAACTGGAATCACAATCCAGGGCTCTACCAACTGAGCTATAGCCACCACTGCAAATCTTTTACGCGGTATTAAAACCACCGCAGCTCTGGCACCCTACTAAATGGTGCGCCCGACAGGATTCGAACCTGAGACCTCTGCCTCCGGAGGGCAGCGCTCTATCCAGCTGAGCTACGGGCGCTTAGCGCCGTTGCGGGGCTGGATATTACGGAGGTCTCGGTCTTCTGTCTAGTGCTTTTTTAAAATAAATTATCGTTTGGTCATGGTTTGTGCGTTTTGTCGCTTATTCCCGCAATTTATGGGCTGTGCCATGACGATTCAGACCAAAAACCTTATAAATGAGCGTCACGGCCAGTAAGAAACCCATGCCAACAAAAAGCGACATTCGGGTATCTTCATTAAAGTACATGCCAATTAATACGCAAATCAGGAACGCCATCGTCAAATAATTCGCCCACGGGAACAGAATAGAGCGGAATGGATGACTGGCAATCGCCGCTTTATGCGCCTGACGGAAACGTAGCTGGCTTATCAGGATCACAAACCACGGCACCATACCCGGCAACACGCTGGCGCTATAGACATAAACAAACACGCGCTGCGGGTTAGGAATGATGTAGTTCAGGCACGAGCCAATCAGCAGGATCGCGATAGAAATAGCTACTCCGGCAACCGGCACGCCATGGCGTGATACTTTTCCAACAACGGCAGGAAGCTGGCGATTCTTTGCCAGCGCGTAGAGCATACGCCCACAGCTGTACATGCCGCTGTTACAGCCAGACAGCGCCGCCGTCAGTACCACAAAGTTAATAATCCCTGCCGCAGCAGTAATACCAATCTTGGCAAAGGTGAGCACAAACGGGCTGCCGTTGCTGCCAATCTCATTCCACGGGAAAATAGTAACGATGACAAAAATCGCACCGACGTAGAAAATCAGAATGCGCCACAGCACTTTACCCACCGCGCTACGCAGCGTGACCTGTGGATTCTTCGCTTCCCCTGCAGTGATTCCGATCAGCTCCACACCCTGGTAAGACGCCACAACAATACACAATGCTGTCAAGAAGCCCTTCCAGCCGCCAGCAAAGAACCCGCCGTGCTCGGTCAGGTTGCCAAAACCAATCGCCTGGCCGCCATTGCCAAAGCCGAAGAAAATCACCCCAACCCCAATGACGATCATCACAATGATGGTGGTCACTTTAATCATGGCAAACCAGAACTCAATTTCACCATACAGGCGAACCGCAGCGAGGTTTGCCAACGCAACCAGTCCGACCGCGATCAGTGCGGGTATCCATTGCGCCATTTCCGGGAACCAGAACTGTACGTACACCCCAATGGCGGTAATCTCTGAGATCCCCACCGCCATCCACATAAACCAGTATGACCAGGCGGTGAGGTAGCCAAAGAAGGGGCTCATATAACGGTGAGCGTAAACAGCGAATGAACCGGCAACCGGCTCGAGGAATAACATCTCCCCCATAGAACGCATGATGAAAAAGACGAACAGCCCGGCGACGATATACGCCAGCAGAACCGAAGGTCCCGCCCATTTAAGGGTACTGGCGGCCCCCATAAATAGCCCAACGCCAATAGTGCCCCCAAGGGCAATTAATTCGATGTGACGAGCCTCCAGCCCACGCTGTAGCTCAGGTTTGTTCTCAGCCATAAATCCTCTTGTTGTGTTTGCATGCTGTCCGGTATTACCGGTTCTCGTTATGGGTACATCTTGTTATGCCATAACAGGCCATGCGGCACCGACCGCTTTACGGTTGGCGCCAAAAACACCACGGCACTGCAATGATTGTTGCGAATGGTTTCCTAAAATCGCTTAAATGGCAATTAAAGCATTCAAAAAATGAATAGATTGTGCGAGAAAGCAGCGATTATGTTGTGAATAAGTAGCGTAATTAGCAGATCACGCTACTTATCAGAGGAGAGAGAGCGTCAGAGGTTGCCGGTATAGTGCCAGCGGAGATAGCGTAATAAGCGAAGTTGTCGAGTAATACGGCTCGGCTGCGACAATAAGCGATACAGCCACTCCAGCCCCAGATTTTGCCAGATTTTAGGCGCACGCTTAACGTGACCGGTAAAGACGTCGTAGGTGCCCCCTACGCCCATATACAGCGCGTCAGGGTGAGTCTTGCGGCAATCACGCATAAAGATCTCTTGTTTTGGCGAGCCCATCGCCACCGTCACAATTTGCGCACCGCTGGCGTGAATACGCTCAAACAACGCCTGACGCTGCTCTGGGGTAAAATAACCGTCCTGACTACCCACAATGTTCACGCGCCACTGCGCACGTAGTTTTGCTTCTGTTTGTGCCAGAACTTCAGGCTTGCCGCCAACCAGGAAAACTGGCGTTCCGTTTTGCCCAGCTCGCGCCATCAGCGCTTCCCAAAGGTCAGCTCCGGCCACGCGTGAAACCTGCGCCTGTGGGAATTTTTTGCGCACCGAACGCACCACGCTAATCCCATCCGCATACTTGAACTCCGCGGCGTTGATCAGCTCCCTCACCTCAGGGTTATCTTCTGCAGTCAGCATCTTCTCAGCGTTGATAGCCACCAGCGTTCCTGACCTGAGGTGTCCTTCGGCAAACAGGTAATTCAGCGCATGTTGCATATCGCGCCAGCCAATCAGTTGTAATCCGCGCAGCGAATACAGCGGCGCAGTTGTGTTATCTGTCATGACGATCCTTCAATCTGTGTCCGGGGCAGCGATTTGATTCGTTTATGAATGAGTCCCGCGCTATCAAACAGCCAGAACAACAATTTTGCCACCAGTAGGCAAACGCCGAAAATCACGAGGAAAAAGACCACTCGTGAGACAAACGAATCCAGCCCTTCACGTGCCAAAACGATCATATTGAAAATGGCGCCAAAACAGAAACTGTGCAAAATCGCCGCCTTATAGCGATTGGTTTCGCGATTGCCAAGCTCATACAGCCAGTCGAACCACTTGATGATGAGCCCAACAACAATCGCGCCTAATGGTATAAACAGCGCCCCGCCCATCACCACCAGTGAACCAATTAACGTCGGCGAAATCGCCAGTCCTGAGTGGTTGTTCAACACTTCCCAGGTAAAGTAGTTCGCTGAGTTGAGTACAATACTCGGCCGCCCAGGCCACAGCCAGGAGGGAATAAAGACGTAGAAGTCACGGACGATCGGCGCCAGCCCCTGGAACTCAATATTGTGGTAATTCTGCAGCAATAGCGCCAGGTTCTCCCACGGTGAGAAGGTGTCGCGCGTAAGGTACAGGAACGTATAGAACGCCTCATCGCCGCTAACGCTCATTCCGTAGCGCTTCAACGCCAGCCAGAACATCCCGACAATGCCCAACACGCCTGCAGCGGCCAACATCCACAGCGAAATCCAGCCGCGAATAATGCCGATAAACAAGAAGATGGCAAACGCGATAATGATATTGGCGCGCGTCCCACCCACAATCATATAGGTCAGCAAACCAAACGCGACGGTACTCACGAGGAAGAACACCCACGCTTTGCTGTCCTGACGCAGGAAATAAACCACCAGCATTGCCGGAATGAAGAAGTAGAAGAAACGCTTCAGAGCGACGCCAGAGACTTCACTGGAAAAAATCTGGCTATAGGATTGCAGTCTGAACAGCAGGAATCCGTTGTGCATAAAGAAGATGCCCACGCTCACCAACGCAATCGCCATCAGGATAACCCAGGTCAAATGGGCTTCAACGCGATTGATGGTAAACAGCGGCCTGCGCGGCTTATCATCTACTCGTTTGCGCAAGCGCGTTTTATACGTCACGTAGTAGACGGCATAGAAACAGGCGGCTGACAGCAAGGCCTGTAGAAGGATCTCGGGCGGAGCCACTGCCACATCAAAGCGGAACACCAGGATGCTGGTTAACGGGAATCCGAAGAAGAACGTCAGCAAGAACAACAATGAGAAGAAAACATTGAAGTTAAAACGCACGCGGCGGAACTCAAACCAGGTCAGCGTGGCGATAAACAAGGTGGAGAGCAGCCAGACCACCAGAAGACCGCTGAATTGCATCAGGCTCATACGGTTTCTCCTGAAGCAATGCGCAGCGCGTTGTGCCACGGCTGCAGATAATTCGGGCTAAAGAAGGTAATAGTATTTTTATCTACCGATGCCAACTGGCGCTGCGCTTCACGTACGACGCCTTCATTGAGATCATCAGTGGTAAATAACACCGGAAGATTTTGTTCCACCATATCCTGCCAGAAGGGATTTTCACGGTTGAGCACGCATGGGATACCCGCCTGGATCAGCAAACACAGGGTACCGATTCCCTGTTGACGGGCAAAAATAAAGTAACCCAAATCACACTGCCGCAATAATGTTAGATAGGCATCAAATTCCAGCTTTTCACTCAAAATTTGCAGATTATCTGCGCTAAATAACGCCAGGCCAGCCTGGCGAACCTCGTCGATATAGGCCGCATTATTGGCGGGATAACCCATCGGCACAATCACATTCACCGTGTCACCAAACTGCTGATGGACGGCGCGAAGCGCGGCAACATGCTCATTGCTGCGATCGCCAGAGTTGCCAACCAGCACCGTCATCTTGCCGCTGCGCTGGCAATCATTGCTCATGTTATTGAGTGAAGGATCCATTCGCGTTGGGAAATAGAGCAACTCACCCCGCACACGGGGATGTTGCTCGGCGAAATAACGTAAATCGCCCCGTGTGGCAAACACGCAGCCCACACGATTCTGCACCATGCGGCGAATCGGGTAAAACAGGCGGAATTTCAGTCCACTGGAGACTTCGTATAAATCAGCGCCCCAGATATGCCAGTAAAACTGCGCCGGTTTAATCCCGCCACTCAGCAGCGCCAGCCACAGGCTGGTGTTGAACTGACCGTGGAAGAAGAAACGCTGTTGGCGATCCGCTTTTGCTTTCGCGATCACAGCGTCAGCAAGCGCCTTTTTCCCGCTGTAGAAGCTTAGCGATAACGCCGGGCAGCTCTCACTGAGTCCCGCATCCTGACCGGCAACCATAAACGTGCGCGCATGCTCGCTCGTCGCGGCCAGCGAGTCGTTGAAAAACCGCAACACGGTTTGGTTATGGTGAGGGATATCCGATCCCAGAACGTGAATCAGTACAGTCATGCCCGCCTACGCCAGAGTAAAAACACGCCACAACAAAGAGAAAAATAGACGATGTACGTTGCCATATAAGCCTGTGCCGCTCCCAGCGCACCGTGTGCAGGGATCAGCCAGTGAGCAAACACCGTCAATAACATGAACTGGCTAATTTCAGCCAAAATATAAAACCGCAGCGATGCTTTCGCGATCACCAGATACCCAAAGACATACGCCCCAACTTTCAGTACATCGCCGACCAGTTGCCAGGCAAACAGATCGCGCATGGCGGTGAATTTTGCGGAGAAAAGCAGCCAGATCGCAAAATCACGCAGCAACCAAACAGTAAAGCTCGCTGCGGCAACCGCCGGTAACACGAACTTCAGCGACTTAACCACCTCGCGCGTAATGTCGCGCTTTTCGGTCAGTCGAGACAACGTCGGAAGCAAGTAAACGCTGAATGAGGCGGTAATGAATTGCAGATAAGCATCAGAGATACTGCTTACTCCCTGCCAAATCCCCACATCATCCCAACTGTACTGCGCCGCCAGCAGGTTTCGCATCATCACGTATGCCACAGGCAGCGTTACGGAGGTAATCAGCGCCATCAGGGTAAACTTGCTTAGCTGTCCAGCCAGGCCGTTATCCCACGAGGGTTTCAGGTAATGCAGGGGAATTGCCCCACGCTTAATCAGCATAATAGCGGCGGGGATAACGACCAACGCGGGCACTAACGCCAGACCCAGCAAAGCGCCTTCATACCCTCCCAGGCGATAACAGCCATAATAAGCCACCACGCCTACCAGGCTACCCACAATCAACGACAGCGCGTTACCCGCCGCATCGCGAAAGCCCTTCATCAACGCCAGCAGCAGGTTCGCCCAGGCAATACCCATTTGCACCAGCGCAACCAGTCTTACCAGCCCCTGATAATGAGTATGGCCAAACAATCCCTGACTGATTGGCGCGGCCGCCAGCAGAAAAATCACCGCCATCAGCGTAGAGAATCCCAGCACCATCGCGGAAGATGTACCGACTACCTTACGGAGCCGGGTCGGATCGTCATGGTGCTGCGCAACATATTTCGTGACGCCGTTGAAAATGCCGGCCCCAGCCAGGACACCAAGCACGGTGACCATCTGGCGGAAGTTACCCGCCTGCCCCACGCCTGCCGGGCCAAACGACACCGCCAGCAGCTTCACGACCAGCAAACCTGCACCAATTTTTACCAGCGTACTGGCTGCCGTCCATAAGGACGCTTTAGCAAGCGACATATCAGGCGAAGTAGTTGAGTAAGGTCGAAATGACCGTTCGCTGGTTTACTGGCGACAGGTTGTAAAACAGCGGCAAGCGCAGCAGACGCTCGCTCTCTTTAGTGGTGAAACGATCAACACCGGCAAATACGCCGAATTTATCGCCAGCCGGACAATCATGTAGCGGGATATAGTGGAACACCGCCATAATTTCAGCTTCTTTCAAGAAGTTAATCAACGCCGTGCGATCGTCGATATCGCGCAGCTTGATATAAAACATATGGGCATTCTGCACGCAGTTTTCCGGGACAGAAGGCAGATCAATGCGTCCGGCACGCGCCAGCGGTTCGAGAGCATCATAGTAGTTCTGCCACAGCGCCAGACGCTGCTGGTTAATACGGTCAGCCGCTTCCAGTTGTGCCCACAGATAGGCAGCCTGCAGATCGGACATCAGATAGCTGGAGCCAATATCACGCCAGGTATACTTATCCACCTGACCGCGGAAAAACTGGCTGCGGTTAGTTCCTTTTTCACGGATGATCTCTGCACGTTCGACTAATTTTTTATCATTAATCAGCGTCGCACCACCTTCACCGCCTGCGGTATAGTTTTTGGTCTCATGGAAGCTAAAGCAACCGATGTGACCAATCGTCCCCAGCGCACGACCTTTGTAAGTCGACATGACGCCCTGGGCCGCATCTTCCACGACAAACAGGTTATGTTTGGTCGCCAGCGCCATGATGGTATCCATTTCACAGGCTACGCCCGCGTAATGCACCGGAACGATAGCGCGGGTCTTGTCGGTGATCGCCGCTTCAATCAGCGTTTCGTCAATGTTCATGGTATCCGGCCGGATATCAACAAAGACAATTTTCGCGCCGCGCAGCACGAAAGCATTGGCCGTGGAGACAAACGTATAGCTCGGCATAATGACTTCATCGCCAGGCTGGATATCCAGCAGCAATGCCGCCATCTCAAGCGATGCGGTGCAGGAAGGCGTCAGCAATACTTTCTCGCTGCCAAAATGCTGTTCCAGCCACTGTTGGCAGCGACGGGTAAAACCACCGTCGCCACACAGTTTGCCGCTGTTCATCGCAGACTGCATGTAATCGAGTTCAGTGCCCACCACCGGCGGTGCGTTAAATGGAATCATCGTGTCACCTGTATAACCAATACGCGGTGCTTTCCACATTCGCACCACTGTGTATATAACGTTTAAGCGCGGCGGTATTGCCCATTTGGGTCGCCACGCGCAATGTTTTTTTACCGCGAGCCTGCGCCCAGCAAAGGGCAGCCTGCATCAGTTCTGCTCCCGCCCCACGCCCGGCCAGCAGGCCAATTCGCGCATCGGTCGCATTCAGTTCACGCAGCGAGACATAGCCACGAATATCACCTGCCGGTGTACGAAAAACGAGGCATTGATGATCGAACGTCCCCAGCACCGCGTTTTCAATCCACTGCGCATAAAAACGCGTGCTGGCATCTGCGGCATACCACGGGGTACGAAAACGACTTTGCGCGAACGCCTGCCCTGCTAGTTGGCGTAATGCAGGGATATCCGTAGTTTGTGCGATCTGCGCACCGGGGTCGCCATGCGCACACATCACCGGCAGCACAAAATCCACTTCACCTTCAACCAGTGAGAAGCCCAACTGTTGCAGGGCGTCTAATTCATGGGTATTGGCGGCAGGAATTTTTGCCTGTACCCGCGACCAGGGCTGCAACATATCCGCAGTCAGAACCGGCGCGTGTTGGTCAAAACGCACAATGGCGCTATTCACGCCAAAGAACGTATTTTCCCAGCTAAGCGGCTCAATACTGGCGCGGACGAGCACGGAGCAGCTCCAGCAGGTATTGACCATAACCCGTTTTGGCCAGTGAACTGGCAGCACGCTTCACGCCTTCGTCATCCAGCCAACCGTTACGCCAGGCGATTTCTTCCAGACAGGCTATTTTAAAGCCCTGACGTTTTTCCACCGTCTGCACAAACGTGCTCGCTTCGATAAGACTGTCGTGCGTACCGGTATCCAGCCAGGCAAAGCCACGCCCGAGCAATTCTACCGTCAGATGTCCGTCATCAAGATACATCTGGTTGATAGACGTAATCTCCAGCTCCCCACGCTCAGAAGGTTTTACGCGTTTTGCATATTCCACCACCTTGCTGTCATAGAAATAGAGACCAGTCACTGCCCAGTTGGATTTTGGAGCTTTCGGTTTCTCTTCCAGCGAGATAGCTCGAAAATTGTCGTCAAACTCCACGACACCAAAACGTTCAGGATCCATCACCTGGTAACCAAACACCGTCGCGCCTTGCGTTCTGGCGGCTACGTGACGCAGTTTTGGACTGAATCCCTGACCAAAGAAGATATTGTCTCCTAACACCAGACATGATGGTTCACCGTTAAGGAACGTTTCACCAATGATAAACGCCTGTGCTAATCCATCCGGACTGGGTTGCTCAGCATAGTGCAATTCAATGCCGAACTCAGATCCATCGCCCAGTAAGCGCTGGAAATAGCCTTTATCTTCCGGTGTAGTGATAATCAGGATTTCGCGAATTCCCGCCAGCATCAATACTGATAACGAGTAGTAAATCATCGGCTTATCGTAAATAGGCAATAGCTGCTTCGATACGCCACGCGTAATGGGATACAGGCGAGTACCTGAGCCACCCGCCAGAATGATACCTTTCATGCGTTGTCTCCTCCGGGAGCCAAAACCAGGCTGTTAGCCCTTCAGACCTAAACGTTCGCCCTGGTAACTGCCGTCCTGCACGGGTTTCCACCATGCCTGATTAGCCAGATACCATTGCACGGTTTTGCGCATTCCGCTTTCAAACGTTTCTTGCGGCATCCAGCCTAGTTCACGCGCAATTTTCGACGCGTCAATGGCATAACGCAAATCATGACCCGGGCGATCGTCCACAAAAGCGATCAAGTCGCGGTACTGCGCGATACCCTGCGGCTTTTGCGGTGCCAGCTCTTCCAACAGGCTGCAAACCGTTTCGACAACTTCCAGGTTTTTACGCTCGTTATGGCCACCGATATTATAGGTTTCTCCCACCGCGCCCGTTCTCGCCACACAATAGAGCGCCCTGGCGTGATCTTCTACATACAACCAGTCACGGATCTGTTGCCCATTGCCGTAAACCGGCAACGGCTTCCCCGCCAATGCGTTGAGGATCATCAGCGGAATCAGTTTTTCCGGGAAATGGTACGGACCATAGTTGTTAGAACAGTTGGTTATCAGCGTTGGCAGACCGTAGGTACGCAGCCAGGCACGAACCAGATGATCGCTGCTGGCTTTCGACGCGGAATAAGGGCTGCTCGGTGCATACGGTGTGGTTTCAGTGAAGAAATCATCCGTAGAATGCAGGTCGCCATACACCTCGTCAGTCGAGATATGGTGGAAACGAAACGCTGATTTTTTCTCGCTGGTTAAATCATTCCAGTAAGCGCGCGCCGCTTCCAACAGCGTGTAGGTTCCCACGATGTTAGTTTCGATAAAGGCGGCCGGACCATCAATTGAGCGATCGACGTGGCTTTCTGCCGCCAGATGCATCACGCAGTCCGGCTGATAGTGTTGAAACACCCTGTCGAGCGAAGCTCGATCGCAGATATCGACTTTCTCAAAGGTAAAACGAGGATTCTGTGCAACCGGCTCCAGCGACATCAGGTTTCCGGCATAGGTCAGCTTATCGACCACAATTGCCGCATCCTGAGTCTCCTGAATGATATGCCGTACAACCGCCGAGCCGATGAATCCCGCTCCACCGGTAACCAGAATTCGTTTCATTAGCGCCAGACCCCTTTGGTATCAACGATATATTGCTGGTGAACCGCATCGCCTTTAATGGCTTTAAATTCATTATGGTCGACCAGCAAGACCAGCACATCGGCGCTAGCCAGGGCATCGTCCAGCGCAGCCAGTTGGCACAGACCGTCCAGTTTTTTCGGCAGTTGATGGATGTTCGGTTCCACCACCAATGTTTCGCCTTTGTGCCAATGCGCGATGCTTTGCGCAATTCCCATCGCCGGGCTTTCACGTAAGTCATCAATATTCGGTTTAAATGCCAGACCAAAACAGGCAATTTTCACTTCGCTGGCCCGTTTATTGGTATCCGCCAGACAGTCGGCCACGGCAGCTTTTACCTGATCAACCACCCAATGAGGTTTACCGTCGTTTACCTCACGCGCGGTGCGAATCAATTTCGCCTGCTGCGGGTTCTGCGCCACGATAAACCACGGATCAACCGCGATACAGTGCCCGCCAACCCCCGGACCCGGTTGCAAAATATTCACGCGCGGATGGCGATTTGCCAGTCGAATCAGTTCCCAGACGTTGATCCCCTGATCGGCGCAAATCAGCGACAGCTCATTGGCGAAGGCGATATTGACGTCGCGGAAGCTATTTTCAGTCAGTTTGCACATTTCCGCCGTACGGGCGTTGGTCACGACACATTCGCCCTCCAGGAAAATGTTGTACAGTTCGCTAGCACGCGCGGAACAGACGGAGGTCATTCCCCCAATCACGCGGTCGTTTTTAATCAGTTCCACCATCACCTGGCCCGGCAGCACGCGCTCTGGGCAATAAGCAATGTTAACGTCCGCGTGTTCACCGACTTGCTGCGGGAAACTCAGGTCAGGACGCATTTCAGCCAGCCATGTGGCCATCTGTTCAGTGGCCCCGACAGGCGACGTCGATTCAAGGATCACCAACGCGCCTTTTTTCAGCACCGGTGCAAGAGATTTAGCCGCGGCTTCCACATAAACCATATCGGGTTCGTGCTCCCCCTTAAACGGAGTAGGCACAGCAATCAGATAGGCATCCGCATCTACAGGGGTTGTGGTCGCACGCAGAAATCCATTTTCGACCGCCGTTTTCACCACGGCGCCCAAATCTGGCTCAACGATATGAATTTCACCGCGATTAATGGTATCCACCGCGTGTTGATTTACATCTACGCCAATCACATGCTTTTGACGGGAAGCAAAGGCAGCCGCCGTCGGCAGTCCGATATAACCCAGCCCAATGACAGAAATGGTCGTAAAACTCATAGCGATATCCGATTATTTTTTAACGCGTGTAAAATGCGGCCACATGCCTGCCCGTCACCATACGGATTATGGGCGCGGCTCATGGTCTGATATTCATTGTCGTCATGCAGCAAACGCGTGACTTCTTCGACAATACGCTGCGGGTCGGTCCCTACCAGACGTACTGTGCCTGCAGTAATCGCTTCCGGACGTTCCGTCGTTTCGCGCATCACCAGTACCGGTTTCCCCAGAGATGGGGCTTCTTCCTGAATCCCGCCAGAGTCGGTAAGGATCAGCCAGGCGTGATTCATCAGCCAGACAAACGGCATGTAATCCTGCGGTTCAATCAGGATGACGTTTTCAACGTGACCCAGAATGCGATTAACCGGTTCGCTGACGTTAGGATTCAGGTGCACCGGATAGACAATCTGTACGTTCTGATTGGCCGCGGCAATTTCCGCCAGCGCATGACAAATGTGTTCAAAACCACGACCGAAGCTTTCCCGACGATGACCGGTCACCAGTATCATCTTTTTATCCGAGCTCAGGAATGGGTAATGCTCTGCCAGTTCAGCTCGTAATGCATCACTCGCCAGTACGCGATCGCGTACCCAGATCAACGCATCAATAACCGTATTACCTGTAACGAAGATACGGCTATCAGAAATGTTTTCCCGTAACAGGTTTTGGCGCGAGTTTTCTGTTGGTGCAAAATGATACATCGCCAAATGCCCGGTCAGCGTACGGTTCGCCTCTTCCGGCCAGGGAGAGTAGAGATCGCCTGTACGTAAGCCTGCCTCCACATGCCCTACCGGGATGCGCTGATAGAACGCGGCCAGGCTAGTAGCAATGGTGGTTGTGGTATCGCCGTGAACTAACACAACGTCAGGTTTAAAATCAGCCAGAATTGGCTTTAATCCTTCCAGTATTCGGCAGGTAATTTCTGTTAGTCCCTGACCTGGCTGCATAATATTGAGATCGTAGTCAGGTACAATGGAAAAGAGGTTCAACACCTGATCGAGCATCTCCCGATGCTGCGCCGTGACGCAAACTTTTGCCTCAAAATCAGGATCTTTTGCCAGCGCATGAACCAGAGGTGCCATTTTTATGGCCTCCGGTCGCGTGCCAAATACAGTCAGTACTTTCACATCGATTCTCTTCGGATTGGCAGTGAGGGCCCAGCCCCTCACTGCAACGATATTGCTAAATCGTGCGGCGACGGGTTAACGCGACACCAGCACCGATCAGAGCCCCAACGATGCCCCACATAATCATCAGGAAGGCACGACGAGGGCTGTCACGTTTTACCGGTTCCTCCGGCGTACGCAAATAACGATAGGTCTGAAAACGCGGATCCAGAGTTGGCCCAACGTTCAGTGTGTTAAGCATGGCTCGGTTTTGGAAGTAGTCCAGATCGAAATCGGGACCAACAGATTGCAGGTTTTCGAGTCGCGCCTGCAGCATAGGACGTCCAAGCAAAAACAGTTCAGAATCGGGTAGCTCTTCAGCCGGAACGTCAGTGGAAGTACGCGAAATATTATGCTGTTCAGCAATTTTGAGAGCCTGCTCAATGTTGTGAACTCTGCGAGAGAAAATCGATTTCGCCACTTCTTCCTGGCGTTTAACCTGCGCCTTCATCTGCACAGTGCGCGCAGCCCAGGCTCCCTTTAACTCGTCGTTCAGATGACGCGCCGCACGCTGACTGGCAAACGCGACGTACTGACGCAACAGATTGTTGGCATCAGGTGCCGTTTCGGCAATCAGCTTCACGCTGTCATTGGTATTACGAACCGCATCGCCGGGCATAAACTGAATGTTATTAATCAGTTCATCCAGCATCGCCGCATCGGCTTTACTGTTCCCTACCATACGTTGCTTGTAGTAATCAGTCTGCTGCCAGAATTCACGGCGCGTATCCCATGAGGCAAGCTGCATGATAAATTCTTTATAGGCCTCATCCATCACTGACGGCTGATCCGCAGATGCAAGACTGGCCTTGATGTCCAGGTTACGTAAGAACTGCTGCTGAGAGTAATAGCCGCCCAACATATTAACCGTTGGCCTGTCTGAAATCGCCGTCGCGCTCCACTCCTGACGAGCAAAAAACGTATAGGCGAGAGCGACTAACGCGAAGGCGAGAGCCATACCGACGATCCACACCTTCCCTGTCCACAAAGTACGAAACAACCCACGGATGTCCAGTTCATTTTCAGCGCTCATGGCATGTTCCCCCGGTAATGGTTGTGTCATCGTACCCTCAATTTATTTGGTTAAGTTTGGTTTACTGTCACGGTTTCTACGCAACTTGCGCTTCCAGCGTTTGATAAATCTCGCTACCTTCCAGGCACGTTTAATACAATAGTCGTACAAGACAAATGCCAGTAAAAAGAGCACCAGCATCACCCATTCCGGAACGACCCGAGAATATTCAGCCAACACGCCGATAGAAGCCAGGATCGCAGCAGCCAGCGTAATCAGGACAAAAGCCTGTCGGGAGGTAAACCCGGCGCGCATAATTAAATGGTGAATATGTTGGCGGTCCGGGGAGAAAGGGCTCATACCTTTACGTAAACGACGATACATGATCGCCACCATATCCATTAACGGAATGGCAATAATCCACAGTGCGGTGACCGGGCTAATAGGATGCGTTTTACCTTGAGTGGTCTCCAGCAGGATCCAGATGACCGTAAAGCCAATCAGCGTACTCCCCGCATCGCCCATAAAGACCTTATAGCGACGTCCGAGAATACCCAGGTTCAGCATGATGTAAGGCAGAATGGCGGCGATCATGGCAAAACACCAGATAGCCAGGCTTGTCTGGCCGTCAAACCACAAGATAAGCCCCATTGCGGCGAATGATACGCTGGATAGCCCGCCTAACAGACCATCAATCCCATCCACCATGTTAAAGGCGTTAATTGCAGCCCAAACGGCGAAAAGGGTAAGGAAATAGCCAAAAGGACCGAGCACCATCTCCCAAGGGCCAAAAATGAACCCAAGGCTCAACAGATAGAGCTTACCTACCGCCATCATAATGATGCCGATGATAGCCTGGATGGTCGCACGGATTTTTACACTGATATCAAAGCGGTCGTCCAGTGCACCGATAAACACCAGTACACCGGCACAAGCCAGGTAGAGAGTTGCATGCGGGATATAATAATCGGCGATGAGGAACGTAAAGCAAATGCCTGCGTAAACCGAAATCCCCCCAACCAACGGAATCAGTCCCTGATGACGTTTGCGGAAGTTGGGTTTATCCACCAATCCTATCTTTTTCGCAACCTTGCGGGCAAAGAAAAGAAACAGCGTTGTGAATAAAAAAATACTGATGAGATCAGTACTTGCTGTCAGTAAATTCACTATACATACTCTCAAAGAATATCAATATATGAAGTATAACCATCCAGGCGATTATTCAGAAGAGAAACCCGATTCCATATCAGGTGGTTCTGTATGATTATTAACCACAAAATACGAATTACAACCCTTCATCGCCAGGCGGTATGTCATACCGGATTATTATTATTGTGTCGTTAAGATTACATCCACAAAAGCAAAACGCCACGTAAAAACGTGGCGTTTTCAGATGATGCCCGAATCAGGAACGCTTCATCATATCGAAGAAGTCGTCGTTGGTCTTGGTCATCGCCAGTTTGTTAATGAGGAATTCCATTGCATCGATTTCACCCATCGGATGGATGATTTTGCGCAGGATCCACATTTTCTGCAGCTCTTCCTGGGTGGTGAGCAGCTCTTCTTTACGGGTACCGGAACGGTTGTAGTCGATAGCCGGGAAGACGCGTTTTTCAGCAATCTTACGAGAGAGATGCAGTTCCATGTTGCCGGTACCTTTAAACTCTTCGTAGATAACTTCATCCATTTTAGAGCCGGTATCAATCAGCGCAGTCGCGATGATGGTCAGGCTACCGCCCTCTTCCACGTTACGTGCAGCACCAAAGAAACGCTTCGGACGATGCAGGGCGTTGGCGTCCACACCACCGGTCAGTACTTTACCGGAAGCCGGAACCACGGTGTTATATGCACGTGCCAGACGGGTGATGGAGTCAAGCAGAATGATAACGTCTTTCTTGTGTTCAACCAGACGTTTCGCCTTCTCGATAACCATTTCCGCAACCTGTACGTGACGGGAGGCTGGTTCGTCAAAGGTAGAGGCAACCACTTCACCTTTCACCAGACGCTGCATCTCGGTAACTTCTTCCGGACGTTCGTCAATCAGAAGCACCATCAGCACGCAGTCAGGATGATTGTATGCAATGCTCTGCGCGATGTTCTGCAGCAGCATAGTTTTACCCGCTTTCGGCGGAGCAACAATCAGACCACGTTGGCCACGACCGATCGGCGATGCCAGATCCAGTACACGCGCCGTTAAGTCTTCAGTAGAACCGTTACCACGTTCCATACGCAGACGAGAGTTTGCGTGCAGCGGCGTCAAGTTCTCAAAGAGGATTTTGTTACGGGCGTTTTCTGGTTTGTCGTAGTTAACTTCGTTAACTTTCAACAGCGCAAAGTAGCGTTCACCTTCTTTCGGCGGGCGAATCTTACCAGAAATGGTATCACCAGTGCGGAGGTTGAAACGGCGGATTTGGCTGGGAGAAACGTAGATGTCATCAGGACCGGCGAGGTAGGAGCTGTCTGCAGAGCGGAGGAAACCAAATCCATCCTGCAATATCTCCAGCACACCGTCACCAAAGATATCTTCGCCACTCTTTGCGTGCTGCTTCAGGATGGCAAAAATAATGTCCTGCTTGCGCATACGAGCCAAGTTTTCAAGGCCCATATTTTCGCCGAGAGTGATCAGCTCAGAAACCGGCGTATTCTTTAATTCGGTAAGATTCATAATGGTGTGAGTTCTTAAACTTGGGGTAAATCTCGAACTTAATGTTGTGAATGGTATGGCAGGGTCATCCATGCCTGTTTACGGCCATCAACTCATGTCTGTTCGCTGTCTGGTCACAGGAAAGTACGCAGAACTGAAACGACAAGACGGATTGAGTGACAAGCCAGGAATCTGTCCACTCCTCGCGCGAGAAACAACGGGAAGTATTGGATATAACTAGATTCAAACTTAATAAGGTATGTTTAATACGAAGTCAACACTAACTTAGCACGACTCAAGTCGGGCGTCCAGTCATCCGAATCATTTCGAAGTAGGGTCGCCCGATCATGAGACTTCCTTACGCTAAATTAGCGTCGAGGAATTCTTTCAACTGACCTTTGGACAGCGCGCCGACTTTCGTCGCCGCAACTTCGCCGTTTTTAAACAGCAGCAGGGTCGGGATGCCACGGATACCATACTTCGGCGCGGTGCCTGGGTTTTGGTCAATGTTCAGTTTAGCAACCGTCAGTTTGCCCTGATATTCGTCAGCGATTTCATCCAGAATCGGAGCGATCATTTTGCACGGACCGCACCACTCTGCCCAGAAATCAACGAGGATTGCTCCGTCCGCTTTGAGTACATCCGTGTCAAAACTGTCGTCAGTCAGGTGAATAATTTTATCGCTCATAATAACTCCACAGGAATAAGCCTGGTGCATTGGTGTAGCATTAATCAACGACGTGTTGATGTAGCATTAACCAACTAAAGGTTGACTTTATTTCACCGGATACGCTTTCGTAAAGCAATAGTAAGCTGATATTCTACCACACTATGAGCAAAACACATTTAACAGAACAGAAGTTTTCCGACTTCGCCCTGCACCCAAAGGTGATAGAAGCCCTTGAAAATAAAGGCTTTCATAACTGTACGCCCATTCAGGCCCTCGCGCTGCCGCTAACGCTGGCTGGTCGTGATGTTGCCGGGCAGGCGCAAACCGGTACCGGAAAAACGATGGCGTTCCTGACGTCAACGTTTCATTATCTTCTCTCTCATCCCGCGATTGCCGATCGCAAGGTGAACCAACCGCGTGCGTTAATTATGGCGCCAACGCGTGAGTTAGCCGTGCAGATCCACGCCGATGCCGAGCCGCTGGCACAGACTACTGGTCTGAAATTAGGCCTGGCGTATGGCGGCGACGGTTACGATAAACAGCTGAAAGTGCTGGAAAGCGGCGTCGATATTCTTATCGGCACGACCGGTCGTCTCATCGACTATGCAAAACAGAACCACATTAATCTGGGCGCGATTCAGGTCGTGGTGCTGGATGAAGCCGATCGTATGTACGATCTGGGCTTTATTAAAGATATCCGTTGGCTGTTCCGTCGTATGCCGCCAACCACCCAACGTCTGAACATGCTGTTTTCTGCAACCCTCTCATACCGCGTTCGCGAACTGGCGTTCGAACAGATGAATAACGCGGAGTACGTTGAAGTCGAACCGGAACAGAAAACTGGCCACCGCATTAAAGAAGAGCTCTTCTACCCTTCCAACGAAGAGAAAATGCGTTTGCTGCAAACGCTGATTGAAGAAGAGTGGCCAGATCGCGCCATTGTTTTTGCTAACACCAAGCATCGTTGTGAAGATATCTGGGGCAGCCTTGCTGCGGACGGTCATCGCGTCGGTCTGCTGACCGGTGACGTAGCACAGAAAAAACGTCTGCGTATTCTTGATGAGTTCACCCGTGGCGATCTCGACATTCTCGTTGCGACGGATGTCGCTGCGCGTGGCCTGCATATCCCAGCAGTAACGCACGTATTTAACTATGACCTGCCGGATGACTGTGAAGATTACGTTCACCGAATCGGTCGTACCGGACGTGCTGGCGCAAGCGGTCACTCTATCAGCCTGGCTTGTGAAGAGTACGCGCTGAATTTACCCGCAATCGAGACCTATATCGGCCACTCGATTCCGGTCAGCAAATATAACCCGGATGCGCTGATGACCGATCTGCCGAAGCCGCTGCGCTTAACGCGCCCGCGTACAGGCAATGGCCCACGCCGTACCGGTGGTGCTCCGCGTAATCGTCGTCGTTCAGGTTAAGAAAAGTTATGCCATACACAAAATCATTCAGCCTGTATCAAGGCGGCAAGAAAACGAATCCCGATGAGCTTATTTTAGTAAATGATTCGGGTGAGAGAACGCAGCCAACACAGATACAGGTTGAAGGATGAAGTGTATGAATTCTACTTCGCTGTATGCAGCAATCGATCTCGGTTCGAATAGTTTTCATATGCTGGTTGTACGCGAGGTGGCAGGAAGCATCCAGACGCTCACGCGTATCAAACGCAAAGTGCGTCTGGCCGCTGGACTCAACGGTGACAACGAGCTCTCTGTTGAAGCGATGGAGCGCGGCTGGCAATGTTTGCGCCTGTTTGCTGAACGTCTGCAGGATATTCCGCATCCACAAATCCGGGTGGTCGCCACGGCAACATTACGCATCGCCGTAAATGCCGATGTGTTTATTGCCAAAGCGCAAGAGATCCTTGGCTGCCCTGTCCAGGTGATTAGCGGTGAAGAAGAAGCGCGACTGATTTATCAAGGTGTGGCCCACACAACCGGCGGTGCCGATCAGCGTCTGGTTGTGGATATTGGTGGCGCCAGCACTGAATTAGTCACCGGATCCGGCGCACAAACCACCTCTCTGTTCAGCCTGTCGATGGGCTGCGTCACCTGGCTCGAACGCTATTTTACCGATCGTAATCTGGCACAGGAAAACTTTGACGAGGCAGAGAAGGCCGCACGTGAAGTTCTGCGCCCGGTCGCCGACAAACTGCGTTTTCATGGCTGGAAAGTTTGCGTTGGTGCCTCTGGTACCGTCCAGGCGTTGCAGGAAATCATGATGGCGCAGGGTATGGATGAGCGTATTACGTTGGCCAAACTGCAGCAGCTTAAGCAGCGCGCCATTCACTGCGGTCGTCTGGAAGAGCTGGAAATCGAAGGGTTAACGCTGGAACGTGCGCTGGTTTTCCCCAGCGGGCTGGCCATTCTGATTGCTATTTTCACCGAACTGAACATTCAATGCATGACCCTGGCCGGCGGCGCATTACGTGAAGGTCTGGTCTACGGTATGCTGCACCTGGCGGTGGATCAGGATATTCGTAGCCGCACATTACGCAATATCCAGCGTCGCTTTATGGTCGATACAGAGCAAGCACATCGTGTTGCTAATTTAGCGACTAAATTTCTCGATCAGGTAGAAAAAAAGTGGCATCTTGAACCGATTAGCCGCGAACTACTGATTAGTGCCTGTCAGCTGCATGAAATTGGCCTGAGCGTTGATTTTAAACAGGCACCACAGCATGCCGCTTATCTGGTGCGCAATCTCGATCTCCCGGGTTTTACCCCTGCGCAAAAGAAACTGCTAGCAACGCTGTTACTCAATCAGACTAATCCCGTCGATCTCTCTTCGCTCCACCAGCAAAACGCAGTGCCACCGCGCATCGCGGAGCATCTTTGCCGTTTGCTACGTTTGGCGATCATCTTCGCCAGCCGTCGCCGTGACGATCTTGTGCCGGAAATTCAAATGGATGCAAGAAACGAGCACCTGACGGTCACGCTACCAGAAGGCTGGCTGGAACATCATCCGCTGGGTAAAGAGTTAATCGATCAGGAAAGTCAGTGGCAAAGCTATGTCCACTGGCCGCTGGACGTTCATTAGATGTTGGTTGCCGGATAGCGCGCGTTTACACGTATCCGGCCTACAAAATACCTACTTCGCTTTGGCTTTCGCCATCATTGCCCGAATATTAGCAATGCTGGCCTGCCCTTTTTGCATCCGCTCCTCAGCGCTCACCACTTTACGCTCTTGTTCCCAGATAACGTCATCCTGTGGCAGCTCCAGCAGGAAACGACTCGGTTCCGGACGCACCAGCTCACCATACTGACGACGCTCTTTGCACAGAGTGAAGATGAGTTCTTTCTGTGCACGCGTAATCCCTACGTAAGCCAGACGACGTTCTTCGTCGATATTGTCTTCATCGATACTGCTCTGGTGCGGCAAAAATCCTTCTTCCATTCCCACCATAAACACGTAAGGGAACTCCAGCCCTTTTGAGGCATGCAGCGTCATCAACTGCACCTGATCCAGCTCTTCTTCACTCTCTCCACGCTCCATCATGTCGCGTAGGGTAAAGCGGGTAACGACCTGGGTCAGGGTCATCGGCTCTTCCAGCTCACTGCCTTCCAGCATCTCCGTCATCCAGCTGAACAACGTATTGACGTTTTTCATACGCATTTCAGCCGCTTTCGGGCTCGGCGAGGTTTCATACAGCCAGGATTCGTAATCAATACCGTGAATCAGATCGCGTACAGCGGCAACCGGTTCGCGCTCCGCCAGGCGCTGAATTTCACCCAGCCAGTGCGTAAAGCGGGTCAGAGAATCATACCCGCGCCCGGTCAGTGTCTGGCTAAGCCCCATATCAAAGCTGGCGGTAAACAGGCTTTTATTACGCGTCATCGCCCATTCACCCAACTTTTGCAGCGTGGCCGGACCGATTTCACGCTTTGGCGTGTTTACGATGCGCAAAAATGCGCTGTCGTCATCCGGGTTGCTCAGCACACGCAGGTAGGCCAGCAAATCTTTAATCTCCGGACGCGAGAAGAACGATGTTCCGCCGGAAATTTTGTACGGGATACGGTTCTGCATCAGAAACTTTTCGAACACGCGCGACTGATGATTACCGCGATAAAGGATGGCGTAGTCTTTATATTGCGTCTTGTTCACAAAATGATGGGCAATTAATTCCCCGGTCACACGTTCGGCTTCATGCTCTTCATTATTTGCGCTCAGCACCTTCAGCTCAGCGCCGTAGCCCAGCTCAGAAAAGAGCCGCTTTTCAAAGACGTGTGGATTGTTCGCAATGAGGATGTTCGCCGCTTTCAGGATGCGACCTGATGAACGGTAGTTTTGCTCCAGCTTCACCACCTGCAAAGCCGGAAAATCTTTGCTCAACAGAACCAGGTTCTGCGGACGGGCGCCGCGCCAGGAGTAGATCGACTGATCGTCATCGCCCACGACGGTAAAGCGCGCACGTTTCCCCACCAGCAACTTCACCAGCTCGTACTGGCTGGTGTTGGTATCCTGATATTCATCCACCAGCAGGTAGCGGATTCTGTTTTGCCAGCGCTCACGTACTTCTTCATTGCGCTGTAGCAGCAGCGTGGGAAGCAGGATCAGATCGTCAAAATCGAGGACGTTACACGCCTTCATATGCGCGTCATACAGACCATAGCAGTGGGCAAAAATACGATCGCGCTCGCCCTTTGCGCTGGCTGCCGCCTGCGCCGGAGTCATCAGATCGTTTTTCCAGTTGGAGATCGTCGAGATCAGCTGCTGGAGAATAAGCTTATCGTCTTCGATTAGCCCTTCGGTCAGTTCCTTAAGCAAGGCCACCTGGTCAGTATCGTCAAACAACGAGAAGTTAGACTTCATCCCCAGCGCCGCGTATTCACGCTTAATGATATCCAGTCCCAGGGTGTGGAAGGTGGAGATCATCAACCCACGCGCCTCTTTACGACCCAGCGTTTGCGCCACGCGCTCTTTCATCTCGCGCGCAGCCTTATTGGTAAAGGTCACTGCCGCAATATGTCGTGCCTGATAGCCACATTCACGGATCAGATGGGCTATTTTGTTGGTGATAACACGCGTCTTGCCGGAACCCGCTCCCGCCAGCACCAGGCAAGGTCCGGTGACGAATTCGACGGCTTGTTGTTGTCCGGGGTTCAAACGCATAAAGGGTCACTCATGAAAGTCGGGAGGGGAGAATAACAGCGTGGTAGTATAGCCAGCCTTAACCACCCCACTCAAGGCACGATCATGGCAAAAACAGCAGCAGCAGTGCATATCCTTGTTAAAGAAGAGAAACTAGCACTGGATCTTCTGGAACAGATTAAAAACGGCGCCGACTTCGGCAAACTGGCGAAGAAACACTCCATCTGCCCATCAGGTAAACGCGGCGGTGATTTAGGCGAATTCCGTCAGGGCCAGATGGTTCCGGCGTTCGATAAAGTGGTCTTTTCCTGCCCTGTGCTGGAGCCAACCGGCCCGCTGCACACTCAGTTCGGTTACCACATCATTAAAGTGCTGTACCGTAACTAATAGAAAGCCCGGTGTTTAAACACCGGGCTTTTTTTGCCGGATAGCGCTTCGCTTATCCGGCCTACGAAGCGCTGTTGATATGCCATTCCTCTATGAGGAATTATCCTGCGACCGCAATGCGCTTCATATCGGTCATGTAGCCACGCAGTTTCTGGCCCACTTTCTCGATAGCATGGCCGCGAATCGCATCGTTCACGTCACGCAGCTGCGCGTTGTCTACCGCGCCTTCAGCAATCGCTTTGCCCAGGTCGCCGGTCTGCAGGGTGGTCATGAACTCTTTCAGCAGCGGTACGCAAGCGTAAGAGAACAGGTAGTTGCCGTATTCTGCGGTATCAGAGATAACCACGTTCATTTCGTACAGACGCTTACGGGCAATGGTGTTGGCGATCAGCGGCAGTTCGTGCAGTGATTCGTAGTAAGCGGATTCTTCGATGATGCCGGAATCCACCATGGTTTCGAACGCCAGCTCAACGCCCGCTTTCACCATCGCAATCATCAGAACGCCTTTATCAAAGTATTCCTGCTCGCCGATTTTACCGTCGAACTGGGCAGCGGTTTCGAACGCGGTTTTGCCGGTCTCTTCGCGCCAGGTCAGCAGTTTCTTATCGTCGTTAGCCCAGTCAGCCATCATGCCGGAAGAGAATTCACCGGAGATGATGTCATCCATGTGTTTCTGGAACAGCGGCGCCATGATCTCTTTCAGCTGTTCGGACAGCGCGTAAGCACGCAGTTTCGCCGGGTTAGACAGACGGTCCATCATCAGAGTGATGCCGCCCTGCTTCAGCGCTTCGGTGATGGTTTCCCAGCCGAACTGAATCAGTTTTTCAGCATATGCCGGGTCAGTACCCTCTTCCACCAGCTTATCGAAGCACAGCAGAGAACCGGCCTGCAGCATACCGCACAGGATAGTCTGCTCACCCATCAGATCAGATTTCACTTCCGCAACGAAGGAGGACTCCAGCACACCCGCACGGTGACCGCCAGTAGCCGCAGCCCAGGCTTTAGCAATCGCCATGCCTTCGCCTTTCGGATCATTTTCCGGGTGAACGGCGATCAGCGTAGGTACGCCGAAACCACGTTTGTACTCTTCACGAACTTCAGTACCCGGGCATTTCGGTGCCACCATCACAACGGTGATGTCTTTACGGATCTGCTCGCCCACTTCCACGATATTGAAGCCGTGGGAGTAGCCCAGCGCCGCGCCGTCTTTCATCAGCGGCTGTACAGAACGCACAACGTCGGAGTGCTGCTTGTCCGGCGTCAGGTTAACCACCAGATCAGCCTGCGGGATCAGCTCTTCGTAGGTACCCACTTTGAAGCCGTTTTCGGTCGCTTTACGCCAGGAAGCACGCTTCTCAGCAATGGCTTCTTTACGCAGTGCGTAGGAGATATCCAGACCGGAGTCACGCATGTTCAGGCCCTGGTTCAGACCCTGGGCGCCACAGCCGACGATGACCACTTTTTTACCCTGAAGGTAGCTCGCACCATCGGCGAATTCGTCGCGACCCATAAAGCGACATTTACCCAGCTGTGCCAGCTGCTGGCGCAGGTTCAGTGTATTAAAGTAGTTAGCCATGATGGTGTACTCCGTGATGTTGTGTTGTGGTGCTTATTATTCGGTTCGCAGATTTGTATTTGCGAGATTGAATCCACATTACAACAGGAAATTTATTGCGGAAATTGATATATTCACAACGTCACATTGCAATTTATGCAACGTAGAAAATCGGAGGCTCGTCTGTGGATTTACGCGATCTGAAAATGTTCCTGCATTTGGCTGAAAGTCGTCACTTTGGCCGCAGCGCGCGGGCAATGCACGTCAGCCCATCCACGCTTTCCCGGCAGATTCAGCGCCTCGAAGAAGACCTCGGCCAGCCGCTGTTTGTGCGCGATAACCGCACGGTTATACTGACCGAAGCAGGTGAAGAGCTGCGCGTATTTGCCCAACAGACGCTGTTGCAGTACCAGCAGTTACGCCACACCCTAGATCAACAAGGGCCGTCGCTGTCGGGCGAACTGCATATCTTCTGTTCGGTAACTGCCGCCTACAGCCATCTGCCGCCAATCCTTGACCGTTTCCGCGCCGAGCATCCGTCAGTGGAAATTAAGCTCACCACCGGCGACGCCGCCGATGCGATGGATAAAGTGGTCACTGGTGAAGCCGATCTGGCAATTGCCGGTAAGCCCGAAACGCTGCCTGGCGCGGTGGCGTTCTCGATGCTGGAGAATCTGACGGTTGTGTTGATCGCTCCGGCGCTGCCCTGCCCGGTGCGAAATCAGGTATCGGTCGATAAGCCGGACTGGTCAACGGTGCCGTTTATCATGGCCGATCAGGGTCCGGTACGCCGCCGTATCGAGCTGTGGTTCCGCCGTCACAAAATCAGCAACCCATCAATTTACGCAACGGTGGGTGGCCATGAAGCGATGGTCTCAATGGTGGCGCTGGGCTGCGGCGTAGCTCTGCTGCCGGAAGTGGTGCTAGAAAACAGCCCGGAGCCGGTGCGTAATCGCGTGATGATTTTAGAGCGCAGTGATGAAAAAACACCGTTCGAGCTTGGCGTCTGCGCGCCGAAAAAGCGGCTGCATGAACCGCTGATCGACGCGTTTTGGAAGATTGTTCTGGAACGTAAATCCGCAGAGTAGCGCCAGCGTCAGGTCTAAAATCAGTGGTAGATTCAGTATTGGCGCTCCTTTTCTGTATAATGTCGTGATCCATTGTAGTGGGGGGCTTGTTAACCATCGCGTTAAGCAGGCCAGAACAGACGGTGTCATTGCGCACTTGACAGCGAAAATACAAACTTAATTAGCCATCATTATGATAATCAAACCAAAAATTCGTGGATTCATCTGTACAACGACCCATCCGACTGGCTGCAAAGTCAACGTGGAAAAGCAGATCGAGTATGTTAAGCAGAACGGGAAAATCGAGAACGGCCCGTCTCGCGTGCTGGTGATCGGTGCTTCCACCGGTTACGGTCTGGCTTCCAGAATTTCCGCCGCCTTTGGCAGCGGTGCCGCCACTATCGGCGTATTTTTCGAAAAACCGGGCACGGATACCAAACCAGGTTCCGCAGGCTGGTATAACTCTGCAGCTTTCGACGAAGCGGCCAAGCGTGAAGGTCTGTACTCCAAAAGCATCAACGGCGATGCGTTCTCTGACGAATGCCGTGATGAAGTGATCAAACTGATCAAAGAAGACCTGGGTCAGATTGACCTGGTGGTTTACTCACTGGCTTCCCCAGTGCGTAAAATGCCGAAAACCGGTGAAATCGTCCGTTCAGCGCTGAAGCCAATCGGTGAGGTTTACACCTCTAAAGCGATCGATACCAACAAAGATCAGATCATCACCGCCAGCATTGAGCCGGCAACCGAAGAAGAAGTTCAGAACACCGTCACCGTCATGGGCGGCGAAGACTGGGAACTGTGGATGGGCGCGCTGAGCGAAGCGGGCGTGCTGGCTGATGGCGTGAAAACCGTAGCCTACTCCTACATCGGTACCGACCTGACCTGGCCAATCTACTGGCACGGCGCGCTGGGCAAAGCGAAAGAAGACCTCGATCGCGCGGCGGGAGAACTGCGTAACCAGCTGGCACCGCTGAACGGTTCCGCTAACGTTGCCGTACTGAAGTCCGTCATCACCCAGGCATCTTCTGCGATTCCGGTAATGCCACTGTACATCTCCATGGTCTTCAAGCTGATGAAAGCACAGGGGATTCACGAAGGTTGTATTGAGCAGATCAACCGTCTGATGACCACCAGCCTGTACGGCGATAAAGTGGCGCTTGATGACAACCAGCGTATCCGTATGGATGACTGGGAACTGCGTGACGACATTCAGCAGGCATGTCGCGATCTGTGGCCGCTGATCACTACCGAAAACCTGGCGCAAGAAACTGACTATGCAGGATACAAGCAGGAATTCCTGAATCTGTTCGGTTTTGCCCTCGACGGTGTGGATTACGATGCTGACGTGAATACCGAAGTCGAATTCGACGTTATCACGCTGTAATCTGCTGATACAGTAGCAAAAAGGGTTCATGTTTTTACATGAACCCTTTTTTAATGGCTGTCGTTAACCCGCCAGGAAGAACCTGAACGCCGGGTTATGTGTTTCATCATGACAGTCATAACCCAGTTCATTCAGCCGCGTTTCGAAATCAGGCTCGTGTTCACCCAACTCAAACGCCGCCAGCACACGACCATAGTCAGTGCCGTGACTGCGATAGTGGAACAATGAAATATTCCAGTGCGTCCCCAGGGTATGCAGGAATTTGAGCAACGCCCCCGGCGACTCCGGAAATTCGAAGCTATAAAGACGTTCCTGTAAGGGTTTCGACGGACGTCCACCGACCATATAGCGCACGTGTAGCTTCGCCATCTCGTCATCAGACAGATCCACCACGCTATAGCCGCCCTCATTGAGCAGTTGCAGGATTTCCTTACGCTCTTCCAGCCCACGGCTCAGACGTACGCCGACAAAAATGCAGGCGTCTTTCGCATCAGCAAAGCGGTAGTTAAACTCGGTCACCGAGCGCCCGCCCAGCAGTTGGCAAAACTTCAGGAAGCTGCCCTTTTCTTCCGGGATGGTCACGGCCAGCAAGGCTTCGCGCTGTTCCCCCAGCTCGCAACGTTCAGAAACGTAGCGCAGGCCGTGGAAGTTAACGTTAGCGCCGGAAAGAACATGCGCCAGACGCTCACCGCGAATATTATGCTGGGCGATGTATTTTTTCATCCCCGCCAGCGCCAGCGCCCCGGAAGGCTCCGCCACCGCGCGTACATCTTCGAACAGGTCTTTCATTGCCGCGCAAATAGCATCGCTATCCACGGTAATAATATCGTCGAGGTATTCCTGGCACAGACGGAAGGTTTCATCGCCAATACGTTTGACCGCCACGCCTTCGGCAAAGAGACCCACTCGCGGCAGATCCACCGGATGACCGGCATCCAGCGCCGCTTTCAGACAGGCCGAATCTTCCGCTTCCACGGCAATCACTTTGATTTGCGGCATCAGCTGTTTTATCAGCACTGCCACGCCCGCCGCCAGACCACCGCCGCCAACTGGCACAAAAACGCGGTCAAGGTGAGCATCCTGCTGAAGTAACTCCAGCGCCAGCGTGCCCTGCCCGGCAATCACCATCGGATGATCGAACGGCGGCACCCAGGTAAAACCCTGCTGCTGCGACAATTCAATCGCTTTGGCTTTGGCTTCATCAAAGTTCGCACCGTGCAGCAGCACTTCTCCGCCGAAGCCGCGAACGGCATCGACTTTGATATCGGCGGTAGCCGTTGGCATGACAATCAGCGCCTTCACGCCTAATCGCGCAGAAGAGAAAGCGACGCCCTGAGCATGATTACCAGCCGATGCGGTAATGACGCCATGCGCTTTTTGCCCTTCGGTCAAGCCCGCCATCATGGCATAGGCACCGCGTAGCTTGAAGCTGTGAACGGGTTGACGGTCTTCGCGCTTCACCAGAATGACATTGTCGAGGCGCGAAGAGAGTTTTTCCATTTTCTGTAGCGGCGTTACCTGTGCCGCTTCGTATACCGGCGCACGCAGTACCGCTCTGAGATACTCGGCGCCCTCAGGAGCGCCGGATAGAGGTTGTGAATCCGCCATGGTCATTATCCCCCGAGCTTCGACTTATCGCGCACCGCACCTTTGTCGGCACTGGTTGCCAGGCTGGCGTAGGCGCGCAGTGCAAAGGAGACCTGACGCTGACGATCTTTTGGCGTCCAGGCTTTGTCACCGCGAGCTTCCTGCGCTTCACGGCGCGCAGCGATTTCCGCATCACTCAGTTGAAGTTGAATACCACGATTCGGGATATCGATGGCAATCATGTCTCCATCTTCGATAATCGCGATATTACCGCCGCTGGCCGCTTCCGGAGAAACGTGACCAATGGAAAGCCCCGAAGTACCGCCGGAGAAACGACCGTCGGTAATCAGCGCGCAAGCCTTACCGAGGCCCATCGATTTAAGGAAAGTGGTTGGGTAGAGCATTTCCTGCATGCCTGGCCCGCCTTTCGGCCCTTCGTAGCGAATGACAACCACGTCGCCAGCCACCACTTTACCGCCGAGGATGGCTTCAACCGCATCGTCCTGGCTTTCATACACTTTTGCCGGGCCGGTGAATTTCAGGATGCTGTCATCCACGCCTGCGGTTTTTACAATACAGCCGTTTTCCGCGAAGTTACCGTACAGAACTGCCAGACCGCCGTCTTTGCTGTAAGCGTGCTCCAGCGAGCGAATGCAGCCTTCAGCGCGGTCGTCATCCAGCGTATCCCAACGGCAATCCTGTGAGAATGCCTGGGTTGTACGAATGCCGGCCGGGCCAGCACGGAACATTTTTTTTACCGCGTCGTCTTTGGTCAACATCACGTCATACCGATCGAGCGTTTGCGGCAGAGTCAGCCCCAGCACGTTTTTCACGTCGCGGTTCAGCAGTCCAGCACGATCCAGTTCGCCTAAAATACCCAGTACGCCGCCTGCGCGGTGCACATCTTCCATATGGTATTTCTGCGTGCTCGGTGCCACTTTACACAGTTGCGGGACTTTGCGGGACAGCTTGTCGATATCACTCATGGTGAAGTCGATTTCCGCTTCCTGCGCGGCTGCCAGCAGGTGCAGAACGGTATTGGTGGAGCCGCCCATGGCGATATCCAGCGTCATGGCGTTCTCAAACGCTGCCTTGCTGGCAATGTTGCGCGGCAGGGCGGAGGCATCATCCTGCTCGTAATAGCGTTTGGTCAGCTCGACGATGCGCTTACCTGCGTTGAGGAACAGTTCTTTACGGTCGGCGTGAGTCGCCAGCAGTGAACCGTTACCCGGCTGCGACAGGCCCAGCGCTTCAGTCAGGCAGTTCATCGAGTTAGCGGTGAACATACCGGAACAAGAGCCACAGGTCGGACAGGCGGAACGTTCAACCTGCTCGCTTTGTGAGTCGGAAACTTTCGGGTCAGCACCCTGAATCATCGCATCAACCAGGTCGAGCTTGATGATTTGGTCAGAGAGCTTGGTTTTCCCGGCTTCCATCGGACCGCCGGAAACAAAGATCACCGGAATATTCAGGCGCAAAGAGGCCATTAACATCCCGGGGGTGATTTTGTCGCAGTTGGAGATGCAGACCATCGCATCGGCGCAGTGGGCGTTAACCATGTACTCAACGGAGTCAGCGATCAGCTCACGCGACGGCAGTGAATACAGCATGCCGCCATGACCCATGGCGATACCATCATCCACAGCAATGGTGTTGAACTCTTTCGCCACGCCGCCTGAGGCTTCGATTTGTTCGGCAACCAGCTTACCGAGATCGCGCAGGTGGACGTGACCCGGCACAAACTGGGTAAAGGAGTTCACCACAGCGATAATCGGTTTACCGAAGTCATCATCGGTCATCCCGGTGGCGCGCCACAGTGCGCGGGCACCCGCCATATTGCGGCCGTGGGTGGTGGTAGCAGAACGATACTTAGGCATGCTTGATTAACTCCCGTCTGTCTAATAATTGGGACGGTGCGTGCCGTCCCAAATTTATGTTTATTGATTAACCTGATCCAACCAGCCGTATTTATCTTCCGTTTCACCGGTGAAGAGGCCAAAGAAGGCCTGCTGGATGCGTTTGGTGACCGGACCGCAGCGGCCTTCGCCCACCTGGATACCATCGACACTGCGTACTGGGGTGATTTCGGCCGCGGTACCGGACATGAACACTTCGTCGGCCAGGTACAGTGATTCACGGGACAACACCTGCTCACGTACTTCGATATCGAGATCTTTCGCCAGCTTAATGATCGCGTCACGGGTAATACCCGGCAGCGCGGAAGAGGTAAACGGCGGGGTAAACAGAATGCCGTCTTTTACTTCAAACAGGTTTTCGCCCGCACCTTCAGAGATGTAGCCATTCACGTCCAGCGCAATGCCTTCCTGATAGCCATGACGACGCGCTTCGCTACCCACCAGCAGTGAAGACAGATAGTTACCGCCCGCTTTAGCCGCAGTAGGGATGGTGTTCGGCGCAACGCGGTTCCAGGAAGAAACCATCGCGTCGATCCCCTGCTCCAGCGCTTCTGCACCAAGGTAGGCGCCCCACGGAAACGCGGCGATGATCACGTCAGTGGTGTATCCCGCTGGCGGGTTAACGCCCATCCCCACGTCGCCCACAAATACTAGCGGGCGGATATAGGCGCTGGTCAGATTGTTTTTACGAATCACCTCGCGGCAAGCTTCCATCAGCTCATCAACGCTCTGAGAAACCGGAAAACGATAGATCTTGGCTGAATCACGCAGACGCTGCATATGTTCGCGATGACGGAACACCACCGGCCCTTTGTGAGAATCGTAGCAACGGATGCCTTCAAATACAGAAGTACCGTAGTGCAGCGCGTGGGACATCACGTGAACCTTCGCGTCTTCCCAACGAATCATCTCGCCATTAGACCAAATGTAATCAGCTTTTTTCGTCGTCATTTTTCTTCCTTTTGCGCTCAGGCGCGGATTTGTTGTGATGTGGTTGTGCTCTGGCAGATAGCAACATGTGCAACGTCTACCAGTTTACTTAACTGACTAAACAGTAAGTCGACCGACCGGGGGCTGGCAACGGTCAATTCGATATTTATATTTTGCGCATCGCTGGCGGCTTCCATATTCATGGAGCACACCTGAAAACCACGATGGCGTACCACGCGTAAAACACGTTCTAACGTTTCCGGATTGAAACGAGCCTCAACGGCGACCTGATGTTGCATCATGATAATTTCTCCAGCATTTCTGAGTTACTGGCACCTGGCGGTACCAGAGGCCAGACATTCTCAAGTTCGTCGATTGAGACATGAAGCAGGTATGGCCCCTCGCTGTTCAGCATGGTGTCGAGTGCCGCTTCAACCTGGTCTTTACGGGTGATGTGTTGACCTGGTATGCCGAAGGCGCTGGCCAACATGAGGAAATCGGGGTTATCGGTAAGGGTGGTTTCGCTATAACGTTCCTGGAAAAACAGCTGCTGCCATTGTCGCACCATGCCTAACCGCTGGTTGTCGAGTAAAACTATTTTCAGCGGCAACTGCTTGCGTTTTACGGTGCCCAGCTCCTGTACATTCATCATGAAGGAGCCGTCACCGGAGATACAGATTACCGTATCGTTCGGGCGAGCAACCTGCGCACCAACCGCTGCTGGCAGGCCAAAGCCCATCGTACCCAGACCGCTCGAGGTAATGAAATTTTCCGGGCGGGTGTAGGTCATATGCTGCGCCGACCACATCTGATGCTGACCAACATCCGTTGTCACTACGCTGTCCGTGGGTTTGCGATCGGACAACTGCTTCAACAACAGTGGCGCGTAGATAGCCTCACCGGGATGATCATAGCGCCAGGTATGCTCTGTGCGCAGTTCAGCGCTATGCTGACGCCATGCGTCAATCTTCAGAGATTGCTGCAATGCCGGCAGCAGAGAATTTAAATCACCCTGCAGGGCGACGTGCGCCTGGCGCAGCTTGTTCATTTCCGCAGGGTCGATATCCATGTGGATCACGCTGGCGTTCGGTGCGAAGGTATTCAGCTTACCGGTCACCCGGTCATCAAAACGCGCGCCCACTGCAATCAGTAAATCACATTCTTGCACCGCGAAATTTGCCGCTTTAGTGCCATGCATTCCCAACATCCCCAAATAGTATGGGTAGTCAGCTTCTACTGCGCCCAGACCTTTCAGCGTGCAGGCGACCGGCATTTGGGTTACCGCGATAAATTCACGCAGGGCCGGGACCGCCTGCGCCATACCAACGCCGCCACCGACGTACAGGATCGGTTTTTGCGCCTGCGCCAGCATTTTACGTGCCTGCTCAACGTCAGCGTGCGGGAAATCCTCTACGTTTTCGACGGTCGTAAAATACGGCTCCAGCGTACCGCTGGCCAGCTGGATGTCTTTCGGGATATCAACCAGAACCGGACCCGGACGACCGGAGTTCGCCACAGCGAAAGCCTCTGCCATGATGCGCGGCAGCTCTTCCAGTGACTGCACCAGGAAACTGTGTTTGGTGCAGGACAAAGACATACCGAGAACATCCACTTCCTGGAACGCATCCGTTCCGATGAAAGGTGAGGCCACCTGGCCGGTGATCGCCACCACAGGAACAGAATCTAACAGCGCATCGGCGAGTCCGGTGATCAGGTTGGTAGCGCCAGGACCTGAAGTGGCGATACACACGCCGGTTTTACCGGTCGCACGGGCATAGCCAATTGCCGCCATTGCCGCGCCCTGCTCGTGTCGGCACAATAGGTGTTCTACGCCGCCGTCATACAACGCATCGTAAACCGGCATAATTGCGCCACCAGGATAACCAAAGACGGTTTGAACCCCTTGTGCACGCAACGCATGTACCACCCACTGTGCCCCATTCATAGTTACATCCCCGCCGTAAATCTTGAGAAACAGAATTTTATGCTACCGTTCACTTTCTGCTCCTCGTGTATGTTTTTAAGGTCAAAAAAAACCCCCGGACCTTTCGGTGCGGGGGTCTTAGTTCGTTAAGGCTTGTTTTCTAAGCCTTTCCTCGTCCAAGTGCAGCCCCGCACGGTGGGATAATAATCACCACCACGCTAATCACGACCAGGCTAATCACTCGTAGAAGGGCTGTCATTTTTGTATTTTCTTGCATCTTGTTCGAAGGAATACCTAAAGAGTTACCATAGAATTCGCAAATGACACAAGATATTTTTTTATTCGTTTTTCTGACGCCGTTAACGGTTTAGATAAATATCGTTGTTTTTTATACAAAAAATCAAAAGTGAAAATATTTCACGTTTCAGGTGATTCTCGGCAACCCGTTCCCTACTAAAAACGTTATTCAAAAGCGTTTGCGAGCGCTATTCCAGGCTTTATGCAAGCAGTATTGAGCTACATAAAAACACGGGAATAAGCCTCTAAAAACCGTAATTATGTGAAATCTTGCCGCGATGTATTGCGACATAATGCTTTCATCAGGAGGGCTTATGTCACTATCGATTGTTCACACACGCGCTGCGCTGGGCGTGAATGCGCCAGCCATTACCATCGAGGTACATATCAGTAATGGTTTGCCTGGTTTAACCATGGTGGGATTACCCGAAACAACGGTAAAAGAGGCTCGCGATCGAGTTCGCAGTGCGATTATTAATAGCGGTTATGAATTCCCGGCGAAGAAGATAACCATAAACCTCGCTCCGGCCGATCTCCCGAAAGAAGGGGGACGATATGATTTACCTATCGCAGTTGCGCTTCTGGCAGCGTCTGAGCAGCTTACAACCCATAACCTCGATACATATGAGCTGGTAGGCGAATTAGCGCTTACAGGCGCGTTACGCGGCGTTCCCGGTGCGATATCAAGTGCAACTGAAGCTATTCGCGCAGGCAGGAGAATTATTGTCGCAAAAGAGAATGCTGCTGAAGTGGGACTGATACACGGTGAAGGGTGCCTTATTGCCGATCATCTACAGACTGTATGCGCATTTCTCGAAGGTAAGCATGATTTAGACAGACCATCATCGGCAGATTTTACCCCCTGCGCATTAGCAGATGATCTGAGCGATGTTATCGGCCAGGAACAGGGTAAACGCGGGCTGGAGCTTACCGCAGCTGGCGGTCATAACCTCTTACTCATCGGGCCGCCGGGAACGGGTAAGACCATGCTGGCCAGTCGCCTGAGAGGATTGCTTCCGCCACTGAGCAATGATGAAGCACTGGAAAGCGCCGCGATTCTAAGTCTGGTCAATTCCGACACGCTACAAAAACAGTGGAAACAACGCCCTTTTCGTTCGCCGCATCACAGTGCTTCATTAACTGCCATGGTCGGTGGCGGCTCTATTCCTGCACCAGGCGAGATATCTCTGGCGCATAACGGCATACTGTTTCTGGATGAACTTCCCGAGTTTGAGCGGCGCACGCTGGATGCACTGCGAGAGCCCATTGAGTCCGGGCAGATTCATTTATCCCGCACTCGGGCAAAAATAACTTACCCCGCGCGTTTTCAGCTTATTGCTGCCATGAATCCCAGCCCAACAGGACATTATCAGGGGAACCATAACCGCTGTACCCCAGAGCAGACACTACGCTACCTCAATCGATTATCAGGTCCATTTCTTGACCGCTTCGATCTCTCCCTCGAAATCCCCTTACCGCCTCCCGGCATACTCAGCCAGAGCCAGGTAAAAGGGGAAGATAGCGCAACGGTGAAGCAACGCGTTATGGCAGCACGAGAGCGTCAGTATCGGCGGCAGAATAAGTTAAATGCGCACCTGGACAGTCAGGATATCCATAAATACTGTCCATTGCGTAGCGACGATGCGCAGTGGCTTGAAGAAACGCTCGCGCATATCGGATTATCCATCCGCGCCTGGTTACGCCTGATAAAGGTCGCTCGAACGATCGCGGATATAGAACAATCTGACCATATCTCTCGCCAGCACTTACAGGAGGCTGTTGGGTATCGGGCGATAGACAGATTACTCATTCATTTGCAGAAACTACTGGCATAAAAAAAGGGCTTTCGCCCTTTTTTATTAATCATCAGATTCGGTGTAGTCTTCCGCACCTTCCACCTGAGGTTTCCCGCCAGACAGCGTGTGGAAGCGTTTTGGACGCTTAATGCGCGTCATGTATTTGGACCACACACGTTCAGCTTCGGTAACCGGTTCGCGCTCACCACGGCATACCGCAACAAACAGTTTTTCTTCTTCCGTTACCGGCTCACGCTTGCCCAGATCCAGCTCGTTGAAAGCATAACCGTGACGCTCAAGCAGTTGTGCTTCTTTAATGGTGAAATCACCATGACGGGAGAATCCGCGGGGATAATATTTATTATCGAAATATCGATTAGTCGTCGTAAAGCTTTCCGCCATCCTGCACGCTCCTAATTCTTTGGCCGAGCTATTTATGGCGCGGAGTATTAGTTACGCTTGACAGAGCGTCAAACAAAAGATTTAAATCATAACGACAAATAATTTTATGGAGCGAGTTGTGGATACGGAATTGTTAAAAACTTTCCTGGAAGTTAGCCGGACACGCCACTTTGGCAGGGCTGCTGAAGCGCTCTATCTGACCCAATCAGCGGTTAGTTTTCGGATCAGACAACTGGAAAATCAATTGGGTGTAAACCTGTTCACCCGACACAGAAACAATATCCGCTTAACCGCTGCAGGTGAAAAATTATTACCTTACGCTGAAACGCTGATGAATACGTGGCAAGCAGCACGTAAGGAGGTTGCGAATACCTCGCGGCATAACGAGTTTTCTATTGGTGCCAGCGCATCCCTCTGGGAATGCATGCTTAATGGCTGGCTGGGGCGTTTGTACCAATCCCAGGAGCCGCAATCCAGCCTGCAATTTGAAGCGAGGATCGCGCAGCGACAGTCGTTAGTAAAACAGCTTCATGAACGACAGCTTGATCTATTGATTACTACCGAAACGCCCAAAATGGACGAATTTAGCAGCCAACTGTTGGGATATTTCACGCTGGCGCTCTATTGCAGTTCTCCTTCACAAACCAAAGATGAACTGAATTATCTGCGTCTGGAATGGGGACCTGACTTTCAGCAACACGAGGCTGGATTGATTGCGGGAGATGAAGTGCCGGTACTTACCACCAGTTCGGCAGAATTAGCCAGGCAGCAACTTTCAGTCCTCAAAGGTTTTAGCTGGCTGCCGGTCAACTGGGCTAAAGGTAAAAGCGATCTCCATACGGTTACCGACAGTACAACGCTTTCACGCCCGTTATATGCAGTTTGGCTGCAAAATAGCGATAAACATGCGCTGATTTGCGATCTGCTGAGAACGAATATTCTGGAAGATTAAGGAAAACGCTGGCAAGGATGCCGGGAGTAAAATAGAAAGAAGGAAAAACTCAAATTACAGGTAAAAAAAAATCCTTAGCAATAATGCTAAGGATTGTTTCTGGCAGGGGCGGAGAGACTCGAACTCGCGACACCCGGTTTTGGAGACCGGTGCTCTACCAACTGAGCTACGCCCCTAAATCTTCTTATCATTAAGCCTGCTTAGTAGCAGGCTTAATTTTCTAATAAGTGGCGGAACGGACGGGACTCGAACCCGCGACCCCCTGCGTGACAGGCAGGTATTCTAACCAACTGAACTACCGCTCCACCGAATTTCTTTGTCACCACCCGGATTCTTCATCCCGGTTTACTGCAATTTGATGCCTGGCAGTTCCCTACTCTCGCATGGGGAGACCCCACACTACCATCGGCGCTACGGCGTTTCACTTCTGAGTTCGGCATGGGGTCAGGTGGGACCACCGCGCTACAGCCGCCAGGCAAATTCTGTTTATCAACACGCTTTTGCATGTCAATCTAATCTGTAATCAAACTGAATCTTGTGTCTGTCTTTCGCCAAAACATCTTCGGCGTTGTAAGGTTAAGCCTCACGGTTCATTAGTATCGGTTAGCTCAATGTATCGCTACACTTACACACCCGACCTATCAACGTCATCGTCTTTAACGTTCCTTCAGGACTCTCAAGGAGTCAGGGAGAACTCATCTCGGGGCAAGTTTCGTGCTTAGATGCTTTCAGCACTTATCTCTTCCGCATTTAGCTACCGGGCAATGCCATTGGCATGACAACCCGAACACCAGTGATGCGTCCACTCCG
>NZ_MVFY01000018.1 GCF_002042885.1 Citrobacter portucalensis
TCAATATTAATTAATGCATTACAAAAGTAGTATTAGCAATGCTGCTTTATTTTATCAAAACCGTAAAAACATAATATATTCAGCAAGATTATATTTATAGGTAATATAAGGAGATATATCCATGTTTACACAGTACCGAAAAACACTTCTGGCAGGGACTCTGGCACTGACATTTGGATTAGCAGCAGGAAACTCTCTTGCCGCTGGTTTTCAACCGGCCCAACCTGCAGGAAAATTGGGCGCAATAGTAGTTGACCCTTATGGAAATGCCCCGCTTACTGCGCTGGTTGAATTAGATAGCCACGTTATTTCAGATGTTAAAGTTACCGTCCATGGTAAAGGTGAAAAAGGCGTTCCGGTGACTTATACCGTCGGCAAAGAGTCACTCGCCACGTACGATGGCATTCCTATTTTTGGCCTTTATCAAAAGTTCGCAAATAAGGTAACCGTTGAATATAAAGAAAACGGTAAGGCCATGAAAGATGATTATGTGGTGCAAACATCAGCCATCGTAAATCACTACATGGATAACCGCTCAATATCTGATTTGCAGCAAACAAAAGTGATTAAAGTAGCACCGGGTTTTGAAGATCGTCTTTATCTGGTGAATACCCACACCTTTACCCCGCAGGGTGCAGAATTCCACTGGCATGGCGAAAAAGATAAAAATGCCGGCATCCTGGATGCGGGTCCAGCTGGCGGCGCACTCCCCTTTGATATCGCACCCTTTACCTTTGTTGTCGATACGGAAGGTGAATATCGGTGGTGGCTGGATCAGGACACCTTCTATGACGGCCATGACATGGATATCAACAAGCGCGGCTACCTGATGGGTATTCGTGAAACACCGCGAGGCACCTTCACCGCCGTCCAGGGCCAGCACTGGTATGAATTCGATATGCTGGGGCAAGTTCTGGCCGACCATAAGCTGCCTCGCGGATTCCTGGATGCTTCACATGAGTCGGTCGAAACAGTGAACGGCACCGTACTGCTTCGCGTGGGTAAACGCGATTACCGCAAAGAAGATGGCCTTCACGTACATACCATCCGCGACCAGATTATTGAAGTCGATAAATCTGGACGTGTTGTTGACGTATGGGATCTGACACAAATTCTCGACCCGATGCGTGACGCGCTGCTGGGTGCGCTGGACGCAGGCGCGGTATGCGTCAACGTGGATCTCGCTCACGCAGGCCAACAGGCGAAACTGGAGCCAGATACCCCCTATGGTGACGCCCTCGGCGTTGGTGCGGGCCGTAACTGGGCTCACGTCAACTCCATTGCCTATGACGCTAAAGATGACTCCATCATTCTTTCTTCCCGCCATCAGGGTGTCGTCAAAATCGGTCGCGATAAACAGGTGAAATGGATCCTGGCACCGTCTAAAGGCTGGAATAAGGCGCTGGCAAGCAAACTGTTAAAACCGGTTGATGATAAGGGCAACGCGCTGAAGTGTGATGAAAACGGTAAGTGCGAGAATACTGATTTCGATTTTACCTACACCCAACACACCGCCTGGCTCTCCAGCAAAGGAACGCTAACCATCTTTGACAATGGCGATGGCCGTGGACTCGAACAACCGGCTCTACCAACAATGAAATACTCCCGATTCGTCGAATATAAAATTGACGAGAAAAAAGGAACCGTTCAGCAAGTTTGGGAATACGGGAAAGAGCGCGGTTATGATTTCTACAGTCCTATCACGTCGGTAATTGAATATCAAAAAGACCGCGACACGATGTTTGGATTTGGTGGTTCTATTAATTTATTTGACGTTGGACAGCCAACAATCGGCAAAATCAACGAAATTGACTACAAAACAAAAGAAGTCAAAGTCGAAATTGATGTCCTTTCCGATAAACCAAACCAAACGCACTACCGCGCATTACTGGTTCGCCCACAACAAATGTTTAAATAATTTCGTTAGATTAAGGATTAATTATGTCATCTAAATGGATTACTTCATTATTTAAAAGCGTGGTATTAACGGCAGCGCTGGTTTCACCATTTGCAGCATCGGCTTTTACTGAAGGTACTGACTATATGGTGCTGGAGAAACCGATTCCCAATGCTGATAAAACGTTGATCAAAGTATTCAGCTACGCCTGCCCATTCTGCTACAAATATGATAAAGCCGTGACCGGCCCGGTGTCAGATAAAGTTGCCGATCTCGTCGCCTTCACACCGTTTCATCTCGAGACCAAAGGAGAATACGGCAAACAGGCCAGTGAAGTATTTGCAGTAATGATTGCTAAGGATCAGGCCGCAGGAATTTCATTGTTTGATGCCAAATCACAGTTCAAAAAAGCTAAGTTTGCTTACTACACTGCCTACCACGATAAGAAAGAACGCTGGTCTGACGGTAAAGATCCCGCTTCATTCATCAAAACAGGGCTGGATGCTGCGGGTATGAGTCAAGCAGACTTCGAGAACGCCTTAAAAGAACCCGTAGTCCAGGAGACCTTGGAAAAATGGAAAGCGGCTTATGATGTTGCCAAAATCCAGGGGGTTCCGGCTTACGTCGTCAATGGTAAGTACCTGATCTACACCAAAAGCATCAAATCGATTGATTCCATGGCTGAGCTTGTCAGAGAACTGGCGACAAAATAAACAGGGAACCGGCTATGGATTTTATCAAAGGATTGTGGCGAGACTTATGTACCGCACCGGTTAATACCCTGGTGAGATGGCAGGAGCGACGCTTTTTGTGGTTGCTAATGGCTTGTGCCATGGGTGGGTTAATTATTCTGGCGCACTCGTTCTTCCAAATCTATCTCTACATGGCCCCTTGCGAGCAATGTGTATACATCCGCTTTGCCATGTTTGTGATGGTTTTCGGTGGGCTGATCGCGGCAATAAACCCTAAAAACCTCATTCTAAAACTGGTCGGCTGCATTGCGGCATTTTATGGCAGCATTATGGGCATTAAGTTCTCCATCAAACTTAATGGCATTCATTATGCGGTACATAACCCGGACCCGGATTCGCTCTTTGGCGTACAGGGATGTTCCACCGATCCGACATTCCCTTTCAATTTGCCGCTGGCAAACTGGGCTCCAGAATGGTTTAAGCCCACTGGAGATTGCGGCTATGACGCGCCTGTCGTTCCTGATGGCGTAGCGCTTAGCAGTATGCAAAAGTGGTTTGTCGATCTGTACCAGCAGTCCGAAGGCTGGTATCTGCTCCCGCCATGGCATTTTATGAATATGGCGCAGGCTTGCCTGCTCGCTTTTGGTTTATGTTTAGTGCTGTTGCTGGTAATGAGCGGAGCCTGGGCACTTAAACTGGCCAGAAAAAAATAGCCAGGTTGTAATAACAAAAAACCGAAGCCAGGAAACTGACTTCGGTTTTTTTATCCCTACCACGGTTGTCGCGGTAGTCAGCAATTAGCTGGCTTTGCGCTCATGCGCCTGACGGTAAGCCACCAGGTCTTCGATAGTCACTACAGCCATATTATGCTTACCGGCAAATTCGATGCACTCTGGCGCACGGGCCATGGTGCCGTCATCATTGGTCAGTTCGCACAGCACACCGGCTGGTTTAAACCCTGCCAGCGTCATCAGGTCGATGGTTGCTTCAGTATGACCACCGCGGGTCAACACGCCGCCTGCCTGAGCACGCAGCGGGAAAACGTGCCCCGGACGGTTAAGATCGGAAGGTTTTGCGCCATCCTTAATTGCCGCACGCACCGTAGTAACACGGTCTGCTGCGGAAACGCCGGTGGTTACGCCTTCTGCGGCTTCAATGGTCACGGTAAAACCGGTACCGTAAGCGCTGGTATTATTTTCCACCATCATTGGCAGATCGAGCTGTTTGCGTCGGTCTTCAGTGATGCACAGGCAAACAATACCGCTACCGTGACGGATGGTCAGCGCCATCTGTTCTACGGTCATGGTTTCTGCCGGGAAAATCATATCGCCTTCGTTTTCACGGTCTTCGTCGTCAAGCACCATTACACCGCGTCCTTCACGCAGCGCAGACAGCGCATGTTCAACACGTTCGAAAGGCGTACCAAAAGAGGAAAGTAGCGTCTGATTCATGGTAAAAAAACCTCACTAAAATTATGGTTACCAGAATCAGGGCAGTCTTAGGAGTACCGTCTAAGCGGCAAAAAAATAACGTGAGCGGGTCCATGCCCGACTGGATCGTTACTCTCTCCCATCCGGACTCTAACCGTCGGCCCCGGAATTACACCGGATCTGCTGACCTTTTTGCCGTAACAAAAAGCGCTCGCGGGCTTTCAACATCAGTTGATTTACCGCCGGTGGGGAATTTCGCCCCGCCCTGAGAATAAGCGGGTTAACTATAACGCTATTGATTACCTTCATCAACGCCTTTACTCGTCTTAGCTTCACACAATTCTGGTTTATGCCTGTGCCAGTTCGCACTACAATAGGCAGCAACACGTACCAGTTCAGGGAAACCACAATGATTGACCCGAAAAAAATTGAGCAGATTGCTCGTCAGGTTCACGAGTCGATGCCGAAAGGGATCCGCGAGTTTGGCGAAGACGTCGAGAAGAAAATTCGTCAAACGCTGCAGTCACAGCTGACCCGTCTGGATCTGGTAAGCCGCGAAGAATTCGATGTACAGACTCAGGTTTTATTGCGCACGCGTGAAAAGCTGGCGCTGCTTGAGCAACGTCTGACTGAGCTTGAATCACGTGATAAAACGGCAGACGTTAAGCCTGCCCCCGCGATCCCGTCAGTTGATCCGCAAGAGTAAAAACGACAACGGGCCGCAAGGCCCGTTTTTCTGTTAGTGTTCCAGTTCTAGCTTCCTGGCTTCCGTCGCCTGCTGGCAGTACAGCGCATAGCGTTTGCAAAACCAGCTACGATGTTCTTCATCCATATTCCCGGTTATCGCCTGGATATCAATGGGATGGCCCTCAGCCTGCATCCTGGCAAAACTACGGGCCAGGAAATCGAAATTGTTCAGTGAATACATATTGCTGTTCATGAGCATACCCTCCAGTTATTGAATATCTGCTAAGGCCATATGCTTTTTCTAATTTCAGTATTTCCCTGGATACGAAGTTATTCTGTACATATTGTGCGCAAAACTACTGCGCGGGTTCACAGTTTCCTATGAAATCTAAGAGGGCATGAAATATGGCGGGTATATCAGGGAAAGAGGCGCTGCGGCTCAAGAATAAAACGTAAAAATGCCGGATGGCGACGCGAAAGCGTCTTATCCGGCCTACAAACGTTACGTCACGTAGGCCGGATAAGGTGTTTACACCGCCATCCGGCAAACTTTTCAGGTGTTATTTATCGCTGTCTTTCTGGATCTTATTGATGATATTAGTCGTGGAGCAGCCATCTTCGAAGTTCAGCACCAGCACTTCACCGCCGTTCGCCCACACCTCTTCACTACCCGCAATCTGCTCCGGCTTATAGTCGCCGCCTTTGACCAGCAGATCCGGCAGAATGTCAGCAATCAGACGCTGCGGCGTATCTTCTTCAAAAGAGACCACCCAGTCGACGGATTCCAGCGCGCCCAGCACGATCATGCGCTGTTCCAGCGGGTTGACCGGACGCGTTTCACCTTTCAGACGTTTGGTCGAAGCATCGCTGTTGACCGCCACGATCAGGCGATCGCCCAGCTTGCGCGCATTCGCCAGATAGGAAACATGGCCCGCATGCAGGATGTCGAACACACCGTTGGTCATTACCACTTTCTCGCCGCGCTTGCGGGCGCTGGCAACGGCCTGTTTCAGCTCAGATTCGCTCATCACGCCAAAGCCAGTATCGGCCCGACCGCGCACGGCGTTTTCCAGTTCAATCGGAGAAACGGTGGAGGTCCCCAGCTTACCAACGACAACACCGGCTGCGGCGTTAGCAAAATAGCACGCCTCTTCCAGTGAGTTACCCGCCGCCAGCGTCGCCGCCAGCACGCCGATAACCGTATCGCCTGCACCGGTCACGTCATACACTTCCTGCGCCTGCGTCGGCATATGCAGTGGAGATTTGCCCGGTTGCAGCAACGTCATCCCCTGCTCGGATCGCGTGATCAGCAGTGCGGAAAGGTCGAAATCAGCAATCACTTTCATGCCGCGTTCAACCAGTTCATCTTCGCTTTTGCACTTGCCCGCCACCGCTTCAAACTCAGACAGGTTCGGCGTCAGCAGCGTTGCGCCACGGTAGCGTTCAAAATCGGTTCCTTTCGGATCGATAAGCACCGGCACCCCAGCCTTACGCGCCAGAGCAATCATCTGCTGCACGCTTGCCAACGCGCCTTTGGCGTAGTCGGAGAGCACCAGAGCACCGATAGAACCCAGCGCCTGGTTAATACGTTCGTGCAGCGGCTGCGGATCCACACCTTCAAAACCTTCTTCGAAATCCAGGCGAATCAGCTGCTGGTTGCGGGAAAGCACGCGCAGTTTGGTGATCGTCGGATGGGTCGGCACGGAAACGAAATCGCATTTTACGTTCACATCCGCCAGCGTTTTGCTCAGCGCACGCGCCGCGTCGTCAATACCGGTCAGGCCCACCAGACGCGAATTCGCTCCCAGAGAGGCAATGTTCATCGCCACGTTTGCTGCGCCACCGGGACGTTCTTCGATGGTATCGACCTTCACCACCGGAACCGGCGCTTCAGGTGAAATACGGCTGGTAGGACCGTACCAGTAGCGATCCAGCATCACATCACCGACAACCATGACTCCTGCACGTTCAAACTCTGGCAGCGTTACTTTCATTCCTGTCTCCTGAGAGATTCTCTGAGGGTCTTAAAATTTGCGCGCGATAATAGCACACTTCACTCGGCAACCAGCCACTTCTGCCAGCTGTCACGCACCAGCGTACGTTCAGCGTCAAAGTGCTCCAGCGCCACATGGCCCGGAAGTTCCTGCAACGCAAGATGATGAAGTTCATCACGCAACGTCGTATAAGCACGGGTAAGCGCCAGCGCTTCCTGCTCGTCCATAATGTCGTTTTGCGCCAGTAATTCCAGAATGCGCACGTTATCCGACCAGCGCGTCAGCTTCGGTTTTTCATGCGCATAGCGCAGCACCAGATACTGCGTAATAAACTCAATGTCTGTGATGCCGCCTTCATCCGCTTTGATATCAAAACGATCGCGATGCTTATTGCCCAAATGGGCACGCATTTTCTCACGCATTTCGCGCACCTCGGTCTGCAAAGTTTTCCCATCACGGACGAGGGTCATGATATCGCGACGAATCGCATCAAACTGAGAGGTCAACTGCGGGTCGCCGTACACTACGCGAGCACGCACCAGAGCCTGATGCTCCCATGTCCAGGCTTCGTTACGCTGATAATCGGCAAAAGCGTCAGTTGATGTCACCAGCATCCCCGCCGCTCCTGACGGACGCAAACGCGCATCCACTTCGTACAAAATACCGGACGAAGTACGGGTACTAAAGAGGTGCATAATGCGCTGCGCCAGACGCAGATAGAACTGTCGCCCGTCAATCTCACGCTCACCGTCCGTCATCACGTCCATCGGACAGTCATGCAGGAAGATCAAATCGAGATCCGAGCTGTAACCCAACTCCCAACCGCCCAGTTTGCCATAGCCGACGACGGCAAAACCACGCCCCTCGCGTTCGCTAAGATGAGTGGGTTGACCGTAGCGCGCGACCATCTGCGTCCACGCCTGCTGGACTACCGCATCAATAATAGCTTCCGCCAGCCAGGTTAAATGATCGCTCACCTTCATCACCGGCAGTGTACCGGCGATATCGGCCGCGGCAATACGCAGTAGCTGCGTTTGCTTAAACTGGCGCAGAGCCTCAAGTTGCTGCTCTTCGTCATCTTCCGGCACGCGCAGCAAATACTGGCGCAGCTCATCACGGTAAGCATCCGTCGCGGTAGGTTGATACAGGGTGTTCGGATCCAGCAGTTCATCGAGCAACAGCGGATACCGCGCCAGCTGGCTGGCGACCATCGGCGAGGCCGCACAGAGCGAAATCAGATGCTTCAGCGCCCCGGGGAATTCGCTCAGCAGTTCCAGATAGGTCGTACGGGTAACGATCCCCACCAGCAGAGGGGTAATGCGCGATAGCGGGACTGAGGCGTCGTCACGCGTACAGACATCGCTCAGCAGATGCGGCATTAAATGATCCAGCACCTGGCGTCCGCGTGGGCCAATGGTGCGTTTATCCAGCTCTTTGCGGAAATCAGCAATCAGAGACAGCACGCGCCGGCGATCGTCATCCGCCAGATGCGTCAGCACCGGCGTGGTGTCATCTTCCTGTAATGCATCCTGCCACAGTTCGCGCCACTGTTCTGAGAGCGACTCTTCCTGGCTTTCAGCTTCGTCATCGCCAATCAGCTCGTTAAATACCCGGCGTACGTTGTCCATATGATTGGCCAGCACATCAGTTAATTGCTGCCAGTCATCAACGTTCATCCCCCACGCCAGCCGCGCGCGATTCAGTTCATCGCCTGGCAGCGTTTGGGTCTGTTCATCATTGATGCTTTGCAGCAGGTTTTCCAGGCGGCGTAAATAGAGATAGGCTGCTCGCAGTTGTTCCGTATCGGTATCAGACAGAAGGTGCAGCGCATTGATGGCGCTAAGCGTCGGTAACAGCGAGCGGGATTGCAGCGACGGTTCACGTCCGCCGCGAATCAGCTGGAATACCTGCACGATAAATTCGATTTCGCGAATACCGCCCGCCCCCAGCTTGATGTTGTCTTTCAGACCACGGCGGCGCACTTCACGCGCAATCATCCCTTTCATGTTACGCAACGACTGGATCACGCTGAAATCAATATAGCGACGGAAAACAAAAGGCCGCAGCATGGCACGAAGCTCGCTGACGTAAGTGCCGTCGGCATCGCCCATAATGCGGGCTTTGACCATCGCATAGCGTTCCCAGTCGCGCCCTTGCTCCTGGTAATAATCCTCCAGCGCAGAGAAGCTCAGTACCAACGGACCGCTGTCACCAAACGGGCGTAAACGCATATCCACCCGATAGACAAACCCATCCATTGTGGGCTGATCTAATACCTTAATGAGCCGCTGGCCCATACGGGTAAAGAACTGGGCGTTATCCAGCTCGCGTCGCCCGCCCTGTGTGCTGCCATGTTCTGGCCAGGCAAAAATCAGGTCGATATCGGAGGAAAAATTCAGCTCGCCGCCACCCAGTTTCCCCATGCCTAAAATCAGCAGCGGCTGCGCCACACCTTCAGGATTACAGGGCGTACCCCATTCGCGACAGCAGGCGGCGTATAACCAGTCACGCGCGGCGACGATCAACGTTTCAGCCAGATGGCTTAGCTGCTGCAAAATACTCTCTTCAGTCACCAGCGACAGCGTCTGTGCCCAGGCGATACGCACCATAATGCGACGGCGAAACAGGCGTAACTCACGCATCAGCGTGTTTTCATCACTAACGTCAGCCAATGTTTGCTGTAACCAGTCGGCATAGTGTTGCCATTCATCCGCCAGGGGTGGAGCGCTTTCCAGCTCAGACAGCCATTCGGGATGGGCAATAATGCTGTCACGGACAAAATCGCTGAATGTAAGTACTGACTTCGCCTGAACGCTAAGCGAGGACTCAGATATTGCTGCTGGCAACCGCTCAACAACGGTCGGCCAGTACTGCTGTAACGGTGAAGAGAGCTGCTTCATTTACGGGTTATCCTTTGAATGGTGCCGGATGCGTCTTTTCGCCTTATCCGGCCTACATGACAGTTACACACATCGCGTAGGCCTGATAAGCGCAGCGCCATCAGGCATCCCGGCCTCGGCCCTGATTATCGTTTTCCGCTGTGCAGCCAGAACGGTTCCAGCGCGATTGCCTCGTTGCGGAAGTGTTCAATTTCAATATATTGGTTGGCCGCAATGGCGTGGCGCAAACCCTGCCAGTTGGCGATCCATTCTGATGCGACATTTTCATCGTAGTATCCCGCCAGCATCAGCATGCTATCAATGTTGCGCGTCAAACGTGGAAGCTGATCGGCGTACTGATCGCCCAGCGGCTGCGCAAAAGCGGTTTTCAGCTCAGCGGCATGGCGTGAAAGATGGGTATCCGAGAAACGCTTAAAGGAGTCGGCAATTTTTCCCTGCGCCTTCGCATCAAGGAACGGCTGCCATCCTTTGGTCACCAGCCATTCGGTCAGCGCCAGCTTGGCCATTGCCGTTTGCGTGCTGTAAACCGCCGAAACAGCAGAAACGTCCGACGAAATGATCGCTTCCGACTGGGTCAACAAATCACGTAAGTGAGCGCTCGCTTTTCGCGGCACATTACCGCCAAACAGCATCAGAATGTGACGCACCAGGCCCATAGCCGCCAGCACCTCGGCTTTCGCCCCTTTAACGCCGCGCACCCACAGCTCTTCATGGTACTGCCACTGTGATAATGCCAGCTCCAGCGCCGCTTCCAGCCCCTGCTCAATACTCGCTTTCGCCGGAACTTTCAAAATGCGTGTCGGTTTGAGTTCGCGCGGCGCATTCCCCTGAGCCAGGTGATAACCGCGCGCTGCTTTGCTCAAGCTACCCTGGCGTAAACCGGTTTGCGAAACCAGCTGGTTTGCCAGCTTCAGTACCGCACGGGTATCGCCGCTTAGCAGTTCAAGTTCAAGCTCACAGATAGGTTCTGCAATCTCGCCCGCTTTCACCTCCCCCAGATCGAGGGCCATTTCAATCCGGCTGCCATCAACATCAACCAACCATTTCTCACGGTAAAAATCGGTGCTGAACAACGGCTGCACTTGAGAAGCAAGTTCAGCAGGCAGCTCGCCGTCAGGCCAGACTTCCGTTGGGAACAAGGTGAGGTCCAGCTCAGGCGCGTTTAGCGCAACGTTATATTCCGGCCGCTGGTGCAGTCCGCCCGTCACGCGTCCGGCAATTTTCATGGTCATTTCGTAATGACCATTTTCACCGCGAATACGCAGCCCCATATCGTGACCACGCAACCACGCATCCGGTGTTTCGTAGTAGATATTCAGCAACTGACTGGGCGCATGATGCTCTCCCCCCAGCGTATTCAGACGTTCACGTAGCGCATCTACAGCGTCACTATTGACGATAAATTTTAATTCGATTTCCTGAGCCATGGTCTTGTACTTATGGGTTATGTCACAGTTGAGAAAACTGACTGCGAACTAAGTTCGTTATTTATGGTCAGTAGATAGTATTTTGCGCCAAATTGCCATGCAACGAGCAATTTGACGGGCGTAAAAGTTTCGAGTGGTGGCAAAAAGGACACAGATGATTCCGATTGATGTCGAATGCTTTGCGTAGAGACACTGATGCCACTACTATCGTTCCACTTTCTATGACAATAACGACAGCCTGATGCCAAAATTACGCCTGATTGGATTAACTTTACTCGCACTTAGCGCCACTGCAGTCTCTCATGCCGAAGAAAAGCGCTATGTCTCTGACGAACTGAACACCTGGGTCCGCAGCGGTCCGGGAGATAATTATCGCCTCGTGGGTACGGTTAACGCCGGCGAGGAAGTCACGCTATTACAGACCGATGCCAACACTAACTACGGCCAGGTGAAAGACAGCACCGGTCGTACCGCCTGGATCCCGCTGAAAGAGCTGAACAGTACGCCGAGCCTGCGTACCCGCGTTCCCGACCTGGAAAACCAGGTTAAGACCTTGACCGATAAGCTCAATAATATCGATACCACGTGGAACCAGCGCACCGCCGATATGCAGCAAAAGGTCGCGCAAAGCGACAGCGTGATCGACGGACTGAAACAAGAAAACCAGAAGCTGAAAAACGAGCTTATCGTGGCGCAAAAGAAGGTCAGCGCAGCCAACCTTCAGCTTGATGACAAACAGCGCACCATCATCATGCAGTGGTTTATGTACGGTGGCGGCGTGTTGGGTCTTGGTCTGCTGCTCGGCCTGGTTCTGCCACACATGATCCCAAGCCGTAAACGCAAAGATCGCTGGATGAACTGAATCGCCTTCTCCGCCACACTGACATATGATTAAGGGATCATAGTTTGCAAAAGGAAAGTGGCGTGAAGATTTATCTGGTCGGTGGTGCTGTTCGGGATGCGTTATTAGGGCTACCGATTAAAGATAAAGATTGGGTTGTTGTTGGCGCCACGCCGCAAGAGATGCTCGACGCGGGCTACCAGCAGGTAGGCCGCGATTTTCCCGTGTTTCTGCATCCGCAAACCCGCGAAGAGTATGCGCTGGCGCGTACCGAACGTAAGTCAGGCTCGGGGTATACCGGGTTCACCTGCTATGCCGCCGCAGATGTCACGCTGGAGGCCGATCTTCAGCGTCGTGACCTGACCATCAACGCAATCGCCCGCGATGACGACGGGGAGATTATCGACCCGTATAACGGACGCGACGATCTGGAAAACCGTCTGCTGCGCCATGTTTCATCTGCCTTTAGCGAAGATCCGCTGCGCGTGCTGCGCGTGGCGCGCTTTGCTGCCCGCTATGCGCACCTCGGTTTTCGTATCGCTGACGAAACCATGACGCTGATGCGTGACATGACCACCGCTGGTGAACTGGAGCATCTGACACCAGAGCGGGTGTGGAAAGAAACCGAAGGCGCATTAACCACCCGTAACCCACAGGTATTTTTCCAGGTCCTGCGCGACTGCGACGCACTGCGCGTCCTGTTTCCGGAAGTGGATGCTTTGTTTGGCGTTCCAGCCCCCGCACAGTGGCATCCGGAAATCGACACCGGCATTCACACGCTGATGACGCTGTCGATGGCAGCCATGTTAAGTCCGGAGGTCGACGTGCGTTTTGCTACGCTGTGCCACGATCTTGGCAAGGCATTGACGCCTAAAGCGCTGTGGCCGCGCCATCACGGCCACGGTCCGGCAGGTGTTAAGCTTGTCGAACAACTGTGCCAGCGCCTGCGCGTGCCGAATGACATCCGTGATTTAGCCAAACTGGTTTCCGAGTTCCACGACCTCATTCATACCTTCCCGATCCTGCAGCCGAAAACCATCGTTAAGCTGTTTGATTCCATCGATGCCTGGCGCAAACCGCAGCGCGTGGAGCAAATCGCCCTCACCAGCGAGGCCGATGTGCGTGGGCGAACCGGTTTTGAAGCGGCAGATTATCCGCAAGGCAGGCTGTTGCGCGAAGCCTGGCAGGTTGCGCAGGCGGTGCCAACGAAAGACGTGGTTGAAGCTGGATTCAAAGGTCAGGCAATTCGTGAAGAACTGACCCGACGTCGCATCGCGGCAGTAGCCAGTTGGAAGGAGCAGCGTTGCCCGAAAGCGTAGACACTGCGTTGCCGAATGCGCTGTGCTTATCCGGCCTACAGGTTCGAAACGGATATAACCCGTAGGCCGGATAAGGCAGAACGCCGCCATCCGGCACCACGGTAAGTCATCAGAAGAACACGACGTAAACGGCAGCCGCCACAATAAAGCGGTAAATCGCAAACGGAATGAACGAGATGCGTTTAATCAGTTGCAGGAAGGTTTTGATCGCCACCAGCGCCACGATAAACGCCGTCACAAATCCGACTGCAAACATCGGGATATCTGATGCGCTGAGGAAAGACCAGCTCTTGTAGAGATCCAGCGCCGTCGCGCCCATCATCATCGGCACGGCCAGCAGGAAGGAGAATTCAGAGGCCGCGTAACGACTCACGCCCATCAGCATGCCGCCAGAAATCGTCGCCCCGGAGCGAGAAAAACCCGGCCACAGCGCCAGACACTGGAAACAGCCAATCATAAACGCCTGGCGATAGGTCATATCATCCAGCCCCGGCGCACGCGGCTCCTTCGGCTTCAGGCATTCTGCGGCAATCAGCAGTACACCCCCCACCACCAGCGCATACATCACGTTGATCGGGTTAAACAGCGATTTGATGGTGTCGTGGAAGATTAGCCCCAGTACCACGGCTGGAATCATCCCCAACAGGATATGTCCCAGCGTCAGTCGACCTTTGCCAGTGCCTTCATGCGGAGCCTTGCCGAAGTGAATGCCGATCAGGCCAAACAGACGTCGCCAGAACATCACCACAACGGCCAGGATAGAACCTAACTGGATAACCACTTCGAATGTTTTTGCAGTGTCACCCTCAAAACCCAACAGGTGGCCAACAATAATCATATGGCCAGTACTGGAAACGGGTAAAAATTCCGTCAATCCTTCGACCACACCCAAAATTGCCGCCACCAGCAGCGAGTGCATATCACTCATTAATAAACCCCTAGATAGAGAAACCACGGCAAAAAAGAGCCGACGAAAGGACCCTTTTATACCCGTTTGTTTTAGAAATTATTAAATTAATTATTTTCTTTCAGATTATTGCCACGCTCAATGATAACCCCGACGTTCGCCGCACGGGCTACCGCGCCAGGTTTACTGAGTTTGATCCGTACCCAGGGAGAATTAAAGCGGCTAAGCAGGAGATCTGCCACCTCTTCCGCAACCCGTTCTACCAGCGCAAAGCGCCCACCTTCCACATGATTAACAACCGTTTGAGCAATATCAGCATAGCTCAGGCAATCAGCCACATCATCGCTTTTAGCCGATTTGCGGTTATCCCATGCCATTTCGATATCGAACACCAACCGTTGTTCGATCGTTTGTTCCCAGTCGTAAACACCAATAGTGGTGATTACAGAAAGTTGCTCTATAAATACAATATCCATCACGACCTGCCTGCTTTTTGGCTAACCCGGATACCACTTCCGGCGAAATATGCGTATTATCCACAGAAGTAGCGTTTTACACGACATTTTCAAAACGGAACAGCTTATGAGTGCAATCGCGCCTGGAATGATTATCTTCGCGTACCTCTGTGGCTCAATTTCCAGTGCTATTCTGGTATGCCGCCTTGCTGGATTGCCGGACCCGCGCGACAGCGGCTCTGGGAACCCGGGCGCGACAAACGTGCTGCGCATCGGTGGCAAGGGAGCCGCCGTCGCGGTACTGATTTTCGACGTCCTGAAAGGTATGTTACCCGTCTGGGGTGCCTATGCGCTAGGCGTCAGCCCCTTCTGGCTGGGATTGATCGCAATCGCCGCCTGTCTGGGCCACATTTGGCCGGTGTTCTTCGGCTTTAAAGGTGGGAAAGGCGTTGCCACAGCCTTTGGCGCGATTGCGCCGATTGGTTGGGACTTAACTGGCGTGATGGCAGGGACCTGGCTGCTGACCGTCTTGTTGAGCGGCTACTCGTCGTTAGGCGCTATCGTCAGCGCGTTGATCGCCCCTTTTTACGTCTGGTGGTTCAATCCCCAGTTCACTTTTCCGGTGTCCATGCTGTCGTGCTTAATTCTGCTACGTCACCATGACAACATTCAGCGTCTGTGGCGTCGTCAGGAGCCGAAGATCTGGACCAAACTGAAGAAAAAACGCGAACGAGACCCCGAGTGAATTTATTGTCGGATAGCGACGCAACGGCGTCTTATCCGGCGTGGGGGATGTGATACCCCTCCACCGGTTTGCCTAATCGGTTCTGACACCACGTCGCCAGAAATTCCACGCACACGCGCAGCTTCACGCTGCGATACAGCGGCTCCTGATAAACCGCCCAGATATTGGCGCTCTGCGCATAGTCCGGCAGCACACGCACCAGTTCACCGCTGGCCAGAAACGGCTGCACATCCCATTCAGAACGCAGCATGATCCCTTTTCCCTGTAGCGCCCACTGCAACACAATCTCACCGCTGTTAGAGGAAAGATGTCCCGCCACCTTGACCGACTTTTTCTCCTGACCATTGTCCAGTTCCCACACTCCGTGAGTCATATCGCGTTCTTTGGTGACCAGACAATCATGACGACTTAATTCCTGTAACGTCATCGGCTCACCGTATTTTTGTAAATACGGTGGGGCCGCACACAATATTCTTTTGTTTTTCGTTAACAAATGCGCAATATAATAATCCGGTATCTCGTCATTAATACGAATATCTAAATCGATATTATCCTGCGCCAAATCAATTTGCCGATCGTAAAGCTCAAAATGCACCTGTAATTCAGGGTAGCTATGCATCAATTCGGTAATTGCCGGTGCAATATAACTGCGCCCAAAGCCAAAACTACAGCCGATACGAATCATCCCTGCCGGGCGCGTTTTGAGTTGCGTGACGTCATCGACCAGATGCTGATAGCCCGCGAGGATCGCCTGCGCATGTTCATAGCAACGTTGACCACTTTCCGTGAGCGCTACACCACGCGCAGAGCGGCTTAGCAGCGTCGTCCCAAGCGTGGACTCTAGGATCTGAATGCGTTTTGTCACAAACGCCGGCGTTTGCCCCAGCGTCGCGGCGGCGGCGCTGAAGCTACCGCTATGCACAATTTCAACCAACACCTGCAGGTCTTTCGCAAGGGGATACGTGTTCAGCATGATCGGTCTATCCGTAATGTTGTTCACCGCAGTGTAATTCTCTCATGCGTCTTAAACCCTGCCTTTGCGCAATTTTTATTGCCTTATCCGGACATCATTCACGAACTGTTAATTAGATATTCACAGTGGCAAATAATATTAATCCACATTTTTAGTGGTAGTTTGTGGCGGAGAATTTATTTCCAGATAAATAAAAGAACTGGAGTTAACAAGATGAGCAATCAAAATAACCAAAATGCGATAAATACGCTGACGAACATTGTCGCTGATTTTACCGCCATGATTTCTACCCGCATGCCCGATGACGTCGTGGATAAATTAAAACAGCTGCGTGAAGGCGAAACCTCGCCGATGGGTAAAATCATCTACCACACCATGTTTGACAACATGCAGAAAGCTATCGACCTGAACCGCCCAGCCTGTCAGGACACCGGCGAGATTATGTTCTTCGTGAAGGTCGGTTCCCGTTTTCCGCTCCTCGGCAAACTGCAAAGCATTCTGAAGCAGGCCGTTGAAGACGCCACGGTAAAAGCGCCGCTGCGCCATAACGCGGTCGAGATTTTTGACGAAGTGAATACCGGCAAAAATACAGGTACCGGTGTGCCGTGGGTCACCTGGGACATCATCCCTGATAACGATGACGCGGAAATCGAAGTCTACATGGCAGGCGGCGGCTGTACGCTGCCGGGACGCTCGAAAGTGTTAATGCCTTCTGAGGGCTACGAAGGTGTGGTGAAATTTGTTTTTGAAAATATCTCCACGCTGGCAGTCAACGCCTGTCCGCCAGTGCTGGTGGGCGTAGGTATTGCCACCTCCGTAGAAACCGCCGCCGTTCTTTCTCGTAAAGCGGTGCTGCGCCCTATCGGCTCACGTCATCCGAATCCGAAAGCGGCCGAGCTGGAACTGCGTCTGGAAGAAGGACTTAACCGTCTGGGCATTGGTCCGCAAGGATTGACCGGTAATAGCTCGGTGATGGGCGTGCATATCGAATCCGCCGCGCGCCACCCGTCGACTATCGGCGTTGCCGTCTCTACTGGCTGCTGGGCCCACCGTCGCGGCACGCTGTTGGTTCATGCTGACCTCTCCTTCGAAAACCTGTCTCACACCCGGAGCGCGTTATGAAAAAGATCCTCACAACCCCGATCAAAGCCGAAGATCTGGCAGACATTCGCGTTGGCGATGTCATTTACCTGACCGGTACGCTGGTGACCTGCCGTGACGTTTGCCACCGCCGCCTGATCGAACTGAAGCGCCCGATTCCTTATGACCTGAACGGCAAAGCCATTTTCCACGCGGGCCCGATCGTACGTAAGAACGGTGAAAAATGGGAAATGGTTTCCGTCGGCCCAACCACCAGCATGCGTATGGAAGCGTTTGAGAAAGACTTTATCGAACAGACTGGCGTCAAACTGGTAGTCGGCAAGGGCGGCATGGGACCGCTGACGGAAGAAGGTTGCAAGCAGTTTAAAGCGCTGCACGTCATCTTCCCGGCAGGCTGCGCGGTCGTGGCGGCAACCCAGGTTGAGGAGATCGAAGAGGTGCACTGGACGGAACTCGGCATGCCGGAGTCCCTGTGGGTGTGTCGGGTAAAAGAGTTCGGCCCGCTGATCGTTTCCATCGATACCCACGGCAATAACCTGATCGCTGAAAACAAAAAGCTGTTCGCTGAACGTCGCGACCCTATCGTCGATGAAATCTGCGAGCACGTGCATTACATCAAATAACCCTCCCGGAGAGGCGCTACGCCTCTCCCCTTTCGTAGGGATACAACAATGGCACCTTTAGCTGGTTGGTGGCGATACCTGGCTCCGCTGGTGGTCATCGCCATTATTGCTGTTCTACCCGTCCCCACCGGTCTTGAGAGCCACACCTGGCTCTATTTTGCCGTCTTTACCGGTGTGATTGTCGGGCTTATTCTGGAACCTGTACCTGGCGCGGTAGTGGCGATGATTGGCATTTCGATCATCGCCGTCCTTTCACCGTGGCTGCTGTTCAGCCCGGAGCAACTCGCGCAGGACAGTTTTAAATTTACCGCCAAATCGCTGTCGTGGGCGGTATCTGGCTTTTCAAACTCGGTCATCTGGCTGATCTTCGCGGCCTTTATGTTTGGTACTGGCTATGAGAAAACCGGACTCGGTCGGCGAATCGCGCTGATGCTGGTGAAAAAGATGGGGCATAGGACGCTGTTTCTCGGCTATGCGGTGATGTTCTCCGAACTTATCCTCGCTCCCGTCACACCTTCCAACTCCGCCCGTGGGGCCGGAATAATCTACCCGATTATCCGCAACCTGCCGCCGCTGTATAACTCACAACCCAATAGCGCCAGTTCACGCTCTATTGGCTCGTACATCATGTGGATGGGCATTGTCGCTGACTGCGTTACCAGCGCCATTTTCTTAACGGCAATGGCGCCGAACCTGCTGTTGATCGGTCTGATGAAAGGCGCGTCCCACACCGCGCTGAGCTGGGGTGACTGGTTCTTAGGCATGCTGCCGCTGAGCATTTTGCTGGTGCTGATTGTGCCGTGGCTGGCGTACGTGTTGTATCCACCGGTGCTGAAATCCGGTGATCAGGTTCCACGCTGGGCGGATACCGAACTAAAAGCGATGGGACCGCTCTGCGCTCGCGAGAAAAAGATGCTGGTGCTGATGGTCGGCGCGCTGGTGCTGTGGATCTTCGGCGGCGATTATATTGACGCTGCGATGGTCGGATACAGCGTGGTGGCGTTGATGCTGGTGCTGCGCATCATTAGCTGGGATGACATCGTCAGCAATAAAGCCGCATGGAACGTCTTTTTCTGGCTGGCCTCGCTGATCACGCTGGCCACCGGGCTCAATAACACCGGTTTTATTACCTGGTTCGGCAAGCTGCTGGCAAACGGGCTGAGCGGTTATTCGCCGATGATGGTGATGGTAGCGCTGATCGTGGTGTTCTATCTGCTGCGTTACTTCTTTGCCAGCGCCACAGCCTATACCTCCGCCCTCGCACCGATGATGATTGCCGCCGCGCTGGCAATGCCGGAAATCCCGCTACCGGTCTTCTGCCTGATGGTTGGCGCCGCCATTGGTCTGGGCAGCATTCTGACCCCGTACGCCACCGGCCCTAGCCCTATCTACTACGGAAGCGGCTATTTACCAACAGTGGATTACTGGCGACTCGGTGCTATTTTTGGCCTGATTTTCCTCGTGCTGCTGGTGATTACCGGTCTGGTCTGGATGCCCCTCGTTTTACTGTAAAACCCTGGTGGGGCGACGTATTGTCGCCCCTTTATCCATAAGCTTCTCATATGATCGATTTCCCGATGCGCTGAGGCATACTTTTTTGTATGCAAACACCCTCATGCTGATAGGGGAAACGCTCTGGACACGGTTGCGCACGAGACACTCACACTGGGCTGGCAGGCCGAACTGGATCTGCATTTTACCTGCACCGGGCACAAAACGGTGCTCGCCTCGGCGCGTCATCATGGTCCATTGACGGTTCAACGCCCGTTTTACCCGGAAGAGGACGTTTGCCATCTCTATTTGCTTCATCCACCGGCGGGGATCGTCGGCGGGGATGAGCTCCATATCGCCGTAACGCTCGACGAAAACAGCCACGCGTTAATCACCCAGCCTGGCGCGGGAAAGTTTTACCGCAGCCGTGGACCGCAGGCATTGCTGCGCCAGCATTTTACCCTCGCACCCCACGCGACGCTGGAGTGGCTGCCGCAGGATACGATCCTCTTTCCCGGCGCCAACGCCGCTATTCAGACCGTCTTTCATCTGACATCCGCAAGCCGCCTGCTGGCCTGGGATCTGCTGTGTCTTGGCCGACCGGTTATGCAGGAGACCTTCAGTTACGGCACGCTGCAAAACCGCCAGGAAGTATGGCGAGATGGGCAGCCACTGCTGATAGAACGCTTGCAGTTGCAGGAGGGGAATCTGAGCGGCGTCGCACATCATCCCTGGGTCGGCACGTTGCTGTGTTATCCGGCCAGCGAACATATGCTCGAGGGCACGCGGGAGCGGCTTACGGCGCTTGGCGATTACGCCGGGGCAACGCTTAACGATTCGCTGCTGACAATCCGTTTTCTTGCTAGCGACAACCTGGTTGTCCAGCGCGTTATGCGCGACATCTGGCAATTTCTGCGCCCGCTGCTGACACACAAAGCGCCCGTACTCCCGCGAATCTGGCAAACCTAAGAGAACCCTTATGGAACTGACTCCCAGAGAAAAAGACAAGCTGTTGCTATTTACCGCCGCGCTGGTGGCGGAACGTCGCCTGGCCCGCGGGCTGAAGCTGAACTACCCGGAATCGGTGGCGCTAATTAGCGCTTTCATCATGGAAGGGGCGCGGGACGGGCAAACCGTGGCCGCGCTGATGGAAGACGGGCGTCACGTCCTGCGCCGCGATCAGGTGATGGAAGGCGTACCGGAGATGATCCCGGATATTCAGGTTGAAGCCACATTTCCGGACGGATCGAAGCTGGTCACCGTCCACAATCCGATCGTCTAAGGAGCGGCAATGATCCCAGGTGAATATCAGATCGCAAAAGGCAGTATCGCACTTAATCAGGGGCGAGAGATCTGCACGATCGTGGTGGAAAATCATGGCGACAGACCCATCCAGGTGGGATCGCACTACCACTTTTACGAAGTGAACCCGGCGCTGCGCTTTGACAGGCTGGCCGCACGCGGTTTTCGTCTGAACATTGCTGCGGGCACAGCGGTGCGTTTTGAGCCGGGACAAAAACGCGAAGTCGAACTGGTGCGCGTTGCTGGTGCACAAAGGATCGTGGGTTTTCGCAGCGAAGTGATGGGCGCACTGGAGGCAGATAATGAGTGACATTTCCCGGCAGGCATACGCCGACATGTTTGGCCCAACCACCGGCGATAAAGTGCGCCTGGCGGATACCGACCTGTGGATCGAGGTGGAACAAGACTTCACCACCTACGGCGAAGAGGTCAAATTCGGCGGCGGAAAAGTGATCCGCGACGGCATGGGCCAGGGACAAATGCGCGCCGATGCATGCGTGGATCTGGTGATCACCAACGCGCTGATCGTCGATCACTGGGGGATCGTGAAAGCGGATATCGGCATCAAAAACGGCAGGATCTTCGCCATCGGCAAAGCAGGTAATCCCGATATTCAACCCAATGTCACGATCCCGATAGGCGTAGGAACTGAAGTCATCGCTGGAGAAGGTAAGATCGTCACCGCGGGCGGCGTGGATACGCATATTCACTGGATTTGCCCACAGCAGGCGCAGGAGGCGCTGGTTTCTGGGGTGACGACGATGATCGGCGGCGGCACCGGTCCGGCCGCAGGAACCAACGCCACCACCTGCACACCGGGCCCGTGGTATATCGCGCGCATGCTGCAGGCGGCAGATGCGTTGCCGGTTAACATCGGTTTACTGGGCAAAGGTAATGGCTCAAACCCTGACGCCCTACGCGAGCAAATCAGCGCGGGCGCAATTGGCCTGAAAATCCATGAAGACTGGGGCGCCACGCCTGCCGCTATCGACTGCGCGCTGACCGTAGCCGACGAGATGGACATCCAGGTCGCGCTGCATAGCGATACGCTCAACGAGTCCGGTTTCGTTGAAGATACGCTGGCGGCGATTGGCGATCGCACCATTCATACTTTTCACACTGAAGGCGCGGGCGGCGGCCATGCGCCGGATATCATCACCGCCTGCGCGCATCCGAATATTCTGCCATCCTCCACTAACCCGACGCTGCCCTATACCGTCAACACCATCGACGAGCATCTCGACATGCTGATGGTTTGCCACCACCTCGATCCGGATATCGCCGAAGACGTGGCCTTTGCCGAATCCCGCATTCGCCGGGAAACAATCGCTGCCGAAGATGTGCTGCATGACATTGGCGCGTTTTCCCTAACCTCGTCCGATTCACAGGCGATGGGGCGCGTGGGCGAAGTGATCCTGCGTACCTGGCAGGTGGCGCACCGCATGAAGGTTCAGCGTGGCCCGTTGGCAGAAGAAACCGGTGACAACGACAACCTGCGCGTTAAACGCTACGTCGCCAAATACACCATCAACCCGGCATTAACCCACGGTATCGCCCATGAAGTCGGCTCCGTTGAGCCTGGCAAACTGGCCGATCTGGTGCTGTGGTCGCCCGCCTTTTTTGGCGTAAAACCGGCGACGATCGTCAAGGGAGGGATGATTGCCTGCGCGCCAATGGGCGATATCAACGCCTCGATCCCCACCCCGCAGCCAGTGCATTACCGCATGATGTTCGGCGCGCTTGGCGCAGCGCGGCACCACACCCGGCTGACCTTTATTTCGCAGGCCGCTGACGCGCAAAACATCCCGCAGCAGCTCAATCTGCAAAGCGCTATCGCCGTCGTCAAAGGCTGCCGGACGGTGAAAAAGGTCGACATGATCCACAACGGCCTGCAACCCAATATCACCGTCGATGCTCAGACTTACGAGGTGCGTATTGATGGCGAACTTATCACCAGCGAACCGGCAGATGTTTTGCCGATGGCGCAACGCTATTTTCTGTTTTGAGGAGTAACGATGATCTATCTGACCCAACGCCTTGACCACGCTCACCGCGTTACTGCAAGCGTCACGCTGCCCATTGATGTCCGGGTAAAAAGTCGCGCCAGGGTAGCACTGAACGACGGTCGCGAAGCCGGGCTAATGCTACCGCGTGGTTTGCTGCTGCGCGGTGGCGATCTGCTAAGTACCGAAGATGGCAGCGAAGTGATCGAAGTGATCGCCGCACCGGAGTCGGTTTCCGTGGTGCGCTGCACCGATCCTTTCCTGCTCGCCAAAGCCTGTTATCACCTCGGTAATCGCCACGTTCCGCTGCAAATCCTGCCTGATGAACTGCGTTACCATCACGATCATGTGCTGGACGACATGCTGCGCCAGTTCAACCTTGAGGTGACGTTCGCCCAGTTGCCGTTTGAACCTGAAGCAGGCGCTTATGCCAGTGAATCACACGGGCATCACCATGGTCATGCGCACTGATGCATAACAGCCAACAGCTACGTCTGATGCAGCTCGCCAGCAGCGCGCTCCCGGTAGGGTCATTTACCTGGTCCCAGGGTCTGGAGTGGGCGGTGGAAATCGGCTGGGTGAAAAGCGTCGATGACTTCTCTGCCTGGCAAATCCAGCAGATGGAGCAGAACTTTTTTACCGTTGACCTACCGCTGCTGGCGAGACTGTATCGCGCCTGCGAGCAGGACGATCTCGACGCAGCACGCCGCTGGAGCGCTTACCTGCTGGCCTGTCGCGAAACCCGCGAACTGCGGGATGAAGAACGTAGTCGGGGGGCGGCATTTACGCGGCTGGTCACCGACTGGGAGTCGGATTGCTCGCGAGAATGGCGCACCCTCTTTGTCGACAGCCAACTCTGCGGCATGGCCTGGCTGGGCGTGCGCTGGAAAATTCCACTGACGGAGCTGGCGTTAAGCCTCGGCTACAGCTGGATTGAGAGCGCTGTCATGGCTGGCGTCAAGCTGGTTCCTTTTGGACAACAGGCGGCCCAGCGTTTGATTATTGCGCTCTGCGATCGCTATGCGCAGGGTTTGGCACAGGCGCTGACGTGTCCTGACACCAGCCTCGGCTCCGCAACGCCGTTGGCCGCTATCGCGTCTGCCCGGCATGAAACCCAATATTCCCGATTATTCCGCTCCTGAGGAGAAAAAATGAGTAACTACAAGCATCCCCTGCGTGTGGGCGTTGGCGGCCCGGTCGGCTCGGGCAAAACGGCGCTGCTGGAAGTGTTATGCAAAGCCATGCGCAGCAGCTATCAGTTGGCGGTGGTGACCAACGATATCTACACCAAAGAAGATCAGCGCATTCTCACCGAGGCGGGCGCACTGGAGCCAGAGAGGATCGTCGGCGTGGAAACCGGTGGCTGCCCGCATACCGCCATCCGCGAAGATGCGTCGATGAATCTGGCCGCCGTAGAAGCGCTGAGCGAGAAATTCGGCAATCTGGATCTGATTTTTGTGGAAAGCGGCGGTGATAACCTGAGCGCCACCTTCAGCCCGGAACTCGCGGATCTGACAATCTATGTGATCGATGTTGCCGAAGGCGAGAAGATCCCGCGTAAAGGTGGTCCAGGGATCACCAAATCCGATTTTCTGGTGATCAATAAAACCGATCTGGCCCCTTACGTCGGCGCATCGCTGGAGGTGATGGAGCGCGATACCTTGCGCATGCGCGGCGAACATCCATGGACGTTTAGTAATTTAAAATCTGGAGAAGGCCTGGAAAAAATTATCGCGTTTCTGGAAGAGAAAGGAATGTTGCGGATGTAGTGAGAGCTATCGCCGGGCGGCGGATTCGCCTGACCCGGCCTACGGTTTTGTAAGCCCGGTAAACGCAGCGCCACCGGGCAAAAAAACTTATGCTGCCGGTAATTCCGCCAGCGGCCAGCGTGGGCGCACGGTCACGCCAAGATCCGCCGTTGCACCCGCTTTAAAGCGCACCATGCCCGCGTAGGCGATCATCGCCCCGTTATCGGTACAAAATTCCGGACGCGCGTAAAACACTTCGCCACGACGTTTTTGCATCATCTCGGCCAGTTTTGCGCGCAGCGTACGGTTCGCACTCACGCCCCCCGCCATCACCAGACGTTTAAAACCGGTTTGATCCAGCGCGCGTTTGCACTTGATCATCAGCGTATCAACTACCGCGTCTTCAAACGCACGGGCGATATCAGCGCGGGTCTGATCGTCATTTTCGTTATTACGAATGGTATTCGCAGCGAAGGTTTTCAGACCTGAGAAGCTGAAATCCAGCCCCGGACGGTCAGTCATCGGACGCGGGAAGACAAAACGTTTTTCAACGCCTTGCGAAGCCAGCTTTGACAGCATTGGGCCGCCAGGATAATCCAGCCCCAGCAGCTTGGCGGTTTTGTCGAACGCTTCTCCAGCGGCATCATCAATCGATTCGCCGAGTAATTCATACTGACCGATACCGGTGACGCTGATCAGCTGCGTGTGACCGCCGGAAACCAGCAGCGCGACGAACGGGAACGCAGGGGGATTATCTTCCAGCATTGGCGCCAGCAGATGCCCTTCCATGTGGTGCACAGGAATTGCCGGTACGCCCCAGGCGAACGCCAGCGAACGTCCTACGGTTGCGCCAACCAGCAGCGCACCAACCAGACCAGGACCTGCGGTATACGCCACCGCATCGATCTCTTTTGCCGTCAGTCCCGCTTCTTTCAGCGCGGCCTGGATCAACGGTACGGTTTTACGTACGTGATCGCGCGAGGCCAGTTCAGGCACTACGCCGCCGTAGTCAGCATGTAATTTCACCTGACTATACAATTGGTTGGCTAAAAGACCTTTTTCATCGTCGTAAATGGCGATGCCGGTTTCATCGCAGGATGTTTCAATACCCAGTACACGCATGACTTGTTTTACCTCGCTCTATTACCGCGCAGTGTAGGACCAATGCGGGTTGATGTAAAACTTTGTTCGCCCCAGGAGTTTCGCTCGTGTATACTCCTTGTCCTTATAAAAGTCCCTTTCAAAATCGCGTCGGTGCTTTACAAAGCAGCAGCAATTGCAGTAAAATTCCGCACCATTTTGAAATAAGCTGGCGTTGATGCCAGCGGCAAACCGAATTTATTAAAGGTGAGAGTTACATGCCGGTAATTAAAGTACGTGAAAACGAGCCGTTCGACGTAGCACTGCGTCGCTTCAAGCGTTCATGCGAAAAAGCAGGTGTTCTGGCGGAAGTTCGTCGTCGTGAGTTCTATGAAAAACCGACTACCGAACGTAAGCGCGCTAAAGCTTCTGCTGTGAAACGTCACGCGAAGAAACTGGCTCGCGAAAACGCACGCCGTACTCGTCTGTACTAATCCATTGAGAGCCAAAGCTCTCAATTCAGACTGAGTTGTAGTTGTAAGGCCGTGCTTCCGGAAGGAATGCGCGGCTTATTTTCGTTTATACACGTCATCATTCAAGCTGCCTCAGTGTTGGCTGCAGTCGCTCACCCCAGTCACGTACTGCTGTACGCTCCTGAGGATTCGCTTCCTTGCCGCCTTGATGCATCCTGAATGATTTTGTGTATATGAGTCATCAAAAAACAGGGGCTTATGGCTGGACGAATTCCTCGCGTTTTTATCAATGACCTGCTGGCAAGAACCGACATCGTCGATCTCATCGACGCGCGGGTAAAGCTGAAAAAGCAGGGCAAAAATTATCACGCGTGCTGTCCGTTCCATAACGAAAAGACCCCCTCTTTCACCGTAAACGGTGAAAAACAGTTTTATCACTGCTTTGGGTGTGGCGCGCATGGCAACGCCGTCGACTTTCTCATGAACTACGACAAGCTCGAGTTTGTGGAAACCGTCGAAGAACTGGCCGCAATGCACAACCTCGAAGTGCCCTATGAAGCAGGCAGTGGCCCCAGTCAGATAGAGCGCCATCAACGGCAAAGCCTTTATCAATTGATGGACGGCCTGAACACTTTTTATCAACAGTCTTTGATGCAGCCCGCCGCTACCCCTGCGCGCCAGTACCTGGAAAAGCGAGGATTAAGTAGCGACGTTATCACCCGTTTTGCTATTGGTTTTGCGCCCCCCGGCTGGGACAACGTCCTGAAACGGTTTGGCGGCAATGCTGAGAATCGCAAATCGCTGGTCGATGCGGGGATGTTGGTCACCAACGATCAGGGACGCAGTTACGATCGCTTCCGCGAACGGGTGATGTTCCCCATTCGCGACAAACGTGGTCGGGTCATTGGTTTTGGTGGACGCGTGCTGGGCGATGCCCTGCCGAAATATCTGAACTCCCCGGAAACCGATATTTTCCATAAAGGTCGCCAGCTGTATGGCCTTTATGAAGCCCAGCAGGATAACGCCGATCCACAGCGCCTGTTAGTGGTAGAAGGCTATATGGATGTGGTGGCGCTGGCGCAATACGGCATTAACTACGCCGTGGCATCCCTAGGGACGTCAACTACTGCCGATCACATCCAACTGTTGTTCCGCGCGACGAACAACGTAATTTGCTGTTACGACGGCGACCGAGCAGGACGTGACGCAGCATGGCGCGCGCTGGAAACCGCACTGCCCTATATGACAGACGGACGCCAGCTACGCTTCATGTTTTTACCTGACGGCGAAGACCCCGATACGCTGGTGCGTAAAGAAGGGAAAGAGGCCTTTGAAGCCCGGATGGAGCAGGCGCTGCCGCTCTCCGCGTTTTTATTTAACAGCCTGCTGCCGCAGGTGGATTTGAGTACCCCGGACGGACGCGCACAGCTCAGTACGCTGGCATTACCGCTGATTACTCAGGTACCAGGCGAAACGTTGCGCATTTACTTGCGACAGGAGTTGGGGAACAAGCTCGGCATTCTGGATGACAGCCAGCTTGAACGTTTAATGCCTAAACTGGCAGAAAATGGGGCTTCCCGCCCTGTTCCACAGCTAAAACGTACGACCATGCGTATACTTATAGGGTTGCTGGTACAGAACCCGGGCCTCGCCCCGCTGGTTCCACCGTTAGGCGCACTGGATAGTAATAAGCTGCCTGGACTTGGCTTATTCAGAGAACTGGTCAACACTTGTCTGGCTCAGCCAGGTCTGACCACCGGGCAACTTTTAGAACACTACCGTGGCACAAATGATGCTGCGACCCTTGAAAAACTGTCGATGTGGGACGATATAGCAGATAAAGATATCGCGGAAAAAACCTTCACCGACTCACTCAACCATATGTTTGATTCGATGCTTGAACTGCGCCAGGAAGAGTTGATAGCTCGTGAGCGCACACACGGTTTAAGCAGCGAAGAACGCCGGGAACTCTGGACACTGAACCAGGAACTGGCCAAGAAATAAGAGAAAGACAAAACAAAGACAAAATCATTCGCGTTGTATCAAGGCAGCAAGTGAACGAACGCCTGGGAGTGTACATAAGTACATGACCAGGATGACAAATCCGCCGGGAGCGGATTTGAACGCTGCTTGCGGCGGCCCCGTAAGGGGCGAGGCTCAGGATGAGCCGAGTAACGAACACAGCTAACGCAGAGACAACGTGAAAGATGAAGTATTTAACGGCTTAACTGCCGAATATCGATCGGGAAGCCCCCGACAGCCGCACGGAGAGGCAGCGGCAAAATATAAGTATGCCCTCGTTTTGCCGTTGGCGGTTTTACCGCCCAACACCAATCAAACGAATTAAGTGTGGATACCGTCTTATGGAGCAAAACCCGCAGTCACAGCTGAAGCTTCTTGTCCAACGTGGTAAGGAGCAAGGCTATCTGACCTATGCCGAGGTCAATGACCATCTGCCGGAAGATATCGTCGATTCAGATCAAATCGAAGACATCATCCAAATGATCAATGACATGGGTATTCAGGTGATGGAAGAAGCACCTGATGCCGATGATCTGCTGCTTGCTGAAACCTCCAACAGCACCGATGAAGACGCGGAAGAAGCGGCTGCCCAGGTTCTGTCCAGCGTTGAGTCCGAAATCGGTCGTACGACTGACCCGGTCCGCATGTACATGCGTGAAATGGGTACCGTTGAACTGTTAACCCGCGAAGGCGAAATCGACATCGCTAAACGCATCGAAGACGGGATTAACCAGGTTCAATGCTCCGTTGCCGAATACCCGGAAGCTATCACCTACCTGCTTGAGCAGTACGATCGCGTAGAAGCTGAAGAAGCACGTCTTTCCGATCTGATCACTGGCTTTGTCGATCCAAACGCGGAAGAAGACATGGCGCCAACGGCGACCCACGTCGGTTCTGAACTCTCTCAGGAAGAGATGGATGACGATGAAGACGAAGATGAAGAAGATGGCGACGACGACAGCAGCGATGATGACAACAGCATCGACCCTGAGTTAGCGCGTGAAAAATTCGGTGAACTGCGTACTCAGTACGAAATCACTCGCGACACCATCAAAGCGAAAGGCCGCAGCCATGCTGCCGCGCAGGAAGAAATTCAGAAGCTGTCCGAAGTGTTCAAACAGTTCCGCCTGGTGCCGAAGCAGTTCGACTACCTGGTAAACAGCATGCGCGTCATGATGGACCGCGTGCGTACTCAGGAACGTCTGATCATGAAGCTCTGCGTTGAGCAGTGCAAAATGCCGAAGAAAAACTTCATCACCCTGTTCACTGGCAACGAAACCAGTGAAACCTGGTTCAACGCGGCAATCGCGATGAACAAACCGTGGTCTGAAAAACTGCACGACGTTGCAGATGACGTTCACCGCGGCCTGCAGAAACTGCAGCAGATTGAAGAAGAAACCGGCCTGACCATCGAGCAGGTTAAAGATATCAACCGTCGCATGTCCATCGGTGAAGCGAAAGCCCGCCGTGCGAAAAAAGAGATGGTTGAAGCGAACTTACGTCTGGTTATCTCTATCGCTAAAAAATACACCAACCGTGGCTTGCAGTTCCTGGATCTGATTCAGGAAGGTAACATCGGTCTGATGAAAGCGGTTGATAAGTTTGAATACCGTCGTGGTTACAAGTTCTCCACCTATGCAACCTGGTGGATCCGTCAGGCGATCACCCGTTCGATCGCGGATCAGGCGCGTACCATCCGTATCCCGGTACATATGATTGAGACTATCAACAAGCTCAACCGTATCTCCCGTCAGATGCTGCAAGAGATGGGCCGCGAGCCGACGCCAGAAGAACTGGCTGAGCGCATGCTGATGCCGGAAGACAAGATCCGTAAAGTGCTGAAGATCGCTAAAGAGCCTATCTCCATGGAAACGCCGATCGGCGACGATGAAGATTCGCATCTGGGTGATTTCATCGAGGATACCACCCTCGAGCTGCCGCTGGACTCTGCGACCACCGAGAGCCTGCGTGCCGCAACGCACGACGTTCTGGCTGGTCTGACCGCCCGTGAAGCGAAAGTTCTGCGTATGCGTTTCGGTATCGATATGAACACCGACCACACGCTGGAAGAAGTGGGTAAACAGTTCGACGTTACCCGCGAACGTATCCGTCAGATCGAAGCGAAGGCGCTGCGTAAACTGCGCCACCCGAGCCGCTCTGAAGTACTGCGTAGCTTCCTCGACGATTAATCTCGCCGTATAAGTTCAAACGCCACCGCAAGGTGGCGTTTTTCTTTACATCCCGCGCATGACCAGCGCATAATCCAACTCGCGATACGCCTCCACCAGCTTATCCAGTGTAATCCGGCTCAATCCGCTGGGATTCGGCAATACCCAAATCTGCGTCGCGCCAATGGTCAGCGTCTGTTTTCCCCACTGCGCCCCACGCTGGCTAAGCCCCTGCTCAAATGCCTGTTTCCCAAGGATAGCGAGCGCGGCTGGCTGATACTCTTCTATTTTCTCAATAAGCAGACGACCGCCGCTACGCATCTCTTGTAGCTTCACTTCATTGGCTTGTACCGTTGGTCTGTCGACAAACTTAGTCACGCCGCAGCGGAATTCCAGCAGGTGCTGTGCCTCTTCAGGTTTAAGCTGGCGATCGGTAAATCCCGCCTGATGGATAACCTTCCAGAAGCGATTAGCGGGGTGCGCAAAGGGGAATCCTGTACCTGCGGAAGAAAGCCCCGGATTGATGCCGCAAAACACCACCCGCAGCTCCGGTGCCAGTATGTCCTTAACCATAATTACTCCGAATAATACATCAGAGGAACCAGTATAACGGACTGAAAATACATTGTTTATAAAAACAGCATCCGTACTCTTATGTCTGGATTGCAACGCGGAGTTACTTTATAATCCACCGCCACGGCCCCTTAGCTCAGTGGTTAGAGCAGGCGACTCATAATCGCTTGGTCGCTGGTTCAAGTCCAGCAGGGGCCACCAAATTTTAGCTTTATAATCATATAATTAAGCCACTCTAGCGAGTGGCTTTTTTGTTATCTTGTTTTCGAGTGGCGATGAAATGGCGGTGGATTTTTTACCACCACTTTCATGAGCACATAAAAAAACCCGCGCGCGGCGGGTCTTTAAAGAAAATTTATCAGAGCCACAATGGCCGCTGACCACTCACCGACGGGTGAGGTGGCGCCGGAATTATTGTTCCCGGTGTAACGATAAAACGTTCTACAGACTCCATCGTTACGAATGTGCAACTGCAATTAATATTCGTACATTGATGATAACGCTCTTTAGTATTCTCGCTAAGATAGCGACTGGTACGAGCATGCGCTGCATGCTGGCATTTTGGACAATGGAACATGCCACCCCCCACGCACTCACAAAAAGTGAATTAATAATACTCAGTTATTCACCATTTGAGAACCATTTTCTTCCGACTCATATTCTATGCCAGAAAGCATGACCTCGAGCTCTACAGTCGTCGTGAAGCCATTCCCGCCTAGATTATGGGTCACCTTACTGATTATCCACGACTGGTCATCGATGACGCTCTTAAAGCCCGAGACCCTGACCGGCATTTCGGGATAAATATCTTCCCGACCAGTTGCCAGCGTGATTGAGAACTCCGCAACGCCACGCTGTAATTTATCCCACTTCGCCTGAGCCGCGCGCATCGCTTGCGCCTTTGTCGCGTAAATGGTCGTCAGTGCGAAAACGTTGTCAGCCTCACCGGCCATATATTCACCCTCGCGGGCTTCCTGCTCTTTCTTCTTTTTCGCTGCGGTTTTACTGCTCACGACTTTTGCTTTCGGGTGCTGTAGCGCCCGGAGGTGTTGCTCTTTTGGCTTGCGCTTCAGCTTCACCGCTTGCTTTTGCTTCGCCGGTTTTGGGTCTTTGGTGTGCAGCCATTTAGCCGTTACGCCCGTGTAAGCACCACGGTCAGCAATAGCAAACTGATGCCGGTCGCCGTCACTGCGCTGGATAGTAATCTGAGGGATAGCTTTTCCGCTGGCCGTCGTACCACTTCCCGCTTTGAGCATCAGCAATTTACCCGCCTTGACCGATACCGCGCCGCCGTTGCGTTCCGCGAGGCGAGTCAGGAAAACAGCGTCGGATTCCTGCGACTGGTCGATATGCGGAATTTTTATCCCGGCAAGAGAATCCGCGACACTGGCCGTTAATTTATTCCGAACGGCTATCGCGCTGACGATAACGCCGAGTGTGGTGTCGTGCCATGATTCCTCGCGGCGTGAATTGAGCGTTCCGCGAAAATCAGCGCTACGGGCGCGAATGGTCACCGTATCCGGTGCCCCCCGGTGCTCCACCTCATCGACGGTAAATCGCCCCTTACCAACGAGCGCGAAGCCTTTCCAGCCGAGATACAATGACAGCACCGCGCCGCGAATCGGCAGCGCGACAAGCCCGTCAGAATCATCGAGTTCAATATCGAGCTGGTCAGCTTCAAAGCCCCGGTTATCCGTCATCGAGAGATTAATCAGCCGGTCGCTGATATTGCCGGTGATATCTTTGCTTTCCAGTGTCAGCATAAAATCGGGCGTCAGTGTGCCCCCCGCGCCGGTGATAATATCCAGCATGATTAAGCCCCCACCTTAGACAGCAGATCGCCCGCTTTACCTACCAGACTCTCGGCCTGTTTTCCGATATCGCCATAGACCGCCGCGAGCGATTCATCGACACGGGTCAGTGACAGAGTGAAGCTGATTTTTCGTGGCGACCCGTCCTCAAAAAATACCGTGCCGGTCTCCGAGACATTGCTGACAATAAACATCCCGTAAATCCAGCCTGAGCCTGAAATAAGCGGCCATGCTCGCCCCTGCTCGGCCATCGCATAAAGCGTCAGCATCGAAAACTTGCCGCCGGTCAGCTCAGGATAAAGGTCACCGCTCAGGGTGATTTTGTCCTCCCCTTCACCGAGATACTGAAAAGCGTCACGCTTCCCGATGCGGGAGTTTGACGCCCAGCTATAATCCGCGCTGCGCTGCATGCTCTGATAGGGCAACGTCTGACGCATAAAAACAAACATACCTAGTGCCAGCATCATAATCGGCCTCCTTAGTCATGCATCATGCTTGCGCGGGCTTTGGCGCGTTTCTCACGCTCGTATTTTTCTAGTGCATCCTGCAAATCATTACCTAAACGACCGCCCGGCATACCGTTTCCCGGCACGTTGATTTGATAGGTTGGCCGACTCTGGTCGATGTAGGTTTTACCGGCGGGCGCCGTGACCGGCAGATAGCTGTTGTAAGAGCTGATAGCCGGGCTGTAGCTGTTCTGCGTCGCCGCACTGGCTTTCGCCGCGGTCTGGTCAAGCGAGCTGGATTCTTTGTTGATAATCCCGAGCTTTTCGAGCACCCAGTCAATCCCGCTTCGCAGCTTGTTAAAGGCGTTAAGCGGCATCAGCAGCGCATCAGCCAGCGCCTGACCGAACATGACACCGACGTTACGGCAACTGTTCAGCGTGTCCTGAGTCGCTTTTACCGGCGCTATCAGGTCTTTAAACCACTGCCAGACGCCGCGAAGTTTCTCCCCGAGGCAGTCAAAGACGGGTGCCAGCGGCGCGAACATTTCCCCGACCGGCGCAAAGGCGCTCATCAGCCCCTCGATAACACCACCGAAAAAGGCGCTGACAGGCTCCCAGTATTTGCGAATCAGCAGCGCGCCAGCGACAACCGCCGCCGCAACGGCCACGACCGGCCACGTAATAGCACCGATTGCGGCGACAACTCCGCCACTGATTGTCGTAAAGACAGCACCAAGTGCGCCAGCAGCAGCGATGATGGCGTTAATACCGATAATAACCGGCCACGCAACAAGACCGATTGCCCCTATAACCCCCACAACACCGATAGCCGCCGCTGAAATAACCCCAAGCGTCGTCGCCAGTGATTTATTTTTTTGTATCCAGCCATCAAGTTTTAAAACATACCCGGTCGCCGTTTGTACCAGCTTACGCAAGGATGACTCTTGCTGGTCAAACAGGTCTGTTCCGACCGCCTCATAAGCTGACTGGAACTCTTTAAAGTCGCCGCCGAGGTTGTCCTGCATGACCTTGACGAGCTCAGCCGTTTTACCGTCAGATGCTTTAAGCGTGGCGGTAAGCTGGTCCAGCTTACCGCTTGAGGCTGCAGTCATTAATACAGCAGCAGCTGAGCTTGCCTCTTCACCGAATATGGTTTTCATGTATTCAGCGCGCTGACCGGTACCGAGATTATTTTTCTCAAAGCTCCGCTGCATTTCTTTCAGGATGGTAAATATTGGGCGCGTGTTCCCCTTACCATCAGCCGTTTTTACGCCGAGCTCTTTAATAGCGTCATACGCTTTTCCCGTAGGAGCCTGTAGGCGACTTAACACAGCGCGGCTCCCCGTACCCGCCATCGAGCCTGTAATTTTGGCGTCATGCAGTGCGCCGACCATTGCGGCTGTTTCTTCGATACTGACCCCGGCATTCTTCGCCACCGGCGCGGCATAGGTCAGCGCATCACTCAGGCCGTCAAAGTCGGCGGCGGTTTTGTTCATCGTCATCGACAGAACATCACCGATATGGGCGACCTTATCGTTTGAGAGCTGGAATGCAGAGCGCATCCCCATCAATAACCCGGCGTTCTCTTCCATCGTTCGACGGTTTGCGAGCGCCATATCAAGCGTCACTGGCGTAGCCGCCTGAATAGCAGCGGTATCACCACCGGCTTTTGCAATAATAATCTGAGCACCGGCAGCATCATCAGCCGACGCGGCTGTGTTATCACCGAGTTGACGCGCCTGTTTGCGGAGCGCCACCATATCAGCTGAATCTTTTTCGACGCCGAGAACAGCCTGAAGCTCAGAGTTTTTCTGAGCAAAATCATAACCGGGTTTCATTAGTGCAACACCGGCGAGAGTACCTGTTGTTGCCATACCTACCCCGGCAGCGCCCATCGAGGCGGCATTCCCTGCCAGAGCCTTCCCTGCCTGATAGCGTTTTTGTACTGCACTCAGTTTCGCCTGTTGCGCGCTGACGCGCGCCAGTGCTTCACGCTGGCGGTTAAGCTGTGCGGTTGTTTCGCTGATATTATTTTTCAGGCGGTTTTCATCATTCGTCAGGTTGCGGGTATTTATCCCCGCTTTACCGAGCTCGGCCTGTTGCCGCTTAACTGACTGCGTGAGACTGTTATATTTCGTCTGTAACCCATCAGCCGCGCGTTTCGCTGACTCCAGCACTCTGGCCTGTGCCGCTGTTGGCCGTTCCGTATTTTTAAACTGCACCGCCAGCGCTTCAGCTTCCTGTTTTGCTTTTTCCAGCGACTGACCGGTTACCGCCAGTTGCGCACTGGTTTTACGAAAACCGTCGATTTTCGATGCCTGACCATTCAAATCACGCAGGGATTGCTGAGTCGTGCGGATATCACCAGACAGCGATTTACTCGCCGTCTGGATCGCTTTAAAGGGTCGGGTCGCCTGGTCGACAGCTTTCAGCAGCACTTCGAGTTTGAGGTTATTACTCATTCGTGTTTCCGCTTCGCTGTAGCGCTTTTTCGCGCCAGTTGACGAGCTCGGTCAGGCTCATGGGATAAAGGTCTGATGGCGGCCAGTGGAAAATGACCGCTATGTCAGCCATCAGGTCATCGACCGAGAGTTTTTTCGGGAAGGTTACGCCGCCGAACTCGGTGACAAAAAACCGACCACCTTACCGGCAAACGACAGCAGGTCGGGCAGCTCCAGCGCGGCGGCTTCCTGCTCGGTCAGCGACGGCATGGTCATGCGTGGCAGCACTTTAATCAGCGCATCGACGTCAGAATTTGCGACTGATGCCAGGCTAACGCCGCGAAGGGTTCCGGCACACGGCTTTAACAGGGTGACGTCGGTAATAACCTGTTCACCGCGCTTGATGGGTTTAATCAGAGTGACGATATTTTCGTTAGTTTTTTCCATGATATTCCTCGTTAAATTCAGGTTTCAGGATGCCCGGCCAGCCATGCTGACCGGAACAATAATTACAGGCCGATATTCTGTCGGTGTGCCTCGAGCATGTCGGTACCGTTCACCATTTCGACGAGGTTCACGGTGTCAATTTCGACCATATCTTTACCGTTGAGGGTCAGCTTGTAGTACGAGCACTCGAGCGAAATTTTCGACTCAGTGTCCTCGCCCTGCTTGGCTTCGCCGAGGTCGATTTCTTTTTGACGGCCACGGAGAACAACCTCAACCGGCACGGTCTCGCCGGTGTCATCACGCTGGTAAGAGCCGGCAAAACGTAGCGGCACGGAGGCCGTACCGGTGGCGGCATATAACGACCAGACAGCATCATCAGGAAAACCGCCGAGCGAGATTTCAGCTGACAGCGCATCGTCATCGAGGCCAAGGTCAATCGAGGCTGAGCCATTCATACCGCCGCCGCGATACTTCTCGAGCTTGCGGGTTAATTTTGGCAACGTGACGGACTGCACGACGCCGAGATAACTCACCCCGTCGATAAACAGGTTCATCAGTTTGAGCTTGCGCGGTAATGCCATTTGTCAGGCTCCTTATTTGCTGTTGACGGACGAGATAAGATTCGCCAGATATTTATCGGTGATGCGCTGGCGTAAGGTCAGGTGCTCAAGTGGTGGCACGGGCGTATAGTCATAATCGATAAACAGTTTCCCGGCTTTCAGGGATTCTTTGCTGTTGGCCTCTTCGTCAAACCAGCACGTCGCATCGATGATGTAACCGCCGCTTTTCAGCTCGCGGAATTTCGCGTTGATGCCGTCGATAATGTCGCGAATCAGTGTCGCGGTAATGGGCTTATCGTTCGCCCACATATGCCCCTCGGCCATTGTGTCGGCGATGACCTGTGCCGTGCGGGTGTAGTTCTCAAACTGAAACAGCGGGTCATCAGAGCAATTACGGTTACCCCAGAAGCGGAAGCCATCAGAACGAATCAGCGTGGTAACACCGGCCTCATTCAGCAGGTCGGCATCGGTGCCTTTTTCCTGCAAATCCCAGAAGACCGACGCGCTGATACCGGTGACCTCATTGACGCCGACGTTTGACAGGGTTTTGTGCCAACCGGTGTCATTGTCAATTTTGGCGCGCAGACCCAGCGCGATGGCGGTCGCGTAGCTGGTCCTTGTGGCGCTGGCCGTGGTATCCCATCCGAGGAACTCAGGCCAGATAATCATGAGTTCGCGCGCGCTGAAATTCTCACGATAGGCAATGACGTCAGAAATGGTTTTACAGCCCCACGCGCTGACATAGGCGAAAGCGCGCAGTTTCTGAGCCACGGATACAAGCGCGGTCGCCACCTCCTGAGTATCGAGACCCGGCACACCGAGAATACGGGGCTTCACGCCGGTGACCGCTTTCGCCGTTAACAGCGCTTTCAGCCCGGTGTATTTGCCGTTCTCATCCGTGGTGCCGATGATGTTAGAAATGGTTTGTGCCTGTGCCTCTTCGTCGTCGCCGGTACCCTCTGCGACACGCACGACAACTACAACCGGTTTTGACTGGTTAGCGATGAGCTGTAAGGATTTTTTCAGGGTACCTTTAGTACCGGCTTTTGCGATGGCGCTTTGTGGGTTGGTAATCAGCACCGGCTCATTGAGCGGAAATGCCCCGGCGTCAGCATCGCTGGCCGTGCAGACCATGCCAACGACCGCTGTTGATACCGTCGAGATTGTGCGGGTGCCGTCGTTAATTTCGACGACCTCGACACCGTGATGATAATCACTCATCCGTTTAACTCCGTTAGTTGGGGTGAGTGATATTGTCGGGTGTACGTTTACAGGGGGCTATTTGTCAGGGTTGGATAAGGACTGGCACAACCGGCCAGAGAAAAGACAGCGGGTTTTCACCCGCTTTTATCATGCCAGAGCATCAGGCCAGTTTATTTTCGGGGCAGTGCTCAGATCCAGACGACGCAGCGCGGTACGATAAGCACGTAATTCCGTAAGCTCCTGTTCTTCATCGGCTGAAATATCGCCATCTTTTTGTGCATCCTCCAGCCAGTTAATACGCGCTGTTGCTTCACTCATGCGGCTGTTGCGTTCTGTTTCAGCGTCAGCCAGATAGTCGCGAATTTGCTGCAATTTCCCGTCTTGATAAAACCAGTCATCACCCAGCGTGACGCGCAGATTAGCTTTTGTTGCTGGAAGCTCGACGACACTGAGATTGACCGGGAAAAGCGCGTGAATATTCGTCGTGAATGTTCTTACACGACCATCATCGTCATACCCGATTTTTAGTGTTGTGGATTCATTAAATAAATCAACAACGTCATACCAGTCATTACCTTTGTCATCCTGCAAAAACATAACATTCTGACCATCTATAATTTTTGGTCGGTCAGTAGTGTCAGGAGTGTACGGGATGAATTTACCGAAACGTTGCATTTTATTTACCTTTAATTAATTACATACCAGGTGTTATTCACAAGTTTTCGCATATAACGAATGATAAAATTACCGACGTTGCTGCTCCCACCAACCATATTAAAGTTGTACATAGCTGCGCCATCTGTCCCACGTGGATATCCCCAACCATCCCGGAATCCAACTTCAGCCGGTGCAGTAAGGTCGATATTCTGGACAAAGTTCTGCAATACCCAGCTTTGCGTTGCATAACCCTCAAAGCTAACGGGCTGCGGGTTGTTGGGTGAATAAACGCGAGTGTTACCTTCATAAACAGCACGGCCTGACAAATTCCCGCTAACTGTCGTATTACCATTGCGTCCTATGGTTAATGGGTTTGAGGCCCAAGCACCTTTTTCATCATAAAAATGGATATCGAAGCGGTCCTGATAATAACCATATCCGCAAGCCAGTACTCCATTATCATCGCCGTTGTATATTAAATGGTTAGCACCATCCCTGGGTTGCAAGAATGAAAAGGAAAGTTGCCCTTTTAAATCACCTCCCGTTATTGGCAGCGCTCCAATATCTGAAGGCGTTGGTTTATTTCCAGTGTGATATACAAAATTCCACTGATGCCATGTCTTATTATCGCCATTACGTGTGCGGAATCCCAGTATTTCGCCTGTTGTGTAATTAGCAAAGAGCTGGATGTTATAACCGCCACCAAACCCGGAAACATCCAGAATTGACCCTGAATTTCCGGCTGGGGAGTTTTTAGCCCCACCATAAACAAACGATACAGCATTCCCCGGAAGGTCATTAGTATCGTCTATTGCTCCTCCATTGCCAGCATAACTACTACGAACAGCAATAGCGCTACCATTAACCAGCAATTTTCCGACAGTAACATCATCCTGCGAAGTCTGGACCTCACTTCGTTGTACTGCCCCAGCGGCCTTGTTAACGGTTTCCTGCAAACCAATGTTTTGAACAAACAAAGCTGGATTAGGAATATCAGAACCGTTTCGGTCTTTCGCAAGGCGCGCGTTGGCGTTATCCATCGCGATTTTAACCGCCTTCGGCGTCGCGGCCTGAGCCTCGTCACTGCTGACAGTCGCGCTACTGAGTTGCACAATGCCTTTTTGCGCTGTGCTCGCGTCCTGAGCCGTATATTTACCATTGGCAAGGTCATACGCCGCCTTAACCGCTTTCGGCGTTGCGGCGAGCGCCTCAGACGTGCTGTCGGTGGCGCTGCTGAGCTGCACAAAACCTTTTTCGTTCAGCGTGGCATCCGGGTGATTGCGTGATTTTTCATGCTCGGCGAGTTTGTCGTCGACATAATCCTGTGTGGCCATCACCATGGTCGAATCAATGGATAATTCCACCGAGGCGATACTGCTGACAATAATGACCATACGGCAGGTCTGCGCACGGCCTGAGCCCTCGGCCAGTTCTGGCTTGTAGCTTTCTGCCATATTGGCGACCGCAATCAGAGCGCCCTCATCGTCATAAAGACCGAGCTCACGCATCCAGAAACCGCCCACTTCCGGCGGGATAACCAGCTCGGCCACAATGTAATTGCTGTTTCTGCTGTCCTGGCTAATTTTATTCAGCGCATGACGCCAGACCTCATTAATGAGCTTTGTCTGACCGGCGTTCGGCTCCGGCAGCGTACCGCCGCCATCACCGACGGCCATCACCGTAATATTGACTTTTTTACCACCCGGCACGGTGGCCGCTGCCAGTTTTTCAGCTCCGGCAGTGGTGATAATAGTTTTAAATTTCGTGCTCATTATTCCTCACTTATCCGGGGTAAATCGTAATAATATCGCCGTCACAGCTCACACCGCCGGTATACATAAAACCGGGAATGTCCTGGATAATATTCAGGCCAATCAGATGACGACTGGCGGGTTTTGCATCAGCAATTAACCGCTCCATTTCTAAATACATTTCCTCAGTGATGCCGCTTTCCAGTACGCCAATATCAAGACGAAATGTACCCGCCGGGTCACCGGTCTCCCACCATTCCGTCACGTTGATGATGTAGCCGAGCGGTTCAATAACGCGCCGGACCGCGCCTATCGTCCCTTTGTGGCAGTGAATGAAATACGCGCTGCGAATAACATCCCGCTTTGTCTTTTCCGGCCAGTTCTCATCCCAGCGGTCAACGGAAAACGCCCACGCCAGCCACGGCAAAAGGTTTGCAGGACAGGAATCAGGGCTCCACAGACGACGCAGCGGGACGGGAGTGTTTTCGATATCCGCGCATGCACGTGCCGCCGCCACCTCAAGCGGCGACGAGCCCACCGGCAACAGCCGCGCATTACTCATCAGAGCCCCCTATCGCAATGTGATAATCACTGCAAAATGACGCCTGAGTCTTATCAAGCACAATGTCAGCGACCGGCGCGGAAAGTTCGACACGCTGGATCCCTTCAACATGCAGTGCGGCATAAATGGCCGAGAGCCGAATGTCCCGCCCGAGCCGGTGCTGCGCGCTGATATAGGCTTTTAGTTTCGCTTCAGCCGCCGCCCGGATGGGCTCACTTTCCGGCCCCGGATAGATAAAAATCGTTGCCCGAATCTGGTAATCAACAATCTCAGCTGACTGAACTGTCACACGGTCAGCAACCGGTCTGACGTTCTCATCATTAAGTGCATTACGCACGACTGTCAGGAGTTCATCGGATGCGGCACCATTATCATGTCGGGAGAGCACCGAAATCGTCACACAGGCTGGCGACGGGCTGATAACTGAAATATCCGCGACTCGCCCGTCAGCGCTGCGACCATGAAATTCATAGGCACCCGTTGAGCCCGCCACACTCATCCCCTCAAAAGCCTGCTGGATGCGAAGACGAAAATCAGAGTCTGATTCCATCACCGCCGCCACCGGGGGAATTGCCGATTTATCAGCCGGTGTGATAACCAGCCGTTCGACGTTGAAGTTTGCGCCGATGACGTCAAGGTCGTTGCCCTCTGCGTAAGCCAGCGTGACCGCCTTTGCCGCATTATTTACACGCTGACGCCAGATAACCTCCCGATAGGCGTTTTCTTCCAGGTACTTCACCACCGGCTCAGACTCGAGGGCGAGCGTCCGGGCAATGGCGTCCTGTTGGTCTTCAGGATAAAGAGACACGAATGTCGCCTTACGCTCAGCAAGGATGGTTTCAAAATCCAGCGTTTCCACAACGTCAGGTGCGGGGAGCTGGCTCAGGTCGATGGTTGCCATAAATTCAACTCACAGGGATAGTCAGTGACAGGGTTTTGCCGGTGTCCCGGGTCTCGCCGGTCAGTTCAACAATCATCTGACCGTTAAACTGACGTTCTACCGTCAACGAGCTGATGCTGATGCGCGGCTCCCACTTCAGCAGCGCCATATAACAGGCGCACATAATTTGCAGCCTCAGCGCGTCGGTCTGCGGCATATCAATCAGGGAGAACAACAGCGAGCCATAATCGCGGCGCATCACGCGAGAGCCGACCGGCGTTCGCAAAATATCGCCACAGCTCTGACGGATATGATCGGCGTCAGTGATGGTGCGCCCGGTCTCTCTGTTCATACCGATATATCGGGTCGTCATTTCGTGTCCTCCGTCCAGGCTCCACCTCTTTGCACACCGCCGTGACCGTGGTCGTCGACCTGCACGCCGTTTGATTTAAATGTACCGTCGGTGTGTTCGATGTTTCCGCGCATGGTGCCACCTTGTTGTACCTCAAGCGTCGTCGTCGTCAGTTTGTTGGTGCAGACGACTTCCGGGGTGTCGAGGGTAATGCGGGTCTCGGCTTTCACCGTCACCAGCGGTACCGTCGCGGTGATGGAATCCGACGCCGTAACGTCTGCGGTTTTAATACCGCTCACAGTCAGCGCGCCGGTCTCCGGTTCGTACTCGATAACAGCCCCGTCAGGAAAGGTGATGTGAAAAGCATCAGCCGACGCCGACGGCGCGGGGTGGTCATCAGAGAAAATACCGGGCAGCACAAAAGCGGTGTCGAGCTCACCACCGACGGCCAACAGTAAAACCTGCTCACCCACAGACGGAGCCCACCAGACACGTGAGCGACCGGCGCGCGTGGTCAGCCACTGAAGCCAGTCGGTAACAATGCCGCCAGTCTGGACGCGACAGCGCCCGTCATCGAGGTCGACTTCGACGACGACGCCGGTGCGGATCATGTTGCGAAGAAGGCGTGAAATTTCTTGTATGCGTGATAATGTTGTCATAGACGTTAGAATGCTAAATTTACCTACGAATGCCAAAGGCTAGGGGCTGTACCTTCGCTAGCACAACTTGTAGGCGGTTTTTATCGATATAAGTCTAAAAAAATGGATACAAAAAATGGGAAACTCCAAACGCATTGCTTTTAGAATAGTTATTACGCTCAACAACAACTCAGCAACCGTCGTACCTGAATGTCATAATTTAAAATATAAGTTCTCCAGAAATCACACTGACAAACTAGAGATCACTGGAGATACCATCACAATATCCGGTAGCCGTTCTGGAAAGCCTAACTTCGATGAAATATTCACCAATAACCAAAGCGAGGTTTATTTTCAGGTAATTAAATCATATATTTATTACTGCGTCGCGAATGGCAACATATTTAAAATATTGAAAATAGAATGTCATAATAACGACGACAGCATCGAGAAAGTATACTCTGGTGATGAGATACGAAATCTCAACGTGTCAAACAACGCACCAAATATAAGAAAGATAAACAAGGCAAAAGTGGCAATAATTTTTGAGGCCACGCCTGAAAGTAATAAATACCTGTACGCTATGAGTACATTAATCCGTTCACTTTGTAGTGACGACAATAACGACATTTTCGAAAAGATATGGAAGTCCTATAACTCAATTTACCGAGTCATCAGCAATGAAAAGCAAGAGGCTGAATGTCTTAATGAAATGGGGAGGAAGATAATAAGCAACCCTGCAAACTACCCTCTTTCTGTAAATGCCGTTCAAGCCATTTCGGGTAATGATATATCGAATTCCACTCGGTGGCGGAGGATGTTAGAGAATAAATTTATCATACGAGGAAATAAAAAAACTCGAGAAAATAATTTCTCTACCTTCCTTACTCAATATCAAGACTTTCGATTAAATGAAGTGTCTCAGAGGAACGTTGATATTGAAAAAAACTTTTGGACCGACTCCAACCTAAAAACCACAACAATAAATGATATTGCAAATAAAATAAATAACAACCAAAGAAATGATGCCGAAGTAGTTGATGCAATTTGTAATCATTACGCCTACTTCCTTAGAAACAAAAACCTGCATGGAGATCAAACAGATCATTCTTTCAGGTTCATACCCTATAACAAAGAAGAGAAAACATTAAAATTCACCTCGAATATTTTGTTTTTACTGGTGTGCGACCTGATAAATAGCCACACACTCTAGACAAGTTAAATTGATTAGATATCGAAGCCCTTGGCTATTATAACTTCAATAATAGCCAAGTCGTCACTTTGGAAACCTAACAATGGTCGGGCGTCGTACTGCACCTGCGCACTGTTTCGCCCAGGCTTATCCTTGAGACCGTGCTGATGCACATTCGCCATTCGTTGTACCTTGCCGGTAAATTCCACGACCGCCGAGTCATTCCCCGCCGTGGCTTTCATAAAACGACTGGTACGGAGTTTGGCGAACATTTCCCGCTTAACCCAGCCTTTTTTGGCTTTTACCGGCTGGCGTTTTCGGGCGGCGTAAGGTGTCCCGTCCGGTGCTTTCTGCGTTTTAATCCGGCGCTGTTGACGGGCTCGCAGGGTCTTCGCGATATCTGCGGCCATTCTGCGACGGGCGGCAGGAGACAGCGCCGCTATCAGCCCCGCGAGCTTATCGTCAAAGGGTTTAAAGTCATTCATGCAATCGACTCACGAGCTCACCGTTAACATACAGCTCAACTGGCCGGGTAACGGGTTCCGGCGGCTGCGGCTCTTCTGCCTGTTCGACGTGGAGCTTATCCCCCTGCTCTTTAACGAGGGTGCGCTCGGTCAGCATAAGGCTGATACTGATATCGGTGCTGTCGTTGATATCGGCAAAATAGGTGAATCCCTTTTTACGCCCTTCATCGGTCGTCATAATGTCAGCCTGATGGATGCGCAACCACGCCTGAATCGGGACGAGTAACAGCTCGATATCATCCGTGAAATCGGTCACCACCACATTCAGCGTGTACCGGTTCTCAAACGACAGCGACGTCGCCAGCGTCGAGGCAAGATTCCCGTTGTCGATAAAGACACGCATCATATCGGGGTTTCGTGCAAGCACCGGCACGGCATCAGTTAAGGCTTTTCGCAGACTCTTCGGCTTGTACATCGATTTTATCCTGACAGTTTTTCACGGTTCTGACCTGTAGCGCACAGCGCTCGAGGGCGCTTTCGAGCTGGCGTATATCCGCGCTCAGGTCACCATTGGTGGTCGGGTCACTTCCCGGCATCGGGCAAAGACTGACCCTCGGGCATGCGTTGTAAACAATCACCGGCGTCGGCACAGGCGGCGCGCTGGTGCAACCGGCGCACAGCATCAGGTAAATCAGCGCTATACCAGCGGCGAAGCTGTTCATTTTCATTGAGTAACCTCGTAATGGTCTGTTCCCGGCGTTGCGCCCGCGCTCCGGCATCGATGAGCTCACCGCGCAGTAAGACCTGAGCGGTCTCATTTTCCCCACGGACACGGGAGGCCGTTTTAAGCTGGCTTTTCAGCATGGTAATCAGCGTTTTTTGTTCACCTGCGACCTTGTTCGCCCGCTCAAAGGAGCGGGTCAGCGTGGTGTTTTCGTGGCGCATCCAGAGCAGCCCGGCCACCGCCAGCACTAACAACACGACTATCGTTTTCATTTCGCCCCCTTCAGGCAGTAGGCGCGCTCGCGAAAGCGGCGATTTTCGAGCCCGGTATTACGCTCACCATTCACAAACACCCAGCGGGTGAGCTGGTCACAGGCTTGCCACCATTGCCGGTGTTTCAGGTGATACACCAGCGTTGAGCGACAGGCCGCGCCGGTACCGACGTTAAAAGCGAAGCTGACCAGCGCGTCATAGACGGCGGGTGGCATTTCAACAGGCACACAGACCGAGAGTCGTTTCTCGACGTTCAGCACATCAGCGACCAGATTCGCGGCGGCTTCCTTCTCGGTGATATCCCGTTTCGGTACCACCCCGGCAGTATGGCCGATGCCTGACGTCCACACGCCCGCGCTGCACTGATAAGGGCGCAACCGGCAACCCTCGAGGTCGGCAATCAGCGCGAGCCCCTCCGGCGAGGTGTGAAGCAAACGAAAATCAGGTACCAGTGCCGCCAGCGCCAGCACGACGGCCACACTGCAACGTTTAACGAATGAGCCCACGAATAACCCCCTTATCAATCCCCATCGAGACGAGATAGCGGTATTTCTTTCGCTGGTACCAGAAGTTAACCAGCGCGGTAAAAATGGCGCAGCTTCCCCCGACATAAAGCGCGAGCCGTTCCGGTGTCTGCGTACCGAAATACGCCAGCACCACTGACAGCCAGTAGGTCAGAAAGGTTGTGATTTTATCCACAGTCAGTCCCATAAATTCACGGTCTCCGATACCGGTGCGGCGTCGACTTCAGGCAGACTGACCGCCGTGCCATGTGGCAGGACGACACCCAGCTCAGCGAGCCCCGGATTAGCCAGCAATACAGCCTCGACCACACCTTCAGTGCGCCCGTAATGGCGCTTACATAACGTGTCGAGCGTGTCGCCCTGATGCGCGATGACGTTCATCAGATTTGCCCCACGATGCAGCGCGCTTTGTCCTGGATACGGGCAACCGACCAGCGCATGTCACGCCACATTTCATCGATGGTGTCATCGATGCTGTCGGCCTTTTTGTCACCTTTGGCGCTGGCATCAACGCCCCGGTAACGCTCGTACAGCGTCGCGGTCGTCATCGAGCAAACAGCGTTGAAGTAGTGAAAAACCCGCACACTTTCGCCGTCGAGCTCATCCGTCGGCACATCCTCGAGGCGCTGATAACCGGCGGCGAGCTGAAGGTCGCGCCAGTCGGTTAACTCGGCATTGGTCTCGGCCATCGCGGTTTTAATCGCCCGGCGCAGACGCACCGGCGTCACGGTCTGCTCGAGGCGCATTTCTTCGCGCATACGCTTCGGATCAACATCCGGGAAAAAGGCCGTGTTTTTAATCACCGGCTCGTCGACCGGCACCGGCGGGATGACCATCTGGTCGCGCTGTTGCGCCGGGTTATTCATCACAATCATGGTCATGAGTACCTCAGTAAATAGGTGGGCGGTGGACGCCGGTCGCAGTTACGGTGAATCACCGACATTGACCAGCGTGCCGCCCGGCGCGGGGCGCGTTCTGTTAACCGGCGACTTTCTTCGGGCGTCCCCGCCCTCGTTTCACCGGTGAATCTTGTTTTTTCGCGGGTGCTTTTTTCGCGGCTTTCGGCGCCGTTTTTTTGACGACGACCGGTTTCGGGCTCAGCTCACGAGTGAGGGTCTCAATGTCCTTTCTTACCCCGGCGTTGGTGTCGAGCTGTAAGGCGCGTTGCAGGTGCACCAGCGCATCAGGAAGCTGACCGGCATCACGCAGGGTCAGACCGGTGACCTTATGCAGCCGGGCGCGCACTTCGTCAGGCATATCGGCGGCATCGGTCAGCCCGATGACCTCAAGCAGTTGCGCAGCGTCGACCGGCTCACCGGCAATACGGGCGCGGGTTGCCGCGAGTGCGACCTCTTCGGCCAGCATGTATGGGGTGGTGCGGGAATGATTTTCCGGCATCGACAGACCGAAACGCAGCGCATAGCGCGCAATCTCAATCGCGCCGGTGATATCCCCCGCATCAAGACGCCAGAGCATCACCGTCATCAGAATGTCATCCTGTGCGCCGGTGCCGCTTTCCAGTACGCCAGCGACCCACGGCAGGTACAGCGGGAGTAATTCGCGTTTTTTATCCGCTTTGCGTTCTTTAGAACGAATTGCTGATAGCGTCCGGCGGTCTGCGGCCAGCTTGACGAGCATTTGCTCGTAAGGTGAGGCATGACGCAGCGGGGCGTTATCCCGCTGCGATGCCCTGATAGCCGAGACCCGCATCGCATGACGCTGTGCGGGGGTTGCCATCGGTTATGCCTCCTTGCCGTCAGTTGTGCCGGTTTCAGCCGGTGCGCTGCCTGTCAGAGACTGCATCGCTTTGACCATTGCCGCCGCGAAGACTTCCGCGCTCACTGGTTCCGAGGTGGCGGGTTCTTCCGGTTCGAGGATCTCGATATTTTCAATCAGGCAACCGGCCTCGTAGTCCTCGATAACGAAATCGACTTTGACCTGTTCGTAGTTTTCCACCTGGTCGAGTTTCGGATTTTCGACGATGTGGCGGCGGTGACCGTCCTCGTACAGATAAATCGAAATGTTATCCAGCGTGGTGATGAAAACGCTGTTTGCCGGGAAGAATGGCGCGCGCACCGCCTGAAGCTGGCCGATGGTTTTCTGGCTGATAATCAGCTCACCGGCGAGCTGTTCGCTGTTTGCCTGGAACTTGTTAATCATCGGGAAGTATTTGTCGGTCAGGATACGGCGACCACAGATGACAACCATTTCCGGGTTCTCGCGGTGAATTTCCGCGACCAGCGACTCGAAAGCATCCATGACCAGCGCGTCGAGGTTGGCGTAATGCCCCCCTTTACCTACTTTGATTGTGTTCGAAATCACGGTACCGTCAGCGTCGGTGATGCTGGACATCACACGCTCAGGCGCGTCGTTGCGGTATTTCTGCAACCAGCCGACAGCCACATCCTGAAGTAACGGGTTTTTGCTACGGTCAGACGTCGCCGCCCGGCTCACGCCGTTAAAGCCGATGGTGATGTAATCCAGCGCCTGACGCTTGATGATGGCGTTACGGATCCGAATCTGGAAATCCTGAAAACGCGCCCACAGGTCGAGCTTGTTGTACTTCAGGTGATAGTCGAAGTTCACCGGATGACAGAAATAGCGGTACGCATCCATTTTCGCGAAATCAGCGGTCTTACGCTCGACGCCACCGTCGGTATCAGCGGTGCTGGCAATGGAGCCGGTCACATCGATGCCGACTTTTTCCTCGGTCAGCTCGCCAACCGTCACCATGTTGATGAGCTTCAGGAAGCTGGACGACTGCTGGATTTTGTCAAACAGGGTCTGCGTCACCGACGGCTCGACGGTGAATTTTTTGTCGAGGTCGCTGACCTCGATGCCGTTCAGTTCGGCGATACGGCTCAGGTACTGATTGAATTTAAAACGGGTGTCTTTACGCATGGCGTTTCTTTTCCTTCGGGTTTATCAGGGGTTAGCAGTCGGTCAGCGTGGAGACCGCCGAATCACCGTCACCGCCGGTACTTAACTTGCGGCGCGCCTGTGATCTGCTTTCGGTGTTTTCCAGCGTGGTGGTCAGGGTGCTGAATTGCTGCGAGGTGGCGTCGGCCTGTTCGGCGAGCGCTTTTTTGACGTCGGCGAGTTCGGCTTCAATAGCACTGAAACGCACCTCGGCGCTTTCGCCGCCGGTCTGCACCCGCTCGGCGATGGCGGTCACGGCTTCATGTACATCACCGAAACGCGCATCGTCGTCAGTCTGTTTACGGCTGAAGATGCCTTTCACGGTGTCGCTGAGTCTGGTCAGCAGGGTGTCGGGCAGGTCTTCGAATTCCAGCTCGGCAAGGGTTGCCACTGAGAAGAAATTCTCAGGGCTGGCTTTAAATCGGTTGAGGGGGTTGTGTTTCGCGGTACGGCAAAACTCAAGATATTCAGTACCGAGGCTTGCCGGGTCGTCAGTGACGGCCAGACCAACCAGATAGCATTTGCCGCTGTTGGCAAAGTTCGGTTGAATTTCCATTGAGGTATAGACTTTTTGTCCTGCCTTATTCATCGCGACGAGGTCATCGGTCGGCGTGATTTTGGCAAACAATGCCAGCTTGCCATTGAGCGCTGAATCATCGTCAATAACTTCGGCTTTCAGCTCAGCCACATCGCCATAGCGTTTAAATACGCTGTCAGGCAACAGGCCGCGCAGGTGCTCGAGGTTAATACGGCAACCGTAGACGCGCGGGTCATACGAATCAGCCATCTCCTGAATATCAGTCGCACTGATGACGCGACCGTCGCAGGTGTCCCCCTCGACGCCGATGCGAAACCATTTCGAAATTTTTTTAGCCATGAGTCAGGTGTCCTGAGTTGGGTTATCGGGTCGGATGTAGTTTCCCGACTCCCTCCCTCGTCAGCCACCGGTTACAGAAGTGCAACCCCTGACACAACAGGGGGTTAGCGATTCATCCCCCCTGAATCTTTAGCCTTGCCGTGTACTCATCACAGTGAGGTTTTATGACCACTACCAACGACACATCACTACTCAGCGACCCGCGCCGACAGGCCGCGCTTTTGTTCTGGCAGGGCTATTCCGTGCCACAAATCGCGGAGCAGTTACAGGTCAAGCGCCCCACGGTGCAGAGCTGGAAACAGCGTGATAAATGGGAAGAAACCGCCCCGTTAAATCGGGTCGAATTCACGCTCGAGGCGCGACTCATTCAGCTCTATGCAAAGCCAGACCTGACGGCTCACGACTTTAAGGTCGCGGATTTTCTGGCGCGCCAGATGGAGCGCCTCGCGCGGGTTAACCGTTACGGCCAGACCGGCAACGAAGCGGATTTAAACCCGAACGTGGCCAACCGCAACAAAGGGGAAAAGAAGAAGCCGAAAAAGAATTTTTTCAGCGAAGAGGCTATCGAGAAACTCGAAGAGATTTTCCTCGAGCAGTCTTTCGACTATCAGCTCGAGTGGTGGCGCGCGGGACTGGCGCACCGCATCAGGCACATCCTGAAATCGCGACAGATTGGTGCGACGTTCTATTTTGCACGTGAGGCGCTGTTACAGGCGCTGAAGACCGGTCACAACCAGATATTTTTATCGGCCAGTAAGACACAGGCCTACGTGTTCCGTAAATACATCATCGCCTTTGCCCGACAGGTTGACGTCGAGCTTACCGGCGACCCGATTGTGCTCGGCAACAATGGCGCGGAGCTGATGTTTCTCGGTACCAATGCCAACACGGCACAGAGTCACAACGGTGACCTGTATGTCGACGAAATTTTCTGGATCCCCAACTTTCAGAAACTGAAGCGCGTCGCCGGTGGCATGTCGTCACAGGAGCATTTACGCACGACCTATTTTTCGACCCCCTCATCGCTGGCGCACGGCGCTTACCCGTTCTGGTCGGGTGAGCAGTTCAACAAGGGGCGCTCAGACAAGAGCGAGCGCGTCGATATCGATATCAGTCACGCCGCACTCGCGAAGGGCGTCGCCTGTTCTGACGGCCAGTGGCGACAGATTGTCACCATCGAGGACGCACTCGCCAAAGGGTGCACACTGTTCAACATCGATACGCTGAAGCGCGAGAACAGTGTCGATGAGTTCCGCAACCTGTTTATGTGCGAGTTCGTCGACGATAAAGCGTCGGTATTCCCGTTCGAAGAGCTGCAACGCTGCATGGTCGACAGCCTCGAGAAATGGGAGGACTACGCGCCATTTGCCGACCGGCCATTCGGTCACCGCCCGGTGTGGATTGGCTACGACCCGTCATTACGTGGCGACAGTGCCGGGTGCGTCGTCATCGCGCCGCCGGTCGTTGCCGGGGGCAAATTCCGCATCCTCGAGCGCCACCAGTGGAAAGGGATGGACTTCGCCCAACAGGCCGAATCCATTCGCGAGCTCACACAAAAATACACCGTGGAATATATCGGCATCGATGCAACCGGGCTCGGTCAGGGCGTCTTCCAGCTCGTGCGCTCGTTCTACCCGGCCGCGCGTGAAATCCGCTACACGCCGGAAATGAAAACCGCAATGGTGCTCAAAGCCAAAGACACCATTCGCCGTGGGTGCCTCGAGTACGACGTCAGCGCGACCGATATCACGCAGTCATTTATGTCTATCCGCAAAACCATGACCAGCAGCGGACGCAGCTCGACCTATGAGGCCAGCCGCACCGAGGAAGCCAGTCACGCCGATCTCGCCTGGGCAACCATGCACGTATTAATCAATGAGCCGCTGACCGCCGCGACCGGTGAGCAGTCATCCAGCATCATGGAGTGGAACTAATGAGCAAGAAACGCAACAAACGCCAGCAGCCGCCGCGCACCCAAAACCACACCGCCGCACCGGCTCAGAGCATGGAAGCATTCACCTTTGGTGAGCCGACGCCGGTACTCGACCGCCGCGATATTCTCGATTACGTCGAGTGTATCGATAACGGCCAGTGGTACGAGCCGCCGGTGAGCTTTTCCGGGCTGGCGAAGAGCATGCGCGCCGCCGTGCACCACAGTTCACCGATTTACGTGAAGCGTAATATTCTGGTGTCGACCTACATCCCGCACCCGCTGTTATCCCGTCAGGACTTCACCCGGTTTGCGCTCGACTATCTGGTGTTTGGTAATGCGTTTATCGAAGAGCGTCGCAGCCTGACCGGCAAGCCGTTAAAACTGGAAACCTCACCGGCGAAATACACCCGCCGTGGCATCGAGGATGACGTTTACTGGTACATTCAGAGCTACACACAGCCGCACCAGTTCGCGCCCGGCTCCGTCTTCCACCTGCTCGAGCCCGATATTAATCAGGAGCTTTACGGGATGCCGGAATACCTGAGCGCACTCAATTCAGCCTGGCTGAATGAATCGGCGACCCTGTTCCGTCGCAAGTATTATCAGAACGGCGCGCATGCGGGTTACATCATGTATGTGACCGACGCCGCGCAAAGCAGCACCGACGTCGAGGCACTGCGAAAGGCGATGCGTGACTCGAAAGGGCTCGGCAATTTTAAGAATCTGTTTTTCTATGCGCCGAATGGTAAAGCCGACGGGATTAAAATTGTGCCACTGAGCGAAGTCGCCACGAAGGATGATTTTTTTAATATCAAGAAAGTCAGCGCTGGCGACCTTCTCGACGCACATCGCATCCCATTCCAGTTAATGGGCGGCAAACCTGAGAACGTCGGCTCAGTGGGTGACGTTGAGAAGGTGGCAAAGGTCTTTGTGCGTAACGAGCTGACCCCGCTACAGGCGCGGTTTATGGAGTTGAACGAATGGGCGGGTGAAGAAATTATCCGCTTTGAAAAATATAGCCTCGCCGACGACGAGTAACCCCACCCACAGCCGCCCGTCGTGGCGGCTTTACCCCCACCGAACACAGCACCCTCAGCGCCACGACAAGCCGTCGCCGCTTCGCTTCATCTCGTGACTCACCCACAACCACAACAACGCCACAGAGACGCGCTCAGGCGCTGAATAAATAAATTAAATCCCACGCTCAGCGCGCAATGCTATCCCCGCCTCGCCTGCCCGCTTGATGGGTCGGTTTTAATGCAGGTGCATTTATCCGGTAAAGCAGCCATAGCACTAGTAATGTGTCCTGTCAGTTTGATATGAAAATGCATGCAAACTCATGCATAGTCGGGATACGCTCCTCAATGCACACGATTAAACCTTAATATGCACCTCAGAAAGACAATCGCTGAGACTTACATAGAATGAGCTCAGGTACATTGATAGCATAAATGCCCTTTTGTGCTACAGCCTTCGGCTTATTTTCAATCTTTCTTATATTTTCGAGCTCCCAAATATAATAACCCTTTTTCCATTTCCTACCTAAGGTCACTTCATTTGACCGTTGAAGGTAATCATTATACGTCCAATCATATACCGTAAAAATATCAACCAACGCTAATGCAACACCGTCGGGGTCGGAATCACCATCATTCAAATACTTATTATTCTGCACTAACAATAAATCATAAATAGGTAACTCGGGAGGAAGCCAAGATCGAATTTCAACACTTTTGCAACCTAACAATATATTATCAACTGCCGGACTTACAATCGAAAGGGCAGAATATTCTCTCATTTTCATCACCATTACTATTGAAACTACCGCGCATCCATGATACTTCTTTTCATACCAAGAACACAATGAGACTTAGGAGGGTATATGATTTTATTTATCGCGGGAGCCCACGCCGTTGGGAAAAGTTATTTATGCGGAAAATTTGTTGAAAATCATAACATTGCACATCATAGCGCCAGTAGTTTAATAGCAAAAGGAAGAACAGAAAACTGGGGGATAGATAAGAAAACAGACGACGCTGAAGAAAATCAAAAAATACTAATAGAACAATTAACTAATTTCAAAAAAACAGAACAAGATCTTCTTCTTGATGGTCACTTTGTATTACTTTCAAAAGAAAATAAATTTATCGAGCTTAACCATTCAATATTTCATGATATGGAAATAGATGGAATAATTCTTGTGGAATCCGATGAAGACACAATATTAAAAAGATTTATAGAGCGAAAAGCTAATATTAGTTTTTCTCCGAAAGAGATTATGGCACTTGAACGTAAGAATGCAATTGCCGTCGCAAAAGAGTTAAAAATCCCATTAGTAATTCTAAACTCACCATCGAAAGAATGTTTTAGCGAAATTGTAGAATCAATTCTTTCCTAAAAATAACGAGCGCAGTGCGCTCGTATATAATTAGATGTATCGAAACGATTGCGGAGGAACGGCACCCGGTACAAGCTCATGAAGTTTCATAGGAATATCATATCGTTTTGGATTTTTTACCTGAATGGCAAACCCACGTTCTCTTTCAGAAAAATAGCTATCAAAGAAATCTCTAGAAATCCCTGCATAACGTTTTGTTTTTTTCCACAACTCGGTTGGGTCAAGAGCTAAGATACCATCGATCTCAAATTCCCCGATCACTTTCCCTACTGGCATTGTCGCATAAATGACAACCGTTTTAACATCTTTATTTCTAAAAATGCTTTTTCGAAACTCATATTTTTTATTACCCAAGAGGATAGATTCAGCATACTCTGGCTTAATCGACAATAAGACTTTCATTAACTCCTCCGGCCTTAAGGATCTCGGTCAAATGATCATTGGTAAGCTTCAAAAAACCCCAATAATCACTATCCGTATAACCAGTAATATCCATAAGGCTCTGCCTGATAATTTTTTTCTTCAATGGAAAATTATAGCTGAACTTTACAATAAATGGGTAATTTTTTTTACGGTATAGATCATTCAACTCTGCATCACTAAAAACACTATATGGTGCACAATATGCTTTAAAATCAGCGAGAGACGAAAATTCGTGAATGTTTCTGTATTCTTCGACCACACAAATTGAAGTGGCTACTGAGCGATATTTTGCGCTCCCTTGCCCATCACTCGTACGATAAATCAACAAATTATCACCCTTGCGGAGGTTCGGCACCCCATACATTTTGGTTAAATACACTTTATGAATACTATTTGAATAAGAGACATCTTCGATGATAGATTCGCTTTCATTGCGAAGTATTGACTCTGGGAAAAGACGTGTATGCCATACAGGATAAATCCCTAATAAGAAATTCCGTTCCTGCATTTTTATCATCGGGTAATTTTTGTAATCCATTGTCAATCTCTCCAAATAAAATCTTTTAAATAGACACCTTCATTTCCACTCGGCGTTTCTTTATTTTTCCTTGATATCAACCTGAATCCATACCGAGTCAATAGACCGATCAATCCTTGATGCTTATCAAAAATAGTAACATATATTTCATCCACATCTTGTAGAGATGCGAAGTCAAATATTTTACGTACAAACCGCTCCCCTAATTTTGTACCGTGAGCATCAATTTTAAAGGTTCCACATTTAATACGTAATTTTCTTGGATATTGAGGGGTACAGTCAGACAGTTCTTCATCTTCAACCTTAAGATAAAGAAAGCCATCTATAAGTTGACGTTCATTGAATGAAACATATGCTTTTTCATTACCTTTTCTTACAAACCACTCTTCAAATTCTGGATAATCTTCTTTCAGAGAATCAAAAAAAATATCAGATAAATTGATATCCTTAAAATGCCTATATTCAAGCGCCATTCTATGTTCCTTCATTGCTGTGAGTATCCTTGACAAACTTACGGCAAACACTTTCTCAAGTAAATCCCAACGAGTTGACGCGACATAGAATTCTCTAACTTTTTAAATGGATCACAGTTCAGTAAAGTCACAATCGTCGACCTTGCCTGTAGAAAAAGTGACCATGAATTTTTTATTTTTTAAGACCTCCCCTTTTGCCAATACAGCTATCAAATCTAGTGCAATCTCACGATCTCTTTCCTGACAAGCACCTTCAGTTGTTAGGCGCGCAATCATCTCGACCCGTTCAATCATGACTTGCTTGTTCAACTCTTTATCCACACAACCTCCACCACGAGACACTGTATAAACATACAGTATCACGTATTGGCAAAAGGTGTGAAGAAATAAATCACAGTTAAATACACTGTATGTACATGATATGGATGAATATTCATGGTTATATTTTCGTTGCCAGTTCAGCTAAAACCGCAACGCGACTGAGGATTTCTGTAGCTTTGGTCTGATGTTCCTTAGCTCTAGCCTGATGCGATGGTGCTGCGGAAAATATTTCGCCTTTGGCCGTTCCGCGTAACCATTTGCCATCAAAACAACTTTTACCACCAACCATCAGGTGCATGGCTTCGCCCCGGCTGATAGTGATGCCTGTTGTCAGATGTACCTCGTCGATAATTTTCGCTAAAACTGCGTTTTGCTCATTCGTTCCGTGAATGAATTTTCGCCTTATTTGTGTTTTTTGCTTCCTGAGTCGGTTTGTCAGCTCTCGTTTTTCACGTCGACTCAAGGGTTTTGATAAATCAAGTTCCGGTGGATCGCTTTCGCTTCCCGTACAGTTATTGACAGAACTCCGAGAGGGCGCAGGAGCGCCCTTAACGTCAACGGCCAAATCAACGGCACGCTTCGGCACAATTTTCCACTGCGTTAACCGGGTTAAAATCGGGGTGCCAGCGCCGACAACAGAGTCGTAAACACCACGGATACAGACGGTTTCCTCGCCATACTGATTAAACTCGGCGCGTGGTTCATACAGCGTGCGCACCTGCAAATCATCGCGACGGACAAACGGCCCACCCTGCGCATTAACATAACCAGCCCAGTCACCGGCATCAGCGGCATCATGAACGGCAGCAAACTCAACACTCAGACCATGTGCTGTCTCGGTGTCAGCGAGACGACGCAATTCACGGTAGACCGTCACCGGCGCGCCGCCGATAAACTGAAACTGACGGATGTGCCAGCGTGCCGCCCATGCTGAAACGGCGGGGGCTGTCTCTTTCAGCAGCTCACCGCTTTCGTCATCGGTTTCACCATCGAGCGCATAGCCGTCGATATTTTTTGAAATGTATTTAGCAACATAGCCGGTAGCGCTGCCCTTTTCTGGGTCAATGGCCTCGGCATGAAAGCGCGCCTTTTTGGCCTTGTCGCTTCTCAGTTCGTGACGGTCTTCCTCCCACGCGTAATCGCGAATGATGAGGCGCACGCGCTCGACATCTTCCGGCAACATGAACATAAGCATGTGCCAGTGAGGCGTTCCGTCGTGATGAGGCTCGGCAACACGGATGCCGAAAATGCGGATTTCTTCCCGGTGCAACTTGGCACGTATGCGCGCCCAAAGGCCGGTTAGATAACTCTGCGTGTCTGACGGGCTGGCTCCGTTCCATTTGCTGTTACGGTAGCCCGCTTTAGTTGTGGCGTGATATTTAGACGGCGCGGTCAGTGTGTAAAACTCCCCGACATAACCGAGTTCATTGCAGATATTTTCAAACCCACGGATGCGGGTCATCAGCTCACAGCGACGTATTGCAGGGTTAGCAACCGAGCCATCGTATTTTTCAATCAGACTGATGCGGTTGCCGTCTTCGTCTTCGAGCTCCAGTCCTTTAAGAAATTCACGCGTGCGGCGTTTCTGCTCGCGCCAGTCGGTCACGCAGTTTTTACTCGCGTATGCGTGTCGTTTTTTGCTGACATTGCCGACTGCAATTTGCAGATGTTCGCGCCATGCAGCCGCAATGCGACGTAAACGACCGCGCCACCAGACATCATTAAACATGCGCATGATTGCTGGTGCCGCTTTGTCCTGGTCAAAGTATTTTGTTGTCAGTCCCGCCCAATGAGGAGGAGTAACACCAAATTGCAGAGCAATTAATCCTGCGCGCATGTACCAGCCATGTAATGTCGCCAACTCGCCGAAATCTGAATCAGCGTCATCATATTCTGCCAGTTCAGCACGAATAAAATTAGCGATATCAGCGGCCAGCAGGTCAATGTCGGCACGCGACATATCCGGGAGGCGGTTGTATCTGGCGACCATATTGACCATACGTGATGCCAGATACTGCATATATTTCGTATCGAAATGACCACCGAAAACATCGCCTGATACATCGCTGCTGATGCCTGCACACTCATATTTTTTGGCGACCAGTTCAAGACGCGGCAATGCCTTTTTGCAGAAGCTGATTAAAAAAGCATTGGCTCGTTGACTGCCCTGATTTTGCTCCAGCACCGCAGCGGTTCGATAAACATCAAAACGCACGCACTCAGGCTGGAGGGAAAGCATTTTTCTCGCATGCAGCAAAGCCGCGAACATGCGGTCGCGGCGATGCTGTTGGTCATAGGTGAGATATGGGCTGGCTATTGCCTGTTTTGGAAAATTCCATACAAAGGCATAATCAATCTCACCCGTAGCTTTTGCTGAGACAGGAGTGTCTATGACTTTATTCACTGAAGAAGATCCCACCCAACGCCGCTATGTTGATTTGATTACAGAGGTGACGCCTTTCGAAGCTACGAAAGAACCAATGAAGATCATTTCCGCATCCGACATGCTGGGCATTTGCGATGCTTTTCTTGCTGACACTCAATGCCACATAGCAGACCGGCTACCTCTTTCAATAGCTGGTCGGCGTGAGCTAGGTCGGAAAATTGAGTGGAATTGTCCACATAGCTGGAAACCACGCGAAGAATGGTCAACACATGTTCGGCACGCCTTACAAATTTTAAATCGACGTTATTTGGATACCCCAGTATCTCCACAGGATGACTGGCAGACCTGGGAAGAACTATCGACAGATATTCATGTGTCGGCTCGCTGTGTTCGGCAGACTGTTGAGTTTTTTCGCTCTGGAAATCCCCTGCATTTACCGATGTCGACTGAGCTTTTTGCTGTTCCCGAAGTTTTTTCAAAATTTGTAGCTTCGATTCTTTCGGGTGACATTCACCCTGTTTGGATGTGGTATGCTGACGCAGCCAAAACGCCGAGATGCTTTGATGGGCTTTATCCCAAATACACGCCGCTTTCTTGAGCTGGCTTAGTGGTCGGGTAGTCATATTGCCCCCCGATAGTGTTTTGCTTTCAGCTCTTCAACCTGCTGGCAGGTCACGCACAAATCCACGCCCGGAATCGCGATGCGGCGAGCTTCCGGGATTGGTGTGTCACATTTTTCGCAGAAAAAACGGGAAGGTGCAGCGATACGGCTGCGCGCTTTATTGATATAGCGCTCGCGGTCTTCCTGCTCACGCTGTTGGGCTAAATCAATTGTGTCGGCCATTAGTGCAGCTCCTGTGATTCGTTCTCAAAGCGGGCTGCTTCGCGGCGCAGAAGTTCGGCCGCTTCTTTGCCGGTCATATCTGAATTGGTAATGTGAACTGCCAGAGTTTCGAGGCGGATTGAAACGGCAAGAGCGCGGTCTTTGCGCTCTTCTTTTTTGGCTTCTTTAAACATAGACTCCAGCACGTGGTCGCCAGCACTACTCGGCGTTGATAAATAAATAGTTCGACTCATATATCCTCCTGATTTTTGGCAATAAGAAGCCCGGCGGGTTTACGCCAAATAATTACGTTTAATTAATTAACTGTATCCAAATACAACAGCAGGTTTGCTTTTTAACTGCTTGATGATTTCGGCTTTTAATCCATCCTTAAATTCTTTGCAGCACTCCCACTCAGGGTCAACGCGAAGTATTGCGCCATCGCGGGTTTTAATTTCAAAACCTTCCTCCATATTTGGAATCATGGCACCTAAAACAATTCTTAATTCATCGCGTGACATGTTTCACTCCTTTAATAACAAAGTGGACAATACGAATAATTAAAAAACCTGACGATTTCGGCGACTTTGTTTTCAGCCCTTTTAATAATTCGGACTGTGAGCGACTCGGATGCCAGCGCTTGCCGTCCTTACCTGCGATCCAGCCGTGTCCGTAGTTCATGCCAGGGCTTTGCTTAACGAGCAGAGACGCGAATGACGGTTCACCTTTCAGCATACGCACCTCAAATCAGACCAAACGATGCGCCAATACCGCTCATGGTATCGACCACGCTCGACATAGCGGGATTAGTCTGCAGACGCGCATGCAGCGCCAGAGCCGACAATGACAACATGCGGATGCCAGAGTTAACGCTTTCAATCATGTTGTGCTTACGGGCAGTGGTCAGACGCTCATCAGATACCGCACCGCTCGCCAGCTCGCCAAGTTCACGCATTGCGCGCATGACGTAAGACTGCAATTTTTCTTTAGCCAGCTCATTAACCGGCACGCATGGTAGGCAATGAATCTGCGCCAGAAAACCATCAACGAGGGTTGAGTCTTCGGTCAGGTCAGTCAACAGCCACAATTCAGGCGGCGTAAACTGGTGAGGCTGTTCCGGATTGAGTTTGTTGCGTAACGTCTGAACATTCATACTCGCACGCTCGGCCAGCTTCGCCATGTTGTGACGCTGCGCAAAAGCCCGGCACGCTTCGTCATAGTGGGGATGTTTGGAAATCTGAAAATCAAACATGCTGCATCCTTACAATTCACATAAAGTGAATTAAGCGCCGATGACGAGTTGAAAACGGGAATGCCCCAACGCCTTACGCAACTGCTCTTCTTTCCAGCGTGCGTAATAAATACGAATCGGGCCACCGGCTTTCTTGCAGCCTTTACGGATAGTGCGAGGTTCGATTGGTACGCAAGGATTGTCGCCGGTCGTCCAACGGTAAGCGGTACGTTCAGAAACACCCTCAAGCTCTGCGAATTGCTGCAGAGTAACGATAGGTGCAGGCACTTTGATGATTGCGATTTCAGAAGCCATGTTGCATGATTCCCCTTTTGCTAAAGATTGCAATTAATAGCCATCTGTTTGCTAACGTTCGCCATTAATTGCCTAGGTTTAGGCTTAACATAACTCCCAAAATGGAGTTTGTAAATAGGTTAAAGCTACATGAGAATTGAAGGTCTTGGTTTAAACAATGAAGAAGTGCTGGATAGGATTTGTGAGGCTTACGGATTTTCTCAGAAAATTCAATTAGCTAGACACTTCGAAATTGCATCAAGCTCTCTTGCTAACAGGTACAGTCGCGATTCCATTTCTTATGACTTTATTGTGCATTGCGCCCTAGAAACTGGTGCAAATCTCGCCTGGCTACTCACTGGCAAAGGGTCACCTACAACCGGCAGCATAAATACCGATACCCAAAATGTGGAGAAATTCACATTAAGTGAAGAATCTCTGGTTAGTGATGGCGATTTGAGCATTGCTGGCAAGTTCTTTAGCAAGCCGCTTACGAATCCAATTGCCGTCTACGCTGACGGAAAACTCCATTTCATCGAGCGAGACGCATCCCTCTCAGATGGAGAATGGCTCGTCGATATTGAAGGTGCTATTAGCATTCGAGAATTAACAAAATTGCCAGGCAGAAAACTACATGTAGCAGGGGGTAAGATTCCCTTTGAATGTGGATTTGATGACATTAAAGCATTAGGTCGCGTGATGGGTGTATACAGCGAGGTTAACTAATGACCGTGCGTAAACATCCTGCTGGCGGTTGGATTTGTGAGCTTTATCCAAACGGTGCAAAAGGCAAACGTATCAGAAAGAAATTCGCCACTAAAGGCGAGGCACTGGCGTTTGAACAATACACCGTTCAAAACCCGTGGCAGGAAGAAAAGGAAGACCGACGCACGTTAAAAGAGTTGGTCGATTCATGGTATAGCGCTCATGGCATTACACTGAAAGACGGCTTGAAACGCCAGTTAGCCATGCACCATGCTTTTGAGTGTATGGGCGAACCACTCGCACGCGATTTCGATGCACAGATGTTTTCCCGCTACCGAGAAAAGAGATTAAAAGGTGAGTACGCTCGTTCAAACAGAGTTAAAGAGGTATCGCCTCGCACGCTCAATCTTGAGCTGGCCTACTTTCGAGCGGTGTTCAATGAGTTAAATCGCCTAGGAGAATGGAAAGGAGAAAATCCGCTGAAAAATATGCGCCCATTCCGCACGGAAGAAATGGAAATGGCCTGGCTAACTCACGATCAGATTTCGCTACTGCTTGATGAGTGCAAACGGCATGACCACCCTGATTTAGAAACTGTGGTAAGAATCTGTCTCGCTACTGGTGCTCGGTGGTCTGAGGCCGAGAGTCTGAAAAAAAGCCAGCTCGCGAAATACAAAATCACATACACCAACACAAAAGGAAGAAAAAACCGTACCGTTCCAATTAGCAAAGAGCTCTACGAGTCTCTGCCCGATGATAAAAAAGGTCGGTTGTTTAGTGATTGTTATGGCGCGTTCCGGTCTGCTTTGGAAAGAACAGGCATCGAACTACCGGCAGGACAGCTTACCCACGTTTTGCGCCACACCTTCGCCAGTCACTTTATGATGAATGGTGGTAATATTTTGGTCTTACAACGCGTGCTTGGTCATACCGATATCAAAATGACCATGAGATATGCGCATTTTGCCCCCGATCATCTGGAAGACGCAGTAAAGCTCAACCCATTGGATTTTAAAACAAAAATCAAAATAGAAGATAATGTTGAGGAGGTGGAGGTGATCTAGCCAACTTACTCGAAGCTTTGAGTAGTTGTATTGTCGTAACGGTGAATAATGCATCACAAATCGAGAATTTTTGTAATGTCTTTTTCAAACAAATGACATAAACCTTGATGATCTTTTTGCTGGGCAATAAAACATAAAAATGCCTCAACACTACTCTTTGAGCACTCGTTGAACCTGACTGCACAGGTAACGCGCGCCCTACGATTACACTCATCGCATAATCGAGATAAGAGTTTAATAAGAGTTCATCATCTATCGTTTTGGCACAAGCTTCAGCCGCGCGTTCAATAGCCTTATGGATACGATCCGCATCGACCGTAACCCTTTGACCATCTCGCTTAGTGACTATAACAGCATGTTCCAAAACAGTTCCTCGTTACGCTTACCCTAACAATTGAGAAGATCTACTCATCTCCACCAAAAGCTAGAATGGAGGGGACCCCTCCGTTAATAAGTGGTATTTATGCTAAAAATTGTACAGAAAGAGGATATGACTTGTTCATAGACTCTCCTTATTTTTTAAAAATATTTCTTTATAATCAAAACGATAAACTTAATCTCTACGCCTAATTTCTCCCAAAACGTTGGAAGGTACTCAAACCAACCAAGATCACGAACCGAACGGTAAGCTGATAAACAATATGAAATTAATTTCATTGTTTTCAGTACGATATCAAAAACGCTACCATTTTTACTCGGTTTAACAACTGATCTTTTTGCGTTTTTAGCGTAGGTTTTGTGTTTTCTCTTAAGCTTCTTTTTCACATCCGTATCCTTCAGGATATGAGGAAGCCACCTTACCACTTTAAAAACGTCCATGCGGGTATACTCAGGACAATAAGTAAGTTAAGGCCTGTTATGGTTCGAATCAATGGTTCCACATGTAAAGAAATGTGATGGCGATGAAATGGCGGTAGAAATGGCGAATGCTGGGTAATCATTGGCAAATAGTGGCAATCTATATCAATGATAAATAACGCAAACTATTGATTTTCGGTTGTTCCGTTAGGAACTCATAATCGCTTGGTCGCTGGTTCAAGTCCAGCAGGGGCCACCAAATCTTAAGGACTTGCGAGAAATTGCAGGTCTTTTTTTATGGGTATTCCGTAGAAATTGGCATGTAGCAAAAAAGAGTTTGTCCTGGAAAAATCAATACTTGCTTGCATCAATATGTTGAATGAGTACACGGAAGAACATAGCTGGCGGGGGCTAAAGCTATTTACGCGATACACCTGTTCAGAAAACAGCATGTTAATGGCAACCCCATCTGGACGCCGCCATCCTGGGATGGAAACGTCCGTTAGAGTTTAATTCGATAGTCAGCTCACACTAGCTCTTTGAGCTGCTCCTGCATATAGGTTGAAAAATACTCTGGGTTCTTGATAAGGATGCGGTTACCGGAGGCGACTTTTTCTGCCCATCCGGCCACTTTTTTCGTGAACTCGGGATTCCATCCCTCTTGCTCACCCCGTGCCATCACAACTTCCGGACTCGCTGGCACACCTAAGTCATGCAAATACTTTAAGATTCCCTTAGCGGTACTTTCATCCATTGAATGTGGTACTGACGCCGAAGTGTTCATACCACCAATAAAATCCAATGCTTTCTCAATTGCTGTTGGCATGCTCTTATCCTTAAAATTAACCACGTGAGAGACACATTTATACTATGTACCCAACTCCGCCGGGATATCAAAGAGAACATCGCCTTTATTTGACTTACCCCGCAGCTAAACGCTTGCGCGGCTGTTTTCTGCGCTATTTTTTTGCTTCTCCGGCTAAAACCAGCCCAGTTGCCACCGCATTACGCGGCCCTTCGGTACCTCGAATATTGCCCTGCCCGGCGACAACGCCGTAATGCGCCAGCGCATCGGTGATCATCTGCGGGATTTCGAAATCCAGCGAAGAACCGCCTACCAGCACCACAAAAGTCATATCGCGAATAGAGCCACCGGGTGACACCTGGCGTAACGCGCGCAGGCAGTTGGTCACAAAAACCTTCTCTTTAGCCTGTCGGCGCACCAGACGGATTTTTTCCAGCGAGGTCTGGTTATCTACCGGGATCAGCTCACCCTCTTTCAAGTACACCACTTTGGCGAATACTGACGGACTGAGCGGTTCGCGGAAAAACTCCACCGCGCCGTTCTCATGGCGAATGCTGAACAGGCTCTCCACTTTTGCCAGCGGGTATTTTTTTATTTCCTCCGCCAGAAATGCATCGCTTAAGCCCAGCTCAGTTTGAATCAACAGGCTGACCATATTCCCCGCGCCGGCCAGATGAACTGCTTTCACTACACCGTCGCTATTGATGACGGCGGCATCGGTAGATCCTGCGCCTAAGTCGAGGATCGCCAGCGGTGCGGCGCATCCGGGCGTTGTTAACGCCCCTGCTACGGCCATGTTGGCCTCCACACCACCGACTTCAACTGGGGTATTTAACCGGGCGCTCAGCTCACTGGCGATGGCCTGCATCTGTAAGCGATCGGCTTTCACCATCGCCGCAATGCCCACGGCGTTCTCCATTGAACACTCTCCGGCAATGCCGCCCTGCACCTTGCGCGGAATAAATGTATCGACCGCCAATAGATCCTGAATATGCACCGTGTTCATGTCATGACCGGTCAGCGAGGCCATCACCTTACGCACCCGCTCCAGCATGCCGCCTGCGTGCGTACCAGCTTCCCCACGAATATCGCACACGGGCGCACAGGCGCTCATCGCCTGCATAATGGCCTGAGCGCCCTGCGCTACGTCGGCTTCACCGCCGCGCTTTTCACCACGGATAAAGATCTTACCCGCCGGGATCACTCTTGATCGCACATCTCCCTGCGGGGTTTTCAGCACCACAGCGGAACGGTTGCCAATCAGCGCTCTGGCGATGGGGACAATAGTTTGTGTTTCCTCAGGGGTCAGGGCAAAGAAGGTTGCGATACCGTAAGGATTCGACAGCACCCGCACCACCTGTCCCGGGGCCGCCACTTCCACCGCCGCCAGCACGCCTTCCGGCACCTTCTCCAGTAGAGTGACTTCATCAACCACCGGTATTGGCCGATGCAGGCGATTATTCACCAGCACGCCATCATCTTTTTTCAGGATGGCCGCCACCACGTTGACGCCGCGATCCAGCGCTTCATTGATAAACCAAACCGCCTCAAGGAAATCCATCTCTTCACCCACCAACGGTATCCAGCCCTGGGCAAATCGATCCTCGCTCAACGCCGCCAACTTCTCCACGGCGATGGTGGTTCCCATGCCCACGCCAACGCCGCCGGGCGTTTGCGGGTTATGACCAATCATCGTTGATTCGGTAATGATGGTTTCAGTGATGGTTTCCATCGCCACATCGCCAATCACCGGTGCGGCCTCGTTGATGCAGATTTTTGCCACGTCCTGCAGCGACCACGGCGTTTTATCCAGCGCCTGCTGCAGGGACGCGACCACCCCGGCGATATTCTCCCGCGTGCCTTTCATCCCGGTCGTGGCGACAATCCCGCTGCCGATAAACCGGCCATCCTGCGCCAACGCCACTTCAGTGGTGGCGTTGCCGATATCGATCCCTGCAATTAACGGCATGCTGCCTCCGTCACTGACTGCCTTTACGCAGCTTATTTCTCTGCTGGTATACCTCTGCCGATTCGCGGACAAACCCGGCGTTCACCGTGGCGTGCCAGGTGTGTTCCAGTTCATCGGCAATGGCCTGCAACTCGGCGAACGAAGAACGAAACGGCCTCAGTGCGTTGTAGATCTCCAGAATGCGGGCATCCGGGATCGCAATCAGTTCTGCCGCACGACGAAAATTGCGCGCCACGGCATGACGCTGCATCTGCTCGGCAATCTGCGCCTGGTACTCCAGCGTTTGCTGAGAAATACGCACATCCTGCGGCCCTACGCGGCCCGCCAGCACATTCTCAAGGGTAATGTCGGTTAGCGGCTTGCCGCCAGGCGTCCGGATTTTCTCCGGGCAGCGGGTGGCTAATGGGTAATCCTGCGCGGTCATGATGTTGTCGTTCATGGTCATTCCCTTACCAGTGCAATATGCAACGTGACAGGCGCAGCATCCTGCACCACGTGTTTGGTTTCTTTGATATGAAACAGCGCGGCCTTGGCCATAAATTTAGGGCGCACCATCTGGTCATTGACCACTGGCACCGGCGAAGGCGACTCTTTGCGTGCATAGCGCGCGGCGTTTTTACCAATCTGACGATAGGTTTCCAGCGTCAGCAGCGGAGCCTGAGAAAACAGTTCCAGGTTACTTAGCGGCAGCAGATCGCGCTGATGAATCACCGTGGTTCCTTTCGACTGGATACCAATCCCAATGCCTGAGCCGCTGAGATTTGCCGCATCCCATGCCATAAAAGAAACATCCGAGGTGCGCAAGATCCTCACTACTCGCGCATGCAGTCCCTCTTCTTCGATGCCAGCAACCAGCTCTTTCAAAATCGCGTTGTGCGGCATATCAATCAAGGTTTTATGCTGATACTTATCAAAGGCCGGGCCGACGCCAATCACCACCTCATCCACGCGCTCATCCGCGTTAGCCGCCTCGCCTTCGCTCACCTGTAAGGTGAAAACCGGCTTACGTTCAGTTGTGCATTCCACTGTGTACCGCCTTATTCGATCGAGCCGGGCTGAACCACGCCCGCAATATTTTTAATTTCCGCCCAGCGTTCGGCACTGATGCGATAGCCGGTACCAGGTCCCTGATAATCATTGATGTCGTTGACGGCGCTGACGACGTCGAACTGGCGATCCAGAATGGCCGACGTTTGCAGGTAATCACCGGTAACACGCTGTCTCAGCATGTTGAGGATATTGCTGGCGATATCTTCGAAGCCGCTGCAACTCAACGCGCCGACGATATCCAGCCCGGTGATATTGCGCTTCATCATCTCTTCCACGGCAGCCAAATCCTCCACCACATTGCGCGCAGGCATATCTTTGCTGCCGTGAGCATAAGTAGCAGCTTCGACTTCTTCATCGCTAATCAGCGGCAGGCCCAGCTCGCAGAACACTGCCTGAATGGCGCGGGCGGCCTTATTGCGAATGGCGATGGTTTCCTCTTCCGTGACCGGACGCAGACCGCCGTCAACCATCAGATCGCGTTGCAGAATGTTGTAATCATCGAAATCTTCAGCGTCGAAGTTCGACCCGGCAAACATGTTGTCGTAGTTGGGTACCGCGCTATAACCGGAGAAAATAAAGTCGGTACCCGGCAGCATCTGCATCAGGGTACGGGCAGTACGGCGAATATCGGAGTGGGAAAAAGTCTGGTCATTGGCGGAGGCCACTTCAAGGTCGAGCATTGAGGCAATCAGGTTTTCCGCCAGCACCGCGCGGATCCCTGACGGCACAGCGCCGGTCATGCCGATACAGCTGACCGCACCGTTTTGCAGCCCCTGTACGCCCGCGCCTTTAGTGATAAAAATGCAGCGCGACTCCAGATAAAGCATCGATTTACTTTCGGAATAGCCCATCAGCGCTTCCGAGCCGGTGCCGGAGGTGTAGCGCATCTTCAGGCCACGCGACGCATAAGCCGAGGCGAGAAACGCTTTGGACCACGGCGTGTCATCGCCGTCGGTAAACACCGATTCTGTGCCATAGACCGACACCGTTTCGGCATAACTGGTTAGCCCTCGCATGCCCAGCTCCAGCTCGGTGGCCTCTTCAACGGAACATTGGGTCAGCACACCGGGACGACCGCACTGAGAACCCACCAGCAGTGCCAGGGCGTTAAACGGCGCGTAGCGGGCGATCCCGACCGTCGTTTCCTGCTCGGAAAAGCCGCGGATCCCCGCTTCAGCAGCGTCGGCGGCTATCTGTACCGGGTTATCTTTCAGGTTAGTCACGTGGCACTGGTTGGAGGGAGTGCGTCTGGCGCGCATTTTTTGTAGCGCCATCATCATCTCCACCACGTTCATTTGCGCCATCACTTCCACCGCTTTCGCCGGGGTGATGGCGGTGGTAATGGCAATAATCTCTTCCCGACTGACGTGGATATCCACCAGCATTCTGGCGATCTCCAGCGCGTCGAGCTGCATGGCGCGCTCCGCCTCGGCCACGTTAATGGCATAATCGGCAATGAAACGGTCGATCATGTCGAACTCGGCGCGGCTCTTACCGTCCAGCTCAACAATACGACCATTTTCCACCTTCACCGACGACGTCGGATCGTAAGGGCTTTCCATGGCGATCAGCCCCTCTTCAGGCCATTCGCCAATCAGCCCATCCTGATTTACAGGCCGCTTCGCAAGCACTTCGAATCGTTTTGATCTTCTCATGATTTATTGACTCAAAAGGTAAAAAATAGGGACGCCGGGCCGCATTACCGGGGACACCACACCCGGCATTCGCCTTTCATCAGCAATGGCCGAACTCTAAATGAGCCAAGCAATAAAAAAATAAAATTAATTTCGTTCCAATTTGGCACCTAATAAAAACGCATCGTTTCATATTGAAACGCAATTCAGGAATATCCATCGTGAATTGTGACGAGGTTAAATGATCATTATCAATAAACGCAAAATCAGGGAAATAAATTTAATTTTTATGAAAAATCCACCCTATTGACTTAATAACGTGCGGCGAGAAAATAAGGTAAAGCCAATGATAAAAATAGCTGTTGCGCGATATGTTTCGTGACCTCAGCCCTACAACATTTTCAGGAGAGACTGTGAATAAGAGCCAACAAATTGCCACCATTACGCTGGCGGCTGCAAAAAAAATGGCGCAGGCCGTTGAGGCTAAAGCGCTTGAGATCAATGTTCCGGTGGTCTTTTCCGTGGTGGATCACGGCGGGAATACGCTGCTAATGCAACGCATGGACGATGCGTTTGTCACCAGCTGTGATATCTCTCTTAATAAAGCGTATACCGCCTGCTGCCTGCGTCAGGGTACCCATGAAATTACCGACGCGGTACAACCTGGCGCTTCGCTATATGGTTTGCAGCTTACTAACCAACAGCGCATTGTTATTTTCGGCGGCGGCTTACCTGTCATATTAAACGGTAAATTAATTGGTGCCGTTGGCGTTAGCGGCGGCACTGTCGAACAAGACAGATTATTAGCAGAAACCGCACTGAATTGTTTCTCTGAATTATAATTTAAATCTAAGAAGGTATATTATGAGCTATCGTATGTTTGATTACCTGGTGCCAAATGTGAACTTCTTTGGCCCCAATGCTATTTCCGTTGTCGGCGAACGCTGCAAACTGTTAGGCGGTAAAAAAGCGCTGCTGGTTACAGATAAAGGTCTGCGGGCTATTAAAGACGGTGCGGTAGATAAAACCCTAGCCCATTTACGTGAAGCGGGCATTGACGTGGTGGTTTTTGACGGCGTTGAGCCAAATCCCAAAGACACCAACGTGCGCGATGGCCTGGAGGTCTTTCGCAAAGAGCATTGCGATATCATCGTTACCGTTGGCGGCGGTAGCCCGCATGACTGCGGTAAAGGCATCGGTATCGCGGCAACTCACGAAGGCGATCTCTACAGCTATGCCGGGATTGAAACCCTGACCAACCCGCTGCCGCCTATCGTTGCGGTGAATACCACTGCCGGTACCGCCAGCGAAGTCACCCGCCACTGCGTGCTGACCAATACCAAAACCAAAGTGAAGTTTGTGATTGTCAGCTGGCGTAACCTGCCGTCGGTCTCCATTAACGATCCGCTGCTGATGCTCGGCAAACCCGCCCCGCTGACCGCCGCGACCGGTATGGACGCCCTGACCCACGCCGTAGAAGCCTATATTTCCAAAGATGCCAACCCGGTCACCGACGCCGCCGCTATTCAGGCTATTCGCCTGATCGCACGCAACTTGCGTCAGGCCGTAGCGCTGGGCAGCAACCTGAAAGCTCGCGAGAACATGGCCTACGCCTCTCTGCTGGCGGGTATGGCTTTCAACAACGCCAACCTCGGCTACGTTCACGCAATGGCGCATCAGCTTGGCGGTCTGTACGACATGCCACACGGCGTGGCGAATGCCGTACTGCTCCCGCACGTGGCGCGCTATAACCTGATCGCTAACCCGGAGAAATTTGCCGATATCGCAGAATTTATGGGCGAAAACACTGACGGACTCTCCACCATGGATGCCGCCGAACTGGCCATTCACGCCATTGCCCGTCTCTCCGCTGACATCGGCATTCCGCAGCATCTGCGCGATCTGGGCGTCAAAGAAGCCGATTTCCCGTACATGGCGGAAATGGCGCTGAAGGACGGCAACGCCTTCTCTAACCCGCGCAAAGGGAACGAGAAAGAAATTGCCGAGATCTTCCGTCAGGCATTCTGATAACGCAGGGGGCGCAATGTCACTTTCATCACCGGGCGTACATCTGTTTTATCACTCACGCTGGCAGGATACTCGCGTGCTTGATGAGCTGTGCTGGGGGCTGGAAGAGCAAGGCGTCCCTTGCCGGGCAATCTGTTGCGACGAGCATGACTGCGCGCTGGCATTGAGCAAACTTGCGGCCAAAAGCTCAACGCTACGTGTCGGTCTGGGTCTTAACGCCACGGGTGATATTGCTTTAACCCACGCCCAGTTGCCCGAGGATCGGGCGCTGATCCGTGGGCATATCCGCGCCGGAATTGCGCAGATCCGAACGCTTGGCGCCAATGCCGGTCAACTGGTTAAAGTACTTCCCTTCAGCGAGATAAAATAAATGTACCGCATCTACACCCGAACCGGCGATAAAGGCACGACCGCGCTGTTTGGCGGCAGCCGTATCGACAAAGACGACATCCGCGTTGAGGCCTATGGCACGGTGGATGAACTGATTTCCCAGCTTGGCGTCTGCTATGCCAGCATGCACCAGGCTGAACTACGCCAGGATCTGCACGCCATGCAGAAGATGCTGTTTGTACTGGGTGCGGAACTCGCCAGCGATGAGAAAGGACTCGCTCGCTTACAACAGCGTATTGGCGATGAGGATATTCAGGCGCTGGAGCAGCTTATTGACCGCAATATGGCGCAAAGCGGCCCGCTCAAAGAGTTTGTTATTCCGGGGAAAAATCTGCCATCGGCACAGCTACACGTTGCGCGAACTCTGACGCGCCGACTGGAGCGGATCCTTATCGCAATGAGCAGAACGCTGACGTTACGCGATGAACCCAGGCGTTACATCAACCGACTGTCGGACGCGCTGTTCTCGATGGCGAGAATTGAAGAAACTAGTCCAGATGCTTGCGCTTAAACTGGCTGGCATCAATGTCGTATTGCTTCATCTTGCGCCACAAAGTAGTGCGACCGATATTCAACAGTTGCGACATCTCCTGTACGCGCCCGCTGGTGACGCGAGCAGCATGGATAATCGCCTCTTTTTCAATAGCGGTAAAGGTCAGACTGGCTGGCAGCAGTGAAGACGCCGTCTCCAGACCAGGACGTTCGGCAAACAGATAATCCGGTAGATTGCTCAGCCGAATATGGCCGTTATCACTGCTGATGGCGATGTTTTCGATAATGCTGTTCAGCTCAAAGTCATTGCCCGGCCACGAATAGGCCACCAGCTGAGCCAGCGCGTCGTCGTCGATCTTCAAACTGGATGAAAAGCGTTTTTTCAGGCTATTCAGCCGCGTATAAATCAGCGAGGGAATGCTGTTACGCCGCGCCCGCAGCGGGGGGATCACTATCTCAAAAGAGTGCAGCGCGTAATACAGCTGACGGCTAAAGCGGTTTTGCTCCACCAGATTGGCGAGATCAACCGTGGTGGTGGCGATCACTTTGACATCCACCGGAATCAACCGACGGGCATCCAGGCGGGTTAGTACCCCCTGCTTGATCACCTGTAACAGCGCGGATTGCAGCTCCGGCGCCAGATATTCAATTTTTTCCAGAAACAGCGTGCCGCCGTTCGCCAGTTCAAGACGGCTCAACCGGCCATTTTCATCGTCGGTGGGCGCACTGCCCATAAAATCCTGCCCCAGCACGCTGTTGGCATACAGCTGACAGTTCACGGCGATATACGGCCCGCTGGCGCGCTCGCTTTCGTTGTGAATGGCCTGACTCAGCAGTTCCTTACCAACGCCCTCTTCTCCGCACAGCAGGATCGGGAAACTCCCCCTCGCCGCCTGGCGTCCAAAATGGATCAAGCGGCGGGTTTCCGGATCGTCAGTCGACATCTGCTCAAAGGTGTGGCTCACCTTGCCGAGCTGGCTGGTCATCAGCTGGCGCATTTGCTCCACCGGATGCAGTAGCAGGATAAAGCTGTTGCCCTGCTCCTCAACAATAGGTTTTAGGGTGATGACGGCATCAACAAACTGATGCTGGCTTTCAAAGGTAACTTCGACGTGATTCAGACCGCGGGCATGTTTGATCGCCCGGCGCAGCAACATGGGGAGATTGAGCAGATCGTGAATGTTTTTCCCCTGACTGGCCTGAGCATCGAGATGCAAAAGCAGCGCCGCACGCGCATTGAGGAACTGCAATACGCCCTGTTCGTTCCAGGCCATCACACCATCATCCATACTTTCCAGCAGCCCGTACATCTGGTTCAGATGGCGGTTGGATTCAGCCAGCAGGCTGTCGGTCAGCAAAGAGTTGCCGACTTCTCTGGCTATCGCCAGCGTCAGGGATAAATCAGAAACGCACTCATGCTCCACCAGACAACACAGCGAGATGGAGCCGAACAGTCGACCATGGTTATCGAAGACCGGCGTCGAGCAGAACGACCACGGATGCAGCGCCTGTTTAAAATGCTGATCGCCAGAGGTTTTTGTCGGCTGGCCCGGCATCGTCGCCAGCGACAGCGCACAACTGCCAATGATGCTTTCCGCACAGTAGCTGCCGTCGCGAAACCCAAGCTCCGCCAGCTGTTCCACCGTCTGTGGGTCGCCGCAACGGCTGAGGATACAGGCTGATTCATCCAGAATCAGCAGCGCGCACGGGCGGCCGTCCATAAACTCCCAGGCATCTTCCAGCGCAGCCTGAGCAATCGTCAGCAACGCCGTCTTGCGACGACAAATCGACTCAAAGGTCAGCCCTTGCGCCTGATGCGGCGCCTGCCAGGTTTCCCGCTGCATAAACTTGCTGCAACGATGCCATGACTGGGCAATGACTGAAGAGACTTCCTTCCCGATGCTATGCGTGTGCGCCGTCATATCCCTTTCCGCTGTTTAACCATAGACAACCCCTCCGGCAGAGACTGTCAGAGGGGGAGAAGATGCCGGATAAAAACCTACCGACGACTGATTAACGCGCCAGCCACTGCTGTCCCAGCAGGTCTGCCGTCAAAATAGCGGCATGTACGCTTTCAGGCGTTACCGGGAACGGCATATTGTGGATGGTTTCACCTTCTGCACAGGTCGCTTTTGCTACGGCCATGATCTTGCCGTCAACGTCTTCTTTCACGCCCATTTCCGCTAACGTTACCGGCAGGCCTACTTTCTGACAGAAATTCAGCACGGTTTCGATCTCTTCCATCGGGCTGTTTTGCAGCACCAGTTGCGCCAGCGTACCAAAGGCGACTTTTTCACCGTGGTACAAATGGTGGCACTCTTCCAGAATCGTAAAGCCGTTGTGGATCGCATGCGCCCCTGCCAGACCGCTGCTTTCAAAGCCGATGCCGCTGAGGTAAGTGTTAGCTTCGACAATACGCTCCAGCGCATCGGTCACCACGCCGGCCTGCGCGGCAAAGCGTGCCTTCTCGCCTTCCGCCAGCAGGGTATCATAGCACAAGCGCGCCAGGCTCAGCGCCGCCACGGTGGACTGTCCGCCCGCCATGCTGGTCGCTCTGGCGTCATAACAGGCTTTCGCTTCAAACCAGGTCGAGAGCGCATCGCCCATCCCGGCCACCAGCAGACGTACCGGCGCTTTGGCAATGATTGCAGTGTCCATCACTACCATATCCGGGTTTTTCGGGTAGATCAGATACTCTTCAAACTCACCGGCTTCGGTATAGATAACGGACAGCGCGCTGGTTGGCGCATCGGTAGACGCGATAGTCGGGATCACCACCACCGGCAACTTCTGGTAGTAGCCAATCGCTTTGGCGGTATCCAGCGTTTTCCCACCACCAATCCCAACCACGCCGCGGCAACCGTGCTGTTTCAGAATGGTAATCAGGCGATTAATTTCAACATGGCTACATTCACCGTTAAAGCGTTCCGCATGGCAGCTAATGTCGTGGCTGTGCAGGCCGTTGAGTACCTTCTCTCCCGCCAGTTTCATCACGAAGTCATCCGCAATCACGAAAAAGCTGTCCGCCAGATTTTTAGCGTATTGACCAAACAAGGTGGAAGCGTCAGGACCCTGGAGATATTTGGCTGGAGATTGAATAACTTTTAGCATTCCTTTCATCCTCAAATAAGTACATGTTTTTACATGGTGAGCCCTGGCGTTAACCTGTTTGGCCTGATGCTGACGGCGAAAACGGGAGGTACCGGAGCGATGCAATAACTGTATGGCGAGGCGTGCACAAAAAAATCTTTCGTCTTTTTGTTCTGATATGAAACAGATAAAAACAACACATGTTTCATATTGGAACGCTTAACCATAAAAAATATAAGGTTTGCGATCCCGATCCGTGCATTTGCCACCAAATCTCCGGCACAGACGAATCTCACTTTCTCTTTTACCCACTCACTTGCCAAAATACCGGTAAAAAAAAGCTGACAGTACCGTGTGACCTGCATTCATCGCGAGAGGAAAAAGTCGAGCGAGCTCGCATTGTGGTCGTTCCCCGTTCTTTTAGGTTTCATTTCGGAACAAAAAACAATAACAACGTTCCGTAATGAAACTCATTTTAACGTTGTTTTTTTCCACGCTGACTTCGCCAGAATCTCTCTATCGCCTCCGCACCATGACCATGCTTCCGGGGGTTTGTCTTACACTCAACCTCAAGGAGCCGTTATGTCTCAATTCTTTTTTAATCAACGCACCCATCTCGTGAGCGACGTCATCGACGGTACGATTATCACCAGCCCGTGGAATAACCTGGCGCGTCTGGAAAGCGATCCGGCCATTCGCATCGTGGTCCGTCGTGACCTCAACAAAAATAACGTAGCGGTCATTTCCGGCGGCGGTTCAGGGCACGAACCCGCGCACGTTGGGTTTATCGGTAAAGGTATGCTAACCGCCGCAGTCTGTGGCGACGTGTTCGCTTCCCCGAGCGTAGATGCGGTACTGACCGCCATTCAGGCGGTAACCGGTGAGGCGGGCTGTTTGTTGATCGTGAAAAATTACACCGGTGACCGTCTTAATTTCGGTCTTGCCGCCGAGAAAGCCCGTCGCCTTGGTTACAACGTTGAAATGCTGATTGTCGGCGATGACATCTCCCTGCCGGATAACAAACACCCGCGCGGCATTGCGGGAACCATCCTGGTGCATAAAATCGCGGGCTATTTTGCCGAACGCGGCTACAACCTCGCCACCGTCCTGCGTGAAGCGCAATACGCGGCCAATAACACCTTCAGTCTGGGCGTTGCGCTTTCCAGCTGTCATCTGCCGCAAGAAACCGACGCCGCCCCGCGTCATCATCCGGGCCACGCGGAGCTGGGTATGGGCATTCACGGCGAACCAGGCGCCTCGGTCATCGACACCCAGAACAGTGCGCAGGTGGTGAACCTGATGGTGGATAAACTGCTGGCTGCCCTGCCTGAAACCGGCCGTCTGGCGGTGATGATTAACAATCTTGGCGGTGTTTCTGTTGCCGAAATGTCCATCATTACCCGCGAACTGGCCAGCAGCCCGCTGCATCCGCGTATCGACTGGCTGATTGGCCCGGCCTCGTTGGTTACCGCGCTGGATATGAAAGGCTTTTCACTGACGGCCATCGTGCTGGAAGAGAGCATCGAAAAAGCGCTGCTCACAGAGGTGGAAACCAGTAACTGGCCGACGCCGGTCCCACCGCGTGAAATCAGCTGTGTACCGTCATCTCAGCGTAGCGCACGCGTGGAATTCCAGCCTTCGGCGAACGCCCTGGTGGCCGGGATTGTGGAGCTTGTCACCACAACCCTTTCCGATCTGGAGACCCATCTTAATGCGCTTGATGCCAAAGTTGGCGATGGCGATACCGGTTCAACCTTTGCCGCAGGCGCGCGGGAAATTGCCAGCCTGTTGCATCGTCAGCAGTTGCCGCTGGATAACCTTGCCACGCTGTTTGCGCTGATTGGCGAACGTCTGACCGTGGTGATGGGCGGTTCCAGCGGTGTGCTGATGTCTATTTTCTTTACCGCTGCGGGGCAGAAACTGGAACAGGGAGCTAACGTTGCCGAAGCCCTGAATACGGGACTGGCGCAGATGAAGTTCTACGGCGGCGCAGACGAAGGCGATCGCACCATGATTGATGCGCTGCAACCGGCTCTGACTTCGCTGCTCACGCAGCCGCAAAATCTGCAGGCCGCCTTCGACGCCGCGCAAGCGGGAGCCGAACGAACCTGTTTGTCGAGCAAAGCCAATGCGGGTCGCGCATCGTATCTGAGCAGTGAAAGCCTGCTCGGAAATATGGACCCCGGCGCGCATGCCGTCGCAATGGTATTTAAAGCGCTGGCAGAGAGTGAATTGAGCTAAGCCATAAATGCCTGATGCGCTTCGCTTATCAGGCCTACGAGTGCAAACCTATGTAGGCCAGATAAGGCGCTTGCGCCGCCATCCGGCGAAGAAGTGCCTGATGCGCTGCGCTTATCAGGCCGACGAGTGCAAACTTTTGTAGGCCGGATAAGGCGCTTGCGCCGCCATCCGGCAAAGATACGCCTGATGCGCTTCGCTTATCAGGCCTACGAGTACAAACCTATGTAGGCCAGATAAGGCGCTTGCGCCGCCATCCAGCGAAGAAGTGCCTGATGCGCTGCGCTTATCAAGCCTACGAGTACAAAACCTATGTAGGCCGGATAAGGCGCTTGCGCCGCCATCCGGCAAAGATACGCCTGATGCGCTTCGCTTATCAGGCCTACGAGTACAAACCTATGTAGGCCGGATAAGGCGCTTGCGCCGCCATCCGGCAAAGAAGTGCCTGATGCGCTTCGCTTATCAGGCCTACGAGTACTGCGAGTGCAAACCTTTGTAGGCCGGATAAGACGTTTACGCCGCCATCCGGCAGAACGTTAACGATAAACACGGATGCCGCCCTCTACACCGCGGCTAAACAGCACCTGCCAAAGCTCAATATCTCTGGCGCGGAAAGCCCCTGCGCAGGCACATAAATAATAATTAAACATTCTTCTGAAGGTGGCGGAATAACGTGACGACAGCTCCGGCCAGGCCTGATTAAAGCGCTCATGCCAGGCCATCAGCGTTTTATCATAATCGCTGCCGAAGTTATGCCAGTCCTCCATCACAAACCGTGATTCGCTGGCCTCGGCAATATGGGAAATTGCCGGCAAGCAACCGTTCGGGAAAATGTATTTATTGATCCACGGATCGACGCTCATCCCTTTTTTATTGCTACCAATGGTATGCAGCAGGAACAGTCCATCCGGTTTTAAACAACGGTCAGCGATGCTGAAATAGGTGTCGTAGTTTTTCGGCCCGACGTGTTCAAACATCCCCACGGACACAATGCGATCGTAGTGTTTATCAAGATCGCGATAATCCTGCAGCAGAATGTTAACGTCCAGCCCTTCACAGCGCTGCTGCGCCATTTTCTGCTGCTCTTTGGAAATGGTAACGCCTTCTACCGCCACGCCATAATGACGCGCCGCATATTCTGCCAACCCGCCCCATCCACAACCGATATCGAGTAAACGCATACCCGGCTTAAGCTGCAGCTTCTCGCAGATCATTTTTAATTTGGCATTTTGCGCTTCGTCTAATGTGGTCGCGTCTTTCCAGTAACCGCAGGAATATTGCATATGCGGATCAAGCATCAGCGCAAAGAGATCGTTACCAATATCATAATGTTCTTTACCGACGATCCATGCACGGCTACGTGACTGCAAATTAAACAGGCGTGCGCTGGCAATGCGTAAAATATCTTTCAGATTACCTGGCATCTGCTGGTCGAGTTTTGCTTTCAGGATTTTGCAGAACAGAATATCGAGCCGTTCGCAGTCCCACCAGCCTTCCATATAGCTTTCGCCAAGCCCTAACGAGCCTTGTTGCAATACCCGTTTAAAGAAACCGGTATGATGAAGTTGAATGTCCCAGGCGCGCGAGCCATTAATTCTGATATCCGCTTGCGAAAGCAGCTCTTTTCCCATTCGGGTCCAGTTATCATTTGTTTCATTGACGATGACAGCATCTGAACAAAGCGAGTTCATGGTATTTACCAAAAGTGGACTAAAAATTATTACGCAAGATTATTATGGAAAAAAGAGTGTATGTATTATGATCCGCGGACAAGATCTATCGAACAGCGGACACACCATCGGGAGCATTGACGATTCATTTATGGAAACTCTCGCGCAAAAACAGTGGAACTCCTTCCCGGATAACTCCATGACCGAACTGCCGCAGGACGTATTCTTTCGCTCTTATGTCCTGGAAGCCAACCACCATGTACCGCAGCATTCACACTCTTTTATGCAGTTTCATTTCGCCCGCAAAGGCAGCATGCGCATTGATGTTGCCGGTAAGTGCTGGATAATCCCGGCGCATTATGGCATCTGGATCCCAAATAATACGGAGCATGCGGTTTGGGCATTAGATGATGTATATTTAGAAAATCTGGATATTAAACCGGGTTTTCTTGAAGAGAGCATCAATGAATGCAAAGTCGTGGCTATCAGTGATTTCGCCAGAGAGTTTATTCATTACGCCACGAATTCAATTTCAGGCCATTATGATAGTCAGTCAAAAGAGGGCAAGCTGGTTAGTGTGCTGGTCGATATTATTCTGCAACTCCCGGAAGTCGCTTTTGTATTACCCTGGCCGCAGGATCGCGAATTAACCAAAGTCTGCCGAACAATACAAGAATCCCCCGCACTGGAGCATTCGGTTGAATACTGGGCGCAGCATTTGGGTATGTCTGCCCGTACCTTTTCACGTCATTTCAAAAAAGAAACCGGATTGCCCTTCAGCGTCTGGAAGCAAAAAATGCGAATACTTGAATCAGTATTAATGCTGAAGAAAAATAAAAGCGTAACCGCCGTGGCACTCGACGTTGGGTATTCAAGTACCGCGGCATTTAGCTACGCATTCCGCCAGGCGTTTGGCGTTCCGCCCTCTAATTACTGATTAACGGCGTTGATGCCAGTAAGCCGCTGCACGAACCCGTTGCTGATCGAACGCCTCGGTTTCAAAACGAGCACTCAGGTTTTTGACCACCTTTCCTTCGCCAGTGATCCAGATGAAATAATCGTCTGTGGGCATGCTTAGCCGCGATAAGTGTTCATTCACCGCCTGCTCGTTATGGCCGATAAACCACTGAAGAGTAAATCCGTCGAGATGGGCAAAATAGTCCTGGTAGGCTGCATCCTGCACGCTAACCAGCGCCGTGACGTTCGGACGTACCACCAAACGGCTGAGCGACTCCAGGCGTCGGCGCAACGCGGGCATTCCCGACTCATCACACACGTAAACCTGATACGCATAATCCTCTGGCACCACCAAAGAACCGCGCGGCCCGCCGATCGTCAGCTTGTCACCCTCACGGGCATTCATCGCCCACGTACTTGCCACGCCGCCGTCATGAATATAGAAATCCAGTGCCAGCTCATGGCGCGCTTCGTCATACAACGGCGTGTAGTCACGGGAGAGCGGACGTACACCGTCCGCCCAGACAATGCCTTCATCGGTGACGACAGGTGGTACAAAGTTGCTGCCCGGTTCAGGGAAAAAGACCTTGGTATGGTCGTCAAAGCCGCGTGAGCTAAAACCGTCCAGCGCGTCACCGCCCAGTACAATACGCTGAAAGCCCGCGCTAATACGCTCTACGCGCAGGACAGTAAGTTCTCGAAAACGCAGTTCATTGCGAACGCGCTGTGGGTAGCGTGAGATGTTTTTTGTCATTTTTTCGCCTTGTGAAGATAATACGATATATCTAAATTGATTTTTTAAATGATAATGATTGCTAATCAAAAATATTGCAAGCACTTTTTGATATAGTTAAATTATGATTACCCGGCTATCACACCCATATAAAAACAGTTAATAATCATCATGTTATACAGAATATAATTTGTAGACTTGCAAACTGATAATTTTT
>NZ_MVFY01000019.1 GCF_002042885.1 Citrobacter portucalensis
TTAAATGAACTTCATAGATAGTATCCAAATGTAGTCACTCGGATAGTACTACATATTCATTTTAATTATTATGCAAAGGGAATATATAATGAAAAGAAAAGTATTGGCACTGCTTCTCCCTGCTTTATTAGCTGCAGGCGCAGCAAATGCGGCTGAAATCTATAATAAGAACGGCAATAAACTGGATCTGTACGGTAAAGTCGACGGTCTGCGTTATTTCTCTGACGATGCGGGCAACGATGGCGATCAGACCTATGCGCGTCTGGGTTTTAAAGGCGAAACCCAGATCAACGAGATGCTGACTGGTTACGGTCAGTGGGAATATAACATTAAGGCCAATACCGCTGAAGGTGACGGCGCAAATTCTGCAACTCGTCTGGCCTTCGCCGGTTTAGGTTTTGGCCAGAATGGTACCTTCGATTATGGTCGTAACTACGGCGTGGTCTACGACGTAGAAGCCTGGACCGATATGCTGCCAGAATTTGGCGGTGACTCCTACACCCAAACCGACGTGTATATGACCGGTCGTACCAACGGCGTAGCCACCTATCGCAATAAAGGCTTCTTTGGGCAGGCTGATGGCCTGAACTTTGCTTTGCAGTATCAGGGCAATAATGAAGACGGTGGTTCAGGCGAAGGTACCGGTAATGGTAAAGGTCGGGACCTGACACGTGAGAACGGCGACGGTTTCGGTATGTCCACCTCTTATGACTTCGACTTCGGTTTAAGTCTTGGCGCTGCATACTCCAGTTCTGACCGTTCTAACAATCAGGTTGCTGCTGGCCGTGGCGATAGTAGCCATGCCAACAGCTATGCAGGCGGTGACACAGCGGATGCCTGGACCGTGGGTGCCAAATATGATGCCAATGATATTTACTTGGCTGCCATGTACGCAGAAACTCGCAATATGACCGCTTACGGTGATTACGGTATCGCCAACAAAACCCAGAACTTTGAAGTAGTTGCGCAGTACCAGTTCGACTTCGGTCTACGCCCTTCCATCGCTTACCTGCAGTCTAAAGGCAAGGATTTAGGTGGTCAGGAAGTCAGTCGCGGTAACTGGCGTTATGTCGACAAAGACCTGGTCAAATATGTTGATGTGGGTGTGACTTACTACTTCAACAAAAACATGTCCACCTATGTCGATTATAAAATCAACCTGCTGGATGAAGACGACAGCTTCTATGAAAGCAATGGTATCGCAACTGACGACATCGTTGCGGTTGGTTTAGTCTACCAGTTCTAATTGACGCAAAAACAAGCAAGCCCGCTTCATATGAAGCGGGCTTTTTATTTATCCGAAACGTATTTTTTTTATCACACGGGCATTACAACGATAAACTTGTGAGGATACTCAAAGAAAAAAACATCCATGAGAACTGTCGTTGAAAGCGAGGCGTGCAAGTGCTTGAATAGTGGCGGAGAGAGGGGGATTTGAACCCCCGGTAGAGTTGCCCCTACTCCGGTTTTCGAGACCGGTCCATTCAGCCGCTCTGGCATCTCTCCGTTTTGGCGGTTGCCATGATGCCAGGTAATTTGGCATTTTAACAGACCCCGTTCCGTCAATTTCGTTCAAGTGACGAGTTTGCGAGCAAAACGATGATTAAGTGGCCCTGGAAAGAGCAAGAAACAACCCGGAGTGACGACTGGCCGTGGGACGACGCCCTGGCTATTCCTCTTCTGGTGAATCTCACCGAGCAAGAACAAGCCAGGCTTATCGCCCTGGCCGAGCGCTTTTTACAGCAAAAAAGATTGGTAGCGCTTCAGGGGTTTGAACTTGATCCACTAAAAAGTGCGCGCATTGCGCTGCTTTTCTGTTTGCCTGTTCTGGAATTGGGGATCGAGTGGCTCGACGGGTTTCATGAAGTTCTCATCTACCCTGCCCCGTTTGTCGTGGACGATGAATGGGAAGACGATATTGGGCTGGTACATAATCAACGTGTTGTACAGTCCGGGCAGAGCTGGCAGCAAGGTCCAATAATCCTCAACTGGCTCGACATTCAGGATTCTTTTGATGCCTCCGGCTTCAATCTGATCATCCATGAAGTGGCACATAAGCTTGATATGCGTAATGGCGACCGCGCCAGCGGTATTCCGGCGATCCCTCTGCGAGATATTGCCAGTTGGGAGCACGACCTGCATGCCGCAATGAATAACATTCAGGATGAAATTGATCTGGTCGGTGAAACCGCGTGCAGTATAGATGCCTACGCAGCGACCGATCCTGCCGAATGCTTTGCCGTTCTATCGGAGTATTTCTTCAGTGCCCCTGAATTATTTGCACCACGTTTTCCGGCATTATGGCAACGTTTCATTCAGTTTTACCGCCAGAACCCCATGGAGCGGTTACGCGATACCCGCTAAGGTGGCCATTGTCGCTCACCAAATGTGCATTAACGCTGAATTTGAAGATTAATTAACCAATTGAAATGACGCGCTAATTTTACTGTTGACACCTCATGGTGAGGTCAGTAATATGCGCCTCGTTCAAACGATTCCTCTGTAGTTCAGTCGGTAGAACGGCGGACTGTTAATCCGTATGTCACTGGTTCGAGTCCAGTCAGAGGAGCCATATTTAAGAAGCCTGCTTAGGAAACTAAGCAGGCTTTTTGCTTTTCAGGTCACTATAAAATCCCTCTCATAAGCCCCCTGCCTGCTCTGCACCGCTGTTACATGCCGCATCACAACGTTGATTAAAGTTATGTAAATGTAAATCGTTTAAACTTTGCAATTATTGTAAGTGCTAGTGATTATCATTTATTGTACGCGGGCCAAAGGAACGAGCCCCCCGCTCGGTTCACTGTACGTTCCAATTACTCTGGGATATAAACGATGAATTCTCTGCCTCGCGCCGGACTGCGCCGTATCACCCTTGCCTCTGCCCTGGTCTTCTCTGTTAGCCTACCGGCTTTCGCTCAGGATACGTTAACGCTCTATACCACCCGTGAACCGGGTCTGATCCAGCCTTTGCTTGATAGCTGGACCAAAACCAGCGGCATCAAAGTCAGTACGGTCTATATCAAGGACGGTATGCTTGAGCGCGTTAAAGCTGAAGGTAAAAATTCACCTGCTGACCTGCTGATGACCGTTGATGCCGGTAACCTCATTGATTTAGTGGAAGCGGGTGTAACTCAGCCAGTAGAGTCAGAAGCACTGAAAACCGCTATTCCGGCTAATCTGCGCGGTGCAGATAATCAGTGGTTTGCGCTGTCGATGCGTGCCCGCGTGCTGTATGCCGAGAAGTCACTGCCAATCGATAACTGGCATTACGAACAACTCGCCAGCCCTGAGTACAAAGGTAAAGTCTGTATTCGTTCCGGACAGCACCCGTATAACACAGCGCTGATCGCCGCAATGATTGCTCATCACGGTGAAGCAAAGACCGAAGAATGGCTGCGCGGTGTGAAAGCTAACCTGGCGCGTAAAGCTACCGGTGGCGACCGCGATGTAGCTCGCGATATTCTCGGTGGAATTTGCGATATTGGTCTCGCCAACTCCTATTACGTCGGCCATATGAAAAACGCCAAAGAAGGCAGTGATGTACGTCAGTGGGGCGATGCGATTAAAGTCGTTAAACCCACCTTTGAAAATGGCGGTACACACGTCAACATCAGTGGCGCAGCTGTAGCCCGCTATGCACCAAATAAAGCCGATGCCGTTAAGCTGATGGAATATCTGGTTTCCGCACCTGCCCAGCAGCAGTATGCGAAAGCGAACTTCGAATACCCGGTACTGAAAGGCGTGACGCTTGATCCGGTTATCAGTGCAACTATTGGTGAAATCGACGTCGATAAAACGCCGTTAACCGAAATCGTTAAATATCGTAAACAAGCTAGTCTGCTGGTAGATAAAGTTGGATTCGATCAATAAACCTCTGCAGTTTCCGACGTTACGCGGCCTGGTTTCCGGGCCGCAGTCATTATTAACGCCGCTACATCTTGGCGCGCTGTGCGTAGCGCTTGGCGTTCTGACACCCATCATTGCGCTGATTTGGCAGGCTACCCAGGCCGATTTATCTCACTGGGATAATCTCCTGACGTATGTACTGCCTGCCGCACTAAAAAATACCGTGCTGTTATTAGCCGGTGTCGCGGTGATGGTCGGCGTGATTGGCGTAGGCAGCGCATGGGCGGTAACGGCATGGGATTTTCCTGGACGTAAAATTCTTAGCTGGGCGTTACTGTTGCCGCTGGCAATGCCGACCTACATTGTGGCCTTTGCGTGGCTCGATCTGCTGCATCCAATTGGCCCCCTGCAAACCTTTATCCGTTTTTTATTGGGTTTTGACAGCCCAAGACAGTTCCGGCTGCCTGATTTACGCTCACTTTCCGGCGCAATCATCCTGCTCGGATTAGTGCTATACCCATACGTGTATCTGACAACCCGCGCCATGTTTATTAGCCAACCGGCTCATTTACTGGAAGCCGCACGCACGCTGGGATGCAGCGCAACCGGAACCTTCTTTCGTGTTGCTTTGCCCATGGCTCGTCCGGCACTGGCCGTTGGGATCAGTCTGGCACTGCTGGAAACGCTCAACGATATTGGCGCATCGGAGTTTCTCGGGGTACAGACGTTAACCGTTACCGTGTACACCACATGGATCTCGCGGTCTGATTTATCTGCCGCGGCACAAATTGCCTGCATGATGCTGATGTTTATATTCCTTATTCTGACGCTGGAATTTTATGGTCGTAGAAAACAAGGATTCAGCAGCCGCAGCCTACGGGAAATTCAACCAACGCGCGTGCAGGGCTGGCGTGGTTGGCTGCTCGGTGGCGTTATTTCACTGCCGGTTGTGCTGGGTTTTCTGGCTCCGGTACTGTTTTTAATGTGGGAAAGCGCCAAACGTATAGGTGATGAGAACCCCCTTTCCTCTTCGTTACTGTCAGCATTGCAAAATACGCTATCGCTGGCAGCGGGAACTACGCTAGTGGTGGTTTGCGTCAGTATGCTGGTGGCCTGGAGCGCGCGTCATAGCGCCGCAGACAACGCCATGCCGGGATTTCGTCGCGGCGTGATGCGTCTGGCCTCTTTAGGCTATGCGGTTCCCGGCACAATTCTGGCGATTGGCTTTTTAACCCCCGCCATGGCTGTCGACCGCTGGCTGGCAGATTTACTGGATGTTCGCGGCCTGCCGCTGATGTCCGCCGGGATCCTGCTGGTAATTTGTTGTGCCATGCGATTCCAGGCGATTGCCATTGGCGCACTGGATTCTGGTCTGGGCCGCATTCCACCTTCGCTGGAACAGGCGTCTCGTCTGTTGGGTGAGAATGGTGCGGGGACGTTTGCACGAGTCCATTTTCCCCTGCTGCGCCCGGCGTTAGTCAGCAGTGCCCTGCTGGTTTTTGCTGATGCCATGAAGGAGCTACCAACAACGTTGCTTTTGCGCCCGGTCAATTTTGAAACGCTGGCAACGTTGCTGTATGCGGAAGCCGCCCGTGGAACCTATGAAGAAGGTGCTATCGCCGCGCTAATGATTGTTTTAGCTGGCACGCTACCGGTTATTTTGTTGGTGCGTCACCAAATGACTCACCGTGGTTAAGAGAGCAACAATGTCAGAAATTGCATTACGACTCCAGGATGTACACGTTGCTTATGGCAACAGCCAGCAATCGGTACTGAGCGGATTTTCAATGTCGGTACGTAAAGGTGAAATTGCCTGTCTGCTGGGCGCTTCAGGCTGCGGAAAAACCACGGTACTACGCGCAGTAGCCGGATTTGAACGCCTGCAAAACGGAGAGATCTATGTGTCACAGCGACGTGTTGCCGGTCCCGGCGTTCATCTGCCACCGGAAAAACGTCATGTCGGCATGGTCTTCCAGGAATATGCGTTATTCCCCCATCTGACCGCGCAACAAAATGTCGCCTTTGGGTTGCGTCGCATGCCGCGTGAGGAACAACAGGCCAGAGTGACTGAGTTGTTGAAAATGGTGGAGTTACACAGCCATGCCAACCGCTATCCGCATGAGCTTTCCGGCGGGCAACAACAGCGTATCGCCCTTGCGCGCGCGTTGGCGCCACATCCGGAAATCCTGTTGCTCGATGAACCCTTCTCCAGCCTGGATAAGCGCACGCGTGAGCGTCTTGGCAACGAGGTACGGGATATTTTGCGCGCCGCCGGGCAAACGGCGCTGTTGGTTACCCACAGTGAACACGAAGCCCAGCTAATGGCTGACCATATTGGCGTGGTAAAAATGGGGCAGTATCAAATTAAAAAAGCGACCCATCCGACCTGAAGGTCAACAGGGTCGCCCTGAAAATTAATAATGCTTCTGTACCAGGCTAATGTTCACTGGCATACCGGAACGTCTTTCCAACGCCTGGCTCCCGCGGCTCACATCCACGTCATTCCCGCTGATAAAGGTGCGCAAAGCGGGAGTGACTGGCAAAGGTACCTTTCTGTCAGACTCGTATTCCGAACGGTTTCGTGACAGCGGCTCATGTACTTCCACCCAGCGACTACCGTCCGGCTCTTCGCTGTATTTCACCGGTCGGTCTATCAGTTGTACACGCGTCCCTACAGGCACCGTATCAAACAGGTACTTGATGTCATCATTCCGTAAACGGATGCACCCCTGGCTTACCCGCAGACCAATACCAAAATTGGCGTTTGTCCCGTGAATGGCATAAAGCCTGCCGATATAAATTGCATACAGGCCCATTGGATTTTCTGGCCCGGCAGGAACAAAAGCCGGTAAGCTTTCCCCGCGAGCGGCGTATTCACGTCGGGTATTTGGCGTCGGCGTCCAGCTTGGTGCTTCCTGCTTACGTTCGACCGCCGTCACCCAGTTACGCGGCGTTTCTCTACCCGCCTGACCAATGCCAATGGGTAAAACCTCAACCGTATTGCTGCCAGCAGGATAATAGTAAAGCCGCATCTCGGCGACGTTGATGACAATCCCCTCGCGCACGGTATCCGGAAGTATCAGTTGCTGCGGCACAACCAGCGTTGAACCCGATTTAGGCAGAAAAACATCGACGCCCGGATTGGCTTCAAGCATATTGCTCAACCCCTGTCCGTACTGAGCAGCAAATGCCTCCAGCGGCTTGGTGTTTCCTGGTGGAACCGTGATAGTCAAAGGGCTACCCACCAGGCGACTCCCCTCTGGCGGCAGCGGATAACTCACCGCCTGCGCGCCCTGACTCGCAAGCAGCATAATGAGTGAACAAAGCAGTTTTACACGACGCATCTTTTTCCTTTCCTTCGTCGCAACAGATATCCGTTAAGTATAGCTTTTATTATCTGTTTTAGTGGGTTACGACATATTTGCGCATAAAAAAACCTCGCCATCAGGCGAGGTTCAGGTTGAACGGTAACTACGCTTCCTTACCATCTGGAAGCACAATGTTACTGGCGGCGAGCTGCCCCATATTTTTGTACATCGCACAGGCAGCTTCAACAATCGGCATTGCCAACGCGGCCCCACTGCCTTCACCCAAACGCATCCCCATATTCAGATAAGGATCCAATTCAAGATGCGCAAGCGCGGTGCGAGCGCCCTTCTCAGCGGAGAAGTGTGACGGAATTAAGTAGGGTTTAATTTGTGGTGCAATCTGGCTGGCCGCCAGAGCAGCAGAATACGAAAGAAAACCGTCCAGCACCACAGGCAGACCACAGGAGGCCGCCCCAAGCATCACCCCCGCCATACCGACAAGATCAAACCCGCCAACCTTAGCCAGCACATCGACACCGTCATGGCGATCAGGTTGATTGACGGCAATTGCCCGGCGCACAACGTCTACCTTATTCCCCACCCGAGAAAGAGGAAGGTTAGCGCCAATACCCACGACTTCCTCAGCATCACTGCCGGTCAGCACGCTGACAATGGCCGCCGCAGGTGTAGTATTTGCCATACCAAGCTCCCCGACGCCAAACAGCGTTACACCGTCTTTTGCCAGCTCATGGGTATAGCGGATGACTTCCAGCAACAGCTCCTCGGCCTGCGAACGGCTCATTGCCGGGCCTTCGGCTATATTGCCGCAACCGCGTGCCACACGCATATTCACCACACCGGGAATAGGTTCAGCATCAATCCCAACATCTATCACATGAACCTTCGCCCCAGCCTGAGCGGCCAGGACGCAGACGCCGGTCGTTCCACGCGTCATATTGGCAGCCTGAATAGCCGTGACAACTTTAGGCGAAACGGCAACCCCTTCATCCCACACGCCGTGATCGGCGCACATCACCAGCATCGCTTTGCCGTTCACATGCGGCACGCCCTTCAGGCCAGGCATCCCGGCCAATTGTACGGCGAGAGATTCGAGTCGCCCCAAACTTCCCGGCGGCTTAAGCAAGCCGTCGATATGCTGCTGTGCACGCAACATCGCGGCACTGTCTGGTGATGGGATCGTGCGGAGTAAAGAGGTTAAAGTCTGCATAAGGATTCCAGTATGTGGGCTGACTCAGAGCAGAGCCAGCAAGAAAATCAACTCGCCAAGTTCAATGGCAGCGCCCAGCGTATCGCCGGTTTGCCCACCCAACGTGCGTTTTAATAACTGCCCAAGAATAAAAACCGCCACTATTGTGACAACCAGCGCTGCCACGCCGCGCATGCCAGGAAGTAGCACGGTGGCAAGGATCGCCGCTAATCCCAACGTAACGCAGGTTTGACGCCCGGTGACTTTGCCAATAAAAACGTTGCCCAGTCCTTCTTCGCGGGCATAGCGATGCCGATACATCAGCAACACCGCCGTTCCTCGCCCGGCAACACATGCCGCTGCCAGCGCGGCCAGCATTGGCGTGCCACGCAAAGCCAGTTCACTCACCACCAGTACCTTCGCCAGTAAAACGAAAATTAACGCCAGTCCACCGTGGGTGCCCAGACGACTGTCGCGCATGATTTCCAGCATCCGCTCGCGTCGGCGCGCCGAAAAAATGCCGTCACAGGTATCCGCCAGACCATCCAGATGAAATCCCCCGGTCAGCAATGCCAGTGTCAGCACCGCAAAAAGGGCCGCCAACGGAATACCGCACCAGGGCTGGAGCGCCATAAAGACCAGCCCCGTCAGCCCTCCCAACACGACGCCAATCAGGGGAAACATTACAATACCGCGGGAATAGTGCTCGAAATCCAGTCCTTGCGACCAGCGAGCAGGAACGGGCAAGCGACTGATAAAAGAGAGCATTGCCCAGAACAACTTACTCATTTAATTTTGACTCCAATTCCTGATACCACCAGCCAGACCTCATCCGCTGCCGCCGCCAGTCGCTGGTTCACGCGTCCTGCAATATCACGAAAATGCCGCGCCAGACGATTCTCCGGCACAATCCCCATACCCACTTCGTTAGTGACCAACACGATCTTTGCCGGGCAGCATTGACAGGCTGCGATCAGCGAACGGATTTCACCTTCGATAGACTGCTCCATCGCCGCGTAATCCCAGCTGTCCGGATCGCTTTCACCGCCCAGCGCAAACAGCAAGTTGGTCACCATCGTGGTGATGCATTCCAGCAGAATAGCTTCCTGAGGATCGTTCGTGTCCGTGATCAGTTCATCAAGATGTTGCCAACGTTCGGCTGTCCGCCAGTGCGCAGGACGTCCATCGCGATGATGCTGAATTCGCGCAGCCATCTCCTCATCAAAAATCTGCGAAGTCGCGATATACAAAACATTTGGGGAATCAGCGATCAGCGCTTCCGCATGCCGACTCTTACCGCTTCGCGCGCCACCAGTAACCAGAATCATCATACTGGCTCCCGGTGTTGCTGCATGATGGTATAAATTTTTTCAATATCGATGTGTTGCCGCATCGCATCCGCCAGCAGATCAAACTGCTGCGATTTATATTGCGCGTAATGGAAGGTGGAATCCAGCGGAGCTAACCCTTTACGTTCTCGCAGGCCATTGACCAACGCACGGGTGAAATCATCGCTGTCGAAAAGACCGTGAAGATAGGTGCCGAACGCCAGACCATCCGGAGTGACCGCGCCGTCAACAACGTTGCCGCCGTCTTTGTGCAACGTCATCACCGACCGGCATTCATCGGTTAATGCTGTTTCGCCCATATGAATTTCATAACCGCGAACGGATAACCCCGCCGTGCCCGCCAGCCAGTCAGGCAGCGATGAAGACATTTGTCCCTCAACCAGGGTCGTGGTTTTGTGCTGGGCAAAATGGGTGACTGTATTGAGTAAGCCCAGACCCGGCAGCGTACCGAGGCCCGACTCTACTTCATCAATGATGGTGTCGCCGAGCATTTGATAGCCGCCACAAATCCCCACCACCGGTACGTTATTACGATGTAATTGCACGACGCCATGCGCCATCCCACTTTCACGCAGCCATACCAGATCGCCAAGGGTATTTTTGCTGCCCGGCAAAATCACCAGATCGGCTCCCACCAGCTCTTCAGGCTGGCGAACATAGCGCACGCGCACATCCGGCTGCGCAGCAAGCGCATTGAAATCAGTAAAGTTAGAAATGTGCGGTATTTGAACAACGGCGATATCGATGTCGCGTTTGTCAGTGCGCAAATACTTGCCCTTTTGCAGCGCAACGCCATCTTCATCTTCCAGATCAACATCCAGCCATGGCATCACGCCCAGTACCGGAACGCCGGTCAGCGCTTCAATTTGCTCGATACCGGAGTGCAGCAGCGTCACATCACCGCGAAACTTGTTGATGATCACCCCTTTTACCCGCGCGCGCTCGTGATCGTGCAACAGCGCCAGCGTGCCGTAAATGGAGGCGAACACCCCGCCACGATCGATATCCGCCACCAAAACGACAGGGCACTGCGCCATCTCGGCCATACCCATATTGACGATATCGCGATCGCGCAGGTTAATCTCTGCCGGGCTCCCCGCTCCTTCCAGCACCAGCACATCGAACTCCTGCGCCAGGCTGTTATAAACTGACAGGATCTGTTCCCGCAGACGTGGCTTGTACTCGTGGTAACTCACCGCGTCCATATCGGTTGCCACTTTACCCATCAGCACTACCTGCGCTTTTCGATCGCTGGTCGGTTTAAGTAACACTGGGTTCATACGCACATCTGGCGTAATGCCTGCGGCTTCGGCCTGAAAAATTTGCGCGCGGCCCATTTCTTTTCCCTCTGGCGTAATGCCAGAGTTCAGCGCCATGTTCTGCGATTTGAACGGCGCGGTATGCAGTCCATCCTGATAAAAAATACGACACAGCCCGGCGACCAATACGCTTTTACCCACATCAGATGCCGTTCCCTGCAACATTATTGCCTGCGTCATGACGCCTCCTTCAGTGCGTTCTCTCGCATACAACTAAAAAATTCAGCCTCTGTTTTACACAGCGGGAAGCCCAACTCTGTATGCAGCTTCACCAGCCAGGGCTGAGTTAATCCCGCTTGTTCAATAAGATCCGTACGGGCGAATACGTCGCCTGGCGTGCCGTGCGTGAGTACTTCGCCCCGGCGTAAAACGTACACCGCATCGCTGACTTCATAGATAAGATCGATATCATGGCTGGAAATTACGACGTGGTTTCCTTGCGCAACGATGCGTTTGATTATCTCAATCATCTGCGTGCGGCCTGACGGGTCAAGGCCCGCAGTAGGTTCATCCAGCAGCAGATACTGCGCCTGCAACACCAACGCCCCGGCAATCGCTACGCGTTTTTTTTGCCCATGGCTTAAGCACTGAATGGGCTGATGGCGAAAATGCTGGGCGTCGACCAGCGTAAGCGCATCTTCCACGCGCCGAGCGATTTCAGCTTCATCCACCCCAAGATTGCGCAGGCTAAAGGCGATATCGCTGTCGATATCGGTATAAAAGATTTGCTGATCGGGATCCTGAAATACCGTTGCCACCTGTTGACGCAGCGCCAGCAGGCCGCGCTTGCTGTAATCCAGCGGTTTGCCCTGCCACATCACCGCGCCTTGCTGTGGGCGCAATAAGCCACTCAGGTTCATAAACAGCGTGGATTTCCCGCAGCCATTAGCGCCTACCAGTCCGGTGACGGCATGCGTCGAAAAATCCAGAGTTAGCCCTTTGAGGATCGGGTCATCCTGATAGCGAAACCAAAGCGCTGAGGTGGCAAGCATACTTTTCCTTACAGGTGAAAATCACCCTGATACAGTTTGATATCCAGTGTGGTGGTCATTTGCTGGTAGCGGATCAACACACGGGTAAACAGCAATCCCACCAGCATTGCCAGAGAGCGGTAGCCCAACGGCAAGCTACGATAACCAAAACGCAGCGTTTGTGCGCGATGAATAGCCAGCGCCTCGTCTAACAGGATAAAAATAAACCGCCAGGTCAGCAGGATCTGCTCAGTTAGCAGGCGAGGAACGTGCGCGCGTTTGAGTAAGATAATTAATTGCGGAAACGGCAGATTCAGTACCAGCCAGAAGGTTGCCGCCAACGCGGCAAGGCTGCGCCAGAAGGTTTCATTGGCGGTTACCAGGCCTGGTGCGCTGATCCCCAACCAGTAACTTCCCACAGGTATGCTGGCCAACAGCGTCTGTGGATCGCGGCTGATGCTAAACAAAATGGTCACCACGCCAACCGTGAGAAAACCAAATGGCAATGCCATCCAACGGCACCAGCGCCAGAAGGAAATACGCAGCAGCCAGCAGCTCAGCGCGGCAATAAGTAAAAGCTCAATACCCTGCCCCAATGGGGGCAGAGTAAACGCCAGAATCATCATCACCAGCCAGAGCAGAAATTTCCGCATCGGCGAGACATGAACCCAACGGCTTTGATAGCTAAGCCTGTCAAGCCCGGTCATCACGGCGTTGCCTACCCTTGGTGTAACCCAGGATATAGAAAATCACGGCTGCGCCAAGCGATCCCTGGAGCGTAAACAGCAGACTTTCAATTTCACCGCTTGCGGGTTCATACAACGGCTGGAACCAGGGCTCATAATGCGGGGCAATAGCCTGAATCTGGCTTTCCGCCTCACCATCTGACCCGCCGTACTCCCCACCGTGGTTGATAAAGAACGGCAGGATCACCAGCGCCACTACCATGCCCAATATAATCAGCGTCTTTTTCATCGTTAATGCCCTTGTGCGGTTATCAACTGGCGTTTGGTTAGCTGATCGTAAATCAGCACGGTAAGTAACCCTTCCGCAATCGCAATTGGGATCTGCGTCAGGCAGAAAATCCCCATGAACTTAATGATTGAGCCGGTAGCACCAGCAGAGGGATCCGGGAACGCAACGCCCAGCTGTACCGAGGTCACGAAATAGGTGACGAGATCCGCCAGCATCGCACACAGGAAGACGCAGACATCACGACGCAGCCCTGCGCGGCAGGCCATTTTCCACACCATGTAACCCACTACCGGGCCAATTACCGCCATCGACATGCCGTTCGCGCCGAGCGTTGTCAAACCACCGTGTGCCAGCAGCAGAGCCTGGAACAGCAGGACAATCGCCCCAAGGATGGCTACCACGCCCGGTCCAAACAGGATAACCGCCAGGCCTACACCAGTTGGATGAGAGCAGCTTCCGGTGACGGAAGGAATTTTCAGCGCCGACAGCACAAAAATAAAGGCTCCACACAGGGCCAGCAAAACCTTCTGGTGGTTATCCTCCTGCACAATTTGGCGCAGACGTACCAGCCCGTACCACAGGCAGGGTAAAAACAGCAGCCACCAGGCCAGCGCCCACATCGGCGGCAAGAAACCTTCCATAATGTGCATGGCGAACGCTTGTTCAGGAACAATCATCAGTAATAGCGCCGCAGCCAACCCGCTGAAAGACAGCTGTTTTAGCTGTTGTTCAAGCTTCATTGTGCATACTCCCACTGTTTATTGACCAGAATGGTCGAGAAATAAGGCAGCGGCTGATCGTCGCTCACCTCATCGAGATGACGCCAGCACTGTTCACCTGGCAGCGTGGCTTCAGACATCATTAATGCACAGTCCAACAAACCTTCTTGTTGTAGCAGCGCTTTGATACGTGCAAAACGACCGTACACTTTCATCAACACCAGACTGTCATGCTGTTTTAACGCTTGCTGGATTTCCGCTTCCGGCGCGGTACAGGAGACCACCGCCAGTGACTGTTGCTCCATAGCGAGCGGCGTTTTGGAACGCGCGGCAATCGCGGCGAAAGAGGTCACGCCCGGAACGATTTCCAGCCAGTCAGGACAACCAATACGCTGAAGTAAAAAGACCCAGGTGCTGAACAGCATCGCATCGCCGAGAGTGATAAACCCCACCTGCTTACCGGCCTCGACTTCCTGAACCAGCGCGGCAGCAACTTCATCCCAGACGGCCTCTTTTTCAGCGCTATCGGCACTCATAGGAAAATGGCAGCAGCGGACTTCGGTCTGTTCACCGATATACTCACGTACAATCGACAATGCCAGACTGTCGCCGCCTTTACGCCCGGCAGGCGCATAGAGAATATCCAGCGCGCCCAGCGTGCGTGCGGCACGCACGGTAATCAAGTCGGAAGCACCTGGCCCGGTGCTCAGTGCATACAGTTTTCCGCTCATGCTGCTTCCTCCAGCGCCACATTAAGCGCCTGCTGTAAATGTGCCACGAACATGGCGCGAACCGCCGGGTTCTCACCCAGACCACTAAGCCACGGCGTAGCCGGTATCCCGGCTGCATTGAACAACGTTTTCCAGGAATCATCTTCATCGGAGGCCATATCGTTGATGGCATGGTCGCCAGCGACTAACATCAGCGGCATCAGATGCACCGCCGTCACCCCTTCCTGAGATAAACTTTCAATCAGCACATCCACTTCCGGATAGCTTTCCACCGCCCCAACCCGCGCGGGAAAGCGCTGCGCCGTCATCATGTGGTCGAGACAGGCATAGGCGGCAAAAGCATGGTGGCTGGCACCGTGTCCCATAAAGACCACTTTTTCACTTTCGCCAAGCTCCGGCATCTGCTGTTGCAACGCCAGCATCAACTGTGCGTAATCTTCATGGCTGCTCAGCAGCGGTACACCCAGCGTCAGGCGTGAAAACAGCGGACGCATACTTTGCACTTCGCGGACAATTTTTTCGTATTCGTCACCATTAATAATGTGCAGCGACTGAATAGCCACATCCTGATACCCCTGCTCCGCCAGTTTTTGCAGCGCCTGCAGCGGCGTGTCGATTTCAATGCCGTCGCGCTGCTTGAGCTTGCGGATTATCATCCCGGAGGTAAACGCCCGGAACAGGTCGCGGTCAGGGCAGCTAGCTGCAAGATCGCGCTCACAGGCCACAATATTTTTCTCGCAGGTGTCGTGATAGCTGGTGCCAAAACTGACCACCAGAAGCGCCTTTTTCATCTCAAACTCCTTAAGCAGTGGCCAGCCAGCGCGTTAAACGCGCCCCAAAGGCGGCCTGACTTTCCAGTAACTCTTCTCCCGTCACCAACGGTGCCGGACGTGTAATCACGATGCAGGGGATTCCGGCATCCAGACAGGGTTGAACCTTTTCCTGATAACCACCTTCAGCGCCAGATGCTTTGGTGATCACCACATCAGCCTGGCACTGGCGATAAAACGCAGCGTTGAACTCGGCGCTAAACGGTCCGCACAGTGCGAAGATTTCACCGACGCCAAATCCCAGATCCGCGCATTGCTGAATGACCTCAGGAACAGGCAGAACGCGCGCCAGCAGCGTTTTTTCAGGCAACCCTTCGCGCCAGATAGCCAGATCTTTACTGCCGGTCGTCAGCAGCACACGATCGCCGAAGCGTCGCGCCAACTCACAGGCTTGCTGAATGCTTTGTACGGTATACAGGTGCGGGTGAGTTAAACCACTCAACTGCTCAGGGCGCTGGTAGCGGCTCAGCAGTACGCCCGCCGCTTCGCAGGCGCTCATGATGTTGCGGCTCACCACCTCGGCGTACGGATGCGAGGCATCGATCACCCAGCGCGTCCGATTTTCCTGTAGCCAGGCAATCATTTGTTCGCGCTCCAGACGCCCGCAGCGCACCTGGCCTTTGATGTCTCCCGCCAGTTGTTTCCCTGTTGGGGTTGCAACTGACAGGGTGTAGGCCACGTTTGCCGCATCCAGTTGCTGGCACAGCATGCGCGCATCGCTCGTACCGCCCATGACCAGCACATCACCGTAATTCACAGCACATAACCTCGTGGCGTGATCATCAGGCCGTCCTGAACATAGGTTGTTTTGTTACCCACGATCACAAGGCTGGTCATATCAACCGGTTCGAAATCCATTTCACCGAGCGTGGTTAACCATTTTTCCTGCTTTTTACGTCCGGCAGACTTCACAATACCCACCGGCGTTTGTGCGCTTTTGCTGGCGGAAAGCAGTTCAAATGCGCGCGCCAGATGACCTTCGCGACCCCGACTGCGCGGGTTGTAGAAACAGATAACAAAGTCTGCCTCACCGGCGGCAACGATGCGTTTTTCGATAACCGGCCATGGCGTTAACAGATCGCTTAAGCTGATGTGGCAGAAGTCGTGCATCAGCGGCGCACCCAGCAAAGAGGCCGCGGCAATACTAGCGGTCATGCCAGGTATTAGCCTGACCTCAACATCCAGCTTTTGCTTGCTGACCAGTTCAAGCACCAGCCCGGCCATACCGTAAATCCCCGCGTCACCGCTACTGATCAGCGCCACGTTGTGACCCGCCTGTGCCAGTTCGATCGCCGCCTGGCAGCGTTCAATCTCTTTGCACATTCCGGTTTTGATCACCTGCTTGTCACCCGTGAACGCTTTTACCAGATGGGTGTAGGTTTTATAGCCAACGATGATTTCCGCTGCCTGCAGTGCTTCAACGGCTTCCATGGTCATCATTGCCTGCGAGCCAGGGCCAATTCCAATTACGCTTAACATCAGTGTGAAACTCCCAAAGTGATAGTGACGCCCTGTTCTCGCAGGGTCTCGCCTAACAGTTTTCCGTGGCTCAACAGCCAGGCTGCAGGACCGGAAACGCTTCCTGTACCCACCGTTTTGCGAACAAACGATGAGGCTGGAAAACGGTGCTCATGCTCACGCAGCGCGTCAGCAGTAAAGGTTTCGAAAGGAACGCGGCAGCACGAAGCCAGTTGGATAAGTCCCTGTTCATCTTTTTTCAGCGTGATGCTGCCAATCGCTTTTAGCGCCAACGGATCGAGCTGTTGAGCTTCAAGTTGCCGGGCAAGCAGCGCAGCCAGCAGAGGGAACGGCGTATCACGGCGACAGCCAATTCCGGCCACAACCCGCTGTGGCACCAACTTCCAGTGCGGAACAGGCAGGTCAGGTAAATTGGTGCGTAAGGTGATGCACACCAACGCATCCAGTTCAGGGAGCTGGTTGAGATCGGTTACCGTGATAAATCCGCGCCGGTCGCAATGGCTGACATCCTGCGTCAGTTCGTCATCCCACCACAGACCAACCCGCTTATTGCTGACCAGCATCTGATTCACGATTTTCACCGCCGAACGGAAATCACTCATCCGGGCATTCAGTTGAAATGCCAGCGTATCCAGTGCCGCCATATCGTTCACATCCGTCGCGGTAGTGATAACCGGGTCAGCGCCCAACATGCCCGCCAGATAACGCGCCAATGCATTGGCACCGCCCGCGTGACCGGAGAGCAGGCTGATGACATGCTGGGCACGTTCATCAATGACCACCACCGCCGGATCGCAGAATTTGTCATTGACCAGCGGGGCCAGTACGCGCACCGCAATGCCGGTCGCACCGATAAAAATCAGCGCCGAGTAATTCGTAAACGCTTCGCGGGCGGTATTCGCAAAGCCGTTTTCAAAGGGAATAAACCCCTCCTCCAGCAGCTTTTCACTGGTAAAACAGGTAACCGGCAGCATGGCTGCCAGACGTTTCGCCAGCACAACGCCACCAGGAGTCAGGCAAAAAAGCGCAATTGACTCAGGCTTTACGGTATTCATGGCTAAAGTCCGCCGCATAGAGTTTGGAGTAGTGATACTCCGAGCCCAGGAAATTACCGACCAGAATAAGGGCCGTTTTACGGATGCCCGCATCGCGAACCTTGTCGCCAATATCCGCCAGGGTCCCGCGCACGGTCTGACTTTCCGGCCAGGTCGCTTTATAGATCACCGCCACGGGCGTGGTCGCCGGATAGCCGCCTTCAATAAGACGCTCGGCCACCCGATGAATACGCTGGACGGAAAGATAAATCGCCATTGATGTCTGGTGGCTGGCAAAAGACTCCAGCTGTTCACGCTCTGGTACCGGGGTGCGGCCTTCCAGGCGCGTAATGATCAGGCTCTGTGAAACTTCAGGTACGGTGTACTCCACGCCCAGCTCCGCCGCCGCGCCGAGGAACGCGCTGACGCCGGGGACCACCTGCCAGTCAATCCCGCGTTTGGTCAGCTCCTCACCCTGCTCGCGTACGGAACCGTACAACGAGACATCACCGGTTTGCAGGCGCACAACGGTCTTGCCCGCTTTCACTCCGGCCTCCATCAGATCAAGGATCTGCTCCAGATGCAGTTCGGCACTGTCGTGACATTCAGCACCGGCAGGGCAATACTCCAGCAATTCAGTGTTAATCAGCGATCCGGCGTAGATAACAACCTGCGCCTGCTGCAGCAACCGGTAACCTTTGAGGGTAATCAGCTCGCGATCGCCAGGACCTGCGCCAACAAACCACACGCTACGGGGATCAAAAATCTCAGACATGGTTTCCTTCCTTCTGACAGGCGATAACAAATACGGGGTTATTCGGTTTAAAATAGTGACCATTGCCAAGCGTGGTAAGCGAGGAAACCTGTAGCTGCAGGCAATCCACTCCCTGTACGCCAAGATGATCCAGATGTGCCAGCGCGGTGTTGAGGTTTTCCTGGAGGATAAACGTCATTACCAGACGCCCTGCGGGATGCAATTGGCGCATCGACCAGTCAATTAGTTCGGTCAGATGGCCTCCGCTGCCGCCCATAAAAATGGCATCGGCTTTTTCAGCGATGGTCATGGGAGCAACGCCGGGAAAAATATCGATATTTGCGCAGGCAAAATGCTGGCGGTTTTCATCCAGCAACCTGAGCGCCGCCGGGTTACGTTCGATGGCCGTTACACGTAATCCGGGATATTGCAACGCCGCCTCTATCGACACGCTGCCGGTTCCGGCACCAATATCAATCAGGTGACTGGCGCGGTGTAATTCAAGTTTTGAGAGGGCAAGTGCGCGTACCGCTTCTTTGGTCATCGGCACTTTCTCTCCACGCAGAAACAGCTCATCTTTCATCAAGGATCACCACTGCATTCATGTCATAGTCAGCGTTAACTTCACGCACAGGCAGGAAATGGATCTGTTCGTTTTCCATCGCCAGGTTTTCGCCAATCACCATCCAGCGATGCCCCTTGCCTCGGGCAATGAGCTGCTGCGCGATTTCTCGCGGGCCACACAGCGCATCAGTCACCATCGCCACCTTGTTATGTCGCGCCAACTCATCAAAACAGACGCTGCGGCCATGGCTACTGGTCAGCCACATATCGTTCATATCAATACCGGACTGCGCGCACAGGTACTGCACCGCACTAATGCCGGGAATAATCCGCACATTCTCAATACCAAAATGCGCCACCATGCGCGTCCCGATGCCGTAAAACAGGGGATCGCCAGACGCCAGTACCACAACGTGCTTCTCCTGGTGCGCGCTAATCCAGCTCAGGAGTTCCGGGATATTGGCGCCAAGAGCAAACTGTTCACCGGCAAAATCCGGGAATTGCTGCAAATGCCGCTTTCCACCGACCAGAACATCCGCCGTCGCGACCGCTTCTCGTGCCGCAGGCGTCATCAAATGCAAACCGGCGGGGCCCATCCCTACAACGGTTAACATTGCATCTCCTCAGCAATCTCTGCGACCGGACGATTACTTCCAAGAACCTGATTATCAAAAGAAAACATGATGGCATCGCAGGTCGGGGGATTTTTGGTAAAGCGCAGCGTTTGCAGAACACGCATACAAATGCGCTGAGCCAGATGGTCATAAATGTGCTGGAAACCGTACGCGTCGATATGTTCCATCGCCGCTTCGGTGGTATCGCACTCGCTGACCAACGTCAGCAGTTCCAGCGGTGCGCCAAGTAGCGCGAGGTGGGCCACCAGCGTTTCCATGCGGGCATCGGCAATATGGCTATGAGTGTGGAAGATCCCCGCCGCGATTTTGACGAGCTTACCGGGGTGCCCCACCAGTACGATTTGCCGGAACCCCAGACGTACAGCTTCTTCAATCATGTAACCGACAAAGTTGCTCATGGTGACCACAACCTGGGTGTCGATACCCATCTGCTCGCGCACAAAACGCTCGCCGTGGTTTCCCGGCACCAGTACAACACGCTCCAGCCCTGCCGCCCGCTTAATTTCCAGCTCAAGCGACAGCGAACGCTTCCAGCTCTCTTCTGACATCGGCGTGACAATACCCGTGGTGCCGATAATCGAAATGCCGCCAAGAATGCCAAGGCGAGAGTTGTAGGTTTTTTGCGCCCGTTCTTCGCCTTCTGGCGCGAAGATTTCAATCTGCGCCCCACGATTTGGGCCAATCGCTTCGCGGACGGCTGATTCAATGGTCTGGCGAGGTGTACGGTTAATCGCCGAACTGCCCACCGGCAGGCCAATCCCCTTGCGGGTTACCGTACCGACCCCTTCACCGCCCTGTAAGGCAATCACGCCACTATCGTCTAACGTCACGCGAGCAAAAATCAGCATGCCGTGGGTGGCGTCCACATCATCTCCACCGTCTTTGCGGATGGCCGCTATTGCCTGCTGCCCTTCGATATGCGGTGACTCCACGTTCAGGCACAGCGTCACCCCGGAAGGCGTCACGATGGAAACCTGATGGATGAGGTGTTGGCGCAATACCATCAACGCGGCAACTTTTGCCGCCGCCGTGGCGCACGATCCCGTGGTATATCCTTTACGCAGCGCTTTACCGTTGTGCCACACCGGCGTATCGAAGGCCTCGCTCATCGCGCCCCCTGCATGTGATAAAGCATGGCGTTGACGATAGCGGCGGCGACATTGCTTCCCCCTTTGCGGCCTAACGCTGCAATGGCGGGCAAATTGCTTTGGGTCAGGGCATCTTTCGACTCTTCAGCACCAACGAACCCGACCGGTACACCCACCACACCGCTGACGGCAACATCATGCTCAAGCAGGCGGAACAGCGCAGTCGGCGCGTTGCCAAAGACAAACAGCTTTTCCCCCTCTTCCTTCACCGCAATGTCGACTGCCGCCATGGACCGGGTAATACCCTGCTCTTTTGCCGTACGCACAACCCGCGGGTCGCTGATGTAGCAGCGGCATTCACCGCCGAATTTTGCCAGCAGCGTTTTATTGATCCCGGAAAGCGCCATCGTGGTATCGGTATAAATCACGCTCGAACGGCTAAGCGCCGCACAAAACTGCTCCAGCACATCACTGGAAAACCACAGAATGTCCAGCCAGTCGAAATCTGCCGTCGTGTGAATAACCCGCTTGATAATGGCTTCATGTAACGGACTGGCAAACTGATAGTCCGGACGGGTTTCACGGATGATCTCGCCAATAATGTCGAAACTTTTGGCTTCAATCGCCTGGGGTTGCTGGATGTATTGCATTATGTTGTCCTCAGGCTACACCGACCCACAGCCACCGCAGCGCAATAAACAGCGCCAGTGCCAGCGTCGATGCCACCCACATCAGTCGAATCGTATGGGAAATGTCGTCTACCGAAATGTCACGTTGAGCATCACCGATCCACGGTTTCTCAACGCGCTCGCCAAAGTAGTCATTAGGACCACCCAGCCGAATGCCTAATGCCCCGGCTACGGATGCCTCTGACCACGCACAGTTTGGGCTGCTGTGGTTGTAGCGATCGCGCCAGCCAATCTGTAAAGCTCGCGAGCCGTCTTTACGACATAAAAATGCCGCCACGCCCAGCAACAGCCAGCTCAGTCTTGCAGGAATAAAGTTCGCGACATCGTCCAGACGCGCGCTGACCATACCAATAGCGCGGTATTTTTCATGTTTGTAGCCCACCATGGAGTCAAGGGTGTTTACCGCTTTGTAGGCCATCGCCAGGGGCGCACCGCCGAGGAGGAGAAAGAACAACGGTGCGATAATACCGTCTACGGTGTTTTCAGCCACGGTTTCCACCACCGCGCGATTGATCTGCTGCGGTTGCAGCTGTGAGGTATCACGCCCCACAATCCACGATAGTTTTTCCCGACTCTGAGCAAGGTCACCGGCCCGTAGCGGACGTTCGACATCCTGCGCGGCCTTTGCCAGGCAGCGTCCGGCCAGCACGGTAAAGATCATCCATACCTCTACCACCCAACCCAACCAGGGATGAATAGATTCTGCCAGTGCCAGCACGCCCCAGGACACCGCCCAGGTCAGACCAACCACCACAATCCACATCACCGCGCCGCCGATGCGCAGCGCACGGTCGCTATGGCAATAACGCCGAATAACTCGCTGCACGGCAGAAATCAGATTACCAATCCAGCGCACCGGATGCGGCCAGTTCTGCGGATCGCCGATGATAAAATCAAGCAGCCAGGCAACACACCATGCAAGGATCGTCATAGCGCACTCCTCGCAGCTGCCAGCCAATGGTTAAGCATCTGCGGACGTTGAGCAAAATGAACGTGTAGATAGCTGGCGAAGGTGTTTCCGACCTGCCAGCCGCCGGACCAGGCTTGCAGCGTTTTACCATCGCGCACTTTGCGACAGTTCATCACCGCTGGCGTTTCAGGGGTAAAATCGGAATAGTGGAATTCATGCCCGCGCAGCACTTCGCCTTCTGCAGCTAACAATGTTTGCTGCGCGGCCTGCGCTTCGCAGTAGCCAAATCGGGTCAGACGTTTCCCCATTTTGCTGTGGCCGGGAATGATATCCGCCATCAGCCAGGTATCGCCGTTGCTGTCCTCAAGCGAACTGCCGAGATACATCAGCCCGCCGCACTCTGCATAAATCGCGACGCCACGTTGATGTGCCTCTCGCAGTTGATTCAGCATCGAGACATTGCGAGCCAGCGCCGCAGCGTGTAGCTCTGGATATCCGCCACCTAACCAGATCATCTGACAGTCCGGTAAACAGGTGTCGTGCAACGGGCTAAAACGGACAACTTTAAGCCCCGTACGTTCCAGCAGCGTAATGTTATCCGGGTAGTAGAAGTTGAAGGCTTCGTCATCGGCAATGGCAACCGTTAGCCCTGCTCCGGCGTCTGCGGCAGGAAGCGCGGGCCATTCGCCAGCAGGAAGATTGGTTGACTGGCTTAATGTCAGAAGTGCGTCGATATCAAGGGTTTGCTCCAGCGTCGCGGCAAAAGCCTGCCACGGTTGCTGATTGATAACCGACTCACGTGCGGTTACTAAACCCAGATGACGTTCGGGAAGGGCAACCCCATCCATACGGGGTACGTAGCCCAAGACGGGTACATCGCAGTAACGTTCGATTGCGACTTTCAGTAACTGGTAATGCGTTTCGCTGTTAACCCGATTAACAATAACCCCGGCGATGTTCAGGGTGGGATCAAAATGCTGAAAACCCATTACCGTTGCGGCGATTGAAGTGGAAACGGCTTTGCCATCAACCAGTAAGATGACCGGACAGCCTAACTGTTTAGCCATCGCGGCGGTGCTGCAGTAGTTTGGGTCGGTACCATAGCCGTCATACAGCCCCATAACACCTTCAATAACGGCGATATCCGCATGTTGCATCTGCTCGTTGAATAGAGCGTTCAGCGTGGGGACGGGAAGCATGAAGCTATCAAGATTGCGGGAAGCGGTACCGCATACCGCTGTATGCCAGCCGGTATCAAGGTAATCAGGACCCACTTTGCAAGGCTGGACGCGCAAACCGCGTTTTTTCAACAAGCTCAACAAGCCCAGCGTCACCGTGGTTTTACCACAGCCGCTTCCGGTACCTGCAAGAACAAATGCGTGAAAATTGGCCGCCATACCCTGATCCTGTTCAGGGTGGTAGGGGTGTAGAGATACCCAGTCTCTCGACTGTATGCATCTGAACCACCCACTTCCCACCGAAGTTGTTGGTAGTCACTGACAGGCAGGTCTTCTGGCTTAGCGTCATCCTCACCCGTCCTTCCCAATCTTGCGATCAGTGGTCCATACGGGGTCGTCAGCATCACAGCAGCGGGGGCTGCGGGGGATTCTCACCCCCTTCCCTACCACAAATGTGGCAAACCTGTCAGTTCAAGAGCCTGGTTAATTAAGCTCTCTGTTATGAGGTAAATTCACGACCTCATGACAATAATTCAATTTAATATCTTTCCGAGTTCATTCAGCCAATTTTCTGGCCTTAACCCACTTATTCACACGTTCACTTTTTGAATGAAAGTATCAGCTAAGAATAAAGAAAGTCATTCACACAGACACTGTATCTCATCACAAAAATAAAAACTGGTGCAGTTTATCCCTCTAATACCATTATTTTGTTGCGCTATGACAATTTATTGACTGCTGTTGTCACATTTCATTTTATAATGACTAACATAGCGCCCGATATCAAAAATCGGCAATAGCAAAATATTGCTATTTAAGCGGATTCACCGCGTGAAATGACATTTATTTGCTGACGAAATGCCTGCGGCGTAACCTGATAGGTCTGGCGGAAAACTTTGCAAAAATAACTTGTTTGCGAAAAGCCTAAATTACGCGCAATGCTGGCTATACTCCAGTCACTGTGACAAAGCAGCTCTTTGGCACTGGCCATTCTTTGCTGGTTTACCCATGCGTTAAAACCAATACCCTGATATTTTTTGAACAATTTGCTGAAATAGTACGGGCTAAGGAAAACATGAGAGGCAACATCCTCCAGACGCAGATCGTCTGATAAATGTGCATCAATATAGCGCAGGGCTTTTTTCATTTTACTGTCATGAGGGTTGGTACTACGGTTAGCGCGTACCGGCTCTGACTGCTGCGGGTTATCTTTGATAACAACAAAATTAAGTTGTTTCTTAAGGCAATTTTCGACGATGAGCTTGAGTAAATCCGCTGAAGCAATGACTCGAGAATAGTCCATTTCAGGTACATTACGGAACTCGTTGACCAGTTCGGGATCGGCTTGCCAGCGGTCATCGACGTTCAGAATATCAACGAGGCCTACATCGTTACTTAAGCGTACTTGTCCACAAAGCACGAACCCTACCAGGTGTCCCGCGATGACCAGCGGAATTGAGAAATCGGTAAGCCCGGCATGGCAGCGATAAATGCAGGGTTGATCGGATTTAGAGGCTTCCAACCCTCCACAGCGGTCGCTCATACGACAACGCGTACTATGCTGAGGATGCTGGCGCATCAACTGGCAAAAAGGAGTGAAATTAAAAAGCTCAGAAATTTCATCACCGTGAATATTGACAACCACAACAGCCAGACTGGTGGCCTGTGCAAAATCCTGTGCGATTTTATTAATGAGTTCTGAGTTCAGGGCACTCGCAGAAATCATGATAAAACCTCTCAGTTAATTTATTGTTATAAATAAAACATATTATTCACACATTCATTTTCATCTCGCGATCCAGCGCTCTGATGAAAGTCAGCATTGAACATAACAAAAGTCTCCCATTGTTGGGAGACTTTTTAAGCCGTTCAGGAAACCGGATCACGAAAACAGTTTTTACCTTTCAATAATAAACATCTTTCGTGAAGCTAGCTCTCGTTTTCCTCCAACTTACACGAATTACACGGTAAATTTTTGCCAATAAAATAACGATAAATTGCTGCGCCCGCACAGGCGCCGATGATGGGTGCCACAATCGGCACGATGAAATAAGGGATATCACGCCCACCTGTCATCGCAACATCACCCCACCCAGCCATCCAGGCAAACAATTTAGGACCAAAATCACGTGCCGGGTTCATCGCAAAACCGGTAAGTGGACCGGTTGATGCGCCGATAACAGCAACCAGAATACCAATCAGCAGTGGTGCTAACGGGCCTTTGGGAACACCGTTACCGTCATCCGTCAGCGCCATAATCATCCCCATCAGAATGGAGGTAATCACCACTTCGACCAGTGCGGCCTGCCAGACACTCAGTGCGGCGGCAGGATACGTACTAAAAATGCTGGCAAGTTGCAGGCTTTCCAGACTACCGCGTACCATTTGATGGGCTGATTCATACTCAATAAATAAGCTGCCGTACAACAAATAGGCCAGCATAGCGCCACCAAAGGCCCCCGCTATCTGAGCGACAGAATAAGGTAGTACCTTACGACCCGGAAAACAGGCAAACAACCAAAGTGCGATGGTAATAGCGGGGTTGAGATGGGCCCCAGAAATCCCGGCTGTCAGGTAAACTGCAAGCGAGATCCCCAAACCCCATATGATGCAGATCTCCCACAATCCCAAACTGGCACCCGCGACCTTCAGGGCGCTCAGGCACCCAATACCAAAAAACAAAAATAGTCCGGTACCCAAAAACTCAGCAATACATTGCGCTCTTAGTGAATCGTTCATTGTGACACCTTCTAAGCAGAGTTCGTGTCTTTACCAGCGGACTCCTTGCTGGCAGGAAGATTACTTCAAGGCTTACTATAAAAATCTGTATCGGCAAATTGTTGGCAATCTGCAAGCGACATGCCCTTAAAAATCGTGTTGTGATAGCAAATTCTTGCTATCACCTTTATTAAAGCAGGCGGTAAAACGAGGATTTACCCTATTAAAAGTACATTTTCAAAATAATAAAATATTGCGAACAGCAGAATTCCATTTTCAAACGATCATCACAATTTCATTTTTCTCGCATAGCAAATGATATTTAAACTGTCACTCGGAAAAGTGTAAATATGGAATTAACATAACCAAATAGTCACATTACTTAAACTAAAAATAACCAACAAAAACAAATTGTTATGATGACATATAGCAATTTTATCTCACCATAACCCCACTATTTTTTCACTCTTACTTTCAACTCAGCCATTCTTTTTCCTCGCTTCTTTTTATAGTCATGAAAATCGGGACAACCCAGGCGAGGTCTTTATGCAACAAGAAGCGTTAGGAATGGTAGAAACCAAAGGCTTAACTGCAGCCATAGAGGCCGCAGATGCAATGGTGAAGTCAGCCAATGTAATGCTGGTCGGCTACGAAAAAATTGGTTCGGGACTGGTAACAGTCATTGTCCGTGGCGATGTCGGCGCAGTCAAAGCAGCAACAGATGCAGGTGCCGCCGCAGCCCGTAATGTGGGAGAAGTGAAAGCCGTACACGTCATCCCACGCCCGCATACCGATGTAGAAAAAATCTTACCGAAGGGAATTAGCTAATGAGCAGCAATGAGCTGGTTGAACAGATCATGGCACAGGTGATTGCTCGCGTGGCAACGCCGGAACAGCAGGCTATCCCTGAAAATAATCCTCCAACACGAGAAACGGCTATGGCAGAGAAAAGCTGCAGTTTAACGGAGTTTGTCGGTACCGCGATTGGCGACACCGTCGGTCTGGTAATCGCCAACGTAGACAGCGCCCTACTGGACGCGATGAAACTTGAAAAACGGTATCGCTCCATTGGCATCCTTGGCGCCCGTACTGGCGCAGGCCCGCACATCATGGCCGCCGATGAAGCGGTAAAAGCCACCAATACTGAAGTCGTCAGTATTGAGTTACCACGTGATACCAAAGGCGGCGCAGGTCATGGCTCGCTGATTATTCTTGGTGGCAACGATGTTTCCGACGTGAAACGCGGCATTGAAGTCGCACTGAAAGAACTGGATCGCACCTTTGGCGATGTTTATGCCAACGAAGCCGGTCACATCGAAATGCAGTACACCGCACGCGCCAGCTACGCGCTGGAAAAAGCCTTTGGCGCACCGATTGGCCGTGCCTGTGGCGTTATCGTCGGCGCGCCAGCATCCGTTGGTGTCCTGATGGCCGATACGGCCCTGAAATCAGCCAACGTGGAAGTTGTGGCCTACAGCTCCCCTGCCCATGGCACCAGCTTCAGTAACGAAGCCATTCTGGTTATTTCGGGTGACTCTGGCGCTGTTCGTCAGGCCGTTATCTCCGCCCGTGAAATCGGTAAAACCGTACTCGGGACCCTCGGCTCAGAGCCGAAAAACGATCGTCCGTCCTACATCTGATATCAGTGAGGCTGATTCATGAGATCGAAAAGATTTGAAGCACTGGCGAAGCGCCCTGTGAATCAGGATGGTTTCGTTAAGGAGTGGATCGAAGAAGGCTTCATTGCGATGGAAAGCCCGAACGACCCCAAACCGTCGATTAAAATCGTCAACGGTACAGTCACTGAACTGGACGGTAAATCCGCCAGTGAATTTGACTTAATCGACCATTTCATTGCCCGCTATGGCATTAACCTGGCGCGCGCTGAAGAGGTCATGGCGATGGACTCGGTCAAACTGGCCAATATGCTTTGCGACCCTAACGTAAAGCGCAAAGACATAGTGCCGCTGACCACCGCAATGACGCCGGCAAAAATTGTCGAAGTGGTGTCCCATATGAACGTCGTTGAGATGATGATGGCGATGCAGAAAATGCGCGCTCGTCGTACACCCTCTCAACAAGCGCACGTCACAAACGTCAAAGATAACCCGGTGCAGATTGCCGCTGATGCCGCTGAAGGCGCATGGCGCGGGTTTGACGAACAGGAAACAACCGTTGCCGTTGCGCGTTATGCGCCATTTAACGCCATTGCGCTGTTAGTCGGCTCACAGGTTGGACGCCCAGGCGTATTAACCCAGTGCTCGCTGGAGGAAGCTACCGAACTTAAACTCGGCATGCTAGGCCACACCTGCTACGCGGAAACCATCTCCGTCTATGGTACTGAACCCGTCTTTACCGACGGCGATGACACGCCATGGTCGAAAGGCTTCCTCGCCTCGTCCTATGCTTCCCGTGGTCTGAAAATGCGCTTTACCTCCGGCTCTGGCTCAGAAGTTCAGATGGGTTACGCCGAAGGCAAATCGATGCTTTATCTGGAAGCCCGCTGCATTTACATCACCAAAGCTGCGGGCGTACAGGGCCTGCAAAACGGTTCAGTAAGCTGCATCGGTGTCCCTTCCGCCGTGCCGTCAGGCATTCGTGCAGTGTTGGCTGAAAACCTGATTTGTTCCTCTCTGGATCTGGAATGCGCCTCCAGCAACGACCAAACCTTTACCCACTCGGATATGCGTCGTACTGCTCGTCTGCTGATGCAGTTCCTGCCGGGTACTGACTTCATTTCTTCTGGTTATTCCGCGGTGCCGAACTACGACAACATGTTTGCGGGTTCGAACGAGGATGCTGAAGATTTTGACGACTACAACGTTCTTCAGCGCGACCTGAAAGTAGACGGCGGTCTGCGCCCGGTTCGCGAAGAAGACGTTATCGCCATTCGTAACAAAGCGGCACGTGCGCTGCAGGCCGTCTTTGCCGGGATGGGATTACCACCAATCACTGATGAAGAAGTGGAAGCTGCGACCTACGCCCACGGTTCGAAAGATATGCCGGAACGTAACATCGTTGAAGACATCAAGTTTGCACAAGAGATCATCAATAAAAACCGTAACGGTCTGGAAGTGGTGAAAGCCCTTGCTCAGGGCGGATTTACCGATGTCGCTCAGGACATGCTCAACATCCAGAAAGCCAAGTTAACCGGGGATTACCTGCATACCTCCGCCATTATCGTTGGCGACGGACAGGTGCTATCCGCCGTCAATGATGTTAACGACTATGCCGGTCCGGCAACAGGTTATCGCCTGCAAGGCGAACGCTGGGAAGAGATCAAAAACATCCCTGGCGCACTTGATCCCAACGAGCTTGGCTAAGGGGTGAAAAATGGAAATTAATGAAAAACTGCTGCGCCAGATAATTGAAGATGTGTTGTCTGAAATGCAGACCAGCGACAAACCCGTCTCTTTCCGCGCATCTACAGCGGCAAGCGCACCTCAGGCTGCGGCGACACAGGGAGACAGCTTTCTGACCGAGATTGGTGAAGCCAAACAAGGCCAGCAACAGGACGAAGTGATTATTGCCGTAGGGCCGGCGTTCGGGCTCTCGCAAACCGTCAATATCGTAGGGATCCCGCATAAGAATATCTTGCGCGAAGTGATTGCCGGTATTGAAGAAGAAGGCATTAAAGCGCGCGTTATCCGCTGCTTTAAATCCTCCGATGTGGCGTTTGTCGCCGTTGAGGGGAACCGTCTGAGCGGTTCCGGGATCTCTATCGGCATCCAGTCAAAAGGTACCACGGTTATCCACCAGCAGGGGTTACCGCCGCTTTCAAACCTGGAGCTGTTCCCTCAGGCACCGCTTCTGACGCTGGAAACCTATCGTCAGATCGGTAAAAACGCCGCGCGTTATGCCAAGCGTGAATCTCCGCAACCGGTCCCTACTTTGAATGACCAGATGGCCCGTCCTAAGTACCAGGCCAAATCAGCCATTCTGCACATTAAAGAGACCAAATACGTTGTGACAGGCAAAAACCCGCAGGAACTGCGCGTGGCGCTTTGATAAAGGATACCTCCATGAATACCGACGCAATTGAATCGATGGTTCGGGATGTGTTGAGCCGGATGAACAGCCTGCAAGGCGAGTCCGCGACTCCGCCCGCGGCGAGTTCATCAGCACATACCGCGAAAGTCACGGATTACCCTCTCGCGAATAAACATCCTGAGTGGGTAAAAACTGCGACCAACAAAACGCTGGACGACTTCACGCTTGAAAATGTTCTGAGCAACAAAGTGACCGCGCAGGACATGCGCATCACCCCTGAAACACTGCGCCTGCAGGCGGAAATTGCCAAAGATGCCGGACGTGACAGGCTGGCGATGAACTTCGAGCGCGCAGCCGAGCTAACCGCTGTTCCTGACGATCGCATTCTTGAGATCTACAACGCGCTGCGCCCGTACCGCTCAACAAAAGATGAGCTGATGGCTATCGCCGACGATCTCGAAAATCGTTATCAGGCAAAAATCTGTGCAGCTTTCGTTCGTGAAGCGGCAGCGCTGTACGTTGAGCGTAAAAAACTCAAAGGCGACGACTAACTCAGGGACAGGATCATGCGATATATAGCTGGCATTGACATAGGCAACTCATCAACGGAAGTCGCTCTGGCTACTCTGGATGAGTCTGGCGTGCTGAGCATCACCGGCAGCGCGCTGGCAGAAACCACCGGAATTAAGGGCACATTACGTAATGTGTTTGGAATTCAGGAGGCCCTTACGCTGGCGGCAAAAAACGCCGGTATCAATGTCAGCGATATTTCGCTCATCCGTATTAACGAAGCCACCCCGGTCATTGGCGACGTGGCGATGGAAACAATAACCGAAACCATCATCACTGAATCCACCATGATCGGCCATAACCCTAAAACACCGGGCGGCGTCGGGTTAGGCGTGGGCGTCACTATTACGCCGGAAGACCTTCTCAGTCGCCCGGCGGATACGCCCTATATTCTGGTGGTGTCATCGGCATTTGATTTCGCCGATGTCGCTACGATGATTAATGCCTCCGTCCGAGCTGGATACCAGTTAACTGGCGTTATTTTGCAGCAGGACGATGGCGTGTTGGTCAGCAATCGTCTGACTCACCCCCTGCCCATCGTCGATGAAGTCCTTCATATCGACCGCATCCCGTTGGGGATGCTGGCTGCCATTGAGGTCGCTGTACCAGGAAAGGTCATTGAAACCCTTTCTAACCCCTACGGCATTGCAACTGTCTTTGGCCTCAATGCCGATGAGACTAAAAACATTGTTCCGATGGCACGGGCGCTGATCGGCAACCGTTCAGCCGTGGTGGTGAAAACGCCGTCAGGTGATGTGAAAGCGCGAGCGATTCCTGCCGGAAATCTGGAGCTACAGTCTCAGGGTCGTACCGTACGGGTCGACGTTGCCGCGGGCGCCGAAACGATTATGAAAGCGGTTGGTGAATGCCCGAAACTGGATAACGTTACCGGAGAAGCTGGCACCAATATTGGCGGCATGCTGGAGCATGTGCGCCAGACGATGGCTGAATTAACCAACAAACCCAGTCATGAAATTTTTATTCAGGATCTGCTGGCGGTCGATACCTCGGTTCCCGTCAGCGTGACGGGTGGACTTGCCGGTGAGTTCTCGCTGGAACAGGCTGTCGGCATAGCCTCTATGGTGAAATCAGACCGCCTGCAAATGGCGATGATTGCCCATGAGATCACGCAAAAGCTCAACATTGATGTCCAGGTTGGCGGGGCCGAAGCCGAAGCTGCCATTCTGGGAGCCTTAACAACTCCGGGCACAACACGACCACTGGCTATTCTGGATCTCGGCGCGGGTTCAACCGACGCTTCTATCATCAATCCTAAGGGCGAAATTATTGCCACGCACCTGGCAGGCGCAGGCGATATGGTCACGATGATCATTGCCCGTGAACTGGGCCTGGATGACCGTTATCTCGCTGAAGAGATTAAAAAGTATCCGTTGGCGAAAGTTGAGAGCTTGTTCCACCTTCGCCACGAAGACGGCAGCGTTCAGTTCTTCCCTACGCCTCTCCCACCAACGGTTTTTGCCCGCGTGTGTGTAGTAAAACCCGATGAACTGGTGCCACTGCCAGGCGAACTGGCACTGGAGAAAGTACGGGCCATCCGCCGCAGTGCGAAAGAACGCGTTTTCGTTACCAACGCGCTCAGAGCGCTACGTCAGGTGAGTCCGACCGGGAACATTCGGGATATTCCCTTTGTGGTACTGGTTGGCGGCTCATCGCTGGACTTCGAAGTTCCACAGCTGGTCACCGATGCGCTGGCACATTATCGCCTGGTTGCCGGGCGCGGCAACATTCGTGGTACCGAAGGTCCGCGCAATGCGGTTGCGACAGGACTGATTCTCTCCTGGCATAAGGCATTCGCTCATGGAAAGTAATCTCACCACCCCAGCCATCGTTATCTTCACCAGTGCTGACTGTGCTGACGTCTGGAATGACGTACTGCTGGGTATTGAAGAAGAAGGGATCCCCTTTGTGATTCAGGAGAGTAGCTCAACTGACGTTATCCACAACGCATGGTTGGCCGCCTGCCAGTCTCCATTGCTGGTCGGTATTGGCTGTAGCCGCGAAAAACTGGTCGTGCACTACAAAAACTTACCCACATCAGCACCACTTTTTACGCTGACGTATCAACAAAATAGCCACGATCGCCGCAGCATTGGTAACAACGCTGCGCGGCTGGTTAAAGGCATTCCGTTCCGGGAATGCCACTCATAACCCACAGGAGAAAAGCAGTATGAATAACGCACTGGGACTGGTTGAAACAAAAGGGCTTGTCGGCGCTATTGAAGCCGCTGATGCCATGGTGAAATCCGCAAACGTGCAGCTGGTTGGTTACGAAAAAATCGGCTCTGGCCTTATCACCGTTATGGTTCGCGGTGATGTCGGCGCGGTGAAAGCAGCCGTAGATGCTGGAAGCGCAGCCGCAAGCGCCGTTGGTGAGGTGAAATCCTGCCACGTTATCCCGCGTCCGCACAGCGACGTTGAAGCCATTTTACCTAAATCCGCATAAGTCGTTGCAACCAAGGAGCACAGCGTGAAGCAATCACTGGGATTACTTGAAGTTAGTGGTCTGGCATTAGCCATCAGTTGCGCGGACGTCATGGCGAAAGCCGCCTCCATCACGCTGGTGGGCCTCGAAAAAACCAACGGCTCAGGCTGGACGGTGATCAAGATAATCGGGGATGTGGCCTCCGTCCAGGCGGCCATTTCCACCGGTGTCAGTTTCGCTGACCAGCGAGATGGACTGGTGGCTCACAAAGTCATTTCCAGACCCGGGGATGGGATCCTGTCGCATAGCGTTGTCCTGGAGCCTGAGCCAACGCCCGAACCCATACCAGCCGTAGCGCATGAAGAGATATTTGTAGACCATGATGTACCCGAAGCACCGCAAGATGCAGAGTTGATTAGCTGCAATTTGTGTCTTGATCCTGCCTGCCCTCGTCAAAAAGGCGAGCCGCGCACGCTTTGTCTTCACTCTGGCAAACGAGGTGAAGCGTAATGGATAAACAGCAACTGGAGACCACTGTCGCTAAGGTTCTGGATGAAATGCGCGAGCGCCCGATTCCGCTGGGGATCTCTAATCGTCATATTCATCTGTGCGCTGAAGATTACGGTCGCTTGTTTCCCAATCACCCCATTAGTGAGAAAAAAGGGCTGCTGCAGCCGGGACAATATGCAGCAGAGCAGACTGTCACGCTGGTGGGGCCAAAAGGTCAGTTAAAAAATGTGCGTTTACTCGGCCCGCTGCGCAGTACCAGCCAGGTCGAAATTTCTCGTACCGACGCCCGCACGTTGGGAATTGCTGCTCCGCTGCGGATGTCGGGCAATATTCAGGGCACACCCGGTGTTCGTCTCGTCAGCCCATTTGCTGAACTGGACTTAGCATCCGGGGTGATCGTCGCCCAACGGCATATCCATATGTCGCCGCTTGATGCTCTGATTCTGCGGGTTTCCCATGGTGATAAAGTCTCGGTCGCCATTAATGGCGATGAACGTCGACTGATTTTCGATAACGTCGCCGTACGCGTTTCGCCGGATATGCGCCTCGAAATGCATATCGATACAGACGAAGCCAATGCCGCAGGCGCTGATAATCCCCAGGCATTCGCCACACTGGTGACCTCACGATGAACAACGAACTGCTGCAACGCATTATCGAGGAGGTTGTTTCCCGATTAAAAAAACGCGCGGAAAGCACGCTCACTCTTAGCTTCGCGCAGTTACGGGAAATCGATTCACGGACAGTATGCTGCCAGTACTCGTCGCTCCATCTCCAGCAAGTGGATCTGCCATTACTGGAGCAAATTGCCGAAGGCTGCCCAGCCAACATGTCGGTGGGAAAGATTCACGACGCGCTGGCATGCGGAGTCCGCGTGAAAATTTCACTACAACACCGATTGTTACCCGCAATCCCCGTGAAAAAACTCGCACGTCTGCCGCTGGAGTTCGATGACGAACGGGGACGAACCATCTTTTTGCATCCTGAGAAGCTTCTCAGCTATGCCGACGTCGCCCAATTAAGGGATGGCGTACTGGTGTTGCGCCGTCGGTGTGTTGTGACGGCTCTGGCTCAGGAAGCAGGCAGTCTGCGAAATGTCCAACTAATTAAGCAGGAGTGAGCTATGCATCTGGCCCGGGTTACAGGCGTTGTGGTTTCCACGCAAAAATCCCCATCACTGGTGGGAAAAAAACTGTTGCTGGTACGTCGGGTAAGTGCTGACGGAGAGCTTCCTGCATCCCCTGTGAGTGGAGATGAAGTCGCTGTTGATTCTGTCGGCGCAGGGACCGGCGAACTGGTATTACTCAGCAGCGGATCCAGCGCCAGACACGTTTTTTCTGGCCCTAACGAGGCCATCGATCTGGCTATCGTCGGCATTGTCGACACGCTTTCTCGTTAGGAGGAATTATGGCGATTTATACCCGCACTGGTGATGCCGGAACAACAGCCCTCTTTACCGGACAGCGCGTGAGCAAAACGCATCCACGCGTGGAAGCCTACGGTACGCTGGACGAACTGAATGCGGCGCTAAGTCTGTGCATTTGTGCAGCGAAAAACCCGCAGCACCGGCAGTTACTTGAGAATATCCAGCTGCAGCTTTTTTGGTTCAGCGCCGAACTGGCAAGCGAAAGCGAAGAACCAACGCCAGAGCAGCGCTACATCAGCTCAGAAGAAATTGCGGCACTGGAAGCGGCCATCGATACCGCAATGGGAAGAGTACCGCCCCTGCGCAGCTTTATTCTACCTGGCCGCAGCGAAGCCGCCAGCCGACTGCACTTTGCCCGTACGCTGGCACGCCGCGCAGAGAGACGACTGGTCGAGCTCTCCACCGAGATATCCGTCAGACACGTGCTGATGCGTTATATCAATCGCCTGTCCGACTGCTTATATGCGCTTGCACGAGCAGAAGATCATGACGCCCATCAAAACGACATCATTCAGAAAGTGGCTGAGCGCTATCTCGCTGCCGTTCAAGCACCAGCCATAAAGGAGCCGACTATGTCTCTGTCTTTTCAGGAGCTCCACCAACTCACTCGCGCTGCGGTGACGAGAGCAGAAGAACTTCAGGTTCCGGTCGTCATAAGCATTGTTGATGCGAACGGGACCCAAATGGTGGCCTGGCGCATGCCTGACGCTTTACTCGTGAGTAGCGAACTGGCACCCAAAAAAGCCTGGACTGCCGTGGCGATGAAAACCGCCACACATGAGCTGACATCGGCAGTGCAACCCGGCGCTGCGCTTTACGGTCTGGAAAGCCATATGCAGGGAAAAGTCGTCACCTTCGGTGGCGGATACGCATTATGGCGTGAGGGTTTACTCCTCGGGGGTCTTGGCATCAGCGGAGGAAGCGTTGAACAGGATATGGACATTGCAGAAACGGCCATTGCGGCGATTAACGTGAGAACACATCAATGAATACTTCAGAACTTGAAACCCTTATTCGTAACATTTTGAGTGAGCAACTCGCCCCGGCAAAAACAGAAGTTCAGGGTAACGGTATTTTTCCGTCCGTTGGCGAAGCTATCGATGCAGCGCATCAGGCTTTTCTGCGTTACCAGCAATGTCCATTGAAAACCCGCAGCGCCATCATAAACGCCCTACGCGAAGAACTGACGCCTCATCTTGCTTCACTGGCTGCTGAGAGCGCTGCCGAAACGGGGATGGGCAACAAAGAGGATAAGTTCCTTAAAAATAAAGCCGCGCTGGACAACACTCCGGGTATCGAAGATCTCACCACCACGGCGTTAACCGGCGATGGCGGCATGGTGTTATTCGAGTATTCCCCATTTGGCGTGATTGGTTCTGTCGCCCCCAGTACTAACCCGACAGAGACCATTATTAACAACAGCATCAGCATGCTGGCGGCAGGGAATAGCGTTTACTTCAGTCCGCATCCGGGTGCTAAAAAGGTTTCACTCAAGCTGATTGCCATGATCGAAGATATTGCTTTCCGTTGCTGCGGAATTCGTAATCTTGTCGTCACGGTCACAGAACCCACTTTTGAGGCTACCCAGCAGATGATGGCGCACCCTAAAATCGCAGTTCTGGCGATTACCGGTGGCCCTGGCATTGTTGCTATGGGCATGAAAAGCGGGAAAAAAGTCATCGGCGCAGGCGCAGGAAATCCCCCCTGCATTGTTGATGAAACGGCCGACCTGGTTAAGGCGGCGGAAGATATCATCAATGGCGCATCCTTTGATTACAACCTCCCCTGCATTGCCGAGAAGAGCCTGATTGTTGTTGATGCCGTTGCCGAACGACTGGTTCAACAGATGCAGTCTTTTGGTGCGATGCTTCTCAATAGCGAAGAGGTAGACAAACTGCGCGCTGTCTGTCTACCAGAAGGCATAGCCAATAAAAAACTGGTGGGTAAAAGCCCGGCAACCTTACTGGAAGCAGCAGGAATACCTGTTCCGGCAAAAGCACCTCGATTACTGACAGGCATCGTCAAGGCTGACGACCCGTGGGTTACCAGCGAGCAATTGATGCCAATGCTCCCCGTCGTAACGGTGAGCGATTTTGACAGTGCATTAACGTTGGCCCTGAAAGTTGAAGAGGGATTGCATCACACCGCCATTATGCATTCGCAAAATGTGTCACGTTTGAACCTTGCCGCGCGCACGCTTCAGACCTCCATCTTTGTGAAAAATGGCCCCTCTTACGCCGGGATCGGCGTTGGTGGTGAAGGTTTTACAACCTTCACTATTGCGACGCCAACCGGTGAAGGAACAACATCTGCGCGCACTTTCGCACGCTCTCGTCGTTGCGTGCTGACAAACGGTTTTTCTATTCGCTAATGGGGCCGTTATGAAAAGCTTTTCACTGCAAACTCGATTGTACAGCGGCCAGGGAAGTCTGGATGTGCTCAAGCGCTTCACGAATAAGCATATCTGGATTATCTGCGATGGTTTTCTCGCGCGTTCTCCCCTGATTGAAAAGCTGCGCAACGCTCTGCCAGCGGATAACCGCATCAGCATTTTCAGCGATATCACCCCCGATCCCACCATCGGCACGGTAGTACAAGGGATTGCACAAATGCAGTCCCTGCGACCGGACGTCGTGATGGGTTTTGGTGGCGGCTCAGCACTGGACGCCGCAAAAGCCATCGTCTGGTTCAGCCGACAGTTCGGTATTGAAATTGAAACCTGTGTCGCAATTCCCACCACCAGCGGCACAGGCTCCGAGGTAACCAGTGCCTGCGTGATTAGCGATCCGGATAAAGGCATTAAATATCCATTGTTTAATAATGCGCTTTACCCGGACATGGCCATCCTTGATCCAACGTTGGTCGTCAGCGTACCACCTGCCATCACCGCGAATACCGGCATGGACGTGTTAACGCATGCGCTGGAGGCTTACGTGTCCACGAAGGCCAGCGACTTCACAGACGCACTGGCTGAAAAAGCGGCTCAAATCGTCTTCCAGTACCTGCCTGTCGCCGTCAGCAAAGGCGACTGTCTGGCAACCAGGGGGAAAATGCACAATGCATCAACGCTCGCGGGAATGGCATTTAGTCAGGCTGGACTGGGGATCAATCATGCGATTGCCCATCAGTTGGGTGGTCAGTTTCATCTGCCGCATGGACTTGCCAATGCGCTGCTGCTGACCCATGTCATTCATTTTAATGCCCGCGACCCGCGGGCTGCGAAGCGCTATGCCCGTTTCGCTAAAGCCTGCCATTTATGCCCGGATAACGCGAACGATACAGCGGCATTGAATGCGCTCATTCATCATATCGAGCTACTCAAAAAACAGTGTGCGTTGCCTTCTTTTGTTGACGCGCTTAAAGACGGAAAGCAAGCCTGGTCACAACGTATCCCATTGATGGTTCAGGCCGCGCTGGCTGACGTCACGTTGCAAACCAATCCTCGTGTTGCCGATGCCAGTGCCATGCAGGAACTGCTTGAGGAATTATTATGAAGACAGCCATGACGGCAGAGTCCACGCTTTATGATGCGCAGACTATTCGCGAACGCGTTCGCGCAGCGGGTGTTGTCGGAGCCGGAGGCGCAGGCTTTCCTGCTCACGTAAAATTACAGGCGCAGGTCGATACCTTTCTGGTCAATGCGGCTGAATGTGAGCCAATGCTGAAAGTTGACCAGCAGTTGATGGCCGTCCAGGCTGATCGACTTATCCGCGGCGTTCAATATGCCATGACGGCGACCGGAGCCAGTGCCGGGATTATTGCGCTCAAAGAGAAATACCAGAAGGCTATCAATGCATTAACGCCCCTTCTACCTACCGGGATCCGCTTACATATTTTGCCCGATGTCTACCCGGCTGGTGACGAGGTTTTGACCATCTGGATGGCAACAGGTCGGAGAGTTCCGCCTGCCGCGCTGCCGGTCAGCGTCGGTGTGGTGGTCAATAACGTCCAGACCGTGCTCAACATCGCCAGAGCAGTTGAGCAGCAGTACCCCGTTACGCGTCGCACCCTGACCGTTAACGGCGCAGTCGCCAGTCCCATAACACTCACTGTCCCTATCGGAATGTCTTTACGTGACGTTCTGGCGCTGGCCGGTGGTGCAACCGTTGACGATCCCGGTTTTATTAACGGTGGTCCGATGATGGGCGGCCTGATTACTTCACTGGATACCCCCGTAAGCAAGACCACCGGGGGCCTGCTGGTTTTGCCTAAGTCTCATGCGTTGATTCAGCGGCGGATGCAGGATGAACGCACCGTGCTTTCTGTAGCAAAAACCGTTTGCGAGCAGTGCCGTTTGTGTACGGATTTGTGCCCAAGGCATTTGATCGGCCATGAATTATCCCCGCACCTGTTGGTTCGTGCGGTTAATTATCAGCAGGCGGCCACACCGCATCTGCTGCTCACGGCCCTGACCTGTTCAGAATGCAACGTGTGTGAAAGCGTAGCCTGCCCGGTTGGGATTTCACCGATGCGCATCAACCGTATGCTGAAACGCGAGCTGCGGGCGCTCAACCATCGTTATGAAGGGCCGCTAAATCCTGAGGATGAAATGGCGAAATACCGGTTGATCCCGGTTAAGCGCCTTATTACCAAACTGGGTCTTAGCGACTGGTATCACGATGCGCCACTGGCTGAGACTGATTATTCCACAGATAAAACGACGCTGTTGTTACGCCAGCATATTGGTGCCAGCGCCATCCCATGTGTAGAACAAGGCGAACGCGTTGTTCGCGGTCAATGCGTTGCCGATGTGCCGTCCGGTGCATTAGGCGCGCCTGTTCACGCCAGCATTGACGGTATTGTCAGCGAAATCACTGAGCAATCTATCACGGTAATTAGAGGTTAATCATGTCTCAGGCTATAGGGATTTTAGAACTCACCAGCATTGCCAAAGGGATGGAAGCTGGTGATGCCATGTTAAAAAGCGCGAATGTGAATTTACTGGTCAGCAAGACCATCTGCCCGGGAAAATTTCTACTCATGCTCGGTGGTGACGTAGGTGCCGTACAACAGGCGATTGCCACTGGAACATCTCTTGCTGGCGATATGCTCGTTGACAGTCTGGTACTCCCCAACATTCATGCCAGCGTACTCCCCGCAATCAGCGGACTAAACAGCGTGGATAAGCGTCAGGCTGTTGGTATTGTCGAAACATGGAGCGTTGTTGCCTGCATCTGCGCCGCCGACCGGGCGGTTAAAGCCTCCAACGTCACGCTGGTACGTGTCCATATGGCATTTGGTATTGGCGGCAAGTGCTACATGGTCGTTGCTGGCGATGTATCCGATGTGAATAACGCAGTGACGGTTGCCAGTGAAAGTGCGGGTGAAAAAGGCCTGCTGGTTTACCGCTCGGTCATACCTCGCCCGCATGAAAGCATGTGGCGACAAATGGTGGAGGGATAATGGAAAGACAACCCACCACGGATCGAATGATTCAGGAATATGTACCAGGCAAACAGGTCACGCTGGCGCATCTTATTGCTAATCCAGGTAAAGATTTGTTCAAGAAGCTGGGATTACCAGATGCGGTTTCCGCAATCGGTATTCTGACCATTACCCCCAGCGAAGCCTCAATCATCGCCTGTGATATCGCCACGAAATCCGGGGCGGTAGAGATTGGTTTTCTCGACAGGTTTACCGGCGCGGTGGTACTGACGGGTGATGTTTCCGCCGTTGAGTACGCGCTGAAACAGGTAACCCGAACGCTCGGCGAAATGATGCGTTTTACCGCGTGTCCCATCACCCGGACGTAATATCATGAAACGTATCATGCTAATTGGCCCCAGCCAGTGCGGTAAAACGTCGCTCACGCAGTGCATGCGGGGAGAGGCGCTTCACTATCAGAAGACCCAGGCCATAGTCTGGTCTCCTACGACAATAGACACACCGGGTGAATATCTTGAGAACCGCTGCCTGTACAGCGCGCTGCTGGCCAGCGCCTGTGAAGCAGACATTATTGCGCTGGTACTCAATGCTGACGCGCCGTGGTCACCATTTTCTCCCGGTTTTACCGGACCAATGAACCGACCCGTTATTGGCCTCGTTACCAAAGCCGATTTAGCCAATCCGCAGCGTATTTCTCTTGTGGAGAGTTGGTTAGTTCAGGCTGGTGCGCAAAAAGTATTTGTCACCAGCGCGCTGGAGAATACTGGGGTCGATGAGATGTTCATTTTTCTGAATGCAAAGGAACCTTCATGTCTCACAAAATAATGGCCATTAATGCAGGTAGTTCCTCGCTTAAATTTCAACTACTGGCGATGCCGCAGGGTGAAATGATCTGTCAGGGGTTGATTGAACGTATCGGTTTGTCTGATGCGCAGGTCACCCTAAAAACGCCAGCGCAGAAATGGCAGGAGACTTTGCCCGTAGCCGATCACCGTGAAGCCGTAACGTTGCTCCTGGAAAAACTGCTCAACCACCACATTATCAACAGTCTGGAAGAGATCGACGGCGTGGGTCATCGCGTCGCGCACGGCGGAGAATCTTTTAAAGACTCCGCGCTGGTAACTGATGAAACGCTGGCAGAAATCGAGCGACTCGCGGAACTGGCCCCTCTGCATAACCCGGTAAATGCGTTGGGGATCGCGGTATTCCGCCAGCTATTGCCCAAAACACCAGCCGTTGCGGTGTTCGACACCGCCTTTCATCAAACGCTTGATGCGCCTTCTTTCATCTATCCCCTGCCCTGGCGTTACTATGCAGAGTTGGGTATTCGTCGCTATGGTTTTCATGGTACCAGCCACAAATACGTTAGCTCACAGCTTGCTGAAAAACTGGGTGTACCACTCAGCGCCCTGCGCGTTGTTTGTTGTCATCTGGGCAACGGCAGCAGCATCTGCGCCATCAAAGGCGGACAATCGGTGAATACGTCAATGGGCTTTACGCCGCAGTCTGGCGTGATGATGGGCACGCGAAGTGGCGATATCGATCCGTCCATTTTACCGTGGATTGCCCTGCGAGAAGGCAAAACACCGCAGCAGCTCAACCAATTGCTCAACAATGAGTCCGGATTGCTCGGTGTTTCTGGCATCTCACCTGACTACCGCGACGTTGAACATGCCGCAGATACGGGCAATAACCAGGCGGCGCTGGCGTTGACGCTTTTTGCTGAGCGCATTCGTGCCACCATTGGTAGCTATATTATGCAGATGGGCGGTCTGGATGCCCTGGTGTTTACCGGTGGTATAGGCGAAAACTCCGCACGGGCGCGCGCTGCGATTTGTCGTAATCTGAATTTCCTGGGGCTGGCCGTTGATGAGGAAAAAAATCAGCGTAATGCCACCTTCATTCAGACTGAAAATGCGATGGTCAAAGTGGCGGTGATTAATACCAATGAAGAGCTGATGATTGCGCAAGACGTTATGCGTTTAGCGATATCTGAAACTGTGACATTGGGCATTCCTGCATAATACTGCCGCACCGCAAATTGCGGCAAATCATGGTAATAGCGCGATCGCCATGACACTATGCGCCGAAGATTTCTGATCACATAGGTGAAGACGTGGCTGTTGCGCAATGTCCCGCATCGTGCGGAGAACTTATCCAGGGCTGGATTCTGGGCAGTGAGAAATTGGTCTCCTGCCCGGTTGAATGGTATAGCACCGTTGAGGTCACTTCAGGTTCACCGCTGACAGATGAACGTCCACTTTCGCGGGCGATGGTTGAGAGGTTATTGCTGCACTGGCAATACCCGGCACAAATGAGTCAGGATATTCGAATTGATGTCCAGTCAACCATTCCTGTCGCTAAAGGGATGGCCAGCAGCACAGCGGATATCGCCGCCACGGCAATCGCCACGGCGCAGTATCTGGGTCATCAGCTAGACGAATCCACTCTGGCGCAGCTTTGCGTTTCGCTGGAACCTACCGACAGCACCGTTTTCCGCCAGCTTACGCTGTTCGATCACAACGACGCCTCCACGCAAATTGCCTGTGAAGCCCAGCCTCAACTCGATCTGCTGGTTCTCGAAAGCCCGGAAACCTTGCTTACTGCTGATTATCACCGTACTCCACGTCAGTCAGGGTTACTGGCAGGCGCTCCAGCGCTGAAACGCGCATGGGAAAAGGTACAGGAAGCCTGTATCAGTCAAAATCCTTATCGGATGGGTGAAGCCGCCACGCTGAGCGCGATCGCCAGCCAGTTGCTGTTACCTAAACCAAATTTTGATTCACTTTTAGCGCTGGTAGAAGAATGTGATTTATACGGTGTCAACGTTGCGCACAGTGGCAGCGTAGTCGGTCTGATGCTCGACAGAAAGCGTCATGATGTGGACTACATTAAATGGATGCTGACGCAGAAAAAATTGACGGAACACTGGCCGGAACAGCATTTGTTGCGGATGGTAACTGGCGGGGTCGAACTGCAATAAGGGCCGCCGCTAAGCAGCGACCCGAACAAGCATAAAATCGTTACTCGGCTTTCGCTTCGCCGTTCTTCACTTCGCCCATCGCTTTCAGCTTTTTAGAGATGTCGCGGCGCTCTTTAGAGATCTCAGCGTTTTTGATGATGTAATCATCAACACGATCTTCATAATCGCTTTTCATGCTGGCGATAATGCCCTGAATCGCTTCCACGCTCATTCCAGGCTTGATGTAGTCGCTCAGGTTGTCCAGCAGCAGAACACGTTTCTGGTTGTCACGGATCTTTTTCTCAACGTCCTGGATTTCACGTTGCAGTTTGTTTTTACGACGGAACAGACGAACAAATTCCAGCACGTCCTGGAAAGAAGGCTTGGTAGTTTCCATTTTTACACCCCTGATAATGTGAGATTCGGATTCGTTAAAACAACGGCTAAAGTGGGTCAACATTACTTTCATGCCCGCCATACTTCAAGTTGCATCTGCATCGACCATGCATGGTTGAAACCTGAATTATCGAGGGTAAAGCCATTGCAGTTACCAATGGTTTTAGCCTTTTTCAGTATCATACCTCTAATCGTTGCTGAATCGAAGCAGCAGTAGAACCAATCCCCTCATCTGCTCTTTATTTGCGCAGCGCGCGACAGATCAAATGAGAGAGCAACTCCAGCTGTCGCGCCATTTCCATATTTAGCCAAACGTAGCCGTGAATGGGCGTTTCAGCGACATTATCGCCCTTATGCTCAGCAATAAGCTGACGTAACTCCACCACGGTGTCATTGAGTTTTTCCGTATTGGCAAGCACCGGTTGTGGATTACCTTCATACAATGCGTGGGTTATCGTCAGTAGCGCCTGTTGTGTCCTGAGCTGTGTTTCACGCAAAGTATGCGCATTCAACATGACAAAGTGGCTGGTACGGCTGGCCCATAGCGCATTGATTTGCAGCTCAAGCATGCAGACCAGGTTGCGATTAACCGTCTGAATAGCTTCAAAGATTGATTTTTGAATGCGGGTTTCTTTGCTGGCAGGAACGATGAGCCCACGCATTTTGACAACATCGCTTAAAAGCTGTTGTAAATGCTTTTCCAGTCGCGGTTGCTCCAGCAGGTTGGGAGATAGCGCAGCCTGATACACCCGATTGTACCCCGTTACGCAATGCGCCAGCTGAATTCGCCAGTGTATAAATGCCCGCTGCGGCCAGATACCGGTAAACAGCATTGCCAGTAATGAACCCAGAATAACATCGCCACCGCGCCATAACGCTGTGTTCATATCTCCAGCGGGGGCACCCACAACGACCGCAAGCGTTATACCAATCAGCAACGCCTGATACGGCTTTTTACCCAGTGCCAGCCAGCCGCAGAGAAACATCGCCACCGCGCACCATATCAGCATTAGCGGAAGTGAAAAGAGCTCCAGACGAAGAGCCACCAGCCCAAGTACCGAACCCAGAATTGTCCCGCCAATACGCTCAAACGCTCTGGGGACAACGTTCCCCCAAAAGGAAATAGGCCCCATGATTACCACCAGCGTAATCAGAGGCCATGTACCTTCAGGAATGTTCAACAGGCGAACCAACAGAAAAGTAAAAAGAAACGCCAGCGCAATGCGAACACCATGCACCACACGATAATGACGATACAAACGAATTTCAAAAGGACTCAGTGACTTATCTGCACGCACTCATGCACTCCGTCAGGGAATTGCAAAGAACAGAATTGTACCTGTTTTTTAAGTGAAAACATCACCCTGATGACCAGGACATTCATCCTGATTTACACCAAAAACAGTTACTTCGACTGTACCGGCACGTACATTTCAATGTCCCAGTAACCGTCCTCCATGCCATTGTTCATATAAACTTCAAAGCAGGGTTTAGCGGCTATCGCATACGTCGAATCCTGCAGCAGGCGCTCAAAGAACTGATACCACGGCGTCGCGAAGTCATGATTTTCAACGCGCGCAACGGCGATAGCATAGTCGCCCCCCGCCAGTTCGGTCTGGATCACCCCTTCGCTGTTTTCTGGGATCTCAAAACCTTCAGGCACAGACACCACGGTATCACAACGCAGTTTTTCCGCCGGAACAACGTCAGGATTGTCGTAATAAACGGCTATCCATTCCAGCGGTACGATCTGCTTACCGTCGACCCACATCATTAACTGCTCGAAACCCTGCTTTACCGTTTGTTCCCACGGTCCAACCATATGGAAACCGGCAATTATGCGTTTCTCAACCTGCTTTATCTCGTACTCCATATAACCTCCGTTATTACACTGTATTTATATACAGTGTAATTTTTAGGTATGACGGCCACAAGGAATCAGTGATTATTATGTGAGCAGATTCGCACTCTTGCCAGTCAGGCACATCAGGAAAAACTACGCCTTGTGGTGGAAGTAATCGCTCAAACGCGAGAAGACGCCGCCTTCGTTGACAGACTCCAGCGTAACCAGAGGCCAGTGAGCCACCAGTTTATCCCGATCGTAGAGTTCAATTTCCCCCACACGTTGATGGGCAGCAATGGGGGCAACCAGTTCTTTCTTATCAAGAACATATTTTGCCTTGATATTAGCGACTTCGGCTTTAGGCAGAGCCATCCAGAAATCCTGCTCTGTGCCAAGGCTAATTTTTTCTTTATCGCCGTACCAGATCCGTTCAATACCAACCTGCTTACCGCTACGTAAAACCTGCACGGTATCGAAGTTCTGTTGTCCCCATTGCAGCAGTTTTCGCGCCTGGTCTTCACGCCCTTTCGCACTCTCCGCCCCCATCACAACCGCAATCAGGCGGCGCTGACCATCAACAGCTGAAGCAATCAGATTGAATCCAGCGCCGGAGGTATGCCCAGTCTTCAGACCGTCGACGTTCATGGTTTTATCCCACAACAAACCGTTACGGTTTTGCTGCGTAATTCCGTTCCAGGTAAGGCTTTTTTCACTGTACATATGGTAGAAATCCGGCTCTCCATGGATGATAGCTCTCGACAGCACGGCCAGATCGTATGCTGAGCTGTGCTGACCTGGCGCATCCAGACCATGTACCGTTTCAAAATGCGTGTCCCGCAAGTTCAGCTTTTGCACATAGCTGTTCATCATCGCGACAAACTGCGGCTGCCCTCCGGCGATGTAATCCGCCAGCGCCACGCAGGCATCATTACCGGAATCAACAATTAGCCCGCGACTCAGGTCGCGCACAGAAACGCGATCACCTTCTTTCAGGAACATTAAGGATGAACCGACGAATACCGGATTATCTTTCGCCCAGGCATCGCGCCCTACGGTGACAATATCTGTCGGACTAATACGCTTGCTGTCGATTGCGCGATCAACAACATAGCCGGTCATCAGCTTGGTCAGGCTGGCAGGGTTGCGCTGCTGGTGTTCATTTCCGGCTGTCAGGATTTGGCCCGTGGTGTAATCCATTAATACCCACGCACCGGCATTAATTGCCGGAGGCTGTGGAGCGAAACTGGCGACGTCGGTCGCGTACGCGGGCGAAAAACTCATCGCAAATAGTGAAGCGGCAATAAACAAACGGCGTTTCAACAGCATGTCCTCAGGAAATGGAGAAATAGCCGTTCTTTTTACGGAAGTTCTGGCGAACAAACATGGATAAATTGCAAGAAAATGTGACATAAGGCACATTTTCTTGCTGTAAGGAAAGGTTTTCAGATATCAACCGCGGCGGGCATTACCCTTTGCGCGGTGCTGTCTCTGCGTGATGGCTGCGATGACGATGATAGCCATCTATCATGCTGCGGAAAATTTGCCCCGGCGTGTCACCCAGCGTGCACAGGTAAATATGTGCACAGATGAACAGTAAGCCGACAATCGCCAACACCATATGCAGCACCAGCATCACAGGCCCTGCCCCTATCACCTGCGGGTAGAGGCATAACAACCCGCTGATGATTAGCAGCGGAACCAGCGCATACATGATGGCCAGATAAGCCAGCTGTTGTAGCGGGTTAAATTTACTCTCTGCCGTTGCGGCAAACGGGTGTGGTTCACCCTTCATGATGCCATACAGATAAAAGCGCGTTTGCAACAAGCAGCGTGATATCAACCCATTAAACTTCACCCGGTAATGACAACCGTTGCCGCTGGTTGCGTTGATTAGCACAAAACCAACCCAGAAGGCCAACAAGGCGAAACCGCACCAGGTATGTATCTGCACCATCAATGCCACCGGTCCGACAGAGAAGTGCCCAAACAGGCCACTCAGCAAAAGCAGGATAAAAAGCAGCGCATTACCCCAGTGCCAGCGGCGGACTGCCAGAGAATAGAGGTAATCCCGGTGCTCTTCTCCGGTTGCCGTCTTGGGTGCCAGCATCCGACGTAACAGCGCGTGCATAACCAGGCCCGCAATCATCAGCACAACAACAACGCCTGCATAAATGAGCCACAGCGGCCAGTAGTCCGGCGCATAGTTAAGCTCTGCTCCCCAGATAGAATTCATGCTTTACCCTCCTGATGGATCTCTTTACGCCGATAAACACTCACCGGACCGCTACGCGTATCCTGCTGGCGATAAACCTCTTTTTGATTTATCCAGTGCTGAATTTCCGGATCGTCACGACGACCAAATTTCAGCGCATCCGTCGGACAAACGGAAACGCAGGCGGGCGAGTGACCGCTCTCGAGTCGGGTATCTGCGCAGAAGTTACATTTGTCGGCAATTCCCGTTTGCGGATTGAGATAACGGACATGGAACGGACAAGCGGCAACGCAGTAGTCACAGCCAATACAGCGAGACTTATCCACTTGCACAATGCCATTTTCGTCGCGAAATGATGCACCGGTCGGACAAACGCTGACGCAAGGCGCATCTTCACAATGCTGACAGGAAACGCGAACAAACTGGAAGTGGGACAGTACCTCGGGTTCATGTTCGGGTGAACGGATCTGCACCTGTAGACGGCTAAATCCCTCTGGCACATCATTCAGAACTTTGCAGGCAACCGTGCATGCCTGACAGCCGATACAGCGTTTCTCGTCATGCAGCATGACATAAGGGTTTGTAGATTGATTCATGATGTTCTCCTTTCTCATGCCCGACGAAGCGTAACGCCAGCGGTGTGGACCACCGTACCGGAAACCGGACTGGTAACATGCGGAAGCAAATTACCGCAATGGATACCGTGCGTTGTCGCTGCGGTTTTGGCTCCCGCCTTGGCGCCAAATCCCATATAAACAAACAGCGTATCGGGCCGAATTCCGGCGGTGACCAGCGCTTTGCCTTTTTCCTTGCCGGTCGCATTTTCCAGCCAGATGTCATCACCGCTTTTGATGCCTTTTTCACGGGCCGTTTGCGGGTGGATCCACACCGCGTTATCCCACATCAACTCGCTAAGCAGTGGCACGTATTGCGTCGCACCGTTGGTATGAACCGCCACTTTTCCCTGGATAAAATAGAGTTCACTGTCGCCTTTAAGCGCAAAATTGCGCGCGCGCGGAATACCATAGCCAGGCAGGAGCGTTTCCAGCTCTTCGGAATAGAGTTCGATTTTTCCTGACGGAGATTTAAAGCGCAGTTGCTCGCCATAGGTACCGTCGCTGTCAACCGCCACCGCGCCCGGATAGCGTTCCACAAACTGACGCACCGCTTCAGGTTCACGCAGCAGCAACGGAACACCCCACTCCCGATACCCTTTCTGACGCAATTCAGCAGATAGCGCATGATCGCCATTAAGCTGGTATAACTGACGCGTTTGCATATCCTGCCATGGGTAGAATTGGCCAAGGCCTAACTGCACGGCCAGCTCTTTCCAGATTTGCCAGCTCGGACGCGCATCACCAATAGGTTCTACTACCTGCTGACGCAGGGCATAGGCTGGATTCAGACCCGACATGTCTGAAACTTCTTCATCGCGCTCAAGATAAGTACATTCAGGCAAAAGGTAGTCGGCATACGCCGCGCTTTCGCTTAGGTAGACATCACAACTGACCACAAGGTCGAGCTGTTCAACGGTTTTGACCAGATCTGGTCGACAGGTTACGGTTTGGAAAGGGTTGTGTCGGGACATAATCCATCCCTTCACCGGATAAGGCGTCTGGTTTAACACAGCATCAATGATGCTTTGCACCACACCACCGCCCGCCGCGATGTACTTAAACTGCGGGGCTACCAGATCGATACGCTGCGCCGTTGGCTTGGGTAATTTGACATCGGGTTTTGCCAGCACCGGAGCGACCTTCTCTCCAGCCAGCTTATTGTAAGTTGCCGCCGCTTTTTTCTGATACAAACCGCCTTCACGCTCAATATTGCCAAGCAGCACATTGAGGGTAAAAATCATGCGCCGCATATCAATTTCTTCTTGCGAAAACGTCGCGCGATGGCCCGGACTGACGATGGCATGAGGCGCGCAGGCGGCCATTTCGCGGGTGACCCGAACAATGACATCAGCAGGCACATCCGCGAGCTGCTGCGCCCATTCCGGCGTGGTCTCTTGTACCGCTTCTGCCAGTTGCTCAAACCCCGTGGTGTAGCGCGCAACAAAGTCCGCGTCATACAGATTTTCATTGATCATGACGTGACACATGGCCATCAGCACCGGTAAATCGCCGCCCGGCTTGAGCGCATGCCATTCATCCGCCTTGCTGGAGAATACGGACAGACGGGGATCGAAGCTGACCATCTTCGCCCCCTTCTCCTGCGCGGTCATCAGCTCATGCGTATCAGCAACCTCGATCCCTTCATAGAGGTTATGGCCAAAAGAGACCATATAACGGGTATTGGCGATATCCATGGCTAAATCGCCACCCATCATAACTTTAGCGGCAATGGATTTACCGGCAGGACACGTTGATGCGTGAGTAAAGGTATTCGGTGACCCGAAAGCCGTCGCGAGGTGAAATAAATGGCCAGACAGCGAGCCAGATTTAGACGAGAAGACGACTCCCTGGGGACCATATTGCGTTTTTATTGCCGTCATTTTTTCGGCGATTTCTTTATACGCCTGTTCCCAGCTAATAACCTGCCAGTCACCGCTCCCGCGAGGTCCTGTGCGTTTCATGGGTTTAACAATGCGATGAGGGTCGTTGACCAGGCTAACGCCGCTGCCGCCGCGAGCGCAGACACGTGTCCCCTGCTGTGGCGCATTAGGGTTTCCCTGAATAAAAACCGTTTTATTATTAATCACCTGAGCCTGAATTGGGCAGCGAAAAGAACACATCTCGCACAAACTTGGCGTCAGGGATGTTTTCCCTTTGATACTCTCTGGAGAATTTCGCGCCAGTGCCCCTGGCGGGAAACTGCCTATCGCACAGGCTGAACAGCCTATACCCACTCCTCGCAAAAAATTACGCCGACTAATGCTCATATAACCTCCTGTTATTAGATATATCCAATAATTATATGGCGTTTAGATTATTTATTTTTTACATCAATCACATTTCATTACAATGCATGACAGCGAATTGACATAAATAAAAAACCATTGTTTATAAAAGATTTTTAAAGTTTCCAGAACACAGTAAATAAAAGGGAAATAACAATAATGGTTATCAGTTAGATTATTTACAAACCCGCAACCTCAAGATATTTTATTTCAGTAATTTATTTTAACAGTGCGGAATTTATTAATTAATTCCATTAATGTCCTGTTTATCTCAATTTTATTGCGTACACAATCCAGCTTCGATAATGCCATAGCTGATTATCTCGCTATTTTTTGGTATTCTTGAACCAGCGCTAAATTGATCCCGGACATAACTGAACAATGAATGACGGCAAGCAGCAACCTGGTTTTCTCTTCCACGATTACGAGACCTTTGGTACCCATCCAGCGCTGGACAGACCCGCGCAATTTGCGGCTATCCGCACAGATAATGATTTCAACATCATCGGTGAACCAGAAGTCTTTTATTGCAAACCCGCGGACGATTATCTGCCGCAGCCTGAGGCGGTGTTGATTACGGGTATCACACCGCAGGAAGCACGTGAAAAGGGAGAAAATGAAGCCGCTTTTGCTGCACGCATCCACGCCCTGTTCACCGTGCCGAAAACCTGTATCCTGGGTTATAACAACGTGCGCTTCGATGATGAGGTGACGCGCAACATCCTGTATCGCAATTTCTACGATCCCTATGCCTGGAGCTGGCAGAACGATAATTCGCGCTGGGATCTGCTGGATGTGATGCGCGCCTGCTATGCCCTGCGCCCTGAAGGCATTAACTGGCCGGAAAACGACGACGGCTTACCCAGCTTCCGCCTGGAGCATTTGACCAAAGCCAACGGTATTGAGCATACCAATGCTCACGATGCTATGGCGGACGTATATGCCACAATCGCAATGGCGCAATTAGTGAAGTCGCGCCAGCCGCGTCTGTTTGATTATCTCTACAGCCATCGTAATAAGCACAAGCTGGCCGCGCTGATTGATGTCCCGCAAATGAAGCCGCTGGTCCATGTCTCTGGTATGTTCGGCGCATGGCGCGGCAACACCAGTTGGGTAGCGCCGTTGGCGTGGCATCCGGAGAATCGTAACGCGGTTATTATGGTCGACTTAGCCGGTGATATTTCGCCGCTGCTCGAACTCGACAGTGATGCCCTGCGCGAGCGGCTTTACACGTCTAAAGCGGATCTGGGTGATAACCCGGCCGTACCGGTTAAACTGGTGCACATCAACAAATGCCCGGTACTGGCACAGGCGAATACCCTGCGTCCGGAAGATGCCGACCGTCTTGGCATTAACCGCCAGCACTGTCTGGATAATCTCAAAGTTCTGCGTGAAAATCCGCAGATACGCGACAAAGTGGTCGCGATCTTTGCCGATGCGGAACCCTTTACACCATCAGATAACGTGGATGCCCAACTGTACAACGGCTTTTTCAGCGATGCTGACCGTGCGGCGATGAAAATCGTTCTGGAAACCGAACCGCGCAATTTACCGGCACTGGATATCTCCTTCGTAGATAAGCGCATTGAAAAACTGCTGTTTAATTACCGTGCACGTAACTTCCCGGGAACGCTGGACGAAGCTGAGCAGCAGCGCTGGCTGGACCATCGTCGCCAGGTATTCACACCGGAGTTTTTGCAAAATTACGCCAATGAACTGCAGTTATTGAGCCAGCAATATGCGGATAACAAAGAAAAGTTGATGCTGCTGAAATCACTCTGGCAGTATGCCGAAGAGATTGTATAAATCCCACGTATAAAAAAACGGAGAACATGTCTCCGTTTTTTTTTAGTTAAATGCTGTTATTACGCGACATCTTCGTCGTACTGCGGTACCGGGTTGCGGAAGCTTTTGGTCACACAAGCCAGGTAAATCAGACCGATACCGGCCCAGATCAGACCCAGAACCATTGAGCTCTCTTCCAGATTCACCCACAGCGCACCAACGGTCAGCGCACCGCACATCGGCAGGAACAGATACTGGAAGTGGTCTTTCAGCGTCTTGTTACGCTTCTCACGGATCCAGAACTGGGAGATCACCGACAGGTTAACGAAGGTAAACGCCACCAGCGCACCAAAGTTAATCAGCGCCGTCGCCATCACCAGGTCGAAGTTGATTGCCAGCAGAGCAATCGCACCAACCAGAATGATGTTCATAGACGGAGTACGCCATTTCGGGTGTACATAACCGAAGAAACTTTTCGGGAACACGCCGTCACGCCCCATCACGTACATCAGACGCGCTACGCCAGCATGCGCCGCCATACCGGACGCCAGTACGGTAATGGTAGAGAAAATCAGCGCGCCAACCTGGAAGAACTTACCGGCGACGTACAGCATGATTTCCGGCTGTGAAGCGTCTGGATCTTTGAAGCGCGAGATATCCGGGAAGTACAGCTGCAACAGATAGGTGGAGACGATAAAGATCAGGCCACCAATCAGCGCAGTCAGGAAAATCGCACGCGGGATCACGCGCTCAGCGTCTTTGGTTTCTTCTGACAGGTTGCTGATACCGTCAAAACCGGTGAACGAGAAGCACAGGATCGTAGCGCCCGTGATCATCGGGATCACGTGTGCATCACCTGACCAGAATGGACGGCTGCTCGCCAATGTACCAGCACCTTCCCCTTCGAACACGCCATAAACGACCATGCCGAGGATCACTGCAATCAGCACCACCTGCAACAACACGATTACGGTGTTGAAATTCGCAACTGATTTAAGGCTGCGCAGGTTGAAGGCGGTCATGAAGGCCACCAGCGCCACCACGAATATCCATGACGGTATCGACGGCACCAGGGCTTCAAAATAAATTTTTGCCAACAGAATGTTGATCATCGGAGCGAACAGGTAGTCCAGCAGTGATGACCAACCCACCATAAAGCCAACGGTCGGGCTAATGGATTTCTGGGCATAAGTGTAGGCAGAGCCTGCAGACGGATAGCGACGCACCAGTTTACCGTAGCTCAGTGCGGTAAAGAGGATGGCGATCAGTGCAAAGGCGTAAGCTGTCGGGACGTGACCATCGGTCATTCCTGATACGATACCGAATGTATCGAACAGCGTCATCGGCTGCATATAGGCAAGGCCCATCATGACAACCGGAACCAGCGTAAGCGTTTTACGTAATTCCACGCGAGAGGTGTTTGGAGTAGCGTTATGCGACATGGTTATCCCCCATTACGGCGAAAACCGTCGCGTAAGCAAAAAATTGCCCCATTTTTTGTTAATCCTCAGCGACAACAACTGTCGATTTTTAAGTAAGTATCTATCCGGTACGAAGCCCGGCCTCTTTTATGAATGATTGGTTTGATGCAAAAAAATAACCGACGCGTATTAAAACGTCGGTTAATGTCATTTTTTGCAAGCGGCGTATTTTGCCCTAAATTGGGGAGAAATAACAAGAGATTGAAGCGACCACAAAAGAATATTTTTTCTTAACTGATTGATTTGTCAGCAGCTGTTTTAACATACACCCCCGCAATAGCACTATTTGCTAAAATTTCATCCCGCCACCAGGCACTGGCCAACCCGGCGGTCTGTTCATTCCAGCCTATCCACACGGGTTCAAAGACAATTTGCGCGACCACTTTTTTCTCAATCAGTGCGCCACTCTCCAGAAATCGCTGCGCCAGGTAGCGCGGAATATAGCCACATCCCAGACCGCTGATTTGCAGTTCCAGCTTGGTTTTGAAGTCAAAAACGGTAATGGCTTCTTGATCGTCCAGCACCTGGGAACCTGAGACGTTGGCATGCTGCGCATTGTCGCCCACCACTATGGCGCGAAAACGGCGAATGGTACGACGATTTAACGGTTCCTGTTCCTGCGCCAGCGGATGATGCGGCGCAACCACAAATACCTGTTCCAGAACCCCGAGTCGCGCAAAGCCAAATTCACTCGCAGCAGGCGGTTCGTGCATGGCACCGACAATAATATCCGCCCGGCCCTGAGTGAGAGCATCCCAGGAGCCGCCCAGCACGCCATTGATAAATTTCAGGCGCGTCACGCTGTGGTGTTGATAGAAAGATTCGATGAGTGGGGCCAGCAGTGAAAAGGGAAACGTATCATCTACGCCAATAACCAGTTCATTCTCCCAGCCTTCGTGAAGTTTAATCGCCTGTTTTTCAAGTTCGCGGACGGTGTGCAGCACCTCCCGTCCCTTTTCCAGCAGCATCTGCCCGGTGCGGGTGAACTTAGCCCGGTGTCCGCTGCGATCGAGTAGCTGAATATTAAGATCGCTTTCCAGCTTATGGACGGTGTAGCTGAGCGCAGACGGCGTCTTAAACAATTTTGCCGACGCCGCCGCGAAACTGCCCTCTTTTTCTAATGCATCGAGGATGATAAGAACGTCCAGCAGTGGTTTCATACTCGCCCCCTGGCGGTATACAGCGGCACTCTGCTGGATTGTCACTCCATCGGCATCACCAGCGGGTCAGGATACTGGTACTCAAACCCAAGCTCATTACAAATACGGTTGCCATCAATGACTTTACCTTTACCGTTATCCGTACCGCCGCGAAATTCCGGCGGCTCCATCCCCAACTGGCGGGCCATCTGCGGATAGAACACGTTACGCGCCGGATGCATAGGCGCACATATATTATAGATGTGTCCCCCTTTAGGCGCTTGCAGCAGTAACGTGATGGCAGAAACCACATCGTCCAGATGCACCAGATTGACGCCATGATGTCCGTCAGGTGCCGTCTTGCCAGCGAAGAAGCGACCAGGATGTCTTCCCGGACCGACCAACCCGGCCAGACGCAAAATATCCACCGATGTGCCTGGCAAATTGTGCAACCAGTCTTCAAGTTCTTTCAGGACACGACCGCTCGCCGTGACCGGATTACGCGGCGTCCCCTCTTTCACTGTGCCTTGAACGTCACCATAGACTGACGTCGAACTGGTAAAAATAATTCGTGGGATCCGATACGCCAGCGCGCTGTCGACCAGCTCCTGCATTGCCTGCAAGTAAAATGCTTCCCCAGGACCGCTACGACGCGCAGGCAGCGTAATAACCAGCGCATCGGCGTCCATCAGTGCATCGAGATCGTCAGCCTCACAGACCAGTTCAGGTTCCAGGCGCAGCGAATAACTCTCGATACCGCTCATGCGGGCCGCTTCCACCCCATCCAATGTGGTTTTGCTGCCGGTAACCTGCCAGCCTCTCGCCGCCAGCGACATGGCTAACGGCATGCCTAACCAACCTAACCCGACAATTGCGACCTTTTTCATGCCTTCTCTCCTGACTTTTGGCCTATAACGCAAGGCTACGCCAGCCCACGGTGGCTGACAATTCATAGTATCAATATGAAATGAATTAATGATCAAAAAAAGCCCTTGCTTTCCGTAGCTAAAGTGGTTTAGGTTAAAAGACATCAAATGAATAAACATTCATCGAGAAAATTTATGACACGCGCTCAATTCAAACACCATCATCACCATCATCCTGACTAGTCTTTCAGGCGATGTGTGCTGGGAGACGTTTAAATCTTCCAGCGGTGCATGAGCGTATGAGAAAGCCCCCGGAAGATTTCTTCCGGGGGCTTTTTTTTGTGCGTGACCCAAACTGATTCAGACAGGATAACGAGGAATAAAGAATGTTAGACAACACCCGTTTACGCATAGCTATGCAGAAATCAGGCCGCTTAAGCGATGATTCACGCGAATTACTGGCCCGTTGCGGCATTAAAATTAATCTTCACACCCAGCGCCTGATTGCGATGGCGGAGAACATGCCGATCGATATTCTGCGCGTGCGTGATGACGATATCCCGGGCCTGGTGATGGACGGTGTCGTTGATCTCGGCATCATCGGGGAAAACGTTCTGGAAGAGGAACTGCTCAACCGCCGGGCACAGGGTGAAGACCCTCGCTATTTTACTCTGCGCCGTCTGGACTTCGGCGGCTGCCGTCTCTCGCTGGCTACCCCGGTTGATGAAGCCTGGGATGGCCCGGCAGCGCTGAACGGTAAACGTATCGCGACCTCTTACCCACACCTGCTCAAACGTTATCTCGATCAGAAAGGGGTTTCGTTTAAATCTTGTCTGTTAAACGGTTCTGTAGAAGTTGCTCCCCGTGCGGGTCTGGCTGATGCGATTTGCGATCTGGTGTCCACCGGCGCAACGCTTGAAGCCAACGGTCTGCGCGAAGTAGAAGTGATCTACCGCTCTAAAGCCTGTCTGATTCAGCGCGACGGCGAAATGGCCGAAGCCAAGCAACAACTGATCGACAAACTGCTAACCCGTATCCAGGGGGTTATTCAGGCCCGTGAATCCAAATACATCATGATGCACGCGCCGAGCGAGCGTCTGGACGAGGTCATCGCCCTGCTGCCCGGCGCTGAGCGCCCTACCATTCTGCCTCTGGCGGGCGACCAGCAGCGTGTTGCCATGCACATGGTCAGCAGCGAAACCCTGTTCTGGGAAACAATGGAAAAACTGAAAGCGCTCGGTGCCAGCTCAATTCTGGTGTTGCCGATTGAGAAGATGATGGAGTGATCTGATGCCTGATGGCGCTTCGCTTATCAGGCCTACAAGAATTGTCACAATCATTGATATTACGGGTCTTGTAGGCCGGATAAGGCAGCGCCGCCATCCGGCAACACCCGATGATGGAGTAACGACCATGAGCTTCAATACCCTGATTGACTGGAATAGCTATAGCCCTGAGCAGCAGCGCGAACTGCTGATGCGCCCGGCGATTTCCGCCTCTGATAGCATCAGCCGTACGGTGGCCGAGATCCTTGAGAACGTCAAAAATAACGGCGACCGGGCGCTGCGTGAATACAGCGCAAAGTTCGATAAAACCGAGGTTGGCGCGCTGCGCGTGACCGAGGAAGAAATCCAGCAAGCCAGCAGTCGCCTGAGCGACGAACTGAAACAAGCCATGCAGGCGGCGGTGCGTAATATTGATACTTTCCACAGCGCGCAAATTCTACCGCCGGTGGATATCGAAACCCAGCCGGGCGTACGCTGCCAGCAGGTTACCCGCCCTATCGCTTCCGTGGGCCTGTATATTCCTGGAGGTTCGGCACCGCTGTTTTCCACCGTATTAATGCTGGCGACCCCGGCGCGCATCGCCGGTTGCAAAAAAGTGGTGCTGTGCTCACCGCCGCCAATTGCCGATGAAATCCTCTACGCCGCGCAGTTGTGTGGCGTAAAAGAGGTGTTTAATGTGGGCGGTGCGCAAGCCATTGCCGCGCTGGCGCTGGGCACCGAATCTATTCCTAAGGTCGATAAAATCTTCGGGCCGGGCAATGCGTATGTGACCGAAGCCAAACGCCAGGTCAGCCAGCGTCTTGACGGCGCGGCCATCGACATGCCTGCTGGCCCGTCCGAAGTGCTGGTTATCGCCGACAGCGGTGCGACGCCGGACTTTGTTGCCTCTGACCTGCTATCTCAGGCAGAACACGGCCCCGACTCGCAGGTTATCCTTCTGACGCCAGACGCTACGCTTGCCGAAGGCGTTGCCAAAGCCGTTGAACGCCAGCTTGCTGAGCTTTCCCGCGCTGAGACCGCACGTCAGGCACTCTCCGCCAGCCGCTTAATCGTGGCGAAAGATCTGGCGCAGTGCGTTGAAATATCTAACGCCTACGGTCCGGAACACCTGATTATTCAGACCCGCAACGCGCGTGAACTGGTTGATGAGATCACCAGCGCCGGTTCGGTGTTCCTCGGCGACTGGTCGCCGGAATCCGCAGGCGACTATGCTTCTGGCACCAACCACGTTCTTCCGACCTACGGCTATACCGCGACCTGCTCAAGCCTTGGGCTGGCTGATTTCCAAAAACGGATGACCATACAGGAATTAACCCCACAAGGTTTCTCTGCCCTGGCCTCAACCATTGAAACACTGGCCGCTGCTGAACGACTGACTGCCCACAAAAATGCCGTCACCCTGCGCGTTAACGCCCTGAAGGAGCAAGCATGAGCACTGACAACTTTCTCAGCGTCACTGATTTAGCCCGTAAGAATGTTCGCGAATTAACGCCCTATCAGTCTGCCCGTCGTCTCGGCGGTAACGGCGATGTCTGGCTCAACGCGAATGAATACCCCACCGCCGTTGAGTTCCAGCTCACTCAGCAAACGCTGAACCGCTACCCGGAGTGTCAGCCGAAAGCGGTGATTGAGAATTACGCGCAGTATGCTGGCGTCAAACCGGAGCAGGTGCTGGTCAGCCGCGGCGCAGATGAAGGGATCGAACTGCTGGTGCGCGCGTTTTGCGAACCCGGTAAAGATGCGATTCTGTACTGCCCGCCGACTTATGGCATGTACAGCGTCAGCGCCGAAACGATTGGCGTTGAGTGCCGCACCGTTCCAACACTCGACGACTGGCAACTGGATTTGCAAGGCATCGCGGACAAGCTTGATGGCGTGAAGGTAGTCTACGTATGCAGCCCTAATAACCCAACCGGCCAGCTGATTAACCCGCAGGATCTGCGTTCACTGCTCGACATGACGCAGGGTAAAGCTATTGTGGTCGCTGATGAGGCCTATATTGAGTTTTGCCCGCAGGCCACGCTGGCAGGCTGGCTGTCTGAGTATCCGCATCTGGTGATATTACGCACGTTGTCCAAAGCGTTTGCGCTCGCCGGTTTACGCTGCGGGTTTACGCTGGCGAATGAAGAGGTTATCAATCTGCTGTTAAAAGTGATTGCCCCTTACCCACTCTCTACGCCGGTGGCAGATATCGCCGCCCAGGCGCTGACGCCGCAAGGGATTTCCGCCATGCGTAAACGCGTAGAGCAGATCCTGCAAGAACGTCAGTATCTGGTAGATAACCTGAAAACAATTCGCTGTGTAGAGCAGGTATTCGATTCTGAAACCAACTATGTTCTGGCGCGCTTCACCGCCTCCAGCAGCGTATTTAAATCTTTGTGGGATCAGGGCATTATCTTACGAGATCAGAATAAACAACCTTCGTTAAGCGGCTGCCTGCGAATTACTGTCGGAACCCGTGAAGAGAGCCAGCGCGTCATTGACGCCTTACGTGCGGAGCAAGTATGAGCCAGAAGTATCTTTTTATTGACCGTGATGGAACCCTGATTTCCGAACCGCCAAGTGACTTTCAGGTCGATCGCTTTGACAAACTCGCCTTCGAGCCGGAAGTTGTTCCCGTTTTGCTGAAACTGCAAAAAGCAGGTTTTAAGCTGGTTATGATCACTAACCAGGATGGACTCGGAACCCAGAGTTTCCCACAGGCTGATTTTGACGGTCCGCATAACCTGATGATGCAAATTTTCACCTCTCAGGGCGTGACGTTTGATGAGGTACTGATTTGCCCGCACCTGCCAGCGGACGAGTGCGATTGCCGTAAGCCAAAAGTGAAGCTGGTTGAACAGTATCTGGTTGAACAGGCCATGGATATGGCGAACAGCTACGTCATTGGCGATCGGGTAACCGATATTCAGCTCGCGGAAAACATGGGCATTAGCGGATTGCGTTACCATCGCGATACCCTGAACTGGGCGATGATCGGCGAGCAGTTGACCAAACGTGACCGCTACGCACACGTTGAGCGTAACACTAAAGAAACACAGATTGACGTCAAAGTCTGGCTGGACCGCGAAGGCCGCAGCAAAATTAATACCGGCGTTGGCTTCTTTGACCACATGCTGGATCAAATCGCCACTCACGGCGGTTTTCGCATGGAGATTGCCGTCAAGGGCGATCTGTATATAGACGATCACCACACCGTTGAAGATACCGGTCTGGCGCTGGGCGAAGCCTTAAAGCTGGCGTTAGGCGATAAACGCGGCATCAACCGTTTTGGTTTTGTGCTGCCGATGGATGAGTGTCTGGCACGTTGCGCGCTGGATATCTCCGGCCGTCCACACCTGGAGTACCGCGCGGAGTTTACCTACCAGCGCGTTGGCGATCTGAGCACGGAGATGATCGAACACTTCTTCCGTTCACTTTCTTACACTATGGGCGTCACCCTGCACCTGAAAACCAAAGGCAAAAATGACCACCACCGTGTGGAGAGCCTGTTTAAAGCCTTTGGCCGTACGCTGCGTCAGGCGATTCGTGTAGAAGGCGACACGCTGCCCTCCTCAAAAGGAGTGCTGTAATGAACGTGGTGATTCTGGACACCGGTTGCGCCAACCTGCATTCGGTAAAATCCGCCGTCGCACGCCACGGATACGATCCTGTTGTCAGTCGTGACCCGGACGTGGTGCTGCGCGCCGATAAACTATTTCTGCCGGGCGTAGGCACCGCGCAGGCGGCTATGGACCAGTTGCACGAGCGCGAACTGATTGAACTGATTAAAGCCTGTACTCAACCGGTACTGGGGATCTGTTTAGGTATGCAACTGCTGGGCCGCCGCAGCGAAGAGAGTAACGGCGTCTCCCTACTGGGCATTATTGAGCAGGACGTCCCGAAGATGACCGATTTCGGTCTGCCGCTTCCGCATATGGGCTGGAATCGCGTGTATCCGCAGGCGGGAAATCGTCTGTTCCAGGGCATTGAAGATGGCGCCTATTTCTACTTTGTACACAGCTACGCTATGCCGGTAAACCCGTGGACCATCGCCCAGTGCAATTACGGCGAACCGTTTACCGCGGCAGTACAAAAGGACAATTTCTTTGGCGTACAGTTTCACCCGGAACGTTCGGGCGCGGCTGGGGCACAGTTGCTGAAAAACTTTCTGGAGATGTAATGATTATTCCGGCATTAGATTTAATCGACGGCACGGTGGTGCGTCTTCATCAGGGCGATTACGCTAAGCAACGTGATTACGGCAACGATCCTCTCCCCCGTTTGCAGGATTATGCAGCCCAGGGTGCTGAAGTACTGCACCTGGTTGATTTAACCGGCGCGAAAGATCCGGCGCAGCGCCAGATCCCGCTGATCAAAACGCTGGTCGCTGGCGTCAATGTTCCGGTACAGGTTGGCGGCGGCGTGCGTACGGAAGCAGACGTGGCGGCGCTACTTGACGCAGGTGTGGCGCGCGTGGTGGTGGGTTCGACGGCGGTAAAATCCCCCGAGATAGTCAAGAGCTGGTTTGCCCGTTTTGGTGCCGATGCGCTGGTACTGGCGCTGGACGTTCGTATTGACGAGCACGGGAATAAACAGGTTGCGGTCAGTGGCTGGCAGGAAGATTCAGGGGTTTCACTGGAAGAACTGGTTGAGACCTATTTACCCGTCGGCCTGAAGCACGTGCTGTGCACCGATATCTCCCGCGACGGTACGCTGGCAGGTTCAAACGTCGTACTGTATGAAGAAGTGTGCGCCAAATACCCGCAGGTGGCGTTTCAGTCATCTGGCGGCATTGGCGGAATCGAGGACGTAGCGGCCCTGCGCGGGACTGGTGTTCGTGGCGTGATCGTCGGACGAGCCCTGCTGGAAGGTAAGTTCACCGTTGAGGAGGCCATTCAATGCTGGCAAAACGCATAATTCCTTGTCTGGACGTCCGTGATGGGCAGGTGGTAAAAGGCGTCCAGTTCCGCAATCACGAGATTATTGGCGACATTGTCCCGCTGGCAAAACGCTATGCCGATGAAGGCGCAGATGAACTGGTGTTCTACGATATCACCGCTTCCAGCGATGGACGCGTAGTGGATAAAAGCTGGGTATCACGCGTAGCGGAAGTGATCGATATTCCGTTCTGTGTTGCCGGTGGCATTAAATCCATCGACGATGCGGCGCGCATTCTCTCCTTCGGGGCGGACAAAATCTCCATCAACTCCCCGGCGCTGGCCGAACCGGAACTTATCACCCGTCTGGCGGATCGCTTTGGCGTGCAGTGCATCGTGGTGGGCATTGATACCTGGTATGACGCCGACACCGGCAAATATCATGTAAATCAGTATACCGGAGATGAAAGCCGTACCCGCGTCACTCAGTGGGAAACACTGGACTGGGTGCAGGAAGTCCAAAAACGCGGCGCGGGCGAAATCGTCCTGAACATGATGAACCAGGACGGCGTACGTAACGGTTATGACCTGGAACAACTGAAAAAAGTGCGTGATGTTTGCCACGTACCGCTGATTGCCTCCGGTGGCGCGGGCACCATGGAACACTTCCTCGAAGCCTTCCGGGATGCCGACGTTGACGGCGCGCTTGCCGCCTCCGTCTTCCACAAACAAATTATCAATATTGGCGAATTAAAAGCGTACCTGGCAACACAGGGCGTGGAGATCAGGATATGTTAACGAAGCAACAATGCCGCGAACTGGACTGGGAAAAAACCGACGGACTGATGCCAGTCATCGTGCAGCATGCGGTTTCCGGTGAAGTGCTGATGCTGGGGTATATGAACCCGGAGGCGCTGGATAAAACGCTCGAAAGCGGCAAAGTGACCTTTTTCTCACGGACCAAGCAGCGCCTGTGGACCAAAGGAGAAACCTCCGGTCACTTCCTGAATGTGGTGAACATTGCGCCTGACTGCGACAACGACACCCTGCTGGTGCTGGTTAACCCGATTGGCCCAACCTGCCATAAAGGCACCTCAAGCTGCTTTGGTGACGCCAGCCACCAGTGGCTGTTCCTGTATCAGCTTGAGCAACTGCTGGCCGAACGTAAAACCGCTGACCCAGCCAGCTCCTACACCGCGAAACTGTATGCCAGCGGCACCAAACGCATCGCGCAGAAAGTGGGCGAAGAAGGCGTAGAAACCGCGCTGGCCGCGACCGTTAACGACCGTTTTGAGCTGACAAATGAAGCTTCTGATCTGATGTATCACCTGCTGGTTTTGTTGCAGGATCAGGACCTCGATCTGACGACGGTGATTGAGAATTTACGTAAGCGTCATCAGTAAGTTGCAGACGTAAAAAAACCGGGCAGAGCCCGGTTTTTGTTGTCAGCTTTAGACTTACTCAGCTTTGGCTTTGTAACCACGCAGAGCATTTCGCCCCAGCACTACGCCTGCACCAATCATCCCACCGAGCAGAACCGCCAGCACGAGGGTAATCGCTTTTTTCGGGCTGTCACGACGAATCGGTAACGTTGGTTTCATCACATAGCGGTAGGCGTGTACGCTGTCAGGCGCCACTTGTAATGCCTGCACCGCCAGCAGGTTCTGACGCGTTTGATAGTATTGATCAGAAAACGTCAAAGGACGCGTAGCTTCGTTCTCAACCATTGAGGAAAGTGCCTCACTACCCAGCATAAACATAGTATCCTGAGATACTTGATCAACCTGCTGTACCTGCGGTAGCTTAATATTAGACTGTTGCGCAACCTTAAGTGCTTGAGTCATCTGCGCGATACGCAGGGTTTTCTGCTCTTTCGCAACTGCTTCCTGCGCTGCAAGAGATTTTTGCAAATCAGCCAGTCGCGTTTCCAGACTCATTGACAAGTCAGTATTAAGCTCTTTCGCAACACTTTCATCAACTTGTTGAATATACTGCGCCAACGTTTTTTGTGCCTCTTCAGAGGTTTTACCGGTGTAAGAAACCTTTAACGGCAGAGCCTGACCTTTAACCGCAGCATCAATTGATAGTTTTTCCGGTTCTTGCTGGTTATCTAACGTTTCCGCCAATGCAGAAAATGCCGAACTAAAACGCCCGATAAAACTCGCCTGAACATCTGTCACTTTGGGTGCGTTAGCCCCAAATAGTACATCCAAAGCATTATTGTAGCTGGCAAGCTGACCCGCATCGGGTTGTGTAACGATAGCTGTCGAGGTCCATTTTTCCTTAGCCACCGCCAAATAGCCTACTGCCAGCGCTATTGCCACAACAATGCAGATAATAATCGTTACTTTCCCACGCCATAACTGCATGAGTAAATCAATCAGATCAATCTGTTCCGGATCGTGACTGCGCCCGGACATGTTGTTATCACTTACAGACATAGAAACCCTAGATAAGGAAAGACTTAAACTGGGATTAGTTTAGCTATAAATTGAGGCAATGCCATAGGATTAATGATAAAAAAATCAAATTGTTTCTAGGATTTTGATTGGTATTTCAAACACTACTGAATAGCGATACGATTAAACAAAAGTGTCAATACTCAAAGAACATCTTCATGCGCAAAAAACCATCAACAAACAGGTTTAATGCCCGCTAATCGTTATACTTTACAATTCATTTTATTGAATTCACAGCGTGAATACTTACCTTCTAACCAGTAAAAATGGTAGGCGTAAATAATATAACAATTAGCTTTTTTACCATCTAAAGGTATCATTCCACTTTTTAGTAGCACCTGTTGGTGTCTGGCTATTATTTAGCCAAAAAGAGGAATAAACATGAAATACCTGGTTACGGGTGCCGCTGGTTTCATCGGCTTCCACGTTAGCAAACGCCTCCTTGAGGCTGGCCATCAAGTAGTCGGTATTGATAACCTGAACGATTACTACGACGTCAGCCTTAAACAAGCTCGTCTGGAATTACTGGCACAGCCTGGTTTCCAGTTTCATAAAATTGATTTAGCCGACCGCGAAGGCATGACCGATCTCTTCGCATCCGGGCATTTTGAACGTGTGATTCATCTCGCCGCACAAGCTGGTGTACGTTATTCACTCGAAAACCCGCATGCCTACGCAGACTCAAATCTCACCGGCTTTCTGAACATACTGGAAGGGTGTCGCCATCATAAAATTCAGCATTTACTCTATGCCTCATCCAGTTCAGTTTACGGCCTGAATCGCAAAATGCCTTTCTCTACGGATGATTCCGTCGATCATCCCGTGTCGCTGTATGCAGCAACCAAAAAAGCCAACGAACTGATGGCCCATACTTATTCCCATTTGTATGGATTGCCCACAACCGGGTTGCGTTTTTTCACCGTGTACGGTCCTTGGGGTCGTCCTGATATGGCGCTGTTCAAGTTCACCAAAGCGATGCTGGAAGGTAAAAGTATTGACGTCTATAACTATGGCAAAATGAAGCGTGACTTTACCTATATTGATGATATCGCAGAAGCAATCATTCGCCTGCAGGATGTCATTCCACATGCAGACAGCCAGTGGACCGTTGAAACAGGTACGCCAGCAGCCAGCATTGCGCCCTATCGCGTCTACAATATCGGCAATAGTTCACCGGTTGAGCTAATGGACTATATCCAGGCTCTGGAAGATGCACTGAGTATTGAAGCAAAGAAAAATATGCTTCCGCTACAGCCAGGTGATGTACTGGAAACCAGCGCAGACACTAAAGCACTGTATGATGTTATTGGTTTTAAACCTGAAACCACGGTAAATGATGGGGTGAAGAACTTTGTTGACTGGTACCGTGATTTCTACAAAGTTTAATTACTGACCTGATTAAAATAAAAAAGGCCTTATATAAGGCCTTTTTTATGGAGACGAGATTAATCACTACCAAACAAATCGCGGGTATACACTTTATCGGCAACATCAGCTAATTCTGACGTCATGCGGTTAGAAATAATAATATCCGCTTCATTTTTGAACGCATTAAGATCACGCACAACTCGGGAATGGAAAAATTCATCCTCTTCCATGACCGGTTCATAGATAATAACGGGCACACCTTTTGCCTTAATGCGCTTCATGATGCCCTGAATCGATGATGCCCGGAAATTATCGGAACCACTTTTCATGATCAAACGGTACACGCCAACTACCTTAGGCTTACGCGCAAGAATAGAATCTGCGATGAAGTCCTTACGCGTACGGTTCGCATCAACGATCGCGCCAATAATGTTATTCGGCACAGACGCGTAGTTCGCCAGTAATTGCTTAGTATCTTTCGGCAGACAGTAGCCACCATAGCCGAATGACGGGTTGTTGTAGTGATTGCCGATACGCGGATCCAGGCACACACCTTCAATAATCTGCCGTGAGTTCAAGCCAAGACTTTCTGCATAGCTATCCAGCTCGTTAAAGTAAGCCACACGTAACGCCAGATAGGTGTTAGCAAATAACTTTATGGCTTCGGCTTCAGTCGAGTCAGTAAACAGCGTCGGAATGTCTTTTTTAACCGCACCTTCCTGCAACAACGCAGCAAACCGCTCGGCGCGTTCAGAGCGTTCACCAATAACGATACGGGACGGATGCAGGTTGTCGTACAGTGCACGACCTTCACGCAGGAATTCTGGCGAAAAGAAAATATTGTCAATACCTAACTGTTCTTTAATGGAGTTCGTAAAGCCAACCGGAATCGTTGATTTAATTACCATCACCGCATTTGGGTTGATTTCGACCACATCGCGGATCACTGACTCGACGCTGGAGGTGTTAAAGTAGTTCGTTTTCGGATCGTAATCAGTCGGTGTCGCGATGATGACGTAGTCCGCATCGCGGTAAGCATCATACTTATCGGTCGTTGCACGGAAATTCAGATGTTTTGTCGCCAGATATTCTTCGATCTCTCTATCAACGATCGGCGATTTTTTCTGATTCAGCATCTCGACCTTCGTCGGAACGATATCCAGAGCGACCACTTCATGGTGCTGGGCAATCAGAATACCGTTCGACAAACCAACATAACCTGTTCCTGAGATAGTTATCTTCATTCGCTGTGTAACTTCTTCCGGTTAAACATTTGAGGGTGAACACGCTGCCAACAACGTCGCGCATCGGCTCTGCATTGCACCAGTATATCGTGCTTTGCTACAACACCGGATATCAGACCTGACTGAATCCCATTTTTTGGCAATAAAAAAGCCCGGAGGAGCGCTCCGGGCCTGCATTCACAGTTAGACTAAATCAGATTAATCCAGCCATTCGGTATGGAACACACCTTCTTTATCAGTGCGTTTATACGTATGTGCACCAAAGTAGTCGCGCTGGGCCTGGATCAGGTTAGCCGGCAGTACCGCAGAACGGTAGCTATCGTAGTAGGCTACTGCTGCAGAGAAGGTCGGTACCGGAATACCATTCTGCACGGCATAAGCCACTACATCGCGCAGCGCTTGTTGATATTCGTCAGCGATATTTTTGAAGTACGGGGCCAGCAGCAGGTTAGCAATGCCTTTGTTTTCAGCATACGCGTCAGTAATTTTCTGCAGGAACTGCGCACGAATGATGCAGCCCGCGCGGAAGATCTTCGCGATTTCACCGTAGTTCAGATCCCAGTTATATTCGTCAGACGCGGCACGCAGTTGAGAGAAGCCCTGCGCGTAGGAGACGATTTTGCCCAGGTACAGCGCGCGGCGTACTTTCTCAACGAACTCGGCTTTATCGCCAGCCCGTTGAGCCTGCGGGCCGGACAGTACTTTAGATGCCGCTACGCGCTGGTCTTTCAGAGAAGAGATGTAGCGCGCGAATACAGACTCGGTGATCAGCGACAGTGGTTCGCCCAAATCCAGAGAGCTCTGGCTGGTCCATTTACCGGTACCTTTGTTCGCCGCTTCGTCGAGGATCACATCAACCAGGTATTTACCCTCTTCATCTTTTTTGGTGAAGATATCTTTGGTGATGTCGATCAGGTAGCTGCTCAGCTCGCCTTCATTCCACTCGGTGAAGGTAGTTGCCAGTTCTTCGTTAGACAGGTTCAGACCGCCTTTCAGCAGAGAATAGGCTTCAGCAATCAGCTGCATATCGCCGTATTCAATACCGTTATGCACCATCTTCACATAGTGACCTGCGCCATCAGCGCCGATGTAGGTTACGCACGGTTCACCATCTTCCGCCACGGCGGCAATCTTGGTCAGGATAGGGGCAACGAGCTCATACGCTTCTTTCTGGCCACCAGGCATGATAGATGGGCCTTTCAGGGCGCCCTCTTCACCGCCGGACACGCCGGTACCGATAAAGTTAAAACCTTCTGCGGACAGTTCACGGTTACGACGGATAGTGTCCTGGAAGAAGGTGTTGCCACCATCAATGATGATGTCGCCTTTATCCAGATACGGCTTCAGGGAATCGATGGCAGCATCGGTGCCAGCACCCGCTTTCACCATTAACAGGATACGACGTGGGGTTTCAAGAGACTCGACGAACTCTTTCACCGTGTAGTAAGGAACCAGTTTCTTACCCGGGTTCTCGGCAACAACTTCTTCAGTTTTCTCGCGGGAGCGGTTGAAGATGGAGACGGTATAACCACGGCTTTCGATGTTGAGCGCCAGGTTGCGCCCCATCACTGCCATACCGACGACGCCGATCTGTTGCTTGGACATTACATACTCCTGTCAGGTGTGGTCACCGCGCGACGCATGCGCGGCTTGAATGTGTTCTAGATGTTAACTCAGGTTAATGTCACTGAATAGAGATAGGTTCACTTATGGTGCTTTTTGACTTAAAAATTATTGTTTGGTAGGTTGAATATCGCATATCTTCTACGACAAAAGCTCAATTCCTGAACGGTAAACTAATTTTGAGTTTATAAGCTAATTTTCTAAATACGTTACTAAATCTATATTTAACTATTTTCCCGTCAAAAACAATATATTCATCTTTTACTGATAAGGTATGAATTCCCTTGTTGTAAGGATATAATGGAAAAATCTCCATGAACTCGTTTTCTTTATATTCATCAGGGCTAAGATGCGATACTTCACTTATGACAATACTACCACCATAAGTTTTAGTACAGTTTTGAGATACTCTGAAAAACTTATCGTCGCAGCAAAGCATACCTCCACCATTTCGCCCGACTCTGCTATTTTTTGCAATGGGGGACATTCTATGTTCGACAAAATCATTAAGAAGAGAATCAGAATAGAATAATCTTTGTTTGAAAGGTTCGTTTATAGTCGAAGTAAATAAATAATAGATACCATTTACATTATGGATGAAAGAGTCAACGTACATATCATCACACAATATCTCCCTAACAAATTCAAAATTGTTCAACTCAACATTGAACCTGTATAGATAAACACCGTTGCGATCTCCTTCCTCAGGAATACAATATAGACCGCCTTCGGCCTCAAATACATATGGAAAAGACTTATGGCCAGTACTTTTATTTATCTCATCAAAAAACGGATACTCATCCCCATTTAAATCAATACATTTTAGCTTCGCATTACCTGAAACGTAGTTAAAATCCTCATACGCAACATAATACTTTTCAGAAAATTTAAATATAAATGGATCTGCCTCATAATCACTTTTAATATTAACTTCAAGCCATTTAACCTTCTGTTTCGGTAGTTCCCCATCTAAAACAAGCGACAAGTCGCAAGATACGATACCTATACGCCAAACATCTTGTCCGAATAACTTATAGAAAATTTTATTTAACAAACTCATAATCAATTATCACAAGCAGCAAATGAGATGTAACGACCGTCAGCACAAGGAGATTCAGAACTGAAATCTGTCATAAAATAATTTATATTGGAGCCAAGTCGTCTATCATAAAAATACTGCTTATAACTGTCGTCCTCTTCTAGTCCACTGAAAGAAAAAATTCTTGGATAAATCTTTGAATTAAAAACTTTACCTTCAGAGCCAGGATTTACGATATAATGGATAACCCTATCGATAATACCTTTAAATTTTACAGAAATGATCACACC